>CAVSMT010000006.1:0-393107 GCA_963729135.1 uncultured Actinomycetes bacterium
AACCGCGTCGTCTGCATCGTGGGCCTAGCCGGGAGCGGGAAAGACGACCGCGACCCACGCGGTCGGCCAGGTCTTCGCGGAGGCGGGCATCGAAGTGCTGGGCGCCGCCCCGTCGGGCGTGGCGGCGGAGAAGCTCCAGGACGAGACCGGCATCTCCGCGACGACACTCCACCGGCTGCTCGACGACGCGCGCGCGAGCGGGGGCCTCCCGCCGGCTCCGTCCTGGTCGTCGACGAGGCAGGAATGGCCGAGACGCGCGTCCTCGCGCCCATTCTCGAGCTGGTCGAGCAGGCGAACGGGAAGGCGATCCTCATCGGCGATCCGCACCAGCTCCCCGCGGTCGGCGCAGGCGGGCTGTTCGCCGGGATCGTCGAGCGGGAAGGCGCCGTCGTCCTGACCGAGAACCGCCGGCAGCGCGACGAGCTCGAGCGCGATGCTCTCGCCAGCGTCCGAGGTGGAGTCGGGCGCGACTACCTCGCCTACGCCGAGAAGCGCGAGCGACTCGTTGTCTCCGAAAGCCCGGTCACCACCCGAGCGCGACTGCTCGCCGACTGGTGGGAGCAGGCCCGTGACGACCTCGCCGGCAACGTGATGCTCGCCCTCCGCCGAAGCGACGTCGCCGACCTCAACCAGCTCGCCCGGTCGCTCATGGACACCGCCGGCCGGCTCGGCAAGGAACGCCTCGTGGTCGCGGAGCGGGAGTTCGCGGCCGGCGACCGAGTCGTCTGTCTCCGCAACTCGGATGCCCTCGGCGTCAAGAACGGCACCCGCGGAACCGTCGAGCGAGATCGATTCCGCAACAGAGCGACGCTCGTCGTGCGCGACCGACCGAGGACCGATCGTCGAGCTGAGCCGCGAGCTATCTCGAGACCGGCAACGTCCGCCATGCCTATGCCCTTACCGGCCACGCCGCGCAGGGCCTCACGGTCGAGCGCGCCTTCGTCCTCGGCTCAGGCGAGGCCCGACTCCAGGAATGGGGCTACGTCGCGCTCTCGCGGGCACGAGCCGAGACCCGCCTCTACGTAACCGGCACGCCCCGCGAACACGAAAGCCACTTCCACGACCTCGACGACCGCGACCCGCTCGCCCGCTTCGGCCGCGCGCTCGAGGAGTCCGCGATCGAGGAACTCGCAGTCGATCAGCGCCCCTTGCCGTCCGGGCCACAGCCACGAGGCCCGACCCGAGATCGAACGCCCAGACCCCACCCCCGACGAGCGGATGCGCCGCCGACTTCTCGAGCAGAAGCACCGTGCGCTGTCCAAGACGCACGCCGCTGCTGAACGAAGGCTCGAGGCTGCCGAGCGGAAGCTTGCACAATGCGGAGCCTTCCGTAGACGGAGTCGAGACGAGCTGCGCGCTCAAATCGAGCTCGAACGGCGGGCACTCGCTCTGGTTGACCATCAGCTCAGGGAGACCGATGCTCTGCTCGAAAAGTCAAGACTCATGAGTCGGGCGCCAGACCGAACCACCCATCGGCGTCCGCGGGAACACGATCCTCTCGCCGTCAGGCGTGACGCACCGACGCGAACACTCGAGAGATAGCAGAGGGCAGCGGAGGCGACATGCCCGAGACTAGACGTCTGCGCAGCCTCATCGTCCCCTAATCGCCTGGTGCGGGAGTGGCGGTGAACCAACCCGTTCCTGGAGCCGATGATCATCCAGAACTCGAGCCTGACCCCCGGTCAGCCAGCCGCCTCAACGTCACGAAACATGTGCCCGTAACACCACCCCTCGACCGGAGGCGTCTGGGTCAGTCAGCGTTCGACTCCGCGGCTGCGACCGCGCTCGAGCGCGGTGAGGCGGCGGAGCTGTCGGACATGGGCGAGGTGTCGTTCGTCCCCGAGTGCCGTGGACATACGTGCCAGGTCGCCAATGGATGCGACGTCGGTGCGGACGCCGCGTCCGAGGGGCTCTCGGTGTGCGCCGCGTCGCAGATCGTCGTAGCCTCGCGTGCCCTCCGGTGTCCGAACGATCTTGAGCTCGCCGTGCTCGGTGGCGAGCTCGGTCAGCGGCTGGTCGGCGATGTCGGTCTCGAAGTCATCGAGCTGCTGTCCGTCGACCCGGTGGGCGCCGATGTCTCGGAGTGCGTCGTCGAGTCGTCGCAGGTTGTCGGTCCGGGTGGAGGGGACGATGTCGATGCCCCGTGTGAGCTCTTCGGTGCCTTGGAGAACCCGCGCGAAGCCACCGATCAGGACGTACTTGACGCGGTGACGCTCGAGCGCGTCGAGAATTCCGTAGGGATCGAACCTCGGCGACGTCTCAGCCATCCTCGCCGCTCTTGTCGAGTTCGGTCAGCAGGCGTCGTGCCCGTCGTTCAGGCGAGAGGTGGCGGTTCTTGTTGAGGCGGTCGTCGAGGGAGATATCGAGCTCGACAAGGACGAGGGGGATCGTGAAACCGCAGGCCTCGATGACCTCGAGGAAGTTCTCAACGCTGGGTGCGACACCCCCTTGTTCCCAGCGCGCAATGAGCGATCGAGAGATGCCACTCACGTCTTCGAGTTCGTCTTGGGTCAGTCCGGCCCGCGTCCGCGCTTCCCGGATCAGGTCGGCTCCTCGCACGACCTGAGCTTACGTCACCGTGCAGGTGCACGAAAGGGATCAGGCAGCAGATAGAGGGCGTATGCCACCCGGGCGCCCTTCCTGCCAGTAGCTATCCGCTTGCGCTATGTAACCCATATCTGGTACAAACGAGAAGGACACACGAGGAGGTTTGCCCGTTTGGCGACACCGCAGCTACGAATCGGAGATTTCTACGCCGAGGTCGTGCTGCCCGCCCTTACGGCTCGTCTCGAAGGCGCGTTCCCCGAGTTCGGCTGGAAGCAAGACGCACGCGGACGGGTCGCGACGAACCAGGAGATGACCCATCGCGTGCTCGGGATGCGCGCAGACCGCGTGGTCGCACACGTCGCCGGCGGCGAGACCATGCCGAGGACGGGGTACCTCAACGGGGGAGACATTCCTCGCGGGGACACGTTTCTGTCCGCAGGCCGCGAACTCGCGACGCGGGCGGGCGTCGACACATCCCCAATAGACCGACCGCAGCCCCGGCTGCTCGCGAAGTCGTGAGCAGCGAGAAGGTCACGAGGAAGTCGGGCGCGGTCGTCTGGCCGCTCGTTCGCTCCGAGATTGCCCGCTGCGCCTGCGACATTCTCGCGGAGCTTTATCCGGGCACTAGGTGGGAAGCCCGCTCACCAGACGTACGTGCGCGGTTCGAAACGGCGGCCGCGGCGGGGGAGCTCGAGCTGCTCGGTGCCGCGCCAGACGATGCGCGCGCGATCCTCGGCGGAAACGTTGCGCGCCCGGCTTCGGGCGGGGCGGACAAACACCGCCTCGATGCCGGCGGCGAGCAGGCTGCGTAGCTTCTCGTTCTCCCCGTTCGCGCGCAGCTGGCCGACGAGTTCCCGGAGCGACATCCCCTCGGGGAGCAGTATCGGGGCGACCGTCGCCGGCCTCGCTGATTCCGCCTGGCGGAGCTTTGCCTGCCAGTCGCGGTGCAGGCTCGCAAGCAACTCGTCGTGGTCCCGGTCGCCGATCTGGCGGCGCAGCTCGACGTTCGTGAGCGCGCGCCGGTACGCCTGCTCTGCCGCGCCCGCCTCGGCGCCCAGCCGCGTCCACTCCTCGTCGTGATCGTCGACTTGCGAACCGGCGAACACCATGTCCGCCTGCGCGAGGAACTGCTCGATCACGTACGCCTCGATCTTCGCTTTCGTGATCGTGGACGGAGCAGGACAGAGACCATGGACGGACGATTTGACGCAGCGGTAGAGGGCGGGCGCGGTCTTGCCAGCGTCCTGCGGCTTCATCGCGAATGAGCAGCCGGCGCAGCGAACGATCCCGGAAAGGATGCTCGGCGGCGCGGTCATGCTCCGGTTAGGCTGGCGAAGGTCCTGCCCGCCGGATCGTCCCCGCTGCGCAAGCAGGAAGGTCTCCTCGGCCACGAGTGGATCGTGAGCGTCAGACCTGACGTTGCCGCTGCCACTGCGCGCCTCGCCCAGGTAGACGCGGTTCGCGAGCAGGCGAGGGATGCGCGATGCCTGCCAGTAGGTCGGTCTCTCCCCGTTCTTGATCGAGTAGGACGGCAGCCGGCGTCCGTTCAGGAAACGGGCGATTTCCGAGTCGCGCGCTCCGCGCGCCGCCATCGCGAACGCCTCACGCATCGCCTCGGCGTAGACGGGGTGAGGGGTCAGCCGGCGGTCCGTGTCAGGGTCGTTCGTCTTCGGGCCGCGAACGTAGCCCGGGGGGACGTGCGGGGCGATGTGGATTCCGCGCTCCACCGCGGAGTTGCGCGCCACGTGCCAGGTCTCACCGATACGCTCCCGCTCCCACTGTGCCGCGGCGAAGAGGATCGAGCGCAGGAACCGACCGGCGCCGGTTGATGCGTCGAGTTGCTCGGCCACGCTGATCAGCGTGCCGCCCGCGCCTTCGATTGCCTCGACGGCTGCGAGCGCGCCGACGTTCGAGCGGGCGAACCGGTCGAGCTTGGCGACGATCATCCCGTCCGCTTCGCCGGCCGCGATCATCTCAAGGAGGCGGTCGAAAGTGGGGCGGGTCATCACGCCGCCGCTCACGTCGAGATCGGAGCCCTGCTCGATGATCCGATGCCCGTAGGCCTTCGCGTAGTTGCGGTTGCGCGCGAACTGGTCGGCCTCACTAATGAAACTCGGGCCTTCCCGACCGCGGACGGCGCTGACTCGCGCATAGCTGAGCAACCGTAGACCGCGTTCGCGGCGGCTATCTTGCCATTGAGTCACCGGCTGCGCCTGATATGTACAAACGCTATCACGTCACCACGTTCGGCTGCCAGATGAACGCGCACGACTCCGAGCGGATCAAGGGCATGCTCGAGGAGCTCGGCCTGGGGGAGGCGCCGAGCGCCGACGAGGCCGACGTCGTCGTCTTCAACACCTGCACGATCCGCGAGAAGCCGGATACGAAGCTCGCCGCGTACCTCGGGGAGGCGGCCGCGCGGAAGCGGCGCGACCCCGACCGCGTGATCGCCGTCGGCGGCTGCTACGCCGAGGCGCAGCGCGAGCGCATCTTCGAGCTCTACCCGGAGGTCGACGTCGCGTTCGGCCCCGGCTCGATCGCGCACCTCGGCGAGTGGCTCGGCGCCGGCGGGCTCGGCGTCGCGCGCGGCCGCTTCGGGCTGGACGATCGCCAATTCGCCGCGGCCCTCCCGCAGCATCGCGAGCGGTCGTTCCAGGCGTGGGTGCAGGTCTCGATGGGCTGCAACTCGGTCTGCTCGTACTGCATCGTCCCGGCCGTCCGCGGCCGCGAGCGGAGCCGCCGCCCCGGCGACGTCCTCGCCGAGGTCACGCAGCTCGCCGCCGCCGGCGTGCGCGAGCTCACCCTTCTCGGCCAGAACGTGAACTCGTGGGGCCGCGACCTCGCACCCGGCGTCCGCACCGAGTTCGGCGAGCTCCTCCGCGCCTGCGACGCCGTCGACGGGATCGAGCGCATCCGCTTCACGAGCCCGCACCCGAAGGACTTCCGCGAGCCCGTGATCGCCGCGATCGCCGAGTGCGCCGCCGTGTGCGAGCACGTGCACCTGCCGCTCCAGTCGGGGTCGTCGCGGATCCTGAAGGCGATGCGCCGCACGTACACCCGCGAGCGGTACCTCGACCTCGTCGCGCGTATGCGCGCCGCGATCCCGGACGTCGCGTTCGGCACGGACGTGATCGTCGGCTTCCCGGGCGAGACCGAGGCCGACTTCCGCGAGACTCTCGAGGTCGTCGAGGAGGCAGGCTTCGACAGCGCGTTCACGTTCGTGTACTCGCCGCGCGCGGGAACCGAGGCCGCGACGATGCCCGATCAGGTCCCGCACGAGACCAAGATCGAGCGCATGGAGCGGCTCGTCGAGCTGACCCAGCGGGTCGCCCGCGAGCGCAACGAGGCCCGCGTCGGCAGCGTCGAGGAGGTGCTCGTCGAGGGCCCGTCGCGCACGGACGACGCGGTGCTCCGCGGCCGAACGCGGCGGAACACGACGGTCAACTTCGCCGGCGACGCGGCCGCGGGCGAGCTCGTCCCGGTGCGGATCGAAGGCGCGACGTCGACGACTCTCCGCGGCTCGCAGGACGCGCTCGTCGCTGCGTGATCGTCGCGCTCTTCGGCCCGACAGCGTCCGGGAAGAGCGCCGTCGCGGGCGCACTGCTCGACCGGCTCGACGCCGAGGTCGTGTCCGCCGACTCGGCGGCACTCTACGCCGGGATCCCGATCGTCACGGCGGCGCCGGAGTATCCGGCGAGGCTCGTCGGCGTCTTCGCGCTCGACCACGAGGTCTCGGTCGGCGAGTACCAGCGGCTCGCACACGCCGTGATCGACGACGTGCTCGCCGCGGGCCGCGTCCCGATCGTCGTCGGCGGCACCGGCCTGTACTTCCGTGCCGCCCTCGGGACGCTCGACTTCCCGCCGCCGCCGGAGCCCGGCGAGCGCGAGCGCTGGTCGCGCACGTACGACGAGCTCGGCCCGGACGGGGCGCACGAGCTCCTCGCGGGCCGCGACCCCGACGCCGCCGCGCGCGTCCACCCCAACGATCGCCGCCGCGTCGTGCGCGCGCTCGAGCTCTCGGAGGCGGGCGCGACGCTCGCGGGCGACGACCTCTGGGCCGGCGAGCTCCGCCATCCGACGCAGATCTTCGCCCTCGCTCTGGCGCCGGAGCGGCTCGACAACCGCATCCGCGCGCGGGCGAAGCGGATGCTCGCAGAGGGTGGAGGCGAGGAGGCCGCCGCCGCGTGGGAGCAGCCGCTGTCCGCGACCGCGCGCAAGGTGCTCGGCCTCGAGCAGCTCGCGACCCTCGGGCGGGCCGAGGCGGTCGACGCCGTCGTGACGGCGACCCGGCGCCTCTCCCGCTATCAGCGGAAGTGGATCCGGCGGCTGCCGGGTGTGATTACGCTCGACGGGAGGCAGTCTCCGGAGGAGCTCGCGGATGAGATCGTCGCGCTGGCAGGCGCAAGGGAACGTCTACCTCGTCGCTGAGGGCGGGCAGCTCACGGCGGAGGCCGTGAGGGTCGCGGTCGGCGACGCCGACGGCATCCTCGAGGTGCGCGGCGTCGGCGACGACTGGGTCGAGATCGCGATCTGGAACCCGGACGGCTCACTCGCGGAGATGTCGGGCAACGGCACGAGAATCGCCGCGTGCTGGCTCGCCGAGCGGAGCGGCGCGGGAGTCGTGGCGGTCCGGGTCGGCCCCCGCGAGGTCACCGCGCGGATGCTCGGCGGCGGCCTCGTCGAGCAGGACCTCGGCGTGGTTGCAGTCGGAGAGCCGGAGGAGCTCGACGGGATCCGGTTCACGCCGGTCGACGTCGGCAACCCGCACGCGGTCGTCGAGGGCGACCCGACCGACGTGACCCGGCTCGGGCCGCTGCTCGAGACGCACCCGCGTTTCCCGCAGCGCACGAACGTCCAGGTCGCCCGGCGCCTGGACGCCGGAACGGTCGAGGCGCGGGTGTGGGAGCGCGGCGTGGGGGAGACCGGCTCGTCGGGCACGAGCGCCGTCGCGGTCGTCGCCGCTCTCGGCGCGAGCCCCGCGACGGTGCGTTTCCCGGGCGGCGTCCTCGCGGTCCGGATCGCCGGCGGCCGCGCGTACCTGACCGGCCCGGCCGAGCGCGTCGAGAAGCCGGGCGAGGGCGAAGGCTAGAATCACCCCGGAATGCGCGCGTCGATCGTGCTCCTCGCTGCGGCTGCGGTGGCCGTCCTCGCCACCGCATGCGGTCGTCGTCGTCGTCCTCGTCGTCGGCGAACGACTGGCAGGTCGTGACCCAGTCGCAGGTCTCCGGCAAAGCCACGGCCAGCTTCCTGAAAGGGCACGTCGGTCGCCCGTCCGACGTCGAGCTCAAGGTCGAGACGACGCCGAGCGTGAAGGTGCACACCGAGTACACGATCATCTGCGGGAACAACCTCGACGACGACGCGCAGGGACGAAAGACGCATCCCGGCGGCACGGGCGACGCGCCGCTCACGTCGCAGATCCTCCTCCCGCTGGGCCCGCCGGCGTCGTGCTACATCTCGGCCATCGCGACGAAGACCGCTCCCGCGCAGATGACGTTCACGCTCCTCCAGCGCGCGGCGTCGGCCTAGGTGCGATCGCTCGCGGCCGGCCTCGTGCTCGCCGCCGTGCTCGTGCTCGCCGGCTGCGGCTCGTCGGGCGACGGCTGGCACGAGTTCGCGAAGCGCACCGCGCCCGGGACGCAGATCGGCGCGGCGGGCGGCACGACCGACAGTCCCGGCGCGGTCGAGGTGAAGGTCGAGGCGAAGCCGAACGTCACGACCCAGGTCAACTACTCGATCGACTGCTCCGGCGGGAACCACCCGCAGACCGGGCTCGCATCCGGCCGGACGCCGTTCACGACGCCGGTACCGCTCCCGGGCGGGCGAAACCCGTGCACGGTGAGCGCGTCGGCGTCGAAGTCCGGGCCGGCCACGATGACGGTCACGCTCCTCGCGCGCCCCGCCGCGACCGGATCGAACTAGGCGCCGAGCTCGAACTCGCGCAGCGCGTCGTTCAGCGACGTCCGCAGGTCGGTCGACTCGCTGCGGCGGCCGATGATCAGCGCGCACGCGAGCTGGTAGGTGCCGGCCGGGAACTCCTTCGGGCGCGTGCCGGGGACGACGACCGAACGCGGCGGGACGTAGCCGCGGTGCTCGACCGGCTCCGGCCCGGTCACGTCGATGATCGGGACCGACGCGGTCAGCGACACGTTCGGCGCGAGCACGGCCTCGCGGCCGATCCGGACGCCCTCGGTGACGATGCAGCGCGAGCCGAGGAACGCGCCGTCCTCGACGATCACCGGCCGCGCGCCCGGCGGCTCGAGCACGCCGCCGATGCCGACGCCGCCGGCGAGGTGGACGTTCGCGCCGATCTGCGCACCGGAGCCGACCGTCGCCCACGTGTCGACCATCGTGTTCGGCCCGACCCACGCCCCGATGTTCACGTACGACGGCATCAGCACGACTCCCGGCGAGAGGAAGGCGCCGTACCGCGCGACGGCCGGCGGCACGACCCGCACGCCGAGCGCCTCGTACCCGGACTTGAGCGGGATCTTGTCGTGGTACTCGAACGGGCCGACCTCGCGCGGCTCCATCCGCCGCGAGCGGAAGTAGTCGAGGATCGCCGCCTGCGCCTCCGGGTGGACGACCCAGTCGTCGCCGTCGGGCTCGGCAACGCGCAGCTCGCCGCGATCCAGCGCCGCGATCGTCTCCTCGGTGGTCACGCGCCGGATCGTAATCGCAGGCGCGGGACGGGCCGAGTGGCCACCTTTGCCCGGCCCATGTGTACACATGGGCCGGCCCAACTGTGGGCCACCTCAGCGCACGTAGTACCGGTACGTGCCCGGCGGCACGTTCATCGCGGCGGTCGCGAACCCGCGCCGGCGGAACCCCGGCGGCGCGGGCGGGCACGTCACGCCGCGTCCCGCGACGAAGATCGCCCGCCGAGCGCCCGCAAGCGGCCCGGCGGGGTCGAGGCCGTCCGGGACGAGGCTGAAGTTCCGGCCGACGCAGTAGCCGACGTTCGGGCGCGACCGCACCTCGCGACGGTACGCGGCGACGAACCGGCTCAGATCACGATCGGTCAGCGGCGGGTCGCCGCACGCCGGCGAGACGAGTACGCCCCCGATCGCCTGCGTCGGGCCGAACCGCCGCAGCTGTGCGCGGCTCGGGTAGCCGGCGCCCGCGACCGTCACGATTCGGTCGACGCCGTGGTCCGCGGCGAACGCGAGCAGCCGGTCCGCCGTCGGCCGGCCTATCTCCGCGAAGTCGAGATCGAAGACGACCTGGTCGCGCTCGAAGCTCGTGAGCCGCTCTCCGTGCTTCGTCACGGGCTGGAGGCCGTCCGCGGCGAGCCGGAACCAGAAGCCGGTTTCAGCCTGCCAGAGGAGCGAGCCGCCGCCCTCGCCGAACGGGAAGATCGCCAGCGTCTCGTTCCGGCGCAGGCACGAGCGGTACGCGCGCGTCGTGAAGAAGGCCGGCTGCCGCGGGCGGCGCGGGGCGAACGACGCGCGCGCTGCGCCCCACACCGTCGGGACGAGCGCGAGCATCGCGAGCAGCGGGAGCACGTACGGCCGCGGGTAGATCCGGCCCCGCGCCGTCGCCGTCCAGAGGGCGACGACGACCGCCGCCCCGAGCGAGACGTAGAGCGCGAACCGGAACGCGAAGACGTTGTCGAGCACCGGTAGGTGCCTCGCCGCCCGCCACCACGGCAGCCCGACCAGCCTGTGACCGTCGAGCCACAGCGCCGTGCCCAGCGCGAGGACCGCGGCCGTCGCGAACGCCGCCAGGAGGAACCGCGCACCGGGCGAACGCCGCGCGCGGATCGCGAAGAGGACGACGATCAGCAGCGTCGGCAGGCCGAGGTAGCCGTCGGCGCCGCCACCGGCGTTGAGGTTCGCGGGCACGGCCCAGACCCGGCCGATTCCGATCGTCGCCGCGGGCGCCACGAAGTTCAGGAGGTCGGTGCCCGTCTGGTTCGTGCCGCTGCCGGACGCGCCGCCGTTCCAGATCGTCCCGGGCACGAACCCGATCAGCGTGTACGCGACGAGCGGCGCGGCGAGGACGACGGCAAGCCCGTAGCCGGCCGCGATCGGGCCGAGCGACGACCGGAGCCGCGGCCGCGCGGCGCGGACGAGCCCGAAGGCGAGCGCGCCGCCGATCGCGAGCGCGAGGGTCAGCGTGAAGGCGATCTCGGTCGAGATCCAGAGCTGGAGCGCGAGCAGCAGCCCGAGCCGCCAGGCGAGGCCGCGCCCGTCCAGCTCGCCCTCGACGTACCGGAGGACGGCGAGCGCGACGAGCGGGACGAGGAAGACACCGATCAGGTTCGGGTGTCCCGGCCACAGCTCGTCGAGCACGTACGCGGAGAACCCGAACAGGTACCCGCCGACGAGCGAGGCCCAGGTCGACCCCGTGAGGTGGCGGCAGAGGAGGAACGCCGTCCACGCCGCGAGCGCCGGCAGCAGCACGATTGCGGCGTTGTACGCGGCGACCGGCCCGAACAGTGCCGTCACCGGCGCAAACGCGACCGCGAGCCCGGGCGCCGAGGCCGTCCACGCGAGGTTGACGCCGCTCGGTGCGTAGATCGCATGCGAGACGAACGGGTTCGTCCAGGTCGCGATCGCGTGCGGCCACCACGCGAACGACCAGATGAAGATCTGCGGGTCGAACCCGTCGCCGACGACGACGCGGCCCGGGTGTGGCAGCAGCCGCCAGCCGAAGAACGCGAACGAGACGGCCGCGTAGCCGAGGAGAACCAGCAGGCCCGTGCGCCACGCTCGCGGCACCCGTCGAGTTTGTCAAACGGCCCGGCGAGGGAAAGCGATGAGTTCGCACCCGTCTCGGGGTCTCAATGCCGAGCGACCACATCGAAAGGACGGGAAGATGCAGCTCCAGAAGATCACGCCGTGCCTGTGGTTCGACCAGGACGGCGAGGACGCCGCCGAGTTCTACGTGTCCGTGTTCCCGAACTCGAGGATCGTGCACGTCGCCCGTTACGGCGAGGCGGGCCCGCGTCCCGCGGAGACCGTGATGACCGTCAGCTTCGAGCTCGACGGCCTGAGCTTCGTCGCGCTGAACGGCGGGCCCGAGTTCACGTTCAACGAGGCGATCTCGTTCCAGGTCGGGTGCGAGACGCAGGACGAGGTCGACGCGTACTGGGCCAAGCTCACCGACGGAGGCGAGGAAGGCCCGTGCGGGTGGCTGAAGGACCGCTTCGGTGTGTCGTGGCAGATCGTCCCGACCGCGCTGCCGAGGCTCCTGTCGAACCCGGACCCGGAGATCTCGCAGCGCGTGATGCGGGCGATGCTGAACATGAAGAAGATCGAGATCGCCGAGCTCGAGGAGGCCGCGGGGGAGCCGGTCGGCGCCTGAGGAGGAGTCGGCCCCGATCGGGTAGCGGTCGACCGTGCCGATCGGGTATCTCGCGACGGTTGCGCTCGTCGGGTGCTGCACGCTCGCCGCGCTCGCGCCGGTGCGGCGGCCGCCGGTCCTCGGCACGGCGAGCTTCTGGCTCGGCTTCGTGGTGAACGAGCTGCCGTTCGTCGCCTTCTACTACCTTCTCGCCTCGACGGCGCTCGCGGTCGCCCAGGGCGACGTCGACTCGTCGGGCGGTCGGGTGGCGGTCGGGCTCGCCGTCCTGACGACGGCCGGCCTCGCGGTCCTCGTCGGACGGGCGCTCCGCGCGCGGCGCGCCGCCGAGCGCGCGCTGCGCGACGAACTCGGCGCGGCTCTGCCGCCCCGGCGTCTTCCGTTCGCGCGGATCCTGCTCATGCCGTTCCCGGTGCGCCCCCGGAACGTCGAGCGCGTGGCGAACATCGCCTACGGCGACGCGGGCGCGAGGAACCTGCTCGACGTGTACCGCCGCCGTTCTCCGCCGCCGGACGGGCCGACGCTGATCCACCTGCACGGGGGACGGTTCGTCCACGGGAGAAAGAGCCGCCAGGCGCTTCCCCTCCTCCACGGGCTCGCGAGCCGGGGCTGGGTGTGCATCAGCGCGAACTACCGCCTGAGCCCGGCGGCGAGCTTTCCCGACGACCTGATCGACGTGAAGAAGGTGATCGCCTGGGTGCGCGAGCAGGGCCACGAGCACGGCGCCGACCCCACGGCGGTCGTCGTCGCCGGAAGCTCCGCCGGCGGGCACCTCGCTGCGATGGCCGCGCTCACCGCCGACGACCCCGCGCTCCAGCCCGGTTTCGAGCACGTCGACACGTCGGTCGCCGCGGCGGTCGCGCTCGGCGCGTACTTCGGGCCGCGTGGGGGAGACCGCCGGCGGCCGTCGTCCCCGCTCGCCGCGGTCCGCCCGGACGCGCCGCCGTTCCTCGTCGCGCACGGCGACCGCGACACCTGGTCTCGGTGGAGCACGCGAGGGACTTCGTCGAGCGGCTGCGGAGCGTCTCGGCGAACCCGGTCGTCTACCTCGAGCTGCCGGGCGGGCAGCACTCGTTCGACATCTTCCACTCCGTGCGCTTCGAGACGGTCGTCGAGGCCGTCGCCGTGCTCGGCAGCTAGCCGGCCGCGCCGAGGATCCCGGCGGCGCGCTCGCACTCGAGTTGCGTCGGGACGAGCGCGAGCCGCACGTACCCCTCGCCCGCCGGGCCGAAGAACGAGCCCGGCGCGACGAGGATCCCGCGCTCGAGCAGGCTCAGCGCAGCCGCCTCGGAGGGCCCGTCGACCGCGAGCCAGAGGAAGAACGACGCGTCGCCGCCGACCGGGCGCAGTCCCGCCGCCTCGAGCGCCGGGAGGAGCGTCTCCCGCTTGCGGCGGTACACCTCGCGCACCGCCTCGACGTGCGCCTCGTCCGACCACGCCGCGACGGACGCGCGCTGGACGAACTCCTGCGGCGCAGTGCCCGTCGTCGGGCGGAACGCGCGCAGCGCGTCGGCGACCGGCGGCGCCGCGCACACGAACCCCGAGCGGTACCCGGTCATGGACGAGCGCTTCGAGAGCGTGTTGAAGACGACGACGTTCGCGCGATCGGAGACCTGGAGCGCCGATGCCGGAGGCTCCGCGCCGAACCAGAGCTCCGAGTACGCCTCGTCGGAGCAGAGCAGGAACCCGTGCTCGCGCGCCCGGCCGGCGAGCTCCTCGTGGAACGCGAGCGGCGCGGTCGCCCCCGTCGGGTTCGACGGGAAGCACGTCCAGAAGAGCGCGAGCTCGTCCCAGCGGTCGAACCCGTCGAGGTCCGGCAGCCACCCGTTCTCCTCCCGCAGCGGCACGGCGACGAGCTCGGCGCCCGCGAAGAGCGCGCCGCGCTCGTACACCGGATACCCCGGCTCGGGCACGGCGACGAGGCGCCGCTCGCCGACCGCGACCTGCGCGAACGAGAAGATCGCCTCCTTCGAGCCGAGCGTCGGGACGACCTCGCGGTCCGGATCGACGTCCACGCCGAAGCGCCGCTCGATCCACGCGGCGACGGCCGCCCGGAGCTCCGGCAGCCCGGCCGCGCGCGGGTACGACGAGAGCTCGCCGATCCCGGCGACGAGCGCGTCGCGGATGAACGCCGGAGTCGGCTCGCGCGGGTCGCCGACGCCGAAGTCGATCACGTCGATCCCGCGCGCCCGCGCGTCGGCGCGCCACGCGTCGAGCCGCGCGAACGGGTACTGCTCGAGCCGCGCGAGGATCGGCGAGAGCTGCACGGGCACAGCGTGTATCAGAATCGGGCGGTGGGATTCGTCGTTCCGGCCGGGCTCGCCGCGAGCGCGCGGCGGACGCCCGAGCGCGCGGCATGGCTCGAGCGGCTGCCGGCCGCCGTGTCCGAGCTCGCCGACCGCTGGTCGCTCGAGCTCCGCGCGCCGTTCGACGGCGGCGAGGTGACCGCGGCGTGGGTCGCGCCTGCGAGGCGAAACGACGGGTCGGCCGCGGTGCTGAAGCTCGGGATGCCGCACTTCGAGGCCCACCACGAGATCGCCGGCCTCCGCTTCTGGGACGGCGATCCGACCGTCCGGCTGCTCGACACGGACGAGAGCCTGAACGCGATGCTGCTCGAGCGCTGCGAGCCCGGCACGGTGCTCCGCTCGCTCCCCGAGCCGGAGCAGGACGTCGTGATCGCCGGCCTTCTCCGGCGGCTCTGGCGGAGCCCGCGTGAACCTCACCCGTTCCGGCCGCTGCTCGAGATGGCGGCCGTCTGGAGCGAGGAGGCGCGTGCCGGGCCGGCGCGGTGGTTCGACGGAGGGCTCGTGCGCGAGGGGCTCGCGCTGTTCGCAGAGCTGCCGAGGCCGGCGGCGAGCGACGTTCTCCTCGCCACCGACCTCCATGCCGGGAACGTGCTCCGGGCGCAGCGCGAGCCGTGGCTCGCGATCGACCCGAAGCCGTTCGTCGGCGACCCGGCCTACGACGCGACGCAGCATCTCCTCAACTGCGCGCGGCTCCAGACGGACCCGCTCGCACTGATCGAGCGCGTGGCCGGCCTCCTCGAGCTCGACCGCGAGCGCGTGCGGCTGTGGACGTTCGCGCGCGTCGCGGTCGCGTACTTCGGGGACCCGGCCGGACAGCTCGGGCTCGCGCGGGCGCTAGCCGGTTGAGCCGAGCAGGAACGCCTGCAGCGCCGCGAACGTCCGCTCGAGCTCGGCGATCTCGACGCGCTCGTCGGCGGTGTGCGCGTACCGCGTCGTGCCGGGGCCGAGGTTGACCGCGTCGAGGCCGCGCGCCGCGAAGTCGGCGACGTTCGTCCACGCCTGCTTCGGCTGCAGCTCGAAGGCGCCGACGGCGCGGAGCCGCTCGACGAGCGGCGAGCCGAGCGCGACGTGCGCGGCCGGCGAGTTCTGGACGATCTCGACCTCGCGGCCGACGAGCTCGCGCACGCGCTCCTCGGCCGAGGCCGGCGTGCGGTCGGGCGCGTAGCGGAAGTTCAGCGTCGCCTCGACACGCGCGGGAATGACGTTCGTCGCGATCCCGCCGTGGATCTGCGTCACGCTCAGCACCTCGCGGAAGAGGAGCCCCTCGATCTCGACGTCGCGCGGCTCGAGCGCGAGCACGTCGCGCAGCCCCTCGAACGCGACCGCGATCGCGTTCACGCCGAGCCAGGGCCGGGCCGAGTGGGCCGAGCGGCCCTCGAAGACGACGCGCGCGTTCAGGTTGCCGAGGCAGCCGAGCTGGAGCGTGTTGTCGGTCGGCTCGAGGCAGATCACGAGCGCCGCCTCGTCCACGACCGGCGTCGCCGCGAAGACCGCGGGCAGCGGGTTCTCGGACGGCCCGAGCTCCTCGCGCGGGAAGAACAGCAGCCCGAGGTCGTACGCCGAGGTCGGTCTCCGCGGCCCAGCGCGCGAGCTCGATCATCACCGCGAGCCCGCCCTTCATGTCGGTCGAGCCGAGGCCGTGGACGGCGCCGTCCTCGATCCGGCCGGGGTGGTTCCCCTGCGCCGGCACGGTGTCCGTGTGCCCGGAGAGGAGCACGAGCGGCCTGCCGGCGCGCTTCGCGTACAGCAGCGACTCGCCGTCGTCGAAGACGCGCTCGAGCGGGACGTGCGCGGTCACGTACGCGTACAGCTCGGCCTCCTCGCGCGACGGCGAGGCGATGTCGACGAGCTCGAGCGTCCTCTGCGCGAGGATCGAGGTTCCGGCGTCAGCGGGCATAATCGCCCGATGATCCCACGTTCCCCGGAGCCCGAGCGCGGGTTCGTCCTCGCGGTTCTGGCCCAGGGAGCGGACGCGGACGAGGAGCTCGCCGAGGTCGAGGAGCTCGCGCGCACCGCCGGCGTCGAGCCGGTCGGGCGCGCTGTACCAGCACCGGCCGAGCCCGGCGCGGCGCACGTACGTCGGCAAGGGGAAGCTCGAGGAGCTGAAGGTGCGCTTCGAGGAGACCGGGGCCGAGAGCCTGCTCGTCGACGACGAGCTCGACCCGGTGCAGCAGCGGTTCCTCGAGGACGCGCTCGGCGCGCGCGTCATCGACCGGACGCAGCTCATCCTCGACATCTTCGCCCAGCACGCCGTCACCGCCGAGGGGAAGCTCCAGGTCGAGCTGGCGCAGCTCGAGTACAACCTCCCGCGGATGCGCGGCCTCTGGCAGCACCTCGAGCGCCTCGGCGGCGGCGTCGGGACGCGCGGCCCCGGCGAGACGCAGCTCGAGAGCGACCGCCGCCAGGCGCGCCGCCGGATCGCGCTCCTCGGGCGGCGGCTGAAGCTCGTCGAGCGCCAGCGCGCGACGCGCCGCAGCCAGCGGCGGCGGAGCGAGACGCCGACCGTCGCGCTCGCCGGGTACACGAACGTCGGCAAGTCGACGCTGCTGAACGCGCTCACCGGCGCCGAGGCCTCCGTCGACAACCGCCTGTTCGAGACGCTCGACCCGACCACGCGCGGCTTCGAGCACGAGGGGCGACGGTACCTCGTGACCGACACCGTCGGGTTCATCCGCCGTCTGCCGCATCAGCTCGTCGAGGGGTTCGCCTCCACGCTCGAGGAGACGCTCGTCGCCGACCTCGTGCTCCACGTCGCCGACGCGTCGGTGAGCGAGGAGCGCCTCGACGAGATGGTCGCCGCAGTCGGCGACGTGCTGTCCGAGATCGGCGCCGGCGAGCTGCCGCGTCCTGCTCGTCCTGAACAAGATCGACCGGGTGGACGAGATCGGCCGGCGCCGACTCTCGAACCGGTTCCCCGACGCGCCGCAGCTCTCGGCGCAGACCGGGGAGGGCCTCGACGAGCTCAAGCTGCTCGTCGCCGAGCGGTTCGGCGGACGCTGGGAAGCCGGTGCGGCTCCTCGTCCCGTACGACCGCGGCGCGGTCGTCTCGGAGCTGTACGCGCTCGGCGCGCCCGTGGAGGCGCGCGAGGACACGCCGGAGGGCGTGCTGCTCGTCGCGCGGCTCCCGCACCGCGAGCTGCAGCGGTTCGCGCCGTACCTCGTCGCCGAGGCGGCGCGCCGGGAGACGGCCTGACCTCGATCGAGCTGCCGATCCGCCGCCTGCGGCCGGACGCGGTGCTGCCGGCGCGCGCGTACGCCGGCGACGCCGGGCTCGACCTCGCCGCGTGCGAGCGGGTCGAGCTCGCGCCGGGCGAGCGGGCGCTCGTCCCGACCGGGCTCGCGGTCGCGATCCCCGAGGGGTACGCGGGGTTCGTCCAGCCGCGCTCGGGCCTCGCCGCCCAGCACGGGATCACGATCGTGAACACGCCCGGCCTCGTCGACTCCGGCTACCGCGGCGAGCTGCGGGTCGCGCTCCTCAACACCGACCGGCACGCGACGTTCGTCGTCGAGCCCGCGATGCGGATCGCGCAGCTCGTGATCGTGCCGCTCCCGGACGTCGAGCTGGTCGAGGTCGACGAGCTGCCCGAGTCGGAGCGCGGCGTCCGCGGGTTCGGCTCCTCGCTGCGCTGATGGGCCAGCCGCGCGTCCGCGTCTCCGCGCTCCTCCGCTGGCACGGCCGCATCCTCCTCTGCCGGCAGGAGAAGCCCGGCAAGGAGTACTGGCTCCTCCCGGGCGGCGGCGTCGAGGGCGGCGAGTCGCTGATGGAGGCGCTCGTCCGCGAGCTCCGCGAGGAGCTCGGGCTGCCCGACGAGCTCCTGTTCGAGGGGCCGATCGCGGTCGCAGACTCGATCGCGCCGAACTGGACGCCCGAGCACAAGCACGTGATCCACGTCGTCTTCGCCACCGACCTGTCCGACCGTACGCTCGAGGACGTCGAGACCCGCGACGCGGCGATCCACGGGGCGCGGCTCTTCTCGCTGGACGAGCTGGACGAGATCGTCGTCCACCCGCCGATCAAGCGCTTCCTCCAGCGCTGGGAGCCGGGCGACCCGGCCGTGTACCTCGGCTCGCTCTGGTCGCGCTAGAAGCGGCCGCCGCGCGCGCGGGCGCGCCCGGCCGAGACGGCGTGCGCGGCCGTCTCGAGCTCGTCCGGGAGCGGCGGCAGCTCGACCTCGCCGCCGGTCGCGTGCGCGAGGGCGTCCGCGAGCAGACGGTCGGCGAACCAGCCGTTCCGCGGGAGCAGCGGCCCGTGGAGGTACGTGCCGTACACGCGGCCGGCGCGGCAGCCCTCGTGGCCGGACTCGCCGTCGTTCCCGAAGCCGGAGAGGACGCGGCCGAGCGGCTCCGCGCCGGCGTCGAGGTGCGTGCGCCCGGCGTGGTTCTCGAATCCGGCGAGCGTTTGCCCGGCCCAGTCGCAGTCGAGGAGGACGTCGCCGATCATGCGCCGCTCGCCGGCGACCGTGTGCAGCGGCAGCAACCCGATCCCGGGCAGCTCGACCCCGGCGCGGTCGCGGTAGAAACGCCCGAGGAGCTGGTAGCCGCCGCAGACCGCGAGGAACGCTGCGCCGCCGGCGACCGCGTCGTGCAGCGCGCCGGCCTTCGCGGCGAGGTCGGTCGCGACGAGCGCCTGCTCGCGGTCCTGCCCGCCGCCGACGTAGAAGAGGTCGACCTCGCCCGCCGCCGGGACGGGGTCGCCGACCGAGACGCCGCGCACGTCGAGCGCGTGCCCGCGCGCCCGCGCGCGCGGCGTCGAGCACGGCGATGTTCCCGCGGTCGGCGTAGATGTTGAGGTAGTCCGGATACAGGTGCGCGACGCGGACCGTGCTCACGCCGCGCGCTCCCAGTAGTTCCGCGCGTGGCCGCGGCCGGCGACGATCCGGCGCAGCGCGAGCATCGCCGTGTACGTGGGGAGGACGACGAGCTCGCCGCCGGGCGGGGTCAGCTCGAGGCCGCGGTCGAGCGCCCGCTCGAGGTCCGGGACGACCTCGATCCGGTCGCGGTCGAGGCCGCCGTACGCGAAGCGCAGCGCGAGCTCCGCGGCGCGGCCCCCCGTCGCGACCAGCCGGTCGAGGCCGGCCGCGAGCGGCTCGAAGTCCACGTCCCAGATCCACGAGACGTCGCGGCCGTCGGCGATCTCGTCGTTGAGCGCCACGACCGCGACGCGGGGAGCGCCGGCGTCGACGAGCGTCCGCACCGCCTCGTTCGCGCCGGCCGGGTTCTTCACGAGGAGCATCAGCAGCCCCCGCTCGCCGACCGGGATCCGCTCGAAGCGGCCGAACGCCGCCGCGAAGCGGCCGAGCCCCGCCGCGACCTCGTCGAGCGGCACGTCGAGCGCGAGCGCGAGCGACGCCGCCGCGAGCGCGTTGTAGACGTTGTAGAGCCCGGGCACGGCGAGCCGGACGCGCGCGGTTCCGCCCGGGGCGGCGAGCGTGAAGGACACGCCGTCGAGGCCGTCGAGCTCCACGTCGCGGGCGACGACGGCGAGCGGCGGCCGGGCGTGCCCGCACCGGGGGCAGCGGTACTCGCCGAGGTGGCCGACGTACGCGGCCGCGTAGTCGTACGGGGCGCCGCAGACGACGCAGTGCGTCGAGTCGGCCGCGTGCTGGAGCGACGGCCTCGCGACCCGCGGATCGTCCACGCCGTACAGGAGCACCCGGCCCGCTCCGGCCGCGCGCGCGAGGTCGGCCACGAGCGGGTCGTCGCCCACGAGGACGAGCGCGCGCGCCGGGTGAGTCGGCGACCGTCGCGCGCCAGCGCTCGGCGACGAGCTCGAGCTCGCCGTAGCGGTCGAGCTGGTCGCGGAAGAGGTTGCCGAGGCAGAGCGCGCGCGGGCGCAGCCGGCGCGCGACCTCGGGCAGCGCCGCCTCGTCGACCTCGAACAGCCCGAGCTCCGCGTTCCGCGCCGAGAGGAGCGTCGAGGCGACGCCCGACACGAGGTTCGCCCCCGCCGCGTTGTACGCGAGCCGGTACCGCGACGAGAGGATCTCCGCGGCCATCGCGGCCGTCGTCGTCTTGCCGTTCGTGGCCGAGATCGCGACCGCGCCCTCGGGAAGCCGCGCCGCGAGCCGGTCGACCGCCGTCGGGTCGAGCTTCCACAGCAGCTTCCCCGGCACGGTCGTCCCGCCCCCGGCGCCGACGAGACGCGAGAGCGCGCCGGCCGCGCGGGCGCCGAGAATCTCAGCCTCGAGCGGCAGGTGGGCGCGCACGCGCCGAGGGTAGACGATCCGCCCGCCGCCGCTGCCCGATCACCTGAACGGGGGAACTTCGCGGGCCCTCACCCTAAAGGGGAAAGCAGGAACGGGGGTGCGTCCTAGGTTCAGGCGGACTTCCGCGGGCGGCATCCGCGGGGCAACGGCAACTGCGGCCCGTGCGCGGCACGGAGACGAAGAGGGAGACCAATGGCGGCCAAGGACGGTCAGGTTCACGACGGGACGCGCATGAGCGCGCTGTGGGGAACGGGTGGCAGGCGCGGCGACGGTGCGCGCAACAACCTTCCGCGGAACGGCCGCGGGCGCACGGCGCTCGTCGGCTTCGCCGCCGCGGCCCTCGTCGCGCTGGTCTCGCAGCTCGGCGACAAGATCCTCCGGCAGGAGATCAACGACCAGTTCTCGTCGATCACCGGCGTCGCGGCGACGCTCACCGGCGACCAGATCGTCGCGCTCGTCACGCAGCCCAACAACGGCGGGCTGCTCTCGATCACACCCGACGCGGCGGTGCAGACGACCGGCGCGACTCCCCCTCCGCCGCCCGCGCCGGGCGCCGGCGGGTTCTCCTCGTACCAGCTCTGGCCGTTCGCCTCGAAGGCCGCCGACAACTGGACGAACGACGGCGACCCGAAGTTCTCCCCGACGGTGTCGACGATCGCGATCGTCGACACGGGCGTCCAGAGCAGGTCGGACTTCGGCAACCGGCTCCTCGCGTCGGTGAACCTGAGCACGCTTCCGGACAACTCGCCCGGCGACGGTCGCGGCCACGGGACGTTCGTCGCGGGGGTCGCGGCGGGCTCCCAGCCGGGCGCGAGCGGCGCGAACCCCGCGGCGAACCTCGTCAGCATCGACGTGATGGACGACACCGGCATGGGCCTGACGAGCGACATCATCCGGGCCTGCCAGTGGATCCTCGACAACAAGGCGAAGTACAACATCCGCGTCGCGAACTTCTCGCTGAACTCGACGATCACGGCGCCGTTCTACCTCGACCCGCTCGACCGGGCGGTCGAGCAGCTCTGGTTCAACGGCATCGTCGTCGTGGCGGCGGCGGGGAACTACGGCACCGCGGGCGGCCCGACCGGCGTCGTCTACAGCCCCGGCGACGACCCGTTCGTGATCACGGTCGGTGCGGCCGACCTGAACGGCTCGAACGACCCGCACAAGTCGACGATGGCGCCCTGGTCGGCGTGGGGCTCGACGGTCGACGGCTTCGCGAAGCCCGAGGTCTCGGCGCCGGGCCGGTACATGATCGGCCCGGTGCCGTCGGGTGCGTCGCTCATCACGGAGCGGCCCGACGCCGTCACCTCGCCCGGGTACATGGAGCTCTCCGGCACGTCGTTCGCGGCTCCGGTGGTGTCGGGCGCGGCAGCGAACATCCTCGCCCAGCACCCGCTCTTCACGCCCGACATGGTCAAGGGCGCCCTGATGCTCACCGCGACGGGCCTCGCGAAGGGCGTGCAGGGCGGCGGCGTCAGCGTGATCCAGGCGAAGCCGGCGATGGACCAGAACAACCCGCCGAACCCGAACCTCGCGCTCGAGAGCAGCCTCAGCGGCGGCAGCGGCAGCGCGTACAGCTTCAACAGCGCCTCGTGGAACAGCGCCGCGAAGGCGAACGCGTCCTGGAACAGCGCCACCTGGAACAGCGCGTCGTGGAACTCCGCCTCCTGGAACAGCGCTTCCTGGAACTCGGCCTCGTGGAACAGCGCCTCCTGGAACTCGGCGGCGCAGGAGGACGCGGCGGACGGCGACTCGGCGGGCGAGCCCTCCGCGTTAGCCCTCGGCCCCGACGACCTCGCGGCGATCCTCGCGAGCGACCCGGACCTGACGGTGACCATCTCGACAGGGACCCCGTAGGCGGGGGCGGAGCGGGAGGAGGCGCGTGAGCGCAATCCCCACTGACGCCCCTCGCGGGGACCCGGTGAAGAGAGCCCGGCGAGAGTCCGGGCTCTCACTCGCCGCGATTGGATACTTCTGGCTCGTGGTTGCCATTGCAGTGGCGACCGCGATGCCGTTCGTGGCGAGGCTCGACGCCGAGACCCCCGGGTGGACGACGTTCGCGATCCTCGCGGTCTGCGTCGCGGTGGCGCAGATCTTCGCCGTGGTCACGCCGGCGAACCAGTCGTACCACACCACCGGGAGTCTTCCTGCTCCCGGCCGCGCTGCTCCTGCCGCCCGAGCTCGTCGCACTGATCGCGTTCGTCCAGCACGTTCCGGACTGGCTGAAGCATGCGTCGTCCTCGTCGGGCTGAACCACGTCCTGCTCGCGCCGATGCCGAAGCTCGCGCGCGGCGTGACGCTCCGGGAGTCGCGCCTGTTCACCTTCGAGAGCCTCTCGACCGACTTCGTGCTCGCCGCGCTCGGCGTCGGGCTCGCGACGCGCTGGCACTACGACACGTGGCTCGTCCCGTTCGCGCTCGCGCCGCTCCTCCTCGTCCACCGCTCGCTCTCGGTGCCGGCACTGCAGGCGGGGCGCGCGCGGACGCGAAAACCGGGCTCTTCAACGCGCGGCACTTCGCCGGCTCCCTGCGTGAGGAGCTCGAGCGGGCCGAGCGGTTCGGCCGGCGGCTCGCGGTGGCGATGGCCGACCTCGACCTCCTCCGCGACATCAACAACACGTACGGCCACTTGGCCGGCGACGCGGTGCTCGCCGGGATCGCCCGGATCTTCCGCCGCGAGCTGCGCGAGTTCGGGGGGCCCGGAAGAGCGTCTTCCACCAGGTGCTCTTCAACGTCGGCGCGCTGACGCTCGCCTCGCTCACGGCGGCCGAGCTGTTCGGGCTCGACCCGGGCGGCCTCAACGCGCGCGCCGTCGCGATCGGCATGGGACTCGTCGCGGGGCTCGCGTACTTCGCGGTCAACACCGGGCTGCTCGCGATCGCCGTCGGTCTCGAGGGCCGCGAGAGCCCGTGGCGGGTGTGGCGCGAGCGGTTCAGCTGGCTCACGCTCCACTACGTCGTCTACGGGTTCATCGCCGCGGTGATCTACGAGGCGTACCTCCCGATCGGCGTGTGGGGGCTGCTCGTGTTCGCGCTGCCGCTGCTGCTGATGCACCAGGCGCAGGAGGCGTACCTCCGCCACGCGGAGCGCTCGACGCACAAGCTGCGCGAGGCCGCGGAGACGATCCAGCTCCAGAACGTCTCGCTCGAGCAGGTGAACCGCCAGCTCAAGGAGCGCTCGACCGCGGCGATGGAGTCGCTGTCGGCGACGGTCGACGCGCGCGACTCGTACACGGCCGGCCACTCGCGCCGCGTGCAGCAGATCGCGCTCGCGATCGGCCGCGAGTTCGGGATGTCGGACGCCGAGCTCGAGGTGCTCGGCTACGCGGCGCTCTTCCACGACATCGGCAAGCTCGCGATCCCGGACGCGGTGCTGCTCAAGCCGGCGACCCTCGACGAGGGCGAGCGCGCGCTGATGGTGCGCCACGCCGAGGAGGGCGCGTCGATCATCGCCCGGCTCGGCTTCCTCACCGACGCGGTGCCGGCGATCCGCCACCACCACGAGCGCTACGACGGCCTCGGCTACCCCGACGGGCTCGCCGGCGAGGACATCCCGCTCGGCGCCCGGATCATCCACGTCGCCGACGCGTACGACTCGATGATCTCGACGCGCGTGTACCGGCCGGCGCGCTCGCGGGACTCGTCGCTCGAGGAGCTCCACAGCCTGGCCGGGACGCAGTTCTGCCCCCGGTGCGTCGCCGCGCTCGAGGCGATCGCCCGCCACGAGGACGAGCTCTCGCGCCTCGCGGCCGAGGCCGTCGCCGCCGGCGCGTAGCCTCCGGAGCGGAACTCGCGCCTACTTGCGCCTGTCGCAGCGTGCTCTACCATTCTTGGCGATGGCGGGAAGGCCGCGCTACCGGGCGATCGCGGAGATCGATCCGCAGGCGCTCGCGGAGTTCCAGGCCGGGATCCGCAAGCGCTACTCGGACGAGCAGATCCTCGCCGAGCTCCGGGCCTGCGCCGAGCGCCTCGGCCGCTCGCCGACGATGAAGGAGTTCGCGGCCGACCCCGGGACGAACGTCCACCCGCAGACCGTGATCGAGCACTTCGGCTCGTGGAACGCCGCGAAGCGCGCCGCGGGCCTCGTGCCGCGCCGCTTCGCGACGCGCGACGAGCTGCTCGGCGTCCTCCGCCGGCTGGGTGGCGAGCTCGGCCGGACGCCGACCGCGCGCGACCTCGACGAGCGACGGGGCCGCGTCCCGTCGAAGTCCCTGTACTGGCACACGTTCGGGTCGCTCGCGAACGCGCTCCGCGAGGCGGGCTTCGACGTCGCCGTGGGGGAGGAGCGGCTGGAGCGCGCGGTCGCCCGCGGCGCCGAGCTCGCGCGGGAGCTCGGACACCTCCCGAAGTTCGGCGAGTGGGCGGCGGCGTGCCGCGGGGCGCCGCCCGGGTCGATGCTCACCGAGTGGCAGGTCTACCGGATGTTCGACTCGCGACGCGGAGCGTGGGCGAAGTTCCAGTACCTCGTCCGCGAGCGGCTCGTCGACGAGGGAGCCGCGGTCGGAAAGGACGGATCGGTTACGCCACCGCGGCGATCGTCGCCAGACGGCTGAGGCAGGAGTCGCGCTCCTCGGGCGCGCGCACGGCCGGGAGCTGGTTCTCCTCGACGAACTGCCGCGCGCGGAACCGCGTGCGGCCCGCGACCTTGCCGGCCCGGAGCGCGACGCTCGTCCCCTCTCGGAGCTCGCGGCGGCGCAGCCGGACGTCGCAGTAGCGCTCGACGATCTCGAGCGCGAGCGCGGTCGAGGCGAGGAAGACGCCGTCGCCGCACTCCCCGAGCCAGAGCGGCCGGCCGACGCCGCGCGCGGCGAAGAGCAGCTCCGGCTCGCGCTCGTCGAGCCACGCCGCGGCCATCGAGCCCTGCAGCTCCTCGAACGCACGCGGGTCGTTCCGCGAATGCGCCGCGAGCGCGAAGATCGCCTCGGAGTCGACCGTCATCTTCGGTTCCGCGCGCGCGCAGTCGTGCTCGGCGAGCAGCTCGTCGTCGTTGACGATCACGCCGTTGTGGATCCCGATCACGGGCCCGTGGCGGACAGGGTGGTTGTTCGCAGCGATCGACGGATGGCCCTTCGTGTAGTCGCGGACGTGGACGAGGAGCTGCGTCGCCTCGGCCGGGACGGCGACGCGGTCGAGCAGGTGCGACGCCGGCGTCCGCTGCTTCACGACCGTCGGGTAGGTCTCGCCCGGCGAGCGGTACGCGTACCCGACCGCGTCGGCGCCGCGCTCGGCGATTGCCGCGAGAAGCGACTGGGCCGCGAGCGTCCGATCGACGGACGATCGCGGAGAAAGGCTGTACCCGGCGATGCCGCACATAGTCCTGATCCCTCTGACGAATGATCGGCAGCGGGGTTTGGGCCCTTGACCCCGTGCCGCCCGACCTCCCTCAAGGTACCCGAGGCCCCGGCCGATAGAGAGGGGGATCGTGGCGTTCCCAGAGATGCAATCCGACCCGGAGTTCGGCGACGAGGTCGAGCGGACGAGGCCCGAGCCGCTCGCGGCGACGGCCGATCCGCTCAAGCTGTACGTCCGCCAGCTCAACCGCCCGCTGCTCACACCGCGGGAGGAGCGCGAGCTCGCCCGCCTGAAGGATCTCGGCGACGAGGCCGCAAAGCAGCGGCTGATCGAGTCGAATCTCAGGCTCGTGATGTCGATCACGCGCAACTACACGAAGGCGGAGGTGCCGCTCCTCGACCTGATCCAGGAGGGGAACCTCGGGCTCATCCGCGCCGTCGAGCGCTTCGACTACCGGATGGGCTTCCGGCTCTCGACCTACGCGACGTGGTGGATCAAGCAGGCGATCACGCGCGCGCTCGCCGACCAGGGCCGGACGATCCGGCTGCCCGTGCACGTCGCCGACCAGGTGCGGAAGGCGTTCCGCGCCCGACGGCAGCTCGCCCAGAAGCTCAATCGCGATCCCTCGACCGAGGAGATCGCGACCGAGAGCGGCTTCACGCCGGCCCGGGTCGAGGAGCTCTTCGAGCTGATGACCGATCCGCTCTCGCTGGAGTCGCCGATCGGCGACGGCGAGAGCGTCTTCGCCGACGTGATCGAGGACAAGCGCTCGGGAAGCGTCGACTCCGCGAGCAACGACAAGGAGCGCGCGATCGCGCTCGCCGCCGCGCTCGAAGTCCTCGTCCCGCGGATGCGCCGCGTGGTCGAGCGCCGGTTCGGCCTCGACGGACAGCCGCCGCAGACGCTCGAGGAGCTCGGCACCGAGCTCGGGATCACCCGCGAGCGCGTCCGGCAGCTCGAGCTGCGCGCGCTGCGCCAGCTGCGGGAGCAGGCGCCCGGGCTGCTCGACTTCCTGCCGTAGCCCCGCGAGCTACAGGAGGACGGCGTCCATGCCGCGGAGCGAGGCGAGCCGCCGCAGCGCGTCGACCTCGATCTGCCGGACGCGCTCGCGCGTGAGGCCGAGCCGGCGGCCGATGTCCTCGAGCGTCCGCGGCTCGGCGTCGTCGAGCCCGTACCGGAGCACGAGCACCCACCGGTGCCGCTCGGGCAGCGAGAGCAGCGCGTCCGCGAGCGCCTGCGACCGGAGCGAGCTCTCGACGATCTCGTCGGGCAGCGGCGCGTCGCCGGCGACGAAATCCCCGACCGTCGCGTCGTCGTAGTCGCCGACCGGCGCGTCGAGCGAGGTCGAGGTGCGGGCCGCCTCGCGCACCTCGCGCACCTGCGAGACCGGCATCGCCGCGGTGGCGGCGACCTCGTCGATCGTGGGCTCGCGGCCGAGCTCGGCCCAGAGCTGGCGCTCGGCGCGGTGCAGCCGGTGCATCCGCTCGACGACGTGCACGGGCACGCGGATCGTGCGCGCCTTGTCGGCGAGCGACCGCGCGACGGCCTGGCGGATCCACCACGTGGCGTACGTCGAGAACTTGAAGCCGCGGCGCCAGTCGAACTTCTCGACCGCGCGGATCAGCCCGAGCGTTCCCTCCTGGATCAGGTCGAGGAACGGCAGTCCCTGGTTGCGGTAGTTCTTCGCGATCGAGACGACGAGCCGCAGGTTCGCCTGCACCATCTGCTGCTTCGCCTCGAGGTCGCCGCGCTCGACGCGCTTCGCGAGCTCGACCTCCTGCGCGGCCGTGAGCAGCGGGTGCCGGCCGGTCTCGCGCAGGAAGATCTGCAGCGCGTCGGTGGTCGTCTCGTACGTCAGCGAGAGCGCGGGCGGCGCCGGCTCGTCCGGCGCGTGCACGTCGAGGAGCTCGATCCCGCGCTTCTCGAGCTCGTGCCGCACGCCGTCGAGGTCGAGCGCGTCGAGCTGCAGCGGCTCGAGCACCTCGTTCAGCTCGGACTCGAGCAGCGTGCCGCGCTCCTCCGCAGCGTCGACAAGCCGCCGCAGATCGTCGCTGAGCTGCAGGATCTCCGCCTCGGGGGTCACGGCACGACTCCTTCGTGTCCGGCCGCGCCTCGGTCCAAACCCCGACGCACGATAACGGGCGTTATGTCGAGTTGGAATGTGGCGCCTCTCGCCCTGTCGGTGCAAAGAGCGCGCTTTTCCGAAGCGCCCGGCCTTGAACGGCCGCGCGGCGACGGGATAGATTCGATCGGCGCCGAGCACGGAGCGCGAGTAGGTCGAAGCCGAGCCGGAGGGCCGTACGCGGAAGCGGAAGGTCAGCCGGATCGGGGGACGAAAGCGCAACCGGCTCGGCGAATTTCTGCCCTCGCGGCGCCCTTTCCTCTCCAGAGTGTGAAGCACGAAGTGCTATTTCCCCTGGGCGTGGCGAAGTCGGCGCAAATTGCGCGAAATCCGTCGGGCGGGCTCTTGCGCCGCTCGGGTGCCGGGTCTACTGTCCCCCTTGCACCGAGCACGGAGCGCGAGTAGATCGAAGCGGAGCCCGGGGGCCGTACGCGAAAGCGGAAAGCCAGTGGGTTCGGCGGACGAAAGCGCAACCGGCTCGGTGAATTTTTTTTGGTCCGCTACTGGCGCGGGTCGCCGTGCGGAGCACGCGGGGTCGAGAGCGCGGCGACGAGGCGGTCGGCGAGCTCTCCGCCGACCGCCTCCTCGAGCCTCGCCCGCGCACTCCCGTCGGTGACGGGCGCCCCCTCGGCGGCGCGGCGATCGTGCTCCTCGAGTGTCTGTCCTCCCGCCGCCATCCCTCCCACGATCGGCGCGAGGCGGCCGGGGCAAGATCCCCGAACCCAGGGAACAGGTTGCTCAGTACTCGATCAGGGAGTGGATGTCGAGCCCCGCGAGCCGCTCGCGGCCGGCGAGGAACGATGAGCTCGATGATGAAGCAGACGCCGATCACCTCGCCGCCGAGCCGCTCGACGAGGCCGCGGATCGCGTCCACGGTCCCCCCCGTCGCGAGCACGTCGTCGTGGATCACGACCCGCGAGCCCGCGGGGATCAGGCCCGGATGGAGCTCGAGCGAGTTCTGGCCGTACTCGAGCGCGTAGGTCGCGCTCGACCGTCTCCGGCGGCAGCTTCCCCGGCCGCCGCGCGGGCACGAACCCGCAGCCCGCCTCGGCGGCGATCGCAGCGCCGAGGATGAACCCACGCGCCTCGGCCCCGAGCACCAGATCGGGCTCCTTCCCCCGCACCCAGTCGGCGAGGTCGCCGATCGCCTGGCGCAGCGCGTCGCGGTCGGCGAGGAGCGGCGTGATGTCCTTGAACCCGACGCCGGGGGTCGGGAAGTCCTGCACCTCGCGGATCCGCGTGCGGAGGTCGATGGCGCTCACTCCGCCACCTCGCGGAGGTCGCGCCAGAAGAGCAGCGCCGCGAGCTCCTGTGCGAGCTCGGCGAGCGACTGGAGGTCGTGCAGCGCCGGCCGCGCGGCGCTCGGCGTTTCGCGCGCGGAGCGCGGGCGCGACGACCTGCTCGAGCAGCGCCGACCTCGCTGTCGGTCGCCGTCCGGAACGTGCGGAGGTGGCGCGGCGCGACCCCGAACCGCTGGAGCTGCGCGCAGACGCTCGCGACGTCGGCGTCGCGTCTCCGGGTAGCGCTTCGCCGCGCCGGTCCCGGAGGGCGCGAGGAGGCCGTAGTCCTCGAGCTCCTTGGCGAGCTCCGGCGCGACGCCCGAGCGGCGGCAGAGCTCGTCGAGGTCGATCGCCTCGACCCGCTCGCCCATGCCGGCCGGCCGCCGTCGCTTCCGCTCGGCCGCGCCCGGAGCGTCGAGCTCGTCGCGGATCACGCGCAGCGGCAGGAACTCGTCGCGCTGGAGGCGCAGGATCGTCTCCAGCCGCTCGACGTCGTCCTCGCCGAAGAGCCGGTAGCCGCCGCGCGTCCGCTGCGGCGTCAGCAGGCCCTCGTCCTCGAGGTAGCGGATCTTCGAGATCGAGATGTCCGGGAACTCCTCGCGTGAGGCGCCGGACGACCTCGCCGATCCGGATCAGCCGCTCGCGCTTCGGGGTGGTCGGCGGTCGCACTGCATCATCGCTCCACGAAGGTCAGGCGGTACTTGCCGATCTGCACCTCGTCGCCGTTCTCGAGCGGCGCGCTGTCGATCCGGCGCCGGTTGACGAAGGTGCCGTTGAGCGAGCCCTCGTCCTCGACGAGGAAGCGGCCGTCGCGCTCGACGAGCACGGCGTGGTTGCGGGACACGGTCACGTCGTCGAGGAAGATGTCGCAGTCGGGCGAGCGGCCGATCCGCGTGCGCTCACCGGTGGGCCGGAAGCTCTCTCCGGCGCGGCCGCCGCCGGAGCGGACGACCAGCGCGGGCCCCTCGAATCCCTCGACCGGAGCGCTCGCGAGCTCGCCGACCTCGTCGGCCGTGAGCGTCGTGCGTCGACTCCCCGACGGCCTCGCCCCTCTCGAGCAGCGCGCCGCAGCGAGAGCAGTAGTTCGCGCTCTCCGGGTTCTGGAAGCCGCACTCGCGTGCAGTAGACATGGCTCATGGTGGGGCCGGGCGCGGCGCCCGGCTCACCCCGGCGGCGAGGCCTTGCCCGACAGGATCTCCGTCAGCCGCGCGACGTCGACCTGGTCGAGCACGCTCCTCCCGCCCGAGCGCTGCAGGCGCGCCACGAGCTCCGCGCGGAGGATGTCGATCTTGCCGTGCAGGATCCGCCGCTGGTAGCTGACCTCCCGCTCCTCGGTCTCGAGCTCGTCGATGAGCGCCTTCAGCTCCTCGTCCGAGAGCGAGGCGAAGTCGGGAAGCGGTTCCACGTGTGCGCGCCTTTCGTCGGGGTCGGACGTCTGATTGAAGCGGACGGCCTGCGAACCGTCAACCTCAACTTGAGAATGTACCGTCAGGTTCCCTGCGCCGCGTGGATCTCCTCCCCCTCGAGCACCTCGGCGACGAGCCCGCGGAACTCCTCCTCGAGCTCGTTCGAGAGCTCGAGGGTCGATCCCTCGGCGTAGATGTGGATCACGGGCTCGTCGGGGTCGGGGAGCACCTGCGCCCAGCCCCGCTCGTCGAAGACCTTCAGGCCGTCGAGCAGGTCGACGTTCGCGTTCGCGAAGCGCTCGTTGAGGACGCGCATCACCGTGCCCTTCAGCGCCCACGAGCACTGGACGTCGCGGTGGACGAGCGTCGAGGCCGGCAGCTCGGCGACGAGCTCCGACAGCGGCCGGTCCTGCGGCGCGAGCAGCTGGAGCAGCTTGCAGAGCGAGGCGACCGCGTCGTAGGCCGGGAGGAAGTCCGGGAAGACGTAGCCGCCGCCGGCCGCGCCGGCGAAGACGACGTTCTCGCCGGCCGCCGCCTTGCGTCAGCTCCGCGAGCGACGCGGGCGTGCGGACGACCTCGAGGCCGTTCGACGCGAGCGCTCGGCCTGGCCGGTGACCGTGATCGGGAGCGACGAGCTTGCCGTGCCGCCCGTTCGAGCCGAGCAGGTGCAGGAAGAGCAGCAGCGCCTGCTCGCGGGGACACCTCCTCGGCCCGCTCGTCGACGAGGTACAGGCGCTCGGCGGCGCGGTCGAAGACGACGCCGAGCTCGGCGCCGACCGCGCCGACGAGGCGGCGGGCCTGCGCGACCGGGTCGAGCTCGGGCCCGGACCCGGCGGCCCGCGTCCGACTCGAACGGGTGCGCCGTGATCGCCTCGACGCCGAGCCGCGCCGAGCAGGAACGGCAGCACGTGCGACGCCGACGGAGTAGCCGTAGTCGACGACGATGCGGAAGCCGCGCTCCCGGATCGCGTCGACGTCGAGCAGCCGCGAGCAGGTCGTCCGCGTAGCCCTCGCGCGCCCGCGTCGGGTACGAGATCGCGCCGACCTCGCCGAACGGGACGCGGCGGAGCTCGCTGGCGCGAGAAGTGCTTCTCGACCTCGCGCTCCATCGCCGATCGAGAGCGCGATCCCGGGCCGCTCGAAGATGCTGATCTGGATCAGCTTCGGCGTCGGTCCCGGAGCCGCCGACGTGGAACGGCGGCGTCGTAGTTCTGCGTGTTCAGCAGGTGCTTGCCGACCGCGGCGGGGAGCGTCCGCAGGTCGACGACGTTCACGCCGGCCGAGTTGAGGCCGAGGATGATCGCGCGCTTGATCATCCGGTACGCCGACGGCGACTCGCGGGTCGCGACGACGGTCGAGCCGCGCTTCAGCGCGGTGCCGAGCGCCGCGCCGAGGCGGACGGCGATCTCCGGCGTGACGTCGACGTTCACGAGCCCGGTCACGCCGTCCTTGCCGAAGAGGCGCGTCGAGGCGCGCGACTCCCAGATCAGGCTCTCGTGCAGGTGCGCGCCCGGACTCGACCTCCTTGTACGGGTAGATCCGCACGCCGGGATAGATGCTCGGACTGCTCGCCGAGCGTGACGTGAGTCGCCGATCGCGACGCCCTCGTGCAGGCGCGACGTGCGAGCGGACGTCGCAGTTGCGGCCGAGGATCGCGCCCTCGACGACGCGCGGCGCGGCCGACGTAGGTGCCGAAGTCGATCACCGAGCGCGAGACGTGCGCGCCGCTCGCGCAGCGTCACGCCCGAGCCGAGCACGGAGTACGGCATCACGGCCGCGTCCGGCGCGATCCGGCAGTAGCTCGCCGACGAACGACGGGCCCGGCGACGCCGGCGACGTCGTCGATCTCGACGCCCTCGCCGATCCAGACGTTGCCGCGCAGCCGGATCCCCGGGATGTCGAGCGCGACCTTCTCGTCGAGCGCGTCGAAGTTCGCCTGCCGGTACTGGTCGAGGTTCCCGATGTCCTGCCAGTAGCCCTCGCAGACGTAGCCGTAGATCGGCCGGCCCATCTCGAGCAGCAGCGGGAAGAGCTCCTTCGAGAAGTCGTACGGCCCCTCCTTCGGGACGTGCCGCAGCACCTCGGGCTCGAGCACGTAGATGCCGGTGTTGATCGTGTCGCTGAAGACCTGGCCCCACGACGGCTTCTCGAGGAAGCGCTCGACGCGGCCGTCCTCGTCGGTGACGACGATCCCGAACTCGAGCGGGTTCTCGACCGACTTGAGGCCGATCGTGACCGCGCGCCTTCTTCTCGCGGTGGAACTCGACGAGCCGCGGTGAGGTCGATGTCGCAGAGCGCGTCGCCGGAGATCACGAGCGTCGTGTCGTCGAGCCGGCCGCTCGCGAGCCGCACCGACCCGGCGGTGCCGAGCGGGATCTCCTCGACCGAGTACTCGATCTCGAGCCCGAGGCTCGACCCGTCGCCGAAGTAGCCGCGGATCGCCTGCGGCAGGAACGCGACCGTGACGACGACGTCGTTGAACCCGTGCTTGCGGAGCAGCTCGAGGATGTGCTCCATGCACGGCTTGCCGACGATCGGGACCATCGGCTTCGGCTGGTTCGAGGTGAGCGGCCGCAGGCGCGTGCCCTCGCCGCCCGCCATCACGACCGCCCTCATGTCGCCAGCTCCCGCCGCGCCTTCAGCCCGTACTGGGCGAGCGAGACGATCGCCAGCGCGAAGCCCGTCCAGAAGAGCACGAGCGGCCAGCTCGTCCCCGCGTCGGTCACCATCACGAACGCGAGGCTCGCGTACAGGAGCCACGTCGCGAGCTTCCCGAGGAAGTTGACCTCGAACCGGTAGCCGCGGCCGAGCGCGAGCGGCGTCGCGGCGATCAGGAACACGTCGCGGGCCGGGATCGCGAGCGCGACCCACGGCAGGCGGCCCGACGTGCCAGAGGAGGACGACGGCGACGTCGATCAGCAGCCGGTCGGCGAGCGGGTCGGCGATCCGGCCGAACGACGACTCGACGTGCCAGCGCCGCGCGAGGAAGCCGTCGATCTGGTCGGTGATCGCGGCGGCGCCGAAGAGGATCGCCGCCGGCCAGCTCTTGCCGCCGTCCGCGATCGAGGATCAGCACCGCGAAGACCGGGATCACGAGCAGCCGCGCGACGGTCAGCGCGTTCGGGAGCTGCGCGAGCGGCGCGGAGACGGTCGGGGCGGCCACACCCGAAGCATAGGGCGCGCCCGCAGCGGGTCGAGGGTCGTTCAATGAGTCGCGGTCGTCGCCCGGGCCGCGAGCGCGGTCCGGAAGCGGGCCGCCCAGTACGCCGTCCGGTGGAGGTACGCGCTCTCGGCCGCGACGCCGGACAGCCCCCACGCCCCGTCGTAGCCGAGGTAGCGGTACGCGCCGTGCCGGCCGGGCGGCGCCGCGGGCTCGATCTGGGTGCCCTCGTGCCACTCGTTGAACGACGTGATCGTGACCTCGTCGGCGCCCGACGCGATCGCGTTCGACCACATCGAGTCGTACGTCGCACCCTTCCGGCGCTCCTTCACGGTCGGCGCGTCCCCGGCGCGCTCGCGCGTCGAAGCCGGGGCCGACCGACGGCAGGCAGAGCAGGTGCCGCGCGCGGGCCTCGGCGCAGAGCCGGTCGAAGATCCCGCTCCCGTAGGTGAGGACGTCGTACGTGTAGACGCCCGTGAAGCGCCCGGCGGCGGCCGCGCCGACGAGCGCGGTCTGGGCGAAGACCTGGACGCCGGTCAGGCTCTCGTTCGCGGCGGCCCACTGGTCGCTCGGGAAGTCGAGCGGCCGGTAGACGAAGAACGTGCGGATCCCGAGCCCGCGGAGGTAGCCGATGTCCGCGACGACGCTCGCGACCGTCCGCTGCGGGTACGGCTCGACGTGCGCGGCGACGGCGAGCCCGTCCTTCCGCGCCGCGGCGAGCACGAGCGGCAGCCGCGCGTCCTCGGCGGAGCCGCGGCCCCACCACGAGACGACGATCTGGTCGATCCCGGCCGCTCGGATCTCGGCCATCTGCGACGCGACGACGGCCGGGTCGCTCGACGAGTACACGCCGCGGGCCGGGTAGTAGCTCGAGGCGATGTCGTCCGGCGGCTCGTGGCCGTTCTGCGACCAGTGCTGCCAGACGCCGTCGTGGGCCGGCGTCCCGTACCAGGGGTAGTAGAAGATCGAGACCGCGGGCGCCGCGAGCCGCGGCGGCCGGGAACGCGAGCGCGGCCAGCGCGACGGCGAGCGCTAGGCGCTGGCCACTTCACGGTGCAGCCGCTCGGCGGCGTCTCCGCGATCGCGGGCGCGCGACCGTCGAGGACGGCGTCGAGCGCGTCCCGGAGGTAGTGCGTGCCGACGGCGCGCTCGTCGCGGCTGTCGTCGATCGCGCCGTGGTAGACGAGCCGGCGCGCGCGGTCGAAGACGAAGACCTCGGGCGTCCGCTCGGCGCCGAGCGCGCGCACGACCGACTGGTCGGCGTCCCAGAGGTAGTCGAAGTTGAACCCCTCGCGCGCCGCGCGCCGCTGCATCTCCTCGAACGAGTCCTCCGGATAGCGGTCGGCGTCGTTCGAGTTCACGGCCACGATCCGGACGCCGCGGTCGGCGTAGTCCGCCTGGATCGCCTTCATCCGTCCCTCCCACGCCTGCACGTACGGGCAGTGGTTGCACGACTGGACGAGGACGAGGGCTTCCGCGCTCTCGTAGCTCTCGAGCGTGTGCTGGCCGCCGTCGGTGCCGGCGAGCTCGAAGGACGGTGCGTCGTGGCCGAGTGCGAGGCTCATCTCAGGGCTTCCTCCAGTTGTTCCCGGCTCGGGACCGGCGAGACCCGCCCGTCCGGCAGCCTGTAGATACGGCAGGTCAGCGCGGGCCGCGCGGTCGCTCCGACCGGATCGACGTCGCGCCCCTCGACCCGAATCGTAGGCGAACCCGGAAAGCCGAGCTCGCGTGCCTCGTCGTCGCTCCGCACCTCGCGCAGCTCGACCTCGACCTCGAGCCCGCGCTCGGCGAGCACCTGCTCGAGGAGCTCGAGCGCCTCCGGCGTCGACGGGCATCCCTCCCACCAGAGGACCTCGACCCGCGGCGTCACGCGAACCTGGCCGTCCGGTGCGTAGCCGGGGCAGCGGATCGCGAGGACGGTGGCAGTCGGCCGGGCGGCGGTTTCGAGACGGGTTGGCGGGTCATGCGGCAGAAGGTACCGGGGGTCGGCCTTCAAAGAACCTTCGACCGACCCGACGGCTTGGGCGTGCGCGCTCGGCCGCTCGCGTGGAACCGCTCGACGCACGCACTGACGATCGGCGGCCTCGTCTGCCTCGACAGTGCGAGACTCGCGTCCATGGCGGCACCGATTACGCGTTCTACGTCGGCAGCGGCATGATCTGCGTCGACGCGGCCGCCGACTTCGCAACCTCGTGCTCCATGTCCCCTACAACAACGACTGGCGCCGACCTGGTCCCGGCACCTACCCGGTCGGGGCCTCATCCGCCGCTTTGGCCAGTAGGCAGCGGCCCCACCGCGTACGACAGTACGGGCATGGGCGACGAGCACCTCTCGGAGAGCTTCAGCCGGCGGGTCGCGCTGCTGCTGCGGCGGCTGACCTGCGCGGAGTGCGGCGTGTTCAGCGACGCGGAGGCGCGCGGCTGGCTCGGCTACCGGATCGACGTCCCCGCGCTCGGCGAGCCTCCGGCGCTCGAGTTCTACTGCCCGGGCTGCGCCGAGCGCGTGCTCGGCCGGTAGGCCCGTTCGCCTCGACGTTTGCGCGTCGTCGCCGCGGGGAGCCTCAGGGCGAGACACGGAGGGCGCGGAGATGCGACGACGCCGACGCAGGCGGACGCACCGCGCCTTTCCTTTTTCCCCGGTCGGCCTCGACCCTCGCCGTCGCGTATGTCGCTCCGTCGATGTGGACGCGCACGGCCGGCAGCGATTCGTCGCGAAGCCAGCGCCGCACGACGGCCATCACCTCGAACGGCGCCCCCGCCGGGATCTCGACGGCCCAGCCCCGGTCGTCGTCGCCCGCCACGCGGGCGCCCCACACCTCCAGCTGGGTCGCGAGGAAGTAGCCGCTGAGACCGCTCGGAACCTCGACCGTGATCCGTCCGCCCTGCCCCGCGTCCTGCTCGACCGCTGCCTGCATCGTGTCCCCCTTCGAGGTCGCAACGTGCCCTGTCTCTACGGGACAGAGCATGCGGCCCCGCGGGCGTGGCTCGCATCGGGGGACACCCCAGGTCGGCCCCAGTGTTCGGGCGCCGTCCTCGGCGGTCGGGCGGTAGTCTCACCGCGATGGCGAATCGCCGATTCGGTGGCATCAGCCTCGGAGGGATCCTCGTGATCGTCGGGATCCTCGTCGCGCTCGTCTGGAGCCTCGTGCTCGGGATCATCATCGCCGTGGTCGGGCTCGTCGCGTTCGGCGGCTTCGTCCGCGGCAAGTGGTACTAGCGCCCCCGCTCGGCCTCGCTCACCTTCGTCCGGTCTTCGACGCGGCGGCGCGGTTGACACGGCCGTTACGTGTGCACAGACTGCCGAGCCACGAACGATGACAAGCACGAGCTCTAGGCCGACGAACGTGTCGAGCGGCTCGGCATCGACCGGCCCGCCCGACGAGCTCTTCAACGCGCGGAAAGGAGGAAGAGAGTGATGGACGATCCCGAGCCGGACGAGCCGGACGCGGTTGACGAAGACCTCGACGATCTCGACCTCGACGCCGGAGACGCCGAGGGCGTGGTCGGCGGTTCGGGCGGCGCGGTGGCGCCTCATGGCCCCGCCGCACCGGGCGGCTAGCGCCTGCCACAAGTGCGCGGCGAAAGGCAGAGCGGGCGGCTCGTGATCGAGCCGCCCGCTCCGGGCGTGCTGTCGGTTCAGCCGGCGCGGCGCTGTTACTTCAGGACGCGCAACCCCAGGCGATGTTGCTGAAACCGAGCGCGAAGTTGTTCGGGTCGTCGGTCGCGATCGTGAAGGACTCGATCGTGCCTCCGAGAACACGGTCGGCCTCGAGTTCTCGGCGACGGCGGAGAAGTTCTCGGTGCGGGTGGTGCAGGTCGACTTTGCCTTCGGGAGCGCCTTGTGCGGCGTAGAAGACGAGTCTCCCTGTTCTTGAAGCGTGTTCCGTCCTCACGGACAATGTCGCCTAGCCGCCCTGGTTACAGGCCTTGGCGGCGTCGGATGCCGCCACAAGGAACCGACGTTCGCCCTGCTCCTCCGAGACTTGCGTGGGACGTTCCGCGGGGCCGCGACTGTCGTGACTTCAAGGACAACGGTGGGTGGGCCCGCGCCGGGCGCCTGACAGCGTCCGGTGGCCGCATCCTGGCGCCCCGCTCCGTGGTGTACCGGTGAACCGGCCCATACGGGTCAGGCGACCGACGATCCGAGTCGGCACCGTGGGAGTCAGCGGCGACCCCGGTCAACTACCGCCTGCGGTGGGTCGCCGCTACTCCTCACCCGGACCTCAGGTCCCTGGGAGTCGGCGAGGCAGCGACTCGGTGACCGCGCGCCCCGGCGGCGAACGCGCCGCCCGGGGACAGTCAAGCGCGCCGGTGAGCCACCCTTCAGGTGATACGTCAAGTGAGGGCTCCGGGCGACACTTCCCGTATGTTCGTGATCCACGACCCCACGCTCGAATCGGTGCCCCGGCTCTCGACGACTCTCGAGCGCGGCATGCTCGTGCGGCACCGCGCAAGGTTGTGCGTGCTGGTCGGCTTCGACCCGATGAGCGTCCCGTCGCCGCGCGTGTACCTCGAGGACACCGAAACGCGCGAGGAGCGCACGGCATTTCTCTCCGAGCTGTTCCGGGGGCCGGGCGACCGGCTCGTGGCGTAAAAGCCGCGATTTTTTCCTCGGTGCGCTGCGAGAAGGTGGCTCAGATGCGGGCGCGCACGTAGGGGTGGGTAGTGCGCCGCCGCCAGCCCAGTCCGTCGACGCCAAGCGGGCTACCAGCGCGGACGAAGGTTGAACCCGGGGGGTCGGGACCCAACCCTCGGCCGCGCTGGCCGCCGCATGAACCGCTTTCACTTCCTTAGACAGGATGGAGCCGTGGCCCCGTGGGCGGCGGCGTCCGGTTGCTCGACGAGAGTGGTCGGCGCCTGCGCATCTGTCGTGGGTTGCCGGGGGTGGCCCGGTAGAGCCATATACGGAGGTCGCCGACCATGGCCGAGTCTATGACGGTAACTGTTGGGCTTGGACGTTCACGCGCGATCGGTCCGGCTGGCGGCGGTGCGCGCCGACGAGCTGGTCGAGGAGCGGACGTTGCCCTATGACGAGGAGGCGGTCGAGCGGGTGCTGCGTCGCTGGCCGGCGGTCCGCTGCTGCTACGAGGCGGGCCCGACCGGGTTCGGTCTCTATCGGCACCTGGTCGAGCGCGGGATCGACTGCGCGGTGGTCGCGCCGGGGCTGGTGCCGCAGCGGCCGGGTGACCGGGTCAAGACCGACGCGCGTGATGCGCGCAAGCTGGCGCGGCTGCTCGCGGGCGGGCTGCTCGAGCCGATCCACGTGCCCTCGCCGCGAGTTGGAGGCGGCACGCGATCTGGTTCGCGCTCGCGAGGACGCGCGGCTGGATCGGATGCGCGACCGGCAGCGGCTGTCGAAGTTCTGTCTCCGCCACGGGCGCCTGCTGCCGACCAGCTCCTGGACGATCGTCCGTCGCAAGTGGCTCGGCGAGCAGCGGTTCGAGCACGCCGCCGAGCAGATCACGTTCGATACCTACCTGCACGCGGTCGATCTCGTCGACGCTCGCATCGGCAAGCTCGAGCGGGCGATCCGGGAGACGGCCGAGCAGGAGCCGTGCCGGGAGCGGGTGGCACGGCTGCGCTGCCTGCGCGGGATCGACACGCTGACCGCGCTCGGGCTGGTCGCCGAGATCGGCGACTTCAGTCGCTTCGAGACCGCCGAGCAGTTCATGGCGTTCGTCGGGCTCGTGCCCTCGGAGCACTCCTCCGGCGAGCAGCGCCGCCAGGGCTCGATCACCAAGGTCGGCAACAGCCACGTCCGCCGGCTGCTGGTCGAGTCCGCCTGGCACGCGCGCCGGCGGCCGAAGGTCGGCTACGAGCTCGCCCGCCGCCAACGCGGCCAGGACGCCGTCGTGATCGAGCGCGCCTGGCGCTGCCAGCAGCGGCTCCACCAGCGCTGGCAGCGGATGGCCGGCCGCGGCAAACCGCACCAGAAGATCGTCGTCGCCTGCGCCCGCGAACTCGCCGGGTTCGTCTGGGCGATCGCGACCGACCAACCACTGAGGAGCAGCTGACCATCAAAGCCTCTCGGCCTCGAGCAGCGGATGCGTCCGACCACACGGAGAACCCTCGCAGGCTCTATGCGGCACCGCCCGGCGGTGACCCGCGACCTTAGACAGAGGCAGCTCCCGACGGTTCCCAGTCATGCGGTCCCGACCCGCGAATGTCAGTCTGATCCACCGTCGCTGCTCCGGGCGATCCGCTGCTCCAGGCCGAGAGGACAACCCATCGACCAAGCCTCACCCCTTGACATTTTGCTCCATGTCAGAGCGCCTAACGAAAAGCAGGGACCGCTGGTTCGCTGGCGAAGCGGGTGTCGTCAACCTCGTGCGAAAGGATGGCGGCGATGGCGAGGCTGTTGGTGTCGGACGAGCTGTGGGGGCTGATCGAGCCGCTGATCCCGAAGGTGCCGAGGCGGCACCGGTTTCCCGGTCGGAGAGCGGCTCGATGACCGGAAGGTGCTGACGGGGATCTTGTTCGTGTTGCAGACGGGGATCCCGTGGGAGTACCTGCCGCAGGAGATGGGCTGCGGGTCGGGGATGACCTGTTGGCGGCGGCTGCGGGAGTGGCAGCAGGCGGGCGTGTGGCAGCGGCTGCATGAGCTGTTGTTGGTGAAGCTGAACGAGGCCGATCGGATCGATTGGTCGCGGGCGGCGATCGACAGCTCGCACGTGCGGGCGTTTGGGGGGCAGCAAGACCGGGCCGAGTCCGGTCGACCGTGCGCGCTCAGGCTCCAAGCATCACCTGATCACCTGCGGCCGCGGGAGCCCGCTCGCGGTCTTGCTCACGGGCGGCAACCGCAACGACATCACCCAGATGCTGCCGCTGGTGGATGCGATCCCGCCCGTGCGTGGCCGTCGCGGCCGCCCGCGTCGCCGACCGCGCAAGCTGTACGGCGACCGCGCCTACCACTCACGCGACGGGCGCCGCGAGCTGCGCCGCCGCGGCATCCAGGCGAAGATCGCGTGGCCCAAGAGCGGGCACGGCTCCGGGCTCGGCAAACAGCGCTGGGTCGTCGAACGCACAATCGCCTGGCTGCACCAGTACCGCCGCCTCCGAATCCGCTACGAGCGGCGCGACGACATCCACGAAGCCTTCCTCGCGATCGCCTGCAGCCTGATCTGCCTCAAGCTCCTCCAAGCCGAGGACTCATTCTGTTAGGCGTTCTTAGAGGCGATATGCCCGAAAAAGGTGCGCCGACTTGTCGTACCGTCGCGGCCTTCCCAGCGTCCTCCGCGTTGACTTCGCGGCGCCGGCACATCCGCCGGGAGCGCATCGCCGCCGTCGCGGCCGAGTTCGACCCGATCACGATGGCCTCGACGGGCTAGTGACCTGAGTCGTTGATTCGCTGGCAGTAGGCGGCGAGGCTGTCGAGGATCTCGTCTGCGCTCTTGTGCCAGACGAACGGCTTTGGGTCGTCGTTCCAGTTGGTGATCCAGGTGCGGATCGAGGCGACGAGGTCGCGGACGGAGCGGTGCGCGCTTCGCTTGATCCACTTGCTTGGTCAGCTCGGCGAACCAGCGCTCGACGAGGTTCAGCCAGGAGCTGTAGGTCGGCGTGAAATGCAGTGTGAAGCGCGGGTGGCGGAGCAGCCAGCGCTGGATCGACGGCGTCTTGTGCGTCGAGGAGTTGTCGAGCACGACGTGGACGTCGAGGTGCGCTGGCACGCTCTTGTCGATCTGGTTGAGGAAGCGGCGGAACTCCTCGGCCCGGTGCCGGGGCGTCGTCTCGGCGATCACCTGCCCGGAGGCGACGTCGAGAGCGGCGTAGAGGTTGGTGGTGCCGTTGCGGACGTAGTCGTGGGTCTGCCGCGCGGGCACTCCCGGCATCAGCGGCAGCACCGGCGCCGTCCGGTCGAGCGCCTGGATCTGCGACTTCTCATCGACGCAGAGCACGACCGCCGCCTCAGGCGGATTGAGGTAGAGACCGACGATGTCGCGCACCTTGTCGATGAACTGCGGATCCGGGGACAGCTTGAACGTCTCCGTCTGGTGCGGCTTCAGCCCGAACGCCCGCCAGATCCGACTGACCGCGCTCTGGCTCATCCCGGTCGCGGCCGCCATCGACCGCGTCGACCAGTGCGTCGCGTTCGCAGGCCGCTCCTCGAGCGTCTTCACGATCACACGCTCCACATCCTCATCACGGATCGTGCGCGGCTTGCCCGGCCGCGGCTCGTCATGCAACCCATCCAGACCCCGCCTCGCAAAGCGGCCCCGCCACCTCCCAACCGTGGACGGGTTGCAGCCCAACTCGGCCGCGATCTCCGCACTCGCACGGCCCTCCGCGGCCGCGAGCACGATCCGGCAGCGCAACGCAAGCGCCTGCGCACTCTTCGGCCGCCGAGCCCACCGCTCGAGCGTCTCCCGCTCCCGATCGTCAAGCACAACCTCCGCACGAGCCGCCATCGCCGCCCCCAATCGTCGCTGTCGATGACGACGACATTCGCCGACGACAGCCAGGTCCCTGCGAACTACCGACTCAGGTCACTAGGTGGTAGACCAGTGGTAGATGGAGGCGATGCGCCTCGGCTCGGCCCCGGGGCGCTTTCGCTTTGTAGAGCCATCGGGGCGCCGAGATTTGAACTCGGGACCTCTAGTCCCCCAGACTAGCGCGCTAACCAGGCTGCGCCACGCCCCGTGTCGGACAACCATAGCGGCACGCGCCGCGCGGGCTCCGGGGCTACGCGCTGAGCCGCCGGTACAGGCGGTCGACGAGCTCGGGCATCGACTCGAGGCGCTCGGTGATCACGCGCAGCCGGTACTCGCGGAAGTGCTCCGGCTCGACGCCGAGCGCGTCCGCGAGCCGCTTCACGACGTCGTTCGACGGCACCGGGCGGTTGCCGTGCACGAGGTGGTTGAGGTAGCCGGCGGAGAGGCCGGACTTGGCGGCGAGGCCGCGGTAGGTCACGCCCGTCTCGTTCATCAGCCGCTCGATCGTCGGGGCCGAACGGCTCCGCGCTGAACCTGCGTCGCTTGTGCCATCTCAGCCTTCTTTGCCGATCTCGCCGACGTTCACACGTCGCTCGGCGCCGGTCGCGCGCTCGCGGACGTCGACCATGCCGTCCTCGAGCGTCTGCTTCCCCACCGTCACGCGGAGCGGGAGCGCCGATCAGGTCGGCGTCGGCGAACTTCTCGCCGGCGCGGAGGTCGCGGTCGTCGAGGAGCACGTCGAACCCCGCGGCGGAGAGCTCGTCGGCGGCTGCCGCCGCCCGCTCCTCGACGCCCGGGCAGCGCGACGACGTGCACGTCGTACGGGGCGAGCGGCGCCGGCCAGCGGATGCCGTGCTCGTCGTGGTTCTGCTCGACGGCGGCCGCGATGATACGCGCGAGGCCGATCCCGTAGCTCCCCATCACGACCGGCTGCTCGCTCGCCGTCCTCGTCGAGGAACGTCGCGCCGAGCGGCACCGAGTAGCGCGTGCCGAGCTTGAAGATGTGGCCGATCTCGATCGCGGTCTGGAAGCCGAGCCGCCCGCCGCAGGCCGGGCACGCGTCGCCCTCCTTCGCCTCGCGGATGTCGGCGAAGCCGCGCCTCGAAGTCGCGGCCGTGCTCGACGCCGCGGAGGTGCCAGCCGGTGCGGTTCGCGCCGGCGACGAACTGGCCCTCGCGCGAGCGCCTCGTCGGCGATCACCTCGCCGGCGAACCCGACCGGGCCGAGCGAGCCCGGGTCGGCGCCGAACGCGGCGCGGATCTCCTCCTCGGTCGACGGCCGCACCTCGGCGCCGAGCGGCCGCGAGCGAGCTTCGCCTCGTCGAGCCGGTCGTCGCCGCGGACGAGCGCGAGCAGCGACCGTGCCGTCGGCGCGTCGTCATCGGCATCGCCTTCGACGTCGCGGCGGGATCGATCGCAGAGCAACTCGGCGAGCGCCTCGATCGTGGTCGACGCCGGGCGTCGCGACCTCCGACGGCGCGTCGAGCGGCGGCGGGAACTCGGGCGGCCGCGGCACGCCGCGCGCGACCTCGAGGTCGGCCGCGAAGTCGCCGTTCTCGCACGTGACGAGCGTGTTCTCGCCCGAGCCCGACGGCGCGAGGAAGTCGACCGACTCGCTGCCGCCCATCATCCCCGACTCGGCCTGGACGGCGTAGTACTCGAGCCCGCAGCGCTGGAAGATCCGGTGGTACGCGGCCTCGTGGGCGCGGAAGCTCGCCTCGAGCCCGGCCTCGTCGCGGTCGAACGAGTACGAGTCCTTCATGATGAACTCGCGGACGCGGAGGAGCCCGCCGCGCGGCCGCGGCTCGTCGCGGTCCTTCGTCTGGAAGTGGTACCAGGACTGCGGCAGCTCCCTGTAGCTCTGCAGCTCGCGCGCGTGGAACGTGAACGTCTCCTCGTGCGTCATCGGGAGGACGAACCGGCGGCCGGCGCGGTCCTCGAGCGTGGAAGATCTCCGGGATCCCGGCGCGGCCGGTCGCCTCCCACAGCTCGATCGGCGTCAGCACCGGCGCGAACCACTCCTGCGCGCCGATCGCGTCCATCTCCTCGCGGACGATCTGCTCGACCTTGCGGTGGATGCGCCAGCCGAGCGGCGTGAACGTCCAGAGCCCGGCGCTCACCTGCCGGACGAACCCGCCGCGGACGAGCAGCTTGTGGCTGACCGCCTCGGCGTCCGCCGGCGCGTCGCGCAGGGTCGGGAGGAAAGCGTTGTGAGGCCCGGACGACCATCGGTGACCCCGGAGGCTATTCGAGCGGGATCGCCGACGCTTCGGCCATCGCGAGCGCGGCCGGCTTCGCCATCTTGCAGCCGCGTCGGGCGGTGCATGCCGTCGGCGATCCAGCGGTCGATCTCGCCGAAGAGCTCGTCGACGAGGATCTCCGACTCGACCTTCTTCAGCACGCGGCCGTGGGCGTAGACGAAGCCGACGTCGCGGCCGCCCGCGATCCCGAAGTCGGCGTCGCCGGACTCGCCGGGGCCGTTGACGGCGCAGCCGAGCACGGCGACCTCGAAGTGCTGCGGGTACGTGCGCGAGCCGCTCCTCGACCTGCTCGGCGAGCTGCTGGACGCCGACGTTGTCGCGGCCGCACGAGGGGCACGCGATCAGCACCGGGCCGCGCTCGCGCAGGCCGAGCGCCTTGAGGATCTCCCAGGCGACCTTGACCTCGTCGACCGGGTCGGCGGTGAGGCTGACGCGGATCGTGTCGCCGATCCCGTCGGCGAGGAGCGCGCCGAGCCCGACCGCGCTCTTGATCGCGCCGCTCGCCGGCGGCCCCGCCTCGGTGACGCCGAGGTGGAGCGGGTACGGCACCTTCGCGGAGAGCATCCGGTAGGCGCGGATCATCGTCGGCACGTGGCTCGACTTGACGGAGATCTTGAAGTCGCGGTAGTCGAGGCTCTCGAGCAGCCGCACCTCCTCGAGCGCCGCCTCGACGAGCGCCGCGGCCTGGTCGTCCTGCGCGAGCTCCTCGAGGTGCTTCGGCAGCGAGCCCGAGTTCGCGCCGATCCGCATCGGGATCCCGGCCTTCTTCGCCGCGCGGACGACCTGCTCGACCTTGTCCGGGCCGCCGATGTTCCCCGGGTTGATCCGGACGGCCGCGACGCCGGCGTCGATCGCGCGCAGCGCGAGGCTCGCGTTGAAGTGGATGTCGGCGATCACCGGGATCGGCGAGAAGCGGACGATCGCCGGGAGCGCGTCGGCGTCCTCGATCTTCGGCACCGCGACGCGCGCGATCTCGCAGCCCGCGCTCGCGAGCGCCGCGATCTGCGCCGTCGTCGCCGCGCACGTCGTGCGTCTTCGTCAGCGTCATCGACTGGACGACGACCGGCGCGCCGCCGCCGATGCGGACGCCGCCGACGCTGACGGAGCGCTCGCTGGCCATGCGGCCATCGTAGTGGCAACGTTCGGGGCGGTGGGCGCGTGGCGCGCCGGCGGCGGTCAGCTGCCGCTGGAGAAGAGGTCGTTCCGCAGCCCGAGGTACACCAGGAGCACGAAGAGCGAGAGCCCGATCGCGCTGTAGCGCATGTACGCGGCCTGCGAGAACGACCGGCCGCGGACGCGCTCGAGGATCGTCATCACGATGTGGCCGCCGTCGAGCGGCAGCACCGGCAGCAGGTTCAGGAGCGCGAGCGCGAGGCTGATCAGGCCGACGACGCCGAGGAAGTCCTGCAGCGACTGCTTGAACGCGTGCGGAGGTGGCGCGGACGATCCCGACCGAGCTCGAGATGTTGCTGCGTGCCCTGGCCGTGCGGCGAGGCCCGCGATCGAGCGGACGGTGTCGGACGTCACGGAGCCGGTCACGCGCAGCGCGTCCACGACCGCCGCCGGCAGCGACTCGCCCGGGCCGGAGACGGCGCGGATCTGGAACCCGACGCGGTACACGCCCTGGTCGAGCTGGGCGCGCAGCGGGCCGAGCGCCACGCGGCGGCCGCCGCGCAGGACGACGATCGTGAACGGGCGGCCGGCCGTCGCGTTGATGTGCGTCGCGATCCCGTCCGGCTGCACGGCCGCGCCGCCGACGCGGACGATCCGGTCGCCGGGGCGCATCCCGGCCGTCGCGGCGGGCTTGCCCGAGACCACGCGCTCGACGGTCCGGGTCGCGACCGACGAGCCGAGCATGAAGACGACGACGAAGAGGAGGACCGCGACGAGCACGTTCGTCGCCGGGCCCGCGCCGATCACGACGATCCGCTTCCACGAGCGCTGGCGCCAGTACGCGTCCTCGGCGAGGCCGTTCTCGAGGTCCTCCCAGCCGCGGCGGCCGGAGAGCTCGGGCGCGAGCCGGTCGGCGAGCTCGCGGGCCGTGACGTCGTCCCCGCGCTCGACCGCGGCGTCGATCGCCGGCGAGCTCCGCCGCGTGTGCCTCCTGCTCGTCGGACGGAAGCGTGCGCCCGTACTCGACGGCCGACGGCTTGTGCATCCCCGGGATCTTCACGTAGCCGCCGAGCGGGCAGCGCCGCGATCCCGTACTCGACCCCGCCCCGCACCGTCTTCACGAGCGGCGGCCCGAAGCCGAGGTAGAACTTCCGCGGCGTCATCCCGACCGCGCGCGCGGCGACGAAGTGGCCGGCCTCGTGCAGCAGCACGAGCACGGCGAGCGCGAGGATCGCGACCCGAAGCTCAAACCGGGACCTGCACGAGCTCGCGCGCCCGGCGGTCGGCCTCGACCAGCTCGTCGAGGTCGCGCGCGGGCGCGCCGTCGACGCGGGCCAGGACGTCCTCGACGAGCGAGGCGATCTCGAGGAACTCGATCCGGCGCTCGAGGAACGCCTGCACGGCAACCTCGTTCGCGGCGTTGTAGGCGCACGGGTACGTGCCGCCGCGCAGGCCGGACTCGCGTGCGAGCGGGAGCATCCTGAACGTCTCGACGTCGGGCTCGTGGAACTCGAGCGTCCGCAGCTCGAGCGGCGGCACCGGCGTCGCGGCGCGCTCCGGGTACGTCAGCGCGTACGAGATCGGGACGCGCATGTCGGGGTAGCCGAGGTGCGCGATCGCGGCGCCGTCGCGGAAGCGGACGAGGCCGTGGACGATCGACGTCGGGTGGATCACGACCTCGATCCGGTCGTACGGGACGCCGAAGAGGAAGTGCGCCTCGATCACCTCGAGGCCCTTGTTCGCGAGCGTCGCCGAGTCGATCGTGATCTTCGGGCCCATCGACCACGTCGGGTGCGCGAGCGCGTCCTCGGGCGTGACCGCGCCGAGCTCGTCGCGCGTACGGCCGCGGAACGGGCCGCCGCTCGCGGTGAGGACGAGGCTCTCCGGCACGCCGAGCTGCGCGCACTGGAAGAGCGCCGAGTGCTCGCTGTCGACCGGGATGAGCATGCCTCCCCCCGCTCCTGCGCGGCGAGCGCGAGCTCGCCCGCGGCGACGAGGCTCTCCTTGTTCGCGAGCGCGAGCGTGACGCCGTGCTCGAGCGCCCACATCGTCGGCGCGAGCGCGGCGAAGCCGACGACCGCGTTCAGCACGACGTCGGGCTCCGCGCGGTCGAGCAGCTCGGTGAGGTCGCCGCCGGTCTGCGTGAGCGGCGCGAGCCCGTCGATCGGCCGCGAGCCGGACGCGGCGGCGACGAGCTCGAGCTCCGGGTGCGCGTCGATCACCTCGATCGCCTGCCGCCCGATCGACCCGGTCGCACCGAGGAGCGCCACGCGCTTCACCGGGCCAGGGTACCGGTGCCCGTCCCGAGAACGGTCAGTGCTGGAGGAACGCGAGGATGCAGAAGTACGCGGCCGGCGCGGCGAAGAGGAGGCTGTCGATCCGGTCGAGCATCCCGCCGTGGCCGGCGAAGAGACGGCCCGTGTCCTTCACCTCGAGGTCGCGCTTCAGCAGCGACTCGAAGAGGTCGCCGAGCGGCGAGACGACCGCGAGCACGGCGCCGAGCGCGACCGCCTGGCCGATCGAGAGGAACGAGTCGCGCGTGTCGTACAGCGCGACGAACGCGACGAAGATCGTCGCGATCGTCCCGAACACGAACCCCTCCCACGTCTTGCCCGGCGACGTCATCGGCGCGAGCTTGTGCCGGCCGAGCAGGCGCCCGCCGAAGTACGCGAACGTGTCTCCGGCCCACACGGCGAGCACGACCGTGAACGCCGCGAGCCGCCCGTGGTCGGGCAGGCCGCGGATCAGGATCAGGAAGCCGAGCCCGAACCCGATCCACACCGCCGCGGTCACGGTCGCGGAGATCGAGACCGTCGCCGCCTGGCGCGCCTCCGAGATGACCTTCAGCAGGAACGCGAGCGCGAACGTGAGCATCGCGCCGCCGACCATCCACGTGACGCCGCCGAGCTCGGCGCCGAGGACCGCGAGCAGGCCGCCGACGTAGCCCGCCGGCGCGAGCGGGCTGAGCGGGCGCGCGAGCAGCCAGAACTCGTGCAGCGCGATCGCGGCCGCGACGGCGGCGAGCGCGAACGCCCACCACCCGCCGAGGTAGAGCAGCCCGAGCACGACCGGGATCGCGGCCGCGGCGACGAGCAGGCGCGACAGGGCCTCGCTCAGCGGTGCTCCCGGGCTACCGGCCGCCGAAGCGGCGCCGCCGCTGGGCGTACTCGGCGAGCGCGCCGCGGAGGTCGCGCTCGTCGAAGTCCGGCCAGAGGCGATCGACGAAGACGAGCTCGGCGTACGCGAGCTGCCAGAGCATGAAGTTCGAGACGCGGATCTCGCCGCTCGTGCGGATCAGCAGGTCGGGGTCCGGGAGCTCGGGCGCGTACAGGTTCGCGGCGAGCACGTTCTCGTCGATCTCGCGCGGGTCGAGACCGCTCTCGGCGATCCGGCGCGCGGCCTGGACGAGCTCGGCGCGGCCGCCGTAGTCGAACGCGATCCACAGGCCGATGCGCGTGTTCAGGCCGGTGCGGTCCTCGGTCGCCGCCATCCGCCGGCGGAGCGCCTCGGGGGCGCGGTCGCGTCGGCCGATGAACCGGATCCGGACGCCCTGCTCGTCGAGATCCGGCAGCTCGCGCTCGATCGTCTCGCCGAAGATCTCCATCAGCGCCTCGACCTCGTCGTCGGGCCGCGACCAGTTCTCGGTCGAGAACGCGTAGACGACGAGGTGCTCGACGCCGAGGTCGATCGCGGCCTCGACGGTGCGCCGCAGCGCGCGCGTGCCGGCCCGGTGGCCGGCGGCGGTCGGGAGGCCGCGCCGGCGGGCCCAGCGCCCGTTGCCGTCCATGATGATCGCGACCGTCCGCGCGACCTCGGGCAGCTCGATCTCGGGCAGCGGCCGCGCCCGCGCGAGCGTGCGGATGCGTGAGAGCAGGTGGATCACGGCCGTATCTTCGCGCTCACGCCTCCGTCACGTTGTCCGCCACCGTCGCGCGCGGTCGAAAGCCGTGCAAATCGCGGCATCACGCCGCGCGGATCGTGAACCGCGCGACGAACGAGGACGTCTGCCGGGTCGCGACGAGCAGGTAGCTCCCCGCGCGGAGCGGGTTCCCGATCCCGGCCGCGCGCCCGAACACGATCGTGAGTCGTCCGGGGCCGATCGCGTCGCACATGATCCGCGGCCGCGCGGGCAGGCCCACGCTGATCGCGCGGCCCGCGACTCTCACGGCGGGCGCCGCCCTCCCGTTCACGAACACCGCCGAGCGAGCGATTCTCGCGGGCACGCGCACCGCCACCGGAAGGACGACGCGCACCGGGCCGGGCCCGGGATAGCCGCACTGCATCTCGTACGTGAGCCGCACGGTGATCGCCGCCGGCCGGACGCCGGCGCGGTTCGGCGTGACCGCGACGGTCGCCGCCGACTGCGGCAGGCCTGCGTGCGCGGCGCCGGCAAGAAGCACCGGCACGGCCGCGGCGACGACGGCTCGGATCGCGCGTCCACCCACTCGGAGGAGTATCTCTGCGACCCGCGCGTGCCGCACCTGCCAAGATGCCCGGCCGACGCACCGTGGAGATCCCATCCGGAATCGAACACGCGGTCTCCGAAGCGGTCGCCCGCCGGCTCGAGGCCGAGCTGGGCGACCGCGGGCTGCTGCTCTCGGGCGACGCTCTCGCGGCGGCCGAGGACGACGCGGAACGCGACGGCGCCCGGCTGCTGGCGCTCCTCCTCCGCCGCTGCTACGGGAGCGGCGCGCTCGCCGTCGAGTTCGAGAACGAGCGCGTGGCGGCGCGGCTCGAGGCGGCGCTCGCGTTCGGCGCCGCGACGGCGCACGTGCTCGCGCCGGGCGGCCTCGATCCCGAGCGCGAGCTGATCTGCGCGATCTTCAACCTCGGGATCGGCCTCGTCGACGGTCTCTGCGACGGCGACCCCGCGACCGGTGCGGCGCTGCTCGACCTGATCCGGCGGCACGACCTGTCCGGAGCCGTGGAGGCGCCGCGGCCGCGTACCTGGCTCCGCGCGACGCTCCCGCCCGCGCTCGCCGGCGATCCGACGGCGGCGTTCACGGCCGACGTCGTCGAGGCGTTCTTCGAGACGCTCCACCTCGCGTATCCGGGCGACGAGTGGCTCCGGTTCCGGCTCGGCGTCGGCAGGCGGCTCGGCGAGGCGCTCGAGGCCGAGCAGCAGACCGTCGCCCGGCCGGGGAGCCTGACCGTCGAGCGCCTCGTCGAGTGCTCCCGGCTCACGTCGGTGCTTCCGTTCCAGATCATCGAGACGCTCGCCGGCGGCGGAACGGCCGCGGGCACGCAGCTCGGCGAGGCGATGTGGCTGATCGACGATCTCGTCGACCTCTGCCAGGACGCGCGGAGCGGCGCGCTCAACGCCATCCTCCTCCGGGCCCCGACCGCCGGTGATCTCGAGCGGCTGCTCGACTCGGCGGCCATCCCCGACGCGGCCGCCGAGGCGGCCGGGAAGCTGCACGCCGGCGTGCGCCTCGCCGGCGGCACCGCCGTTCCGTTCCTGTTCTTCGTCCAGCGCTACGCCGGAACGGCTCTATGAACCGGCGTCGGGCTCCGATCCGGCCGCGAGCATCACCTCGAGCAGGTCGACGTCCTCGACCGGCCGCTCGGCGACCGGCGGGATGTACAGCGTCCCGACGCGCGGGGCCCGCTCGAGCTCTGCCGCCAGGTCGCGGAGCGGCAGCCGCTGGACGACCGAGCGCGTCAGCGGGTACGTCCTCGTCGTCACGATCGTGACCTCGTGGTCGGGCGGGTAGAAGCCGAGCAGGTAGTCCGCGAGCGGCTCGAACTGCTCGGCCGTGTAGTCCTCGGGCCGGTAGGTCGGGTCGCCGACGACGGTCGGCTGCCAGATGACGCACGTGACGTCGTTCTGGATCGGCCGCCGCCGCAGCAGGAGGTCGGTCGCCTCGTACATCTGGATCCCGTTCGGCGCGATGTCCGTCCCGAGGTCGACGAGGAGCGTGTCGAACGACGAGACGCCCGGGAAGACCTCGACGCGCAGGCCGAGGAGCGGCGCGGCGCGCGTGATCAGCGTCGTCGGATAGCAGTAGACCCACGGGTGGCCGTAGGTCGCGAGGCACACGGGCGACTCGGCGACCGCGGCCGACACGACCTCGGCGGCCATCCGGCGGTACGTCGGCAGGCGGTCCTTCCCCGGCTCGTAGAGCGTCCCGAGCTCCGTCACCTCGGGGCACAGGGTCTCGAGGTACTCCGGGATGCCGTAGCCCGAGTCGATCACGAACGTCCGCCGGGAGCGGCGGATCACCTCTTCGGCCTCGCGGGTCAGCTGGTGCGTGCCGACGATCCCGGTGCCGACGATCCCGATGTCGAACGGCCACACGGCGTGGGTGGCCGCCTCCGGCTCGCTCAACCGAGGAGTTCCAGCAGGCGGACGACCGCGCCCGTGCGCTCGCGGTCGGTGCCGGATCGCCTGATCGTGTCGACCTCGACCGCGACCTTCGCATCGTGATCCCTCGCGACGGCCGGGTCGGCGACGGCGGCCCGGTTGACCCAGTCGTGCGAGCCGGAGATCTTGACCGTGATCGGGCGCAGGCGGCTGACGCCGATGCCGCGCCTGATCATGTCGGCGAGCGTCTCGGGGTCGGTCAGCGCCCTCCGCTCGTCCGGGCTGAGGTCGTAGCCCGCGAGCGCCGCCGTGGGATTGGTCTGGCAGCCGATGTAGAACCCGAAGTCGCTCTGAACGCGGGCGAGCGCGCGCTTGAAGTCGTCCAACACCTCGGAGCCCCCCTCTCGCTCGATTTGGCCCCGGGACGCTAGTAGCGGTCGGCCGGGCTGTCAATGGATCGATTCGCGTGCGCGCGTCAGCGCCGCCACGCACGTGGCCGAGGTGAAGGTGCGGTGCTGGTCGGCGACGAGGAGCCCGCGGAAGCCGCGGCGGCGTGGCCGGTCGGGATCGACGTCGCCCGGGTACGGGATCCGCATGATCGGCTCGCTCGGCCACCCGCCGTCGTCGTCCTGCAACGCGGCGAGCCGTTCGATCGCGGCCTCCGTCTCCCGCTCGTCGGCGCCGGCGTGCACCAGCACCGAGAGCGAGAGCGCGGTCGCGAAGGCGGACGCGGCGCCGCGGTCGAGACCCCGCGTCGCCCACCTGGCACCGCGCTCGACCGGCTCGCGGTCGTCGAGCAGCGCCGCGAGCTCGACGGCCTGCTCGGTCGCGTAGTGCGGCGAGGTCCACCAGTACGAGCCCCAGCTGCCGTCGTCACGTTGGCGCGAGCGGACGTACCGCCACGCGGCGCGCGCGCCCGCGCTCCGGCCGTCCGGTGCGAGGGTCGCGAGCGCGCGACCCGCCGTCGCCGTCACCTCGAGGTGCGGGCTGCACCAGCCGTCGAACCGCATCCACCGGCCGACGCCCGTGAACCGGCGGATCGGGCCCGACTCGCGGTACGTCGCGACGCCGCCGCTCGGCCGCTGGTGCGAGACGAGACACGACGCCGCCCGCCGGCTCGCGCCGCCGCGGCGGCCCGTCAGCGCGAGGAACAGCAGCACGCACGCGGTCGAGTCGGCGTCGGTCGGCACGTCCTCGTGGTACCCCCAGCCCCCGTCGGCGTTCTGGCGCGCGAGCAGCGCATCCGCGGCGCGGTCGAGCGCAGCCGGGTCCGCCCCGGCCCGAGCGAGCGCGGCCCCGACGAACCCGGTCGGCCACTCCGATGCCTCCCCGGCGGGGGTGTCGAAGTCGCGCCAGAACCCGTCCGGCCCCTGCCGCGAGAGCAGGAACTCGGTGCCGCGCGCGAGCGCGACCGCTGCGTCCGCTGCCGCCGACGAGCGGCTCAGTGGAGCGCGTCGCCGAGCGCGTACTCGCAGACCGTCTGCGTCTTCTTCGTGTACGCGACCGACGTGCCGTTCGTGAGCGTGATCGTCATCGGGACGTGGCACGACCCGTCGACCGTGTTGTGCGAGGTCGAGTCGTCCGGGGTGAACTTCCACGCGAACGTGTCCTGCCAGCCGCCCCTGTCGAGCCCGAGCTTCTGGAGCGAGACGTCGAGCTTGCACGAGACCGTGTCGCCAGCCTGCGTACACCCACCCGGGAGGCCGTGCACGAACGACTTCATCGCGATCGCGTGCGACGGGATCCTGATCTGCACGCCGCTCGAGAGGAAGTTGCAGACGATCGCGAGCGAGGCCTTCGCGCCGCCCGGCTGCGGGAGCCCGCCCGCGGTTCCGTTCTTGTTGCCCCCGAGCGCGCCGGCCGCGGAGACGATGCAGATCTTCGTGACCGCACGGCCGCCCTGCGCTGCCGTCGCAACGCTTGCCGCGAGCGCGGCGACGGCGAGAAGAGCTCCGGATGTGGATCGAGACGCCAGCACTTCAGACCTCCATGATCTCTGACTCTTTGCGCTTCAACAGGTCGTCGATCTTGTGGACGTGCTCGTCGGTGAGCTTCTGCACCCGGCCCTCGGCGGCGCGCTCCTCGTCGTCGCCGACGTCGCCGTTGCGGACGAGCTCCTCGAGGTGGCGCATCACGTCGCGGCGCACGTTCCGCACGGCGACGCGGCCCTCCTCGGCCATGTGGCGGACGAGCTTCACGAGCTCCTTGCGCCGCTCCTCGGTCAGCTGCGGGATCGGCAGCCGGACGATCTTGCCGTCGTTCGACGGCGTGAGGCCGAGGTCGGACTCCTGGATCGCGCGCTCGACCTGCTTGATCGCCGACGGGTCGAACGGCTGGATCGTGAGCATCCGCGGCTCGGGGACGTTGATCGTGGCGAGGTTCTTCAGGGGCGTCGGCGTCCCGTAGTAGTCGATCACGATCCGGTCGAGGAGCGCCGCCGACGCGCGGCCGGTGCGGACCGAGTTGAAGTGCTCGTGCGTCGCCTCGACCGACTTGTCCATCCGCCCGGAGGCGTCGGCGACGAAGTCGTCGATCGCGGTCACCGGTCGGCTCCTTCGCGCGACGTCGAGATGATCGTGCCGACGTGCTCGCCGCGCGAGACGCGGCCGATGTTCCCCGGCGCGAGCTCGAACACGTGGATCGGCAGGCCGTTGTCCATGCACAGCGAGAGCGCCGTCGTGTCCATCACCCGCAGCCCGCGCTCGATCGCGTCGAGGTGCGTGAGCCGCGGCAGGAACGCGGCGTCGGGATCGGCGTTCGGGTCGCCGTCGTACACGCCGCGGACGCCGTGCTTCGCCATCAGGATCGCCTCGGCGTGGATCTCGAGCGCGCGGAGCGCGGCGGCGGTGTCGGTCGTGAAGTACGGGTTGCCGGTCCCCGCCGCGAACACGACGATCCGGCCCTTCTGGAGATGCCGGATCGCGCGGCGGCGGATGTACGGCTCGGCCACCTCGCGGACGTGGAGCGCCGAGAGCACGCGCGTGTCCGCGCCGTTCCGCTCGAGCGCCTCCTGCACCGCGAGCGAGTTGAACACCGTCGCGAGCATCCCCATGTAGTCGCCGGTCGCGCGATCCATGCCCTCGGCGGTCGCCTCCATCCCGCGGTAGAGGTTGCCGCCGCCGATCACGACCGCGACCTCGAGCCCGGTCGAGCGGACCTCGACGAGCTCGCGCGCGACCGCGTCGACCGTGGCCGCGTCGAGCCCGAACTCGGCCGGGCCCATCAGCGCCTCGCCCGAGAGCTTGAGCAGCACGCGCCGGAACGCGGGCGCGGCCTCGCGCTCCCTCGTCTCGGGTTCCGGCGCCGCCGTCGTCATCCGACCGAGAACCAGGCGTAGTCGACGACCTCCATCCCACCCTGCTCGAGCGCCTTCGCGACGGTGATGCTCGGATCGTGGATCCAGTCCTTCTCGCCGAACACGGACTCGGCGTAGAACCGCTTGTTCAGCATGCCGTCGACGATCTTCTCACGAACCTCGGGCGGCTTCGCCTCGACGTCCGGCAGCTTCTCGAAGATCTCGCGCTCGGCCTGGACGAGCTCGGCCGGGACCTCGTCGCGCGACCGGTACGTCGGCCGCGCGAACGAGATGTGCATCGCGAGCTGCCGCGGCAGCTCCGACGGCCCGCCCTTCGTGCGGACGAGCACGCCGACCTTGTTCGCGGGCGGGTGGACGTACGTCGCGAACTTCTCGTCGTGGTGGAGCCGCATCCGCCGGACGCCGACGATCTGGATGTTCTCGCCGAGCCGGCCCGAGAGCTCGGCGCGCCGCTCCTCGAGCTCGTCCACCTGGCTCTCGCCGATCTCGTGGACCGCGCGCAGCACGTCCCGGGAGAACGTCACGAAGTCCTCGTTCTTCGACACCGGCTCGGTCTCGCATCCGATCGCGACGATCGTCCCGGTGTCGTCGTCGACGAACGTGAGCACGACGCCCTCGCTCGTCTCGCGCCCCGCGCGCTTCGCGGCGGACGCCATCCCCCGCTCGCGGAGGAGCTTGACCGCCTCGTCGAAGTCGCCGTCCGTCTCCTGGAGCGCGCGCTTCGCGTCCATGATCCCGGCCTGCGTCGCCTCGCGGAGCTCCTTCACCATCGCCGCCGAGATCTCCGTCACGACGCCTTCTCCTCTCCGGCCTCGACCGGTCGCCGCGGGCTCGGAGGCCGGCGCCGGCTCCGGCGCCGCGCTCGCTCGCCTCGGTTTCCGGCTCGGGCTCGGGCTCGGGCGCAGCGGCGGCGGCCGCGGCCTCCGCTGCTGCGGCTGCGGCCGATGCCTCGGCGGCGGCCTCGCGCCGGGCGAGCTCGTTCGCCGCGACCCGCTGCTTGCCGGCCTCGATCGCGTTCGCGATCGTCCGCACGACGAGCGAGCACGAGCGGATCGCGTCGTCGTTGCCGGGGATCACGTACGCCGCCTCGTCCGGATCGCAGTTCGTGTCGACGAGCGCGATCACCGGCAGCCCGAGCCGCTGCGCCTCGCGCACCGCGAGCTGCTCCTTGCGCAGGTCGACGATGAAGATCGCGTCCGGCTGGCGCCGCATGTCGGCGACGCCGCCCAGGTTCGACTCGAGCTTCTCGAGCTCGGACTCCATCGCCATCCGCTCCTTGGCGGGCAGGAGGGCGAGCTGCTCCTCGGTCTTGAGCGCGCGCAGCTCGTGAAGGCGCTGGATGCGGTCGGAGATCGTGCGCCAGTTCGTGAGCAGGCCGCCGAGCCAGCGGTTGTTGACGTACGGCATCCCGACGCGCGCGGCCTCGCCCGCGACCGCGTCCTGCGCCTGCTTCTTGGTGCCGACGAACAGCACCGACCCGCCGCGCTCGGCGATCGCGCGCGCGAAGTCGTAGGCCTCGTCGAGGAGCTGCTGTGTCTGCTGGAGGTCGATGATGTAGATGCCGCCGCGCTCGGTGAAGATGAATCGCTTCATCTTCGGATTCCAGCGCCGCGTCTGGTGGCCGAAATGGACTCCGGCTTCCAGGAGGTCCTTCATGGACACGACGGGCATGAGTCGCCCCTTTCTCGGTTCGAGTTGTCGTTCCACCGGCGGCGTCTCCGCGGAGACCGGATGAGCTCCGGCCACCGTCCGCGTCGACCGTCCACCGGGTCGGGGGTGGGAGCGGCAATGGTAGCCGCCGCGGGGCTCTTCAGCCCGTCAGACGCCCGAGCAGCGCGGCGAGGTCGGACGGGAGCGGCGAGTCGAGCTCGACCCGCTCGCCGGTGAACGGATGGGCGAAGCCGAGCCGTGCCGCGTGGAGGAACTGGCGGTCGAGCCCCGGCTGCGGGACGCCGTAGACCGGGTCGCCGACCACCGGCAGGCCGATCGCCGCGAGGTGGACGCGGATCTGGTGCGTCCGGCCGGTCTCGAGGCGGACGCGGAGCAGCGCGTGGCCCGGCAGCATCTCCTCGACGTCGAAGTGCGTGACGGCGTCGCGCGGGACGTCGGTGTCGAGCGAGATACGCGTCGGGTCGTCGCGGTCGCGCCCGATCGGCGCCTCGATCCGCCCCGACCGCGACCGCGGGCGGCCCTCGACGAGCGCGAGGTACGTCCGCTCGAGCTCGCGCCGCCGGACGAGCGCCGAGAGCCGCCGGTGCGCCTCCTCGGAGCGCGCGACGACCATCAGCCCCGACGTTCCGCGGTCGAGGCGGTGGACGATCCCCGGCCGCTCCGGGTCGCCGCCGGCGAGCTGGTCGCCGAGGAGGTCGGCGAGCGTCCCGCCCGCGTGCCCCGCGCCGCGGTGGACGACGAGCCCGGCCGGCTTGTCGACGACGAGCAGGTGCTCGTCCGCGAACACGACCCGCGGCGGCGGCGCCTCCGAGACCGGCGCCGGCTCCGCAGCCGGGACGGTGAGCACGAGCGTCTCCCCGCCCTCGAGCCGGTAGCTCTTCGGCCGGGCGAGCCCGTCCACCAGCACGCCCGCCTCGACCGCGCGAGTCGCCGCCGCACGCGAGCCGACGTGCCGCGCGAGGAACACGTCGAGCCGCTCGCCCGCGGCCTCGCCCGGGACCGTCAGCTCGGCCGTGGACGAGAAGTCACTCAATTGGCACGGTTCCGTGACGGCTTCGAGCGTGACGCGGCGATAGCATCGACCGCAGAGGGCGGAGGGGTGCGGCCCCACCCTGGGCGGGGGTGCGCGCGCTCGACGCGAGCGTCGTCGCGCCCGGCGACCCGCGCCGCGGCAGCCGCGGAAAGCGGCTCGCGAACCTCAGCGGGCAGCGACGTCGAGGGGCCCGCGCGCGCCGCGCGGGCGGCGGTCCGAGACGAGCAGCGCCACGAGCAGGATCGCGACCCCGACGCAGATGAAGCTGTCGGCGAGGTTGAACGCCGGCCACCAGCCGAGGTCGAGGAAGTCCGTGACGTGGCCGAGCCGCACGCGGTCGATGAGGTTCGAGACGCTCCCGCCGATCAGCAGGCCGAGCGCCGCCGGGAGCACCGGGTGACGCGCGCCCGAACGGGCGAAGAACACGAGCATCCAGCCGACCGCGACCGCCGTCGCCATCGCCACGATCACGGTCGCCTGCGAGAACATCCCGAACGCGATCCCCGAGTTCTGGACGCGGTGGATCGCGAGCGGGCCGACGACCTTCACCGACTCGTCGAGCCGGAGCTGGGTCGCGACGAGGTGCTTCGTCATCTGGTCGGCGACGACGGCCGCGCCCGCGACGGCGAGCAGCCCGGCCCACTGCCACGGGCCCGCGCCGAGCGGGCGCTCCGCGACCGACACCGGCTCGAGGCCGTTCGTCGCCGATCCGACCCGGATGTCGGGCGCGCGTTCCGGGTCGCGGTCGCTCACGCTCGTGCTACCCGCGGTCCGCGACGCGCTGGTCGTCGATGCAGAGGGTCGCCCACGGACGCGCGCGCAGCCGCTCCTCGCCGATCGGCTTCCCGCAGCGCTCGCACTCGCCGTACGTCCCGTCGTCGAGCCGCGCCAGAGCGTGGTCGATCTCCGTCAGCGTGTGCTGCGCGCCGTCGCCGAGACCCTCGTCGAGCTCCCGGTCGAACGTGACCGAGGCCATGTCGCCCATGTGGTTGTCGGTGCCCCAGCCGCCGAGATCCCCGACCTCGTCCTGCATCTTCCCGGGGTGCTCGGCCGCCAGGGAGTCGATCGAATCCTGGACCCGCTGACGCTCGTGCTCGAGGAGCTCGCGGAACTCGGTCGTGTCGATCGTCGTCATCTCGCGCTCCTTCCCTGGCCGACTGCCGCCGCGGCGGCGAGCCGGCGCGACGTCTCCTCGGCGCCGATGCCGTCGAGCGCGACGACCTTCTCCCGGGCGGCGTGACCGGAGACGAGCGTGACGTCGCGCGGCCGGAGGTCGAGCGTCTCGGCGAGCAGCCGGACGACGGCCGCGTTCGCCTTGCCCCCTTCCGGAGCGGCCTCGACGCGGAGCTTCCAGGCGTCGCCGTGCCGGCCGACGACCCGGGCGGACCGGGCTCCCGGCGAGACGCGGATCCGCACTCGCGTCGAGGCTTCCACGGGGCAAGGTTACCCGGCCTGCGCCTCCGCCTCCCCCTCGTGATCGGCCTCGGGGTCCGGAACCGGCTGGACGGTCCGCGGGAACTCCCGCGTGTCGTCGCGGCGCGGCCACGTCTCCGGCGGCGAGGTCGGGGCCGGCTCGTCCGCGGCCTCCACCGGCCGCCCGGCGCCCTCGACGATCCCGAGCGCCGCTCGCAGCAGCCCCTCGATGCGCCGTGTGTCTCCGACGAGCCGGGCCTGCTCGGCGTGCGCGCCGCGCACGATCGAGCGGGACTCCCGGTGCGCCTCGGCGACGATCATCTCGGCCTCGCGCTTCGCGAGGGCCCGCGTGTCGGAGGCCGCCTGCTCGGCGGCGACGAGCGCCTGTGCGAGCAGCTCCTCGCGACGCCGGAGCTCGGCGAGGTCCTTGTCGAGCGCGTGGACGCGATCCTCGAGCTCGCCGCGCTCGCTCCAGACGGTCTCGAAGCTGTCCGCGACCTCCTCGAGCAGCCGCTCGACGGCCTCGCGGTTGTAGCCGAGCGGGCGCCGCCCGATCCGGACGTGACGCAGCTCGACGGGTGTGTACGGCATGTGTCTCTCCTTGCTCAGTGGAGCTGGTCCAGGATGAGGTTCACGATCCGGCCGGCTGCGAACACGGCGATGATCGCGACCATCGGCGAGAGGTCGAACGCCCCGAACTGGAGCGGCAGCAGCCGCCGCCAGAAGCGGAGGTACGGCTCGCAGACGTCGTAGAGGAACCGCTGCGCCGGCCCGAGCGAGGGCGGGATCCGGATCCACGAGAGGAGGATGTAGACGATGAGGACGAGCGTGTACACGTCCGCGAACACGGCGACGAACAGCTCCACCTCGGAGATCACGTCGAGCAGCGGCATTTTCGGCCTCCTTCGGGCTGCCGGCCGCGATTCCTACGCCGGCCCGGGCCGGCGCGGGTCAGGCCTGGTTGTAGAAGCCGCCCCGCTCGAGAAGCTGAGCGCGCTGCTCGGCGCTCACCTCGACGTTGCGCGGCGTGAGCAGGAAGACCTTGTCGGCGACGCGCTGCATGCCGCCGTTCAGCGCGTACGTGAGCCCGCTCGCGAAGTCGATCAACCGCTTCGAGAGCTCGGTGTCCGCGTTCTGCAGGTTGAGGATCACCGGGATCGACTGCTTGAACTTGTCGGCGATCTGCTGCGCGTCGTTGAAGCTCCGCGGGAGGATCAGGTGCACGCGGACCGCGTTCGGGTTCGGCACCGCTTCGATGTACGGCCGCGAGCCGCGCTGCGACGTCCTCGCGGGCGACGGCGGCGGGGGCGCGGAGACGGCGCTCTCGTCGGCCTGCGACTCCGTCCAGTCGTCGAAGTCCTGCCCGCGGCGGCGCGGCGTCAGCCGGCGGACGTTCGGACGCTCGCTGTAGCTCCGCTCGAGCGTCGACTCGGCCGCGTACAGCTCCTCGTCGTCGTAGAGCTCGTCGTCCTCCTCGGCGATCCCGAAGTAGACGAGCGTCCGATTCCACAGGTCGGCCAGGCTCACAGACCGAAAAGCGTAACTCAGTCCGGCCCGCCGGTCCCCCGCACGAAGCAGTTGCGGTCGAAGAGCACGCTCCCGACCCGGACGTACGTCGCGCCCTCCTGCGCCGCGACGGCGTAGTCCTGCGTCGTCCCCATCGACAGCTCGCGGAGGTCGTGCGCCGCCGCGAGCTCGCGCAGGCGCCGGAACCACGCACGCGACGTCTCGGGGTCGCCGGTCGCCGGCGGCATCGCCGACAGCCCGACGACACCGTCGCCGAGGAAGCCGTCGAGGTCGGCGGGCGCGACGCCGCCCTTCGACTCCTCGCCCGCGAGGTTCACCTGCACGAGCGCGGGCACCTCGAGCCGGCTCGCGGCCGCGTGCGAGTCGAGCGAGTGCACGAGCTCGCAGCAGCGGTTGACGACCTTCGCCTTGTTCGACTGGAGTCGGCCGATGAAGTGCCAGCGGAACGCGTCGCCGTAGACGGCGTGCTTCGCCTCGAGGTCCTGCGCGCGGTTCTCGCCGACGACCTCGATCCCGGCCTCGACGAGCGCCGCCATCTCGTCGAGCGCGACGTACTTCGTCGCGGCGACGACGGTCACGCCCGGGCCGACCTGGCCGCGGACGAGCTCGTACCGCTCGCGGAGCTCAGCCGGCGAGAGCACCGATCACCCCCTGCACGCCGCGCGTCGGCCCCTGCCGGCGGTGCGAGAAGAAGAGCTCCTCGTTGCAGCGCGTGCACAGGTCGACGCGGTCGACGCGCGCGACGCCGGCGCGGCGGAGCGCGCGCTCGCCGGCGCTCCAGAGGTCGAGGATCCCGTCCCGCGTGAGGTCGGGGTCGAACCGCTCGGACACCTCGGGCCCGACCTCGTAGCAGCACGGCCCGATCGCGGGCCCGATCGCCGCGGCCGCCGGGCCGCCTCCGAGCGCGGCGACGGCGCTCTCGACGACGCCCGCGGCGAGCCCGCGCCAGCCGGCGTGGACGACCGCGAGCGCCGGGCGGCCGTTCGTCCGCGCGATCGCGATCGGCAGGCAGTCGGCGCCGAGCGCGAGCACCGGCAGGCCGGGCTCGTCGGTCCAGAGGCCGTCGCCGTCGCGGCCGGCGACGCCCGGCTCGGCGCGGAGCACGGCCGGCGAGTGGCGCTGCCGGTTGGCGGCGAGCCGGGCCGCGTCGAGCCCGAGCGCGTCGCACGCGAGCCGGCGGTTCTCCGCGACGCGGTCGGGATCGTCGCCGCCGCGCGCGCCGAGGTTGAGCGACGCGAACGGACCCTCGCTCACGCCGCCGGCGCGCGTCGTGAACGCGACCGTGGTCCCGGCCGGAGCGTCGTCCCAGCGGATCACGTCGGCAGCCGCTCCCGCGCGCGCTCGAGCAGCGCGCCGCGCTCGTTGAGACCGGGATCGTCGACGACCGCGTCGAGCAGCTCGCCGAGCGTCCGGCCGAGCGCCGGCCCCGGGCGGAAGCCGAGCCCGATCAGGTCGTCGCCGTCCACCGCGAGGTCGGCGAGCCGGTGCGGGCTCGCGCGCTCCGCCTCGACCACGAGCCGGAACCGCCGCAGCCACTCGAGCCTCTCCTCCGTGCTCGGTGTGAGGTCGCGGCCGCGCACGTCGGCGTCCCAGTGGTCGAGCAGGTCGAGCGCGAGCTCGTCGCCGTGCCGCGCGAGCAGCCGCCGGGCCTCGAGCGCGTCGCCGGCGCCCGGCCGGAACGGGTGGAAGCGGACGATCTCGACGACGCGCCGCGAGAGGTCGGTCGGGTACCGCAGCCGCCGGAGGACGGCCGCGGCGAGCTCGGCGCCGACGTCCTCGTGCTCGCCCTCGCCCGGGCCGGGCTTGCCGAGGTCGTGGAGCAGCGTCGCGAGCCGGACGCGGAGCGGCGTCCCGGCGTCGGCCGCGGCCTGGACGACCTCGAAGACGTGCTCGTCCAGCGTCATCCGGTGGTCGGCCGAGCGCGGGTCGAAGCCGATCGCCGGCTCGAACTCCGGGATCAGCGCGGCGAGAACGCCGGTGTCGCGCGCGAGGCGGAGCGCCTTCGCCGGCTGGCGGCCGAGCAGGAGGCGCGAGAGCTCCCCCATCCCGTCCGCCGCGAGGCCGCCGCCGATGCGCTCGGCGGAGACGAGCCCGACCGAGTCTGCCTCCTCGCGCATCTGCCGCAGGGTCTCCTCGTCGGGGTCGAAGTCGAGCTGCGAGACGAAGCGGAGCCCGCGCACGAGCCGCAGCGGATCCTCGGCGAAGCTCGTCGGCGAGACCGTGCGGAGCAGCCGCTGCTCGAGGTCGGCCCGGCCGCCGTGCGGGTCGACGATCGCGCCGTCCGAGAGCCGGCGCGCGATCGCGTTCACGGTGAAGTCGCGCCGCGCGAGATCGTCGTCGACGGTCGCGGCGGGGTCGACGACGATCTCGAAGTCGTGGCGCCCCGGCCCGGTCGAGCGCTCGCGGCGCGCCGGCGCGAGCTCGATCCCGGCGGGCGCGAGCGACCGGAGCCGCCGGTCGCGCGGCGTGAGCCGGAGCCCGACCGGCCGGCCGGCGACGACGAGGTCGTCGACGCGCCCGTGGGGCTCGAGCCGCGCCCGGAGCGCGGGGATGTCGAGGCCCGGCACGAGGAAGTCCGCGTCCTTCGAGTCGAGCCCGAGCAGCTCGTCGCGCACCGCGCCCCCGACGAGGTACGCGTCGAGGCCGAGCGACGCGACGTAGTCCTCGATCTCCTTCACCGCTGTCCATTCTGGACGGCGGGCGGGTCAGTCGGCGAGCGCGACCGCCTCGATCTCGACGAGCGCGCCGGACGGCAGCTTCGCCACCTCGACCGTCGACCGCGCGGGCGGGGAGTCGCCGACGTGCCTGCCGTACACCTCGTTCATCGCCACGAAGTCGCCGAGGTCCTGCAGGAAGACCGTCGTCTTCACGAGCCGGTCGAACCCGGAGCCCGCAGCCTCCAGGATCGCGCCGAGGTTCGCGAGCACCTGCTCGGTCTGCTCCGTGATCCCGCCGGGAACGAGGTCCTTCTCGCCCGGCTTCACCGCGAGCTGGCCCGAGACGAACACGAACCCGTTCGCCTTGATCGCCTGCGAGTACGGCGCGCCCTGGAACGGCGCCGGCGCGGCGTCGGTGCGGACGACCTCGCGGCTCATTCGCCGTCTCCCGCCGGGGGCCGGCAGGCCTGGCCGAGCGCGGCGCCGAGCGCCTTGAAGATCGCGGCGAGCACGTGCTCGGGATCGCGCCCCTCGATCACGCGGATGTGGACGTTCAGGCCCGCGCCGGCGGCGAGCTCGCTCAGGAAGCGCGCGAGCACGTCGCTCGCGAAGCCGCCGACGCGCTGCCCGGAGAAGTCGACGTTCGAGACGAGGAGCGGCCGCTCGGCGACCTCGAGCGAGGCGCTCGCAAGCGCCTCGTCGGCCGGGAGGATCGCCCAGCCGCGGCCCCACGAGTCCGGCGCGGCGAGCAGGTCGGCGAGCGCCGTCCCGAGCGCGCGGCCGGCCGCGGCCACCTCCTCCTCGGCGCTGCCGGGCTCCACCTCGAGCGCGATCCGGAGCCGCGCGGTCGCCGCGAGCTCGCCGAGCAGGTGGTCGAGCACCGGCAGCCCGGTCGCGGCCCGCGCCTCGCCCGGTGTCGCCAGCTCGATCCTCACGCCCGTCTGCGTCTCGGTCATCACCGCCTGAGCGTAACCGACGGGTCGGCGGCGGAGAGGCCCTTCCGGCCGGCGAGAGCTACCCTTACCCGGTCTGACGAGCATGCGCGCCAAACATCTCATCCCGGTCGCCGTCGCCGCGCTCGCCCTCGCCGCGGTACCGGCGGCGCCGGCGGTCACGATCGGAAACGCGCTGATCGCCGCGCTCCATTCGCAGGCGCCGCTCGCCGAGGCGATCGCCCGCAAGGACAAGCAGCGCTCCTGCCAGGCCGCCGACGAGCGGCAGCGCGTGAAGCTCCCCGGCCCGACCGCGGCGGGGTCGACCGAGCGACGCTCGGCGACCGTCGCCTGCGAGCAGCCGCCGAAGGGCAACTTCGACGTGAACAGCGGTCTCAAGGCCGCGCAGGCGAGCGCGCTCATCGCCGCCGGGTAGTCGGGGTCAGATCCGCTCGATCGACGCGCCGAGCGAGCGGAGCCGCTCGTCGATCCGCTCGTAGCCTCGGTCGATCTCGCTCACGTTGCCGATCGTCGAGGTGCCCTCGGCGCAGAGGCTCGCGATCAGAAGCGCCATCCCGGCACGGATGTCCGGGCTCGACATCCGCTGGCCGTACAGCTTCGCCGGGCCGCTCACGACCGCGCGGTGCGGGTCGCAGAGGATGATCCGGGCGCCCATCGAGACGAGCTTGTCCACGAAGAAGAGGCGGTTCTCGAACATCTTCTCGAAGATCAGGATCGTCCCCTGCGCCTGCGTCGCGACCGCGAGCGCGATCGACGTGAGGTCGGCCGGGAACGCCGGCCACGGCCCGTCCTCGATCTTCGGGATCTGCCCGCCGAGGTCGTCCTGGATCACGAGCTCCTGGTCCGGCGGCACGCGAACCGAGTTGCCGTCGATCTCGACGCGGACGCCGAGCCGCTCGAATGCCGGCAGGATCGGGAGCAGGTCCTGCGGCGCCGCGTCGTCGATCGTGACGTCCGCGCCGGTGACCGCCGCGAGGCCGATGAAGCTCGCGACCTCGATGTGCTCGGGCGCGATCCGGTGCTCGCCCCCCGAGAGCCGTTCGACGCCGGTGATCCGCAGCGCGTTCGAGCCGATCCCGTCGATCTCGGCGCCGAGCGCGACGAGGAAGCGGCACAGGTCCTGCACGTGCGGCTCCGACGCCGCGTTCATGAGCCTCGTCGTCCCCGGCGTGAGCGCGGCGGCCATGACCGCGTTCTCGGTCGCCATCACCGAGGCCTCGTCGAGGAAGATCTCCGCCGCGGCGAGCCGGTCGGCGCGCAGCTCGTAGCGCTCGCCGAGCGCGACGCTCGCGCCGAGCCGCTGGAACGCGTGGATGTGCGGGTCGAGCCGGCGGCGGCCGATCACGTCGCCGCCCGGCGGCGGCACGGTCGCGCGCCCGACACGCGCGAGCAGCGGGCCCGCGAGCAGGAACGAGGCGCGGATCCGGTCGGCGAGCTCGTCGTCGACCTCGGTCGTGACGAGCTCGGCGGCGTGGACGCGAACCTCGTTCGGCCCGATCCACTCGACCTCGGCGCCGAGGTGCTGGAGCAGCTCGCCCATCGTCTCGATGTCGCGGATCCGCGGCACGTTCGTGAGCACGACCGGCTCGTCGGTGAGCAGGCACGCGGCCATGATCGGCAGCGCGCCGTTCTTGTTCCCCGCGGCCCGGACACGGCCGCCGAGGGGACGGCCGCCCTCGATCACGAACGATTCCGCGGCCGCCTCGCGGATGACGGTGCTCGACAAAGCGGCAGCTATCGTAGCGACCGCTTTGGCGCCCACCCGCGAGCAGGCCTGGGAGACCCTCACCCGCTACACGAAGGGCGAGGCGCTGCTGCGGCACGCGCTCGCGGTCGAGGCGTCGACGGCGTCCTACGCGCGGCGCTTCGGCGAGGACGAGGAGCTGTGGCGCGTCGCCGCGCTGCTCCACGACTTCGACTACGAGATGCACCCGACGCTCGACAAGCACCCGCAGGACGGCGCGCCGATCCTCCGCGAGGAGGGCTATCCCGAGGAGGTCGTCGAGTCGATCCTCTCGCATGCCGAGCACCTCGCGATGCCGCGCGACACGCCGCTGAAGAAGACGCTCTTCGCCTGCGACGAGCTGTCCGGCTTCGTCCACGCGTGCGGCCTCGTCCGGCCGACGGGCCTCGACGGCCTCGAGCCGAAGTCGGTGCGGAAGAAGCTGAAGCAGCCGTCGTTCGCCGCCGGCGTGCACCGCGACGAGGTCTACGCGGGCGCCGAGCTGCTCGGGCTCGAGCTCGACGAGCACATCGCGAACGTGGTCGCGGCGCTGCAGCCGATCGCGACCGAGCTCGGGTTGCGGACCGCCGCCGACTGACGCGATCGGGCCGAACGACGGTCGGAACGTCCGAGCTCGCGGCGCCCTGCCGCGAACCGGCAGGCTTGAAAGCGGTTCCAGTCGATGCCATGATCTCCGCTTCGGACGAAGGAGCTCGCGGATGGGTCGAGTTGGGCTGGAGGCCACTTCGATCGTGTCGACAGCGTTTGTGTTCGAGGCACTCGTTCCGCGGTTCAGTGCGCGCACGAGAACGGGGTGGGACGCCGACGAGCGGGACGCAGACGCGAGATGAGACTGCGCCGGCATCGGACAGGGGTCCCCGTGTGGAAGGTCTCCGCTGCTCGTACTGCGGCAAGGAGCCGAAGCGGGGTCGCACGATCGTGCAACGGGAAGACGGGCGCTACATCTGCAGCGAGTGCACGGACCGGGTGATCGCCGCGCTTTCGAGCGACTCGATGGAAAGGCACCACTCGCACTGACCGGCACCATCGCAGCGGTCATATGCGCAAGCGTCCCTCCCGCCCGAGCCAACCTGACAGCCCGTCGTCCGTCACCTCCCCTTGCACGACTCGGCGAGCGCGAGCATCTGCGCGTTCGTCAGGTCGTTGCGGAGCGTGTTCGTGAGCCAGACGCGCGTCGGGCCGACCTGCCACGCGATCTGGCGTAGCCGGCCGCTGTCGGTGTACAGGTCGAACGTCCGGCCGCCGACCGTGCGCGTCGCGGTCGGGCTCGCGAGGATCGGCGGGTCGCTCCACGTCGTGAACATCCACAGGATCGAGTGGCCCGAGCCGGACGTCGCGTACAGCGCGAGCGCCGGATGGCCGTCGAGCGCGTACGCGCGCGCGGCGTCCTCGTACGGCCAGCCGTAGCCGGGCGGGAGCTCGGTCGGGACGCAGCGGCGCATTCGCGGCACGAGCGGCTCGAGCAGCGACGCCGCGCGGCCTCCGTCCGGGTAGAGGACGGGCTTGTCGCCGGTGCGGCCGCGGACGGCGCGGCGGCGATCGTCCGCGTCGTGCCCGCGACCCTCGCGGGCGGCAGCCCGAAGAGGGCCCGCACCGCCGCCTTCAGCTGCGCGTCGTCGGCGGTGAGGTAGTCGGCGCCGTACGCGGTGAAGTCCGAGACGTCGATCGTCACGCGGTCGACGCGCGCGCCGCGGACCGCGTTCGCGAGGCCCCACAGCTCACGGACGCTGTCGATGTCGGACGTCGTCGCATCGGCGAAATCGTGCGCGAGCCGGACGATCCGGAAGAAGTCGAGCTTGTGCGCGAACGACTGCCGGAGGGTCTCGCGGATCACGAGCTGCTGCCGCGCCGCGCGGTACAGGTCGGAGTCGTAGTGGCGGTACCGCGCGAACTCGAGCGCCTGGCCGCCGTTCAGCCGCTGGTAGCCGGGGCCGAGGTTGATCGCTGCGTAGTTCGTGCCGGGCGTGTGGAGGTTCTGGTTGTAGTAGCGCTGGTCGATCGGCAGCCAGATCCCGCCGAGGTCGTGGACGATCTTCCGGAAGCCGCGGAAGTCGACCTCGACGAAGTGGTCGATCTTCAGCCCGAGCGTGTCGCGGACCGTGCGCGTGAGCAGCTTCTCGCCGCCCTCCTCGAATGCCGCGTTGATCCGGTCGTGGCCGTGGCCGGGGATCTCGACGTAGAGGTCGCGCGGGATCGAGAGGAGGCCGATCCGGTGGCGCTTCGGGTCGATGCGGACGACGATCGTCGTGTCGGAGCGAGCGCCGGGCTGGCCCTGACTCGGGACGCGCCGGTCGGAACCGATCAGCAGGATCGTCTGCGCGCCCGCCTCGGGCGGCGCCGGCACGAGCGTCCGCTTCGGCTTCTGCTTCAACACCGGCTCGACCGCCCTCACGATCTTCTTCTTCGGGCCCGACTGCAGCTCGGCGACGACGGTGTGCGCCTCCCACCACACGACCGCCCCGATCGTCGCCGCGCACATCAGCAGCACGAAGAACGCGATCCCGAACGCGAGTGCGAGCTTCCGACGCAGGCTCACGCGAGCTCGATCTCCGCCTCGACCGGCGCGTGGTCCGAGAGCAGCCGGCCGCCGTACACGCGCTCGGCGTCGGCCCACGGGCGGGCCGACGCCGGCGCGCCGCGGACGAGGACCTGGTCGATGCTCCCGGGGATCGACGCGCCGAGCGCGGCCGCGCGGAGCGTCGCCGACCGCTCCGGCGTCCTGTTGAGGTCGCCCGCGAGGACGAGCAGCCCGCCGTCCGGCGTCGCGTCCTCGCCGAAGCGGAGCGCGAGCGCGAGCTGGCTCTCGCCGGGCTCGCCGTGCGAGCAGTGGACGTTGACGACCGCGGCGGGCCGTCCGTCCGGCAGCCCGAGCTCGACGCGCTGCGCGACGCGCGCCTCGAGCCGGGCGACCCGGTCGGTCAACGAGAGCGCGGAGCTCGCGTGGAGGCGCAGCGTCGAGGAGACGAGGATCGCGTTCCCCTGGCCGGCGAACGCCGAGCGGATCAGCCCGTGGTGCGGCGCGGTCAGCGCGCGGCCGAGCCCGGCGGCGCCGACACGCGGGCGGCGGGCGAGCGCGGGCACCTCGGTCATCCCGGCCCAGCCGCCGAGCCGGCCGAGCGCCCACGCCGGCACCTCCTGCAGGCAGACGACCTCGGGTCGGTCGGCGGTCACCAGCTCCACCATCTCACGGAGGTACGCGCGGCGGCCCGGCGGATGCGTGTTGCCGTGAAAGAGGTTCCAGCTCCGCACGAGCACGGCGCTCTACTGTACGGCGCGTGCGCGTCGTGATCGCCGACCCGCCCGCGTTCACGCCCTGGTACGACCACGAGCTCGCCGCCGCGCTCGCCCGCGCGGGCGCCGACGTCGAGGTGGCGACGTCGCGGTTCCGCTTCGGGGCGCCGCCCGTCCCGGAGGGGTACCGGCGGGCGGAGCGCTTCTATCCGCTCTCGTCGCGACTGTTCCAGCGCTCGCGCCTGCGGCTGCCGCTGAAGGGCGCCGAGCACGCGGGCGTCGTCGCGTCGCTCTCGCTCCGGCGCGCCGACGTGCTGCACGTGCAGTGGCTCGCGCTGCCGCAGCTCGACGCGTACCTCCGGTTCCGGTCGCCGGCCGTGTTCACCGCGCACGACCTGCTCCCGCGGCGGACGGCCGGGAAGCGCGACCTCTGGCGGAAGCTGCTCGGGAAGTTCGACCGCGTCGTCGTCCACAGCGAGCGCGGACGCGAGACGCTCGCCGGGCTCGGCGTCGAGGCGCGCGTGATCCCGCATCCCGTGTACCCGAGCGCGGCGACGCGCGCGGACGACGGGCGGACGCTGCTCGCGCTCGGGGTGATCCGGCCGTACAAGGGAATCGCCGACGCGGTCGAGGCGACGCGCCGGCTGCCGGACGCGCGGCTGCTCGTCGCGGGCGACCCGGCGATGCCGCTCGACGGGCTGCGCGACGCGCCGCGGACCGAGTGGCGGCTCGGGTACCTCCCGCAGCCCGAGCTCGATCGGGCGCTCTCCGAGGCGACGGTCGCGGTGTTCCCGTACCGCGCCGAGCTCGACCAGTCCGGCGCGCTCCTCCAGGCGCTCGGCGCGGGCGTGCCGGCGGTCGTCTACGACGTCGGCGGCCTCGCCGAGCCGGTCGCCGCGTTCGGGGCCGGCCGCGTCGTCCCCGCCGGGGACGTCGACGCGCTCACCGAGGCGGTGCGCGGGCTTCTCGCCGATGCCGACGCGCTGGCCGCCGCGCGCGCCGGTGCCGAGCGCGCGCGCGCCGAGCTGACGTGGGACGCGTCCGCCGCGGCGCACCTCGCCCTGTACCGGGAGCTCGCCTGATGCCGTTCCGCCGCGCCCGCTTCACGGACGTGATCGAGCGCCAGCTCGACCTCTTCGAGCGCGAGCACCGCGACGTGATCGACGAGGCCGAAGAGAAGCTCGAGGCGTACAACCGCGCCGAGCGCGACGAGGCCGAGGAGCTGTACGGCGACTACGTCGACGCGGTCGAGACCGGGACCGAGGTGCTCGCGGACATCCGCGACCACTTCAAGTGGACGCTCGACGAGGACGTCGGCGAGCAGTACGAGCGGGAGTTCAACCGCGCGGTCGCGAAGCGCCTGCCGCGGTTCTCGCTCGAGATCGACCTGCGCTGACCGCGCGCGTCGTTGCCCTTTTCGGGCTGGCCGGGGACAGGCCGTGTGATCAGCGGTGGCCGAAGTGGTGCGCCGCCGGCAGCGCCGCACGTACCTCGGCCTCGCCGGCGACGCGGCGGGCGAGCGGGCCGAGGGTCTCGACCGCGTCGACGACGACGTTCTGGTTGCGCTCGATCCGCTCGAAGCGGCCGCGCGCCAGCACGAGCGGCTCGCCGCGGATCGACGCCCGGTGTGCCTCGTAGACCGGCGGCGGGACGATCAGGTTCACCTGGCCGTGCTCGTCCTCGAGCAGCATGAAGACGATGCCTTTCGCCGTCGACGGCCGCTGCCGCGCGACCGCCAGGCCCGCGACCGCGATCCGCGCGCCGTGCGGCACCCCGGCGAGCTCCGCGCTCGAGACGACGCCCGGGAAGGTGCGGCCGCAGGAGCTCCATCGGGTGCACGCCGACCGACAGCGACGTGTGCCGGTAGTCGGCGAGCATCCGCTCCCAGTCGGTCTGGCCGGGCAGCTCCGGCGTCTCCGCGGTCGGCTCGAGCGGGAGCGCGAGCTGCCGCGCCCCGCCGCCCGCGCTCTCGCCGCGCGGCGTCGCGCCGAGCTGCCACAGGAGGTCGCGCCGCGGGCCCCACACGTCGCACGCCCCGGCCGCGACGAGCGCCTCGAGCGCGCCGAGCCCGACCGGCGCGCGGCGCGCGAGGTCGCCGAGCTCCGCGTACGGCTGCTCCGCGACGACCGCCTCCGCCTCCTCCTCGCCGACCGAGCGGACGTAGCCGAGCCCGATCCGCACCGCGCCGTCCTCGACCGCGCAGCCCGCGGCGCTCCGGTTCACGTGCGGCGGGCGCACCTCGACCCCGCGCCGCTGCGCGTCGCGCACGAGCGACGCCGGCGGGTAGAAGCCCATCGGCTGCGCGTTCAGGAGCGCGCACAGGAACTCGGCCGGGTAGTGGTGCCGCAGCCACGCCGACTGGTAGGCGAGCAGCGCGAACGCCGCCGCGTGCGACTTCGGGAAGCCGAAGCCCGAGAAGCCGACGAGCTTGTCGTAGATCGCGTGCGCGGTCCGCTCGTCGATCCCGTTGCCGAGGCAGCCGTCGACGAAGCGCGGCCGGAACGCCTCGATCGCCTCCTCGCTGCGCTTGCGGCTCATCGCGCGCCGCAGCCCTTCGGCCTCCCCCACGCTGAACCCCGCGGCCGCCATCGCGACCGACAGCACCTGGTCCTGGAAGACGACGACGCCGAGCGTCTCGCGCAGCGGCTCGCGCAGCGACTCGTGCTCGACCGGCGACTCGAACGCCGGGTCGTCGCGCAGGCGCTGCCGCCGCTCGATGTACGGGTGCACGGCCTTGCCCTGGATCGGCCCGGGCCGGACGAGCGCGACCTGCACGGTCAGGTCGTCGAGGTTCTCCGGGCCGCGTGCGGAGCAGGCTCTGCATCTGCGCGCGGCTCTCGATCTGGAAGACGCCGACGGTGTCCGCCGCCTGGATCTCGGCGTACACCTCCGGGTCGTCGAGCGGGACGCGCGAGAGGTCGATCGGCTCGCCGTGGAGCCGCGCGATCTGGTCGACCGCATCCTCGACCGCCGAGAGCATCCCGAGCCCGAGCAGGTCGATCTTCAGGAAGCCGGCGTCGGAGCAGGAGTCCTTGTCCCACTGGCAGATCTGGCGGCCGGCCATCGCCGCGGGCTGGACGGGGACGAGGTCGATCAGCGGCCGGGTCGAGATCACCATCCCGCCCGGGTGCTGCGAGATGTGGCGCGGCAGGCCGGCGATCTCGCGCGTCAGCTCGCGGAACGCGGCCCAGCGCGGGCCGGCGTGCGTGCCGGGGACGCCGGTCGAGCTCCTCGCCGACGCGGGTCGCGTCCCAGCCGTCGGTGACGCGCGCGAGCCGCTCGAGCTCGGCGAACGGCAGGCCGAGCGCCTTGCCGACGTCGCGGATCGCGCCGCGGCTGCGGTACGTCGCGAAGCTCGCGACGAGCGCCGCGTGCTCGCGGCCGTAGCGCTCGGTGACGCGCGACGATCAGCTTCTCGCGGATGTCGCGCGGGAAGTCGAGGTCGATGTCGGGCACCGCCACCATCTCGTCGTTCAGGAAGCGGCCGAGCGAGAGGCCGGCGTCGACCGGGTCGACGTGCGAGAGGCCGGTCAGGTAGCAGACGAGCGAGCCGACGCTCGAGCCGCGGCCGCGGCCCGGCGGCAGCACGTGGCGCGGCGAGCCGGGGCCGCGCACCTCGAGCGCGCACTCGCGGGCGAGCTCGAGCACCTCCCAGTGCAGCAGGAAGAAGCCGGCGAGGCCGAGCCGCGCGATCAGCCGCCAGCTCTTCCTCGAGCCGTTCCCTCGCTTGTACCAACTTGTCACCTGGACGGTCGATAGCGCTCCGCGGAAGGCGCGCTCGCAGACGGCGCGGAGCTGCACGTCGGCCGGGTCGGGGCCGTCGGAGAAGTCCGGGTAGCGGTAGCCGAGCTCCTGCGTCAGGTCGAACGTGCAGCGGTCGGCGACCTCGCGCGTGCGCGCGGCGGCGTCGCGCGGCAGCCGCTCGAGCATCTCGGCCGGCGGGCGGAGCACGGACTCGTGGTTGCCGCGCCGCTCGCGCTCGGAGCCGTCGAGCGAGGTGCGGCTGCGCGATCGCGACGAGCGCGTCCTGCAGCCGGGCGCGCCGCGGGTGGTGCGCGTGGACGTCGCCGGTGGCGACCGTCGGCACGCCGAGCGCGGCGGCGAGGTCGTCGAGCGCGGCGTTCCGGCGCGCGTCGCCGCGCTCGAACGGCCGCTGGAGCTCGACGTAGAACGCGCCGCGGGAACGCGCGGGCGAGCCGCGCCGCGCCGTTCGGGTCGAGGACGCCGAGCCCGTGCCGCGCGCAGCCCGAGAGGCAGACGAGCCCCTCGGCGTGCTCGGCGACGATCTCGATCGTGGTCGCCGGCGGCAGCGGCTCGCGCGTCTCGCGCCCCGGCGGTCGCGTGCCGCGCGTGGCGTCGGTGAGGATCCGGCAGAGGTTCGCGTAGCCGCGCTGGCTCTCGCAGAGCAGCGTGACGTGCGCGCCGCCCGCGAGCGTGACCTCGGCGCCGGTGATCGCGCGGAGCCCGAGGAGCTTCGCGGCGTGCGCGAACTCGAGCGAGCCGTAGACCCCGTCGTGGTCGGTGAGCGCGAGCGCGTCGTAGCCGAGCTCGACCGCGCGCGCGGCGAGCTCCTCCGGCAGCGAGGCGCCGTCGAGGAACGAGTACGCCGAGTGGGCGTGCAGCTCGACGTACGGCCAGCTGCGCCTGCGCCGGGCTGTGGAGGCGCTTCCGGGTCGCGGTCCGCGCGGACGGCCGCTTCCCCATCCCTAGCCCCCACCCTCCCGGGGACAGGACCCGAGGGTAGGGGCAAACCCGTGACGGTGTGTCACGGAAGTGCGCCGATTGTGTGCCGATTCCCGGCGGCGGGATCAGGTCGCCGTGCGCGACCCGCGCGGGCCGCCGAGCGGGAACCGGACGTCCGTCATACGATCGCGTCGTGGACGGCGAGCGCGTTCGAGGAGCTCTGCGACGACCTGCTCGTGCGCAATGCCGACCTCGAGCGCACGAAGATGATGGGGATGCCGAGCCTGAAGCGGAACGGCAAGCTCGTCGCCGGGTTCGCGGCCGCCGAGGACGCGATGGTGTTCAAGCTCGCCGATCCCGGCTGCGCGCGACGAGGCGCTCGCGCTCGACGGGCGCGCACCTCTTCGATCCCGGCGGTCGCGGCCGGCCGATGAAGGAGTGGGTCGTCGTCCCGCCGGCTCACGCCGCACGCTGGGCGGAGCTCGCCGCCGAGGCGATCGGGTGAACGGCGAGGCGATCGTCGTCGCGGCGGGCGAGGGCGAGCGCCACGACCGCGCCGACCGCGCGATCACGATCCTCGCCGCCCTGCCGACGCTGTCCGTCTGCGTGATCGAGTTCGACCCGTCGTTCGAGGTCGGCCGCACAGCCACGACGACCACGTCGACGCCTTCTACGTGCTCGAGGGCGAGGTCGAGTTCACGCTCGCCGACCGCACCGTCCGCGGCGGCCCGGGCACGTTCGTCGCGGCGCCGCCCGGCGTCGTGCACGGGTTCCGCACGCCGGGCCCGGGCCGCGCGCGGATGCTCAACCTCCACGGGCCGGACGCCGGCTTCGCGGCGATGGTCCGTCGGGCGAACGCGACCGAGGAACGCGGGCCCGACCGGCGCCTCGGCGAGCTGAAGACGCGCGGTCGGCAACGTGCACCACGAGTCGCCGAGTGCGGGCTTCGCCCGTGCTCGCCCACCGCGAGTGCCACGTGTCGGAGGGGGTTCAAACCGGGGTCCTCACCCGCGTTGCGTGAGCCACGCGCCGCTCTCCCCGTCGCGGTAGACGACGCGTTCTCGCCCGTCTCGAGCACGACGTCGAAGTAGCGCCGGTCGACCGGCTCCTCCGTCCACCAGCGGTCGACGACCCGCCATTCCTCGCGCACGAGCGCGACGTCCGGCGGTTCACGCGCCGCGGCGTTCCGTCCGCGTGGGCCTCGACGAGCACCGGACGCGGCGCGTTCAGTCGTCGCGCGGAACGAGCAGCGCGCGCGCTTCGGGAATGCGCGACCACGGCGCCACCTCCACCACCGTCGAGACCCCACCGGCGCCGACGGCGGCCCGCACCTGGCGCAGGCCTTCCTCGAGCCGGCCCCGGAGAACCTCGCCCTCTGCGCGGACGAGCTCGAGCTGCTCGCCGGTGTGCTCCGCGAGCTCCACGAGCTCGAGCCGGAGCTTGAGCGCCGGCGCCGGCAGCTCGGCGAGCTTCGGGCCGAGCGCGGCGCGCAGCCGCGCCGGGTCGGCGGTCGGCTCGCGCAGCGTCACCGTCCGGCGCCACGAGGCGCCGCCGACGAGCCGCGCCCAGAGGGCGAGCTTCCTCGGCGGCCGCCCCGCGCGTTCCGGCCGGGCGAGCAGGCGATCGACGAGCACCGCGAGCCCTCGCCGGAGCGTCAGCACGCTGGCCGACTGCGTCCGGGAACTCGAGCGTCTCGACCAGGAGCTCGGCCGGCCGTCTCGGCGCGACCCTCCCGTCCCGCTCCCCTCTCGCCAGGCTCCAGGCGCGCCGGCCGTCCGGCCCCAGTCGTTCGGCCACGGCGCCGCCCGGCAGCCCGGCAAGCTGTCCGATCGTGCGAATCCCGAGCTCCTCGAGCTCCTCGTAGCGGTCGCGCTCGAGCGGGAGCAGCGTCAGCGGCAGCGGCGCGAGGAACTGCCGCGTGCGGTCGCCGGAGACGACGAGCGCCTGCCCCGGCCGCGCCGCCCCGGCGGCCGCGAGCGCCGCGAACCGCCGCTCGGCCGCGCCCGCGCTCGGCTCCCACGCCGCCCCGACCGCCGCGAGCGCCCGCTTGAGCGCCGGCTCGAGCCCGCCGTAGAGCCGCTCGACCCCGCCCGTCTCGAAGTAGACCGTCCCCGGCCCGGCCGGCTCGACCGCGAAGCCCGCATCCTCGAGCCGCCGCAGCACCTGCTCCCACGCGTGCTCGACCCCGGCCGGATCCTGCTCGACGAGCACGAGCCCGGGACAGGTCGCGAGCGCCTCCCCGAGCCGCATCCCCGGCCGCACTCCCTTCGCCTCCGCCGCGGCCGTGACCGACCCGAGCAGCGGCTCCTTCCCGGGCAGCGGCGAGAGCGCCGCCGGCGCCCCCTCGAGCGCCGGCCGCACCCGCAGAGCCGCCCGCAGGTCGAACGCCGGGATGACGATGGCGGCGATCACGGGAACGTATGTTCTACACGAACAGACGTTCCCCCGTCAAGGGTCCGCCGGTTCGCTCAGTCGTAGAAGTTGTGCGCCCAGCGGTGCCCGCGGAGCGTCTCGAGCTCGTCCTCGCCGAGCGGGCCGAGCTCGACCGCGGCCGCGTTCGCCTCGACGTTCCGGGTCGAGCGCATGCCCGGGATCACGGTCGAGACCGCCGGGTGCGAGATGCAGAACCGCAGCGCGAGCTCGGGGAGCCGGTCGAGGTCGACGCCGAGGTCGGACGCGATCGCGTTCACGCGCTCCCACACCTCTTCCTTGCGGCCGCCGGCGAAGTACCCGGTGCGGAAGTCGCCCTCCGGGAACGTCGTCTCCGGGCGTGATCTTCCCGGTCAGGCCGCCCTCGTCGAACGGGACGCGGGCGATCACGCCGACGTTCGCGGCCTGCGCGGCCGGGAAGAGCTCGTCCGCCGGGCTCTGGTCGAAGACGTTGTAGATGAGCTGCAGCGAGTCGGCGACGCCCGACTCGACGAGCGGCAGCGCGGCGTCCGGCTCGTGGTCGTTGATCGAGACGCCGAAGAAGCGGATCTTCCCGTCGGCCTTCAGCCGCTCGACCGTCTCGACCCAGTCGCCGCGGCCGACCCAGCCGTCGGTCCCAGACGTGGAGCTGGAGCAGGTCGATCGTCTCGAGGCCGAGGTTGCGCAGGCTCCGGTCGGCGCACGCGGCGATCCAGTAGCCCGGGAACACGTCCTCGACCGGGACGCCGGCGCGCGCCGGCCACTCGCCGTTCCGCGGCGGCACCTTCGTCGCGACGTGCACCGTCTCGCGCGACTCGCGGACGACGCGGCCGACGAGCTCCTCGCTGTGGCCGTTCCCGTACGCGAGCGCGGTGTCGACGAACGTGACGCCCGAGCTCGATCGCGCGGCGCAGCGCGCGCAGCGACTCGTCGTCCTCGGCGCCGATCCACTCGCGCTGGCCGATCCCCCACGCGCCGTAGCCGAGCTCGGAGACCTCGAGGCCGGTGCGGCCGAGCGTCCGCGTCCTCATCGGTCGACAGGCGCGAACGCCTTCAGCACCGCATCGACGAGCAGCGGGGAGAGTCGTTTGTCGAGCGGCGCGGCACTGAGCAGGAGACGGTAGTACACGGGCCCGAAGAGGAGCTCGTGTGCGATCCCGACGTCGGTGTCCGGCCGCAGGTCGCCACGCTCGATCCCACGCTCGACCATCCGCCGCACCTCGGCGACGCGGAGCTCGACCACCCGCTCGCGGAACGCGCTCGCGAGCTGCGGGTCGTTCGCGAGGTCGGAGACGAGCCCCTGCATCACGCGCCCCATCAGCGTCGAGCCGAGCACGTGGATGGTCGCGTCGACGAACGCGATCAGCTCCCGGCGGGTGTCGCCGAGGTCGGGGACGGCGGCGACCGTCTCGACCATGTCGATCAGGACCGCGAGCGCGAGCTCGCGCTTCCCGCGGTAGCGGCGGTAGATCGTCGTCTTCGCGACGCCGGAGCGGGCCGCGACGCCCTCGACCGTGAGCCCGTGGACGCCGCCCTCCGCGAGGAGCTCGCGCGTCGCCGCGAGGATCGCGAGCTCGCTCCGCGAGCGAGCCCTCGTCGCTGCGCCGTCACCGGCCTGTTTCAGCTCCGTCGCCAAAACGACACGTAGCGTAGCGCCTCGACGCGTCCTGTGCTACCTTCGTCCGCAACGCTACGGAGCGTAGCGCCACCCCCACGAGATAGATGGAGACGGAGATGGACAAGCAGAGAACCGCCGTGACCGTGTGGAGCTTCTTCCGCTCGCTCGCAGGCATCGAGTCCGGCGTCTGGTGCCGCAGCTGCGGCGAGGCGATCCTCCCCGCGGACGCGTTCGGCCGCGGCGAGGGCGTCTGCGGCGCCTGCCGCGCGCACTGAACAGGTAGTCGCCACGGTTGCCGGGCGAGCCCGGTCGGTGCAGACTCGGCGCCATGAGGTCGGTGGCGGCGATCGGGCGCTGGAGCGCGCGACGGCCGTGGCTCGCGCTCGCCGCGTGGCTCGGGTTCGTCGCGGTCTGCATCGGCGCGCTCGTCGCCAGCGGCACGCAGCCGCTCGAGAACGGCTCCGTCGGCGAGTCGGCCCGCGGGTACTCGCTGATGGACGCGCACCGGGCGTGGCCGCCCACGCGCGAGTACGGGTACGTGCACAGCGACGTGCTCCGCGCGGGCGACCCGCCCTTCCGCGCCGCGGTCGCCGACGTCGCCGCGCGGATGCGAGCCGGGCTCGGCGGCGACGTCTCGGTGACGGTCTCGCGCGACCGCCGCTCGGCGCTCGTCACCGGCGCGGTCCGGCGACCGATCTCGAGCGGCGCGTTCCACGCCTCGGTGCTCGCCGCCGCGGCCGCGCACCCGCGGGTGACGATCGGCGAGGCGGGCGACCTGACCGCGAGCGACGCCCGCGACCGCGTCGTCGGGAACGACCTCCACCGCGCCGAGCTGCTCTCGATCCCGGTCACGCTCGCGGTGCTGCTGATCGCGTTCGGCGCGATCGTGGCCGCGCTCGTCCCGCTGCTGCTCGCGCTGACGGCGGTGATGGCGGCGTTCGGCCTGCTCGGCCCGATCAGCCAGGTCTTCCCGCTCGACGACAGCGTGAAGACGGTCGTCCTCCTGATCGGGATGGCGGTCGGCGTCGACTACGCGCTCTTCTACGTCGTCCGCTCGCGCGAGGAGCGGCACCGCGGCGTGCCGCCGCACGAGGCGCTCGAGCGCACCGTCCGCACCTCGGGCCGCACCGTGGTCGTCTCCGGCTCGACCGTCGCGATCGCGATGGCCGGCATGTTCGCGATCCACGCCGCGGTCTTCAACGGGATCGCGAGCGGCACGATCGCCGTCGTCGCGTGCGCGGTCGCGGGCTCGGTGACCGTGCTCCCGGCGGTGCTCGAGCTGCTCGGCCCGAGGATCGACCGCGGGCAGATCCCGTACCTGCCGCACCTCCGGACCGAGAGCGAGTCGTCGCGGTTCTGGCCCGCGGTCGTCAACCGTGTCCTCCGCCGGCCCGTGCTCTCGCTCGTGCTCTCGGCCGGGCTGCTCGTCGTGCTCGCGCTGCCGGCGCTCGGGATGCACCTCTCGAAACCGAGCAACGAGGCGCTCTCGTCGCAGAGCGACCCGGTGCTCTCGACGCTCGGGAAGATCCGCGCCGAGTTCCCGGGCGCGTCGGCGCCGGCGATCGTGGTCGCGGCCGGCCCGGCCTCGCGGCAGGCCGAGGCGGCGCGCGCGCTCCGCCGGCTCGAGGCGCTCGCGGTCGCGCGCGGGATCGCGCACCCGCCGTTCACCGTGAGCGCGGGCCCGGACCGGACCGCGGCGGCGATCGAGCTGCCGCTCACCGGGGCCGGCGACAACGGCGCGAGCCGGCGCGCGGTCCTGCTCCTCCGCCGCACGCTCGTCGCGGAGACGCTCGGCCGGGTCCCGGGCGTCGAGACGGCCGTCACCGGCGTCACCGCCGAGGACCTCGACTTCACCCGCCAGATGAAGCACGGGATGCCGTACGTGATCGCGTTCGTGCTCGCCTTCGCGTTCGTGCTGCTGCTCCTCGCGTTCCGCTCGATCGTCGTCCCGCTGAAGGCGATCGTGCTGAACCTGCTCTCGGTCGGCGCCGCGTACGGGATCCTGGTGCTCGTCTTCCAGCACCGCTGGGCCCAGCCGCTCCTCGGCTTCCACTCGGACGGCGCGATCATCTCGTGGCTGCCCGGCTTCCTCTTCGTCGTCCTCTTCGGGCTCTCGATGGACTACCACGTCTTCATCCTGAGCCGGGTCCGCGAGGCGGTCGACGGCGGCATGCGCACCGAGGACGCCGTCCGCTACGGGATCACCGTCACAGCCGGCGTCGTCACGAGCGCGGCGCTCGTGATGGTCGGCGTCTTCTCGATCTTCGGGACCCTCTCGTCGCTCGAGATCAAGCAGGCGGGCGTCGGCCTCGCGGCGGCGGTGCTGATCGACGCGACGATCGTCCGCGCCGTGCTTCTCCCGTCGGCGATGACGCTGCTCGGCGAGCGGAACTGGTACCTGCCGCGTGCACTCCGGTGGCTGCCCGCGCCGGCGCCCGAATGAGCGCCGGCGCGCGCCACGCGGGTCAGTCCGACATCGACCCTCCGGTCTCGAGCAGCGTCTTCAGCCCGGAGAGGACGTACATCCAGCCGCCGGCGACGCTCGCGGCGGTCTTCGGAGCGCCCTCGAGGCGGTCGTGCGTGACCGTGAGGAGGGAGACGCCGTCGTCCTTCGGCTCGATCTCCCACGTGACGCGGCTCGGCTCCTCGCCGGCGAGCTCGTCGTCGTACATCGGCCTCCACTCGTAGACGAGGCGGCGCGGCGGGTCGTACTCGAACACCGGCGAGTCGCCCCACAGCTCGCCGTTCGGGCCGTGCGCGAGGTGGCGCTCCGGGGTGTTCTCGATCCGGCCGCCGTAGAAGTAGCGCACCGTGAACTCGGGCCTGCAGATCGCCTCCCAGATCGCCTCCGGGGTCGCCTTGATGAACAGCTGGTAGACCTGGGTGGTCGTCGCCGTCTGCGTCGTGCTCATGCCGTCTCCTCCAGCTCGGTCTTGAGGTTCGCGAGCGCCGAGACGCGGCGCTCCGTGTACTTGTCGATCCAGCGGTCGTGGATCAGCCGGATCGGGACCGGGTTCAGGAAGTGGAGCGTCTCCCGGCCCGAGCGGCGGCGGACGACGAGGCCCGCGTCCTCGAGGACGCGCAGGTGCTTCATCACGCCGAAGCGGGTCATCTCGAGCCCGGACTCGAGCTCGCCGAGCGTGCGGGCCTCCCGCTCGAACAGCCGATCGAGCAGGTGCCGCCGCGTCGGGTCCGCGAGCGCCTTGAACACGCGGTCGTCGTCGTCCATCGCTCGATCATATGTGACCATCTAGTCACATGTCAATCGTAGACTTGCGGCGGTGGAGGAGCCGTTCCGCACCGACCGCGGGTACTTCGAGGGGCGCGCGGACGGGATCGCGACCGTCCGCGGGATCGGCGTCGAGGAGGCGCGGCGCGACCTCGCCGGCCGGCACGGCGCCGCGGACTGGGACGCCCTCCTCGCGCGGCTGGAGGCCCTCGAGGCGCGGCCGACGGCGTTCATGGAGGCCTACCGCGCGGTCGAGGCCCGCGACGGCACGCGGCTCGCGGAGCTCCTCGACGCGCACCCGGAGCTCGTCTCGACGCGCGGCACGAACGGGAACGACCTGCTCGGGATGGCGCGCGCGCCCGCGCTCCTGCGGCTGCTGCTCGCGCGCGGCGCGGACCCGAACCGCGGCAACGACTACGGGTGGACGCCGCTCCACCAGGCCGGGTACTCGAACGACCGCGGCCTCGCGCGCGTGCTGCTCGACGCCGGCGCGCGGATCGACCTCCCGGCGCGCGGCGACGGCGGCACGCCGCTCGTGGCCGCGCTCTTCTGGGGTCATCGCGAGGTCGTCGACCTGCTCGGGCGCGAGCCGGGCAACCTGCGCGTCGCGGCCGGGCTCGGCGACGTCGCGCTCGTCCGCGAGCTCGCCGGGACGCCGGCGGCCGGCGCTCATCGCGGCTTCTACCGGCCGCACGGAGGCTTCCCGGCGTGGCAGCCGTCCGACGACCCGCAGGAGGTGCTCGACGAGGCGCTCGTGTGGGCGGCGAAGGCGGACCGCGTCGGCGTGCTCGGACCGCTCGTCGAGCTCGGAGCGCGGGTCGACACCGACCCGTACCGCGGCACGCCGCTCATCTGGGCCGCCGCGAACGGCCGCGTGGAGGCGATCCGCGCGCTCGTCGAGCTCGGCGCCGACCCGAACCGCCGCGGCACGTTCGGCGGCCCCGACCACGGCCAGGGCGTGACGGCGCTCCACCTCGCCGCCGGCGGCGGGCGCGTCGAGGCGGTCCGTGCGCTGCTCGAGCTCGGCGCCGATCGGGCCGTCCGCGACGCGATCCACGACTCGACCCCGGCCGGCTGGGCCGAGCACGGCGGACACCCCGAGCTCGCGGCGATACTCACGCGGTGAAGTTGCTCGCGCTCCTCGCGCTCGTCGTCGCGGTCGTCCCCGCCGCGGCCGGAGCGCCGCGCTGGGCCACGATCCGCAGCCCGGTCGCCGGCTACGAGCTGCGCTACCCGCCGGGCTGGCATGCGACCCGCGTCCCGGACGGCGCGGTGTTCGTGAGCTCCGCGCCGATCGTCTCGACCGACCCGGGCGCGCGCCGCGCCCCGGGTTCTGCGCTCCTCTGGATCTACGACTACGGGCAGCTCCATGGCCGCCGGCCGGCGTTGACGCGACCACTCCGGCTGCCGGCGCCGGTGACGATGGAGGGCTTCGGCACCGGTTCGTCGCTCAGCTTCGGCCTGCGCGGGCACCTGTTCCAGGCGTTCGTGGGGTTCGGCCGCGGCGCGAGCGCGAGGACGAGGGCGCTCGCGACGCGGACGCTCGGGTCGCTGCGCACGACCGCGCCCGCGCTCCCGAATCGGACGCGGAGCTTCGTCCTCGGCCGCTCGGTCGAGGGCCGCCCGATCCGCGCGTTCGAGCTCGGCGACCCGCACAGCCCGCGGAAGCTGCTCGTCGTCGGCTGCATCCACGGGGACGAGTGCGCCGGCACGGCCGCGACGCTCGCGCTGCTGAACGATCCGTTCGGGCTGCGCTCCGACGTGTGGGTGATCCAGGACCTGAACCCCGACGGGCGCGCGGCCGGCACGCGGCAGAACGCGCACGGCGTCGACCTCAACCGCAACTTCGGCGCCTCGTGGCGGCGAATCGGCTCGCCCGGCTCGCCGCAGTACTCGGGGCCGCGCCGGTTCTCCGAGCCCGAGACGCGGATCGCGCGCGCCCTGATCGAGCGGATCCGGCCCCAGGTGACGATCTGGTTCCACCAGCCGCAGGACGTCGTCCGCGCCTGGGGCGGAAGCATCCCGACGGCACGCCGGTTCGCCGCGCTCTCGGGGCTGCCGTTCCGCGCGCTCGCGTGGCCGGCCGGGACCGGGCCCAACTGGGAGAACCACCGCGCCCCGGGCACGGCCTCGTTCGTCGTCGAGCTGCCGCCCGGGCCGCTCACGCCGGCGGTCGCCGGACGCTACGCCCGCGCGATCAAGCGGCTGGCCACGCGCTAGCCCTTGCAACCCGGTCGGGGAACTCCGAGACTGGTCCGGTCAGGTTCCCACGAAAGGAGCAGGGATGAGCAGGTGGGCGGCAGCAGGCCTCGGGGGAGGGGCCGCCATCGCAGCATGTGTGGCCGTGTTCGCCGCGCTTTCGAGCGGCGCAGCGGCAGTGAGCTCGAGCACGTATCTCGTCGTGTACAAGGGCTCGAACGTTCCGAGCGACGCCGCGTCTTCGATCCAGAAGGCCGGCGGCTCGATCGCGTACAGCTACGACAAGATCGGCGTCGTCGTCGCGACGTCGTCGAACCCGTCGTTCGCGGCCAACGCCGCGCGCGACAACAAGGTCGACGGAGCCTCGTCGACCACGGCCTTCGCAACGGCTCTCGACGGCACCGAGAGCTCGACCGCGGGCGGGCCGGCCGCTCCTCAGGCCGGGACCCCGGCGCCCGGGAGCGATCCGTTGTCCGGGTTGCAGTGGGACATGAATCAGATCCAGGCGCCCGCAGCGAGGGCGATCGACGGCGGCAGCCCCTCTGTCGTCGTCGGCGACATCGACACCGGCCTCGACTTCACGCACCCCGATCTCGCCCCGAACGTCGACTTCGCCGACAGCGTCTCGTGCCTCGGCGGCGTTCCGAACAATGCTCCGTCCGCGTGGATGGACGACAACGGCCACGGGACGCACACCGCCGGCACGATCGCGGCGGCGAAGAACGGGATCGGGATCGTCGGGGTCGCCCCGAACGTCAAGATCGCCGGGATCAAGGCCGGCAACGCCGCCGGGTTCTTCTTCCCGGAGGCGGTCGTCTGCGCGTTCATGTGGGCGGGAGACCACCACATCAACGTGACCAACAACAGCTACTTCGCCGACCCGTGGCTGTTCAACTGCAAGAACGATCCGGGCCAGCGGGCGATCTGGACGGCGGAGCGGCGGGCGATCAAGTACGCGCAGCAGCAGGGCGACGTCGTCGTCGCGGCCGAGAGCAACCAGGCCGACGACCTCTCGCATCCGACCCAGGATGCGACGAGCCCCGACGACACCTCCCCGGTGCTGCGACAGATCCACAACGACTGCGCGGTCGTCCCCGTCGAGGTTCCCGGCGTGATCGGCGTCACGGCCGACGGGAACAAGGGGTTCAAGTCGTTCTACTCGAGCTACGGCGTGAACACGGCGTCGGTCATGGCTCCGGGCGGCGACTCGATCCTGCAGCTCACGGCAGCGTCGCCGAACGGGCGCGTGCTCTCGACGTGGCCCGCCTCTCTGCTCGCCGCCACGTGCCTGCCCGCCCGGCAGGTGATCGACCCGAGCGGCGCGACGTACTGCTACCAGCAGGGCACGTCGATGGCCTCGCCGCACGCGGCGGGCGTCGCGGCGCTGATCATGAGCCAGTACCCGACGCTGTCGTCGAACGCGGTGGCGGCCAAGCTCCAGAACACGGCGGATCCGGTGCCGTGCCCGTCCGACCTGTCGATCTACGCCTTCTTCCCGGCGCTCGACAACGGCGCACCCCAGGTGTGCCAGGGCGGCGCGGGGCACAACTCGTTCGCCGGCGCAGGCCAGATCGACGCGCTGAGCGCGATCGGCGGGTAGCCCGCAGCGGTGCGCCCGGGGGACCCGCACGTCCCCCGGGCGCTCCGACCTACGAGTCGACGATCTCGGCCGCCGGGCCGACCATCCGTGCGAGACGCGGAACGGTCTCGAGCACGCTCTCGCGGGCGCAGAACTCGACATCTGCCTCGAGGCCCGGCGGGCCGTACGTCCGCGCGTTCAGGCCCTCGAGCGCGGTCGGGAACGACTCCGCGACGAGCGCGGCCGCGGCCGCCGCGTCCGTCCGCTCGCCGCCGACCTCCTGCACGATCCGGCCGGCGCAGTACGCGTCGTCGAGCGCGAAGCCGCCCTTGTAGCCGGCGCAGAGGACGGTGACCTCGTCGCCCGCGGCCCGCGCCGCCTCCGCGACCGCGCGCAGGTTCAGCAGCGACGCGACGAGCACGGTCTCGCAGCGCGCGGCGGCGGCGAGGATCGCCGAGGTGCCGTTCGTCGTCGAGAGGATCAGCGTCGGCGCGAGCGGCTCGGCCGCGAACGCGCGCGGCGACGCGCCGACGTCGAAGCCTTCGACCATGACCGCGTCGCGCTCGCCGCCGACGACGGCCTCGCCGCCGAGCTCGCGCCGCAGCCCGGTCGCCTCCGCGATCTCGCGGCAGCAGAGGACGCGCTCGTAGCCGGACGCGAGCGCCTGGGCGATCGACGAGGTCGCCCGCACCACGTCCACGACGATCCCGACGGGCGCCGAGACCGCCTCGGCGGGGACGAAGGCGACGTGGACGCGCACCCCGATACGCTAGTTCGGGTGACCGCCGAGCCGCGCTACTGCTACCGCCATCCCGATCGCGAGACGGGGCTCTCGTGCTCGGAATGCGGGCGGCCCATCTGCTACGAGTGCATGACGCCGGCGCCCGTCGGGCTCCGCTGCCCCGACCATTCCGGCAAGCCGCAGGGGATCCAGCGCGTGACCGCGACCGCCTCGCGGGCGGCGACCGGCGCCGGCTCGAGCCGCCGGAACCTCGTCACGCTGGTCCTGATCGGGATCAACGTCGGCGTCTACGCGCTCGAGCTCGCGCTCGGCGGCTCGATCAGCGGCACCGGCAACTGGATCTACGAGCACGGCGTGCTCGTCCGCAACGCGGCCTACGCGAACGGCTCTCCAGCAGGCGTCGCGCACGGCGAATGGTGGCGGCTGGAGACCGCCGCGTTCCTCCACTACGGGCCGCTCCACCTCGGCCTGAACATGTTCAGCCTCTACTACGCCGGCTCGATCCTCGAGACCATCATCGGCCGCTGGCGCTTCCTGCTCCTCTACCTGGTCTCGGGGATCGCCGGCTCGGCCGGTGCGCTGTACCTGAGCCCGAACAGCCTCACGGCGGGGGCCTCGGGCGCGATCTTCGGCGTGCTCGGCGGCCTGCTCGTCCTCGAGCGGCGGCGCCACCTCGCGACCGGCGGGCAGGTGCTCGGGCTGATCGTGGTCAACCTCGTCTTCACCTTCGCGATCCCCGGGATCTCGATCGGCGGCCACCTCGGCGGGCTCGCCGCCGGCGTCGTCCTGATGCTCGCGTTCGACTACTTCCGGCGCTCGCCCGCGCTCTGCGTCCTCGCCGGCTTCGTCGTCGCGGCAGCGTCCGTCGTCCTCGCGTACTCGAAGATCTAACGGCGCGAGTAGCGCCCGACGAGCTGCGCGCGGGCGAGCACCCGGCCGCCGGCGCCGCGCGCCGTCAGCGTGAACACGTAACGGTGCGCCGGCCCGGCGGGCGGGCACGGCGGCGTCCAGCCGCGGCCGCCGGCGCTGTTCTCGCCCTCTCGCGGGGCGTGCCGGCCGGCGGCGAGGCCGCGCGACGAGGGCGCGAGCCCCGACGCGACCCAGTGGACGAACCGGCCGCCGGGCGCGTCCGGGTCGATCACGGTGAGCGCGAAGCTCGTCGTCCCGCGCGGCGGCGCCGTCCACCGGAGCGGCGGCGAGAGCCCTGCGCCGTCGCAGGTGTACCGCACGGGGATCGTGCCGCCGGCCGCGAACGCCGGGCTCGTGAGCGCGATCGCCGCCAGCGCCCCGAGGGCCGCGATCATCCGCCGGCGGCGACGTACTGGGCCGAGCCCGCCGCCTTCAGCGCCGCCTGCGCCGCCGCGAGCCGCGCGACCGGGACGCGGAACGGCGAGCACGACACGTAGTCGAGCCCGAGCCCGTGGCAGAACGCGACCGACCTCGGCTCTCCCCCGTGCTCGCCGCAGATCCCGACCTTCAGGTCCGGTCGCACGGCGCGCCCGCGCTCGACGCCGATCCGCATCAGGTCGCCGACGCCGTCCACGTCGAGCACCTCGAACGGGTTCTCCCGGAGCACGCCGTCCTCGAGGTAGTTCGAGAGGAACTTGCCCTCGGCGTCGTCGCGCGACATCCCGAGCGCGGTCTGCGTGAGGTCGTTCGTGCCGAACGAGAAGAAGTCCGCGTCCGGCGCGAGCTCGCCCGCGCGGATGCACGCCCGCGGGAGCTCGATCATCGTCCCGACCGAGTACGCGCACTCCGGCGCCTCCTCCTCCCACACGCGGACGGTGAGCGCGCGGAGCCGGCGGAGCTCCTCGGCGAAGCCGACGAGCGGGTGCATGACCTCGACGTGCGGCGCGTCGCCGACCCGCTCGCGCACCGCGCGCGTCGCGCGCGCGATCGCGCGCACCTGGGTCTCGTAGATCTCGGGGAACTCGAGCCCGAGCCGGCAGCCGCGCGTCCCGAGCATCGGGTTCGCCTCGCGGAGCGCGCGGATCCGGGCGCGCATCCGCTCGTCGTCGGCCTGCTCCTCCGACGGGAGGAACTCGTGCAGCGGCGGGTCGAGCAGCCGGATCGTGATCGGGAGCCCGGCCATCGCCTCGAAGATGCCCTCGAAGTCCGACTGCTGGAAGGGGAGCAGCTTCGCGAGCGCGGCCCGGCGCTCGGTCTCGTCGTCGGCGAGGATCATCTCCTGCACGACCGGCAGCCGCTCGGTGCCGAAGAACATGTGCTCGGTGCGGCAGAGGCCGATCCCCTCCGCGCCGAACTCGCGCGCCCGGACCGCGTCCTCGGGCGTGTCCGCGTTCGCGCGCACCGCGAGCGTCCGCATCCCGTCGGCCCAGCCGAGCACGGTCTCGAAGTCCTCGTTCAGCTGTGGCGGCACGAGCGGCACCTCGCCGACGAACACGCGCCCGGTGGCGCCGTCGATCGTGATCGTGTCGCCCTCGCGGAGCTCGCGGCCGCCGATCGTCGCGGTGCCGCCGGCGAGCGAGAGGTCGCCGCAGCCGGCGACGCACGGCTTCCCCATCCCGCGCGCGACGACCGCCGCGTGCGAGGTCATCCCGCCGTGGACGGTGAGGATCCCCTGGGCCGCGATCATCCCGTGGATGTCGTCCGGGGTCGTCTCCCAGCGGACGAGGATCACCGGCCCGTCCTTCGCGCGCTCGACGGCGGTGTCGGCGTCGAAGACGATCGCGCCGCTCGCCGCGCCCGGGCTCGCGTTGAGGCCCTTCCCGGCGACGTCGAGGACCGCGGTCGGGTCGATCGTCGGGTGGAGGAGCTGGTCGAGCGCAGCCGGGTCGATCCGGGCGACAGCGTCCTCGCGCGAGATCATCCCCTCGTCGACCATCGCCGTCGCCGCCTTCAGCGCGGCCGCGGCGGTGCGCTTCGCCGCGCGCGTCTGGAGCAGGAAGAGGTCGCCGTCCTCGACCGTGAACTCGATGTCCTGCATGTCGCGGTAGTTCTCCTCGAGGCGGCGCATCGTCTCGAGCAGCCGCTCGTACGCGTCGGGGAGCACCTCGCGCATCGCCTCGAGCGGCTGCGGCGTCCGGATCCCGGCGACGACGTCCTCGCCCTGCGCGTTCGCGAGGAACTCGCCGTACACGCCGACCTCGCCGGTGGACGGGTTGCGCGTGAACGCGACGCCGGTGCCGGAGCGGTCGCCCTTGTTGCCGAACACCATCTGGACGACGTTCACCGCCGTACCGAGGTCGTGCGGGATCCCGCTCGCGGCGCGGTACACGTGCGCGCGCGGCGTGTTCCAGGAATCGAAGACGGCGCGCACCGCCCGCATCAGCTGCTCGCGCGCGTCGGCCGGGAACTCGGCGCCCTTCTCCTCGCGGTAGATCGCCTTGAACGTGTCGACGAGCCCGCGCAGGTCGTCGGCGACGAGGTCGGTGTCCTGCGCGGCGCCGCGCTCGCGCTTCAGCTCCGTGAGCGCGTCCTCGAAGCGGCGACCGTCGATCCCGTCGACGACCTCGCCGAACATCTGCAGCAGGCGCCGGTACGAGTCGTACGCGAACCGCGGGTTGCCGGTCCGCTCCGCGAGGCCGGCCGCGGCGTCGTCGTCGAGGCCGAGGTTCAGGATCGTGTCCATCATCCCCGGCATCGAGATCGCGGCGCCCGAGCGCACGGACACGAGCAGCGGATCGCCGCTGTCGCCGAACCGCTTCCCGGAACGCGCCTCGAGCCGGGCGACGTGCTCGGCGACCTCGGCCTCGAGCCCGTCGGGCAGGTCGCCCGTCTCCATCGTCGCGCGGCAGGCGTCGGTCGTGATCGTGAACCCGGCCGGCACCGGCAGCCCGAGCAGCGTCATCTCGGCGAGGCCGATGCCCTTGCCGCCGAGGAGCTCCCGACCGCCGCCGGAAGGCTCGTCGTAGTCGTAGACGAACCGGGCCATCCCGCGATGGTTTACCACGCCTCATCACGGGATGCGGTATCCCTCGACGGAGGGACGCCTCGGGCCCGGCGACCGTCGATGATCTGACGGATGCGGCGTCCGCTCCGGACCGGATGGCCCCAGCTCGCGCTGATGTCCCTCACGGGCGTCTTCGCGCTGCTCGCGGCCGAGTACACCTTCCACTTCAGCCACGCGCTGCGGCACGTCCTCAACGTCGGGGTCTACAACAACGTGATGATCGCGGCGGGCGCGGCGTGCCTCGCCCGCGGGGTCGTGCACAAGCACGAGCGGCTCGCGTGGCTCGCGATGGGCGCCGCGGTGCTCTCGTGGGGGATCGGCAACACGATCTGGACGTTCACCGTCGCCGGGGTCCCCGACGCGCCGTACCCGTCGACGGCCGACGTCTTCTTCCTGGCCGTCTACCCGCCGGCGTACGTCGCGGTCGTCCTGCTGCTGCGGTCGCGGCTCGGGGACGCGCGCCCGAGCCTCTGGGTGGACGGCGTGATCGGCAGCCTCGCGATCGGCGCGGTCGGGAGCGCGGTCGTCTTCCAGGCCGTGCTCGGCTCGCTCGGCGGCTCGAGCGCCGCGATCGCCACGAACCTCGCCTACCCGCTCGCCGACCTGACGCTGATCGGGATGGTCGTGTGGGCGCTCGCGCTCACGGGCTGGCGGCCCGGCCGCCGGTGGGGCCTGATCGTCGCGGGCCTGCTCGTGTTCTCGGTCAGCGACTGCCTCTACCTGTACGAGACCGCCGTCGGCACGTACACCAACGGCTCGCCGACCGACCTCGGCTGGCTCGCCGGCGGGCTGCTGCTCGCGTGGGCGGCCTGGCAGCCGGGCGACGTCGCGGAGCGGTGAGGGTCGACGGCTGGGCGCTGCAGCTCGCGCCCGTCGGCTTCGGCCTGATCGGGCTCGGCGTCCTCTTCTACGACCACTTCCACCGCGTGAACCCGCTCGCGCTCGTGCTCTCGAGCCTCTGCATCCTCGCCGTCGTCGCCCGGATGGCGCTCGCGTTCCGCGAGAACGTGAACGTGCTCGCCCACACCCGCCACGAGGCGGAGACGGACGTGCTGACCGGCCTCGGCAACCGGCGCCGCCTCCTCCGCGACCTCGAGCGCGCCCTCGCCGCCCGCCGGCCGGCGCTGTTCGCGCTCTTCGACCTGAACGGGTTCAAGCAGTACAACGACCTGTTCGGGCACCCGGCCGGGGACGCGCTCCTCAGCCGGCTCGGAGCGGACCTCGCCGCGATCGTGCCGTCGCCCGGCCGCACCTACCGGATGGGCGGCGACGAGTTCTGCGTCCTCGTCGAGCGCGGGCACGCGAGCGACCTCGTCCTCGCCGCCGCGCGGCGCGCCCTCTCCGAGAGCGGCGACGGCTTCTCCGTCACGGCGTCGTACGGCGCCGTCCTCCTCCCCGCGGAGGCCGAGACGGTGGCCGAGGCGCTGCGCCTCGCCGACCAGCGGATGTACGCCCAGAAGCAGGGCGGCCGCGTCTCGGCGGGCGAACAGTCGAGCAGCGTGCTGCTCCGCGCGCTCGCCGAGGGCGACCCGCGGCTCGGCCGGCACGTCGAGGGCGTCGCCGAGCTCGCCGAGTCGCTCGCCGCGGAGCTCGGCCTGCCCGAGCGCGAGATCGCGCGCGTCCGGCTCGCGGCGGAGCTGCACGACATCGGCAAGCTCGCGATCCCGGACGCGATCCTCGAGAAGCCGGCCGCGCTCTCCCGCGACGAGTGGCGGTTCGTCCGCAGCCACACCGAGATCGGCGAGCGGATCCTCCGCGCCGCGCCGGCGCTCGCGCACGTCGCGAGCGTGATCCGCTCGACCCACGAGAACTTCGACGGCTCCGGCTACCCGGACGGCCTCGCCGGCGAGGAGATCCCGCTCGTCGCGCGGATCGTGTTCGTGTGCGACGCCTTCGACGCGATGATCTCGCCGCGCCCGTACCGGCTCACACTCTCGACCGCGGCCGCGATCGGCGAGCTGCAGCGCTGCGCGGGCACGCAGTTCGACCCGCACGTCGTCGCGGCGTTCGCCGGGCTGCTCGCCCGCCGCGGCGCGACCGCGGTCGCGCTCGCCGGCTGATCAGGCCCGGCGCCGCGCCCGGAACTCCGCGAGCCACGCGAGCGCGCGGAGCGCGAACCAGAACGGCGTGAACAGGCCGTAGAAGACGAACAGCGCGAGCGCGAGCGCGGCCATCCAGACGGCCCACCGCGAGCGCGAGACGGGCGGCTTCGGCTTCACGGCGACGGACTCTACGCAGGCAGCGGACCGATCCAAGTAGGTTCAGGGTCATGAGCGAGCTCGAGGCCTACGAGGGCGCGGCGACGATCGAGAAGGTCGCGTCGCTCTGCCGGCGGCGCGGCTTCGTGTACCCGTCGTCGGACATCTACGGCGGGCTCGGCTCGGCGTACGACTACGGCCACTACGGCGTGCTGCTGAAGCAGAACGTGAAGAACGCGTGGCAGCGCGCGATGGTGCAGGAGCGCGAGGACATCGTCCTCCTCGACTCGTCGATCATCCTCAACCCGAAGGTGTGGGTCGCCTCCGGCCACGTCGGCGGGTTCTCCGATCCGCTGATCGACTGCCGCACCTGCAAGCAGCGGTTCCGCGCCGACCACATCGAGACGAGCCAGTGCGGCAAGCGCCCGTCGAAGCCCCCGGGCGGCACGCCCGACTGCGACCTCACCGAGGCGCGCGAGTTCAACCTCATGTTCGAGACGTACCTCGGCCCGATGCACGAGACCGCCGACAAGGTCTTCCTCCGGCCGGAGACCGCGCAGGGCATCTTCGTGAACTTCAAGAACGTGACCTCGTCGCTGCGCGTGAAGCCGCCGTTCGGGATCGCGCAGATCGGCAAGAGCTTCCGCAACGAGATCACGCCGGGGAACTTCCTCTTCCGCACCCGCGAGTTCGAGCAGATGGAGATGGAGTACTTCGTCCCGCCCGACCGCTCGGCCGAGATGTACCGCTACTGGATCGACGAGCGGCGGCGCTGGTACCTCGAGCTCGGCCTCCGGGAGAGCCACCTCCGCGTCCGCGAGCACGACGCCGACGAGCTCTCGCACTACTCGTCGGGCACGAGCGACCTCGAGTACCTCTTCCCGATCGGCTGGTCGGAGCTCGAGGGGATCGCGAACCGCGGCGACTTCGACCTGCGGGCACATGCCGAGCACTCCGGCACGAAGCTCGAGTGGATCGGCCAGGACGAGCGCTACGTCCCGCACGTGATCGAGCCCGCCGCCGGCGCCGACCGCGCCGCGCTCTCGTTCCTCGTCGACGCGTACGACGAGGAGGAGGTCGCCGGCGAGCAGCGCACGGTGCTCCGCTTCCACCCGCGCATGGCGCCGGTGAAGGTCGCGGTGCTGCCGCTGATCGGCAAGGACGCACGGCTCGTCGAGAAGGCGCGGGCCCTGTACGAGGACCTGCGCCGGGTGCTGCCGGTCGAGTACGACGAGTCGGCGTCGATCGGCAAGCGCTACCGCCGCCAGGACGAGATCGGCACGCCGTGGGCGCTGACGATCGACCACGAGACACTCGAGGACGGCGCGGTCACGATCCGCGACCGCGACTCGCTCGCGCAGGAGCGGATCCCGCTCGAGGGCGCCCGCGCGCTCCTGCTCGATCGGCTCGAGCAGCCGTGGCGGCCGCGCGCCTAGCGTCTCCGCGCGCGCCGATTCCGTCGCACTCTTCTCGGTCCCGGGCCTGACCGCGGTCTTTTCCGCCGGTCCCTGAGGACAACGGCAGGGTGCTAGCGTCGACAGGCGATGGGCGTCGAGGTAGCCGGCCGCTGGCACGAGCTGTCGATCGAGAGCGAGGCGCTGCGCGGGAACGCGCTCGGCGACCCGCACGTGCGGCCGCTCTTCGTGTGGACGCCGCCCGCGTACGACGCGGAGCCGGGACGGCGGTTCCCGTCGATCTACATCCTCCAGGGGCTGACGGGGACGGTGCGCGCGTGGTTCAACGTCTCGCCGTTCGCGAAGGGGTTTCCGGAGCTCGTCGAGGAGAGCGGCGTCGAGGCGGTCGTCGTCCTCCTCGACGCGTTCACCGCGGTCGGCGGCTCGCAGTTCATCGACTCGCCCGCGATCGGGAGCTACGGGACGTACTTCACCGACGAGGTCGTCCCGCTCGTGGACGCGCGCTTCCGGACGCTGCCCGACCCGGCGCACCGCGGCGTGCAGGGGAAGTCGTCGGGCGGGTACGGCGCGATGGTCTGGGGGATGCTGCGGCCCGACCTCTTCGGCGCGTTCGCGACCCACGCAGGCGATGCGCTCTTCGAGGTTTCGCTCGCGCGCGACTTCGCGCCCGCGGCGCAGGCGCTTCGCAACCTCTACGACGGCTCGTTCGACGCGTTCTGGGCCGACTTCCGCTCCGGCCGGCCGGCGTTCGCACGGCCGGCCGACCACGTGCTCCTCGCGATGTACGCGGCCGCGGCGGCGTACTCGCCGCGCGACGACGGCGGGATCGACCTCCCGTTCCGGATCGACACCGGGGAGCTCGTGGCGGACGTGTGGGAGCGCTGGCTCGCGTGGGACCCTGTCCGGCTCGCGGCCAGGTGCGCCGGCGCGCTGCGCGCGGCGCGCGGGATCTGGATCGACGCCGGCCGCAACGACGAGCACCACCTCGACCTCGGCGCGATCGCGTTCCGCGACGCGGTGGCGGCCGCACGCGTCGCCGACGACGTCGTCCGGTTCGAGCTCTTCGACGGCACGCACCGGAACACGGCCTGGCGCTACCCGCTCAGCCTGCGGTTCCTCGCGGAGCGGCTCGCCCCGGTCTGACGCGCCGCCGCGCGCGGCGAAGCCGCCGACGGCCCGTCGTTACGGCGGACGCCCGAGCTCCCGGCGCTCGATCTAGCTCTCGTCGGCATGAGCCCGGTCTACTCCGATCGGGACGCCGGCCGCTCCATCACCTTCGGGCCGGGCGGGCCGAAGCCGAGCTTCGCGTACAGGCCGTGGCCGTCCTCGGTGTGCAGGATCCAGCGCACGTGCGCGAACGGGCCGCGCTCGACCATCTCGCGGACGAGCTCGAGGCCGAGGCCGCGGCCGCGGTGCTCCGGCAGGACGTAGACGTCGGCGAGGTACGCGATCGAGTTGCCGTCCGACACGGCGCGGGCGAAGCCGACCTGCTCGCCGGCGCGGTAGAGGCCGAGCACCCGCGACGACTCGCGGACGAGTCTCTCCTGCCGCTCGCGCGGGCGGCCGCGCGCCCAGTACGCGTGCTCCGTCAGGAACGCGTGCACGGCGGCGACGTCGACCCGGTCGCGGTCGTCGTCGAGCTCGTAGCCGTCGGCTAGGTCGCGCCTCACGCGGAGAGCGTCCGAAGCCGGAAGCCGCCGTGCTCCTCGTACGACGAGGTGACGACGGCGAGGGTCTCGCGCCGCGCGCGGTCGCTCAGCTCGACGCAGTGCGCATCGGCGAGCGGCGCGGAGAGCAGCCGCTCGGCGCCCGCGAGCCCGTCGGCCGACAGGGCGAGCGAGCCGCGCGCGTGCTCCCGGCAGACCGCGCCGCCCGACCGCGGCGAGAAGCCGACGAGGTCGGCGCCGCCGCACTCGACGCAGCTCGTCAGGTGCGGGAGGTAGCCGGAGACCCACAGCAGCTTGAGCTGGAACGCGAGCGCGAGCGGGTCGAGCGCCGGCCGGGCGCCGCGGTCGGGCGGCGCGGGCGCGTCGTCGAGCGCGTCGAGGAACCGCGTGAGCGCCGTGAACGCGCGCGGGTTCGGCTCCGGCTCGACGAACAGGCGCAGCATCGCCTCCGCGCCGATCAGGCCGACCTGCAGCCGGTAGCCGTCCTCGCGTGCGGCGTGGTGCGAGCGGACGAGCTCCGCGCCGGTCACGGTCTGCAGCTCGCCGGAACCCTCGTGCAGCATCAGCTCGACGTGCGAGAGCGGCTCGAGCCTCGCGCCGAAGCGTGACTTCGTCTTGCGCGCCCCCTTCGCGATCGCGCCGATGCGGCCGCGCTGGAGCGTGTACAGGTGCAGGATCCGGTCGGCCTCCGAGAAGCGCAGCGAGCGCAGCACGACCGCCTCGCTCCTGTGCGTACGCCCCATCCGGCCAGACTATGCACACGAGTGGACAGGGTGGACTGCGTTACGCAGACCCGCATGGCTGTGTCCCACGGCCTGGCGGGTCGTCCCGAGATCGCGTTGGATTTCGATGCTCTAGGCTTCCTTGCCGCTGAACACCGCCGCCCAGTCGTTCCTGATGCTGATCACCGACCAGGCGTGCTTTTCCGCCAGTTCGAGCGACGTCTCCGCGCCGGCGGTGTAGGCGAACTCGCGTTTCTCGTCGTCGTGGAGCACGAGCAGCCGGAGCGCGGGACGATCCTTCCCGCCCGCATAACGAAGCATCGGGATGTCGCCGTTCGAATTTCCGGCGGCGAGGATCGGGCGTTTCCCGATCCGGCTCCAGATCCGTACCGGTTTGACCGGCCCGTCGTCGAAGAAGTCTCCTTCTGCCTCGTAGGAGATCGTGCCGCCGTGCTCGTCGTCGACGTAGGCGAGTGCGTTGGAGCTGCCGATCACGCGTTCGGAGGGGATGCCGTAGACGTCCTCGGTGACGGGCCGCATGAAGTCGCGGTCGCCGCCGGAGGCGATGTAGTTCGTGAACCCGTTCGCCTCGAGGTAGCGCAGCAGTTCGATCATCGGTACGTAGCCGCACTCGCGGAACGTCCGGCCGAGGGTCGGGTGCTTCCCCGCCCGGAGGAAGGCGTCGGCGGCGCGCGAGTAATCCTCGACGCTCTGACCGGCGAAGGCCTGGAGGATGCCGCTCATCAGCATCGTCAGTTGGCCGTCGTCGCCGTGGTAGTGCTTCGTGATCGTCTCGCCGAGCCAGCCGAAATCCTTCTCGTAGGCGGCCTGCCACGGCTGCCGAGTTCGGAGCGACTCGTCCTCGCCGGCCATCTCGGCGAGGCGCATGAGGATGAAGCCGAGCTCGATGGGCATCGGTTTCTCGCACCAGAGCGTGCCGTCGTTGTCGTAGACGGCGATCCGCTCGGCCGGCGGAACATAGTCCGGCCCGCCCTCGGTCGCCACCCGCGCGACGAAGTCGACGATCGCCGTCTTCGCCGCGCCGTCGATCCAGCTTTCGAGCGGGCCCGACATCAGTCGCGCGCGAACGCGGCCCGCGCCTCCATCGCGAGGTCGACGAACGGTGTTCCGCTCACGTCGATCGCCGCCTGATGGATCGTGCCGCCGACGAAAGGCCACGGGTAGCCGCCCGGGTAGTCGTCGGTGACGGGCTCGGCGCCTTCCCGGCCGATGTTGAGCCCCTCGCCGGCGATCGAGAACTTGCCGGGCTGCGTCTTGATCCTTCCCTCGCCGGCCTGCTCCTCACGGATGTCCAGCGTCAGCGTCCCCTCGGCGGGCATCGAGTCGCCGTCGTCGCGCTCGAACGACGCGGAGAGCACGACGTGCCCCGTCGGCACCTCCATGGTCGACTCGACCACCTGCTCTTCCAGGCCGGCGAAGTTGTAGACGTACTTGAGCTTGCGGTCCTTGACGTAGAGCGCATGGCCGCCGAAGCGCGAGCCGTGCGCAAAGAGGACGCCGCCCGCCTCTTCGGTGTCGATCGTCGCCTCGACCGCGATCGTGTAGGAGCGATTGCGGATGTTCGGGGCGACCGACTCCGGAACCTCGGAACCGCCCGGGTAGTAGACGTAGCGGTCGCGCGGCTTCGAGAGCTGCGGGCGCTCGGTGGTGAGGATCTCGATGACCCCCCGGTTCTCGAGCGGCAGCGCACCGTAGCGGCCCGCCTCGGACCACCAGAGCCCGATCAGCTCCTGCACCTTGTCCGGGTGCTCGGCCGCGAGGTCGTGACACTCGCTCGGGTCGTTCTCGACGTCGAACAGCTCCCAGCGCTGCTTCTCGTAGCCGGCCCACATGTCGGGCGCAGCCGGCGAGATCGCAACCGCCTTCCACCCGTCGTGCCAGATCGCGCGGGTGCCGCCCATCGCGTAGAACTGGGTCTGCTTGCCGGTCTTCGCGTTCGTGTCGGCGAAGCTTACGGCGAAGCTCGTCCCTTCGATCGGGAACTGCGTGTAGCCCTTGACGACCTCGGGCGGGTCGACGCCGAGGCACTCGTAGATCGTCGGGACGATGTCGACCGCGTCGGTGTACTGCCGGCAGATGCCGGATGCGGTGATCCCCTTGGCCAGGAGACGATCATCGGGTCGGCCGTGCCGCCCTCCCAGTTCGAGTACCGCTTCCAGAGCTTGAACGGCGTGTTGAACGCGCACGCCCAGCCGGTCGGGTAGTGGTTGTACGTCTGTGGGCTGCCGAGGACGTCGAGGTACGGCAGGTTGTCCTCGAACCGGTCGGGGATGCCGTTGAAGTACTTGTTCGGCCCTCGGCACCGTAGAAGGGCATGCTCGAGCCGAATCTCCGAGTCGGCCAGTCTAGAGCGGCGGCCGAACGGCTCCCGGGCCCGGCTGGCAGTGCGGGCAGTACCACGTGCCGCGGCCTGCGACGACGATCCGCTCGATCGGCGTGCCGCAGCGCGGGCACGGCTCGCCGGCGCGCCCGTAGACGTTGAAGTCGTCCTGCATGCTCCCGCTCCCGCCGTCCGGGAGCGCGTAGTCGCGGAGCGTCGCGCCCTGCCGGGCGATCCCGAGCTCGAGCGCGCGGCGGATCGCCCGGTGGAGCGCGCGCACCTCGGCGGGGCCGAGCCCGCCCGCCGGCGTTCGCGGGTGGACGCGCGCCCGCCACAGCGCCTCGTCGGCGTAGATGTTCCCGAGCCCGGCGACGGTGCGCTGGTCGAGAATCGCCGCCTTCACGGGCGCGCGCCGGCCGGCGAGCCGCGCGGCGAGATCGCGCGCTCGGAACGCCGGCGAGAGCGGCTCCGGCCCGATGCGCGCGTCGAGGTACGGCTCGACCTCGTCCGGCTCGAGGAGGAGCCACGTCCCGAACCGGCGCACGTCGCGGTAGGCGACGTCCGAGCCGTCTGCCAATCTGACAACGGCCCGCCGGTGGGGATCCTCCGGGAGCGTCCCGGCCGGCGCGTGACGCAACGACCCCGTCATCCGGAGGTGGATCAGGAGAGCGCGACCCGAGTCGAACCGGACAATCAGATACTTGCCGCGGCGCTCGACCGCGCGGACTCGCTCGCCCTCGAGCTCGCGCGCGACGGCATCTGGCGCGAACGGCCGTGTGAGGCGGGCGTCGTCGATCTGAACCCGCTCGAGCCTGCGCCCCTCGAGGAGCGGCGCGAGCCGTCGGCGGACGGACTCGACCTCGGGCAGCTCGGGCACGGTCGCCGCGCGGCCTGCGGGCTAGCCGACGACCTCGAGCAGCACCGGCCGCGACGGGACGGGCTCGTCCCCGAGCTCGTAAGCGGCCGCGACCTCGGCGACCGCGTCGGCGGCCGACTGCTCGTCGCGAGCGTGCACCTCGGCGAGGACGTCGCCCGCGTCGACCTCGTCGCCGCGCTTGCGCCGGCAGACGACGCCGACAGCGTGGTCGATCGTGTCGTCCTTCGTGCGCCGGCCGGCGCCGAGGTGGAGCGCGGCGTTGCCGACCGCGATCGCGCCGAGCCGCGCGACGACGCCCGCGCGCGGGGCCGTCACCTCGCGCACGATCGGCGCGGTCGCGAGCGCGCCCTCGTCAGCGGTCCCGCCCTGCGCCTCGAGCCAGCGGCGCCAGGTCGCCTCGGCCGAGCCGTCGGTCGTCGCCGCCTGCGCGCGTCGCCGGCCCTCGGCGAGGTCGACGCCGAGGTCGGAGAGCGCGAGCAGCCGCGAGCACGCCTCGAGCACGAGCTCGGTGAAGTCCGCCGGCCCGCGCCCGCGGACGGTGTCGAGCGCCTCGCGGATCTCGAGCGCGTTCCCGACCGCGGACCCGAGCGGCTGGTCCATGTCGGTGAGCAGGCAGACGACCTCGCAGCCCGCGCCTCGACACCGAGGCTCCGCATCGCCTCGGCGAGCCGGCGCGCCTCATCGATCGTCTTCATGAAGGCGCCGTCGCCGACCTTCACGTCGAGGACGATCGCCTGCGCGCCGGCGGCGATCTTCTTCGACATGATCGAGGCCGCGATCAGCGAGACCTCGTCGACCGTCGCGGTCACGTCGCGGAGCCCGTAGAGCGACTTGTCCGCGGGGACGAGGTCGGCGGTCTGGCCGATGATCGCCACGCCGACGTCGCGGACCTGCGCGACGAGCTCGTCGATCGAGAGCTCGACGCGGAACCCGGGCACGGACTCGAGCTTGTCGAGCGTGCCGCCGGTGTGGCCGAGCCCGCGGCCGCTCATCTTCCCGAACGGCACGCCGCACGCGGCGACGATCGGGCCGACGGCGAGCGAGGTCTTGTCCCCCACGCCGCCTGTCGAGTGCTTGTCGACGACCTTGCGCCCGAGCGCCGCGCTCAGGTCGACCGTCTCGCCGCTCGCGATCAGCGCCTGCGTCAGCGCGAACGTCTCGCGCGGCGTCATGCCGCGGAAGAACACGGCCATGCAGAACGCGGCCATCTGGTAGTCGGGAATCTCGCCGCGCCCGTACCCGGAGACGAGCTCGGCGAGCTCGCCCGCCCCGAGCTCCTCGCCGTCGCGCTTGCGCTGGATCAGCTCCGCCGGACGGATCACGGCGCGACGATCGGCCTGCCCGTCAGGGAGCGCGACGACCCGCCGCCGAGCCACGCGTTCACCGTCGCGCCGACGTCGGCGAACTCGCCGCCTTCGTGGAGCCGGCCGGCCGCGTTCCGCCCCTCGACGTACGCGAGCAGGAGCGCGTACTCGCGCGAGTGGTCGGTCGACGGCGTCGTCGGGTCGCAGCCGTGGTCCGACGTGACGATCAGCAGGTCGCCCTCGCCGAGCGCGTCGAGCAGGTCGGGCAGCCGCCGGTCGAAGTCCTGCAGGCACCGGTGGAAGTTCTCCGGGTCGTTGCGGTGCCCCCAGAGCATGTCCGTCTCGACGAGGTTCACGAAGACGAAGCCGTCGTCGATCTCGCGCAACAGCTCCTCGGTGCGCGTGATTCCCTCGACGTTCGACTTCGTCGGGAACGACTCGTCGACGTCGCAGCCGGCGAAGATGTCGTTGATCTTGCCGACGCCGTAGACCTTCTTCCCCGCCTGCCGGACGAGCGAGAGGTAGTTCGGCCGCCGCGGCTCGAGCGAGAAGTCGTGGCGGTTCGCGGTTCGGACGTAGTTGCCCGGCGTGCCGAGGAACGGCCGCGCGATCACACGCCCGACGGCGTGCTTCCCGGTGAGGAGCTCGCGCGCCGTCCGGCACGCGTCGTACAGCTCTTCGAGCGGGATCGTCTCCTCGTGCGCCGCGATCTGGAAGACGGAGTCGGCGCTCGTGTAGACGATCCACTTGCCCGTGCGCTGATGCTCCTCGCCGAGCTCCTGGATGATCTCGGTACCGCTCGCGGGCGTGTTCCCGATCACGCCGTGGCCGGTCCGGTTCATGAACGGGTCGATCACCTCGTCGGGGAAACCGTGCGGGATACGTCGGCATCGCCTGCGGCGTGACGATCCCCATCAGCTCCCAGTGGCCGGTGGTCGTGTCCTTCCCGCGCGAGCGTTCCGCGAGCCGGCCGGCGACGGCCGGCGCGCCCGGCTGCGGCGGGCATCCCTCGAGCGGCGCGACGTTCCCGAGCCCGAGCGCCTCGAGCGTCGGCAGGTCGAGGCCGCCGACGGCGCGCGCGATGTTGCCGAGGGTGTCCGAGCCCCCGTCGCCGTAGTCGCCCGCGTCGGGCAGCTCTCCCGCCCCGACGGCGTCGAGGACGATCACGCATGCGCGAGGCAAGCCTACGGCTCCGGTTTCGTCGAAGGGCTCAGGTCGCGACTCGGTCTGGGGGATTCATCGAAGCACTCGTCTCTCGCCCGAAGGCGCGAGGGCTATCCTAAACGGGTGGAAACCGTCCTCGGCCTGATCGGCCTCGTGCTCTTCATCGTCGCGGTGGTCGCCCTCGCCGCAGGCATCACGTGGCTCGTCGTGCGGTTCTCGCCGAACCCCGAGAACAAGCGCAAGAAGGCTGCCGCCGCGGCGGCGGCTGCGACCGGCGAGAACGTCGAGAGCTAGAGCCCGACGAGCGAGAGGGCCACGTCGAGCGGCGTGTACTCGAGGCCGTGCGCCTCGGCGACCGCGTCGTACGTGATCTTCCCGCCGAGGACGTTGACGCCCTTCGCGAGCGCCGGGTCGCCGGCGACCGCGCCGCGGAGGCCGAGCTCGGCGATCGCCTCCACGTACGGGAGCGTCGCGTTCGTGAGCGCGTGCGTCGACGTGACCGGCACGCCGCCCGGCATGTTCGTGACGCAGAAGTGGATCACGCCGTCGACGACGTACACCGGGTCGGAGTGCGTCGTCGGCCGCGAGGTCTCGAAGCAGCCGCCCTGGTCGATCGCGACGTCGACGACGACGGCGCCCTCCTTCATCCCGCCGATCTGCTCGCGCGTGACGAGCTTCGGTGCGCGTGCGCCCGGGATCAGCACCGCGCCGATCACGAGGTCGGCGCCCGCGACGGACGCCTCGATCTGGAGGGCCGAGGACATGAGCAGCGTGACGCGGCCGGAGAGCACCTCCTCGAGGTGGCGCATCCGGTCGAGCGAGCGCTCGAGGATCGTCACCTGCGCGCCGAGCCCGAGCGCGACGATCGCGGCGTTGTAGCCGACGATCCCGCCGCCGATGATCACGACCTCGCCCGGCGCGACGCCCGGCACGGCTCCGAGGAGGAGCCCGCGGCCGCCGAACGGCTTCTCGAGGAAGTACGCGCCGGCCTGCGCGGCGAGCTTGCCCGCGACTTCCGACATCGGCGCGAGCAGCGGCAGCGCGCCGTTCGGGGTCTCGACCGTCTCGTACGCGACCGCGGCGGTGCCGGACTCGGCGAGCGCGCGCGTGAGCGGCTCGTCGGCGGCGAGGTGCAGGTACGTGAAGAGCGTCAGCTCTTCGCGGAGCCGGCCGAACTCCGCGGCCGTCGGCTCCTTCACCTTCAGCACCAGGTCGGCTCCGGCCCACACCTCGTCGACCGCGGCGATGCGCGCGCCCACACGCTCGTAGTCCGCGTCCGCGAACGCGCTCCCGGCGCCGGCGCCGGCCTCGACGGCGACCTCGTGCCCGAGCCGGACGAGCTCGAGCGCGCCGGCGGGCGTCAGCGCGACGCGGTACTCGTCCTGCTTCACCTCGGTCGGGACGCCGATCCTCACGGCCGCGCACCATACGCCTCCGGCGGCTTGTCTTGCCGCGCGAGACGTGGTACGAACGAGGGCTCGTGGCTGCGAGCACGCGGACGAGGGGGCGGTTCCGGCACCGGCTGCTGCTCCTGCCCGCGGTCGCGCTCGCGGCTGCTGCCGCCGCCGTCGCAGCGCCGGCCGCGCACCACCAGCCGCCGCTCCGCCTCCACACGCTGAAGGTGATCGACCCCGTCAGCGGCGAACGTCGAGGCGTTCCGGATGCTCGTCCCGAACGGGTGGATCAGGACAGGCGGCGTGGCCTGGAACCTGCACTACTCGAACGTCGCCTCGGTCGTGATGCAGGTCCGCAACCCGCACGCCCCTGAGGCGCTCGAGTCGTTCCCGCTGATCCCGCAGGTCTGGGAGAACGGCGGCATCGCGGGCATCGGCGTCGGCCAGAACTACCTCGGGATGGAGGTCCGCGCCCCGATCGGCGCGATCGCGATGATCGAGCAGCTCATCCTGCCGGCGTTCCGCGCGCGTCTGCACCCGCGGATCGAGCAGGCGGTCGAACTGCCGAAGGTCGCGAAGGCGCTCACCGCGCGCGGCACCGGGCCGGTGACGTCGAGCCGCTACGACGCCGCCCGCGTCCGCATCGCCTACACGCAGGCCGGGCGGGCGATGGAGGAGGACTTCTACACGGTCGTCTCGTACACCGGCTCGCCGGTCGTGCCGGGCGCGACGCTCTGGTAGCCGCAGCTCCTGTACTCGTTCCGGGCGCCGCGCGGCCGGCTCGACGCGGCGGCGCCGCTGCTCCAGGTCGATGGTCTCGTCGGTGCGCCCGAGCCTGAAGTGGTACGCCGGCTACCAGCACGTCTTCAACCTCTGGATCAAGGGGCAGATGCAGTCGATCCAGGCGGCGGGCGCGCTCAGCCGCTCGATCTCCGCCGGCAGCGGCGCGATCACGCAGCAGACGAGCGACGCGTGGGGCGCGCAGCAGCAGGCCTACGACCGGATCTACGACGCCGAGAGCGAGCCAGATCCGCGGCGTCGAGAGCTACGACGACCCGTTCGGAGGCGCACAGGTGCAGCTCCCCTCCGACTACGGCCACGCATGGGCCTCCGCGAACGGCGACTACGTGCTCTCGGACGACGCCGCCTTCGATCCGAACACGGGGTCGGTCGCGCAGTGGCGCCAGCTCAGGCCGGCGAAGTAGCTCTCAGGCGCGCGCCGCGTCGACGAGCGCGAGCGTGACCTCGACCATCGCCTCGAGGTCGGCGACGGCGATGTGCTCGTCGGCGGTGTGGATCTCCGCCATCCCGTTCGCGAGGTTCACGCACTGGAGGCCTCGCTCGTTGAAGACGTTCGCATCCGCGGCGCCGCCCGAGAGGCCGTACCGCGTCTCGAAGCCGCAGCGGTCGAGCGCGTCGGCGGCGAGGCGGACGGCGAGGTCGTCGCGCTTGAACCGGTACGCGCGGTAGCTCCGCTTGACGATCGTCTCGGCCTCGACCTCGGCGACGCCGGCGGCGAACGTGACCGCGTCCTGGATCGACTGGACGACGTCGGCGAGCTTCCGCTCGTCGTGGGAGCGAGCGTCGCCGACGAGCCGGCACCACTCCGGGACGACGTTCGCGGCGGTGCCGCCGGAGATGACGCCGATGTTCGCGGTCGTCTCCTCGTCGATCCGGCCGAGCCGCATCTCGGAGATCGCGCGCGCGGCGGCGGCGACCGCGGAGCGGCCGTCCTCCGGGTACATGCCGGCGTGCGCGGCGCGGCCGTGGAACGTGATCTCGAGCTGCTGCGCCGACGGCGCGCCGAGGATCACGTCGCCGATCGGCGCGGCCTGGTCGTAGACGTAGCCGACGTGGGCGTCGAGCCGCCGGTGGTCGAACGCGTACGCGCCGAGGAGGCCGATCTCCTCCTTCGGCGTGAACAGGAGCTCGATCCCGGCGTGCGGCCGGCCCTCGGCGAGCACGCGCCGCGTCGCCTCGAGCATCGCCGCGACCGCGGCCTTGTTGTCGCTGCCGAGGATCGCGCGGCCGTGCGTTGCGGACGACGCCGTCCTCGACGACCGGCTCGATCGCGTCGGTCGGCGGAACCGTGTCGAGGTGCGCGCAGAGGAAGATCGGCTCGCCGGGCGACGGTCGGCGCGGCGCGCGCGTAGACGTTGCCCATCGACCAGCCGTCGGTCGCCGCGGCGCCGTCCTCGTCGGGCTCGAGCCCGAGGTCGCGGAGGTACGCGAGCACGCGGTCGGCGACGTCGCGCTCCTCGCCGGACGGGCTCGGCACCGCGGCCAGCTCGAGGAAGAGATCGAGGACCTCGGGCACCGCCGGATCCTACGCGCCGCGGGTCGGCTCGACGACGCGCGGCGCGTGCGAGGCCGAGTAGACGTCCTTGCGCGCGATCTTCCCGTCGCGGAGCGGGAACACGTCCACGCCGTCCCACTCGATCCGGGTGCCGTCCGGCCGCGTCGCCGTCGCCGTCCACTCGCTGACCGCGAAGTCGTCGCCGGCGTAGAGCCGCCGACCGCGGAACCGGAGCGAGGGCCAGCGCTCGAAGATCCCCGCGATGTGCGCGCGCACCGCCTCGGCGCCCTCGGCCCGCTCGCCCGCGGTGTGGTTCTCGAACACGACGTCGTCGGCGTGGAAGGACGAGAGCGCGTCGAGATCCTGGGCGTTCCACGCCGCGTCGTAGTCCTCGATCAACCGGCGCGTCGCCTCGCTCACGTCGAGCGCTACGCGACCGGCGTCACGACCGCCGTGCAGAACGCGCACCGGGTCGCGGCCTTCGGGATCTCGCTCAGGCACTCGGGACACGCGCGCACGTCGGGCGGCGGGTCGGTCTTGCGGCGCGCCGTGAGGACGTTCACCGGCTTGACGACGAAGAAGAAGATCGCGGCGGCGATCGAGACGAACGTGATCACCGCGTTGAAGAAGTCGCCGTAGAGGAAGTGGCTCCCGTTGATCGTGAACGACAGCGCCGAGAAGTCGTGCGAGCCGAAGATCGCGGCGATGATCGGCGTCACGAGGTCGGCGACGAACGCCGTCACGAGCGCGGCGAACGCGAGCCCGATCACGATCCCGACCGCGATGTCGATCAGGTTCCCGCGGAGGAGGAACGCCTTGAACTCGACGAGGATCGCGCGCATCAGCGGGCGATCTCGAGCCGCGACGCCTCGCGGTCGCGCGAGCGGGCGAAGGCCGCCTCGACGAACCCGCGGAAGAGCGGCGCGGGCCGCGTCGGCCGCGACTTGAACTCCGGGTGGAACTGCGAGGCGACGAACCACGGGTGGTCGGGCAGCTCGACGATCTCGACGAGGCGGCCCTCCTGGTACGTCCCGCTCACGACGAGGCCCTCGTCGACGAGCGTCTGCCGGTAGGCGTTGTTCACCTCGTAGCGGTGGCGGTGCCGCTCCGTGATCATCGCCTGTCCGTCGTAGAGCTCGCGCGAGCGCGAGCCGTCGCTCATCTCGACCGCGCGCGCGCCGAGGCGCATCGTGCCGCCGAGGTCCTCGATCCCCTTCTGGTCGGGGAGGAGGTCGATCACGGGGTGCGGCGTCTCCGGGTCCATCTCGGTCGAGTTCGCGCCGTCGAGCCCGCACACGTGCCGGGCGAACTCGGAGACGGCGACGTGCATGCCGAGGCAGATGCCGAGGTACGGGATCGCGTCCTCGCGCGCGACCCGGCAGGCGAGGATCTTCCCCTCCCAGCCGCGCGAGCCGAAGCCGCCGGGGACGAGGACGCCGTCGACGTCGGCGAGCTCGGCGCGCGCCTCGTCGAGGGTCATGTGCTCGGCGTCGACCCAGCGGACGTTGACGTGGCAGCCGTTCGCGATCCCGGCGTGCTTCAGCGCCTCGTGCACCGAGAGGTACGCGTCGTGGAGCTTCACGTACTTGCCGACGAGCGCGATCTCGATCGTGGCCGTCCGCGTGTCGAGCCGCTCGACGAGCTCGTCCCACTCGCCGAGGTCGGCCTCGGGCGTGTCGAGGCCGAGCTTCTCGCAGACGAGCGCGGTCGAGGCCCTGCTCCTGGAGCGCCCGCGGGACGAGATACACGTCGGGCACGTCGACCGCCGAGACGACGGCGCCGGTGTCGACGTCGGCGAAGAGCGCGATCTTGTCGCGGATGTCCTGCGTGAGGGGCTCGGCCGAGCGGCAGACGAGCACGTCGGGATGGATGCCGATGCGGCGCAGCTCGTTCACCGAGTGCTGCGTCGGCTTCGTCTTCAGCTCGCCCGCGTTCGCGATGAACGGGACGAGGGTGACGTGGATGTACAGCACGTTCTCGGGGCCCTCCTCGCGGCGGAACTGGCGGATCGCCTCGAGGAACGGCTGCGACTCGATGTCGCCGACGGTGCCGCCGATCTCGGAGATGACGACGTCGGTGTCGCTCGCCTTCGCGACCGAGCGGACGCGCGCCTTGATCTCGTTCGTGATGTGCGGGATCACCTGCACGGTCGAGCCGAGGTACTCGCCCTTCCGCTCGCGGCGGAGCACGCGGTCCCAGACGGCGCCGGCGGTGTGGTTCGCGGCGCGCGAGAGGTTCTCGTCGACGAAGCGCTCGTAGTGGCCGATGTCGAGATCGGTCTCGGCGCCGTCCTCGGTCACGAACACCTCGCCGTGCTGGAAGGGGCTCATCGTCCCGGGGTCGACGTTGAGATACGGGTCGAACTTCTGCAGCTGCACCTTCAGCCCGCGCGCCTTCAGGAGGCGCCCGAGCGACGAGGCGGTGATGCCCTTGCCGAGCGACGAGACGACGCCGCCGGTCACGAAGACGTACTTCGTGCTCATGGCCGGCGTCTCGCCGTGAGAGGGCTCACGGACTTCAACCCTACCAACGCCGCGTCCCGACCCCCACTCGCCATCCCCGAGAGCTTACGGCCCGGCCAGGACGGATGGCCCGGCGCCGAGGAACCGCCGCACGTCGGCGGCGTCGGCGTCGAGCGCGCTCGCGGTCGCGCGCGGGAGCGGCGCGAACGGGTCGAGCTCGACCTCGCCGCCGCGGAGCCGCCAGATCGCGACCGCCCGCCCGCGCGCGAGCGCGACGGGCCGGAAGATCCCGCCGGAGACGACGGCGCCGGCGTGCGCGCCGAGCACGTCGTCGCGCGAGCGCCAGCCGAGGAGCAACGGCTCGAACGCGCCGAGAAGCCGCGGCGGAGGGAGCGGCGCCGGTGGCCCGCGGCCGGCGAGGTCGACGAGGCCGTCGTCGCGTGCGGTCGAGCGTCCTCGCGATCGCGGCGAGGCCGGCGCGGGCGTCGCGGAGCGGCAGTCCGGCCCAGCGCGCGAGGTCGCGGTCGTCGGCCGGCCCGTGACCGGCGAGGTACCGCCGCGCGAGCTCGGCGAGCGCCAAGTCGCGGTCGACGGGCGCCGGCTCGCCGAGCCAGTCGCGGACGAGCGCGTAGGGATGCTCGCGGCCGCGCATCGGCCCGCGCACGGCGACGCCGCGGATGCACGCGAGGAAGAGCAGGTGCACGAGCGCCTGCCCCCGCGTCGGGACGCCGGCCCGGTCGAGCCGCTCGCGGAGCTCGAGCCGCGTGAGCGGCCCGTCGGCCGCGAGGCTCCGCTCGATCGTCGCGACGGCACGGTCGGCGGTCCCCGGCGGGATCTCCTCCAGCGCGAGCCGCCGCGCGACCGCGGCGCCGAGCGGCGGCGTCGTCAGCGCCTGGAGCCACGGGTAGTCCTCGCTGCGGACGAGGTGGAGCGTGCCGCGGTTCAGCCACGTGAGCACGAGCGAGCGCTCGTCGGTCAGCTCGCGGTCGACGTCCGCGGCCGTGAGCCCGGCGCTGCGCGCACGGATCGCGAGCCGCGCGCCGCGCGGGTCCTGCGCCTGGACGGCGAGCAGCCGCTCCACGACCGCGAGCGGGTCCCGCGCAGGCGGCCCGGCGAGAAGCTGCGCCGTGAGCCGCTCGGCGAGCACGGTCACAGGCTCGCGGCGGTCTGCACGAGGTCGTAGAGCCGATCGACGGCGCTCTCGGCGAGCCGCCGGTCGAGCGCGGAGCCGCCGCTCACGGAGACCGTGACCTCCGTCCGGTCGGGCCCGAGCCCCGAGAGCCGCACCTCGACCGACCGGGGCGCGCCGCCCGCGCCGACGAGCTCCCACGCCCACCGTTCGTGGAGGTCGATCGCGCCGATCACGAGCGTCCGCTCGGTTCTCGGGCCGGCGGGCCGGCCCATCGCCGGGAACCGGATCCTGCCGAGCCTCGGCGGGTCGGCGATCACCGCGACGCGCCACCGCGCCCCCTCGGCGAACCCGCGCCGGTCGGGCTCGACGCTCTCCATTCCGGGCCACCAGTCGGAGAGGTGGTACGGCTCGGCGAGGAACCGCCACACGTCCTCGCGCGGCGCGAGCAGCTCGCGCGAGGCCTCGCTCATTCGCGGAGCGTGGCGAGGAAGTCCGCGCCGCCGAGCATCCGCTCGAGCTCGTCGCGCCGCTCGTCGCCGTCGAGCGCGCTCGATCCGCGTGTGCGTCGGGTCGCCCGGCACCTTCTCCACGCGGAAGTGACGGTCCGCGAGGCTCGCGATCTGCGGCAGATGCGTGATCGTGACGACCTGCGCGCGCGACGCGAGCCGCCGGAGCGTCTCGCCGACCGCGTGCGCGGTCTGGCCCCCGACGCCGGCGTCGATCTCGTCGAACACCATCGTCTCGCCGCCGCCGACCGCCGCGATCGCGAGCGCGATCCGCGAGAGCTCGCCGCCGGACGCGGTCTCGGCGACCGGCGCGAACGGCAACCCGGCGTTCGGCCGGATCAGGAACCGGACCTCGTCGGCGCCCGAGGCCGACGGCGCCCCGGCGGAGACCTCGGCACGGAACTCGCCGGCGCCGAGGCCCATGCCGGCGAGCTCGGCGGCGACCGCCTCGGCGAACCGTGGCGCCGATTCGCGCCGGGCGCGGGCGAGCCGGTCGTGGACGGCGGCGACGCGGCGCTCGGCCGTCGCGAGGGCCGCCGCCGCGGCAGCGGCGGGGTCGTCGCCGTCGGCGAGCGCGGCCAGCTCGCGCCGCGCTTCCTCCCCGCGCTCGAGCAGCTCCGCGTACGAGCCGGCGCGATGCCGGCGCCGCGTGTCGGCGATCCGCTCGAGCTCGCCCTCGACCGCGTCGAGCCCGCCCGGCTCCGTGTCGAGCGAGGCGAGGAAGGCGCTCAGCCCCGAGGCCGTGTCGCGGAGCGAGAGCTCTGCGTCGCGCAGGGCCGCGGCCGCGGCCGCGAGCTCGGGCGCGAGCGCGTCGAGCGGCGCGACCGCACGCTCTGCCTGCGCGACGAGGTCGGCGGCGCCCTCTCCCTCGTCCGGCGCGAGCGCCGCGCCGGCGGACGCTGCGGCGGACGCGAGCTCGCCGACGCGGCGGAGCCGCTCGGCCTGCGCGCGCAGCTCGTCCTCCTGTCCGGGCTCGAGCCCGGCGGTGTCGTCGGCGAGCGCCCGCAGCCCGTCGAGCCGGGCCGTCGCGGCCGACGCGTCGCGGGTCAGCTCCTCGTGTGCGCGCCGCGCCACGCCGAGCTCGCGCCACGCGCGCCGCGCGTCGGCCGTCTCGACGCCGGCGAACGCGTCGAGCACCCCGAGCTGGTATGACGGCCGCGCGAGGCGCCTCTGCTCGAACTGCCCGCTCATCGCGAGCAGCCGCTCGGCGACCGCGGCGACGTCCTCGCGCGCCGCGCTCCGACCCCACGCGTACGCGCGCGTCCGCCCGTCGGCGAAGATCCGGCGCGCGAGCGTGAGCGTCTCCTCGCCGTCGGGCCGCAGCTCCGCGAGCGCGCCGAGCGCGTCGTCGCCGGGCAGGTCGAAGTCCGCCTCGACGTACGCCTCGGCCGCGCCGGCGCCGATCGCGGCGGCGTCGCCGCGCGCGCCGAGCAGCAGCCCGATCGCGCTCGAGAGGATCGTCTTCCCGGCGCCGGTCTCCCCGGTGATCGCGTTCAGCCCCGGCCCGAGCTCGAGCTCGGCCTCGCGGATGAGGACGAGGTTCTCGATGCGGAGGCGGAGGAGCATCGCGCAATCGTACGGCGGCGGCCCGACCGCTTCGACCGTCCGTTTCGGGCGCGTCCGCGGGCGCACCCCCGCCCAGGGTGGGGCCGCACCCCACCGCCCTCGAGGGCGACGATATCGGCGAAACCGTCGCGGAACTGCCACGGCTTCGTGCCAATTGCGTGACTTTTCGCGCCCGCCGCTGCCGGGCAGGGCTTACCGGGCGCCGAAGACCGAGCCGTACCGGTGGAAGAAGCCGCGCTCGGGCAGCGTCGCGAGCAGGCTCCGCTGCGGCCCGAGGCGGACGGTCGCGCTGGCGCCCGGAGGGAGCTCGCCGACCGGCGCCCCGTCGACGAGCACCGCCGCGGCCACGGAGACGGAGCGGTTCTCGACGACGACGTCGGTCTCCGGCCCGACGACCAGCGGCCGCTCGTGGAGCGTGTGCGGCGCGACGAACGTGACCGCCATCGCCTCGAGCCCCCACACGAGCACCGGCCCGCGGTTCGAGAGGTTGTACGCGGTCGACCCGGACGGCGTCGAGCAGACGAGCCCGTCGCACGGCACGACGCCGAGCTCCTCCCCGCCGATCGCGTGGCCGAGCTGGATCATCCGGCCGAGCCTGCTGCTCGTCACGACCGCGTCGTTCACGGCGACGTGGCGCACGCCGTCGAGCTCGAGCTCGAGCGTCGGCAGCTCGACCGGCCGGAAGTCGCCGGCGAACACGCGGGCCACGCCGGTCTCGAGCTCGTCGGCGCCCATCGCCGTGAGGAAGCCCATCGTCCCGAAGTTGACGCCGAGCGCGGGCACGCCCGTCCCGAGGAAGCGTGCGAGCGCGCGCAGCATCGTGCCGTCGCCGCCGAGCACGACCGCGAGCTGGGCCCCTCGCGCGTCGACCGGTGGGCCGCCGTGCTTCTCGGCCTCGGCGTCGTCGAACAGGAGCTCGACGCCGGCGTCGCGCGCGACCGCCCGCAGCCGGTCGACCGCCGCGCCCACCGTTCTCGGCCGGTTGCGCGTGACGACCGCGACGCGCTCAAGCCGCGGCATCGGCGATCCAGCGGTCGAGCTGCTCGGGGAGCTCTGGCTCTGTGTCGTGGACGAGGTGGAGGAAGAGCTCACGGTTTCCCTTCGGGCCGGGCAGCCCCGAGTCTACGACGCCGGCCACGCGCGCCTCCCACCCGAGCGCGGCCTCGGCGAGCCCGCGCGCGACGCGCCGCCTCACCGCCGGGTCGCGGACGACGCCCTTCGGCGCGTCTGCCCGACCCGCCTCGAACTGCGGCTTGACGAGGACGAGCGCCTGCCAGCCCGGCGCGGCGAGGCCGAGCGCGGGCGGCAACGCCGTGCGCACCGAGATGAACGAGACGTCGCACGTGACGAGCTGCGGCGCGAACGGGAGCGTCTCGAGCGCGCGCGCGTTCGTCCGCTCGAGGACGGTCACGCGCGGGTCGGCGCGGAGGCGCGGGTGGAGCTGCCCGTGGCCGACGTCGAGCGCGACCACCCGGCGCGCGCCGCGCTGGAGGAGCGCGTCGGTGAAGCCGCCGGTCGACGCGCCGAGGTCGAGGCAGTCGAGCCCGGCCGGGTCGACACCGAGCGCGTCGAGCGCGTGCGCGAGCTTCTGGCCGGCGCGCGAGACGTACGGCGGCGGGCGCTCGACCTCGAGCGGCGCCGCCTCGTCGACCTGCTCGCCGGCCTTCGAGTGGCCGGGCACGAGCCCGGCGAGCACGAGCGCCTGCGCCTGCGCCCGGCTCTCGGCGAGGCCCCGCTCGACGAGGAGCACGTCGAGGCGCTTCTTCACGAAGTGCGCGCGACGAGGCCCGCGACGATCTCGGCGAGCGTCGCCGTGTCGGCGTCGATCTCCGCGAGCCGCGCGAGGGCGCGGTCGCCGGCGGCGTCGGCGAGGCGGCGGGACTCCTCCGCGCCGACCGTCTCCACGTAGCCGTCGCCGTCGAGGATGTCGTCCACGATCTGGAAGAGAAGGCCGAGCTCGCCCGCGAACGCGCGCCACGGCGGGTGCTCCGCCGGCGGCAGGCCGGCCGCCCAGAGGCCGCACATGATCGAGGCCGAGAAGAGCGCGCCGGTCTTCAGGCGGTGGAGCTCGGCGAGGTCGCCGCCGCCGCCCTCGAGGTCGAGCTGCTGGCCGCCGATCATCCCGAGCGTCGCGGAGACGAGCTCCCGGGCGACCTCGGGGACGGGGTACGAGAGCGCGAGCCGGACGGCCTCGGCGAGGAGCGCGTCGCCCGCGAGGATCGCGGTCGCCTCGCCGTACGCGGCCCAGACGCTCGGCCGGCCGCGGCGCTCGTCGTCGTCGTCGAGCGCGGGCAGGTCGTCGTGCACGAGCGAGAACGAGTGGACGAGCTCGACCGCGGCTGCGGCCGGGAGGATCGGCTCGGCGTCGGCGCCGGTCGCCTCGGCGGCGGCAAGGCAGAGCACCGGCCGGACGCGCTTGCCGCCGAGCGCGTGGCGGATCGGCTCGGCGAGCGTGCCGAGCTCGGGCGTCAGGGCCAGGTCGTCGAGGTAGGTCTCGACGAGCTCGCGGAGCTCGTCAGGCGTCCGCGGCATCGGCCTCCGCGGCGGCGCGGGCGCTCTGCAGCTCCGCCTCGACCTCTTTCGCGAGCGCCGCGAGCTCCTCGAGCACGGCGATCCGCTCGTCGGTGTCCTCCGTCGCCTCGAGCCTCGCCCGCGCATCCTCGAGCCGTGCGAGCAGGTCCTCCGCGCGGTGCAGAGCTTCCTCTGCGCTCACTGGCTCAGCACCTCCTCGCGCTGGATGCGGCCGAGGATCCCGTTCACGAGCCGGCCGCCCTCGTCGGAGCCGTAGCGCTTCGCAAACCCGACCGCCTCGTCGATCGCGACCTCGGCCGGCACCTCGCCGCGGTCGAGCTCGCGGATCGCGACGCGGAGCGCATTGCGCTCGACGACCCCGAGGCGGTCGGCCGGCCAGCCGTCGGACGCGGCCGTGATCCGCTCGTCGAGCTCCGGCGCCTGGGCCGCGACCTCCTCGACGAGCACGCGTGCCCACGGGTCGATCTCACCCTCGTACTGCGCGCCGATCTCCGTCCCGGAAAGGTCCCACTGGTACAGGAGCATCAGGGCCTGGCGGCGTGCTGCGCGCCGCGAGATCACGCCGGCTCCCCCGTCGCTCGCGGACGCGGCTCCGCGGGTGTCACGGCGCCGGGCAGCGTGACGGAGGCGTGACGGGCCGTCCACACGCTCATGCCGCCACCAGCCCGAGCTCGGCCAGCGTCGAGGTCGAGTACCGGCCGCTGCGGAACTCCTCGCTGCGGAGCGTCGCGAGCGCGAACGCGAGCGTCGTCGGGACGCCTTCGATCACCGTCTCCTGGAGCGCGCGCTCCGCTCGCGCGATCGCCGCCGGCCGGTCGACGTCCCACACGACGAGCTTCGCGATCAGCGAGTCGTAGTGCGGCGAGATCGCCGTGCCGTCCTCGAGGAACGTGTCCGTCCGGACGCCCGGTCCGAGCGCGGGACGGAACCGCGTGACGACGCCCGGCGCCGGCAGGAAGTCCCGCTCCGGGTCCTCCGCGTTCAGCCGCACCTCGATCGCGTGGCCGGTGCGCGGCGCCCGCCCGCTCAGCTCGAGGCCCTCGCCGGCCGCGATCCGGAGCTGCGCCCGCACGATGTCGATCCCCGTGCAGAGCTCCGTCACCGGGTGCTCGACCTGGAGCCGCGCGTTCAGCTCGATGAACGAGAACCCGCCGTCGGGCCCGAGCAGGAACTCGAGCGTGCCCGCGTTCACGTAGCCGATCGCCCGGCAGGCGCGCTCGGCCGCCGCCTCCATCTCCTCGCGCAGCGCCGCGTCGAGCGCCGGCGACGGCGACTCCTCCACGAGCTTCTGGTGGCGGCGCTGGATCGAGCACTCGCGCTCGCCGAGCGTGAGGACGCCGCCGCGGCCGTCTGCGAGCACCTGGATCTCGACGTGCCGCGACGTCTCGACCACCTTCTCGACGTACAGGCGCGGGTCGCCGAACGCCGCGTCCGCCTCGCCGGCGGCGGCGCCGAACGCGTCGTCGATCTCCTCCGGCGACTCGACGAGGCGCATCCCCTTGCCGCCTCCGCCCGCCGCCGCCTTCAGCAGCACCGGGTACCCGAGCTCGCCCGCGGCGACGCGCGCCTCCTCGATCGTGGTCGCTCCGTCCGTTCCCGGCACGACCGGGACGTCGGCGTCGCGCATCGCGTGCCGCGCCGCGACCTTGTCGCCCATGACGCGCATCACCGGCGCCGGCGGGCCGACGAACACGAGGTCGTTGTCGGCGCACGCCTCGACGAAGGCGGGGTTCTCGGCGAGGAAGCCGTAGCCCGGGTGAACGGCCTCGCAGCCGGTCGTGACCGCGGCCGCGACGATCGACGGGATGCGGAGGTAGCTCTCCGACGCCGGCGCCGGGCCGACCCGGACCGCCTGGTCGGCCATGCGGACGTGCGGCGCGTCCGCGTCGGCGGTCGAGTACACCGCGACCGCCTCGCAGCCGAGCTCGTGCAGCGCGCGGATCACGCGCACGGCGATCTCGCCCCGGTTCGCGACGAGGACGCGGCTAAACATCGCGCGGGCGCCCGTTCAGCGGCTCGAGCTCGAGCAGGAGCTGGCCGTACTCGACCGGCGCGGCGTCCTCGACGTGGATCTTCCGGACGACGCCCTCGATCTCCGCCTTCACCTCGTTCATCAGCTTCATCGCCTCCAGGATGCAGAGCGTCTGCCCCGGCGCGACGGGGTCGCCCTCCTCCACGAACGGCGGCGAGCCGGGCCCCGCGGCGCGGTAGAACGTCCCGACCATCGGGCTCTCGACGCGCACGACGCCCGCGGCCGGGGCCGGCTCGGCGTCGGCCGCCTCGACGTCGAGCGGCGCCGCGGGCGCCGCGCCGCCGATCTCCTCGAGGCTGCGGCGGACGCTCACGCGCATCTCCTCGTCCTCGACCGTGATCTCCTCGACGCCGGAGTCCTGGACGATCTGGACGACCTCGCGGATCCGGTCCGCGCGCGCCCGGTCGACACCGGGCGGTGCGAGCGCGTCGCCGCTCGCGCGGCTGCGGATCGCGCGCAGCAGCGGCTCCGCCTCCTCGCCGAAGAGCGCGAGCAGGAGCAGCTCCTCCTCGCTCGCGGCGAGGCCCTTCGCGCTCTCGCGCAGCGACTCGAGCTCGACGTCCTCGACGGCGTCGGCGCCGTTCCCGAGCAGCTCGACCGCACGTGCGAGACCGGGGTCGATCGGGCCCGGGGTATGGCCGAAGCGGCCGCGCGCGAGCTCGCCGAGCTCGTCGACGATCGTCCCGTACCGGTTCGCGCCGAGCACGTTCACGAGCGCCTGCGAGGCGACGATCTGGCCGATCGGCGCCGCGAGCGGCGGCGAGCCGGCCTCGACCCGGACGCGCTCGAGCTCGTCGAGCACCTCGTCGAGCCGGCCGCCCGCGCCGTGCGCGCGAAGCTGCGCGTCGACGGCGGCGACGATCCCGACCGGCACCTTCCGCCGCGCGGCGCGCACCGCGATCCGCGGCACGAGCGGCGTCACCGGCGTGTCGCCGATGCGCTCGTCCACGAGGTCGGCAGCGCGCCAGAGCGTCGCGACGTCGACGCCGGGATCGAGACCGGCGCCGGCGAGCGCGCTCGCGAGCTCCTCCGCCGAGACGCGATGGACGGCGAGCGCGACCGGGAAGACGGCGCACGCGATCAGGTCGGCGCCGGCGCGCGCGGCCTCGATCGCGGCCGCGAGCGCGTTCCCGCCCGGGCCCTGGCAGTAGAGGCCGACCGGCAGGCCGGAGACCTCGCGGATCTCGGCGACGAGCTCGCCCGCGCGGTGCGGCTGCAGCAGCCCGGCCGGGTCGTTCAGCAGCACCCGGGCCGCGCCGAGCTCCGGCAGGTGGCGCGCGGCCTCGACGAGCGCCTCGTGGCGGCTGCTGCCGTAGAGGAGGCCGGCGTCGAACTCGCGCCCCGCGGCGCGGATCGCCTCGGCCGCCTCGCGCAGGTTGCCCGCGTCGTTGAGCGGGTCGTGCAGCCGGAAGACGTCGATCCCGCTCGCCGCGGCCGAGGCGACGAACCGGCGCGCGAGCTCGGCGCCGACCGGCCGCGAGCCGACGAGGAACCTGCCGCGGATCGGCGAGCGCCAGCGGCGTCTTCGTCCGGGCCTTCAGCGCGCGGATCCGCTCCCACGGGCTCTCGAGGCCGCCGTGGACCGCGCTGTCGAAGACGCCGCCGCCCGAGATCTCGAGGTACGCGAACCCGGCGAGGTCGAGCACCTCGGCGAGCTCGAGGAGCGCCGAGGTCGGCATGGCGCCGGCGAGCGGCTCCTGGCCGAGGATGCGGATCGTGGTGTCGACGAGCCGTGGCACGACGACGGACCTTACCGCGCCCCCGCGCCGGAGCCGCTGCCCGTGCAACGCCCATGCAACTGGCCCTAAACCCCGCGGCAGCGCATGCCGATACAGCACGCGTGACCTGGGTTCGCCCGATCTCGTGGCGCCGTCCACTCGTGCCCTTCGCCGGCCTGGCGACGCTGGCGTTCGCCGCCGTCGGCCTCCACACCGCCGGCACGAACTGGTCGCTCGTCGCCGCCTGCGGCGCCGCCGCGCTCGCGGTCGCGGCGATCGCGGCCGTCGCGCCCTGGCAGCGGATGCCGGCCGGCGCGCTCCTGCTCTTTCCGCTCGCCTGCGACGTGCTGATCGGCATGCTCCGCCACGCGCAGGGCGGCAGCAACTCCGGCTACGGCGCGCTCGCGATCCTTCCCGTGCTTTGGGTCGGCCTCGTGCTGCCCCGCTGGTCGGTCGGCGTGATGACCGCCGCGACCGGGCTCCTCTTCGCGATCCCGCTCGTCTTCGTCGGCGCGCCGATGTATCCGTCGCACGGCTGGCGCGGCGTCACCCTCTGGCTCGTCGTCTCGCTCGTCGTCGGCACGACCACAAGCTTCGTGATCGCCGACAAGCGGCGGCAGGCGGCCGTGCTCGGCGTCCGCGCCCGCGAGCTCGACCGGCTCGTCGCCACGCAGACCGCGGTCGCGACCGCGCACTACGAGCCGGACGCGGTGATGAGCACCGTCGTCTCCGAGGCCGTGAAGCTCACCGGCGCCGACGGCGCGACGATCGCGCTGCCCGACGCCGGCCGGCTCGTCGTCTCCGCGGCCGCCGGCGACGCGCAGACGCACTTCGGGATGCAGCTCTCGCTCGACGGGACGCTCGTCGGCGAGGCGTTCAGGACCGGCCGCGTGCTCGTCTGCCACGACACGCACTCCGACCCGTACGTCGACCGCGACGCGGCCGGCCGCCTCGGGGCCCGGTCGGCCGTGGTCGTGCCGCTGCCCGGCGACGACGGCCCCGCCGGCGTCCTCGAGGTCTACTCCTCCGCGGTCGGCGCGTTCGGCGAGGCCGACGCCCGCGCCCTCTCCGCCCTCGCCGGGATGATCGGCGTCGCGCTCGTGCGGGCCGACCTCGTGCACCGGCTCGGCGAGCTCGCGTCGGTCGACGAGCTGACCGGGCTCGCGAACCGGCGCGCCTGGTACCGGCGGCTCGACGAGGCCCTCGACCGCGCCAGGCGCTCGGGCCGGCCCGTCAGCGTCGTCGTGCTCGACCTCGACGGGCTGAAGGAGATCAACGACCGCAACGGCCACCAGGCCGGCGACCGGCTCCTCGTCGAGGTGACGCGCCGCTGGTCCTCGGCGCTGCGGCCGAGCGACCTCCTCGGCCGGATCGGCGGCGACGAGTTCGCCGTCCTGCTCGAGGGCGCCGACGGGGCCGCGGCGAGCCTCGTGATCGAGCGGCTCGAGCGCTCGCTCGTCTCGTGGCACCGCGCCTCGGCCGGAGCGGCGACGTGGGACGGGGCCGAGGACGGCCTCGCGCTCGTGACCCGCGCGGACGTCGACATGTACCGGCAGAAGCGCGCGCACCACCTCCAGCTCGTCGAGCGCGACGCCGCGACCGCGCATCTCCGCCCGGTCTAATCCCCCAACCTGAGGGGTGCGGCTCCCGCGCCGCGCGGCCGACACCTCTGGGGGATGCCGCGTACGCTCGACCGGATCGCGCACGACGAGAGCGGGGTCGTGCTCGTGCTCTCGCTCATGGTGCTGGTGATCGTGGGGATCGTCCTCGTGGTCGGGATCAACCTCGGCACGGAGAGCAGCAGCCATGCGGCGCGCAGCAACGCCGGGGCCCAGGCCTTCGCGCTCGCGCAGGCAGGCGTGAACGACGCGGTCGCCCAGCTCTCGCCGCACTACGTCGCCAACACGACGACCCCTGGCGACAACTCCTGGGTGGGCGGCACGCAGTCGACCTCGGTCGGGGGCGTGAGCTGGTCCGGCACGTTCGACTCGAGCGCCGACCGGTGGTCGCTGACCGGCACGGGCACGGTCGTCAACCCGGCCGCCCCCGGGAGCCAGCTCGTCCGGACGGCGAAGGCGACCGTCGACGTGAGCGTCACGAACACGCTGCCGTTCGCGTTCCGGTACCAGTACTTCATGCAGGACCCGACGGCGTGCCCGCCGGCGTCGCCGAACAGCATCACGAACTCCGGCGGCGCCAATCTGGCGATCTACGTCGCGGGCTGCCTGAACGTGACCGGCGCCTCGCGCGTCGTCGAGCCGGCCGCGCCCGGGGGCACCCTCGACGTGTACGCCGGCGGGCTGCTGAGCATCGCGAACTCGAGCACGTCGATCGGCGGCTCCCCGGGCAACCCCGCGGCGAACCCGTGGCCGATCCGGAGCGCGGACACGCCGAGTGGGTGCAGGTACTCGGGCGGCGCGGTGACGTCGTGCGGCGCCTCGACGCACGTCTACGCCAACAGCTACACGACCGCGACCGTCTCCCCCGGGCCGACGTGGCACGTCGCCGCGTCGACGATCTACGCCGAGGCAAGCTGCTGGTCGACGAGCGGCTGCGCCCATCCCGTCACGTGCTCGAGCGGCAGCGACCCGTTCGACACCAACACGGTGATGGACTCGAGCGTCGGCACCGGAAGCCCGAGGACGCTCCGCCCGTTCAGCGGCGCGTCGTTCAACTGCACGGCGTACACGCCCGCGGGCGGCGTCCTCGGGTCGCTGGCGTGGAACAGCTCGACGAGCGTGCTGACGGTCAGCGGCACCGTCTTCATCGACACCGCCGAGCTGACGGTCCAGAACAACGACAAGGCGCTCTACAGCGGCAGCGGCACGCTCTACCTCAACGGGTGGGTCAACTTCGCGAACTCGGGGTCGCTCTGCGGGCCCGGCCCCGGCGCGGCCGCCGTCGTCCTCTGCCCCGGCGAGCACTGGGACCCGAACCAGGGCGAGCTGCTGATCTGGGCGCTCGACTCGGCGGGCCACGACCCCGCGGTCTACATGACGGGAGGCTCGTTCTTCGAGGGCGGCGTCGTCGCCGATTCGCAGACCGCGACGAAGGCGCACTTCTCGGCCGACCACGCGGGGACGGTGCGCGGGCCCGTCATCGGCGCGGTCGGCGACATCGTCGGAGACGGGAAGGCCAAGGCCTTCGCGTTCACCCCGCCCGGGTCGGCGATCACCGCGCCGCCGACCTACACGCTCGGGACGCCGTACAACTTCGCGTAGCCGGCTCTCAGGCCACCGCGGCGCGGGCGCAGGCGGCGAGCTCGGTCGGCGCGGCCGTGCGCACCTCGTGCGTCTCGACGTCCTCGAGGTACGCACGCTGCTCCGGGACGTCGGCCGCGTCGAAGCCGAGGACGAAGTACAGCCGCTCCGCGTGCGACACGATCTCGCCCTGGGCGATCCGCCCGGACGCGCCCTCGGCGACCGTCGCGACGGTGCCCGGCCGCCTCGGGGTGAGCGTGAGGAGCGGCGAGGTCGGGAGGAGGCTCGTGGCAGCGGTCATGGCCCCACTGTGGACGGGCGGTCGCGCTTGACCAATCCCTCGAACGATGGCTCACCGCCGCGCTTGACCGGTCGGGACTCGTCGGGCCAGCGGGTCAGGACGGCGATCACGTCGAGCAGCGCCGCCGCGGTCGCCGGCCCCACTCCGGCAGTCGGTCTCGTCATCGGGCTCTCCTCCTCCTGTCGCTCACAGGTGAAGCATCCGTGCCGGACAGGCCCCTTCGCACTGGGGCGCGCCCGAGACGCGGCCCCAGGGTTCGTCGGCCGGACACACCGGTTCCATACCTCCCGGCCCCCTCGTTCCATGCCTCGGCGACGAAGATGAGGGCATGGAGTTCGTGACCGCGATGATGCTTGCGGCGCTCGAGGCGGAGCGAGAGCGCGAGGCGCGCGCCCTGCTCGAGCTCGCCCGCGCGGCGCGCGGCCGCGGCGCTGCGAGCTGACGGTTCCGCACTGCGTCGCCGCCGCGACGAGAGCACGACGCCACCGCTCGAAGGCGCTCGGTCGTGGAGGAGCGGCCGGGCTCCCGCTCCTCCACGACCAAGCAGTTGCGGCAAGTAGTCCCTCTACGGGGTGTTCGTGGCTGTGTTGAAGCTCCCCGAGGTGCTGTGTCCGGCGGCATCGGTGTACGTCCACGTCACCCTCGCGAAGTCCAGCGAGAAGTTCTCTGTGGGGCTGCTCGCATTCGGACCGCTGCTACCGACGCTGCCACCGAGCGAGTCAGACGTGACGAGCACGTCCTGCAGGTCGTACTCGAGCGTGGCCGACGTCGCCGGGTCGGTCGTGGTGACGACAGCGGTCGCGTAGTGCGCGCCCGTCGTCACCTTCTTCAGCAACTCGACCGTGTTCACGTCCTGGGACTTCGTGATGGAGATGTCCTGCACGTTCGCCTTCCCGGCCCCTCCGCCGCCGCCCACCTGGGTCGAGCCGCTGTTCGACACGCCCCACGAGTAGGCGAGCATCGGGAACTCGACGCCCGTGGTCCCGAGCTGGACGTGCCCGAAGGGCGCAGTATTCGGACTGGCCTTCGCTCCGTTCGAACGGCTCGAAGCCGCGAACGCAATCGCGGCCACGATCGCACTCACCACCACACCCGCGATCACGAACGATCCCAGGCGTCCGAGCGCACGCTGACCCTTGCCTCTGCTCATGCTTCCTCCTGTGTCAGACCCCGACACGGCGAGAATCGCCGCGACCGCGGCTATGCAGCAGTTGGCGGAGCCCCCCGCGCCTAGCGCGGCGTCCGCCACCGCGCACCCTTTATAACGCGTCTCGGCGCGAGCTACTAGACCTGAGGCTAGTTCGCTCTGGCGATGTAGCGCTTCTCGCGACAACGGCTCAGCTAAACGGCTGGGCCGTTGTTTCTACCGGAACTTTCTACCGGGGGAGGCAGGGCGGCGGCAACGGGCGAGCAGGTGTGCGCTCCGGACGCAGGGCCGATGGCATCTCGATCACCAACAGCGAGGGGCACCCGAGAGGGTGCCCCTGCACTGGTGAAAGCCCTAAGTTCTACGGGCCGACGTAGGTGATCGTGTAGTTGAGCGAGCCGCTGTTGTCGCCGTACCAGCTGGCGTCCCCCTTGGTGTTCGTGATGCTGTTGCCGTCGAAGATGGCGAGGTTCACGGTGCCGGAGAGCGGCATCGCCAGCGTGTACGAGTGCGAGGGGGAGGGGTCAAAAGCGCCCCAGTTGACGTCGGTGTTGTTCACCCGCAGGTCGCCGAAGCCGGCACCAAGTGTGTAGCCATCACGGTTGAACCCGTCGGCGAAGCCGCCGTTCCCGTTGTCCGTGTATTCGGCGTCGACCCATCCCCAGGGGCCGTTCGTCCAGGTGCCGGAGACGTCGATGCGGTACGTGCCCGCCTTCGGCAGCGCGACGTTCGTCCCGTCCATCACCTTCGGGTCGATGGTGCCTGTGGTGTTCCACTGGAACGGAGCATTCACGATCGGCATACCGATGCAGGAGTGAGCCGCGTCATCGCCGCCGCCCATCGCCTTGACGTACTGGCCGTGGTTCTTGTAGTCCGTCGTTGCTGCGCCCATCGTGTTGCTGACCTTGAACTCGAGATCCCACGGGACCACCGGAGTCGAGGTCGCCAGCGTCACCGTCGAGTTATCGAGCGGCGCGTTGGCCAGCGAGTACACGACGCCGTCGGTGCGCTTCGCCGTGAAGCTGACCTTGTTCCCGTCGAGGTGACCCGTGATCGTCTCGGTGGGGGTATAGGGGCCGCTGAGCGTGCCGCTCATCGAGCCGGTGCCCGAGAACGAGCCGTCGCACGGGTTCAGCGTCACCTTGTAGGTGTGCGTCCAGACGTTCGCCCATTGGCCGACAGCGCCTTCCGGCTGCACGGCCGTGATCGTCATGGACTGCATCTGGTAGCGCGCCACGTCAGCCGACGCGGACACGGCGACCGCCATAGTTGCGACCGCCGCGACGGCGAACGCGAGGATGATCTTCTTCATGAGTTCCTTTGTTTGCAGGCAACCGATGTGATCGCCGTATGCCTCCACCGTGCCCGTCCCTCGCCTTGCCCGATAGGACACGTTTGGGTCATTCCTCGGCATGCCCGTGAGCTATGCGTTCAGGCGTATGCTCGCCCGCGGGGCCGGCGTCGAGCCCCCGTTGCGGCAGGGTTGGTCCGCAGCCCCCCAGCGGCAAGTGGTCGACCGCCCCCTTGACCCCGAGGCGGCCGATTCCCACGTCCTCGGCTCCCGCCCTCCTCGAGGTGACGGCGGGCCGCGCAAGGTCGAGCGGGCAGCCCAAGGCCTCGCGCGGCCGGCCCAGAAACAATGAACCACTGACGCGCCTCGCCTAACCGGTGCGAACGTCTGGACCCGGTAGGACATTAGGCCGGGGCGGCGGCCCCCGCATGAAAGCCGCCGCCCGGCTGTCGCGGCCTTCTTCTTCCACATCGTGTTGAGCAGCGTCTGCGCGAACGCGGGGCGGTTCTACGGCTAAACGGCGACGCCGCCGACTAGGAAGTCGGCGGGCCGCGCTTCGCTCCCCCAGAGCGAGCGCGGCCCACCGACCCCGCACTGACCGCCCCGATGTTCTCCCGACGACCAGCAGGCTGACACCCCCGTTCCGGCGGTCCCGGGCCACCCGCTGGTACGGGCTCGCACTCAGCGCCTGACCGGCGTATGCTCGCCGGTGGGCGGGCGTCGAGGCTCGCCGCGGCAGGGAAAACATCACTCCCCCAATGCGGCCCGGGGTTGACCTGTCACCCCCAGTGACGCGGAGTCGACTCCACTCCCTCGGCTCCCGCAGCGCCTACGCGCGAGTGGGGATAGGCCGTCGCGGCCATTCGTCCTGATCGGCAGGCGGCAGTTGCGCCACCTCCTTGTAGTGCTCGAACCCCAAATCCTCTCGTCGACGACAAGATTCGATCACGCCGGCGACCCACGCGCAGTAGGCCGGAGCAGCGGCTCCCGCATGAAAGCCGCGCATCTCCTGCCACTGCGCTCGCTACGAGCACGCGAGCAAGGTCCTCTCGCAATCGGACTGGGGGCGTATGCTCGCCTGTGGGGCGGGCGTCGACGCAAGCCCCTGAGCGGCCCAGGGTCCCCAACCTGTCATCCCCAAAGTGCGCAGAGTCGGCTCCCGCCCCGCTCGCGATGTCTGCCCATGGCTGGCGCGTCGCGGTGCGGGGGATGCAGCAAAGCTCGACCGGCGCACATGAAGGAGACATGAACGCGAGGAGGTGACTCGTCGTAAGCTCGCCCGGTGAGGTGCGCGCAGTGCGGGAAAGTGGCGATCGGAGACGCGCGCGGCTGGCAGGCCCACCGCGCCGAGCTGCCGCCCGAGTACGAGGACGACGACCTCGAGGGCGTGCCGGCGGTCGTGTTCTCCTGCCCGGAATGCGCCGAGCGCGAGTTCGATGGTGGCTGAGCGGATGATCGCGTCGTCAAGCGGCGGGCTTCTCTTTGGCCTCATCCTCGTTGCCTGCCTGTACTTCCTGCCGACGATTCGTGGCGGTGTCGCGGAAGGTGCCGAATCAGGGGTCCGTGTTCGTCCTCAACCTGTTCCTCGGCTGGACGCTGATCGGGTGGGTTATCGCCCCGGCGATGGCCGCCAGGAGCCGGCCGACTCTAGGCGCCTGAGATGCGCCCGCCGACCCGTAGGCAGACTGCTCCGCAGTGACCGACCGTCGGCCGCGTATGACGCCTTTGAACTTATACTCGGCGCGATCCTCGCGCGGGACTCGTTCAGGTGCCCGACGAGCAGCGTCGAGGCCACAACGGCGAGCCCTTCGAGCGGTTCGTGGTCGAACGGTTCCCGCCAGGTCGCGGTCGTGGCAACGCCGCATATGCCAGCAGTCTCTGGGAGTTCAGGAACGCCGTGGTGAAGAAACAAACAGACCGGACCGTTCGTCGTGATCCACAATCAGCCTGGGGAGCACTGGGAACTGAACCACGGCATGCTCACCCTGAATCTGCAGAGCGTGATCGATGATTTCCGGTGGGCGGTTGACACCCTCGGCGAACTCCTTCGCTCGACCGACGAGATGCGGGAGCTCGCCGCGGCAGAACTCGCGGGGCGCACGATCAGGCTGATCCCGATCACCGTGGTGGCGCCCGTTTCGGTGCCGGAAGCGAGCGCGTCCAACGCATAGACCACTCGCAGCGCTGGGGTCACCCTGTACACCGAGTGTTAGGCTCGGACGCTCCGGCCCCGGAGAGGACGTTGTAAGGCGTGACATCCGAGGGCCACCCATCCGCGATCTTCCAACGCGCGCTCGAGCGCGGCGACCTCCTCGCCGCCGAGTCGGTCGTCCGGCAGCTACGCGGCGTCAACCTCGCCGACGCGCTCGAGCTGACCGCGTTGATCGCGCTGCGTGATCACGACCGCGAGCGCCGTGCCGGCGCACGATGGCTTCAGCGATGGCTCGACGAGACGTCCAGCGTCACGATCGACGACGCCGTGTTCGTCGTCGGTTGCCTCGCGGCTCTCGGCGGCCCGAGCCATGCCGAGGCGCTGGCCGCTCTTCGGGACACGGCCAAAGCACGGCTCAGAGTCCGTGCTTGAACCCGCCCGACTGCATGCCGTTGTAGTAGTCGCCGCCCGCGCCGCCTTGACGGCTTCGGCCTCGGCTTCGTCAAGGTCGAGATCATCCACCTCGGCGTCTTCAGTGGCGTCCGGCTCGTTGGGCTTCTCATCGTCCATCATGGCGCGGAAGTCTGGGCCCGCACGACGGCCGTGTCAACCGCGCCGGCGACACGCGCGGCTGGCGCACCTGCATCACGTTCCTCGAAGAGGGCTGCGCTGAGCTCGAGTTCGGCGAAGGCTCCGACTGGTAAGACGGCCTCCGCCTACCGACTGCCCGAAACCTCGTCTAGGACGTTCTCCTCGCGCAGGTCGTCGATGAGCGTCTCGAGGAGTTCCCAGACGCCCTCCGGGAGCCCACGAGGGGCGCTATCGCGCGACCAGGCCGCGATCGTGTCGGCGACGAGTTGCTTCGCGGCGGTGTCGAGTGTCACGGGCCGACTCGTCCCGGCCGCCTCGAACGCGGCGATCACTCGCTCGCCTGACTCAGGGCCGCGGAGTCGCTCGACGAGCGCCTGCCGCGATTCCCACGGGAGCACGACGGTCTCGTGCGTGGTCGCGATCAGTGCTCACTGGGTTCGCTCGGGTGTCGCTCACGGTCCCCCCGTTCCGTGATCGGCCTGACAACGGCGCGCAGCGTATCCAGCCTCCCGGTCGGTGTCGAGGGGCGGCTGGAGCGTTCACGGCAGCCACGGAGTCATAGACTCGGCCAGCTGCGTCGGGGACCTCGTCTTCCTCCCCCCGGCGGAGCGTTGGATCTGCGGCATGCGGCCGGCGCCTCGTTGACCCGGGCGCCGGCCGCTCATGTCGCCTCGGCGAAGCCCTCTACGCGGCGCCGGCGAGCCTCGACGCCCACCCCCAGCGAGCATAATCTGCCCGCGAGGCGGTCGCGGGACTGAACTGCGCCGAATGTCGGGCGGCCCACTCAGGGCCGGGCCGCCCGACAGCTCTCGCGAGGGCGCTGCGGGAACCGACGCGAACACCGGCCACCGCAGCGCGCTCGCGCCTAGGGGTTAGGGCCCGTCCCAGAGGCCTGCGAGTGCCCCGGCCAGCGTCGCGGTCGCGACTAGCGCCGTCGCGAGTCGCGCGTTGATCCTGTGCGGGGTCGTCGAGAGAGAAACGATGATCGAGAGAGGGCGTGAAGCATGGGTGCGGGCGGTTGCCAACATCGGATGGTTCCCCTTCCGTGAGAGAGACTCGAAGGCATCGAGCGCCGCGATTCGCGGACGCTTCAGAGTTTCCCCCCTCCGGCGAACGTTGCGCCGAATCACGGTCTCACCCCGGCCACGGAGTGGGTAGCGTTCTGCGCCTGCGCTGCAGCGGGGGTCAGGGACGTAAGCCCGGCCTGCGGCCCCGGGTTGGGTTCCTTGGCCCCGCCAGCGCGGAGCGACCTATGCGATAGCCGCCCGCGCGTGGACGCCGACGAGCTCGCAGGACGCCTGAACCCGCGTGCCGGCCGGCTGCCCGGACAGCTGAAATGCACCGAGTGCGGCGCCTCGAGCACCTTCGACGCGAACGGCTGGCGCGGATACAGGACAGACCTGCCGACCGAATCGAGGACGACGACCTGGAAGGGCTGCCGCCGGTCGTGTTCTTCTGCCCGACGTGCGCTGAGCTCGAGTACGGCGTCTGATCGGCTCCGGCGCGCCGGACTAAAGGTGAGATGGGAGAGACGCCAGCTAGGGTTGGCGGCCCCCAAAGACCAGGAGGTCTCGTCGTGGAGCCACTAATGGGAACCGTCGTCTTGTTCGCTGGCAGCTACGCCCCGACGGGCTGGGCGCTCTGCAACGGGAAGACGCTGTCGATCGATCAGAACTCCGCGCTGTTCTCGATCCTCGGGCCGGGCTATGGCGGGGATGGCACCACGACCTTCGCGCTTCCCAACATCGCTCCGCCCAGCGCGGGCGGCTAGTACATCATCGCCGTCGACGGCGTTTACCCCTCGCGCGACTAGCGATCCCGCGAGAGCCCCAGCGGCTGGCCGGAGCGCTCGAACATCAGCCTGTCGCGCTGACCTGTCCGGCGGTCACCGCGTCGGCTCGTCCGGCCTGAGGAGCGTGTCGATGTCCTCGGCGCGCAAGACCGCTTCGAGTACCACCTCGATCGAGTGGAAGCCCTCCGATAGTTCGTGGGTCTGCTCGCCTACGGAGGCGAGTAGAGAGGGAGGCTCTCAGCGTTGGGGCCGCGCCCGTCGGTCCACTCCAAGCGCACGGAGCCGGAGCGCGCGAAGCGATCTCGCGTCTCCGTCGACTGAGGCCAGGCGGGAGCTCTCCCCAGCACGCGAGCTGCAACCGGAAGACGGGCGGTCAGCTTCCGACGCTGCGGGCTGCGCGCGGGATGCTCCGCTCGAGGGATTGGTGAGGGTGGAGCGGGTCGCGATTGTGTGTGGGTCGGTGCCGCCGGCGATGTCGATCTCGTGGGCGAAGCCGCAGGGGCCGGGCGATTCGGGGTTCGTCGTGTTCTTCGCGGACGTCGACCCGGACGACGACGTGGTCGATGCGAGCGAGGCGGTCTGTCTTCACTGTGTGCTCGAGGAGGGCGGCGAGCAGTTGGGTCGTGGCCTGGATCTCGCGAAGGTGCACGGCCAGGTCGACTGGGACGTTGAGGCCGGCGAGTGGTTCGTTCCGTTCGACGACCCTGACCGGGTGAAGCCGTGAGCGTGCGCCTCGTCGATGCGGCGGAGGTTGCGGTGCGCCTCGGCGTGCCGAAGTCGTGGGTGCTCGAGTCGGCGCGATCGGGCGCGATGGTCAGGTTGGGCCGGTACGTGAGGTTCGACGTTGAGGACGTCGACCGGTGGCTGGCGAGCTGCAAGCAGCCGGGCCGGACGATCGCTCTGAGGCGCTCGTGAAGCGTTGTGCGGCGCGACCTGCTCCTCGAGCTCCGCGATCCGATCCTCGGCGCTAGGCATCGAGGGGCTCCTTGAGCATCTTGAGCTCCGGCTGGAGCGCGTACGCGAGCGCCTTCATCGTGTCGCTCGCCCGAACGAGGCGCTGCGCGAGCAGAAGCGTCGTCCTCGCCTTCAGCACGATCTCGAGCACGCGAGCGTCGTCAACCACCCCCGCGGCCTCCGTCAGATCCGGTGCGTAGCCGGCCGCGAGCGCGGCCTCCGTCTCTTCGACGAGGGCGTTGAGGAACGCGTCGCATTCGCGACCGTTGTCCGCTTCCGAGTCGTAATGCGGTTTGTCGACGACCGGCAGCGACCAAAGGATCTCGCCGACCTCGTCGTTGAGACCGTCCAGTTCCTTGCTTACAAGGGAGATCTCCTCCTCGGCGACGCAAAGCGCGAGCGCGTGCTCACGGGGAAGAACAGCGGTGCTCATCTTGGAACTCCTGTCAGCGCATGAAGCCGCCGCGGCACGGAGATTCCGCCTCCGGCCGCGACGGCCCGCGCATTCTCGCCCACACCAAAGATGGCGTCGGCAGGAACGACGAAAAGGAGAACCTGCGGATGCGGCGGAATCGCAACACGCAAGGCCGACCATTGATCGACCGTGCCCGACTGTCAAGCCGCATCCTCAAAAGCAGCCTGTTTCGTGACTCGTCTGAGCGTCACGAAAGACGATGACCGCGGACGGAAACGGCGCCGAGGCCGTCGCATTCCCGAACCTCAACCGGCCGCGTAAGAACGTGATCTCTCCACTGGACCGCGTACTCGTGCCACCACCGGGTATCGGTGCGCGCCGGCACAAGACACACGACGAGCTCCGCGGTCGTCTGCGACGACTCCCACGCCTTCCGCATCCACTCACCGATCATGCGGCCATACGGCGGGTTCATCCACACGCGGCCCGTCCACGCCTGCGCCAGCCCGTCGTCTTCGCGGGTGAAGAACCGGTCGCACTTGGCGTTCTCCCCTGTCGCGCACACGTCCAGATCGAAGAGGACCATGCTCAGCCGCGAGCGCAGCGAATACAGCGGGGTCGGTGGGCCACTCGTCCGACCGTGACGAGCCCATCACCTCAAGCGTCGTCCACAGCTTCCGGCTTCTGCGCCGTGACACCCGCTTCCTGCACGCGGCCGAGCACGTAGAGCGGCGCCGGCCTGTCGCGGGTTGTTCGAGCGGGTTCCGGCAGCCAGGCGCGTTGCTCAAGGAGCAGATGAACGCGATGGCGACGACCGTCGGCGAGATCATCGTGTACGGCCTTGGCTTCAAGCCGCCTGTGGGGTGCGAGCCGCTCGTGTGGGCGCGGATCGACGACCCGGACGTCGAGGACGATGACGACCCGTTGTACTGGTGGGTGCTGTCCGACGCTGCGAACAGCGAACTCGCCGAGGAGAGCCATGCGTAGCGTCGAGGAGGAGCGGGAAGCGTGGGCCAAGATCGAGGAGTGGAAGCGGCTTGTGCCGCCTGACTCTGTTGACGGCAGAGCGATCGCGGCCGTTGAGCGTCTCCGCGGCGTCGCGAACCAGCTTCGCGCGATCCACGGCCCGCGGCCGACGTTCACGCTGATCCAGGGCGGCAAGTCCGACGAGGGCGGCGGCGATGCCTAGTGCAGTGTCTCAAGAACGGCTTTACAGCGTCCGACCTTGGCGAGGATGCGTCGGCTGAGGCGGTCCAGAGGAATGGTTTGGGGTCGTCGTTGTGGGCGGCGAGGAAGTCTTCGATTGCGGCGATCAGTTCGGGGACGCTGTGGAAGACGCCGCGGCGGATCGCTTTGTCGGTCAGCTCGCGGAACCAGCGCTCGACGAGATTGAGCCAGGAGCTCGAGGTCGGGGTGAAGTGGAGGTGGAAACGGGGGTGTCTGCGGAGCCAGGCCTCGACGTTGGCGTGTTTGTGGGTGCGGTAGTTGTCGACGATCAGGTGCAGCTCGAGCTCGCCAGGGAACTCGCGGTCGAGGGTGCGCAAGAACTTGAGGAACTCCTGGTGGCGGTGGCGGGGCAGACATTGGCCGACGACTGAGCCGTCGAGGACGCTGAGCGCGGCAAACAGCGTCGTGGTGCCGTTGCGCTTGTAGTCGTGGGTCATCGTGCCGGCACGGCCCTTCTTCATCGGCAGGCTCGCCTGGGTGCGATCGAGCGCCTGGATCTGACTCTTCTCATCGACGCAGAGCACGATCGCCTTCTCGGGCGGGTTGACGTAGAGGCCAACAACGTCGGTCAGCTTCTCGCTGAAGCGCGGATCGTTCGAGAGCTTGAACGTGCGCACGCGATGCGGCTTCAAGCCGTGCGCGTCCCAGATCCGCTGCACCGTCGCCGGGCTGACGCCTTGCGCCTTGGCCATCGAACGGCAGCTCCAGTGCGTCTGCCCGGCCGGGGTGGTCTGGGTTGTCGCTTCCACGATCGCCTTCACCTTCGCCGCCGAGATCGACGGCTTGCGGCCGCGGCCGGGCCTCGTCTCGGTCAGTGCCTGCACGCCGCCTTCAGCGAAACGGCTCCGCCACAGAATCACCGTCGGCCGGCTAACCCCGAGCGACCGCGCGATCTCGCTGTTTGACTCGCCGACGGCGGCCGCAAGCACGATTCTGGCGCGCACCGCGACGCTCTGCGGCGTCTTCTGCGCCGCGACCCAGCGCTCCAGCATCAACCGATCATCACCGGAAACCCGCGTCTCGACCATCGCCGCCGCCACCGTTAGACGCTACTCGACCACCAACCACATGTCAATCTATTTAAGAGACACAGCACTAGCGGCGCGGCTGTCATTGAGTACGAAGGCAAGCGCGGCAAGGTGTTCCGAATCAAGTTCACGGACTCGGCCGGCGAGCAGCACATGGAGACGCTCGGCCCGGCGTCCGAGGGCTGGACGAAGCGGAAGGCCGAGAAGGAACTCCGCGAGCGGCTCGTGCGCGTCGAGCAGAAGGGATACCGGAAGCCGCGGCAGGTGCTGTTCGCCGACTACGCCCGCGGCTGGTTCGACGCGGGCCCGGTGAAGCGGAGGTGGAAGCCGAACACGATCCGCGCCTACGTGTTTGTCGAGCGGCGGCTCGTCGCGACGTTCGGGCCGATGCCGCTCGCCGAGATCCGGCCGCGGCAGGTCGCTGCGTTCGTGGCCGCGAGCACGGGCGGCGCATCGACCGTAGCTCGTGACCTCGCGATCCTCGACAGTGCACGCCGCGAGGAGCTGATCGACGGGAACCCGGCCGAGCGGGTCGAGCGTCCCAAGCAGCCGCGGAGGCGGTGGAGGCTTCTCGAGCCGGAAGAGGTGCCGGCCGTCTCTAAGAGCGCCTTTCATAAAGGAGGGGACCTGCTCGTCGGTGGCGAAGCGGGCTGCGTCCACTTCGACTGGGAGGATGGGGCGCAGATGCCGAGGCCGTTGGTGTCGGACGAGTTGTGGGTGTTGATCGAGCCGCTGATCCCGAAGGTGCCGCGGCGGCACCGGTTCCCAGGGCGTAAGCGGATCGATGACCGCAAGGTGCTGACCGGGATTCTGTTCGTGCTGCGCACGGGAATCCCGTGGGAGTACCTGCCGCAGGAGATGGGCTGCGGCTCTGGGGTGACCTGCTGGCGCCGGCTGCGGGAGTGGCAGCAGGCGGGCGTGTGGCAGCGGCTGCACGAGCTGCTGTTGTCGAAGCTGAACGAGGCGGATCTGATCGAGTGGTCGCGGGCGGCGGTCGACAGCTCGCACGTGCGAGCGTTTGGGGGGGCGAAAAGACCGGTCCAAGCCCTGTCGACCGCTCGCGCAGCGGCTCGAAGCACCACGTAATCGCTTGTGGGCGCGGGACACCGCTTGCCGTCACGCTCACGGGCGGCAACCGCAACGACATCACCCAGCTGATCCCGCTCGTCGATGCGATCCCGTCGGTGCGCGGCCGCCGCGGCCGACCGCGCCGTCGCCCGCGCAGCCTCTACGGCGACCGTGCCTACCACTCGCGCGCGGGACGCGGCGAGCTTCGTCGTCGCCACATCCAAGCGAAGATCGCGTGGCCCAAGAGCGACCACGGCTCCGGGCTCGGAACGAAACGATGGGTCGTTGAGCGCACGATCGCCTGGCTGCATCAGTACCGGAGGCTGCGCATCCGCTACGAGCGCCGCGATGACATCCACGAAGCGTTTCTCGCGATCGGCTGCAGCCTGATCTGCCTCAAGCTCCTCCACCCGGAGAACGCATTTTGAAAGGCGCTCTAAGGCGTTCTCAGACGTTCGGGCGCGAAGGGTGTTCCTGACCCTCGCCCTGACCGGGCTGCGCCGCTGCGAGGTCGTGGCGCTGCGCTGGCGGGACCTGAACCTGCTCGAGGGAACCCTCCGCGTGGTGGAGAGCAAGAGCGAGGAGGGCGAGCGGCTCGTCGCGCTCTCCCCCACGCTCGCCCGTGAGCTCTCGGACCACTTCGCCGCGAGCCGCTACAGGGCCGACAGGGACTACGTGTTCGCGCACCCGGACCGCGGCACGCCGCTCGAGACGAGCAAGTGGTACCCGGCGCAGTTCAGGGCGGCGCTCGCCGCGGCGGGGATCACCGACTATGTTCGGCCTCACCACGACATGAGGCACACGGCGTTGACGAACCTCGCCGCTACGGGAGCCTCACCGCTCGCGGTGATGGGGATCGCCGGACATCGGAGCGTGTCGACGACGCAGCGGTATCTGCACCTTGCCGGCGTCGTGTTTCGTCAGGACGCGGACGCGCTCGAGCGGAGGCTGCTCGGGGAAACGATCGCTTCTCGCGCTTCTCGGCTCGACGAGCACCGGGACAGGCCCGAAGAGGGCCGGGACAGCCTGGCCGTCGAGGCAAAACTTTCTGCCGAACTTTCTACCGAACTGAGCGCACCTGAGACGATCTCAGGTGCTCCGACCCAGTCGTAGAGCCAGATACAGAGCCAAACGGGCTACGCTCGGCTTATGTAGCGCTTCTCGCGCGGGTCGACCTTGAGGCGGTCGCCGACGTTCACGAACAGCGGCACCTGCACGACCGCGCCCGTCTCGAGCGTCGCGGGCTTCGTCACGTTCGAGACGGTGTCGCCCTTGATCCCCGGCTCGGTCTCGCTCACCTGGAGCACGACCGACGCGGGCAGGTCGATCCCCGCCGGCTCGTCGTCCACGAGCAGCACCTGGACCGACGACGACGGGAGCATGAACGGCAGTGCGTCCTCGACCGTCGGGCGCGGCAGCGTGAGCTGCTCGAAGGTCTCCTCGTCCATGAACACGACCTCGTCGCCGGCGTCGTAGAGGTACTGCATGCTCTTCGTCTCGGTGCGGATGCGCTCGAACTTCTCGCCGGCGCGGAACGTGCGGTCGACGACGGAGCCGCTGTCGATCGACTTCAGCTTCGTCCGGACGAACGCGCCGCCCTTCCCGGGCTTCACGTGCTGGAACTCGACGATCCGCCAGTTCTGGCCGTCGAGGGAGATGTGCATCCCGTTGCGGAACTGGTTCGTGGAGACGACGTCGGCCATCGGCGGGGGAGTGTAGCGCCGGGCTGCCCGCGGACGGCTGGCTAGAGTCGGCGGATCAGACCGTCGTGGGTGATCGTCGCGAGTGCGGTCGTCGCGTTCCTCGCCGGGTTCGCGGTCGCGCGCCTCTTCTTGCCGGGAACCGTGACGCATACCGTGACCGAGACGACGACGGCGCCGCCGACCGCGCGGGCCGGCGTCCCGGCCGCGTGCCTCGAGGGGATCGCGCTCACCCGGAGGATCGAGCGTGCGGCCGACCGTCGCGAGGTGGAGCAGCTCCGGAACGAGTTCGACGGCGCGGCGGCGCAGTGCCGCATCCCGGCCGGCTGCACCTCGGCGCTCGCGTACGCCCCGCAGATCGTCGCGGAACAGAGCAGGGCAAAGCTGCGCGCGCTCGTCCGGCAGTTCGAGGATGCCGCCGCGACGTGCCGCTGACGCGGCGCCGGCCGGCGTGCGCCGTGTTTTCGACGGTCGTCCCTTTCGGACCGGTCGGGGGGACGGTCCCCGGAGCGGCCCGAACGGGCGGTCAGCCGACGAGCGTGAGCGACTTCGGGAACGAGTTCAGGACCTCCACCCCGTTCTCGGTGACGATCGCGAGGTCCTCGATCCGGACGCCGCCGAGGCCGGGGAGGTAGATCCCCGGCTCGATCGTGACCACGTTCCCGGGCTCGAGCACGTCCTTCGACTCCGACGCGAGCCGCGGTGCCTCGTGGACCTCGAGGCCGACGCCGTGGCCGAGGCCGTGCCCGAACCGCTCGCCGAGGCCGGCGGCCTCGATCACGGCGCGCGCGAGCCCGTCGGCCTCCGCGCCCGTCATCCCCGGCCGGATCCCCTCGACCGCCGCGAGCTGGGCCTCGAGGCACACGTCGTAGGCGCGGCGGAGCTCGCGCGGCAGCTCGCCGGTCGCGAGCGTCCGCGTGCAGTCGGAGCAGTAGCCGTCGAGCACCCCGCCCCAGTCGGCGACGACGAGCGCGTGCGCCTCGACGATCGTGTCGCCGGGCTCGGCGTGCGGCTTCGAGCCGTTCGGCCCGGTCGCGATCGCGATCTCGAACGAGAGCCGGTCGACGCCGTGGGCGTGCAGGAGCTGCTGGAGCCGCCACGCGAGCTCGCGCTCGCTCCGGCCGATCCAGGTCTCCGCGCTCAGCGCCTCGAACGCGCGGTCGGCGGCGCGCGCCGCCCGGCGCACCCGCGTGAGCTCGTCCTCGTCCTTCACCGCCCGCAGCCGCTCGACGAGGCCGCTCGCCGGCACGAGCGTCCGCCCCTCCGCCGCGAGCACCTCGTACTGGGAGTACGGCAGCGCGTCGGCCTCGAACGCGACCCGCGGGCCGAGCCGCCCGGCGACGTCCCGGAGGAGCGACCGCTTCGTCTGCACCGCCTCGACGCCGGCGACCGTCTCGGCCACCTCGATGTAGCGGAAGTCCGTGTAGAGCCGCGTCGTCCCGTCCGGATCGACGAGCAGCGCCGCGTTCGACGCGTCGAACCCGGTCAGGTAGCGGATGTTGACGAGGTTCGTGACGAGCAGCGGCTCGTCGAGCGTCGCGCCGAGCGTCTCGATGCGGTCGGGAAAGGCCATGCCCGGATGCTATTGCCGCCGGAAGATCTCGTCACCCGAACCGGCGGCGATCGTCGCGAGCAGGCCGCCGTCGAGCGCCATGAACAGGAGCTCGCGCGCCTCCCGGGAGCGGTCGCCGGCGCCGTCGACGACGGCCCGCATCGCGGCTCCCGCGTCGGCGCCTCCCGTGAGCTCGACGCCGACGACGAGCTCGGGCGCGTTCTCCCCCTGCTGCATCACGAAGAGCCACGCGGCGACCGCCGCGCCCTCGGCCCCGAGCGCGGCGCGAACCGCGCCGAGGACGTCGTCGCCCGGTGGGTTCGGGGCGCGGCCGACGCGGACCTCGCTCGCCGCGGCCACGACCTCGGCCTCGCCGAGCGGCAGCCGCCCGCGCGCCAGCGCCTCGAGCTCGCGCCGCGTGATCACGCCCGCGGTCTCCGAGCCGAGGTTGAGCCAGATGCAGCCGGTCCGCTTCGCGGCGGCGAGCTCGAACAGCGCGCGGCCCCCGAGCTCGACGGAGCCCGAGCCCGACGGCCGCCACCGCAGCAGCGTCTCCGGCCGCGTGAACGACGGCAGCACGGGCCCGTCCTCGCCCTCGAACGTCACGAGGTCCGTCTCGTCGCGGGTCGCGTCGGTCGTCGCGGCGAGCAGCGTCGCGGCGAGCAGCAGCCGGAAGAGCGCCGCGCGATTGTCCGGCGTGTCGTCGGCCGCCACGAGCTCCATCGCCCGCTCGACCGCGTCGGCGCCGGCCGGCTCGTCGGTCACGCAGCGCCGGCCGCGAGGTGCGCCAGCGCCTCGCGGTAGCCGTCCGGGCCCTTGCCGATCACGCGGTGCGTGACGACGTCGGCCAGCACCGAAGTGCGCCGCCACTCCTCGCGCTCGTGGATGTTCGAGAGGTGCACCTCGACGACCGGCCCGCGGAACAGCTCGAGCGCGTCGCGGATCGCGTAGCTGTAGTGGCTCCACGCGCCGGGGTTCACGATCAGCGCGTCGACGTCGTCGTACGACGCGTGGATCCAGCCGATGTACTCGCCCTCGGCGTTCGACTGCCGGCAGCGGACGCTGACGCCGAGCTCCTGCGCCCAGTCGTAGATCCGCGTCTCGAGCTCGTTCATGCTGATCCCGCCGTACAGCACCGGATCGCGGCGTCCGAGCACGTCGAGGTTGACGCCGTTCAGCACGAGCACCTGCACGCCGTGACCTTAAGCGATCAGCCGCTCGAGCTCGCGCCGCACCTCGGCCGCCGGCCGCCCCTCCACGACCGGCCCGTCGGGGCCGAGCAGGACGACGACGATCGCGTCGCCCTCGCGCTTCTTGTCCCGGAGGAGCGCCTGCCACGCGCGCTCCGGATCGACCCGGACCGGCTTCGGCCCGAGCTCGCGCTCGACCTCCCCGGTGTCGCGGCCCGAGAGCCGCAGCGCCGCGAGCAGCCCGAGCGCGACCGCCTCGCCGTGCGGCAGCTCGAAGCCCGCGGCGGCCTCGAGCGCGTGCGCGAAGGTGTGGCCGAGGTTGAGCCAGCGCCGCGGGCCGCGGTCGTGCGGGTCGCGGAGGCAGATCGCGGTCTTGTACGCGGCGACGCCGCGGAGGTCGAGCGCGCGGCCGGCGAGGAGCTCGGTCTTCACGTGCTCGGCGCGGCCCTGCCGCCGCTCGCGCTCGGGCAGCGTCGCGAGCAGCCCCGGGTCGAGCACGACCGCGGCCGGCCAGTGGAACGCGCCGACGAGGTTCTTGCCCTCCGGGATGTCGATCGCGGTCTTGCCGCCGATCGCCGCGTCGACCTGACCGACGAGGGTCGTCGGGACGGCGACCCACGGCACGCCGCGGAGGTACGTCGCGGCCGCGAACCCGGCGACGTCCGTCGTGCATCCGCCGCCGAGGGCGACGATCGTGCCGCCGCGGTCGAGCCGGAGCTCGCTCCAGAGCCGGGCGAGGATCGCGAGCTGCTTCGCCTCCTCGCCGGCCGGGAGGTCGTGGGTCGAGACGAGCCGCCGGCCGAGCGCCTCCTGCGCCTGCGGCCCGTAGATGCCCATCACGGTCGCGTCCGCGACGAGCGCGACGGGCCCGTCGCCGGGCACGAGCTCGCCGAGCGACTCGAGCGCGCCGGGCTCGTGGTAGACGCCGCCGGCTCCGAGCACGACGCCGTCGACGTCGGTCGCGACCGCGTCGGCGACCTCCGCGTACAGCAGCTCGCGCTCGGCGTACAGACGGTGGAACTGCACCGGGTTCTGCGCGAGCGGGCGGTCGGAGCCGCGCACCCGCTCCCACGCGGTCCCGACGTCGATGTCGATCAGGACGACGCGCGTGTTACGCAGGAGCGCGCGCGTCTCCGGCCGCGTGACCGCACCGCCGCCGAGCGCGAGCACCGACGGCTCGGTCGAGGCGAGGAGCCCGCGGATCACGGACGCCTCCGTCCGCCGGAACGCCGACTCGCCGCCGGTCGCGAAGAGCTCCGCGATGCTGAGGTGGACGGTCTCCTCGATGCTCCGGTCGACGTCGACGAACGTCCGCCCCAGCCGCGCCGCGACCTTCGCGCCGAGCGTCGTCTTCCCCGCGCCCATGAAGCCGACGAGCGCGAGATGTCTGTTGAGGGCCGACGCAGCCAAGCAGCAAGTCGTTACGTGCGGGGTCCGGCCCAGCGGATGCGCTCGAGGTACGCCTCGGACGCGGCGACGAAGTCGCCGACGGCGTCGCCGCCGAACTTGTCGAGCGCGGTGCGGGCGAGCTCCCACGCAACCGCCGCCTCGGCCACGACCGCGAGCGCCTCGACCGCGGCGACGTCCGACCGCTCGACGAGCGCCTGCGCCGGCTCGCCGGTCGCGAGGTCGACCGAGCCGAGCGGCTTCATCAGCGTCGGCAGCGGCTTCATCGCGGCGCGGACGACGAGCTCCTCGCCGTTCGTGACGCCGGCCTCGAGCCCGCCCGCATGGTTCGTGTCGCGGCGGCGGTCGGTGCGGATCTCGTCGTGCGCCTCCGAGCCGCGCTTGCCGGCCAGCGCGAACCCGTCGCCGATCTCGACGCCCTTCACCGCCTGGATGCCCATCACCGCCGCGGCGAGCCGCGCGTCGAGGCGGTCATCCTTCGCGGCGTACGAGCCGAGCCCCGGCGGGAGGCCCGTCGCGCGCACCTCGACGATCCCGCCGACCGTGTCGCGCTCGGCGCGCGCGGCGTCGATCGCGGCCCGCAGCCCTTCCTCGTCGACGGTCGAGCCGGCGACCGCGACGCCGATCTCCGCGAGCAGCGCCTTCGCGACGCCGCCGGCGGCGACGTGCACGGCCGTGTGCCGGGCCGACGCGCGCTCGAGCGCGTTCCGCACGTCGTCGAGCCCGTACTTGAGCACGCCCGCGAGGTCGGCGTGCCCGGGCCGCGGCAGCGTCACGGGCTTCGTGCCCTTCCCGTGCGGCTCGCCCTCGGGCGGCCACGGGCTCATCCCCCACGTCCAGTTCTTGTGGTCGCGGTTGCGGACGACGAGCGCGAGCGGCGTCCCGATCGTGCGCCCGTGGCGGAGGCCGGCGAGCACCTCGACCTCGTCGGTCTCGATCTGCTGCCGCGGCGAGCGGCCGTAGCCGGCCTGCCGCCGGCGCAGGTCGGCGTCGATCGCGTCGCGGTCGAGGAGGAGCCCGGCGGGCAGGCCGGTCAGGATCGCGACGAGCGCGGGCCCGTGCGACTCACCGGCGGTGGCGAGGCGGAGAGACATGCCGAGAGCCTAGTGGCCTCGCGGCCGAACGTTCCGCGGGTCCGGCGAGCCGGCTACGACCGGACGGCGGCGCGCATCGCGTCGAGCGGCGCGGCCAGGCCCGTCCAGAGCTCGAAGCTCCGCGCGCCCTGGCGGACGAGCGCCTCGCGGCCGTCGACCACGTCGCAGCCGGCCGCGCGCGCCGCGGCGACGAGGGCGGTCTCGCCGCCGTCGGCCGCGTACGCGAGGTCGACGACGGTCTGGCCCGCGTGCGGCTCGACGAGCACCTCGTCGCGGACGGGCGTCGCGTTCACGATCAGGTCGCAGCCGTCGGCGTCGGGCGGCCAGTCGCCGCGGCGCGAGAAGACGCGCGTGTCGGCCGGCAGCGCCGGGGCGAGCGTGCGCGCGGCGCCGCCGGCGCCGATCACGCACGCGCGGGTCGCCGCGATCCCGTCGAGGATCGCGACGTCGGTGTTGAGCCCGAGCACGCGCCCGTCGCGGAAGACGAGCGTGTTCACGGCGTCGCCCTCGGCCTCGTCGCACGCGGCGACGACGGCGACCTTGTGCGGGATCGTCACGTTCGCGCCCGGCGAAGCCGAGCGTCCGCAGCGCGCGCACCGCCTCGACCGGGTCCTCGACGTCGAACGCGGCGTAGTCCCAGTCGAGGCCGAGCGCCGCGAACGCGGCGTTCTGCATCCGCGGCGAGAGCGAGTGCGCCACCGGATGGCCGAGCAGGGCCACGTGGGTGGTCAATGCCGGCCGTACCCGTGCGCGGCGAGGAACGCGTTGAACGCATCGCCGCTCGCGGTGAAGAAGTGATGCACCCCGTCCGGCTTGCGCGCGTAGTAGAGGTAGGGCACCTTCGCCGGGTGCGCGGCGGCGCGGATCGACGCGAGGCCCGGGTTCGCGATCGGCGTCGGCGGCAGGCCGAGGAAGCGGCGCGAGTTGTACGGGCTCGAGCTCGCGAGCTGCGACTCGCGGATCGACGCCGTCGGCGGGATGTGGAGGCCGTACCGGAGCGTCGCGTCGATCCCGAGCGGCATCCGGTCGTGCAGGCGGTTGTAGATCACGGCCGCGACGAGGCGGCGCTCGCTCGGCGCGACGGTCTCGCGCTCGATCATCGACGCGATCGTGAGCACGTCGTACGGCGTCAGGTTCTTCGAGCGCGCGTAGCGGAGGTCGACCGTCCGCCACCGGTCGCAGAACGTCTCGAGCTGGTCGCGGACGAGCGCGCGCGACGGCGTCCCGCGGAAGAAGTCGTACGTCGCCGGGAACAGGAAGCCCTCGAGGTCCTTCTGCTGCTTGCGGCCGAAGCACGGGACGACGGCGTGCCGGCTCGCGGCGAGGTACGCCTTCTCGTCGAGCCTCACCGGCTTGTGGCGCTCGTGCTCGGCGATCTTCGCGACCGCCTTCACGCGCACGGCCATCTGCGCCCGGGTGAAGCCCTCGGGGAAGACGACCCGGAACGGCTTCGGCGGGCGCGGCGCGACCGGGACGGTCGTCGTCGTCGGCGCCGCGGCCTTGCTTCCGGAGCGGCCGAGCGCGACGACGGAGACGCCGGCCGCGAGCGCGAGGAGCGCGACGACCGCGAGCGCCGCGAGGACGATCCGGCCCCGGCGCCGCCGCCGGCGCCGCGGTCTCAGCGGCTCGCGGTCAGCCACTCGAGGTAGCTCGACAGCAGGTGCGCCGCCGCGCGGGCGTCGTCACCCCCCGCGAGGGTCGAGGTGAAGCGCTCGTCGTAGCTCTCGATCGGCACGTCGGTCGCCGCGCGGAGCGCGTCGACGAACACGTCGGTCTCGCGCGCCTGCGCGCCGTGCTCGCCGCGGAGCGTGAGCGGCAGCCCGACGACGATCCGCTCGGGCGCCTCGACCCCGATCACGTCGAGCAGATGCTTGAAGCCCGCCGGTTGCCCGACCCGCTCGATCGTGACGAGGGGGCGAGCGACGGTGCCGGTGGGATCGGAGACGGCGACGCCGGTCCGCGCCGAGCCGTAGTCCAGCGCGAGCACCTTCATCTCAGGCGAGCGCCGCCGCGATCAGCTCGCGGGCGCGGTCGAGCGCGTCGCCGAGGTTCTCGGGCTGCTTGCCGCCTGCGCGCGCCATCGTCGGCCGACCTCCGCCCCCGCCGCCGACGATCGGCGCGATCTCGCGGACGACGTCGCCGGCCGAGAGCCGCTCGGCGACCGCCTGGTCGAAGTTCGCGACGAGGTGGACGGCGCCGTTCTCGCGCGAGCCGAGCACGACCGCCGCGGGCGACTGCCGCTGCTTGAACCGGTCGGAGAGGTCGAGCAGCGCGTCCGAGCCGACGCCCTCGAGCGCCTGCACGATCACGTTCGTCCCGTTCACGACCTCGACCTCCGGCTCGACCTCGAGCGACTTCTCCGCGGCCTTCGGCTTCTTCGCCTCGCGCCGCGCCTGCTCGAGCTCGGCCCGCACGTCCTCGAGCTCGCGCGAGCGGCCGTGGAGGACGGACCACGCCTCGCCGGAGGTCACGGCCTCGATCCGCCGCGCGCCCGAGCCGACCGAGCCCTCGCTCACGATCAGGAACGGGCCGATCTCGGCGGTCGAGCGGACATGCGTCCCGCCGCACAGCTCGCGGGAGAACCCGTCGATCTCGACCACGCGGACGTGCTCGCCGTACTTCTCGCCGAAGAGGGCCATCGCGCCGAGCCGCCGCGCCTCGTCGATCGTCGTGACGAACGTCCGCACCGGGATCGCCTCGAACACCTTCTCGTTGACGATCCGCTCGACGCGCTCGCGCTCCTCGGGCGCGAGCTGCGTCGGGTGCGAGAAGTCGAAGCGGAGCTTGTCGGGCCGCACGGCCGAGCCGGCCTGCTTCACGTGGTCGCCGAGCACCTCGCGGAGCGCGGCGTGGAGCAGGTGCGTCGCCGTGTGGTTCGCCATCGTCGGGAAGCGCACCCGCCACGGGACGAGCGCGCGCACGCGATCGCCGGCCGCGAACCCGGCGCCCTCGAACACGAGAGCCTGGTCGTCGCCGAAGCGGTACGCCGCGCGGAGCGCCGCGACCGCGCCGCTCTCCTCGTGGACGAGCTCGCCGCCGTCGGTCACCTGGCCGCCGCCGTCCGGGTAGAACGGCGACTCGCGCAGCTTGGCGAGGAAGAGCCCGCCTCCGAGTGTCCTCGACCGCCGCGAGCTCGGTGAGCACGTCGGTCTTCTCGTAGCCGACGAACTCGGTGCGGAAGCCGGCGTCGCGCGCGAAGTCTGCCGCGCGCTGCAGGTCGCTCTTCTCGCCGCCCGCCCGCGAGATCTCGCGGTGCTCCTCCATCAGCTCGCGGAAGCGGTCGACGTCGACCGGCTGGCCGCGCTCCTCGGCGAGCTCCTGCGTGAGCTCGATCGGGAAGCCGAACGTGGTCGCGAGCGTGAACGCGTCCTCGGCCGAGATCGCGTCCTGCCCGGCGAGCTCGTCGAACTCCTTCAGCCCGCGCGCGAGCGTCTCGCGGAAGCGCTCCTCCTCGATCTCGACGACGCGCTCGATCTCGGCCGCGTGCTCGCGCAGCTCGGGGTACGCCCCGCCCATCTCCTCGACCACGACCGCCGGGAGCCGGTGGACGCGGTCGAGCCCGATCCGCTGTCCGTGCTGGATCGCACGGCGGAGCAGGCGCCGGCAGATGTAGCCGCGCCCCTCGTTCGACGGGAGCACGCCCTCGGCGACGAGGAAGCTGACCGCGCGGCCGTGGTCGGCGAGCACGCGGTAGGCCTTCCGCGACGCCTCGTCCTGTCCGTACGGCACGGTCGCGTTGGCCTCGATCCAGTCCATGATCGTGCGGAACCCGTCGGTGTCGTAGTTGGACGCGACGCCCTGGAGCACGCAGGCGGTGCGCTCGACGCCCATTCCCGTGTCGACGTTCTCGGCCGGCAGCGGCACGAGCTCGTTCCCGGGCCGCAGGTCGTACTGCATGAAGACGAGGTTGTAGAACTCGTAGAAGCGGTCGCAGTGTCCCGGCAGGCAGCCTGGCTGGCCGCACCCGTGCTCGGCGCCGCGATCGAAGAAGATCTCCGAGCACGGCCCGCACGGCCCGGTCTCGGCGGCCTTCCAGAAGTTGTCGTCGCCGAGCCGGACGATCCGCTCGGTCGGAACGCCGACGCGCTTCCATGCCTCGATCGCGACCGTGTCCTCGCCGAGCTCGAGCACGGGATCGCCCTCGTGCACCGTCACCCAGAGCCGCTCCGGGTCGAGCCCGAGCACGTCGGTGACGAACTCCCACGCGAAGTCGACCGCCTCGTCCTTGAAGTAGTCGCCGAACGAGAAGTTGCCCATCATCTCGAAGAAGGAGTTGTGCCGGTCGGTGCGCCCGACGTCCTCGAGGTCGGTGTCCTTCCCTCCCGCACGCAGGCACTTCTGGACGCTGACCGCTCGCGGGCCGGGCGGCTCCTTCGTGCGCAGGAAGTACGGCTTGAACGGCTGCATCCCCGCGACGACGAACAGCGTCGAGGCGTCCTCCGGCGGCGGCACGAGCGAGTGCGACGGGATGCGGAGATGCCCGCGCTCCTCGTAGAAGCGCAGGAAGCTCTCGCGCAGCTCCGCCGTCGTCAGCACCGGGACAGTGTAGGACGGTCGGGGCCGATTCCTCAGCGGCGGCGTGCCGCGCGCCGCCCGGGCTCGACCTCGTCGGCGGCGATCTCCTCGCGGATCTTCTCGAGCGAGCGGCGGATCAGTCGCGAGACGTGCATCTGCGAGATCCCGACGCGGCGCGCGATCTGGGACTGCGTCTGGCCCTCGTAGAAGCGCAGGTGGAGGATCGTCCGCTCGCGTTGCTCGAGGATGCGGAAGCCCGGCGCGAGCAGCGCGCGGTCCTCGGAGTGCTCGTACTCGGGCTCGACGTCGCCGAGCGACTCGAGCGGATCGACGCCGTCGTCGTCCCCGCCGAGTCCGGTCGAAAGCGAGACCGACGTGTACGCGCGGCCCGACTCGATCGCCTCGAGGACCGCCTCCTCCTCGACCCCGGCCGCCTTCGCGAGCTCGGGGATCGTCGGCGAGCGGCTGAGCTCGACCGTGAGCTGGTCGATCAGCCGCGAAAGGCGCACGTTCAGCTCCTGGAGCCCGCGCGGCACGCGGACGGCCCAGCCGCGATCGCGGAAGTGGCGTTTGATCTCGCCGATGATGTTCGGGGTCGCGTACGTCGTCAGCTCGACGCCGCGGCCGAGGTCGAAGCGGTCGATCGCCTTGATCAGCCCGATCGCGCCGATCTGGACGAGGTCCTCGTACTGCTCGCCGCGATAGGCGTACCGGCGGGCGAGCGACCGGACGAGGGACATGTACCGCTCGATCAGCTCCTCGCGGGCACGGCGGTCGCCGCCCTCGTGGTAGCGGCGGAGCAGGGCCTTGTCGCTGTCAAGCACGGGCGGCGACCCGCTTGCTCAACGTCACCCGCCTGCCGTCCACGGCGACGTCGTCCACGACGGCCTCGAGCACGCGGCGGAGGTCGAGCTCGGAGCCGCCAGGGTCGTCGAGCTCCCGCTGCACGTCGAGCGGGCCGACGCTCGCCTCGAGCACGCCCTCCCGTGCGGCCATCGCGACGGTCACCTCGACGTCCGGCTCGGCGCGGTCGAGCAACGCGGCCAGGCCGATCTGCATGTCCTCCAGCGCCTCGATCGTGAGGTCGAGGCGGAGCGCGAGCCCGCTAAGCACGAGGTGCGCGACCCGGTGGAACTCACGGTCGCGCGGGAGCGTCAGCGTGATCTCGTCACTCATGCACGCGCCGCAGCTCCTCCTCGAAGTCCGCCTCGCGCCGGGCCGCGGCTTCCTTCCCGGTCTGGACGGCGTGCCGCACGTCGCGGCGCGCACGCAGCGACGCGAACCCGTGCGAGAGGCCGGCCGTGAGGCCGGTCAGCCTCTGCACCGGCCGCTTGACGGCGAAGCTGGCCGCGCGCACCGCCTCGTCGACGTTCTCGACGGCGTCGACGGCGCTGTCGGTCGCGACCCCGATCTTGTCCAGCTCGGCGTTGACGCGGGTGACCGTGCCTCCGACCTCGTGGATCACCGGCAGCACCTCGCGCTCGCTCCCCTGGATGAACGACGAGAGGCGGCCGAAGGTCTCGCCGAGTCTGAGCAGCGCCCACCCGAGCCCGAGGCCGGCGAGGAGCAGGAAGATCGCGAGCGCGATCCACGCGACGTCGCTGGCGGCGTAGGCGAGCACCGTCCGATCTTAGACAGAGAACGCGGCGGTGATCAGCCCGGAGCCCACGACGGCGTCGCCGTCGTAGAGAACTGCGGCCTGCCCGCGGGCGACGCCGAAGACGGGCTCGTCGAGCCGGAGCTCGAACCCGCCTGCGGTCGGCTCGACGGTCGCGCGGACCGCCGGCGAGCGGTAGCGCAGCTTCGCGTCGACCTCGCCCACGTCCGCGTGGAGGCGGCCGCGGACCGACACGCGCGTCCGCGCGAGCGACGCGCGGGGGCCGACGACGACGGTGTTCGTCCGGGCGTCGGCGCCGAGCGCGTACAGCGGCTCGGGAGCGGCGACACCGAGTCCGCGGCGCTGGCCGACGGTGAATCCCCAGTGGCCGTCGTGCGCGCCGACCTCGCGGCCGGCCTCGTCGACGAGGCGGCCGCGGCGCGGCTCGAGCCCGTGCCGCTCGAGGAAGGCGCGGTAGTCGTCGCCGGCGAGGAAGCACGCGTCCTGGCTGTCGGCGCGCGTCGCGACGCCGAGCCCGGCCGCTGCGGCCTGCTCGCGCGTGCGCTCCTTCGTCTGCCCGCCGAGCGGGAACCAGAGGCGGTCGAGGAGCGAGGGGTCGAGGCCCGCGAGCATGTAGCTCTGGTCCTTCGCGCCGTCGACGGCGCGACCGAGAAGCGGCCGGCCGTCGCGTTCGACGATCCGGGCGTAGTGGCCGGTCGCGAGCCGGCCGGCGCCGATGCGGCCGGCGAACGCGAGCAGCTCGTCGAACCGGAACGCGCCATTGCAGCGGGTGCACGGGTTCGGGGTCTCGCCGCGCGCGTACGCGTCGACGAACGGCTCGACGACCGCGCGCCGGAACTCCTCGCGCAGGTCGAGCGTCACGTGCGGGATTCCGAGCGCGTGGCAGGTCTCGCGCGCGGCGACGACGGCCGAGGGCGAGCAGCAGGCCCGCTCGGCGTCCGGCCCGCGCGGGTCGATCCAGAGGCGGAGCGTGACGCCGACGGCCCGCGGGCCGGCCGCGAGGAGGGCGACCGCGCTGTCGACGCCGCCGCTCATCGCGACGGCGACGCGGCCCGGCGCCGGCGCCGCGGCCACGACGGGCGCGATCGCGTTCGCGAGCGCGTCGGCCGCGAGCGTGTCGCCGGGAACGGCGGCGGCCTCGAGCAGCGTCAGCCCGGCGAGATCGCGGGCGAGCCCGGGCGCGTCGGCGCGCACGATCGTCTGCCCGTCGACCCGGAGCCGCACCGCGGCCCAGCGGTCGCCGCGCCAGGAGTCACCGAACAGCTCGCGCATCCGGCGGCCAGCGTAGCCGCGTCAGCCGGAGGAGGCCTCGCTGCGGGAGCGCAGCCACGCGAGCAGGAACGCGTCGATCCGGCCCTCGCCGATCACGGCGTTCAGGTGCGTCTCCCGCGCCCCGGTCCGCGGATCGCGGACGACCCGCCGGCGGCCCTCCTCGTACACCCGCACGACCGTGCCGGCATCGTCGTCGGCGGCGGCGGCGGCGCCCGACGCGGGCGCGACGACGACCCGCGCGAGCACCACGCTCCGGTCCGGGAGGACGCGCCGATGGAGCCCGCTCTCGCCCTCGAGCAGGTCGAAGGTGGACGGCCCGTCGATCCGGGCCGCGATCGCGCCGCCGTCGAGGCGCGTCGCCTCGCGGGCGGTCCGGTTCGCCCAGGCGCAGTACATCGCGAGCAGCTCCGCCGCCCACCCTTCGGCTCCGTCGCCGACCGGGACGACGCGAACGACCGCCTCGCCGCCGTCGCCGGCCGCGGCGACGCCCGCGAGCTCGAGCCGCCGGACGGCGAGCTCGTCGTCCATCTCGCCGAGCGCCGACCACACGTCGCGGAGGCGATGCCGCTGGCGCCGCGCCGCCACCTGGCGCGCGAGCTCGGTGAGGCCGTCGGCTCGGCGGCGCAGCGCGCCGAGCTCGTCGAGGACGTGCTCGAGCACGTAGATCCGCGAGAGGGTCGCCCGCGCGCCGTCGGGGTCGTCCCAGAACGCAGGGTCGTTCGTCCGGGCGACCTCGTCGGAGAGCTCGCCGCGGAGCTGCGCCACCGCCGGTGTCGCCTCCTCGCTGTCGAGCCGCGAGACGAAGTCGGCGACCGCGCGAACGGCCTTCGCGAACGTGCCGTCCGCAGGCGCCGCTCGGCGTCCGCCGGGCGACCGGGTCGGCAACGGCTCCACGACGGCGGCGAGCTCGACCGACACCCGGCCGTCGCGCAGGCCGATCCGGGCGAGCGCACCGGGCCCCGGCCGCCGCTCGACGATCAGCGCCGCGAGCGGCTGGATCACGGCGCGCTCGAGCTCGCGCTGGAGCGGCCGGGCGCCGTAGCGCGGATGGAAGCCCGCGGCGGCGAGCGCGTCGATCGCCTCGTCGTCGGCCTCGACGAGGAGCCGCCGCCGCACGACGCCCTCGCGCATCAGCAGGCGCCCGAGCTCGCGCCGGGCGATCTGCCGCACGGTGGCTTCGTCGAGCGGGTCGAACACGACGACGCGGTCGATCCGGTTGAAGAACTCGGGCCGGAAGAAGCGCTCGGCCTCCTCGACATAGTGGCGGCGTTGTTGTCGCTGCCGCTCCACCGGCCGGCGTCGATGATCGGGATCGGGTCGTCCATGACGCAGATCGCGCCGGTCGCCCGCAGCGCGACGACGAGGTTGCGCACGCGGTCCTGCCACATGCCCGTGTACCTGGCGCCCGCGATCAGCTCGTTCGCGGGGAGCCGCCACAGCCGCCGCCCGCGCAGGGCGGGCGGGACGTCACCGGCGACGAGCCGGGCGGCGATCTCGTGCAGCAGCGCGGTCTTGCCGACCTCGCGGCCGCCGACGAGGAGGACGCTCGAGCGTCCGGGCCCGGCGAGGGTCTCGAGGAGCCGGCCGACGAGGTCGTCGCGCCGGTCGATCCGGCCGAGCGGCCCGCCTCGGCCCGCGCGGTCAGGTCGTCCCCGAGCTCGGCGAGCACGTTCGCGACGTCCGACTCCTCGAGCGCGCGCGGCGCGCCGGCCGGCGCGAGGTCGAGGTCGAGGCTCTCGAGGCGCGAGTCGGCCGGCTCCTGGGCGGCGAACACCGGGACGGCGTCCTTTCCGCCGATCGCCACCTCGACGGGCGCCTGGACGAGCTCGACGTCGTGCGGCTCGAAGAACGACGCTCGGTCGAAGGCGTCCAGGTTCGCGAGCGCCTCCACGAGCCTCGGCTCGAGAGCCGCGATCGCGCGCTCGAGGTCGGGGGCGCCGAGCGCGAGGGCGCGGAAGTCGACGGGCGTGACGATCACCGAGCCGTCGGGCGCCGTCCGCACGTGCAGGACGACATGAGCGATCACGGCTCGATCGTACGCCGGTCGGACGGCGCACCCGGCGCGGCGGGAATACGAGCGCCCCGACCCCGCCGACCCGACCGCGCCCGTGTGAACCTGGCAAGCCAGGTGGGTGCCGCGCGCCCTTTCGACGCCAGGCGCCTGAGGCCGACACGAGCTCCCTTTCACGTAGCGTTGGTTCTACATGGATCGCGGCCCCGCGAACGGGGTCGGGCGCTCGGGTCGCACTGTAGTCGAGGTCAGCCGTTTCGCGCGCCGGGCGCCGGATCGGGCGCGACGACCGTGATCCCGAGGTCGTCCAGCTGGGCCGACTCCACCGTCGTCGGCGCGCCCGACATCGGGTCGACGCCGGCCTGGTTCTTCGGGAACGCGATCACGTCGCGAAGGTTCGGCTCGCCGGCGAGCACCATCGCCATCCGGTCGATCCCGAACGCGATCCCGCCGTGCGGCGGCGCGCCCATCGCCAGCGCGTCGAGGAGGAACCCGAACTTCGTCCGCTGCTCCTCCGGCGTGAGCCGGAGCATGTCGAAGACGCGCGCCTGCACGTCCGGCTCGTGGATCCGGAACGAGCCGCCGCCGAGCTCGTTCCCGTTGCCGACGAGGTCGTACGCGTGCGCGATCGCATGCTCGGGATCGCCGTCGAAGCCGGCGACCCACTCCGGCGCCGGTCGCGTGAACGGGTGGTGCTTCGCCGTCCAGCGCCCCTCGTCCTCGTCCCGCTCGAACATCGGGAAGTCCGTCACCCACAGCCAGGCCCACGCGCTCTGGTCGATCAGCCCGAGTCGCTCGCCGAGGTGGAGGCGCAGCGCGCCGAGGACACGCGACGTCGCGTCCCACCCGTCGGCGGCGAAGAGGAGCGTCGTCGCCGGCTCGCCCCGGAGCGCGTCGAGCTCGGCGGCCGAGAGGAACTTCACGATCGGCGAGCGCACCTCGCCCTCCTCGTCGTAGACGAGGTACGCGAGCCCCTTCGCGCCCCACTGCTTCGCGATGTCCTCGAGCTCGTCGAGCTCGCGCCGCGACAGCTCCTGCGGGACGCGGAGGAACCGCACCGCCTCCGCGCGCGCGAAGACGCCGAACTCCGAGCCGCGCGTCACGGCGGTCGCGTCCTCGAGCTCGAGCCCGAAGCGCAGGTCCGGCTTGTCGCTCCCGAAGCGGCTGTCGGCCTCCGCGTACGTGAGTCGCGGGAACGGCGTCGGAAGCTCGACGCCGATGCACTCGCGCCACACCGTCGAGATCATCCGCTCCATCAGCCCGAACAGGAACTCCTGGTCGGGGAACGCCATCTCGACGTCGAGCTGCGTGATCTCCTGTACGCGATCGGCGCGGAGATCCTCGTCGCGGAAGCAGATCGCGATCTGGTAGTAGCGCTCGAACCCGGCGATCACGAGCAGCTGCTTCGCGATCTGCGGCGACTGCGGGAGCGCGTAGAACCGGCCCTTCTGCAGGCGCGACGGGACGAGGAAGTCGCGCGCGCCCTCGGGCGTCGGCTTCCACAGGATCGGCGTCTGGATGTCGACGAAGCCGGCCTCCTCCATCACGCGCCGGATCGTCCCGACCATCCGGCCGCGGAGGCGGATGTTCCGCTGGAGCTTGTCGCGGCGGAGGTCGAGCCACCGGTGCCGGAGTCGGAGCGTCTCGTCGACGTTCTCCTCGTCGAGCTGGAACGGGAGCGGCGTCGAGCGCGAGAGGATCTCGAGCTCGCTCGCCTGCACCTCGATCTCCCCTGTGGCGATGGCGGAGTTCACGGTCTCCGGCGCCCGCCGGACGACGGTGCCGCGCGCGCGGATCACGAACTCGTTGCGGAGCTCGTGCGCGACGGCCGCCGCGTCGGCCGCATGCTCGGGGTTGATCACGACCTGGACGACGCCGTCGCCGTCGCGGAGGTCGACGAACACGAGCCCGCCGAGGTCGCGGCGACGCGCGACCCAGCCGGCGAGCGTGACCTCGCGGCCCTCGTCCTCGGGGCGCAGAGCACTGCCGAGGGCATCGCGCCAGACGGTCATCGGCTGAGCCTACTCGCGAGCTCGTCGAGCGGAACGACCTGCTCCGCCTCGCCGGACCGCCGCACCGTCGCGCCGTCGGCCCGCGCGACGACGACCGTCCGCGCCCCGCTCCGGCCGGCCTGCGTGAGCTGGCCTTTCACCGAGCGACCGGCGTAGTCGGTGTCGGCTGCGACACCCGCGCGCCGGAGCTCTGCCATCGCCGCGAGGATCCGTTCGCGCGGGGCGCCGTCGAGGACGAAGAACACCTCGACCCCCGCGGGCTCGGCGGCGACGCCCTCCTGCTCCAGGGCGAGCAGCGCCCGCTCGATCCCGGCGCCGAACCCGATCCCGGGCGTCGGCGGGCCGCCGATCTCCCCGACGAGGCCGTCGTAGCGGCCACCCGAGCAGATCGCCGACTGGGCCTTCTCCTCCGGGCCGACGAACTCGAAGACGGTGCGGGTGTAGTAGTCGAGGCCGCGCACGAGCGTCGGTTCGACCTCGTATGCGACGCCGTACGCGTCGAGGCACCGCCGCACGTCGGCGAAGTGCGCGGCGCACTCGGCGCACAGCGACTCGCCGATCTTCGGCGCGGCCGCGAGCGCGGCGCGCACGTCCGGGTTCTTCACGTCGAAGACGCGGAGCGGGTTCGTCGCGCGCTTCGCCCGCGCGTCCGCGTCGAGCACGTCGTCGTGCTCCTCGAGCCAGGCGGCGAGCCGCTCGACGTAGGCGGGCCGGCACGCCGCGTCGCCGATCGAGTTGAGCTGCAGCGCGTACCTCGTGATTCCGACGCGTCGCGCGAACTCGGTGTAGAGCTGGATCACCTCGGCGTCGAGCGCGGGATCGTCCGAGCCGATCGCCTCGACCGAGCACTGCCAGTGCTCGCGGAACCGGCCCTTCTGCGGCGCCGCGTACCGGTACATCGGCGCGACGGTGTAGAGCTTCACCGGCTGCGGGTCGCGGTGCATCCCGTGCTCGACGTACGCGCGCGCGATCGGCGCCGTGCCCTCGGGTCGCAGGGTGAGCGAGCGGCCGCCCTGGTCGGGGAACGTGTACATCTCCTTCTGGACGATGTCGGAGCCCTGGCCCGACGTGCGCTGGAAGAGCTCGGTGTCCTCGAAGTTCGGCGTCTGGATCCGGCGGTACCCGTACAGCTCCGCGACCTCGGCGAGCGTGCCGGTGACGAGCCGCCACAGCGGCTGCTCGGCCGGCAGGACGTCGTGCGTCCCGCGCGGCGCCTGGAACCTGCCGGCCACTACTCGGCCGGGGCGGCGCGGAGCTGGCGGAGGTACGGGTTCGTGTCGAGCTCCTGGCCGAGCGTCGTCTCGGGGCCGTGCCCGGAGAGCACGACGGCGTCGCGGCCGTAGCGCTCGATGAGGCGGCGCACCGACTCGAGCAGCGCGTCGCCGTCGCCGCCAGCGAGGTCGACGCGGCCGACCGACCCGGCGAAGAGAAGGTCGCCCGAGAAGATCGTCCCCCCGGTGACGAACGCGACGTGACCGGCCGAGTGCCCGGGCACGTCCACGACCTCGAAGTCGAGCCCGGCGACCGCGATCTCGTCGCCGCCGGCGACCGGGTGCTCGGGCTCGTACGGCTTCACGTACATGTTCCCGCGCGTGACGCCCTCGCGCAGCGCGTCGAGCTCGCCGGCCGGCGCCCAGACCTCGGCGCCCGTCCCCTCCGCGAGCTCGGCGACGCCCGCGACGTGGTCGACGTCGGTGTGGGTGACGAAGATCGCACCGGCGCGCGTGCCCATCCTGGCGAGCTCGAGCCGCAGCGTGGACGGGTCGCCTCCCGGGTCGATCACGACCGCCTCGGCGAGCGCTGCGGTCGGCGCGGACGACGTAGCAGTTGGACTGGTACGCGCTCAGCACGAAACGATCGACGACGGGCGGCATCGCGGCGTCTGAGTCTAGACAAGGCCGGGATAGACTCCTTCCGTGCAGCGCTGGAACCTGCTCGAGATCGCAGCTCCGCAGGGCACGCGCGACCCCGTCGTGGTCGCCCAGGATGACGGCGCGCGGGCGGTGCTGGTCGTCCTCTCGCCCGGCCAGGAGCTCGGCGAGCACCAGGTGAAGGAGAACGCGTGGGTCGCGATCGTCGACGGCGTCGTGCGGGTCACCGCCGGCGGCGAGACGGCCGACGTCGGCGCCGGCACGCTCCTGCGCTTCGAGCCGGCCGAACGCCATTCGCTCGCGACCGAGACCGGCGCGCGGATCCTGCTGATCCTCACGCCGTGGCCCGGCGAGGGCCACTACCCGAGCGCCGCGTAGAGGCCGCTCAGCCGCCGAGCTTCGGCACCGCCCGCAGCGTCATCGCGACGCCGGCGATCACGATCACGAGGGCACTCACGGCCGGGAGCAGCGAGACGGCGCGGCCCTCGAAGTTGAGCCGCCCGAAGACGCGCTTCGCGAGCACCGCGACCAGGCCGACGCCCGTGATCGAGAGGGCGAGGCCGAGGCTGAACGCGACGATCAGCGCCAGGCCGAACGCGACCCGGTGGAGCGAGATCGCCGCGAGCAGGACGACGAGCGCCGACGGGCACGGGAGGAGGCCGCCCGAGACGCCGACCGCGACCAGGCCGCGGAACCCGGGCGCCTTCGGCGCGTGGCTGTGGCCGTGGTCGTGGCCGTGGTCGATGGCCGTGCGAATGGCCGTGGTCGTGCTCGTGCCCGCGCGCGTGCGAGAGCCGGTGCCGAAGCCGCGGTCGGACGCGGGCGAACAGCACGGAGCCGCCGATCCCGACCACGAGCAGGCCCGAGGCGAGGTTCAGCCACGGGTACAGGTGGTCCGGGACGATGAACTGCGAGAGGAGCAGCGTCACGATCCCGAGCCCGAACACGCCGATCGTGTGCGTCACCGTCACGATCAGGCCGAGCAGCGCCGCGTGCCACGGCGTCCCGCGCTGGCCGACGAGGTACGCGGTCACGATCGTCTTCCCGTGACCCGGCGAGAGCGCGTGCGCCGCGCCCCAGAAGATCGCCGCGCCGAGCGAGACGAGGATCACGAGCAGCGACAGGTGCGAGCGGCCGACGAGCTTCGCGAAGCCCGCGTCGGCGACGCGGTCCGGGGCCTCGAGCGACTTCCCGCTCGAGAGCGCCGGAACGACGTCGGGCCCGTGCGCGGGCGCGAGCTGCCCGGACGCGGCCGTGACGTCGAGCGGGCTCTGGAGCATGTCCTTCGGGTACGAGCGCAGCTCGTGGCTGCGGCTCGCCGTGCTCGCGCCGACGAGCACCTCCTTCCAGCCGATCCGGTCGGAGTAGTTCGCGTCGCGGTACGCGAACGAGCTCGCGCCGGCGAGGACCGGGCCCCGGAGCACGATCTCGAGCCGGGTCGTGTGCAGGCCGCCCGCGCCCATCGGATGGGCGAGCGCACGCTTCAGCGGCACGAGCGCGACCGGCCGCCCGCCGACCGTCAGGTGGGCGTTCGCCGCGATGTGACGCGCGTACGCGGCGGCGTCGATCTTGCCGGCCTGGAACGTCGGGATCTCGGCCATGTCGAGGACGTAGAAGACGTAGACGCGCGGGCCGGAGACCTCGATCCGGCTGAAGCGGTTGATCGTGAAGTTGCCGAGCGGATGCGCCTGCGCCGCGATCGGCGCGAGGAGCGCCGCGACGAGCCCGGCCGCGACCACGAGCCGCTTCACGTGACCGCCCTCCGCGCGACCGGCGACCACAGGAGCGAGAACTGCGGGTTCAGCCGCAGCGCGCGCGTGAACCACGTCGCCGCCGCCGCCTTGCGGCCGAGGCACTGCTCGATCATCGCGCGGTGGAAGTACTTCAGCGCGTCGTGCGTGCCGAGGTGCAGCGCGGCCTTCGAGTACGGCAGCGCGGCCGCGCACTGCCCGTTCCGCTCGAGCGCCCACGCGAGCACGTCGTCGCCGTCGATCGACGGCCGCTCGCGCTGGGCGAGCCGGGCGAGTGCGAGCGACGCCTTCGGGCGGATCCCGTGGTCGAGGTCGAAGAGCGCGGTCTCGAGGTCGGTCTTGACGCCGTTCGCCTCGAGCAGCCGCTTGATCACGTCCACGAGCGCGTACTGCCGCTTCGCGAGCGCCGGATGGCCGGTGACGGCGTAGAGGTCGCCGAGCATCGAGACGTACTGCGGCAGCGGGATCCGGTCGACCGCCTCCTGCTCGCTCGCGATCGCGGCCTTCAGCCGGCCCTCGGACGCCTGCGCCCGCGCGAGCGCGTCGAGCGCGAACGCGTAACCGGGGAACACGCGGAGCGCCGTCCGGTCCTCGGCCGCGGCCTCGCGGTACCGGCCGGCGTTCCAGAGCGTCTTGCTCAGCGTGACGTGCGTCCAGGCCTCCGCCTCGCCCTGGCCGAGCGAGGCGTCGATCGCCATCCTCATCACCGCGATCGAGCCGGAGACGTCGCCGACGAGCTCCCGCGCGTGCGCGATCCGCGAGTACGAGGCGAGGCCCGGCTGCTCGGCGGCCATCGTGTCGAACGCGTCGAACGCGGCCTTGTAGCGGCCGAGCTCGACGAGCGCGTCGCCGATCACGCCGAAGTTGCGGGCGAAGGTCGGCGCGATCGCGTGCGCACGCCGGCCGAGGACGAGCGCCTCGCCGAAGCGGTGGCGCGAGAGCGCGAGCGAGCCGAGCCCGCTCGTCGCGAGGAGGTCCTTCGGCGTGACCGCGAGCGCGTGGTTCAGCACCTGGCCGGACTTCGTGTAGTACGCCGGGTCGCCGGTCTCACGGGCGGCCTGCTGGTACTCGAGGCCGAGCTCGTCGAGCAGCTCGACGTCGTCCGGGTCGACGCGCAGCGCCGTCTGCAGGCGGCTGATCATGCCGTTCGTGTCGCGCGGCGAGAAGGCCGCGTCGAGCTGCGTGCTCGACGGATCCTTCAGCGTCGCGGGCGGCGGCGCCGGTGCGGCGGCCGCCGGGCCGGCCGACGACGGCCCGCGCAGCGCTCCGCCGAGCAGCAGAGCGGCGGCCGTCAGACCCGCCGCCGTCGTTCCGAGAATCAGTCGCCTTCGTGTCACGGCTCCTCCTTCCGCCGGCCGGACGGGAGGGGGCCCTGCGCCCTCCCGCCCGTCGCCGGCGCCTTCCGTCGGATCAGGGCACCTCGTATCCCTGGTGCGGCGAGGCCACGTAGGGGAACGTGCTCGAGAAGGGCACGTCGTTCGCGTCCACGCCGTCGCCGACGAGGTTGTTCGGTGACTTGTTGGGCAGTCCGAGGGCACCGGCCAGGATCGAGCCGTAGCCCTGCGCGATCGCCCGCAGCTCGATGTCGATCACGTCGTCGCCGAGCCTGCGGCCGTTCGGGTACCCGCAGAAGTCGCCTGCGAGCACGCCCATCCGGTCGGGTGCGGCGTTCGACGCCGTCCCGCCGGGGCAGGCCCCGTTGACGCCCGGTCGGAGCGCCGTGTTCAGCCGCAGGAGATCCGCGTCGGTCGAGCCGGTGAAGTTCAGCCCCGGCACGCCGGTGAGCAGGATCGCCTTCAGGTCGGTCCGGCCGGTCGTGTCGACCGGCTGGAGCGCGCCGCCGGGATGTCCTCCGGGAGGAGCGCCGTACAGCAGGTTGATCGACTCCGGCCAGCTCGGGGCTCGTGTAGTTCGCCTCGAACTGGCTGTCGTCCCACGGATCCTCGCGGTTCCAGTAGTCCTTCTTCCCGAGCGGGATCAGGACCTCGTTGACGAGCGGGTTCCCGAGCCGGGAGACCTGCACCCACGGCCCGTTGTTGTCGATCGTCCCGTCGTCCTTGAGCACGCGGATCTTCGCCCGGTCCGCGGACGCGTAGATCCCGATCGTGGTCATCGGCGCCTGGATGAGCTGGGAGATCGGCACCTGGATCGCGATCGAGTGCGTGTTGTAGTTCGCGAGCGCGTCGACGCCCGGTGAGGCGGCGAGCGGGATCAGATGGAACGGGTTGAACGGGCGGAGCCCCCCGAGGTCGAAGATCGACCCGAGGTCGACGAAGAACGGGTCGTCGCGCTGACCGGCGAAGACGTTCACGCCGTTCCCGAGGCTGGTGACCGCCGCCGACGCCAGCGAGTCGTAGTTCGGCGTCGTGCGGGGGCCGACGTTGTCGGGCGGGGTCGGGACGTTCGTCCCGATCACGACCGGGCCGCTCGGGCCGCCCGGCTGGACGTTGCCGTGCTTGTTGAAGTGCACGAGCGTGACCGTGTAGGTCTGCGGCCGGTTCCAGCTCGTGCTGTCGAGCGACGTGATCGGCCCGGTCCCGTAGAGGAACGTGTTCGGGTTCCTCGTCTGGGTCGTGAACCGGAACTGGTACCCGATGTCGGGCACCCCGTCGCCCGTGTTGTCGATCGCGATCTGGTAGAGGACGCTGTCGTCGAAGCTGTAGAAGTTCGGCCCGCTGGCCGGCGCTTCGAGCGGGATGTAGTTCGCGATCATCGTGACCTTGCTCGTGTCGTCGGGACTGACGAACGCGTACAGGTCGGTGTTGTCGGCACGCGGATCCTGGCTGATCAACGGCGCCTCCGAGTGGCTCGAGGCCTTCGCGCTGGTCGGGCCGTCGAGCTTCAACAGAACGAGCGCGAGCGCGAGCCCGACTGCCGCGATGATCACCGCCGCGAGAGCTGGCTTTCGGACGGTGGCGACGTTCGGCATAAGGTCGCCCTCCCTTCTCCCCCCTGGGACGAATCGATTGCTGGTCGGGCCTTGTTCGCCCGGGAGGGAGATTCGGTTCGGCGGGGCCGAGAGGCCCTACGACTTGCCGCTGCGGCGCAGGTACGTGCGGTACGAGACGCGGTCGATCGCGTACGTGAACGGGATCAGGACGGCCGCGTAGACGACCGCGATCAGGATCGGCGCCTTCAGGAAGGTCGTCATCACGATGAGGAGGAACGCGCCCATCAGCCCGCCGCGGCGCACCGCGCGCCGCCACGACGGCGGTTGCACCTCCTTGAGCGGCCGCTTCGAGCCGCCACCGCGCGCCTTCGGCTTCGGCACGTCCTTCTCCTTGCGGAGCTCCGTCGGGGCGACCTCGACCTCGTTGCCCTCGTCGTCGGTGAGCACGTACTCGTACTCGTGCCGGAACGTCTTCTCGCGGCGGCGCCGCTGCTTCTTCGAGGGCACGGGACGGTCAGCGTAGCTCGTCCAGAATGCGCAGCTCGAGCACGCGCGAGGCGTCGAAGCCGTCGATCCGGAGCGCCGCGCCGGCGGCCGCGGCGGCGGCGCCGGCGGGCATGAGGCCGACGAGCTCGGAGCCGGTCACCTCCGCCCCGCGCCGCACGGCCTCGAGCTCGATCCTTGCCACGAGCTCGTGCAGCGCAGCGGCCTCCCAGTCCTCGACGTTCATCGACACCTGGACGAGGCCTGCGCGCGGCAGCTCGAGCCCGAGCGCGCGCACGCCCGGGAAGCCGGCCTCGCCGCCCTCGCGGACGAGGCCCGCGATCTCGCGCGCGGTCTCGACGAGGCCGCGGAGATTGACGTTGAACGCGATCAGCGGCCGGCGCGCGCCGACGAGCACGGCACCGGCGGACGGGTCGAGCCGGGCCGGGCCGAAGTCGGGCGTGAGCTCGCCGGCGTCGAGCCGCCGCGCGAGCTCGTCGATCCCGCCGCGCCGGAAGAACGCCGGGCCGCGCGCCGGTGGCTCGTACACGAACACCGGCAGCCCGAGCTCGCCGATCCGCTCGCCGAGCACGAGCGCAGCGTCGCGCGCGCGGTCGAGGTCGCCCGGGTCGATCGGCACGAACGGGATCACGTCGACGGCGCCGATCCGCGGGTGCGCGCCCTCGTGCCGGCGGAGGTCGATCCGCTCGCGGGCGACCTTCACCGCGGCGAGCAGCGCCGCCTCGAGCCCGTGCTCGCCGCCGACGACCGTGTACACCGAGCGGTTGTGGTCGGGGTCGGCGTGGACGTCGAGCAGCCGCGCGTGCATCGCGAGCGCGGCGCCGATCGCGTCGACCGTGACGGCGTCGCGACCCTCCGAGAAGTTCGGCACCGACTCGAGCGGCAGCACGCGCCGGCCTACCGGGGCGCGGGCAGCTCGAGCCCGTCGAGCGCCCGCTGGGCAGCCGTACGCATCGCCGGCGTCGGGCGCGAGCCGAAGTACACGCGCGCGATCACCGTGTACGCGCCGCCCGCGGGCCCGGCGCCGGTGAGCACGTACACGCCGCCGGCGACGGGCGTCGCCTCGCAGCAGTCGAACCGCGTCGCCTCGCCGAGGTCGAGCCGGATCGGCCCCGGCTCGGAGGAGACCGGCGCGAAGATCACGGCCCAGACGACGACTCCGCGCGCGGGCAGATGCGCGAGCGTCCGGTTCGGCGGGTCGGCGGTCGCGCCGTCGCGGTACCGGACGCCGCGAACGGCCCACGCCGAGGACTGGCGCGCCCACGGGTACGCCGTCCCGGTGTAGTGCGAGCGCGTGGTCCCGCCGGCGCCGGTCTGCCACCCCGGAAGCGGCGCGAACGCGAGCGGGTGTGTCCACGGGGCGAGGCTGAGCGCCGCTAGCAGCACGGCCATGCGGCGGATCTTACGGGCGCTGTCAGCCGGTCACGAGGTGCGTCACCGGCAGCGCGAACCGCTCGCGCGCCGCGTCGCCGAGCCCGGACTCGAGCCACGTCGCGTCCTCGTCGGGCGCGGTCAGCACGACGATCTCGTCGGCCGGGAACATCCGCAGCGCGTCCTCGATCGCGAGCAGCGGATCGACGTCGCCGACGTGCGCCTCGGCCTCGCCCGGCACGGCCCGGGCCGTGGTCTCGGCCCGCGTCGCGGCGTCCTCGCGCGCGTTGTCCTCCGCGTTCGTGAGCCAGCCGAGCGGCGAGAGCTTCGAGGCCGGCGCGACGACGTGCACGTCGACCTCCTCGCCGCCGTACGCGCGGACGACCGGCTCCACCGCCGAGCTCGGGGCCGACGAGGTGGTGACGACGAGGATGCGACGTCTCATGCGATCCATCTCTCCGCGTTGCCGATCGTGAAACACGCGCCGCATACCCTGGTCGCATGACCCGCCGCTCCTCGTACCGATCGCTCGCCTCGCTCGAGCGCGACCTGCGCGGGTGCCGGGCGTGCGTCGAGGCGGGCCATCCGCTCGAGTCGCGGTCGGTGCTCGCGCCCGGCCGCGGCCAGCGCGCGTACCTGTTCGGCCAGGCGCCGGGCGTCCAGGAGGGCCTCGAGCGCCGGCCGTGGCGGGGCCGCGCCGGGCAGACGCTCCGCCGCTGGCTCGAGCTCGACGAGGACGCGTTCTACGCCGCGTTCTACTGCGCGTCGGTCACGCGCTGCTTCCCCGGCAAGGCGGCCTCGGGCCGCGGCGACCGGACGCCGACGACCGAGGAGCAGCGGCTCTGCGCGTTCTGGCGCGAGCGCGAGCTCGCGATCCTGCAGCCGCGGCTCGTCGTCACCGTCGGCGGCCTCGCCGCGCGGCACCTGCTTGGGACGGCGAGCGTGAGCGAGCTCGTTGGGAACCGCTATGACCTTCCGTCGGGCGCCGTCGCCGTCCCGCTCCCACACCCGTCCGGGGCGAGCAGCTGGCTCAACGCGCCGCGAAATCGCGAGCGCGTCGCGGCCGCGGCCGCGCTCGTCCGCGACGAGCTCGACCGGCTGGCCCGCGCGTAGGCTGGGAACGTGACCGACGCCCCGCGTTACCGCTCGACCTTCGGCCGCCTGCTGCGCTTCCTGTGGCCCTACCGCGTCTCGCTCGCGGTCTCCGTCGTGCTCTCGATCGGCTCGCAGTTCGCCGCGCTCGTCCTCGTGTGGCTCTCGGGCAGCGTCGTCAACGCGATCCAGAAGGACGACGAGAGCCAGCTGCCGATCCTCGTCGCGATCGTGCTCGTCGTCGGCGGCGCCCGCGCGCTGATGATGGTCGGCCGCCGGCTCATCTCGGGCAAGCAGGCGCTCGCGGTCGAGCTCGACATGCGGAACGCGATCTACGCGAAGCTCGTGCGGCTCTCGTTCGGCTACTACGACCGGCAGCAGACCGGGCAGCTGATGTCCCGCGCGACCGTCGACCTGCAGTCGGTGCGCTTCTTCCTCGGGTACGGGCTGATCTTCTTCGGCCAGCACGTGTTCACCGTGCTCGGCGTCGGGATCTTCGTCTTCTTCATCTCGTGGCAGCTCGCGCTGATCGTGGTCGCGGTCGCGCCGGTGCTCGTCGCGGTCGCGTACCGCTACAGCCGGGTCTCGCACCCCGTACTCCGCGACGTGCAGCAGAAGATGGCCGACGTCGCGACCGTCGCCGAGGAGAACATCGTCGGCGTCCACGTCGTGAAGTCGTTCGCGCAGGAGCAGGCCGAGCAGGACAAGTTCGAGCGGCGGTCGGAGGCCGTGTTCGCCCGCAGCGTGGTCGCGAACCGGCAGCGCGCGTTCTATGTCCCGGTGCTCTCGTTCCTGCCGCTGCTCGCGCAGGCGGCCGTGCTGCTCGTCGGCGGGAAGATGGTGATCGACGGGACGCTCTCCCTCCCCGACTTCGTCCGCTTCAACGCGTACCTGACGCTGCTCGTCTTCCCGCTGCGGATGCTCGGGATGTGGATCGGCGAGGGCCAGCGCGCGACCGCGTCCGGCGAGCGGATCTTCCAGATCATCGACGAGACCGAGGAGATCGGCGACGCGCCGGGCGCGGCCGCGCTGGAGCCGGGGCCCGGGCTCGTCCGCTTCGAGGGCGTGACGTTCGGCTACGACCCGGAGCGGCCGGTGCTGCACGGGATCGACCTCGAGCTCGCCCCGGGCCGCGTCGTCGCGCTGATCGGGCACACCGGCTCGGGGAAGACGACGCTCGCGGGGCTCGTGCCGCGGTTCTACGACGTGCGCGCCGGGCGCGTGACGGTCGACGGCGCCGACGTGCGCGAGGTGACGATCGCGTCGCTCCGCCGCGAGATCGGCGTGATCGCGCAGGACCCGTTCCTGTTCTCGGCGACCGTGCGCGAGAACCTCGCGTTCGGGCGGCCGGACGCGACCGGCGAGGAGGTCGAGGCGGCGGCGCGCGCCGCGCAGGCGCACGAGTTCGTCGCCGCGCTCCCGGACGGCTACGACACCGTGATCGGCGAGCGCGGGATCACGCTCTCGGGCGGCCAGCGCCAGCGGCTCGCGATCGCGCGCGCCCTCGTCGTCGACCCGCGGATCCTGATCCTCGACGACGCCACCGCCTCGGTCGACGCGACCACCGAGGCGAGGATCCGCGCCGGCCTGCGCGAGGCGATGCGCGGGCGGACGACGATCATCATCGCCCACCGCCTCACGACGATCGCCCTCGCCGACGAGATCGTCGTCCTCGAGCACGGCCGCGTCGCCGCCCGCGGCGGCCACGACGACCTGATCGGCACGAACGAGGTCTACCGCGAGATCTACGAGCACGGCCGGCTCGAACGCGTCGTGGCGGAGCAGGAGGTCGCGTGAGCACGTGTCCCTCGCAGACGCGCCCTTTCGGGACGTGTCCGGCGGCAGCCGTAGCAACAGAAGTGCAACAGACCGTCCACAGCCCTGCAAAGCGCAGGGCTTTTCGCGCACTGTCCAGCGGCAGCCACCGTGACGGAAGTCGTGACGCGGTGAGGGTCTGGCAACCCGGCAGCCACCTCGTGCGCGAGCGGAGCGTCAAGGTCGAGGACTGGTCATGGGCGCAGAGCAAGCGGCGGCTCACCGCGCTCTACCGGCTCGCGAAGCCGTACAAGCTCCGCACCACGCTCGCGATCCTGACGCTCCTCGCGGCGACGGCGGTCTCGCTCGCGCCGCCGCTCCTCGTCGGCGCCGCGGTCACCGAGGTCGAGGCGAAGGACCTCACCAAGCTCGGCTGGATCGTCGGCGCCTTCGTCGTCGTCGGGATCCTCGGCATCGCCTGCTCGTACGCGCAGACGTACTTCACCGGCTGGACGGGCGAGCGGATGCTCGCCGACCTCCGCAACCACCTCTTCCGCCACCTGCAGCGGCTCTCGCTCGGCTTCTACGAGCGCAACCGCGCCGGCGTCCTCATCAGCCGGATCACGAACGACGTCGAGGCGCTCGACCAGCTCGTCACCGACGGCGTCACCTCGCTCGTCCAGAACACGCTCACGCTCGTCGGCTCGGCGGTGATCCTCTTCCTGCTCGACTGGCGGCTCGCGCTCGCGGTGCTCACGGTCCTCCCCGCGCTGATGATCGCGACCGCGATCTTCCGCAAGCGCTCCGCCCGCTCGTACCGGCGCGTCCGCGAGACGCTCGGCGCGGTGACGGCAACGCTCGCCGAGGACATCGCCGGCATGCGGGTCCTGCAGGCGTTCACCCGCGAGCGCGCCGCCCAGGAGCAGTTCCGTGAGGTGAGCGAGCGGTACCGCGCGACGAACCAGGAGACCGTCGTCCAGAACGCCCTCTACTTCCCGTTCGTCGACCTGCTCTCGAGCGTGGCGACCGCGATCGTGCTCGGCTACGGCGGCTACCTCGTCTTCCAGGGCGAGATGTCGATCGGGGTGCTGACCGCGTTCCTCGGCTACCTGACGAACTTCTTCGACCCGGTGCAGCAGCTCTCGCAGCTCTACAGCACGTTCCTCTCGGCCGTGGCCGCGCTCGACAAGATCATGGACGTGCTCGAGGAGGAGCCCGAGGTCGCCGACCGGCCGGGCGCCGAGCCGCTCGAGCGGATCCGCGGCGCGGTGCGCTTCGACGCCGTCCACTTCTCGTACGGCACCGGGCCCGAGGTGCTGCACGGGATCGACCTCGACGTCGCCGCCGGCACGACCGTCGCGCTCGTCGGCCACACCGGCGCCGGCAAGTCGACGATCGCGAAGCTGCTCGCCCGCTTCTACGACCCGACCGGCGGCGCGATCGCGATCGACGGCGTCGATCTCCGCGACGTCCGGCAGGAGTCGCTGCGCCGGCAGCTCGGGATCGTCCCGCAGGAGAGCTTCCTGTTCGCGGGCACGCTCGCCGAGAACGTCGCGTTCGGGCGCCCCGAGGCGAGCCCGGAGGAGATCGCCTCCGCCGTGCGCGCCGTCGGCGCCGAGGAGCTCGTCGCGGAGCTCGAGCACGGCTCCGACACGCAGCTCGGCGAGCGCGGCTTCCGCCTCTCGCTCGGCCAGCGCCAGCTCGTCGCGTTCGCCCGAGCACTCCTCGCCGACCCGCGGATCCTGATCCTCGACGAGGCGACGAGCTCGGTCGACATCGGCACCGAGCGGAAGATCGAGCGCGCCCTCCGCCGCCTCCTCCACGGCCGCACCGCGTTCGTGATCGCGCACCGCCTCTCGACGATCCGCGACGCCGACCTGATCGTCGTGCTCGAGCACGGCCGCATCGTCGAGCAGGGCACCCACGACGAGCTGATGCGCCGAGGCGGCCTCTACACCGAGCTGTACGGGAGCTGGGCCACCGCCGACGTCGCATAGCCGCGCGGGTTATGGTCCACGGATGACCGTCGGCGGCGTCCTCGAGCAGAGCCTCGGGCTCTACCAGAAGTTCTTCTGGCGCTTCGCGCTGACGACGGCGGTCGTGATGGTCGTGCTCGACCTGATCTCCGCGTTCGCGGCGACCGCCGGCTCGGGTTCGGGGGCCGCCCTCTGGGGGCTGCTCACCGTCGTCGTCGGACTCGTCGGCACTTTCTGGGTGCAGGGCGCGCTCACGTTCGCGGTCGACGACGTGCGCGACGGGCGGATCGACACGACGATCGGCGAGCTCTACCGGAGGACGCAGCCGTTCCTCGGCGCGCTGATCGTCGCCGGCATCCTCGCCGGGCTCGCGATCGGGATCGGCCTGATCCTCTTCATCGTGCCGGGCCTGTACCTGCTCTCGCGCTGGGCGCTGATCGTGCCGACGATCGTGCTCGAGAAGCGCAGCGCCGGCGAGGCGTTCGCGCGCTCCACGAAGCTGACCGAGGGCCACCGCTGGACGGTGCTCGGCGTCGCGGTGATCGTCGTCGTCGCGAGCGCCGTCGTCGGCGGGATCGCGCGCGGGATCCTCGGGCTCATCCTCCCCACGTTCTTCGGTGCGTGGCTGGGCAGCCTCGTCGCCAACTGCATCACGACGCCGTTCGTCGCGCTCGCGTTCACGGTCATGTACTTCCAGCTCGCGGGCGCGGCCGAGACGGCGGCGCCGGCCGAGCCGGAGCCGGTCGCCGGCTAAACGATTCGGCCGCCGCGCTCGTCTGTAGGGACGAGATGGTCGGCGTCGCCGCGATCGAGGGCGTCTACCGCGCCCGCTACGGCAGCTTCCTCCGCGCCGCGATCGCGATCGTCGGCGACGAGGAGGCCGCCCGCGACGCGGTGCAGGAGGCGTTCGCGCGCGCTCTCCGCGGCCGGCGGCGCATCCGCGGCGGCAGCGGCGGCGGCGGGAGCCTCGACGGCTGGCTCTGGCGCGCGGTCGTCAACGTGTGCGTCGACGAGCGACGCCGGCCCCGCCGGACCGAGCCGCTCGTGGACGACCCGCCCGCGACGAACGGCCACGCCGAGGAATGGCCGGAGCTCCGCGCCGCGGTCGCGGCGCTGCCGGAGCGGCAGCGGCTCGTGCTCTTCCTCCGCCACTACGCCGACCTCGACTACGAGACGATCGCCGCCGCGCTCGGCATCGCGCGCGGGACGGTGGCGGCCACGCTGAACGCGGCGCACGCGACGCTGCGACGGACGCTCACGGAGGTGCCGAGATGACCGAGACCCTCTTCGCCGCGCTCGCCGAGCTCGTCCCCGAGCCGGACGCGGACGGCGACTGGGACGGGGTGCTCGCCCGCGCCGGCGCGGGCCGCTCGCGCCGGCGCCGGCTCGTCGTCGCCGCGGTCGCGGTCGCCGCGCTCGCGCTCGCCGCGCCGGCGCTCGCGTACCTCCTCGGCCTGATCGGCCGCACGGAGGTCGCGTTCACGACCAGCCCGGCGGCGCCCGCGGAGATCAAGGAGCGGTTCGCGGACCTCGGGATCGGCGCGCCGCCGGGGATGGCGCCGGCGGTGATCGCGACCGAGGCGCGCAAGGTCGTGTTCCGCGGCGGCGGCGGGCAGGAGCGCGTGCTCTGGATCGCACCGACGCGAGGCGGCGGGTTCTGCTTCGAGCTGACCGGCGGCGGCGGCGAGGGCGGTTGTGTGCGGAGGCCCCAGCCGCCGGTGACCGTGGGCGGCGCGATCGTCGGGCGCCGCGGCCAGCCGCCGGTGGTCGAGGCGGTGAACGGCAAGCTCTTCTCCGCGGCGATCGTGACGGTCACGCTCGAGTACGCCGACGGTTCCTCGACCCGGCTCCCGTTCGTGTACGTCTCGCCTCCGATCGGCGCCGGCTTCTTCGTCTACACGTCCCGGCCGACCACCGGCTCCCGGGGACCCGGCCGACAGCGGTCGTCGCGCGCGACGCGCACGGCCGGGTCGTCGGCCGCGCGGCGATTCGCGTCCCGACGGTCGGGATCCGGCGGCCGCCGGTGCGGACCCGCCCGGCGCCGCCGCGGCCGCTGCCGACCGCGACCGCGCCTCCGACCCCGCCGTTCCAGCGCGGGTCCGCCGACGGCGTCTCCGTCGTCGCGGGCGCGAACGGGAGCGTCGTCTTCCGTACGGCGGGCCTCGACGCGGCACGGCGCGCGCTGATGGGGCACGGCACCTCGTACGGCTGCTTCAAGCTCACGCGCGAGTTCGGGATCTTCGACGCGCACGGGCTCGGCACGAGCGGGCGGCTCCAGCCTCTCGTCGCGCTCCGGATCACGGGCGTGAAGGCGCCGTTCGACGGCTGCGAGCTCTCGACCTCGGCCGGCCACCGCTGGCCGGACCGGCTCGGCTCGCACGCGCCGGTCGAGATCCCGCTCACGCCGGCCGGTCGCCGGTACTTCGCGGACCGCGCCGCCGCGCGCGACCTCGCGCTCTTCGTCCGCTCCCGCCGCGTCCAGCGGCTGCGGCAGGAGCCGCCGGCGCGGGCGCTCCGCGACCTCCGCGCCGCGTACCCCGCGCTCGCGCGGAGCGCGATCCGGATCGCGGCGACGCAGGCCGGCCTCGTGCTCTCCGAGACGAGCCCGACCGGCAAGCGCTTCGCGGTCGTCGTCGCGAACGGGCGCATCGTGCGGCGGAACCTGAAGCCGTACGCGTTCGTGTTCTGAGCGCGCCCCGGGCGTACAGTGCCGGGATGGCGATCGACAAGAAGGTGCAGGACCGGATCGACGAGCCGGTCCCCGAGGAGGCGAAGCGCGAGACGCGGCTGACCCCGTCCGAGGCCGTCGCGGGGATGCGGATCCGCGTGCCGGAGCGCGGGAACCGCAAGCTCCGGCAGGTGATCGAGCGGGTCAACCGCGACGACCAGCTCAAGGCGTGGTGGCACGTCGGCAACGTGAACGCCGTCCTGCGGCTGCAGATCAACGACCACTCGTGGGTGCACATCCAGATCGTCACGAACATCGCGCTGAAGCTCCTGCGCCTGCTCGAGAAGCACGGCGTCGAGCCGGCGATGGTCACCGACTACGGGCTCACGCGGCAGGACGCCGAGGTCGTCGTCGCGCTCGAGTCGCTGATGCACGACGTCGGCATGTCCGTCCACCGCGAGGGCCACGAGGACTTCAGCCTCTTCCTCGCCGAGCGGAAGGCGCGCGAGCTCCTCGAGGGCATCTACGGCGAGCCCGACCGGACGGTGATCGTCTCCGAGGTGCTGCAGGGGATCACGAGCCACCGCGCCGACGGCGAGCCGCTCACGCTCGAGGCGGGGATCCTCCGCGTCGCCGACGCGCTCGACATGGAGCAGGGCCGCTCGCGGATCCCGTTCGAGCGCGGCCGCGTCGGCATCCACTCGCTCTCAGCCGCCGCGATCGACGACGTCACGATCGGGGACGGCGACGAGAAGCCGATCCGGATCGAGATCACGATGAACAACTCGTCCGGCATCTACCAGGTCGACGGCCTCCTCAAGGCGAAGCTCCGCGGCTCCGGCCTCGAGCCGTACGTCGAGGTGCTGGCGCACATCGACACGGAGGCCGAGAAGCGCCTCGTCCCGCTGTACCGGCTCGAGATCTGAGCGCCGACCGGGGGTACACTTCCGGCGCCGTGCGGGATCGTCTAACGGTAGGACGCCTGACTCTGGATCAGGTAGTCTAGGTTCGAATCCTAGTCCCGCAGCCTCGAAAGGCCTGCAAAACGGGCCTTTCTCGTTTTCTCTTCCGACAGCACACGGGCGACCGTTTCTAACGCGCCGGCTCGAGGAACTGGTCGAGGGCGCGGACCCGCGTGAGGGCCAGCACGACGAGGACGGCGACGATCGCGTAGATGCCGGCCGCGGCGGCGAGGAGCGGAGAGATGTCGCCACGGATGCTGGAGAAGATCACTACCGGGAGGGTCTGGTCGCTCGGGACGGTGAGGACGAGCGAGATCAGGAAGTCGCTGATCGCGAACACGAACATGAGCAGCGCGCCGGTCACGACGCCCGGCATCAGCAGCGGGAGGATCACGAACAGGAACGTCTGCACCCGCTCGGCGCCGAGCGTGCTCGCGGCCTCCTCGAGATCCGGGCCGATCGTGACGATCGACGCGCCGACAGCGAAGAGCATGAACGGCAGGTTGACGATCGTGAGGGCGAGCGCGAGCGGGACGAGATGGCCGATCAGCCCGATCTGGACGTAGACGATCAGGAACCCGATCCCCGACACGATCAGCGGCGCGGAGAACCCGAGCGCGAGGTAGCCGACGAGCAGCGGGCGGACGCGCACGCGGTGGCGGAAGAGCCCGATCGCGGCGGGGATGCCGACGAGGAGCGCGATCGCCACCGACTCGAGGCCGACCACGAGGCTCCGCGTCATCGCGGCGCGGAGGACGCCGCCGCCGACGAGCTCGCGGTACCAGCGCAGCGAGAGGCCGTGCGGCGGGAACGCCAGCGAGTTGCCGCGCGTCACCGAGGTCAAGAGCACGATCACGGTCGGGATCGAGATCGCGATCAGCACGAGCACGGCGACCGTCGCGGCGAACCAGCCCATCACGCGGCCGCCGCCGGCGCGGCCCGACCGCCGGGCCCGGCGCCTAGCCACGGGCTCGCCCCGGCCGGTACTGGAAGCGGTTGAGCAGCGCGAGCGCGACGAGCACGAGCGTCACGAGCACGACGAGCATGGTCCCGAGCGCGGAGGCGAGGTACATGTTCTGCCCGTCGAACGCGACGCTCTCGATCGTGTTCGCGATGAACGGCACACGGCCCTGGCCGAGCACCTGCGGGATCGCGAACGAGGTCATGCTCAGGCTGAAGACGACGATCGCGGCGCCGATGAGGCCCGAGAGCGCGAGCGGGATCAGGATCCGCAGCCAGACCTGGAACGGCCGGGCGCCGAGCGTCCGCGCCGCGCGCTCGAGGTCGGCCGGGATGCGGCCGAACGACGGCAGCATCGTCAGCGCCGCGATCGGGACCATCATCTGGGTCATCCCGATCCAGACCGCCGTCTCCGTCCCGAGCAGCCGCGGCGGCGGCAGGCCGAGGAGGTTCGCGACCTGCGCGACGAGGCCGGAGCCGCCGAAGAGGAGCAGCCACGCGAACGCGCGCACGATGTCGCCCATGAGGAACGGGGTCAGGATCAGCGCGAGCGCGAGCAGGCGCGCCACGCGCGACTCGACCCGCGTCATGAAGTACGCGACGGGGAGGGCGAGCAGGATCGACGACGCCGTCACCGCGACCGAGACGAGGAACGTCTGCTTCAGGGTGTGCATGTAGAACGAGCCGATGAAGCCGGTCGTCGCGTGCCGGTACTGCTGGAGCGAGAGCCCGCCCTGCTTCTGGTAGTACGGGTCGAAACTGTGGAAGCTCCGCCACGTGAGCCACACGAGCCCGACGAGGAGCACGCCCATGAGGAGCGCGGCCGGCGCGATCAGCAGGTAGCCGACCGCGCCGCCGAACCGCCCGAGCCGGACGCGCCGGCTGACCGCGACGAGGCCGTCGACGAGCCGCCAGCCCGGATGGACGTCCGCGCGGCCGGCCGTGCTCATCGCGGCACGACGAAGGCGTCGTCGGCGTGCCACCCCACACGCACCGGGCTCCCGACCGCGGCGAGCGCGCGCGACTGCGACGCCGGCACCGTCGCCTTCAGCCGGACGCCGAGCGCCGGCACGTCGACCTCGTAGTACATCGTCGCGCCCTCGAACACGCCCAGTGCGACCGTGCCGTCGAAGGCGTTCCGCCGCGGATCCGACGGCCGGTCGGCGGCGAGGTCGACGACCTCCGAGCGGACGACGAGCGTGGCCGGGCCGGGCGCGGTCGAGCCGTCGACGAGCACGGCCGCGCCCGACGCGGCGTCGAACCGCGTGGGGTCGTCGGCCGGGATCGCGCCGTCGAGCAGCGTCGCGTCGCCGATGAACTCCGCGACGTACCGCGTGGCGGGGTGCCGGTACATCTCGTCGCTCGTCCCCACCTGCTCGACGAACCCGGCGCGCATCACGCCGATCCGGTCGCTCATGATCAGCGCCTCACGCTGGTCGTGGGTGACGTTGATGATCGTCACGTCGAGGTCGTTGTGGAGCCGCACGATCTCGAGCTGCATGTCCTCGCGGAGCCGCCGGTCGAGGGCGCCGAACGGCTCGTCGAGCAGGAGCAGGTCGGGGTTGTAGACGAGGGCCCGCGCGAGCGCGACTCGTTGCTGCTGCCCGCCCGAGAGCTGCTCGGGCTTGCGGCTCTGGATGTCCGGGAGGTGCACCTTCTCGAGCGCCTCGGCGACGCGCCGCCGGATCTCCGTCCGCCCCGTCCGGCGCATCCGCAACGGGAACGCGACGTTCGCGAACACGTCCATGTGCGGGAAGAGCGCGAGCGACTGGAAGACGAGCCCGATGTTCCGCGCGTGCGTCGGCCGGGCGTGGATCTCCTCGTCCTCGATCCAGATCTCGCCCTCGGTCGGGGCGATCAGGCCGGCGATCATCCGCAGGATCGTGGTCTTGCCGGAGCCGGACGCGCCGAGGAGCGTGAACAGCTCGCCGCGGCCGACCTCGAGGTTCGCGGCGGTGACGGCGGCGACCGACCCGTACCGCTTCGACACCTCGACGAGGCGGACGCCCGGCCGCGACCGCCGCGCGCCGGCGCCGGTCGAGCCGGCCGCCGCCGCGTCCGCGGTCGCGGCGTCCTCGTTGCTCACCGCCACGGCGCGCGCCCGCTAGATGCCGAGCGCCGCCGCGTAGTTCTGCTGCCAGGAGTCGTTGTTCTTCGCCGCCAGCGGGATCGGCTCGACGATGCCGTACTTCTTGATCTGCTCCGCCGAGTACGGGAAGGCGGGGTCGCCCTTCATGAACTTCGCCGGCGTCGAGTGCTTGTTCGTCGGCACCGTCGCGACGACGGCGGTCCACTTGGTCAGGTTCTGCGCGTCGATCACGTAGTTCACGAACTTCTGGGCCCAGTACGCCTCCGACTCGGGCAGGTTCCGCGGCACGTAGAGGCTGTCGGCGGAGACCGTCGCGCCTTCCTTCGGCACGGCCCACCCGACCTTCGTCCCGGCCTGCTGCACGGCGAGCCCGTCGCCGACGAGGATCGGCGCGAGGTCGAAGTTGCCCGCCTTCATCCCCTGGATGAACTCCGCGTCGAGCCCGGTCGCGGCCACGTTGGGCTTCAGGTCGTGGATCTTCTGCCAGACCGGGTCGAGGTTGCCCGTCAGCGGGACGCCGAGCACCTTCGCGACCGGGTAGACGAGGATGTTGAAGATCGACGGGACGAAGAGCCGGCCCTTGTACTTCGGGGTCCAGAGCTCGTTCCACGACATCCCGTGCGTGAAGTTCGCCTTGCTCTTGATGAACACGATCGGGAACGAGTACGTGTACGGGTTCACGTACGCGTTGCCGAGCGCGCGGCCGACCGGGAGCAGGTTCGCGATGTTCGTGACGACCTTCGGGTCGAGCGGCGCCGCGAGGCTCTGCACGCGTGCCTGCTCGGCGAAGAGCGAGATCGTGTGCAGCATGTCGACCGGCGGGCGCGACCCGGCGTGGATCGCGGCCGCGACCTTGGTCTGCAGCGGGCCCGGGTCGGTGTAGTCCCAGACGATCTTGATCCCGGTGTCGGCGGTGAACGGGACGCCGGCGTACTTCTCGATCGCCGTTCCCCACGGCGCCTGCCAGCTGCGGACGACGAGCTGCTTCGGCTTCGGCGGAGCGGCCGCGAGCGCCTCTTCGTCGAAGAGGCCGAGCCGTCCACCGAGGAGGGCGGTTCCGCCGGCGGCGGCACCGAGGCGGAGAAGCTGTCGACGAGAGAGTCGGTTATCGACCATGGCGACCTTTCGGCTGGAAGGACATGACTGACACGCAACCCGCTGCCGGCCGACCCGCCCGCCGCCGCTCCCGGTCGCTCCCGGCGTCGACGCGGTCCGACCGTTCGGGCGGCCGGGTTTTCTCTCCCGCCTGCAACACGGTCGCCGGAAGAACCGACCGGACCGCGTGCTGCAACGACTCCAACCCGTCGCCGTCGCCGCGTTGAGAGACGCCGCCCATCGAATGGCCCATTGGACTGACCTAAGCGACGATACAACAATCCGCCGCGTGCTTCACGCGGGTCGGAAACCGGGCTACGCGAACTCGCCGCGGTAGTCGCGCGCGAAGTCGTCGTACCGCCGCGGAGGCCGGCCGAGGAGCGTCTCGACGTCGTCGGTCGTGTACGCGCCGCCGCCCTCGCGGTAGAACGCGGCGCCGTAGATGTCGGCGAACTCCTTCGCCATCCAGTCCGGCAGTCCGGTGGCCTCGAGCCGCGCCGCGCGCTCCTCGGCCGGGACGTCGACGTACTCGATCCGCCGCCCGAGCGCGACCGAGAGCCGGTCGGCGATGTCCGCGTAGCCGAGCGCCTCGGGGCCCGTCAGCTCGTACGTCCGGCCCTCGTGGCCGTCCCCGAGGAGCACCGTCGCGACGACCTCGGCGACGTCGCGCGTGTCGACCTTCGCGAACCTCGAGTCGCCGACGCAGTCGTAGAACCGCCCCTCGGCGTTGATCGTCGCGAGCTCGAACAGCGTGTTCTGGAAGAACGAGTTGCCGCGCACGTGGGTGAACGGGATCCCCGACTCCTCCAGCTCGCGCTCGCCCTTCCAGTGGTAGCTGAGGCTCATCGACGGCGCATCCGGCGCCACGCCGACCGCGGACAGCTTGACCACGTGCCGTACGCCGGCGCGGCGGGCGGCGTCGATGAGCCCGGACTGCATCCGATCCCAGCCGAGATCCGTGGGCGGGACGAGGAAGACCTTGTCGACCCCGGCGAAGGCGCCATCGAGCGTCTCGGGCTTCGACGAGTCGCCGACGACGATCTCGGCCCCCGCGAGCGCCGGCAGCGCGTCCGCCTTCGCGCGGTCGCGCGTGAGCGCGCGGACCCGCTCGCCGCGGTCGAGGAGCAGGCGAGTCGCCTCGCTCCCCGTCCAGCCCGTCGCGCCGATCACCAGGATCATCCAGGCGAGTCTAGATCCCTCTCCGCGGCGACCGGCTCCGCACCGCGCGCAGGGCTAGAATCGCGCCCTTGCCCCCCGTCGTCGTCGGGATCACCGGTGCCTCGGGCGCGATCTTCGGGATCCGCGTGCTCGAGCGGCTGGCCGAGCTCGAGGTCGAGACGCACCTGGTCGTGACGCGGTGGGGGCGGATCAACATCGAGCAGGAGACCGACTACACGTTCGCGCAGGTGCTCGGGCTCGCCGACTACACGTACGGCGAGAGCGAGCAGGGCGCGGCGATCTCGAGCGGCTCGTTCCTCTGCTCAGGGATGGTGATCGCGCCGTGCAGCATGAAGACGCTCGCGTCGATCGCACACGGAACCGGCCAGAACCTCGTCTGCCGCGCCGCCGACGTGACGCTGAAGGAGCGCCGCCCCCTCGTGCTCGTCCCGCGAGAGACGCCGCTCCACAGCATCCACCTCCGCAACATGCTCGTCCTCGCCGACGCGGGCGTGACGATCGCGCCGCCGATGCCTGCGTTCTACAACCGGCCCGGGTCGGTCGACGACATCGTCGAGCACCTCACGGTGCGGATCCTCGACCAGCTCTCGCTCCACACCGAGTGGCGCGGTCGCTGGACAGGGCTCGACCGCAAGGAGCGCGACTAGCGCGGCAGCGGCCCGTCGGCCGAGAACGCGCGCAGCACGTTCTCGGTCACGCGCGAGACGTTGTTGTCGTAGCCGCCGTACGACAGGGCGCTGCACCACGAGATCGACCCGGTCGAGAACACGGCGCCGTCGTTCGGGTACTCGAAGAAGCACATGTCCGCGCGCACGAACGGGTTGACGCTGCCGCCCTGGAGCGAGTCGGAGGCGAAGTTCTCCTCGATCGCGTGCTGGAAGCCGTCGGAGAACCCGGTGGCGGACGCGAGCAGCAGCGCGTGCGCGGGCGTCCCGAGCGCGTGGTCGAAGCGGTCGAGCTCGTAGCCCGCGGCGCCCCACTCGTTGACGAGCGTCGGGAAGTCGCCGATCGGCTCGTCGTCGCCGACGCCGTCGAAGACGAACGCCGCGCGGGGGTCGAAGCTGCCGGGCAGCCGCCGGTACGGCCGCCCGCGGTCGAAGCCCTCGGCCGCGTAGCCGACGCCGAGCAGGCGCTGCGGCGCGCGCCCGCGGAACCGCCACGGCCCGCCGAGCTCGCCCGTCGTGCTGAGGTGCCACTCGCCGGGCGCCGCCTCCCACGAGCGGGTGGCCGCGAACCTCCGCACCTCGATCGTGTGCCCCTCCTCCGGATCCACGCCGGTGACCCAGTACATCCCGTTGCCGGAGAGGTACAGGAACCGCCCGCCGCCGTTCAGGTACGCCTCCATCCCGTCGAGCATCGGCGCCGACCAGTACTCGTGGTGGCTGCCGGAGACGACGGCGCGATACGGCCGTAGGAGCGCGGCGCCCTCGCGCATGGAGGTCCTCGTCGGTCAGCACGTCGAACGCGAACCCGCGCTCGTGGAGCCAGTCGACGAGGTGCAGGTCGGCATTCAGCTGGTGCGGCGCGCCCTTCCCGGCCGAGAGGAGCATGAAGTCGTACTTCGGCCGCATGTTCAGCACCGGCCGCAGCCGCGACGAGTAGCAGACGCCGCTCCCGTCGGTATGGACGTCGTAGAGGCTGCCGAGCCGGTTCTCGACCACGTACACGTCCTGCGGCTGCGACGGGTAGTCCGGCGCGGTCCCGAAGTTGGCGAAGATCTCCTGGTTGACCGGGTCCGTGAGCATGTGCTCGTTCGCGTACGCGAGGTAGCTGAAGGTCGGCAGGAGGAGCGCGATCCGCGCCGTCGAGCGGCCGCGCGGCGGCCGGACGACGAACGGGACGAAGTCCTCGCCGCCCTCGACCTCGAGGTGCGCGGCGTAGATCCCGCTCGGGAAGTCGTCGGGGACGGTCAGCCGGAAGTCCACCTCCCAGCGCGCGTCGTCGAGGTCGTCGTCGTGGAAGTGGATCGCCCCGTACTCGCCCGGCGCGCCGGCCGGGCCGATCGAGGTACGCGACCACGCGTGGCCCGTCATCGCGCGCGCCGGCATGTTCACGGTGCGACCGTGAAGCCCGTGCGGCCCAGTGTCGCGCACGGCGCGGCCGTCGAGCCCGATCGAGAAATCCCACGCGGCGACGAGCCCGGGGAGCGCGCCCGCGGGGCCGCCCGCGCGAAGCCCCGCCGTCTCCGCGGGCTGGAGCGCGCGCGCGAAGACGCACGGGCCCTCGATCTTCCCGTTGAAGTGGTTCGCGGTACGGCCCTCGCCGTCCGCGCGGCCCGCGACGAGCAGCGGCCCCGCGGCAGCCGACGCGCCTGCCCCACACGGCCCCTCGACGGACTCGCCCGGCGCGGTCGGCTGGAAGTCGACGGGGTCGACGACGATCCGGGCGACGCCGCTCGACGGATCGTGCGAGGCGCACACGAAGTACCAGCTGCGCTCGCGGAGGGGGCGCTCGCAGCGGACGGCTCCCGCCGCGAGCGCGAGCGCGACGCGTCCGGCGCCGTCGAGGTGAAGGTCGTAGCCGGGCCCGCTCACGAGCGCCTGCTCGCCCGCCTCGAGCAGCGTCGCCCAGAGCCAGAGCTGGATCGTGAAGCCGCCGTCCAGGCGCAGCGCGTCGCTCTCCGGGACGACGACGTACGAGCCGAGCGGAAGGCGCTGCTCGCGCCCGGCGTGCCCGCCGTCGATCGCCGACGGGACACATGTCGCCTTGAAACCCGGGCCGGCGGGATTGTCGTCGCCGTGGATCAGCCGGACGAGCCCGGCGCGGTAGCCCGGCTCGGCGCAGCTGACCATGAACTCGATCTCCTCCCCGGGCGCGACGCTCAGCCGGCTCGTGTAGCCGACGGCCTTCACGGCCGGGGCGCCGCGAGGAACCCGGCGGCGAGGTCGGCGTAGACGCGCGCGTACGCCTCGAGCTCGGCGACCGCGACGGACTCGTCCGCGACGTGGCAGTCGCGGATCGAGCCGGGGCCGAGGCCGACGATCGTCGGGATGCCGGCGCGGTTCGCGAACCACCAGCCGTCGGTCGCGGCCGACATGCCGCCGAGAGCGGGCGGCCGGCCGAGCTCGCGCCCGAGCGCGTCGGCCGCGCGCCGCGCGAGCTCGCTCTCCGGGTCGAGCACCGCCGTCTCGCCCGACATCAGCACCTCGAGCTCGTAGTCCGCCGGCGTCGCGAGCCCGCGCCGCGCGAGCGCCGCGTGGAGGTCGTCCAGCACGCCGTCCGGGCTCATCCCGGGAACCATCCGGATGTCGAGCGTCGCCTCGCAGCGGTCGGGCACCACGTTGACCTTGTGACCGCCGGCGATCGTCGTGCCGAGCGACATCGACGGCGAGCCGAGCATCGGATCGTGCTCGTGCGTGAGCTCGGCCGAGCGCAGCGCGGAGAGCGCGTCGACCATCAGCTCGACCGCGTTCACGGCGTGTTCGGGCATGCTCGCGTGGCCGGCGCGTCCGTAGGTCCGCACCTCGACGAAGCAGGTGGCGCGATGGGCGATCACGACGGTGCCGTCCGACGGCTCGCCGATCACGACCGCGTCGGCCTCGACCGTCCCGGCCTCGACGAGCGCGCCGCTTCCGCGGCCGCCGCCCTGCTCCTCGTCCGCGACCGCCATCAGCACGAGCCGCCCCCGCAGCGGCAGGCCCGCGCGGACGAGCGACCGGGCGGCGACGGTCATCGCGGCGACCGCGCCCTTCATGTCGACGGCGCCGCGGCCGTAGAGCCGGCCGCCCTCGATCTCGCCGCCGAGCGGATCGCGCGTCCACCCCTCCGTCGCCGGCACGACGTCGACGTGCCCGTTGAACGCGAACGTCCGTCCGGGCAGCTCGAACGTGTGCGTCGCGAGCAGGCTCACGTGCCCCGGCACCGGCTCGAACACGTCGAGCTCGAAGCCGTCCGCGACGAGCTCGGCGGCGAGCACGTCGCACGCCGCCCTGGTCGCGCCCGGCGGGTTCTCGGTGAACGTCCGGATCAGCTGCTGCGCGAGCGGAACGACGGCGTCGACGTCCACCGCGCGGCGCGCGGCCTCCGACAGGTCGTGGAGTTCGCCCTCCCCGCCGAGCGAGCTCACTCGTCGAGGTAGTCGGCGAGGTCGAGGTCGGCGTACGCCTCGGGCAGCGGATCCGCGCGCGGCGGGAACGGGACGGCGACCGGCATCGTCGCGTCGAAGCCGACCTTCGTCGTCAGCCCGCCCGGCTTGTGGCGGTCGGTCAGCGAGTACGAGCTGGGGTCGACGTGGATGCCGCGGCTGTTCGGGAGCACCATCAGGTCGGCGTCGCCCTGGAACCGCAGGTTCAGCGCCCACAGCACCTGCTGGTCGTCGTGGATGTCGACGTCCGAGTCGACGACGACCGCGTGCTTGAGGTAGTTGTCGGACGCGAGGACGATCATCAGCGCGCGCCGCCCGTCGGCGTCGTGCGACTTGTCCATCGCGACGTACGCGCTCATCCCGGCGCCGTGCAGCGGGATGTGCACCTTCGTCACGGTCGGGAGGACCTCGCGCAACTTCGCGAGCAGGCGCGCCTCGCGTCCCGGGAAGATCCACAGGCACCGGTGCTCGTTGTGGGTCGGGTGCAGGTCGACGAAGATCGCGTCCTGCCGGTGCGTGATCGCCGTGATCTCGGCGAGGTACCCGATGCTCGAGCCGTAGTAGTAGGTGAACTCGCCGAACGGCCCCTCCGGCTCGCGCTCGCCCGGGAGGATCCGGCCCTCGACGACGACCTCCGCGTAGGCCGGGATGTTGAGATCGACGGTCTCCGCCGGCGTGACCAGCATCGACTCGCCCATCAGCGCGCCCGAGAGCGCGAGCGCGTCGAGCTCCATCGGGTTCTTCGCCTGGGAGCCGATGTAGAGCGCCGGGTGGTGCCCGACGACGATCGCGAACTCGATCGGGATCCCGTTCTCCTGGCCGTAGCGGATCACCTTCGCGAGGTCGTGCGGGAGATCCGTCGTGACCGTGATCCGGTTCTTGCCCTTGACCATCATCCGGTAGATCCCGGTGTTCACGTTGCCCGTCCGCGGGTCGCGCACCATCACGCAGCCGCACGTGAAGTAGCGGCCGCCGTCGCCGGCCGCGTGGACGCCGAGCGGGAGCACGCCGAGGTCGACCTCGTCGCCGAGGTACTTCACGTCCTTCACGGGGCCGGTCGCGACCTCGGTCGTCGGGATCGGATGCTCCAGCGTCTCCATGAACCACTCCACGCAGCGATCCACCGGCTGGCCGAGCGCCAGCGCGATGCGCTCCTTCGTGCCCTGCACGCTCGCGACGACGCGGAGGTCGCTGTCCGCGACGTTGTCGAAGTACACGAGGGGATTCCCGCGCTGCAGCTCGAGCACCTTCACCACGGCCGACAGCTCGTGGACGACGCTCACCTCGCGCGCCACGTGGACGATTTCCTGGCCCGGATCCGCTTCGACCTTGCGGAGAAACTCGCGGAGGTCTTTCGGACCCGACGCGTCGCGCATCTCAACCGTCGACTGCGTGAGTGACTGAGTCATCTTCGATCTCTCTTTCCCATTCGAGTTGGTCGAGGAAGCGGCGCGTGCGTTCGTGCTTCGCGTCGTGGAAAATTGCGTGTGGTTGCCCGATCTCGACGATGCGCCCGTCGTCCATCATGATCACGCGGTCGGCGACGCGTTCGGCGAATGGCATCTCGTGCGTGACGACGACCATCGTCATTCCGTCGTCGGCGAGCGTCTTCATCACCTTCAGCACCGAGCCGACGAGCTCGGGATCGAGCGCCGACGTGACCTCGTCGAAGAGGATCACCTCGGGGTGCATCGCGAGCGCGCGGGCGATCGCGACACGCTGCTGCTGACCGCCCGAGAGCTCGGACGGGCGCGCGGTCTCCTTCTCGGTGAGGCCGACGCGGGCGAGCCCCTCGCGGGCGCGGACGAGCGCGTCGGCCTTGCTCATCTTCAGCACCACCCGCGGTCCCTCCATCACGTTCCCGAGCGCGGTGCGGTGCGGAAAGAGCTCGAAGTGCTGGAAGACCATCCCGATCCGGCGCCGGATGTCAGGGAGGTTCGCCTTCCGGTGGGTGATCTCGATGTCGTTGAAGAAGATCTTCCCGCTCTCGGGCTCCTCGAGCCTGTTCAGGCAGCGAAGGAACGTGCTCTTGCCCGAGCCACTCGGGCCGATGATGCACACGACCTCGCCGCGGCTCACGGTGAAATCCACTTCCTTGAGCACCTCGAGATCGCCGAACCGCTTGCAGAGCCCCTCGGTGCGCATGATCACGTCGTCGTTATTCACGTGTGCGATACCTCTCGTAGAGACGGTCGACGGCGCGCGCCTGAGGCCAGGTGAGGAGGAAATACAGCACGAGCGTCGCGGTGTAGATCTCGAGCTGGCGATACGTCTGGATCGCGAGGTCGTTCGACCGGAACGTGATCTCGGCAAGCCCGATCACGAACACGAGCGAGGTGTCCTTGAAGAGCGCGACCCAGGTGCTCCCGAGCACGGGGACGACCCTGCGGAGCGCCTGCGGCATGAGGATCCGGTATGAGATCTGCCACGGTTTCATGCCGAGGCTCGCGCCGGCCCAGCGCTGCCCCTTGCCGAGGCTCAGGACCCCCGCCCGCAGGGCCTCCGAGAGGATCGCCGCGATGTTCAGGCTGAAGAGCAGGTACGCGGCCATGAACGGCGACAGGACGAGTCCGGGGAGGAGCGTCGGGAGGGCGTAGTACACCCAGAGCAGGCCGAGCAGCAGCGGCATCGTGCGGAAGAACTCCACGTACACGTACGAGCTCCATCGCACCACCCGGAACCGGGACAGACGTCCGGCTGCGATGAAGAATGCGAGCGCGAGGCCGGTGAAGAACGTCGTCACGGTCAGCTCGACCGTCAGCTTGATCCCGCCCAGCAGGTACTGGAGATGTCCGTCCTCCCAGATCACCTGCCAGTGCCACGGATACGTTGCGACGAGGCTCATCGCCGCATCCGGGCGTACGCGTAGTTGGTCGCGAGCGTGAGCGGAAACGTCAGCGCCATGTAGATGAGCAGCGCCGCGGTGAGGACGGGCAGCGGCTGCAGGAACTGCGTCCCGAGGACCTGGCTGTTGTAGGTCAGATCCCCCACCTGGATCACGAAGACGACCGACGTGTCCTTGAGCAGGAACACGAGCTGGGTCCCGATCACCGGCAGCATCCGGACGCATGCCTGCGGCAGGATCACGCGGCGATACACCTGGTGCGAGCGCATGCCCAGCGCCGCCGCCGCATACCGCTGGCCCTTCGGCAGCGAGAGAATGCCGGCGCGAAAGATCTCGGTGAAGAACGCGCCCTCGTACAGCGAGAACGCGATCACCGCCGCGGAAATACGAGGGATCGACGTGTTCAGGAAGATCGGGAGCGCGAAGTACACCCAGATCAGCTGGATCGCGAGCGGAACAGTGCGGAACAGGTCGACGTAGAGCTTCACGATCGCGTTGATCACCCTGCCGCCGGCCAGTCGCCCGATCGCGCCGATGATCCCGAGGACGATGCCGCCGACCATCGCGGCGCCTGCGATCTGAAGGGTCACCTTCAGCCCGTCGAGCAGGAACGGCCAGTTGTCGAAGACGACCTTGAAATTCATCTGCTCACGTCGGGTAGCTCAGCCATCGGAGATGGAAATGGCGGAGGACACCGCCCGTCCTCCGCCATGACCGTCGTGTCTCTTGGTCGAAATCGCTACTTCGGCAAGACGATGTACTTCGGTGCGCTGTACGTCTGGATCTCGGCCTGGAGCTTCGCCCGCATCTTCTTCACGACGCTCTGGAGCGCCGCCCGGAACTGCGGGGACGAGTCCTTCCGGATCCCCATCCCGATGTCGTGCGGGAAGTCGGGGTGCGCGAGGCACGTCGCCGGATCCGGAATCGTCTTCAGCTGCGGGTACACCGCCGAGTACTTGTATGCCAGCGGCGCGTCGATGTCCGTGATGTCGGCCCGCCCGGAGAGCACCTCCTGGACGACCGGAGCCGCGCCCTGCGACTCGATCGTCTTCACGTTCGCCTTCGGGTACTTCTTCGGGAAGTCCGTCTGGATCGACGCGCCGACCTGGACCGCCATCGTCACGTCGGGGTTGTTGAAGTCCTTGAGCGAGTTCACCTTCGTGTTCTTCTTCAGCGCCACGTAGCAGTTGCCCGAGTTCGTCCAGAGGACGAAGTCGATCACCTTCAGCCGCTCCGGCGTGTTGAAGATCGGGAGGCCGATGATGTCGAACTGGTGTGCCTGGAGGCCCGCGATCGCGGTCGCGTAGCCGGTGTCCACGTACTCCACCTTCTCGCCCAGCGCCTTGCCGACCGCGTTGAACAGGTCGACCGAGGGACCGTAGTACTTCTTCGTCTTCGGGTTGAACAGGATCCACGGCGGGGAGTCCGCGGTTCCGACCTTCAGGACGCCTTCCGACGACGAGCTGCTCGCCGCTCCGGCGCCGAGCCACGCAACCAGCGCCATCGCGCTGACCAGGACGATCCCGAGGGCAACGCGCTTGCTCTTCAGGTTCACGACGCTTCCTTCCTTTCGGTCAGTGGGGGGCCGCTCAGAGAACTGCCGAGATTCCAGAACGCACGGTTGAAGTAGACGAGTGGAGCGGGATCCGCCTCCGGGGCGGACGGGTAGACGACGTTGAGGACGCGACCGACGATCACGGTGTGGTCGCTGATCTGCTGGTGGGACTCGACCGCGCAGTCGAGGTGGTAGAGCGCGTCGGCGATCATCGGCGACTCGGCGCAGTCCTTCTCGCAGTAGTCGTCGACGAACTTCGCCGCGCCGACCGCCGAGCCGAACTCGGCGAGCTGCTTGTGCCGCGCGCTGAGGATGCTGACGCCGAAGCGGCCGCCGCGGAGGACGGAGCGGCAGCTCACGGTGGTGCTGCGGAGCGAGATCAGGATCTCGGGCGGGTCGGCGGCGACCGAGCAGCACGCGCTGATCGTGAGGCCCCACGGGCGGTCGTCGTGCCACGTCGTGACCATGACCACGCCCGCCGCGAGCATGCGCATGGCGGCGCGGAAGGCCTCGTCGTCCGCGCGCGGCTGCGCCTGTGCGAGCTGCTCGTCGACCTCGTACTGGCCCGAGACGACGTGCATGCTGCCGTCGAGCTCGACGGCCGTGTACTCGATGGCCCGCATGAGAGTCGCCTCCGCCGCTCAGTCGAGCGGCTTGAAGGCGATCGCCTCAATCTCGATCAGGAGGTCCGGATACGCGAAGCCGTCGACGCGCACGCCGGTCCCGCAGGGCCCGTCCTTCTCGAAGAACTCGAGGCGGACGGCGTTCATCTTCTCCCAGAAGATCCGCTCTTCCTCGCCTTCGACCGTGCCGTTCGGGAACCGGTAGAAGGTGTTCATCTTGACGATGTCCTCCATGTCCGCCCCGGCCTCGTTGAGGACCATCCGGACCATGTTCAGGACGTTCCGCGTCTGCGTCTCGATGTCGCCGACGCCGACCGTTCGCGCCTCGCGGTCGGACGAGATCTGGCCGCCGACGAAGATCAGGTCGCCGCAGCGCCAGCCCTGCGAGTACGGCGTCGGGACGCTCCAGTCCCAGGGGTGATCCTTCGGCATCAGCCGCTGCTTCACCTTGCGGTTCGGGTTGTCGCTCACGTGCCGAGTCCTCCTGTCGCGTCGTCGTCGGTCACTCCGGGTACCACGCGATCGCGCGGATCGGCGACCCGGTCCCCTGCTGCAGGTTGAGGGGCAGGCCGAAGAACATGAAGCGCGTGTTCACGAGCTGACCGAGGTTCGCGAGGCTCTCGGTGTTCACGATCCCGTACTTCTTGCAGACCATGTGGCCCGAGAACTGGACGTCGAGCGTGTTGTCGATCCCCGCGCAGTCGGTGCCGATGTTCACGACGCCCTTGCGGGCGAGGTACTCCGCCCCGCTCCAGTCGATCCCCGGGAACTCGTCCATGAACTTCTGGCTCGGGAAGTGCCGGTCGCCGTAGTCGAACCAGAGGATGACGATGTCGCCCCGCCGGATCTCCTCGCCCTTCTCCGCGAGCTTCGCCTCGGCGCGCCGGATCACGGCCTCGTTCGCGTAGCCGAGCCCCTCGGGATCCGGGCTCTGGAACTGGACCTCCGACACGTCGAGCACGACGGCCTCGCCCCAGTGGTACTCGAGCGGGACCTCGTCGAGCTTCGGCCCCTTCGCGTCGTACTCGTAGATCGCGTCGGTGTGTGTCCCGCAGTGCTCGCTGATGATGAGGTTCCGCGCCGCGAAGCCGGGATCGGTCTTCCAGACGGTGCGGAAGCCCTCGTGGTCCTGGTTTGTCGGCGTGAAGGTCTTCTGGTGCCCGAACCACTGCGGCATACCCTCGAAGACGGGGCGCGTCAGGTCGATCACGCGGCCCTTGCGGGTGAGGAGATCCGCGCCGAGCGCGGGAAACGTCCCCGGCCCCTCCTCGAACGCCATCGCCTTGGCCGCGGCCTGCGACTCGGCGAACGTCATCTCGCTGTTCGACGTCGTTGCCATGCTCCTCCTCCCTCCGTGGGACAGGGGCTCCGGGCGCTCTACGCCCGGGACCGCTCCGCCTCGCGGCGGATCAGCTCGAAGGTCGACGGGCGATCGGGGGCGCCGTCCGTCGGCGGCCGGCCCGTCTCGGTTCCGGCGCGCTCGTGGATCGCCTGGAGCGCGTCCGCGCGGTCGTACGACCGGTAGATCTCCTCCCGGATCCAGGCGGGAGGCGTCGCGTTCACGTTCTCGAAGAGCGCGACCCGCATCGCGTGGCTCGAGCAGGTCATGTCCCACGCGATCGAGAAGATGCGGTTCTTGTCGCGCGAGGCGATCCCGTGGCCGGCGGTGAACTCCTCGAGCTTGCCCGCGATCTCCTCGCGCTCCCACGTCGACTCGGGGTAGCGGCTGATCATCCCCTGGCCGGTGAGGTCCCGGATGATCTGCATGATCCGCGGGTACTGCTCGATCGAGAAGAGACGGCCGGGGGTCGTCATCGCCTGGTCGGGGACGAAGACGCCGGTCGGCGTGACGCGGCCGGTCTGCTCGGCGGCGAGGACGAACGCCTTGAGGGTCTGCGCGTACGCGAACACCTCGGCGACGGCGGTGCGGACGCCGGGGATCGCCTCGGTGCCGAGCGCGTCGACGACCGCCTGCGCGAGCCCCGCGAAGAGCTCGCCGCGGTACCAGAGCCTCGCGAGGATGTGCCAGTGCGCGAGCGTGCACACCGGGTAGTAGAGACCGAGGACCTCGGGCTTCTGGTAGACGAAGATGTCCTCCCACGGCACGAACACGTGGTCGAAGATGAAGAAGGTGTCGGGCTCGTCGCCGTACGCGTCGAGCGGATGGTCCTCGGGCGAGTAGTCGCCGGTGACGCGCTCGCGCGCGACGAGCGTGAGGTTCTCCGTGCCGACCGGGACCTGGCACCAGATGTTGCAGGCCGGGTCCATGTCCTTGAAGAGCAGGTTCGCGATCGTGCAGAAGTGGCCGATCGCGGCGACCGAGCCCACGGCTTTCGCCCCGTAGAGGACGACGCCGTCGGAGCGCTCCTCGACGACGCGCAGCCGGCCGGGCTTCTGGTTGTTCGGGAGCGTCCGGTCTGACTGCGGCTCCGCGAGCACGTCGGCGCAGATCGCGTTGTGCTTGGCGGCGTTGTCGACGAACGCGGTGATGTTCGCCGCGAAGCGCGGGTCCGCAGCCTCGAACTTGTCGAGCAGCGAGAGGTAGCCCATCGCGATCGTCGAGCCGTAGTCCGGCGGGCGGCCGAACGCGCCGAGCGTGTGGTGGGTGCTGACGCGGAGAGCCTCGCGGCGGCGCTCGAGATCCTCGCGCGAGCGCGGGACGAGCCACGACGTGCTGTACCGGTCGCCGCTCTCGGGCTCGACGAAGGTCAGGATGTCGCGCGTCTTCGGGTCGTACTGCGCGTCGAAGAACCCGGCCAGGTTCTCGACCGCGCGCCGGAACGCGGGATGGACGGTGATGTCCTCGACGTCCTCGCCTGCCGCGACCACGTGCCGGCCGTCGCGCAGCGACTCCTTGTACTGCTCGCCCGTGAGGACGTACGGATCGGCTCCATCGACGACAGTGCCGCCTCCTGCTTCTTCCGCCACTGATCCTCCTTCGAGTCGACGCGTTGGCTCATTCGGTCACTCTTTGGCGCGAGGCTGAGATATAACAGGCCGGCCAGGGTGTGTCCACCGGGAACCAAGGCCCCGCTCGACCCTCTCGCCGGCGTGCCGACGGCTGCGGCGGACGCGGACCTGCGGATCTTCCTCGAAGAGCTCGCGTCCCGCGGCGACGTCGTCCGCTTCCGGCACGGCGGCCGCGAGCACGTGCTCGTCAACGACCCGCCGCTGATCCACGAGATCCTGGCCGGCCGGCTCGACGGGGTCGGTCTCTCGCCGACGAAGGGACCGCAGCGCCTGCTGCTCGGCGACGGGCTGCTCACGACCGACGGGCCCCACTGGCGGCCGCGGCGTGTGCTGGTCCAGCGCGAGCTCTCGCACCGCAACGTCCGGCGCTTCGGCGACGGGTTCGCGGAGCGGACGAGCGCGCGGGTCGCCCGCTGGATCGGCGAGGGCTCGGTCGACCTCCAGCACGAGCTCGAGGAGCTGACGCTCGACAACCTCGGCGCGGCGCTGTTCACGTCCGACTTCGAGGACGCGCGCCCGTTCGTCAGGTCGCGCGCTCCGAGCGGTGCTCGCGACGATGGCCGGTTCGGTCGCGGGCGACTCCGACCCGGAGGGCCTCGTCCGGCTCGACGAGGCGGCGCGCGAGCTCGACCCGTTCGTGCGCGACGCGATCGCCGACCGCAGCACGACTCGGGGCGACGACCTGCTCGCGCTCCTGGTCGCCGCCGCCGCGACCGGCGACCCGGCGTTCGGCCTCGACTGGGCCCGCGACGAGGCGGTGACGCTGCTGATCGTCGGCCACGAGCAGACCGCGATGGCCGCGACGATGGCCTGCCACGTCCTCGCCCGGAACGCGCGAGGTCGCCGGCGCGCTGCGCGCGGAGCTCCGCGCGGCGCGCTCGCGCGGCGTTCCCGACGCCCGGCTCGCCGACGAGGTCGAGCTCGCGCGGAACGTCGTCGCCGAGACGCTCCGGCTCTATCCGCCGTCGTACGTGCTCCACCGCACCGCGACGAGGCCGCTGACGCTCGGCGGCCTGCCGGTGGACGAGGGGACGGTCGTCGTCGTGAGCGCGTGGGCGACCCACCGCGACTCGCGCTTCTTCCCGGAGCCGGAGCGGTTCGACCCGGGCAGGTTCGCCGAGGGAGCACCGCCGATCCCCCGTCACGCGTACTTCCCGTTCGGCAGCGGGCCGCGGTCGTGCGTCGGCGGCCACTTCGCCTTCCTCCAGGTCGCGACCGTCGTCGCGGTCGTCGCCGCCGCGGCCGAGCTCGAATGCGTCGAAGATGGCGAGCCGGCGTTCGAGCCGGGAATCAGCCTCCGCGTCGCGGGCGGGCTGCCGATGCGAGTCCGGGCGGCCGCATGACTTGGCCGATCCCGGCCGCGGCGCGGGCGACCCGAGGCGAGCTCGAGCTCTTCCTCGACCGCGAGAGCGCGCGGCCGGGCGACCGGGTCGGCGTCCACCTCGCCTCGGACGCGGCCGCGCGGCTCTCGCTCTGGCGGCTCGGCGCCGAGCCGGCGCGAGTCGTGGAGCTCGGAGAGGTCGCGGCCACGCGCCAGCCGCCACCGACGTTCGTCGCGGAGACGGGGCTCGTCTCGTGCGCGGGCTGGGAGCGCATGCTGAGCTTCGTGGTCGACGCCGGCACGCCGAGCGGCGTCTACGCCGTCCGTGCCGACGCGGGCGCGCGCTCGAGCGAGGCGATCCTCGTCGTGCCGCCGGAGACCGACCCCGACGTGCTCGTCCTGCTCCCGACGACGACGTGGGCCGCGTACAACTGGTGGGGCGGCCGCTCGATCTACGACGGCGACGGCTACAACGGCCTTCCGCGCGCGTACGCCGTGTCGTCCGACCGGCCGATGAAGCCCGCGGTGCCGCCGCTCTGGGAGCTGGCGCAGGGCCACCCGTACTTCGTCTGGGAACAGCCGCTCGTCGCGTGGATCGAGCGGCAGGGGTTCGACGTCGGCTTCGTCACGAGCCTCGAGCTCCACGGCGGCCTCCTCCCCGCGCGGAAGCTCCTCGTCAGCGCCGGGCACGACGAGTACTGGAGCAACGAGATGCGCGACACGCTCGACCGCGGGCTCGACGCCGGGCTGAGCCTGTTCGTCGCCGGCGCGAACGAGATCTGCTGGAACATCCGGCTGACGCCGTCGGCGCTCGGCGGGCACCGCGTCCTGACCTGTCACAAGGATCCGTGGTCGGATCCCGTGATCGCGACCGACCCGTCGCGCGCGACGAGCCGCTGGGCCGACTGGCCGCTCAACCGGCCCGAGTCCGACACGACCGGCGTCCGGTTCGTCGACTGGGACTTCGGCCTGAACCGGCGTCCGGCGGCCTGGATCGCCCGCAACACGTGGCACCCGCTGTTCGCCGGCACCGGGCTCGCCGACGGCGACCGCGTCGACGGGATCGTCGGCGACGAGTGGGACGAGATCGACCCGACGAGCCTCGTCGCCGACCGGTTGCAGCTCCTCGGCGAGTCGGAGCAGCTCGTCGGCGCCAACCTCGGCCCGAGCCGCGGGCACACCGTCGTCCGCCGGACGGACGCCGGCGGGCTCGTCTTCGCGACCGGCACGACGAGCTGGTGCTGGGGCCTCGAGCCGCAGAGCGTCGCCGACCGCGCGACCGCGGCCGACCCGCGGCTCCAGCGGCTGACGCGGAACGTGTTCGAGGCCGCGCTCGGCGACTTCGACTGGTGAGGTGGACTACGCGCGGCCGGCGGCGGCCGCCGCCGCCCGGGCGCCCGTGAGGAAGACCTGGCCGTCGGTCCCGTACGCGAGGAACGTCGCGCCGGCGCCGAGCCACTGGGCCGCCATCTGGGGCGTCTGCACGTAGACGCCGAGCGCCGAGCGCGGCGGCAGCGCCGCGACGATGCCGCTCCCGGCCTCGAACACGCGCGGGTCGTCGAGCCGGCCCGGGATCCCGAGCGACTGCGAGAGGTCGTAGGTGCCGACGAAGAGCGCGTCGACGCCGGGCACCGCCGCGATCGCCGGCGCGGCCTCGACGGCGGCGACTCCCTCGATCTGAAGGATCAGCGCGAGCCGGTCGTTCACCGTCGCGAACCGCTCCTCGGTCGGGAGCGCGGAGTGCTCGACCATCGGCGCGACGCCGCGGTGGCCGAGCGGCGCGTACTTCGCCGCGTCGACGATCTCGCGCGCCTCGTCCTCGGAGCCGACGCCGGGGAACATGATCCCGTCGGGCGCGAGCTCGGCGACGCGCGTGATCGCGGTGCGCGAGTTCTCGGGGACACGGACGATCGAAGCGAGGCCCGCGGCGCGGCAGGCGGTCACGTGCTCGGCGACCGTGTCGAGCCCGAACGCCGAGTGCTCGCAGTCGACGACCATCAGGTCGAACCCGGTCTGCGCCAGCGCGTACGCGAGCGCGCGGCCGCGGAGCTCGATGTTGAAGCAGCCGAGGAGCGTCTCCCGGACCGCGAGGCGATCGCGGAGGGTCACGCGCTCGAGACGACGCCGCCGGTCACGATCCGGTACGACTCGACGTCCTGCTCCCAGTCGTCGAGGAACGCCTTCACCGCGGGGTCGGAGCCGATCGCCCGATACTCCTCGAGCGCGGTGACCTCGAGCGTCTCGACGTAGTCGTAGGGCACCGTCGCGTCGTCGTCGAGCGAGGCCTCGAGCCGCGTGAGCGCGTACGAGACGATGCTCGGCGCGCCGGCCGCGAGGCGCGCCTCGACGTCGCGGGCGCGCTGCTCGAACGCGTCGCGGTCCGTGTCCGGCTTGAGCTTGTAGAAGAGGAAGACGCGGGTCTGCACCGTTACCTCCCGGACGGGGCCGCGGCCGGCTCGGCGGCGCGGTCCGCCAGCTCGAGGGCGATCTGCACGATCAGGTCCTCCTGGCCGCCGACCGCCTTGCGGCGGCCGACCTCGAGCAGCAGCTCGGCGAGGTCGACGTCGTACTGCGCCGCGGCGCGCTCGGCGTGGAGCAGGAACGAGCTGTACACGCCGGCCCAGCCGAGCATCAGGCTCGCGCGGTCGACGATCGGCTCGCGGAGCATGATCGGCGCGACGACGGTCTCGGCCGCGTCCGCGATCGCGAGCACGTCGACGCCGGTCTCGATCCCGAGCTTGTCGCACGCGGCGGCGAGCGCCTCGGTCGCGCAGTTCCCCGCGCCGGCGCCGAGACCGCGGGTCGAGCTGTCGATGTGCCGCGCTCCCGCCTCGATCGCCGCGAGCGTGTTGCCCATCGCGAGGCCCATGTTGTTGTGCGCGTGAAAGCCGACGACCGTCTCCGGCTCGAGCGTCTCGCGCAGCGCGCGCACTCGCGCGGCCGCCGTCTCCGGGACGAGCGCGCCGGCCGAGTCGGTCACGTAGACGACCTGGGCGCCGGAGCTCTCGTGGATCTTCGCCTGCCGCGCGAGCTCCTCCGGTTCGACCATGTGCGCCATCATCAGGAACCCGAACGCCTCGAATCCGAGCTCGCGCGCGTGCGCGAGGTGCTGGGCGGCGATGTCGGCCTCGGTGCAGTGCGTCGCGACGCGGACGACTCGCGCGCCGATCTCGTACGCCTCCTCGAGATCGTCGGCGACGCCGATCCCCGGGAGGAGCAGCACGGCGAGCGTCGCGCCGTGCTCGGCGAGCACCGGCGCGGCCGCGCGCATCAGGTCGCGCTCGTCGACCCGGCTCAGGCCGTAGTTGAGCGACGAGCCGCCGAGGCCGTCGCCGTGCGAGATCTCGACCACGGCCACGCCGGCGCGCGCGAGCGCCGTCGCGACCGCGACCACGTGCTCGACGGTGAACTGGTGGCGGACGGCGTGCGAGCCGTCGCGCAGCGTCACGTCCGTGATCCGGATCGCCGTCATGCCGCGAGCGGCGACTCCGCGAGCCGCCGGGCGACCGCCACCGCGGCCGCGGTCATGATGTCGAGGTTGCCGGCGTACTCGGGCAGGAAGTCGCCGGCGCCGGTGACCTCGAGGAACGTCGAGACCTTCACGCGCCCGTCGTCGAGCTCGTCGAACACCGGCTCGGCGACGACGCGATAGCCGGGGACGTACGCCTGCACCCGCTCGGCCATCTCCTCGATCGCGGCCGCGATCGCGTCCGTGTCGGCGTCGGCCGGGACGAGGCAGAACACCGTGTTGCGCATGAGGATCGGCGGGTCGGCCGGGTTGAGGATGATGATCGCCTTGCCGCGCTCGGCGCCGCCGATCGACTCGAGCGCGCCGGCGGTCGTGCGCGTGAACTCGTCGATGTTGCTCCGAGTCCCGGGGCCGGCCGACCGGCTCGCGACGGTCGAGACGATCTCCGCGTACTCGACGGGCGCCTGCGACGCAACCGCGGCGACGATCGGCACCGTCGCCTGCCCGCCGCACGTCGTCAGGTTGACGTTCGGCGCGCCGTCGACGCCGTCGAGCCCGACGGCGGGCACGACCGCCGGCCCGAGCTTCGCCGGCGTGAGATCGACGACCGGGATGCCGGCCTCTGCGTACCGCGGTGCGGTCGCGACGTGGACGCCCGCGCTCGTCGCCTCGAAGACGAGGTCGACCGGGTCGTCGAGCGCGAGCACCGCGTCGGCGCCGTCGGTCGAGACCGGGATGCCGTAGCCGCGGGCGCGCGCGATGCCTGCGGAGTCCGGGTCGATGCCGGCGAAGATCGCGATCTCGAGCTCCGGGACGCGGCGGAGCTTCTCGAGCAAGTCGGTGCCGATGTTCCCGGTGCCGACGATGGCGACACGCATCAGTCCGTGACCTCCCGTTCGCGGAACGGCGGCAGCCTACACCTCTCCGCGGCCCTTTGGCCCGAAGAGTGATCCTTACGTCAATCGCGCCGGAGAAGCGGCGCGACGGTCTCGACGAGGAGCTCGACGTCGGCGGGTGTGTTGTAGATGTGGAACGAGAGCCGGACGCGACCCGCGGGGAAGCCGGCGGCGATGCCGGCCTCGCGGAGCGCGGCCCGCGTCTCCTCCGGGGAGGTCGCAACCGGCACGCCGAGGATCGACGAGCCGGTCGGCGTGAGGCCGAGCGCCTCGGCCGCCGCGCTCGCGAGGCCGACGGCGTGGCGCTCGCGCGCGTCGGCCGCGACCGCGGTCAGCGTCCGCAGCGACTCGCGCGCACCGACCCACGGGTGCCAGGCGAGCGAGACGTCGTACCGCGCCGCGCCGGCGGCGAGGTCGTCGAGCGTGCCGCCGTAGTACGTCGAGTACGGGTCGGCCGCCGCCCGCCAGCCGGCGAGGAACGGCGCCGGGTCGAGCCGGCTCGTCGCCGAGAGCCGCATGAACGCGACGCCGCGCGGGCAGAGCAGGTGCTTGTACGCGGCCGCGACGACGACGTCGATCCCGAGCCTGCGCGCGTCCGTGCGGACGAGCCCGGCGGAGTGCGTCGCGTCGAGGAGGATCGTGGCGCCGTGCCGGTGCGCCGCTTCGACGACCGCCTCGAGGTCCTGGAGCGCGCCGCCGTTCGACTGCACGTGGCTCGTCGCGACCACCGTCGTCTCCGGGCCGACCGAGTCGGCGAGCGCGGCGAACGGCACCCGGCGGACGCGAACGCCGCGCGCCCGTTCCGCCGCGAGCAGCGGCAGCAGCAGCGAGCGGAACTCGTCGTCGGGGACGACGACCTCGTCGCCCTCGCCGAGGCTCGCCGCCACGACGCCGAACCCGGCCGACGCCGCGGGCAGGAGCGCGATCTCCGCGACGTCGGCATCGAGCACGTCGGCCGCGAGCGCGCGGCACTCCTCCCCGGTCCGGTCCCACTCGCCCCACTCGACCGACGCCGCCTGCCATTCGGCGAGCGCCTGCTCGAGCGCGCGGACGGTCGCGAGCGGCGGCAGCCCGTAGCTCGCGCTGTCGAGGTACGCACGCCAGCCCGTCGGCGCGAACCAGCCGCGAACCTCGTCGCTTCCGGGCAGCGGATGGGTCGAAATGGCTATTCGGGACTCCAACGGGGTTTCTGGATTAGCCTACTGCGGCGGCCGGAGAGCGACGACGACCAAGGAGGCCTCGTGGAACGGGTTTGCTGGGTGACCCCGATCTTGCCCGGGAAGATTCAGGCGGCGCGCGACTTCTACGCCGAGATGGAGGGCCCGCGCCGCGCCGAGCTCGATCTCGCGGAGCAGCGGCTCGGGATCCGGAAGGAGGTCGTCTTCCTCGCGGAGCTCGCGAGCGGGCCGGCGCTCGTCTTCTACATGGAGAGCGAGAGCCTCGACGACTCGGTGTCGACGTCGCTCGCCTCGCAGGACGAGTTCGACCTCTGGTACAAGGCCGGGCTCGCCGACATCACCGGCGTCACGCTCGACGCGCCGCCCGCGAAGCTCGAGCTGCTCTCGGCCTACGAGGCGTAGAGGCGGCGGAGCCGGCGACGGCGGCCGCGAGCCGCTCGAGGCCGAGCTGCAGCGTGTCCGCCGGGTTGCTCAGCGAGATCCGGAGCATGCCCTCGCCGGACGGGCCGAAGCCGATCCCCGGCGTCACGGCGACGCGCTGCGTCTCGAGCAGCGAGAGCGCGAACGCGCGCGAGTCGCTGCCGTCGGGGAGCGTCACCATCAGGTAGAAGGCGCCCGCGGGCCGGACGTAGCCGACGCCGGCGTCGTCGAGGAGCGCGGTCGCCTGGTCGCGCCGGTCGCGGTAGAAGAGGCGCATCTCCTCGCGGTGGTCCTGCGGCCCGACGAGCGCCGCCTCGGCCGCCTTCTGCGAGATCGCGGCGGTGTTCAGCACGACGGACTCCTGCGTCTTCGCGATCGAACTCGCGAGCTCCGCGTCGGCGACGAGGTAGCCCACGCGCCAGCCCGTCATCGCATACGCCTTCGAGAAGCTGAACACCGAGATCGTGCGCGCCGGGTCGGCGACCGTCGCCATGCTCACGTGCGCGCCGTCGAAGACGAGGTCGTCGTAGCACTCGTCCGAGAGCAGCCACAGGTCGTGCCGCTCGGCGACGTCGGCGAGCCCGCGGAGCACTTCCTCGGAGTAGACCGCGCCGGTCGGGTTCCCGGGCGTGTTGACGATCAGCACCTTCGTCCGCTCCGTCACGCACGCCTCGAGCGCGTCGAGGTCAGGCTCGAACGACCGCTCGCGGCGCAGCGGGTACTGGACGAACCGCGTGTTCAGCATGTGCGCCATCGCGACGTAGTTCGGCCAGCCCGGGTCCGGCACGAGCACCTCGTCGCCGGGATCGAGCAGCACGAGCAGCGACGAGAAGATCGCGCCGCAGCCGCCGGTCGTCACGATCACCTCGGGCACGTCGCAACGGATCCCGTTGCGGTCGCGGAGCTTCTCCACGAGCAGCTCGCGGAGCCGCGGCAGCCCGGCCGAGGGCGTGTACTTCGTGTACCCCTCGCGCGCCGCCGCGGCGGCCGCGTCGATCACGTGCGTGGCGGTGACGAACGTCGGATCGCCGATCTCGAGCCGGATCGCGTCGGGGTACGCCGCGGCCAGCGCACCGATCTCGCGGATCGCGGAGTGCGGCGTCGAACGGCTCGAAAGGGCGACCTGCGGCACCGCCCGATCATTCCACATGCCGCCCTCAAAGGGCCAGGAGATCTACCTTTGGCGGCGCACGTCGACCCGCCGCACGCTCCGGCGCTGCGGCTTGGCCGCGACGAAGGCGAACCCGGGATTGAGCTCGAGCCGCTCGCCGAAGATGTGCTTCTCGACCGACCCGAGGTGGTCGTCGACGATCTCGACCATCCGGACCTCGTCCCGCGCGAAGAGCGCGTCGACCGCGGCCCAGTGCAGCTCGACCGCGTACTCCGGGTCGAAGGACTTCACGGGGTACTCGGCACGGAGCGTGGCCTGCTGCTTGTAGATCTCGTCGAGGTGCCGGACGAGCGAGCGGTTCTGCGACGCCTGCACGATCCGCGTGTGGATCTGCAGGTCGTAGTACATGAAGTCGTCGACCGGCGCGCGCATCAGCGTCTCGAGCTGGACGACGAGGTCGCGGATGTCCGCGAACGCCGCCTCGGTCCCGCGCCGCACCGCGAGCACGCTGGCGAGGAGCTCGAGGGGGCGACGGACCTCGAGGAGCGAGCGCATCTCGTCGGCGCGGTCGAGATGATGGATCGAGCTCAGGAGCGTGGGCGGGATCGCCGGGCTCAACACGACGGCGCCGCCCCCGTTCCCGCGGCGGACGCTGAGGACGCCGGCGCGCTGGAGGATCGACGTCGCCTCGCGGATCGTCGTCCGGCTCACCTCGAGCTGCGCTGCGAGGTCCCGCTCGCGCGGCAGCTTCTCGCCCGGCCCGTAGAGGCCGTTGCGGATCGCGTCGACCAGGATGTCGACCACGACGTCCGCGGCCTTGCGGATCCGGACGGGCCGGAACGAGCCGAGCCGATCGGCCGGGTCGGCGATGCCCGCGCCGGGACCGGCGACGACCGGCGCCGCGACCACCGCGGTGGTGCGGGTCCGGCCAGACTCCACCTGACCGCGAGCTCTCGCAGTGCCTCCCACGGTCTCGATTCTACGACGCGAGTCGAACGACGCCACCCGGCCCCCGGTTCCCTCGACGGTCCGCGCCGGCCGTTTCGCGGTGCGCGCCCTGCCCGCCGGACGCGGCGAGTGGAGCCCGACAACGCCGAATTGACACGCACGAGCGCCTGCCCGTACTGTCGGGCGCATGGACGAGGGACGGGTGCTGACGCTCGACCTCGGCGACGGGATGAAGATCGCCGTCGCCGCGGAGGAGTCGGGCCCGCAGCTCGTCGCGAACGAGAACATCGCCGCGGCGCTCGAGGCGGTCACGGGCCCGATCGAGAAGGTCAGCCGCGAGGTGCTCGACGCCGTGAAGAAGGCGATGCCGACGAAGGCGACCGTCGAGCTCGGGTTCGGCCTCGCGATCGAGCAGGGCCAGCTGCTCGCCCTGTTCGGCAAGGGCAAGGGCGAGGCCTCGATCAAGGTCGTGCTCGAGTGGTCGCCCCACTCCGACAACTGAGGCCGTGCCGGACTCGCCGGACAGGCTGGGGGACCTGCGGCAGCTCCTGAAGGAGTGCTCCGCGCAGCTGACGGCGGCCGGCGGCGCGCGCGGGTCGGGCGTCTTCGTCGACGAGAGCCACATCCTCACGTGCGCGCACGTGGTGAAGGGGCCCGTCGGCGCCGAGGTGACGGTCGAGCCGTACAACCGCGCGGGCCGGCCCGGCACGGTGGTCGCGTTCGAGGCCGGCGACGACGTCGACCTCGCGCTCGTCGAGGTGGAGCGCCTCCCCGGCGAGCCGCAGCAGCCGGCGGCGGTCGTCGACCTCCGGCTCGACGACAACGTCCAGTACTACGCGGTCGGCTGGCCGAAGGGCGACCTCCCGGGGATCGAGGGCCTCGAGGAGCTGCTGTACAACGGCCACGGGAAGGGCGACGACGCGCTGCTCGTCCTCGACGCCGGCCAGGCGAACGTCACCGAGGGGCTGAGCGGCGGCCCGGTCCTCAGCTCGGTCACCGGCGCGGTCGTGGCGCTCGTCCAGTACTCGAGGAACCGGAACGTCCCGATGGGCGGCGGCGCGATCCCGGTCGCGCGCGCGGCGAAGCTGTTCGAGACGGTCGGGTCGCACGTCGAGAACCCGCCGCTCTCGACGCGGCGCTGGAAGGACCTTCTCGGCCCGGACGGCTGGAGCGCGCTCGGGAAGCCGGCGACCTGGTCCGCCTCCGTGAACGTGATCGTCGACGGCGACCGGACCTCGTGGACGGTCAGGATCGACGGCGAGCAGCCGGTCAAGGTGCCGAGCCTTCCCGAGCGGGTCTCCGACGCGCTCTTCTACTGGGCGCAGCGCCGGCAGGTCTACACGCGGGAGGACGTCCGGCTCCTCGGGCAGCTCCTCTCGGGCGCCGTCTTCCCCGACTCGATTGCCGAGTCGATCGAGCACAACCGCTGCGCCGACAGCCTGTTGCTCCGGCTGACCGTCGACGACGACGAGCTCTTCGACGTGCCGTGGGAGTTCGTCACGCTGCGCTCGGACGACGAGATGCACGTCTCGGCGGCCGAGGGGCTGAGCTTCGTCCGGGTCGCGCACCACCCGAACCCCGCCGACGTGGACACGCTCCCGCGCCGGCCGGAGGACGGAGACGCGCAGGTGGTCGCGATCGTCGTCCAGCCGGAGGCCTGGGACTGGCAGACGAAGATGAAGCAGTACGTCCGCGGCGACTACGCCGGCTGGCCGGCGAAGGGCGAGGTGGTGAAGCAGCTCCGCGCGGCCGTCGAGGGAGCGCACGCCGTCTCGTTCGCACCCGGCGAGAACCCTGCGCCGCTCGAGAACCCCTCGCCGGCCGATGTCGACCGCGAGCTCGCGCGCACGCGCCCCGAGGTCGTGCACTACACGGGGTTCGGGAAGTTCGACCGAGAGGCGAAGCTCGCGCTCTCCGACGGCGACCGCGGCGTCGTCTGGACGGCCGCGCACGAGTTCTTCGACCGGGTCGCGTCCGCCGGCGCCCGCGTGCTCGTCGTCGAGCTCCTGCCGCAGCCGCTCGGCGAGACGTGGGAGCAGCTCGGCCCGAGTGCGTTCAAGGCGGCGCTCGGGGGTCGCGTCAACGCCGTCGTCCTGACCCGCTTCCCGATGCTCCTCGGCCACCTCCGCGACTTCAACAAGGCGTTCTACGGCGGGCTCGGCGCGGGGCTGTCGGTGGAGGCCGCCGTCCAGGGCGCGCGGAAGGACGTGCAGTCGAACGCGCAGTACGGCGACGCCGGCGCGTTCGGCTCGTTCACGCTCATCACCGGCGAGCGAGCCGACCTGCGTCTCGTGCAGGCCGCGCTGTCGGCGCCCACCGACCTCACGACGAAGCAGCAGCGGGCGGATGCCGGGCCGAGCAGGCCGGGGCCGAGCGAGTCCTCGCAGGACAACTTCGTGATCGCGAAATGACCTCGCAGTTCGAAGACCTCGTCCGGGAGCTCGCCCAGCGCCTCACCCGCGAGCAGGACGTCGACGCCGGACTCGAGCGGATCCTCGACGCGGTCGCGGCCGCCGCCGCGGCGAAGGGGCCGACCAGCGGGGCGCAGGCCGCCCAGGAGGCGCTCCGCAAACGGAGCGCGGCCCTCGACGCGGCCGCCGAGCAGGTCGACCGCCTTCGCGCGCGCGTGGAGTACCTGGCCGCGGTACTCCCCTTCACCGACGAGGGCTGGCCCGAGCGGCAGCGGCAGCTCGAGGCGGAGCTCACCACGGATGCGGCCGGAGGCGTGGCGAGCTGGCTCGCGGACTGGTTCGCCGCCGCCGGGCGCGGACGGCTCGACGCGCTCGGGCGGCTGCTCGTGATGAAGGGGCTTCCCGCCGGCGCCCGCACGCTCGTCGAGCACTGCTCGACCGCAACAGACGGGTTCGGCGAGCGGCCGCGGTGGTTCGCCGTGCACCGGGTGCTCGACGCGGGCGCGCGCGGCGTCCGGTTCGGCGACCGCACCGTCCCCGACGACGACGTGCGAACCGCCCTGCGGCTTCTCGACGTGCGCCTCCTCCTCGACGACGCGGAGGCCGAGCCCGCCGGCCCCCGCCGCGACCACCTCCTGGCCGCGGCCGAGGCCGCGCTCGCAAACGGCGCCGCCTCGGCGACGGCCGGGGCCGAGGCGCTGCGGGCCCGGCGGGACCGGCTGGCGGACGAGCCCGAGAGCGAGCTCCAGCACCTCAAGCACGCGACGGCGGAGGCGTCGTTCGACCTCGACGTCGCCGTGAGCCGGATCGAGGCCGCGCGCGCGGACGACCGCTACGACGTCGCCCTCGACGCGGCGCGCGCCGCGGTGAGCGCCTTCCCGGTCGTCGCCGAGGCCGAGTGGGAGCTGCGCCGCCTCGTCGTGACCCCGCCGGCCGAGCTCTGGGCGGCCGTCGCCGAACGGGCGCTCGAGGAGGGCGAGTTCCAGGTCTACGGCACCGCCGTCACGCGGGCGCAGGACCTCGCTCCCGCGTACGCGTACCCGCTCGTCGCGTCGATCGCCGAGCTCGTCGTGGAGGGCTACGAGAAGCAGGACAGCGAGCTCGACGACCACGCCACGGCGCTCGTGGCGGCGGGCGCCGACCGCGCGTTCGCGGGCCAGCTCGAGCTCGCCGTCCCCCACTTCGAGCGGGCGCTCGCGCTCGTGCCCGGCCACCAGGAGGCCTCCCTGCGGCTCGCGGACTGCCTCGTCACGCTCGCCGCGGCGAAGCCGCTCGCCGCCGCCCGCGCCCAACTCGAGCGCGCGCTCGAGCTCCTCGCCGACGGGAGCGAGCTCGCGCGGGAGGACGACTTCGCGTGGAGCTACCAGAGCGCGTCCTCAGCGCACGTCCAGCTCGGCGCGGGAGTCGAGCCGGCGCGGGACCTGCACCTCTGGCAGGCCCTCGGCGCCGCGTGCCGGGCGCTCGCGCACGACCTCCAGTCGTCGTTCCGGTGGATCGACCTCACGAACGCGGCCCACTCGCTCTCGCTCTACGCGGTCTGCGAGGTGACCGCGAGACGGTCGGTCGCGCTCGCGCCGGCCGACGAGATGGCGCTGTCGCAGCAGCTCCAGGCGCACATGGACGCCGGTCGCCTCGACGACGCGCTGGCGATGCTCGCGCTCATGACCGAGGACACCTGGGCGACCGCCGTGCGCGCGCACGTCGAGCTCCGGCGCGGGAACGCCACCGAGACCGTCAGGCTCCTCCAGCGCGCCGAGCTCGATCCAAGCTGGTCGTGGGCGGTGCGGACGGTCGTCACCGCGCTCGACATGGTCGGCGACCACGACGAGGCGGCGAGGCAGGCCGAGCTCGCCTGCGCCGCCTGGGAGGGCCGGCTCGACGAGGTCGAGGCGCTGTGGACCGTCGGCTGGCTCTCGGCGACGACCCTCGGCGACTTCGAGCGTGCCGCCGAGCTGGCGGGCCGGCTCGCGTCGTACTCGGTCGAGGGCGAGGTGGAGTCCCTGCGGGCGATGGCCGCGCTCGTCCGCGGCGACCCGAAGGGCGTCCCGGACCTCGTACGCTCGATCGAGCTGTCGCGGTCGATCTTCGACCTGCTCTCGATCGAGCACAACTGGATCCCCCAGGCGGCCGCGCTCGCGTCGAGCCGCGGCGCCGGCCTGCCGCCGCTCGACGGCGTCGCCGAGGCCCTGGCCCGGCGCCGGACCGAGCTCGAGGCGCCGGCGGACCCGATCGCCGAGCTCCGGGACGCCGCCGATCGCACGACCGAGCCCGACACGGTCGCGGTCGCGAAGGCGATGTGCACCGCGCTCGTCTGCCTCTCGCGCCCCGACCCGGCCGCCGCGAGCCGCGCGCTCGAGCCCGCGCTGAAGACGAACCCGGACGACACCGAGCTGCAACGGCTCGCCTCGGCGGCGCTCGCCTCCGACCAGGTTCTCCGGTCCGGCCAGGCCGGCGCCGAGTCGGCCGCAGAGGAGAGCCCGCCCGACGAGACGCCCACGGAGCGGCCGCTCGAGGCGGTCATGCCTCCGTCGTGGTTCGAGGAGTACGACGATCCGCTGAACGAGCATCCGCTCTTCCTGCACTACCTGCCGGAGCTGCGGACGCGGGCGAGCATCCCGCCGGTCAACGTGCTGACCGACGTGGAGCTCGAGCCCGACGGCTACGTGATCCGCGTGCTCGACACGATCGTCGAGGAGGGCCGGGTCGGCCGCGACTCCGTCTACGCGCTGCCCGACGCGCTCGACCTGCTGGGAGCGGAGCTGCGCGCGTCGGCGACGCTCGACGAGAACCTCGGGCTGATGCGGATCCCCCGTTCGGCCGCCGCCGACGGCGACGCGCTCGTCGGCCTGCTCTCGCTCGAGCCCGAGGAGCTCGTCTGCCGCCGGCTCGCGGAGCTCGCGCTCACGCACGCCGACCGGCTGGCGGCCGCCGTGGCCGAGTCGAGCTGAGCGTCAGGCGGGGGCGTTGACGGTGACGACCGCGTCAGGCGCGAACGTCGTCCCGTCGTTCGGCCCGACGAGGCTCGCGCGGTACGACTTCCCCGTCCACTTCGACTGCACGTAGAGCCGGAACGACCCGTCGGGCTTCGGCGGCACGCCGAGCATCCGGGCCCAGCCCGCCTTCGCGAGCGGGCAGCCGAAGCACTCGACGTAGACGTAGATCTTCGGGCGCTGCCCGCCGGGAACGGACGAGAGGCCGTGGACCGGCTTGCCGTCGAAGGTCGCGGTCCCGACGATCCGGTTCACGTCGAACGCGAGCGTCACCTTCGTCGCGTCGCCGGTCCAGCGCGCGAGGTGGAGCTCGACCGGCCCGCCGGGCTCGACCTGCCACTCCTGCAAGCGCCCAGAGCCGGCCGTCGGGCGTCTCCCGCAGCACCTTCAGGTACGGGAGGCCGACCGCGGTCGAGGGCTTCGACACGTCCGCGTCGAGCACCCGGCCGGACGACTGCGTCTTCCCGTCGGGCGTGACGAGCATGGTGTGCCGCGCGCCGCCCGCCGTCCAGCTCACCTCGGCGTAGCCCTTCGCATCGACGCGGAGCGCGGGCGCCTGCGCATTCGTCGCGACGATGATCGACGCGCGCGCGACGCCGGCGAGCGAGCACGCCGCCACCACGATCGCGATCGGGACCAAGAGAAGAGCCGGGAACGAGGCTGCGGCACCCGCGCTCACCGGCTCTTCACGAGAGGGAGACCTTAAAGCCGGCAGGCCAGGCCCCTCTCCGCTGCATAGCTTAGCGGCCCGCGGACGTTCTGCCTGCCCCGATCGGGGGAATTTGCGGTCAGCTCGGGCAGAGGTCCCGCGCCGCGTCCACGGCCGCAGTGACGGCATGCTCCAGAGCGTACAACGGGAACGGCTTCAAAAGGTAGGCGACGGGCTCCAGATCGAGGGTGTCGCGCTCGGGGGGAAAGATGCTCGTGAAGACCGACGGAACCCGCCGCGCCCGCAGCCGCTGGGCGATCATGATGCCCGCCCCGTCGGGGTCGACGACCGCCGCGTCCACGTCCGCGATCCGCTCGTCGGCGCCGTCGTGGAGAACCGGCTCGTGACCGAGCCGCACGATCACGATCGACAGCAGCTCGCGGATGTCGCGGTGCGGCTCGACGATCAGGATGCGACTCACAGCACAATCGTTCCCGCGGCCGGCAGGGAACCGGTCCGCCGCTCCGTATGAAAGCCGTATGAACGCTCGCCAGCGGGTGCTCGTCATCGACGACGACCTGGACATCCGCACCCTTCTCCGGGAGCTGCTCTCGCGCGCCGGGTACGAGGTCGACGAGGCCGCCGACGGCCGCGCCGGCCTGCGGCGCCTGTTCGAGGCGCCGCCCGCGCTCGTCGTGCTCGACGTCTCGATGCCGGAGCTCGACGGGTTCCAGACGCTCGAGCGGATCCGCGACCTCTCCGACGTGCCGGTGATCATGCTCACCGCCCGCGCCGAGGAGCTCGAGAAGGTGCGCGGGCTCGGCGCCGGCGCCGACGACTACGTGGCGAAGCCGTTCGGCCGGCAGGAGCTCCTGGCGCGCGTGCAGGCGCTCCTGCGCCGCAGCCGACCGGGCTCGACCGAGGTGAGCGAGTCGTACAGCGACGCGTTCCTCGAGGTCGACCACCCGCAGCGCCGCGTGCTCGTCGAGGGCCGCGAGGTGCAGCTGACGCCGCTCGAGTTCCGGCTCCTCGCGGCGTTCGTGCAGCACCCGAACCAGGTGCTCTCGCGCGACCAGCTCCTCGAGATCGTCTGGCGCGACTCCTCCGGCGTCGCGGGCGACCAGGTGAAGCTGTACGTCGGCTACCTGCGCCGGAAGCTCGTCCCCGACGCCCCCGAGCGCGCCCCGATCGAGACCGTGCGCGGCTTCGGCTACCGGTACCGCCGCAGCGGCTGATCAGTCGAGGCGGACGCCGGGGAGCTCGACGAGGAACGTCGTCCCCGCGCCCTGCCCGCTGCGGACCGCGATCCGGCCGCCATGGGCCTCGACGATCGCCTTCGAGATGTAGAGGCCGAGCCCGGTGCCGGGGATGTGGCGCTCGAGCACCGCCTGCGTGCGGAAGAAGCGCTCGAAGAGGCGTTCGCGGTCGGCCTCGGGGATGCCGATCCCGGTGTCGGAGACCTCGATCGAGGCGCCGCCGCCCGCCGCGGGCGCGAGCGCGATCGAGACGGTCCCGCCGGTCGGGGTGAACTTGATCGCGTTCGAGACGAGGTTGTCGAACAGCTGCCCGAGCCGGTCGCGCTCGCCCTCGACGGGCGGGATCGCACCCGCGGTCACCCGCAGGTCGACGCCGCCGGCCTCGGCCCGCGGCCGCGCGGACTCGACGGTGTCGGCGACGAGCTCGGCCAGGTCGACCGGGTCGCGGCTCAGCTCGAGGTGCCCGCTCTGCAGCCGCGCGGCGAAGAGCAGGTCGCTGACCAGGGCGAGCAGCCGTCCGGCGTTCCGCTCGACGACGCGGAGATGGGCGCGCGTCTGCTCGTCCTCGACCTCGTCGAGCAGGAGCTCGACGTAGCCGGTGATCGACGTCAGCGGCGTCCGCAGCTCGTGCGAGACGCTCGAGACGAACTCGTCCTTGAGCCGGTCGAGCTCGCGGAGCTGCGCGTTCTGGGCCTCGATCAGCGCGCGCGCGTCCTCGGCCTCTCGCCGGGCCTGCCGCTCGTCGAGGCGCGCGTGGTCGACGATCCGGACGAGGCCGCCGAGGCGGACGAGCACGAGCACGGCGATCAGAGACGCGCCGATCGCGGCCGCGAACGAGTGCGTGCGCGGCGGCTCGAGCCGGTCGACGGCGAGCGCGATCGGGACCGCGAACAGCGCGGCCGCGAGCAGGGTGAGCCGCGCCGGCGTGAGCCTCGGGACGGCGCGGCGCTCGGGCAGCTCCGGCACCGTCTCCCCGGCGGCCGCGAGCGCGGCGGCGCCGAAGACGAGGTACGAGCCGAGCCAGAACGCGTCGAGCCAGCCGCCCGCCATGTAGCCGCTCGCGTTCAGCCCGAAGACCTCGTCCGCGGTGATCCAGAGCGCGACGCTGACGATCAGCAGCCGGTAGGCGATCGAGCGGCCGCGCACGCCGACGAGGAGCTGCGCGAGCCCGACGAGGAAGAGCACGCCCATCGTCGGGTACGCCATCCCGACGATGCGCGCGTCGAAGCCGGCATCGACGTGCCGCTGCGGCTCGACGAAGAAGATCCACTGCACGGTCGCGACCGCGACGAACACGATCATCATGTCGAGCGCGCCGACGAACGTGGTCGCCCCGCCGCGCCGTCCGAGCAGGTGCAGGATCCCGGCCGCGATCAGCGGATAGCCGACGAGGTAGAAGACGTCGACCGTCGAGGGCACCGGCGGCTCCCGGTTCAGGTGCACCTCGTAGAAAGTCGAGATCGCGTCCGCGGTCACCTCGAACGTGAGGCCGACCGCGAAGAGCTGCCACGCGAGACGCCCGGTCTCGATCTGCCGCGACGCGGCGTAGACGGCGACGATCGCCGAGGCGCCGATCGCGACGTAGAGGATGTCGCGGGAGTCCGCCGGCAGGAGGTAGTAGACCCCGAGCGCGACGGCCCCGAGCGCGAGGTAGAGCGCCGCCTGCCGCGGGAGCGACGCGCCGAGGAGTCGCCGCGAGGGCCGCGCGAGGATTGCTGTGACGGTGGTCATGTCGCGTCCGTTGAGGGCCGACCGCCCGCTGCGGCGCGCTCCGCGAGCGGCGCCGGTTCGTGCGGCACGACCCTCCCCTCGCTCATCGGCGTTTGCCGCAGTTTCCTTCAGCCCTCTTCAACGCCGAGGGGAGGGCTCGCGCCCTCCCCTCGGCAGTCGATCGAACGATCGTGCTCCGCTACTTGACGGTGAAGCTCTTCGGGCTCGCCTGCACGGACAGGGCCGACGAGCTGTTCCCGGCCGCGTTGGTCGGGGTGGTGCCGCCCTGCGACGTGCTGGCGCCGATCTGGTAGGTCAGGAAGATCTTCCCGGTCTTCGCGCCCTTCGGCACGACCACGGCGATCTTCGTCGGAGCCTGGATCGTGAACTTCGCCACCCGCGTGCCGATCGTGACCCTCGTCACGTGAAGCAGGCTGGTGCCGTTGATGATCACGGTCGACCCGACCGCACCCGAGGTGGGCTTGAACGAGTAGATCGTCGGCGTCGAGACGCCGGCGTCCGTGTTCTGACCGCTGAGTGCCGCCTTGAGCGAGATCTGCGGGCACGGGTTCACGTAGAACGTGCCGGCCGCGGTCGTCGTCCCGGCGCCGGTGGTGACGGCGATCGGGCCCGTGACGGCTCCGTCGGGCACGACGGCGTACATGACCGTGTTGGAGCCGACGACGACGTACGTCGACTTGATCCCGCCGAACGTGACCGAGACCGTGCCGGTCGGCGAGCCGGCGACGACGCTCGGGTTGTCACTGACGAAGCCTGCGCCGGAAATCGTGATCGTGTTCCCCGGGCACGCCTCCCCGTTGTCCTTCGCCGGCAAGCCCGACGTCGGGCTGAAGCTGGAGATCGAGGCCGCGACGGCCGACCCCACGAACACCAGCCCCACCAGGGCGACGGCGCCGAAGACTGCGGCCCGAGCCCTTGAAAAGTGTCCACGCATCAATCCACGTCCTCTCGAATCGCTGGAACTGTCGGTGGCAGACCCCTCTTCCATCCTGACTGCGCCCTCCCTCTCGGCCCGCCGGGGCGGCGGGCCCGCGATTGGCCAGAAAATACCACGCGCGGCGGCGTGAAACAACGAAGAAAGCTGCAAAACACGCGAGTTTGGCCCTCCCGGCCAGTCGCCGAAGTACGATGCGGCCCATGGGCCGTCATGGATCGCCGGGCGATCCTGACCGGCTCGCGACGAAACCTGCGCGTCGCCGGCGATGACGGAGGCCGCCGACCCGCCCCGCAGCCGCACGCTGCTGAAGGTGATCGCCGTCGAGCGCACGGCCCGCAGCCTGCTCCTGCTCGCGGCCGGGGTCTACCTCCTGAGCCACCTCACGAGCGACTTCGGGCGGCTCGGCGAGCGGGTGATGCGCGCGGTCGAGCTCGACCCGAGACGCCCGTTCCTGCACCGGATCGTCGACTACCTGCACCACCTGCACGCCTCCGAGCTCCGCGTCGCCGCGATCGCCGCGCTCGTGTACGGCGCGGTCGAGCTCGCCGAGGGCGTCGGCCTCTGGCTCGATCAGCTCTGGGCCGAGTACCTGACCGTGATCGCGACCTCGCTGCTCCTTCCGTACGAGCTGTACGAGCTCGCGCGCCGGCCGACCGCGTGGAAGGCGGCCGGGATCGCGCTGAACGTCACGATCGTCGTCTATCTCGCGCTGCTGCTCCGGCGCCGGGTGAGGTCGCACCGGCGGTGAGGATCCCGAAGAAGCTGCTCCGGGTCGTGCCCGAGGCGGTGCAGCAGTTCTACGCGGACCACTGCCCGCAGCAGGCCGCCGGGATCGCCTACCGCGTGCTCTTCTCGATCGCGCCGCTCGCGATCGTGCTCGTCTCGGTCTTCGGCCTCGTGCTCCAGGACGACGGCGTCCGCCAGGACGTCGTCAACACGATCCTCGACGCGCTGCCCGTCTCGGCCTCCGGCAGCAAGGACGTCGAGGACGCGATCACCGCGATCGCGAGCCCGGCGAGCGCGGCCGGCCTGCTCAGCCTGCTCGTGTTCGCGTGGGCGGCGACCGGGATGATGTCGGCGATCCGGCAGGGCCTCGAGGCGGCGATGCAGGTCACCCGCTCGCGGCCGACCGTCCGCGGGAAGCTCGTCGATCTCGTGCTCGTCGTCGGCGCGGCCGCGCTCGTGATCGTGACCGCGGGGCTGACGGTGCTCGGCGGCGTCGTGCAGAAGGAGTCGGGCAGCGTCGGCGCGGCGATCGGCCTCGGGGCGGGCACCTTCGCCGATCTGTTCATGCGCGGCGTCACGCTCGCGGTCTCGATCGGCGTCGTGCTGCTCCTCTACCGCTTCGTCCCCACGCGCGGCCTGCGGTTCCGCGACGGGCTCGTCGGCGCGATCGTGACCGCCGTGCTGCTCCAGCTGATCGCGCTCGCCTCCGGGTACGTGTACGACAAGGCGACGAACCTCAGCGTCGTCTACGGGTCGCTGACCGCGGCGTTCGTCTTCCTCTACTCGGTCTACCTCTACTCGTCGGCGCTGCTCCTCGGCGCCGAGGTCGCGTCGGCGTGGTCGCGGCCGGAGCCGGAGGAGCCCGGGCCGCCGCTCGTCGTCCAGGTGAAGGACGGCGTGCGCGGCCTCTTCCTCCCCCCGAAGGAGCCGCCTACCGGGTCAGCGTGACCTTCGAGAGGCCGTGCGGCCGGTCGAGGTCGCCGCCGCGCAGCCCCGCGAGGTGGAACGCGGCGATCTGGCCCGGCACGACCGCGACGAGCGGGCTCAGCCACTCGGGCACGTCCGGCACGAGCGGGAGCGGCGTCTCGGCGAGCGCGAGCGCGCGGTCGACGTCCGACGCGACGATCAGCCGGGCGCCGCGGGCGGCGAGCGCGTCGATCGCCTCGATCATGCTCGCGAACGCCGGGCCGGACGGGGCGAGCGCGATCACCGGCCAGCCTCGCCCGATCGCGGCGATCGGCCCGTGCATGAGGTCGGCGGCGGAGTACGCCTCGAAGAGGAGGCCCGAGAGCTCGCGGATCTTGAGCGCGACCTCGAAGGACGTCCCGTAGTTGATCCCGCGCGCGACGACCGTCCCGCCGGCGATCTCGGCGTACCGCTCGAGCCCGGCGGTGTCCGCGAACGAGCGCGCGAGCTGCGCCTCGAGCTGGTCCGGGATCGCGCGGAGCTCGTCGAGCGCGCGTCGGTCGCGGGTCGAGTACGCGAACAGGAGCGCGATCGCGGCCAGCGAGTTCAGGTACGTCTTCGTCGCGGCGACCGCGCGCTCCTCGCCCGCCTCGAGCGGGAGCACCGCCTCGGCGGCCGCGGCGAGCGGCGAGGACGGATCGTTCGTGAGCGCGAGCGTCGGGCGGCCCTGGCGGCGCGCCTCCTCGATCACGGCCTTCACGTCGGGCGAGCCGCCGGACTGCGAGATGCCGATCACGAGCGCGCCGTCGAGACGCGGCGGCTGCTCGTACAGCGTGTAGAGCGACGGTGTCGCGAACCCGACCGGGGCGCGGTTCGCGCGGCCGAGGAGGTACTGCGCGTACCGGGCCGCGTTCGAGGAGCTGCCGCGCGAGGCGATCACGATGTAGCGGACGTCGCGGCGGCGGAAGAGCCGGGAGAGCTCCTCGGCGTGCGCGGACTGCCGGTCGAGGAGCCGCCGCAGCGCGTCGGGCTGCTCGCGGAGCTCGTGCTCGAGGTGCGTCGTCATCGCGCCCCCGCGAGCACGAGCCGGCCGAGCGCCTCGTCGAGGTTGACGCGGCCGCCGCCGTACGTCGCGACGTACCCGCGGGACCGTGCCGGCCGCCACAGCGGCAGGCCGACCTCGACGACCACCGCGTCCGGGTGCGCGTCGACCGCGTCGCGCATCCACGCGTGGCGGTGCGCGTCGCGGACGACGATCACGTCCGGGTCGCCGGGAAGCGGGTCGCCCTCGGGCACGACGACCGTGTTCGGCGTGAAGGTGTGGCGCGCACGGCCGGCGGCGATGTTCGCGGCGGCGCGGAGCTCGACCACGCGCGCGCTCTCGCCGACGGACGGGTCGCCCTCGACGACGAGCGCCCGGCGGGCGACGTCGCGGCCCGCGTCGAGGTCGGTCTCGACTGCCGCGGGCCTCGCCCATTCCGCCGCGCGGCCGACCCGGCCGGCGGCCTCCTCGAGCCGCGACTCCGGCAGCCGGCCCGAGCGCACCGCGTCGACGAGCGCGTCGCGCACCCGCGCCACCCACTCCTCGGCGAGGTCGCGCCCGACGATCAGCATGTCCGCGCCGGCCGCGAGCGCGCGGATCGCGCCCTCGGTGACGCCGACCGTGTCGGCGATCGCCTTCATCTCGAGCGCGTCCGCGATCGCGACGCCGTCGAAGCCGAGCTCGTCGCGCAGCCGGCCGAGGACGGTCGGGTTCAGCGTCGCCGGCTCGTCGCCGAGGCCGGCGATCCGGATGTGCGCGGTCATGATCGTCTGCACGCCGGCGGCGATCGCGGCGCGGAACGGGACGAGCGCGCCGTCGATCTCGCCGTCCACCGTCGGCAGCTCGAGGTGCGAGTCCTCCGAGGTCGCGCCGTGACCCGGGAAGTGCTTCGCGCACGCGGCGACGCCGTTTGCCTGCAGGCCGCGGACGAACGCGGCGACGTGGCGCGCGACGAGCTCGGGCTCGGCCCCGAAGGCGCGGATCCCGATCACCGGGTTCTGCGGGTTCACGTTCACGTCGGCGACCGGGGCGAAGTCGAGGTTCACGCCGACCGCCGCGAGCTCGGCGCCGATCGAGCGCGCGACGCGCTCGGTCAGCTCGACGTCGTCGACGACGCCGAGCGCGCCGTTGCCCGGGTACGAGGAGCCCTCGACCCACTCGAGCCGCGTCACGTCGCCGCCCTCCTCGTCGATCGCGACGAGGAGCCGGTCGGCGTCGCCGCGCAGCGCCGCCGTGAGCGACGCGAGCTGCGGGCGGTCGACCACGTTCGAGGCGAAGAGCGCGACGCCGCCGAGCCCGCCGTCGAGCAGCCGCCGGATCCAGTCGGGCGACCTCGGGCCCGTCGAAGCTCGCGAGCAGGCACGCCGACGCGAGCCGTTCGAGCCGCTCGCTCACCCGCGCACCGCTCCGGCAGTGAGCCCGAACGCGATCCGCCGCTGCACGAGCAGGAAGAAGATCACGACCGGGATCGCCGTCAGCACGGACGCCGCCATCAGCCCGCCCCAGTCGGTGCCGTGGCTCGTGCCGTAGAAGCCGGCGAGCCAGACCGTCAGCGTCTGCTTCTGCTGGTCGGTGAGGAGGACGTAGGCGAAGATGAACTCGTTCCAGGCCTGGATGAAGCAGAAGACCGACGTCGCCACGAGGCCGGGCGCGACGAGCGGCAGCAGGATCTTCACGAAGGCGCCGGCGCGCGTGTTGCCGTCGACCATCGCCGCCTCCTCGAGGTCGCGCGGGATCCCGAGGATGAAGCCGCGCAGCACCCAGATCGAGAAGGGCAGCACGAACGTGAGGTACGTGATGATCACGCCGGTGAGCTTTCCGGTCTGGTGGTAGCGGGCGAGCACGACGTACAGCGGGATGATCAGCGCGTTCGCCGGCAGCATCTGGATCACGATCATCGTGACGATGAAGGTGGCGCGGCCCGTGAAGCGGAACTTCGCGAGCGCGACCGCGGCGAGGAACGCGAGCACCATCGAGAGCGCGACGACGACGAGCACGATGATCAGGCTGTTCTTCAGGTCCTGCCAGAAGTACGGCGTGTGCAGCGCGTCGCGGAAATGGAGAAGCGTCGGATGGAGCGGGAGCCACGTCGGCGTGTAGCTGTCGATCTGCGCGCCCGGCTTGAACGCGGTCGAGACCATCCAGTAGACCGGGAACATCATCACGAGGAAGACGGCGACCCCGAGGAGGTTCCAGCCGAGGCGCGCCGCGCGCTTCCTCCGGCTCCGCCGCCGCCGCGCGGGGGTCGTCGCGAGCGCGGGCGCGGCGCTCATCGCACCTCTCCCGTCCGCACCATCTGGCGCACGTAGAAGCCCGAGAGGACGAGCAGGATCAGCACCATCACGATCGCGATCGCCGAGCCCAGCCCGTACTCGTGGAGCCCGATCGACTTCTCGTACAGGTAGATGCTCATCAGGTAGTAGTCGGTGTTCGGCCGCGAGTTGAGCAGCAGGAACGGCTGCGTGAAGACGCCGAAGTCCCAGATGATCGAGAGGCTGGTCAGGATCAGGAAGATCGGCTTCAGGATCGGGAACGTCACGTCGCGAAAGCTCGCGCACGCTGTTCGCGCCGTCGATCGACGCGGCCTCGAGCAGGTCGCGCGGGACCTGCGAGAGCCCGGCGTACAGCGTGATCGCCACGAACGGGATCGCGCCCCAGACGATCAGCGTCGTCGTGACGCCGAGCGCCGAGAGCGGGGTCGCGTACCAGTCGTGCTGGATGAAGTCGCCGAAGCCGAGCTTCGTGAAGATGTAGTTGACGACGCCGTTCTCGAAGTTCGTCATCCAGTACCAGAGCTGCACCGCGACGACGACGGGCATCGCCCACACGAAGACGAGGCCGGCGGTGATCAGGACCCGCACGCCCGCGGCGACGCGCACGAGCAGCAGCGCGATCAGCGTCCCCAGCACGATCGTGAGCCCGACGTTGACGGCCGTGAAGACGACCGTCCGCAGCAGCGTGTGCCAGAAGACGGGGTCGTGGATCAGCGTCCCGTAGTTGGCGAGCCCGATCCACTGGCCCTTGTGCGCGATCAGCTCGAAGAGGCCGTAGTGCTGGAACGAGAGCCGGACGAGGTAGTAGAGCGGGTACGCGAGGACGAGGACGATGACGATGAGCGCCGGCGCGACGAGCGCCCACGGCGCGAGCGTCTGGACGACCTTCGCCCGGGAACGACGGCGCCGCCGCCGGTAGGTGGACCCGGCGGCGGCGCCTGAACTGCTCGGAAGGGGCTCGCTCGACATCCGTCTCGCGTCCCTTTCGACTCGACTTCCCTACGCGGCTGCGTTGAGCGTCGAGGTGATCGCGTTGCTGGCGGAGGTCGCCGCGGCCTTGACGGACTTCTGGCCGGTGAGGATCTGCGTCAGCATGTTCTGGAGCACGTTCGAGCTCTCGACGTTCGACCAGTTCTTCGCGGTCGGGACGAACCACGTCACGCGGGCGGCCTTGGCCAGCGACGAGCCGGGCGTGCCCTTGACGAGGTTGAGGAGCGAGGTCGTGTTCGGGAGGTTCCCGGCCTTCACGATGCCCGCCATCTGCGCGCTCGCCGTGAAGTCGGCGATCCAGTCCTCGGCGAGCGCCGTGTTCTGGCTCGCCGCCGGGATCGCCAGGTCGGAGCCGCCGAGGAACGCCGGCATCGTCTTGCCGGGAGTGTGGCTCGGCATCGGGAAGGCGCCCATGACCGGCTTGAGCTTCGGGTTGCCGGCCTTCGGGTCGAGGGCGTAGCCGAACTGCCAGCCCGGGCCGATGAACGAGGCCGCGTGGCCCTGCGCGAACGGCACGGTCGGGAACGGGTGCGCCTCGTCGGTCGACTTGCTCGCCTTCGAGAGGGACGTGAAGACGTTCTTCCAGGCGTTCAGGCCGGCGAGCGCCCGCGGCTGGTCGAGGGTGCCGACCCACTTGCCGCCGGACGACGTCGCGATCGTTCCGCCGTAGTCGTAGACGTAGGCGAGGGCCGAGTACCAGTCCTTACCCGCGATGTAGAACGGCGAGAAGGTCTTGTCGCTCGAGCTCGCCGCGCCGACCTTCTTGCCGTCGGCGACGAACTGCGAGAGGCTCGTCGGCGCCTTCGTGATCCCGGCCTGCTTGAACAGGTCGGTCCGGTAGATGACGACGCGGGAGCCCGCGTAGTACGGGACGCCCATGAGCTTGCCGTCGTACGTCGCCGACTGGGTGAGGCCGTTGAGCCACGTGCTCGAGTTCGGGAACTTGCCCTTGTCGGCCGTGATGTCGGCGAACGCGCCGGCGGCCATGTACTTCGTCATCTCCGTGTTCCCCATCTCGATCACGTCGGGCGTGTTGCCGCCGGCGAGCGTGGCGTCGAACTTCTGGAGATGCGTGGTCCACTGCTGGTACTGCACGTCCACCTTCGTGCCCGGGTGCTGCGCCTCGAACGCCTTGTTCGCGGCGGCCACGACCGTCGGCCAGCCGGACTGCGCGTCCACCTGCAGCCACACGGTGATGCTGTCCGCTGACGCCTTCTTCGTCGAAGCCGAGGTTCCGGCCGCAACGGCCGACCCGACGACGAGAGCGAGGCAGAGAGCGACGATGCTGCGTCTCTTCATCTGGAAGCCTCCAGAGTCAAGGCGGGCCTGTCGCTCTCCTCGGGCCGTGAAAGGGGCTCGCGAGAGTCCGGCTCCGCTCGTTGGTCAATACCAAATACCACTGCCCGGGATGGTCTCACAGCTCAGACCCACATGTCAATACCAAACTCGACCCGATGAATTTGGCTTGTCTGCTGCGAATCACGACGCCGGTCCGAAACCCGTACATCTGCTGGTCTATACCACCTCACGCGTGACGAGCGCGAGCTCGGTCGCCACGGCCGGGCGGCCGTACGCGCCGAGCTCCGACACGAGCCGGTAGCGGTCGCCGCGGTACGTCGAGCTCGTGAACTCCACGATCGTGCCGTCGGCGGTCCGCGTCACCCGCTCGAACAGGAGCGCGGGCGAGTGGAGCGGGACGCCGAGCACGGTCGACTCCTCCTCGTTCGTGACGGTCGGCTCGACGGTCTGCGTGCCGCCCACGATCCAGACGCCGAAGCGCTCGGGAAGGAGGTCGTAGAACGACCGCTCCTCGAGGTCGGTCGCCGAGAGGCCCGGGACGAGCGACTGCCGCATGTGCAGGAGCTCGATCGCCATCGGCTCGCCGTTCGCGAGCCGCAGCCGCTTCACGACCACGACGGGCTCCGACGGGGAGACGTGGAGGATCCGGCCGAGCCGCGCGCCGGCGGCCACGACCGCGAGCTCGAGCGTCTTCGACCCCGGCGTGAGCCCGCGCTGCCGCATGTCGTCGGAGAACGAGCTCATCGTCAGGTCCTTCGCGACCTTCGGCTCGGCGACGAACGTCCCCGATCCGCGCCGCCGCGTGAGGTACCCCTCGCGGACGAGCTCGTCGAGCGCCGCGCGAACGGTGAGCCGGGAGACGCCGAGGTCGACGGAGAGGTGCCGCTCGGACGGGATCGCCTCGCCCGTCTCGAGCGTCTCGATCAGGTCGAGGACGCGCTGCCGCGTCTCGCGCTGCTTGGTCACCGTGCTCCGGACAATTGCGTCGATACGTCTTCAGACGTGCGGACGGGCGAAGAGTCGGCGTCGAGCCGGGCGCCCGTGTCGCCGTCGAAGAACTGGAATCGCGACGCGTCGACGCCGAGCCCGAGCCTGCCCCCCACGCGCGCGGCGGTCCGCGTGTCGACGCGCGCGGTGAAGAGCGCGCCGTCGCTCGCGAGCAGCGCGCCGTCGCCCGGGGCGGCCTCGAGCACCTCTGCGGTGATCGGCGCTGCGTCGACGCGGAAGAACACGTGGGCGTCCGAGCCGAGCTCCTCGAGCACCTCGACCCCGACGTCGATCGACGGGAGCTCCGACGCGAACGCGACGTCCTCGAAGCTCTCCGGCCGGATCCCGAGGATCAGCTTCGAGACCCCGGCGGGCGGCCGGCGGCCGGGCGCGAGCGGGACGCGGTACTGGCCGAACACGACGGCGTCGCCGTCGATCTCGGCCTCGACGAGGTTCATCGCCGGCGAGCCGATGAACGCCGCCACGAACAGGTCCCGCGGCTCGGCGTACAGCCGCTGCGGCGTGTCGCACTGGAGGATGTGGCCGTCGCGGAGCACGGCGACTCGCTGCCCGAGCGTCATCGCCTCGATCTGGTCGTGCGTGACGTACACGGTCGTCGTCGCGAGCCGGCGATGGAGCTGCGAGAGCGACGCGCGCATGCCGACCCGGAGCTTCGCGTCGAGGTTCGAGAGCGGCTCGTCGAGCAGGAAGACCGCCGGCTTGCGGACGATCGCGCGGCCCATCGCGACGCGCTGGCGCTGGCCGCCGGAAAGCTGCGCGGGACGACGCTCGAGCAGGTCGGTGAGGCCGAGCATCGCCGCGACCTCGTTCACCCGCTCGGCCGTCTCGGCCTTCGGCGTCCGGCGCGTCTTGAGCCCGTAGCCCAGGTTCTGGCGCACGGTCATGTGCGGGTACAGCGCGTAGCTCTGGAAGACCATCGCGACGTCGCGGTCCCGCGGCGCGAGGTCGGTGACGTCGCGGTCGCCGATCCGGATCGTCCCGGCCGTGACCTCTTCGAGCCCCGCGATCATCCGCAGCAGCGTCGACTTGCCGCAGCCCGACGGCCCGACCAGCACGAGGAACTCGCCGTCCGCGATCTCCAGGGAGATGTCGTCCACGGCGAGCACGCCGGAGTAGTCCTTCGTCACCTGCTCGAGCCGAATGTCCGCCATCTCGCTCGACCTCGATGGTATAGACCGGCTCGAGAAGCGACAAGTTTTCGCGAATTGGTATTGACCAATGCGGCCGCGGAGGCCTAGACTTCAGCGGATGGAACCGGACGAGGGAGGCGCTCGGTGAGGCTCGGGGTCGAGGCGGCGGTGATCGACGGCGTCCTCACCGCAGGCGACGTCGAGGTCGTCGACGGCCGGATCGCGCGCACCGGGCTGCCCGGGACGAGCGGGCGTGGGATCGCGGTGCCCGGGTTCGTCGACCTGCAGGTGAACGGCTTCGGCGGCGTCGACTTCCTCGACGCGGACGCCGACGGCTACCGCCGCGCGGGCGAGGCGCTGCTCGAGACGGGCGTGACCGCGTACCTGCCGACGCTGATCACGAGCCCGGAGGACGAGCTGCTCGCCGCGCTGCGCGAGGTGTCCGTCGACTCCGGGCGCCCGCGCGTCCTCGGCGTGCACCTCGAGGGCCCGTTCATCTCCCCCCTCCGCCTCGGCACGCACGTCGCCTCGGCGCAGCGCGACCCGGACCTCGCCCTCCTCGACCGCCTGCTCGACGGCGGCCCCGTCCGGCTGATGACGCTCGCGCCCGAGCTCCCGGGCGCCGGCGCCCTGATCGAGCGCCTGTTCGAGCGCGGCGTCGTCGTCTCGCTCGGGCACAGCGACGCGAGCGCCGACCAGGCGAACGCGGCGTTCGACCGCGGCGTCCGCACCGTCACGCACGTCTTCAACGCGATGCCGCCGCTCCACCACCGCAACCCCGGCCTCGTCGGCGCGGCACTCGCCCGCGACGACGTGGTCGTGCAGATGATCCTCGACGGCGTCCACCTCGCGCCCGAGACCGCGCGGGTCGTGTGGAACGCAGCGCACGGCCGGGTCGCGCTCGTGACCGACGCGATCACCGGCGCCGGCCGCGCGGACGGGACGTACAGCCTCGGCGGCCTCGACGTCGAGGTCCACGACGGCGTCCCGCGCAACCCGAACGGCACGCTCGCCGGCACGGTGCTGACGATGATCGACGCCGTCCGGAACCTCCACCGCCTCGGCGCCGACCTGCTCGACGCCGTCGACGCCGCGACCGCGGTACCGGCGCGGGTGCTCGGCCATCCCGAGGTCGGCCGGCTCGCGGTCGACCTGCCGGCGGACATCGTCGTCCTCGACGACCGGCTCGAGATCGTCCGCGTGCTCGTGGGCGGCGAGGTGCGCGTCCCTGCGTAGTCTCGTCGCGCTCGTCGCCGCGGCCGCGCTCGCCGCCGCTGTCGCCGGCGCGGCCTCGCCCCGGCCGTCGACGACGCTCGCGCGCCTCGTGGGCCAGCGGATCGTGACCGGGTTCTCCGGCACGCGGCCCGACACCGCGCTGCTCGCGCGGATCAAGGCGGGCGAGATCGGCGGCGTGATCCTGTTCGCCGGCAACGTCGGGCCGAACGACGCGGCGACCGCCGCGCTCGTCGCCGAGCTCCAGCAGGCGGCAGCCGACGGCGGCAATCCGCCGCTCCTCGTGGCCGTCGACCAGGAGGGCGGCGCGGTGAAGCGGCTCCCCGCCGGCCCGCCCGACCTCTCCCCCGCCTCGATGCGGTCGGCCGCGACGGCGAAGCGCGAGGGCGAGGCGACCGGCGCGTACCTCCACCGGCTCGGGATCGACGTCGACCTCGCGCCCGTGCTCGACACGCCGGACTCGCCGAAGAGCTTCCTCGGGACGCGAGCGTTCGGCCGCGATCCGCGCCTGAACGCCGCCCTCGGCGACGCGTTCGTCGGCGGCCTCCAGCGGCAGCGGCGTGGCCGCGACGGCGAAGCACTTCCCGGGCCTCGGGACGGCGCGCGCGAACACCGACGAGCGCGCGGTCGTGATCACGACGCCGCGGGCCGAGCTCGAGCGGCGGCTGCTCCCGTTCGCCTCGGCCGTCGCCCACGGCGTCAAGCTCGTGATGGTGGGCAACGCCGCCTACCGCGCGTGGTCCGGGCGCACGCCGGCGGTGCTCTCGCCGAAGATCGTCACGGGACTGCTCCGCCGGCAGCTCGGCTTCGACGGCGTCACGATCAGCGACGCGCTCGAGGCGCCCGGGCCGGCCGGCCGCGCCGACGAGGCGGTCGCCGCCGCGAACGCCGGGATCGACCTCCTCCTCTACGCGAACGAAGCCGACAGCGACCGCGCGTTCCGCGAGCTCCTCGCCGCCGCCGGCTCGGGAGCCCTGCCGGCCGCCGGCCTGAACGCGTCCGCGGCCCGGATCGCGGCGCTCGTGCGCTGGCTCGGCTAATCGCTGTCGCCGAACGCCGTCGCCCGGTCGTTCTCGATGCCGACCGCGATCCAGCCGTGGTCGGGATCTCGCCGTTCGAGTTCCGCCGGCGAGGATCGGCTCCCCTGGCTGCGGCCGTCAGCCCGCGAGCGTCGGGTCGAGCAGCGCGCCGAGGTCGGCGACGACGACGTCCGCGCCCGGGACTCCCGCCCCGGCGCGGGCCCGGTCGACCGCGACGACGAAGCCGATCCCGGCTGCGCGGCAGGCCGCGACGCCGGCGGCGGTCGTCTCGAACGCGGCGGCCTGCGACGGCTCCACGCCGAGCAGGGCGCAGGCCGCGAGCCGCGTGTCGGGCGCCGGCTCGACCGCGAGCCCGCCGTCGCGGATCGCGTCCGCGTCGATCCGGAGCGGCGCGAGCCGGTCGAGGCCGGCCCGCGCGAGGAACTCCGCCGTATGGGCGCTCGCCGACACGACCGCGCACCCGACGTCGGCGTCGCGCGCGGCCTCGAGGTAGCTCCGCGAGCCGGCGTGCGCGGCCACGCCGTCGCGCTCGAGCCGCGCGACGAGCGCCTCCCGCTTTCGGTTCGCGAGCCCGTGCTCCGTCTCGGCGCCGGGCGGGTCGTCCGGCCGCCCCTCGGGCAGCCGGATCCCGCGGCTCGCGAGAAACGCGTCGACGCCGGCCAGCCGCGGCCTCCCGCGGATGTGCCGCTCGTAGTCGATTCGCGGGTCGAACGGCCGGAACGGCGCGAAGCGCTCGCCGGTGCGCTCGACGCGGCGCGTGAGCAGCTCGTCGAACGTCTCCGACCACGCGGCGGCGTGGACGGCGGCGCCGCCGATCAGCACGCCTTCCAGATCGAACACGCATCCGAGCACGCCGTGCGGGAGGCCGAGCATCCGCGTCGTCGGCCTCGGCGCCGACAGCCGGCGGCGCAGCGCGACGTGCCGTTCCCGCGCCGCCTCGTCGAGGATCCGGGAGACGTCCTGCCGCTCGAGCGCGAGCCGGTGGTGGCGCTCCGCAAGCTCCTGAGGCCCGAAGCCGAGCCGGCGGTGGATCCCGCTCACCGTGCGGGACAGATCCTCGGCCGCGTCGAGCGCGAGGCGCCACCGGCCGCAGACCTCGTCGAGGTCGAGCGGCGGGGCCCGCGACGCCTCGGCCCGCGGGTCGAGGACGGCCGCGCGCCGCGCGGGCCGGCGCCCGTCGGGCGTCGTTCTCGTCACGGCGATCGCGCTCATCCCCGCGAGTGTCGATCCCCCTCCGCGCCGCGCCATCCGCGGAAGCGCGGAGGCCCGTTGCGGGAAACCCCTAGGTGTCGAGCAGGCCCTGCGAGATCGCGTACTGCACGAGCTCGGCGCGGGTCTGCAGCCGCGCCTTCTGCATGATGTGCGCCCGGTGGGTCTCGGCCGTGCGGACCGAGATGTAGAGCTGTTTCGCGATCTCCTGGTTCGTGTGCCCGAGCGCGAGCAGGCGGAGCACCTCGCGCTCGCGGTCCGAGAGCGGATCCTCCTCGGCCCGCCGGGCCGCGTCGGCGTCGGCCGCGACGAGCCGCGCGCCGAGCTCGGGGTTGACGTACCGCCCGCCGCGCGCGACCTCGCGCACCGCCGCGACGACCTCGGTGTCCGCCGCCTCCTTCAGCACGTAGCCGCTCGCGCCGAGCGCGAAGGCCTGCCGGACGTACTGCGGGTCGTCCTGCATCGAGAGCACGAGCACCTTCGTCGCGGGCCGCTCGTGGAGCAGCGTCGGCAGCACGTCGAGCCCGCTCCCGTCCGGCATCACGACGTCGAGCAGGATCACGTCGGGCTCGAGCGTCCGCGACTGGAAGACGGCCTCGCGGCCGCTGCCGGCCTCGCCGACCGGCTCGATGTCGTCCTCGGCGTCGAGCAGCAGCCGGAGCCCGGCCCGGACGACCGCGTGGTCGTCGACGAGAAGCACGCGGATGCTCACCGGAGCGGGACCTCCGCCACGAGCGTCGTCCCGGCGCCCGCGCGCGACTCGACCTCGAGCCGGCCGTCGAGCAGCGCGAGCCGCTCCCGCATCCCCGCGAGACCGAGCCGGTCGTCGCCGGCCGTCGCGGGGTCGAAGCCGGCGCCGTCGTCCTCGACGACCGCGACGACGGCCGACGGCTTGCGCGTGAGGAGGACGCTGACGCGGCTCGCGCGCGCGTGCTTGACGACGTTCGTGAGCGCCTCCTGCACGACGCGGAAGAGCGCGGTCTCGACCTCGGGCGGCAGCCGCTCGTCGGGGAGCACGTGCCGGAACGCGACGCGGATGCCGGTCTGGTCGGCGAACGTCTCGGTCAGCCGCTCGAGCGCAGGCACGAGCCCGAAGTCGTCGAGCACCTTCGGCCGCAGCTCGACCGCGAGCCGGCGCACGTCCTGGAGCGCCGCGACGACGAGCTCGCGGAGCTCGGCGAGCGCCGCCTGCGCGGGCGCGTCCGCGAGTGCGTCCTCGAGCGGCTTCAGCCCGAGCAGGATCGAGGTGAGCGCCTGGCCCGTCTCGTCGTGGAGCTCGCGCGCGAGCCGGCGCCGCTCGAGCTCCTGCGCGGCGACGACGCGCCGCAGCGCATCGCGGGCGACGCGCTCCGAGAGCTCGACCGCGACGGCCGCGCGCGCCGCGAACGTCTCGGCGAGGCGGAGGTCGTCGTCGGAGAAGCGCGCCGCCGCAGACCCGAGCTTGTCGTGCGCCTCGATCACGCCGATCACCCGCTGCCGCGCGGCGAGGGGCACCCACAGCCCCGTCCGCGCGCCGAGCCGCCGGGCCAGCTCCTGGTCGACCTCGGGGTCGTCGATCACGGAGTCGACGCGCTCGCTGCGCCGGCGCTCGAGCACGACGCCGCTCTTCGACGTCGAGCGGCGCAGGGTCTCGCCGACGACTCCCTCGGCGCCGTCGCCGGCCGCCGCGGCGACGCGCAGCTCGTCCTCGCCGCCCGGCAGCAGGACGACCACGAGCCGCGCGTCGAGCAGCTCGCGCAGCCGCCGCGCGACGAGGTCCAGCAGCGGCTCGAGCTCGGTCTCGGTCGCGAGCGCGTTCCCGATCTCGTTCAGCGACTGGAGCTGCCGCGACCAGCGCGTCGCCGCCTCGTACAGCCGCGCGTTCTCGATCGCGGCCGCGGCCTGCCCCGCGAGCATCACGAGCAGCTCCTCGTCCTCCTCGGTGAAGTCCTCGCCGCCCTCCTTCTCGGTCAGGTACAGGTTCCCGTACGCCACCCCGCGGAGCACGACCGGCGCACCGAGGAACGAGTGCATCGGCGGGTGGCCGGGCGGGAAGCCCGCCGAGCGCGGATCCTCGGCCAGCTCGTGCAGCCGCAGCGGGGTCGCGTCCGAGATCAGCGCGCCGAGGATCCCGCGCCCGCGCGGAAGCGGCCCGATCGCGGCGTGCGTCTCCTCGTCGATGCCGTGGGTGAGGAACCGCTCGAGCTGCGAGCCGCTCTCGTCGATCACGCCGAGCGCCGCGTACCGCGCGCCCGTCAGCTCGGCCGCGACCTCGACGACGCGCTGGAGGACGGCGTCGAGCGAGAGCTCGGAGCTGAGCGACACGCTGGCGGCGAGCAGCGCGCGAAGCCGGCTCTCACGGCTCGTGACCGCGTCCACGCGGCAAGCGTAAACGACGTCTGCGGAAAATCCGCACCCGCACGCGGAAAGCCGCGGATGGCACGCCCGGTCGGCCCGGGCCACACTTGACCGCGATGGAGACGCCCACAGACGTCGCGGAGCACGCGGGCGCGGGAGCGGTCGACGTGATCCTCCGCGACGGGACGACGCTGCGGCTGCGCGCGCCCTCGGCCGGCGACGCGGACGCGCTCGTCGCGTTCTTCGCCGGCCTCTCGGAGGAGAGCCGGCGCCTGCGCTTCCACGGCCGGACGACCGTCGACCGCGCGGGCGTCGAGCGGTACCTCGCTCCCGACTGGGTCGAGCGCGGCGCCCTCGTGGCCGTCGTCGCCGACGGCGGCGGCGCGCGAGCGGATCGGCGCGGTCGCCGAGTACGCGCGGCTGCGCGACCCGGCCGCCGCGGAGATCGCGTTCGCGGTCGCCGACGAGCTCCAGCACCGCGGCGTCGGGACGCGGCTGCTGGAGCAGCTCGCCTCGCGCGCGGCGGCGGCGGGCATCCGGAGCTTCGTCGCGGACGTGCTGCCCGGGAACACGGAGATGCTCGCGGTCTTCCGGGACGCCGGCTTCGAGGTCGCCCGCACCCTCGACCGCGGCGAGATCGAGGTGCAGTTCTCGATCGCGCCGACGGCCGGGTACCTCGCCCGCGTCGAGGAGCGCGACCACGTCGCGGTCACCGCCTCGCTCGAGCCGTTCTTCGCGCCGCGGTCCGTCGCCGTCGTCGGGGCGTCGCGCCGTCGCGGGTCGATCGGCGGCGAGCTCTTCCGCAACGTGGTCGCGGGCGACTTCGACGGCGCCGCGTATCCGGTCAACGGGACCGGCGAGCCGGTCGCGGGCGTCCCCGCGTACCGCTCGGTCGCGGAGATCCCCGGCCCCGTCGACCTCGCCGTGCTCTGCGTCCCCGCGGCGCGCGTCCTCGAGGCCGCGGCCGGAGCGCTCGCCGCCGGCGTCCGCGCGCTGTGCGTGATCTCGTCGGGGTTCGCCGAGGTCGGCGCCGAGGGCGCCGAGCTCCAGGCGCAGCTGCTCGCGAGCGTGCGCGCGCACGGCGCGCGGCTCGTCGGCCCGAACTGCCTCGGGATCGCGTCGTCGCGCGTGTCGCTGAACGCGACGTTCGCGCCGCGCGCGCTGCCCGCCGGCCGGATCGCGTTCTCGTCGCAGTCGGGCGCCCTCGGGCTCGCGCTGCTCGAGAAGGCCGCCGAGCGGAACCTCGGCTTCTCGGCCTTCGCGTCGATCGGCAACAAGGCCGACGTCTCCGCCAACGACCTGCTCGAGTGGTGGGAGGACGACCCCGGCACCGACCTCGTGCTGCTCTACCTCGAGTCGTTCGGCAACCCGCGCAAGTTCGCGCGGGTCGCACGGCGCGTCGCGCGGCGCAAGCCGATCCTCGCGCTCAAGGCCGGAACGACCGGCGCCGGGGCCCGCGCCGCGAGCTCGCACACGGCGGCGCTCGCGGGCTCGGACGCGGCCGTCGACGCGCTCTTCCACCAGGCCGGCGTCCTCCGCGCGCGCACGCTCGGGGAGCTCGTCGACGCCGCCGCGCTCCTCTCGAGCCAGCCGCTCCCGCGCGGCCGGCGCGTCGGCGTCGTCACGAACGCCGGCGGCCTCGGCATCCTCTGCGCCGACGCGTGCGAGGCGGCGGGACTCTCCCTCCCGGAGCTCTCGGACGCGACGCGGGAGGCGCTCGCGCGCGTCGTCCCGCAGGAGGCGAGCCTCGCAAACCCGGTCGACCTGCTCGGCTCGGCCACCGCCGAGACGTACGAGGCCGCGCTGCCGGCGCTGCTCGCCGACCCGCAGCTCGACGCGCTGATCGTCCTCTTCGTGCCGCCGGTCGTCGCGAGCCCCGACGAGGTCTCGGGCGCGATCGTCCGCGCGGTCGGGGACGCGAAGACCGACAAGCCTGTCCTTGCCGTGGTGATGAGCGCGGACGGAACGCCCGCCGTGCTCCGCGGCGAGGGGTCGCCGGTCGCCGCGTTCCCGTACCCGGAGTCGGCCGCGCACGCGCTCGGCCTCGCGGCGCAGCGCGCGGAGTGGCTGCGCCGGCCGGAGGGGACGACGCCGGCGCTCGGGGACGTCGACCCGGCCGAGGCGCGGCGGATCGTCGACGCGACGCCCTCGGGCTGGCTCGAGCCCGCGGCCACCGGCGCGCTCCTCGCGTCGTACGGGATCCCGTTCGTCGCCGAGCGCCTCGCCGCGAGCGCCGACGCGGCGGTCGCCGCCGCCGGCGAGCTCGGCTACCCGGTCGTCGTCAAGACCGCCGCGGCGGGCGCGCACAAGACCGAGCACGGCGGAGTCGCGCTCGACCTGCGCGACGAGCGCGAGGTGCGCGCCGCCGTCGAGCGGATCGGGGCGCCGGTGCTCGTCCAGCCGCAGATCCGCGGCGGCGCGGAGCTCCTCGCCGGCGTCGTCCAGGACCCGGTCTTCGGCCCGCTCGTCGCGTTCGGCCCGGGCGGCGTGCTCGCCGAGCTGATCGGCGACGCGAGCTTCCGGATCGCGCCGCTGACCGACCTCGACGCCGAGGAGCTCGTCCTCGGCGGCAAGGCCGGCCGGCTCGTCCGCGGCTTCCGCGGCGCCGAGCCGGCCGACGCGGCGGCGCTCGTGGACCTCGTCCACCGGCTGGCGCGGCTGGCCGAGGACGTGCCGGAGGTGGCCGAGCTCGACCTGAACCCGGTGATCGCGCAGACGACCGGCTTCGCCGTCGTCGACGGCCGGATCCGCCTCGATCGGCGCGAGGCTGCCCGGCCGTTGAAGAGCTGGTGACCTAGCCGCCGGCCAGCGCGCCGCCGCGTGGCGCGGCGTCGCGCTCACCCTCCGGCGACAGCGACGGGAGCCAGCCGAGCCAGGACGGCAGGTACCAGTTCCACTCGCCGAGCAGCTTCATCGTCGCCGGCACGAGCACCGCGCGGATCACCGTCGCGTCGAGCAGGACCGCGACCGCGAGGCCGAAGCCCATCTGCTGCATCATGATCATGCTCAGGGTCGCGAACAGCCCGAAGACCGCGACCATGATGATCGCCGCGCTGGAGACCGTTCCGGCCGTTCGCGTGATCGCGAGCTGGATGGCGTCGTCGGTCGTCATGCCGCCGTCGTGCAGCTCCTTGATGCGACTGAGGATGAAGACGTGGTAGTCCATCGAGAGCCCGAAGAGGACGACGAACAGGAAGAGCGGGAGCCAGCTCACGATCGCGCCGTTCGTCTGGAAGCCGAATGTGCCGGCCAGCCAGCCGTGCTGGAAGACGGCGACGAGGATGCCGTACGCGGCCGCGACGGAGAGTAGGTTGAGCGCGACCGCCGTCGCCGCGATCACGAGCGAACGGAACGTGAGCAGCAGGAGCACGAACGCCAGCCCGAGCACGAACAGGAACACGTACGGAAGCCGCGCGCGCATCTGGTGGTTGAAGTCGTACGTGCCGGCGGTCACCCCCGTCACGGCCACCTCGGCGCCGGGGAGCGTCTTCGCGATCGGCGGGATCACGGAATCGCGCAGGGTGTGGAGCGCCGCGATCGACGCCGCGTCGTCGCCGTTGCCCGCGATCGCGAAGTCGATCCGCGCGACCGTCCGGTCCGGGTTCACGCTGACCGTGAACGGCGCGAACAGCTCGCCGGTCGCGAGCGCGCGCCGGCGGAAGAGGGCGTAGGCGCGCTGCATTCCCGGCGTCTCCACGTTCGGCGCCCTGACGACGACCACCGCCGGGGTCTGCGAGCCGGGGAACGCCCGCTGAATCCGCGCGTACGTCTGCACGATCTTCAGGTCGTGCGGAAGGTCGGTCAGGTTCGGCAGCTTCGTGTGCATGCCGGCGGCGGGCAGCGCGAGGACGACGAGCGCGCCCCCGGCCGCGAGCATCGCCAAGAGCGGGCGGCGCAGGACGCCGCCGATGAGGCGGCCCCACGGCCCGTCGTCGCGCGGCCGCCCGCGGATCAGCGGGATCCGGACCCGATCGACCCTGTCGCCGAGCGCGTACAGGGCAGCCGGCAGGACGGTCAGCGAGCCGATCATCGCGGCCAGGACGACGATCATCGTGCCGAGACCGATCGTCGTGAAGAGGGAGTTGCCGGACACGAACATCCCCGCCATCGCGATCAGCACCGTCGCGCCCGAGATGAGCACGGCCTGCCCGGACGTGCGCGCCGCGCGAAGCAGCGCCTCGTGCGGCGAGCGGCCCGCGTCGCGTTCCTCGCGGGCGCGGCGGAGGTAGAAGAGCGAGTAGTCGATCCCCACCGCCATCCCGATCATCAGGATGATCGCGCTCAGGGTCTGCTGGTCGGTCGGGACGAGGTGGCTGACGAGGCTGTTCACGCCGGTCGCGGCGAGCACGGCCGAGAACGCGAGCAGGACGGGCAGCCCGGCCGCGACGAGCGCGCCGAACGCGACGACCAGGATCCCGATCGTGAGCGGCAGCGAGGTGAGCTCGGCGCGACGCATGTCGCTCGCGAACCGCTGATCGAGCTGGTAGTCGGCGGAGGCCTGGCCGAACTCCGCCACGGTCGAGCTCGGGTTGGACGCCTGCACGCCGTCGATCGCGGCGAGGATCGGCGCGATCCTGTCCTTCGCCCGGTCGGCGGGCCCCTTCACGTCGAATTGCACGAGCGCCGAGTGCCGGTCGCGCGACACGAGCCCGGCCCGCGGATGGTCGATCGGAGAGACGATGCCGGTCACGTTCGGCTGCTGCGACAGCGTCAGCACCACCGTCCCGACCGCCGCCGCGAAGGACGGTTGGTCGACGGTCGCGCTCCGCGACTGGACGAGCACGCTCTCGCGCGCCGGGAGCCGGAAGTCGCCCTGGTCGAGCATCTGCTCCGCGCGGCGCGAATCGCCGTTCGCGATCGCCCAGTCCTTCATCTGCTTCGCGCCGACGGCGCCGCCCACCACCACCGCGAGGACGGCGAACGCGATCCACCCGAAGGCGGCCCGCTTCCAGTGCGCGGCGCTCCACCGGCCCGCCCGGCCGGCGAGGTTGACGGTCGCCATCGCGCCTCCTTCGCCCAGCTCCGAGTCGACTGAGGCGAACCTAGCTCGCCCACGTCCGGAGCGAATCGCGCGGAACTACTGCAGGTCGCTGCGCGTTTTCCGTGGACTCGCGCACACGATCCCGCGGCCGGTACGGTCGAGTTCATCGCTCGAGCCCGACGACCGCTTCGAGAGGGAGACGAGATGACGGACCAGGCGGGAACCAAGGACGACCCGTGGCGGCTGAAGACCCCGCCGCTCACGTCCGAGTACGAGATGTACCTCGACGAGCGGGACGGGACGGAGGTGATCGTCTGCGTGGTCGGCAAGACGACGCTCCTCTACGACGCGCGCGCGATCGACGACCTGCACGCGATGCTCGTCGCGCGCGGAGACTGGGTCGAGCTCGGGAGTGCCGACGAGCAGAAGCCCGCGAAGGACGGGACGGTCGAGGCCTGGGCCCGCTCCGCCGACAACCCCCTCGGAGGGTGGTACGGCCTGAAGAAGGGCCTGCGGGGGCGGTTCGGGATGTACGTGCCGCCGCTCCTCGAGGCCCTCGGCCGCGCCGAGGTCGAGCACAACCCGCGCAACAACCGGATGCGCGCGCTCTGACCGAGAAGATTGTGCGCGCAAGCATCTGGTACACTGCGCGCGATGGAGCTCGGGATCTACACCTTCGCGGAGCTCACCTCGGACGAGGTCGAGCCCGCAGCAGCGGCTGAGCGACCTGCTCGAGGAGATCGAGCTCGCCGACCAGGTCGGCCTCGACGTCTTCGGCGTCGGCGAGCACCACCGGCCCGACTTCACGGTTTCGGCACCTGCGGTCGCCCTCGCCGCCGCGGCCGCGCGGACGAAGACGATCCGGCTCACGAGCGCCGTCTCGGTGCTCAGCTCCGACGACCCGGTGCGCGTGTTCCAGGACTTCGCCACGCTCGACCTGCTCTCCGGCGGGCGCGCCGAGATCATGGCCGGGCGCGGGTCGTTCATCGAGTCGTTCCCGCTCTTCGGCTACGACCTCCGCGACTACGACGCGCTCTTCGAGGAGGGCCTGCGGCTGCTGCTCGCCGTGCGCGAGTCGGAGCGGGTCACCTGGCCGGGAGGGTTCCGCCCTGCGATCGACGACCGCGGCGTCTACCCGCGGCCGCTCCAGGATCCGCTCCCGGTGTGGGTCGCGGTCGGCGGCTCGCCGGAGTCGGCGATCCGCGCGGGCACGCTCGGCCTGCCGATGGCGCTAGCGATCATCGGCGGCCTCCCCGAGCGGTTCGTCCCCTTCACCGAGCTGCACCGCCGCGCGGCCGAGGCCGCCGGCCACGGCCGGCTCCCGCTCAGCATCAACTCGCACGGCTTCATCGCGGACACCGCGGAGGCGGCGGTCGACGACTCGTTCCCGTACGTCGCCGAGACGATGAACAGGATCGGCCGCGAGCGCGGCTGGGCGCCGCTCACGCGCCGCGACTACGAGGCCGGCGCGACGCTCCGCGGCGCGAACTTCGTCGGCAACCCCGAGCAGATCGTCGAGAAGATCCTGTTCCAGCACGGCCTCTTCGACCACGACCGGTTCCTCGTCCAGTTCAGCGTCGGCACGATGCCGCACGCGAAGATCATGCGCTCGATCGAGCTCTTCGGCACCGAGGTCGCGCCCGCCGTGCGCCGCGAGCTCGCGCCGGTTCCCGCCTGACCCCCTCTAGTCTCTGCGCATGCCGAGTCGAGGAGTGGCCGGCGTCGTGCTCTGCGTCATCGGCGCCGTGTGGATCGGCCAGGGCATGGACGTGCTGCACGGATCCGGGATGAGCGGCCACCGGGTGTGGGCCGTGATCGGCGCCGTCCTCGTGCTGGCCGGCGCGGCGGTGCTGGCGCGCGCGTGGCGCCGCCGGAGCGATCGACCGGCCTGAGCGGCCGCGCGATCGATCCGGCGTTCGGCCGGTCGCGCCTACCGCGCGACGGCCTCGGCCCGCCGCGGCAGCACCCAGCCCGGCCGCGGGAAGTGGCACGTGTACCCGTTCGGGTAGCGCTCGAGGTAGTCCTGGTGCTCGGGCTCGGCCTCCCAGAACGGCCCGGCCGGCGTGACCTCGGTGACGACCTTGCCCGGCCAGAGCCCGGAGGCCTCGACGTCGGCGATCGTGTCCTCGGCCACGGCGCGCTGCTCGTCGTCGAGTGTGAAGATCGCCGAGCGATAGCTCGTCCCGACGTCGTTCCCCTGTCGGTTCGTCGTCGTCGGGTCGTGGATCTGGAAGAAGAACTCGAGCAGGTCCCGGTACGAGGTCTGCTCGGGATCGAAGGTGATCTCGATCGCCTCGGCGTGCGTCCCGTGGTTCCGGTACGTCGCGTTCGGGACGTCCCCGCCGCTGTAGCCCACCCGCGTCGAGAGCACGCCCGGGCGCTTGCGGATCAGATCCTGCATGCCCCAGAAACAGCCACCCGCGAGGATCGCCTTCTCCGTCGTTCCACTCATCGCGTCCCCTTTCCGTCGAAAATCTCTCTGCTCCTACCGTATCGGGAGGCCCCGCCGCGTTACAGCCCGCTCCTGCGGCGCGGCGAGTCGTTCGTGGATCATCATCCGAGCCGACAAGCACGCCGAACCAGAAGGAGGTCGAGATGAGCGGCGTTCAGGTGAACAGCGAGAGCGCGACCGGAGCCGAGACGGCTGTGACCGACATGAAGCTCGAGGTAGTCGTCGTGCCCGTGTCCGACGTCGATCGCGCGAAGGAGTTCTACGGGGGCCTCGGCTGGAGGCTCGACGCCGACGTCTCCGCGGGCGACCTCCGCCTGATCCAGTTCACCCCGCCGGGCTCCGGGTGCTCGATCCAGTTCGGCGCGAACCTCACCTCGGCCGCGCCCGGCTCGGCACAGGGCCTGTACCTGATCGTGTCCGACCTCGAAGCGGCGCGCGGCGAGCTGGCGGCGCGCGGCGTGGAGGTGGGCGAGGCGTTCCACGAGGGGGCCGTCGGCGCGCGATTCCACGATCCCGGCCGTGTGGCGGGGCCGTCGCCCGACCGCAGCAGCTACGGCTCGTTCGCCTCGTTCGACGATCCGGACGGGAACGGCTGGCTGCTCCAGGAGATCACGACGCGGCTTCCCGGACGGGTCGACCCCGTCGCGACGAGCTACGCGACGGCCCCCGAGCTGGCGGAGGCGCTCCGGCGCGCGGCGGCCGCGCACGGCGAGCACGAGAAGCGGACCGGCGAGGAGGACGCGAACTGGCCCGACTGGTACGCCGAGTACATGGTTCGGGAGGCGGCCGGAGAGGAGCTGCCGTCGTGAGCAGCGACTACGACGTGATCGTCATCGGCGGCGGCTCGCCGGGCGAGCACTGCGCCGGCGCGCTCGCCGAGGGCGGCCTGCGCGTGGCGCTCGTCGAGCGCGAGCTCGTCGGCGGCGAGTGCTCGTACTGGGCGTGCATCCCGTCGAAGACGCTGCTGCGCCCGGGCGAGGCGGTGCACGCCGCGCGCGACGCGACGGCGACCGCGGAGATCGACGTCGAGGCGGCGCTCGCCTGGCGCGACTTCATGGTCTCGAACTACTCCGACGCCGGCCAGGAGCGCTGGCTGGCCGGCGCGGGCATCGCCCTGATCCGCGGCAGCGGCCGGCTCGCCGGCGTCGGCGTGGTCGAGGTCGACGGGGTGCGCCACACCGCCGAGCACGTCGTCCTCGCAAACGGCGCCGACCCGATCGTGCCGCCGGTCCCCGGCCTCCGCGAGCTGGACGGCGTCTGGACGAACCGCGAGGTGACCGGCATGAAGGCGATCCCGCGCCGGCTGCTCGTGCTCGGCGGCGGCCCGGTCGGCGTCGAGATGGCGCAGGCCGTGCGCCGGCTCGGCGGCGAGGTCGCGCTCGTCGAGAGCGCCGGGCACGTGCTCGCGCGCGAGCCCGAGCCGCTCGGCGCAGCGCTCGGCGAGGTCCTGCGCGGCGAGGGCATCGAGCTCGCCCTGGGCGTGCACGCGACCGCCGCGCGGCGCGACGGCGAGGACTACGTCCTCGAGCTCGACGACGGGCGCGAGCTCCGCGGCGACCGGCTGCTCGTCGCGACCGGCCGGCGCCCGCGGGTCGAGGCGATCGGCCTGGAGACGGTCGGGGTCGAGGCCGGCGGCCGCGGGGTCCCGGTCGACGCGCACCTGCGCGCGGGCGAGCGCCTGTGGGCGGTCGGCGACATCACCGGCATCTGGCAGCTGACCCACGTCGGCAAGTACCAGGGCGAGGTCGTCGCGTCGAACATCCTCGGCGAGCCGCGCGAGGCGAACTACGAGGCCGTGCCGCGCGTCGTCTTCACCGACCCGCAGGCGGCGTCGGTCGGGGCGACGGAGGCGGACTTCGCCGCGACCGTCCCGATCTCGCAGGTTGCGAAGACCGAGACGTACACGCGCGCCTACGCCGAGAGCAACGGGTTCATGACGCTGCTCAGCGACGGCGAGCGGCTCACCGGCGCGTACGCGCTCGGCCCGGAGGCGGGCGAGTGGCTGCAGCAGGCGACGCTCGCGATCCGCGCGCGCGTGCCGCTCGAGGTGCTGCGCGACACGATCCAGCCCTTCCCCACCTTCTCGGAGATCTACGTCGCGGCGCTCGCGGCCCTCCGCCGCGAGATCGCCGCCGCGCGTCCGCCGGTCGGAGCGAGCGCGCCGTGAGCGGCGAGCCGCAGCTGCGCGGGCAGACCGTCCTCGTGATCGGGGGCAGCGCCGGCATCGGGCTCTGATCGCACCCGGCTTCGTCGACACCCCGCTGTCGGCGGCGATCCTCGGCGACGACCTCGACAGGCGGCGCGACCAGCTCCGCGCGACGCTCCCGATCGGGCGCGTCGTCGGCCCGGCCGACGTCGCAGCGCTCGCCGTCCACCTGATGACGAACACGGCGCTGACCGGCGCGACCTACGACGTCGACGGCGGACAGCAGCTCCTCGTCGGCTGAGGGGCGCGGTCCCGCGTCACGGCCTGCCCCGCTGCGCCTAAGCTCCCGCGATGGAACCGGACCGGGCACGCGAGCTCCTGGCCGCCGAGCGCGAGCGGATCCAGCGCGCGCTCGGCGGGCGCGGCCATCAGGACGACGGCGAGCCGGCCGACGAGTTCGACCCGGCGAACCTCGCGACCGACCTCTACCAGGACGAGCTCGACGAGGGCCTGGCGGACGACCTGCGCGACCAGCTCGCCGCGGTGGAGCGGGCCGAGGCGCGCCTCGCCGCCGGAACCTACGGGCTCTCGATCGAGAGCGGACAGCCGATTCCCGACGAGCGTCTCGAGGCGATCCCGGCCGCCGAGCGGACGGCGGACGAGGAGCGGGCGCTCGGCAGAGGGTAGGCGGACCCTGCCGGCGACGACCGGCCAGACCCACAAGGAGGCCCGATGGGATTCGACCAGTACCACGAGCCGCCCGACGAGCTGCCGGCGGCGACGCGCACGTTCGCGCGTCTCTGCGCGTCGCTGACCGAGGAGGCCGAGGCGATCGGCTGGTACGAGCAGCGCCTCGCCGTCGAGACCGACCCGGAAGCGGTCGCGATCATGCGCGACGCGCAGGGCGAGGAGTTCAAGCACTTCGCGATGGACCTCGAGTTCCTGCTGCGGCGGACGCCGCGCTGGCGCGAGATCGCGAGAGGCGTCCTGTTCCAGCCGGGCGACATCGTCGAGCACGGCGAGGAGGCCGAGGCGGAGTCGGGCGCCGGGGGCGCGTCCGGCGACGTCGAGCAGCCGACGGGCTCGCTCGGGATCGGCGGGCTCAGGGGAGCCGCGCGATGAACCATCTGCTGCGCTCGCTCGCGCCGGTCACCGACTCGGGCTGGGAGCTCCTCGACGGCGAGGCCCGGAGCCGGCTCACCGCCGCGCTCGCGGCGCGGAAGGTCGTCGACTTCGCGGGCCCGATGGGCTGGGAGCACTCCGCCACGAACCTCGGGCGCACGACTGCCGTGGCCGGGAGCCCGGTCGACGGCGTGACCGGGCTGCAGCGGACGGTGCTGCCGCTCGTCGAGCTGCGGGCGGACTTCGCGATCCCGGTCGCCGAGCTCCGCGACCACGACCGCGGCCGGCCCGACGTCGACCTCGGCGCGCTCGACGAGGCCGCACACGCGATCGCGGTCGCCGAGAACGTCGCCGTCTTCCACGGCTGGAAGAAGGCGGGGATCACCGGGATCGCCGAGGCCTCGCCGCACCCGGCCCGGCCGCTCGGCCCGGACCCGGAGGCGTACCCCGCCGCGGTCGCCGCGGCGGTCGAGCTGCTGCTCCAGACCGGGATCGGCGGCCCGTACGCGCTCGCGCTCGGCGGCGAGCTGTACACGCGCGTCGTCGAGACGGCCGAGCACGGCGGGTACCTGCTGCTCGACCACCTGCGCCGGATCCTCGACGGGCCGGTGATCTGGGCGCCCGGGGTGGACGGCGCCGTGGTCGCGAGCATCCGGGGCGGCGACTTCCGCTTCGAATCGGGCCAGGACTTCGCGATCGGCTACGACCGCCACGACGCCGAGGCCGTCCACCTGTACATCGAGGAGAGCTTCAGCTTCCTGGCGGCGACGCCGGAGGCCGCGGTGCCGCTCGGCGCCTAACCGCCGGCGAGGACCGCTGCGCCGACGGCGCCCGAGAGGTCGCCGAGCTCGGTCCGAACGACCGCCGGCGGGTTGCTCGGGACGAAGAGGTGCGGCGTCATGTGCTCGACGATCCGGTCGACGAACGGCTGGCCGAGCCGGTCGCCGAGGCCGCCGCCGACGATGACCGCCTCGAGGTCGAGGAGGTTCTGGGCCGAGGCGAGCCCGACCCCGAGCGCCCACGTCGCGTCCTCGATCAGCCGCTCGGTCATCCGGTCGCCGCTCGCGAGAGCGCGCGCGTAGACGCCCGAGCTGAGCCGGCTGCGGCCGCGCTTCTCCATGATCCGGAAGAGGTTCGTCTTCTCGCCGCGCTTGACGAGCTTTCGCGCCCGCTTCTCCATGCTCACCCGGCCGGCGTAGGCCTCGACGCAGCCCCGGTTGCCGCAGGTGCAGCGGACGCCGCCCGGCTTCACGAGCATGTGGCCGAACTCGCCGCCCGCGCTCCTGCCGTGGTGGAGGCGGCCGTGCAGGATCAGGCCGCCGCCGACCCCGGTGCCGACCCAGATCCCGAGCAGGTTCTTGAACGGGCGGCCGGCGCCCCGCTTGTACTCGCCGAGCACCCCGACGGTGACGTCGTTCGCGAGCGTCACCTTCACGCCGCCGAGCGCCATCGAGACGAGCGGTGCCAGCTCGACGCGGTTGGAGAAGCCCGGGACGTTCGCCGCGAGCAGCACCGCGCCCGCCCTCTTGTCCACCTCGCCCGGGGTCCCGATGCCGACGCCGCCGAGCTCGGCCTCCGTCGCGCCTGCCTCCTCGAGCGAGGCGCGGATCGTCACCACGATCTCGTCGATCACGTCGGCGGGCACGCCGTTCTGCGGCGTCAGGACCCGGGCGCTGCCCGCGACCTCCCCGCCGCGCAGGACCACGGTCTGGATCTTCGTCCCGCCCAGATCGACGCCCGCCGTCACCGACACGCTCGCCACGGCTCAGTCTCTCACCCGGGATCGGACGACGCGCCGCGACCGGGCGCGATCAGCGCTTGCCGGCGACGACGCGGTCGATCCTGGTCGCGAGCCGGCGGGCGAGGTCGACGGTCCGCGCCCGGAGGCCCGCTTCGTCGGCGGCGGTCACGAACACGGCGCCGAGCAGAGCCCCCGTGCGGAAGACGACGTCGCCGACGTAGAAGACCGGCTTGCCCCCGCGCCGGTAGGTCAGCTCGAACGCGAACGCGCCCTCGCCGACCCGCGCCCCGAACGGCGTGAGGCCGATCGTGACGCCGTTCGTCTCGGTCGCGTTCAGCGCTCGCGTGGCGCCGCGCCAGAACGCGAGCCCCTTCGTCGCCGCGGCTCCGCCCCGGTACAGCTCGGCGATGGTCTGCACTCCGAGCAGCGAACCGGTCGCACCCGTCCCCGGACGGGCGTAGTCGAGCGTGTAGCCGGTGATCCGGCCGGCCCGCGCGAGCTCGGCGCCGGTCGCCCCGCCGCCCGCGTGCCGGGCCGCGTCCACATTCGAGTCGACACCCGAGTCCGCGAGGAGAGCGAGGCCGACAGCGTCCGCGCCGAGGGCCTGCCTCGGCAGCGGCATCGCCGCCAGCCGACTGGGGTCGACCGCGCCGGCGACCGGACAGAGGATCGCGGCGCACACCGCGACCGCGGCGAATCCCGTCGTCGCCTTCACGCCGGCACGGTACGCCCCCGAACGCGTCAGGCCGGGCCGAAGGCGAGCCGCCAGAACTCGCGCATCAACGGCGTCGGCGTCGGGCCCGTCATCTGCACCTGCGCCAACAGGACCCCGACGGTGCCGGTCGACGGGTCGACGTGCGCGGTCGTGCCGGTCCCGCCTACCCAGCCGTAGCGGCCGTCGGCCTCGACGGAGCCGCCGAAGCCCCACCCGGCGCCCTCGAGGAACAGCGTCGACGCGTCCCGCTGCTCCTGCGTCAGGTGGTCCGCGGTCATCTCGCGCACGGACCGCGGCGACAGGAGCCCGCCGCCGTCCGCGAGCAGCATCCGCCCGAAGCGGTGCCAGTCGGCGAGCGTCGAGACGAGGCCGCCGGAGCCCGACGGGAAGATCGGCGGCGCCGTCCAGAGCCCGCCGTCGATCGGCGCGAGGTCGGCACCCCGGTACGGCGGCAGCCGGTCGAGCTTCTCCGCCGGGACGTGGAAGCCGGTGTCGACCATCCCGAGCGGCTCGAAGACGCGCTCGGCGAGGAACTCCGGCAGCGCCCGTCCCGAGGCCCGCGCGATCAGCACGCCCTGGATGTCGGAGCAGGTGTTGTAGAGCCACGCCTCCCCGGGCTGGCGGAGCATCGGCACCGCCGCGAGAGTCGCGAGCCACTCGTCCGGCGTCTCCCGCGGCCCGAACACCGGGAGCCGCCGGAAGAGCTCGACCACCGCCGGCAGCGAGAAGTCGGAGGGAAAGCCCCAGCCGGCGCGGGAGGTGAGGAGGTCCTCGACGGTGAGCGCGCGCGCGGCCGGCACGACGTCGTCGAGCGCGCTCGCGGGCGTCCGCACGACCCGCGGCGAGCCCAGCTCCGGCAGCCATCGAGCGATCGGGTCGTCGAGCGACACGAGTCCGTCGTCCACGAGCAGCATCACGGCCCCCGCGGTGATCGGCTTCGTGATCGAGGCGACCCGGACGATCGAGTCGGGCTCGACCTCGCCCGCCGCGACGATCTCGACGTCCTCGCCGCGCGCGACGAGCCCGGCGGCGCCCGGCACCGTGCCGCGTCCGACGGCGTTCTCGAGCAGGTTCTGCAGCGGCGTCATCGCGGTCGCCGCGAGCGGCTATTCGACCGAGAGCAGGTCGACGACGAACACGAGCGGCTCGTGCGGCTTGATCACCCCGCCCGCGCCGCGGGCGCCGTACGCCATCGCCGACGGGATCGTCAGCTTGCGCCGGCCGCCGACCTTCATTCCCTTCACGCCCGCGTCCCAGCCCGGGATCACCTGGCCCTTCCCGAGCTTGAACGCGAACGGCTTGCCGCGGTTCCACGAGGCGTCGAACTCCTCGCCGGTCGAGAAGGAGACGCCGACGTAGTGGACGGTGACCCTGCGGCCGTCGACCGCCTCGTCGCCGGTCCCGACCGAGAGGTCGTCGATGCCGAGCTCGAACGGGATGTCGCCTTCGGGCTTGTCGATCTGCGGTCGCTCGAGAGACATCGACTGCTCCCCACCTCGCCGATTGCGACCACCGGGCCGCCGGGACGCGCGCACCCTACCTCTTGCCCCGCGGGGTCAGCTCTGCGCGAGGCGGTGCAGGAGCGGAACGGCGCGGATCAGGGTCTCCTGCTCCTCGGGCGAGAACTCGCCGATCGCCTGCGCGAGCCAGCCCTCGCGGCGCTTGCGGTCGTGCGCGAGCGTCTCGCTGCCGCGGCCGGTGAGCTCGATCAGGATCTGGCGGCGATCGAGCGGGTGCGGGCGGCGGGCGACGAGGCCCGCGCCCTGCAGCTCGGCGATCGTGTGCGCCATCGACTGCGGGCGGACGCGCTCGGCCGCGGCGAGGCCGCTCGTCGTCTGCGGCCCCTCCCGCTCGAGCCGGGCGAGCACCGTTCCCTGCGAGATCGAAAAGCTGTTCTCGGCCCGGAGCCGGCGGACGAGCTGGCCGAGCACGATGCGGAGCTCGCTGGCCGTCCGGGCGATGCTCGTTGTCCGGGTCACGGCCAAAGTCTACAGGTAACCTGCACAGTATGTCTGTCGATCTCAGCGCGGGGACGACCACGGCGCCGGCCGCCGACGACCGCTACAAGTGGGTCGCGCTCTCGAACACGACCCTGGCCATGCTGCTGGCGACGATCGACGCCTCGATCATGCTCGTCGCGATGCCGGACGTGTTCCGCGGCATCCGCCTCGACCCGCTCGCGCCGGGAAACAGCTTCTACCTCCTCTGGATGATCCTCGGCTTCCTCGTCGTCACGAGCGTCCTCGTCGTCAGCCTCGGCCGGCTCGGCGACCTCTACGGGCGGGTGCGGATGTACACGCTCGGCTTCCTGATCTTCACGGTCGCCTCGCTGCTGCTCGCGGTCGACTGGCTCCACGGCCGGGCGGGCGCCGACTGGCTGATCGGGTTCCGGATCGTGCAGGGCGTCGGAGCCGCGTTCCTGCTCGCGAACGCGGCCGCGATCCTCACCGACGCGTTCCCGCCCAACCAGCGCGGGCTCGCGCTCGGGATCGGCAACGTCGTCGCGATCAGCGGCCTCTTCATCGGCCTCGTCGTCGGCGGGATCCTCGCGCCGATCGACTGGCGGCTGATCTTCCTCGTCTCCGTCCCGTTCGGCGTGTTCGGAACGATCTGGTCGCGGCTGAAGCTGCGCGAGATCAGCACGCGACAGCACGCCTCGATCGACTGGGCCGGCAACATCACCTTCGCCGCCGGGCTGATCTCGATCATGATCGGCGTCACCTACGGGATCCGCCCCTACGACGGGCACCCGATGGGCTGGGAGAGCCCCCTCGTCCTGACCGCGCTCGGCCTCGGGGTCGCGCTGCTCGCGGCGTTCGTCGTCGTCGAGACGCACGTCGACGAGCCGATGTTCCGCCTCGAGCTCTTCCGGATCCGGCCGTTCACGTTCGGCGTGCTCTCGAGCTTCCTCTCCGCCGTCGCCCGCGGCGGGCTGATGTTCATGCTGATCATCTGGCTCCAGGGCATCTGGCTCCCCGAGCACGGCTACAGCTTCACCTCGACGCCGCTCTGGGCCGGCATCTTCATGCTCCCGCTCACGCTCGGGTTCCTCATCGCCGGCCCGGTCTCCGGGTGGCTTTCCGACCACTACGGCGCCCGGCCGTTCGCGACCGGCGGCATGCTCGTCTCCGCGCTCGCGTTCGGGCTCCTCGCGCTGCTCCCGGTCGACTTCTCCTACGGCCAGTTCGCCGCGATCCTGCTCCTGCTCGGCCTGTCGATGGGCGCCTTCGCCTCGCCCAACCGGGCCGGCGTGATGAACAGCCTCCCGCCCGAGCACCGCGGCGCCGGAGGCGGCATGAACCAGACCTTCCAGAACTCCGCGCAGGTGCTCTCGATCGGGATCTTCTTCACGCTGATGATCCTCGGGCTCTCCGCGACCCTCCCCCACGCGCTCGCGGCCGGCCTCGAAGCGCACGGCGTCGCCCCGGGCACGGCCGCCCAGATCGGACAGCTCCCGCCCGTCTCCGTCCTCTTCGCCGCGTTCCTCGGCTACAACCCCGCGACCGAGCTCCTCGGGCCGCACCTCCTCCACCACCTCACCCCCGCGAACCAGGCCGCGATCAGCGGCCGGTCGTTCTTCCCGCACCTGCTCACCGACCCGTTCCGATCGGGGCTCCGCGAGGCCTTCGGCTTCGCGATCGTCGCCTGCCTCGTCGCCGCGGCCGCGTCGTGGTCCCGCGGCACCCGCTACGTCAACACCGACACCGCCGCGAGCCCGCCGAGCCGGGCCGCGGTCGACCGCCGTGCGGCGGCCGCCCGCGAGCCCCGGCGTGCGGATTCCGGCTGAGGGCCGTCCCGCGGCGGAGCGCGCTCAGTTGTGCAGCGCCGTGAGGTACGAGTTCAGCTTCTCGAGGTCGAAGCCGTGCAGCCCCGTGCCGTCGCCGTGCAGTTCCTCCTGGGTGATGTACACCCACGACTCGTCGTTGTACTGCTCGTAGAAGGCCTGCGTGAACACCTGGCGCTTGCCCCACGTCAGCGCCGTCGCCTGGTCCTTCGCGTGGAGCGACCCGACGGTCGGGATGTAGTGGCCGCCCTCGATCTTCGCTCCCTGCACGACGTCCCACGGCTCGCCCGCGTTGAACTGGTCCATCGCCGAGCCCGGAAACTGGATCCCGATCCCGACCGCGCCGAAGATGAACGCGGCCTGCTCGAGATGCTCCCAGCTCTTCGGGTCGAGCGACACGTACGCGCCGATCTGGTGCCGCTTCCCGCTCGCGTCGGCGATACCCGTCTTGCGCCGGTAGTCGAGCGCCTCGTGGACGTCGGTGCCGTTGTCGGTCGACGGGTCGTTCGGGTCGAACCCGGTCGCGGCGGAGTAGTCGCCGAGCACCGCGTCGTCGCTGAAGGCCACGTCGACGCTGTGCACGACCTTGTTGATGAGCATGTGCTCGTGCGCGGCGCCGGCCCAGACACAGTCGCCGTACCGGTCGTTGCCGAGCATGCCCCAGTCGGAATACGCGCTGCCGTGCCCGAACCTCGACGGTACGGACGGCAGCCGGATCGCGGCCGCGAACTCCGCGAACTTGAAATCAGTCGGCCGCGGCGCCGCGGGCATCTTTCCGAGCTTCAAGTCCGACATCTCGTCCCCCTTCGGATCGTGACAGGCACCCTGCGCTGTCGCGGGTACTAAAGCCGCCGACCGGCCCGCTCGCACCGGGGGCGCACCCCAACCTCACCCCAGGCTTTCCCGGCGCGAGAGCGTCCGCCCCACACGGCCGCGGACGCCCTGTCGCTCAGAACTTGATGTTGCCCTTCTGGTCGAACTGGCCGCCGGAACCGCCCTTGACGGCTTCGGCGTCCGGCTCGTCGACGTCGAGATCCTCGACGTCGAGATCGCCGCCGGTCTCGGGCTGTTCGCGCTGGTCGTCGTCCATGACGCGGAAGTCTGTTCGCGGCGCGGACATCTGTCAACCGCGGCCCGCACGCCGGCCGGCGCCTACGATCGCGCGGTGCGCGAAGGCCGTCGATCCGCCGATGACTGAGTCCCTCCGCGGTCTGCGCGCGACGCTCCGCGCCGCGGGCTACGGCGAGCGGGCGACCCGCGCGGCGGCGGCGGCCGGCGACCCGCTGCGGGAGCCGGCGGCGCGCGCGGTCGTGCAGGGGCTCGCGCTCGGCGACGACCCGCTCTCCCGCCTGATCGCGCTGTTCGCGCTCGGCGAGCCGGTCGACGCCGCGGCGATCGCGGGCCTCGACCTCGCCGGGCTCGAGGCTCACGGGCTCCTCCGGCGCGAGGGCGATCGCGTCTTCCCGCGCGTGCGCATCGACGAGATCGACGGCGCCTACGTGTGCTCGGACCTCACGCTCGAACAGGCCGGCTCGATCGCGCCGGTCAGCCGCTCGACGCGACTGTCCGCGGCGTTCACGCCGCGCGCGCCGGTCGCGGCGGCGCTCGACCTCTGCGCCGGCTCCGGCACGCACGCGCTGCTCGCGGCGCGCCACGCCGAGCGGGTCGTCGCCACCGATCTCGCGACGCGCGCGCTCGACCTGACACGCCTCAACGCCGGGCTGAACGACGTCGCCAACATCGAGACGCGCGCCGGAAGCTTCCTCGAGCCCGTCCGCGGCGACCGCTTCGACCTCGTCGTCGCGAACCCTCCGTACGTGATCTCGCCCGACCACGACTTCCTGTACCGCGACGCCGGGCTGCCGGGCGACGAGCTCGGCCGCACGCTGCTCGCCGGGCTGCCGGCGCTGCTCGAGGACGGCGGGTACGCCTGTCTCCAGGGCAACTGGATCCACGGCCGCGACGAGCCCTGGCACCGGCCACTCGCGCGCGGTCTCCGCGGCAGCGGCTGTGACGCGCTGCTCGTCCGCTACGGGACCTGGGAGCCGCTCGCCTACGCCGCGGCCTGGTGCGCGCCGCACCACGCCGACGACCCCGCCGAGCTCCGCGAGGCCCTCGACCGCTGGCGCGCGAGCTTCGCCGCCGCCGGGATCGAGACGATCTCGGGCGCGATCGTGGTGCTACGGCGCCGACGCGGCCCAGGCCACTGGCGCCGCGCCGTCTCGCTCGCCGACGTCCCCGAGGGGCTCGGCGAGCGCCTGCCGGGGATCGTCGCCGCGAACGACCGGCTTGCCGGCGGCGACGACCCGCTCGCGGCCCGCGTGCGACCCGCGCCCGGCCTCGACGTCGAGCGCCGCCAGCGCCCGGGCGACCCCGAGAGCGCGACGCTCGTGTGCCCCACCGCGCTCGTGACGCGCCGCCCGGTGGCGCCGGCCGTCGCCGAAGCGGTTCTGCGCCTCGACGGCACGCGTCCGCCGCCCGCCGCCCTCGCTCCCGTCGATCGCCGACCTGCTGAAGCTCGGGTTCCTCGACTACGCCGACTGACAGCGGCTCTGCGCCGCCGGGGTTCGTCAGTCGCCGAGCGGGGCGGCGGGCGCCGGGCCGCCGAGCCGGGAGCGACGGCCGGGCCGTTCGGCCGGGCCCGGCTCGTCCGCCGGGGGCTCCCGTGCGATCCCTCCCCGGATCCTGAGCTCGTCGGCGTCCTCCTCGGCCCGCGCCTCGAGCGTGATGCGGCGCGTGAGGACGGCCGCCCGCTGCTGCAGGCGGTGCGCCTCGACGACGTCCATCGCCCGGAGCGCCGCCGCGCTCCGCTCGTACGCGCCGCCGGTGCTGAGGAGGTGCGTGAGCTTGAGCACGAGCGCGACGAGGTCGATCGCGATGAGGAACGCGAGGAAGAACTCGACGTACTTCCTCACGGTCGGGTTCGCCTTCTCGACCCGCTCGAGCGCCGCCTGGCGGGCGAGGAAGTCGCGGTCGGCCTTGATCGTGGAGACGCGGTTTGCGACCTGCGCGGTCTCGGCCGCCTGCCAGAGCGCGATCTTGCGGCGGTCGGCGGCGATCGGTCGCGGCGATCTGCGGACGCGCGGTCTTCAGCGCCGCCGCGGCGGCGGCCGCCCGGCGCGGCGTCGCGCTTGCAGTACGGGCCGCAGCCGAGCTTGTGGGTCTGCGAGCAGCTCGCCTCGCCGGCCTCGCACTCGGAGAGGAACCTGCTGTTCGTGACCTGGCGCTGCAGGCCCGCCTGCTTGCGCTGCGCCGCCGCGATCTCCTTCTGCGCCGCGGCGATCTTCGCGTCGTACGAGGTGCGTGATCTGGTTCGTCGCCTGGTGGATGCGGGCGGTCGTCGTCTTGCTGAGCTCGTCGTTGATCGAGCCGCTGTAGATCACCTGGCTCATCGGCAGCCCGACGACGAGCGCGATCGCGAGCGAGAGCGCGAGGCGCGGAATCGTGATCGCGAGGTTCCAGACCCAGCTCGTGCCGAAGCTCTTCAGGACGAGCCGCTCGATCAGGCAGTAGAGGACGGCCCAGATCGGCAGCACCCACAGGACGCTCTCGATCGACGTGCTCCACCACTGGCTGGCGGCGACGGTCATCGCGAACCCGCTGACGACCGCCATCCCGGCGACCCACATGCCGAGCCCGTTCAGGAAGCTGACCTCGCTCGGCACGGTGGCGAGGACGAAGCCGTCGCCGCCGGCGAGCCATGCCCAGCCGGCGCGGGCGCGCCGTCTCGGCGCCGTCCCGACGATCGTCTCGTCGCCCTCCTCGGTCCGCGCAGCGTCCACGTCAAGACACGAGACGCCGGATCCGACGACGAGTTGGCTCAGCGTGCGACTTCTGAGGATCTTCTTAAGGTGCGCGGCGTCGATCGGGGCTCAGGATCACGTCTCGACGGTCCCCGCCTGGCGGGTCGGCGCAGTCGCCAGTTGGCGTCGATCCTCGCATCCGGCCGAGAGCCCGTCGAGCGTCCCGCGGCTCGGGCGCGGCCCGAGTCGCGCGCGGCGGCGGCGCGAGCTCTCACAACCCGCGGTCGAGCCGAATCGGCTCGACCGCTCACCGAGTACATGCGTCGACGCGAGAGTCGTCCGTCGGAGTCCCCGAGCCATCGATCGCGACGAGGATATTGAGGAACACGGCCGAGCCTCCTTCTCACAGGTAACCCGCGCGCCAAGGACCCACGACGAAGGCGCCTTCTAGTGCTGCCGCGCGGCCTGCCAGGCTTGCGCGAGTTCCGAGAGCGCGCGCGCTGCGTCGCCCACGAGCAGGTCGTGCTCGGCGTTGGCGGTGAGCGCCGCGGTCTTCGACATCGCAGCCGGGGCCGTTGGCGACGACCGCGTCCTGCGCGATGTCTCGCGCGACGGAGACGAGCAGGTTGGCGTTCGCCTCGGCGCTCGTCGAGGTGCCGCTCACAGAAGGGCTCGCCAGCCCGAGCAGGACGAACGCCGGAATGGGATTGCGCACCGAGCCGTCCTTGTTCCAGTGACCGGGCGCGAGCAGTGCTGTCAGCGACTGCGCGCCGATCTTGGCCGCAATGGTGTGCTGCGTTGCGAGTGCGTCTCGCACGGTCGTGACGCGCGCCTTTGCCGAGTCGGTGCGCAGGCCCCAGCCGTACGGGTAGAGCGGGTCGTAGCTCTTGTCGCCGACGTTCAGCGGCGTGGTCGTCGTGTCGACCAGCTTGGCCCAGGTCTCCGGGAGACGGCCAGTGAACGGCTTGAGGCCGAACAGCGTGTCGGCGACGCCCTCGCCTTCGGTGCCCGGGAGCCAGGAGGCGACGATCGCGTTCGCCTCGCCCTGGATCGACGCGATGTTCATCGGCCGGCCCGAGACGATGAGCACGACGCAGTTCATCGCGCCGCAGACCTTGTCGACGGCCGCCTTGTCGGCGGTCGAGAGATCGTCGGTGTGGCCGTTGCCGATGTCGCCCACGCCTTCCGCGTAGGGCGTCTCGCCGACGACGACCACGCCGACGTCCGAGCCCGTCATCGGCGCGGAAGCGTCGGCCGAGAACGTGAAGTGCGCGTTCGGCGCGGCGGCCTGCATCCCCTGGAGGATCGTCGTGCCGACGTCGTGGCTCCCCGACGCTCCCTGCCAGGTCACCGTCCAGCCGCCGGTCTGGTTGCCGAGGTCGTTAGCGTTGCTGCCGGCGACGTAGATGTTCGCCGACGTGGAGAGCGGCAGAGCGCCGGCGTTCTTCAGCAGCACCTGGGACTCGGCCGCGGCCTCGCGGGCGACCGCCCGGTGGGCGGCGTCGCCGATCGTCGAGGCGTTCGTGCGGTCCGTGTACGGGTGCTCGAAGAGACCGAGCTTGAACTTCTGGGTCAGGATCCGCCTGACTGCGTCGTCGATCCGGGCCTGGGTGACGCCGCCGTTCGAGACGAGATCGGTCAGATCGTGCTCGAAGTTCGCGTACTGGTCGGGGACCATCACCATGTCGATGCCCGCGTTGACGCCGACCTTGACGTCGGTCTCGTAGTCGGGGCCGATCTGGTTGATGCCCTGCCAGTCGCTGATCACGAATCCGTCGAAGCCGTATTGCTGCTTCAGGACACCGGTGATCATGTCGCCGCGCGCGTGCATCTTGATCGGTGCGGAGTCCTTGCCGACGATCTGCAAGCTCGAGTACGACGGCATCACCGATCCGACGTCATGCTTCTGCACGGCTTCCTTGAACGGCTCGAGGAACAGCGCGTCGAGTTGGGCCTGCGTGGCGGTCGTCACGCCCTGGTCGATCGTGTAGCTCCCGGTCGTCGAGGACCCGTACGTCGTGCCGCCGTCGCCGACGAAGTGCTTGGCGGTTGCGAGCACGCTCGTGTTCTTCGACAGCTCGCCGTCACCCTGGAGGCCGTCGATGATCGTCTCCATCTGGTCGACGAGCGCCGGGTCCTCGCCGTACGACTCGTATGAGCGGCCCCAGCGCTCGTCGCGCGTGACGCAGAGGCAGGGCGAGAACGCCCAGGTGGCGCCGGTCGCCCGCGTCTCCGTCGCAGCGATCTCGCCTTCCTGCTTCACGAGCGCGGGGTCGCGGGTCGCGCCCATGCCGATGTTGTGGGGGAACACGGTCGCGCCGACGAGGTTGTTGTCGCCGTGCACCGAGTCTTCGCCGTAGAGCAGCGGGATCTGGAGGTGCGTCGCCTGCGCGCGGGCCTGGAACGAGTCGATCATGTCGGCCCACGCCTCGGGCGTGTTCGGCGTCGGAGTGGACCCGCCGCCGGAGAGGAGCGACCCGAGCGCGTACGTCGTGATGTCGGACTGATGCGTGAGGTCGGCGCGCTCGGCCTGCGTCATCTGGCCGATCTTGTCGGCCAGCGTCATGCGCGACATCAGGTCGGAGACGCGCTGTGCGACCGGCAGATTCGGGTTCAGATATGGCAGGCCGTGGGCGTTGATGACGACGACGGGCTTGTCGAGCGTGACGTCGGCGCCGCTTGCCGTTAGCTGAATCGGGACCGTCTTTGCCTCGGCCGGGGTGCCGTTCGGCAGGGTCTGAACGGTGAACGTCTTGACCGTGCCCGACGCTGCACCGGACGTGAAGGTCACCGCGCCGCTCGCTTCGGTGTAGTCGGTGCCCGCCGTCGCTGTTCCGCTCCCGAGCGAGTAGTTCACAGTGACGTCGTGGTCGAGCGGCTTGTCGCTGTTGGTCGTCAGCTTGATGCCGACGGTTGCGATGTCACCGGGGTCGACTGCGACTACCGGAGCCGCCGTTCTGATGTGGGCCGTGGTCGCACCGGTGTTCACGCCGTAGAGCGCGAACTCGTCAACGTCGAACTCGCCGTTGCTCGTTCCGGGCGGTTCCGTCAACGCGAAGCCCCGCATCTGGTTGAGGTCGAGCGTGCCGTTGATCGGCCCACCTGTCGGCTGGAAGTCAGTGCGGAGCCTCAGCGAGCTGAACGGGATCTGGATCAGATGCCAGCCCTGCCAGTCGTCTGTGAAGAACGTCTGCCAGAGCTCGGAGTGCTCTGCGTCGGCGCCGCCGTCTTTGAGCTCGAACTCGTATTGCGCGCCGGACCCGGGCACGGCGTCGTTGCTCGGGTTGTGACCGAAGAACCAGAACTCGATGCCCGCGTAGCTGCTCCAGTCCTGCGGAGCGATCGTCGCGATGTCGTAGCTGAAGCCGCCGTAGCTCGTATCCGCGGCCCACGTACCCCGCAGCACGTTATTGTTCGTGACACCCGGCCGGTCGAGCTGCGCGATCGAGAGCGTCGGGGTGCTGGCGCTGTTCCCACCCAGGCGAAGACGCCTGTGCTGGCGACCGCCGTCCCCGGGTCGGTGATCGGGTTGGCGCCCTCGAAGTCGTCGAAGTTCTGCAGGCTCTGGTAGACCTGCACGTCGTCGAACTCGAGTGTGTTTGTCGCGCCCGAGCGTCCACCGCCGAGGCGTGTCATGACCGCGAAGCATGCGCCAGTGTTGAGGTGAAAGTGTTGCGTGCTCTCGCGTCCAGGGCAGGGACTGAGCCGATCACGGCACAGCGTTCGCGCGCGACCGGCTCCAGGTTAGAAGATGAACGGCACGAGCATCCTGGTCGAGCGCTTGTACACCGCGTAGCTGTCCGGGAACTGCTCCGCCATGAAGCGCTCCTCGACCGTCGCGCTGTAGAGGAAGTAGACGCCGGCCAGGACGACGGCGGTCAGCCACAGCCAGCTCAGCGCCACCGCGGTGCCGACGCCCGCGACCAGGATGCCCGAGTAGATCGGGTGGCGAACCAACCGGTAGGGGCCGCGGGTCACCAGCTCCGGCTCGTCCTTCTCCGTCATCGGCGACACCGAAGGAGCCGCAGGGTCCTGTTAGCCGTCGAAGGAGTAGGGCCCGTCCAAGGTGCAGGTGATGCCCGTGATCGGGCATGTGAGAACGAGGTTGGCGGTGAACTTCTTGAATCGCCCTGTCCCGCCGGAGAACGTGACTCTGCCGACCTCGGCAGGCAGTGCCGCGATCACGACGTGACCGAAGGCCTTGTTGGCGCCGCGGGTGTCGAACACGATGTCGCTGTCAGTGAGCCATCGGCGCCGGCGGCGTCAACGGCGACGTCCTTCGTGCCGACCGGGATCGCGTTCAGGTTCGACGCCGTAACCGTGCAGAACGACCCCGCCGCCCCGGTGTACTGAGAGCATTCCTTCGTTAGATGAAGGATTCCGCTTCGCTGTGAGGACGCCGACGCCGCAACGCCGATGCTGACACTGGTCGCGGTCAAGAGTGCGGCCGCGAGCGCGAGAAACGTCTTCATGATTTCCTCCTACGTCGTGGGGTCCCATCGGAGCGGAGACATCTGCTTCCTTCGATCGTGGGACGGGCAAGCCGGGACGCTCATGGTTCGACGGTTGCCTCGAGCAGCCGCCAGCGCCCTCGGCGTATGTCGCGGACTTCACGGCCGGCGAGGACTTCACCGGCGCGGCGCTCGTCGTCTCGAGCCTAGGAGACCCGGACGAGCCGAAGACAGACGATCCTCGCGAACCGCAGCCCCGCGGCGCCGGGCGGCACGTCACCCTCGCCGATCTTGTGGCGGTGCTCGAAGCGCCAGCGGCGCCGTAGACCGACGCACGACGAGCGTCGGCTTGAACACGCGCACGCCCTTGGCCGTCCCGGCCGCGTTGCGGAACCTCTTGTCGACCGCCATCCCGATCGCCGCCTGGATCATCTTCTCGACCGGCATCCGCACCGTCGTCAGGGCCGGGACGGTCGACGGCGGCGAACGGGATGTCGTCGAAGCCGAGGACGGAGAACTCGTCGGGGATTCCGACGCCGTGATCGGAGGCCGCGTGCAGGAGTCCGACCGCGAGCACGTCGGTCGCGGCCGCGACGGCGGTCGGCGGCTGAGGCAGCGCCATCAGGGCCTCAAACGCGGCGATGCCGCCAGCGAAACTGTTACGTACGGGCTGGACGTACCCGCGCGGCACCTTAAGCCGCCGCGCGGCGAGGAAGTCCCGGTACGCGGCATGCCGCTCCTGGATGTCGCCGAGCACGGGGTCGCCGACGAACGCGATCCGCTGGTGGCCGAGGCTCGTCAGGTGCCGCAGCGCGGCCGTGATTCCGTGGCGGTTGTCGACGCTCACCGTGAGGAACCCCTCGCCGCGACCGCCATGCCACACCGCCACCACCGGGACGTGCACATTCACGCGCTCCAGGTCATCGATCAGCCGCGGCTGCGTGCGCATATCGCCGAGGACGACCAGGGCGTCGCACTGCCGCGCCTCGAGGATCGCCGCAAGAGCCAGCGCCTCGTCTGCGCGCTCGCGCGCGTGGCCGAGCACGACGCTGTAGCCACGGTGGCGAGCCTCGAGCGACAGCGCGTCGATCGCGCCGGCGAAGAACGGGTCGGTCGCGTCGCGGACGATCGCGCCGACGAGCATCGTCGGCGCGCCGCGCAAGCCACGCGCGTGCGGGTTCGGGCGGTAGCGCAGCTCGGCCGCAGCCGCGAGCACGCGATCGCGAGTGTCGGGCGAGATCGGCACGAGCAGCGGGGTGTCGTTGAGGATCCTCGAGACCGTGCTCTGCGCGACGCCGGCCTTCTCGGCGATGTCCTTCATCGTCGCAGGGCGCCGAGCAGGCTGCTCGCGGTGCCGTGTCACGGCGACGGCTCCCGCGTTTCGTCCAGCCCGAGCGCGGCCCACACACGGGGGTCGCCGAGCGACGGAGCGACCACGTCGGCCGCGAGCTCAACGCCTTTCACGGACGGCACCCCAACGACCAGCAGCCCTGCCGCGCGTGCGGCCGCGACGCCCGGCGGCGAGTCCTCGAGCGCCACCGCCTCCGCCGCCGGGACGCCGAGCAGCTCGCACGCGTGCAGGTAGAGATCCGGGGACGGCTTCGGGTTCGCGACGTCTTCGACTCCGAGCACGGCGTCGAATGCATCCTCGAGGCCGTTCCGGCGCAGCCCGGCGAGCAGGTGGCTGCGCGGCGCGTTCGAGGCTACGGCGAGCGGGAGGACGCCACTGGCGGCGCGCAAGAGCTCGAGCGCGTGCGGCCGGGGCGTCGCGCTGCGGGCGATCTCACCGAGTGCGTCGGCGTACATCTCGTCGGCCAGCGCGCGCCCACGGCCCGGCGCTTCCAGGAGCCGCTCGAGCACGGCGGCCGCCGTCTCCGGCGCCGTGCCGACGAGGGCCTGCTTCGCCGTCAAGTCGAACACGCGTCCCCGCCGCGCGAACACGGCCTGCTGCGCGCGCGTCCAGCACGGCTCGGTGTCGAGCAGCAGGCCGTCGTTGTCGAACACGATCCCGGCCGGACGCCCGTCGCGGCGACGTCGGCCGACGTTAGATTCGCGGACCATGAACGCGCGGCGGCTCGGGAGGACGAACGTTCAGGTGTCGGAGATCGGCTTCGGCGCCTGGGCGATCGGCGGCAACTGGGGCGCGACCGACGATGAGGAATCGCTTGCGGCGATGCACGCCGCGGTCGACGCGGGCGTCACGTTCTTCGACACCGCCGACGTCTACGGCGACGGCCGGAGCGAGCGGCTGCTCGGCCGGCTCGTGAACGAGCGGCCCGAGCGGCTCGTCGTCGCGACGAAGTTCGGCCGTCGCGCGCCGCTCGATGTCGCGAATTACACGTACGACAATCTCCGCGCCTGGCTCGAGCGCTCGCGTGAGAACCTCGGCGTCGATGTCGTCGACCTCGTCCAGCTCCACTGCCCACCGTGGGAGGTCTACTACGAGCCGCGGATATTCGAGGTCTGCGACCGCCTCGTCGCAGACGGGCTCGCCCGCGCGTACGGGGTGAGCGTCGAGAAGGTCGAGCAGGCCCTGCAGGCGATCGAGTACCCGGGCGTTGCGACCGTCCAGATCATCTTCAACGTTTTCCGGCAGCGGCCCGCGCGACTGTTCTTCGACGAGGCGCGGCACCGCGACGTCGGCGTGATCGTCCGCGTCCCCCTCGCATCCGGCCTGCTGACCGGGAAGCTGACGCGCGACAGCCGCTTCGGCCCGGACGACCACCGGGAGTTCAACCGCCACGGCGAGGCATTCGACGTCGGCGAGACCTTCGCGGGGGTCGATTTCGAGCGCGGGCTCGAAGCGGTCGACGCGCTCCGCCCGCTCGTGCCTGAGGGGATGACCATGGCCCAGCTCGCACTGGGCTGGATCCTCGGCTTCGACGCCGTGTCGACCGTGATCCCCGGCGCGAAGACGCCCGAGCAGGCGCGATCGAACGCGGCCGCGTCCGACCTCCGCGCGCTCCCGGCCGCGACGCTCGAGCGGATCGCCGAGCTGTATCGGGACCGCATCGGCCCGCTCGTCGACCGGCGCTGGTAGCCGGCCGACGCGGGCTCCCTCGAGGCGACTCGCGTAGTGACTGCATACGCTTGCATAGCGCATACGAATGTTGTATACCAGCGCGGCTTGTTCCTCAAAGCACGTGGCTGAGCGGGACGAAGCTGGACGAACCTCCTTCGCCAGGCCCAGCCCAAACAGCAGGGATGCAGCCCACCGCAAGGGTCAAAAGGAGTTCGAGTTCGTGAACAGCCAGGATCAGATCGGGCTCCGAGGGTCTGCGGGCGTCGATCGTCCAACGCTGCTGCTTCGCCGCCTGGCGATCGGCGGCGGTCTAGCGTCGCTCCGGGAGCGGCCGGACGGCGCGATCGGGACGACACCAAGGCGAACAGGAGGCAGGAGTGGAATCAGACCGGCAGGATGAGATCAGTGACGAGCAACGGGAGGTTTCGCGGCGGCGCTTTCTTCGGAACGCCGGCGTGGCGGTAGCGGCCTACGGGGGGTTGGCCGCGATCCTCGGCGAGCAGGGGGCCGGCGCCGCGACCTACAAGCGGAACAACGACCAAGCGGTCTTCGCCAGCCACCCGAAGTACAAGTTCGTGATGGTCAACCACGTGACGACGAACTCGTTCTTCACGGCGACGATCTACGGGATTCAGGACGCGTGCGCCCTGACCGGCTGCACGTACCAATGGACCGGCTCGGCGACCTCGATCGTCAACCAGATGGTCTCCGCGTTCAACGCTGCGATCGCCGGGAAGGCGAACGGCATCGGGTGCTGTCTGATCGACAACACCGCCTTCAACAAGCCGGTCGACACGGCGCTCGACCACGGCATCCCCGTGCTCGCCTACAACGCCGACGTCTCGGCAGGCGTTCCGAACAACCGGCAGGCCTACGTCGGCCAGAACAACCTGACCGCGGGGGCGGCGGTCGCGAACCAGATCCTCAGGACCGGCGTCAAGAGCGGCGACAAGGTTGCGGGGATCATCGCCACACCGGGAACGGGGAACATCCAGCCGCGGATCGACGGCGCGAAGCCGGTCCTCCAGAAGGCCGGGGTCAAGTTCGTCGAGGTCGGGACGTCGGCGACCGAGGGGGCGCCCGAGTACAACAAGATCGCCGCCTGGTACGCCGGCAACAAGGACGTGAAGTTCATGTTCGGCGTGGACAGCGGCGACAGCGACGCCATCGCACAGTTCATCCAGAAGAACAAGCTGAAGGGGAAGGTCGGCGGGGCGGGCTGGGACGTCGGCACCCCGGTCGTGCAGGGCGTCCAGGCCGGCAACCTGACCTTCACGATCGACCAGCAGGCCTACCTGCAGGGCTTCGACACGATCATGCAGCTCTACCTGTTCAACATCTCGGGCGGGCTGATGAAGCCGACCAACACCGACACCGGGCTCGGCATCGTCGTCCAGTCGACCGTCCAGCCGTACCTGGCGAAGAACAGGTTCGAGGGGACGAGCTCGAAGCAGCAGACCCTGAAGCCGCCGGCGAAGATCCCGCACTAGTCGCGGCGAGCGTGCAAGCAGGCGCTCCAACGTCTACCGCTGCCCCGGCGGCCGAGCCGCCGGGGCAGCGGGAAGCACGGTCACTCGGCTGGAGGATCCTGCGCCTCTTCCTCTATCAGCGCGAGCTGACGCCGCTCGTGATCACGATCGCCCTGTTCGTCTACTTCTGGATCAGGGCGGGGTCGGCCTTCCTCGACTCGCTCAGCCTCAGCTCGGCGGCAGGCTATGCGGGGCCCGTCGCGGCCATTGCCGTGGGCGAGGTGCTGCTGCTCATGCTCGCCGAGATCGACCTGTCGGCCGGCCAGGTCTTTCTCTTCGCGCCGTGGGTCATGTACTGGCTCCACAACCTCGGCGTCCCGCTCGTGCTCGCGATCGTCCTCGCGCTCATCGTGGTCAGCGGCGTCGGCGCGATCAACGGCCTGATCACCGTGTGGCTGAACGTCCCCTCGTTCGTCACCACGCTGGCGATGAACTTCATCCTCTTCGGGCTCGTGCTCATCTACTCGAACCAGACTCAGGCGACGCCGATCCCATTGTCGTCCTCGACCACCGGGCACGTCAGCTTCGCGAGCCAGTTGATGGGGGTCTGGCTGTGGTCGGAGATCCTCTGGGTGGTCGCGATCACGATCGTCGTCCACGTGATGCTCACGCGCACACGCTTCGGCGTCCGGATCGTCGCCACGGGCGGCAATCTGCTCGGCGCGGCCGAGGCAGGGATACCCGTCCGGCGTGTGAAGGTGCTGTGCTTCATGCTCTGTTCGTTCATCGCCGGCCTGGTCGGAATCGTCGACGCGGTCAAGTACGGCAGCCTCGACCCCGGTAACTTCGGCGTCGACTACATCCTCTACGCCGTCGGTGCATGCGTGATCGGCGGCACCGCGCTCACGGGCGGGCGCGGGACGGTGATCGGGGCCCTCATCGGCGCGATCCTTATCGGCGTCCTCGAGGACGGGCTGACGCTGGTCGGGGTCAGCACGAACGACTTCTACGTGTGGGTCGGCGTGGTGATCATCTTCGCGATGGCGCTGAACGTTCAGTTCGACCGGCTCATCGCCCGCTCGAGGGGGACATGACAGGGCCCGCGGACACGACGACTCCGGCGCCGTCGTCACGCGAGCGCGCGCTCGAGGTGCGCGGCGTGACCAAGCGTTTCGGTGCGCTCGTCGTCCTCCGCGGCATCGACCTCGAGCTGCGCCAGGGCGAGGTGCTCGGGCTCGTCGGCGACAACGGAGCCGGCAAGAGCACGCTCGTCAAGATCCTGAGCGGCCTCTACACACAGGACGGGGGCGACCTGATCGTGGGCGGCAAGCACGTCCACTTCAACTCGGTCGAGAACGCCCGCGCACACGGGATCGAGACCGTCTATCAGGACCTCGCGCTGATCCCGCAACTGCCCGTCTACCAGAACCTGTTCCTGGGCCACGAGCTGACGACGCTGGGCCCGCTCCGCTTCCTCCAGAAGCGGACGATGCGAAAGCTCGCCCGCCAGTACCTCGACGAGATCCATGTGCGTATTCCGAGCATCGATGCCGAGGCCGACCAGCTCTCCGGTGGCCAGAGACAGGCGATCGCCGTCGCGCGGGCCGTGCGTGCAGCTCCGACTATCCTCCTGCTCGATGAGCCGCTCGCCGCCATGGGCGCCCGGGAGTCGAGGCTGATCATCGACCTCGTGAAGGATCTGGCCTCGAGCGGCCGGGTCTCGATCATCGTCATCGACCACAACTACGCCCATCTCTTCGAGCTCTGCGACCGCATCAACGTCATGCAGGGTGGTCGCATCACCATCGACCAGCCGGTGCAGGAGACGTCGCTCGAGGAGCTCACCGAGCTGATGATCTCGAGCTTCCGCAGTCGGCTCGAGGAGGTCCCGAACGATGCCGCCTGACGCGCTCGGACACCTCGAGGCCTGGTTCGTCTGCGGCAGCCAGGACATGTACGGCGCCGAGCAGCTGCGCGCCGTCGAGACGCACGCGGCGGAGATCGCCGCCGCCCTCGACGCGGCGGTCGAGATTCCCGTACGAGTCGTCAGGAAGCCCGTCGCGACCACGCCCGAGTCGATCCGCGCCGTGATGGTCGAGGCGGGCGCCGACCCCGACTGCATCGGCGTGATCGCGTGGATGCACACGTTCTCGCCGGCCAAGATGTGGATCTCCGGGCTCGCCGCCCTTCGCGGCCGTTCCTCCACCTGCACACGCAGTACAACCGCGACCTCCCCTGGGGCGAGATCGACATGGACTTCATGAACCTGAACCAGGCCGCCCACGGCGACCGCGAGTTCGCGTTCATGGAGACGCGGATGGGGCTCGTCCGCAAGACGGTCGTCGGACACTGGACGGAGCCGGGGGTTCGCGGCCGGATCGGCGCCTGGGCGCGCGCCGCCAGCGGCTGGCGCGAGGCGCAGCGGCTCAGGGTCGCGCGGTTCGGCGACAACATGCGCCAGGTCGCCGTCACCGAGGGCGACAAGGTCGAGGCGCAGCTCCGGCTCGGGGTCTCGGTGAACGGCTACGGCGTCGGCGACCTCGTCGAGGCAGTGAACGCCGTGCCGGACGCCGACGTCGACTGCGTGGTCGACGAGTACGAGGCGGCCTACGACCTCGCGCCGGAGCTCGCGGCCGGCGGCTCTCGGCGCGAGTCGCTCCGCGACGCGGCGCGGATCGAGGCGGGCCTGCGCGGGCTGCTCGACACGCTCGGCGCAGGAGCCTTCACCGACACCTTCGAGGACCTGCACGGGCTGAAGCAGCTCCCGGGCATCGCCGTCCAGCGGCTGATGGCCGACGGCTACGGCTTCGCCGGGGAGGGCGACTGGAAGACGGCCGCGCTCGTGCGGGTGATGAAGACGATGGGGGCGGGGCTCGCCGGCGGCACGTCGTTCATGGAGGACTACACCTACCACCTCGCGCCCGGCGAGCAGAAGATCCTCGGCGCCCACATGCTCGAGGTGTGCCCCTCGATCGCCGGGGCGCGTCCGTCGTGCGAGATCCATCCGCTCTCGATCGGCGGCCGCGAGGATCCCGTGCGACTCGTCTTCACCGCGCCACCCGGGCCGGCGCTCAACGTCGGGATGATCGACCTCGGCGACCGCTTCCGGCTGATCGCGAACAAGGTCGAGCTGGTCGATCCCGACGAGGCCCTGCCGCGGCTCCCCGTCGCGCGAGCGGTGTGGCAGCCGCGGCCCGACTTCGCCACCTCGACCGAGGCGTGGCTGATCGCCGGCGGTCCGCATCACACGGGACTGACGACGCAGTACGGCGTCGAGGTGGTATCCGACTTCGCCCGGATCGCTGGCCTCGAGCTGCTCGTGATCGACGAGCGTACGCGGACGGACGACTTCGAGAAGGAGGTCCGCTGGAACCGGGCGTACCACCACCTGGCTCGCGGTCTGTGAGGAACGGGCGGTGATCGCTCACTCGGAGCTCCGGGAGCGCGTGCTGGACGCGAACCGGGCGATCGTCGCCGCCGGGCTCGTCACCCTCACGTTCGGCAACGCGAGCGCCGCCGACCGCGCGGCCGGCGTGATAGCGATCAAGCCGAGCGGCGTCGCGTACGACGAGTTCGGGCCCGAGTCGATGGTCGTCGTCGACCTCGACAGCGGCGAGGTGGTGGACGGGGCGTTCAGGCCGTCGTCGGACACGCCGACGCACCTCGTCCTCTACCGGAACTTCCCGGCGATCGGCGGCGTCGTGCACACGCACTCCCCTTCGGCGACCGCCTGGGCGCAGGCCGGGCGCGAGATCCCGTGCTTCGGCACCACGCACGCGGACCACTTCCAGGGGTCGGTTCCCGTCACGCGCGGACTCACCGCCGAGGAGATCGCCGGCGACTACGAGGCGCGAACCGGAGACGTGATCGTGGAGACGATCGAGGGGCTCGGGCTCCACCCGCTCGCGATGCCGGCCGTGCTCGTCCGCTCGCACGGGCCGTTCACATGGGGGACGGACGAGACCGACGCGGTCGAGAACGCGACCGCGCTCGAGGCCGTCGCGTCGATGGGACTCAGCTCGCTTGCGCTCGCACCCAGGCTGTCGCCGATCGCGCCGGAGTTGCTCGAGCGCCACTTCTCGCGCAAGCACGGGCCCGGCGCCTACTACGGCCAGCCGCGATGATCGCCCTCCGCCTCCACGACGTCCGCGACGTCCGCGTCCACGACGAGCCCGTGCGCGAGCCGGGGCCGGACGAGGCGCTGCTGCGCGTCGCGGCGGTCGGCCTGTGCGGGTCCGACCTGCACTGGTTCGCGGAGGGCGGGATCGGCGACGCCATGCTCGAACGGCCGCTCGTGCTCGGGCACGAGCCCGTCGCCGTAGTCGAGGACGGGCCGCGCGCGGGCGAGCGCGTCGCGGTCGACCCGGCGATCCCGTGCGGCCGCTGCCGCCCGTGCCTCGACGGCTACGAGAACCTCTGCCTCGCCTGCCGCTTCGCCGGGCACGGCGCCATCGACGGCGCGCTGCGGCAGCTCATGCCCTGGCCCGAGCGCCTTCTGCACCCGCTCCCGGACTCGCTCTCCGACGACGCGGCCACGCTGCTCGAGCCGCTCGGCATCGCCCTGCACGCGCTCGAGCTCGCCCGCGCCGGGCCGGGCGCGAGCGCCGGCGTCTACGGCTGCGGTCCGCTGGGCCTCCTGCTCGTGCAGGTCCTCCGGCTCGCGGGCGTCGCCGTCGCCGTCGCGACCGACCCCCTCCCCCACCGCGCCGACGCCGCGCGCGCGCTCGGCGCGACGACCGCGCTGCCGACCCAGCGGGCGGGGACGGACGCGCTCCCGCCCCGGCTGCGGCACGGCCTCGACGTCGCCTTCGAGGTCGCCGGCGACGACGACGCGGTCGCGACCGCGCTGGACACGCTCCGGCCGGGCGGGCTGCTCGTCCTCGTCGGCATCCCGGCCGGCGACCGCACGTCGTTCGTGGCCTCGGTCGCGCGGCGCAAGGGATTGACGATCGCACTGTGTCGGCGGATGCTGCCGCGCCACCTCGAGCGTGCGATCGCGCTCGCGGAGCAGCGCGACGTCGAGCTCGCCTCGCTGGTCACCGACCGGTTTCCGCTGACGCGCGGCGCCGAGGCGTTCGCGGCGCTCAGCGAGAGGCGCGGCCTGAAGGTGATCGTCGAGCCGCAACGCGAGGCCGCGTGAGCGCGCGCTACGCGATCGGCGTCGACTTCGGTACCGAGTCGGGCCGTGCCGTGCTCGTCGACTGCGACGACGGCCGGGAGGTGGCGACGGCCGTCTACCAGTACGCGAACGGTGTGATCGACGAGCGGCTGCCCGGACCGCTCGAGCACGTCGAGCTCGAGCCGGACTGGGCGCTGCAGGACCCCGAGGACTACCTGCGCACGTTCGAGCGCACGGTGCCCGCGGTCCTGGCCGAGGCGCGCGTCGACCCGGCCGACGTGATCGGGATCGGGATCGACTTCACGGCCTGCACGATGCTCCCCACGACCGCCGACGGCACGCCCCTCTGCTTGCTCGACGACCTGCGCGGCGAGCCGCACGCGTGGGTCAAGCTCTGGAAGCACCACGCCGCCCAGCCGGACGCGGACCGCATCAACGCCGTCGCTGAGGAGCGCGGCGAGCCGTGGCTGCCGCGCTACGGGGGCAGGATCTCGGCGGAGTGGTTCTTCGCGAAGACGCTGCAGATCCTCGACGAGGCGCCCGAGGTCTACGAGCGCGCCGACCGGCTGCTCGAGGCCGCCGACTGGGTCGTCTGGCAGCTCACGGGCGTCGAGACCCGCAACAACTGCACCGCTGGCTACAAGGCGATGTGGTCGAAGCACGACGGGTTCCCGCCGAACGACTACTTCGCCGCGCTCGACCCTCGCCTCGCGCGCGTCGTCGACGAGAAGCTCTCGCGAGCGATCGCGCCGATCGGGACGCGCGCGGGGGTTCTCACGGAGCGGGCGGCTGCGCTCACCGGGCTGCGGCCAGGGACGGCAGTCGCGGTCGCGAACGTCGACGCGCACGTGTCGGCCCCGGCGGCGACCGTCACCGAGCCCGGGACGATGGTCGTGATCATGGGCACGAGCAACTGCCACATCGTGCTCGGCGACGACCTCGCGTTCGTCGAGGGGATGTGCGGCGTCGTCGAGGACGGCGTCGTCCCCGGCCTCTTCGGCTACGAGGCCGGCCAGTCGGGGGTCGGCGACATCTTCGCCTGGTTCGCCGACCGCGCGGTCCCGCCCGAGTACCACGACGAGGCGCGGCGCCGCGGCACGGACGTCCACGCCGTCCTCGAGCAGGAGGCCGCCGCACTCCAGCCGGGCGAGAGCGGGCTGCTCGCGCTCGACTGGTGGAACGGCAACCGTTCCGTCCTCGTCGACGCCGAGCTCAGCGGCCTCATCGTCGGGATGACGCTCGCGACGAAGGCGCCTGAGATCTACCGCGCCCTGCTGGAGGCGACCGCATTCGGGACGCGCGTGATCGTGGACGCGTTCGAGTCCGCGGGAATCCGCGTCGACGGCATCGTCGCGTGCGGCGGGCTCCCGCAGCGCAACGAGCTGCTCATGCAGATCTACGCCGACGTCACCGGGCGCGAGTTCTCAGTCGCCGGCTCGTCGCAGACGCCCGCGCTGGGCGCGGCGATGTTCGCCGCCGTCGCCGCCGGGCCCGAGCGAGGCGGCTACGCGTCGATCGTCGACGCATCGCTGCGGATGGCGCACCTCGCGCCGCGCGCCTTCCGGCCGGACGAGGCACACCACGCCATCTACTCGGAGCTCTACCGCGAGTACGTCCGCCTGCACGACCTGTTCGGCCGCGACAGGGAGAGCGTGATGAAGGCGCTGAGGCGCATCCGACGCCCGCCGGGACAGGACATGGAGGTCGGTGTAGCGCTTGAGCACGGGGACTCCGACGATGCGTAGAACACCGGCAGAAGCTCAATCACCGTCGCCCGCGTCCACGACGAAGGTCTTCGCGGCGCCCAGGATCACCATCGAGCCGTGGGGATCGACGAGCGAAGGCGAAGTCTTCCGTTACACGCTCGAGAACGCCAATGGGATGGTCGTCAGGATCCTCACCTACGGCGGGATCATCCAGTCGGTGGAGGTCCCCGACCGGGAGGGATGCTTCGCCAACGTCACGCTCGGATTCGACAACCTGACGGACTACGTCCGGAGCAACTTGTACTTCGGCTGCATCGCCGGCCGCTACGCGGGCCGGATCGCGAACGGCACGTTCACGCTGAACGGCGTGACCTATCGGCTGCCGGTGAACGACCCTCCGAACTCGCTCCACGGCGGCCTCGTCGGGTTTGACAAGCACATCTGGGCCGCGACGCCGTTCGAGCGACCCGACGGCGTCGGGCTGAGGGTGGCCCATACGAGCCCCGACAGCGACCAGGGCTACCCGGGAACGCTCCGGAGCGAGGTCGGCTACACGCTCACGAACGACGACGAGATCGTGGTCGACTTCCGCGCGAGAACCGACCGGACAACGATCGTCAACCTCACCAGCCACCCCTACTGGAATCTCGGCGGCGAGGGCTCCGGGGCGATCCTCGGCCACGTCCTGCACCTGAACGCGTCGCGCTACACGCCGTGCGAGTCGACGCAGATCCCGACCGGCGCGATCGATCCCGTCGCCGGGACGCCGATGGACTTCACGACGCCAGCGCCGATCGGCGGACGGATCGACGACCCCTTCCCGCAGCTCGCGATCGGACGCGGCTACGACCACAACTACGTGCTCGACGGCCGCGGTGACCAGGCGAGATCGCCGACCCTCGCCGCCCGCGTGACCGAGCCCACGAGCGGCCGCGTGCTGGAGATCCACACCGATCAGCCCGGGATGCAGTTCTACTCCGGCAACCGCCTCGACGGGACGCTCGTGGGGACGAGTGGCCGCAGCTACGGGTTCCGCGACGGGTTCGCGCTCGAGCCGCAGCACTTCCCCGACTCGCCCAACCACCCGAACTTCCCCTCGACGGTGCTCGAGCACGACGCGATCTTCGAGTCGACGACGATTTACAGCTTCTCGGCCGCAAACGGCGCCAGGGCCCTTTGATTCCTCACGAGCAGGGCTTCTCTCGACCAGTGCGCGACACGTCCCCGCACCGACGCTACAACCCGCTCAGCGGCGAGTGGGTGCTCGTCTCCCCTGAGCGTACGCAGCGCCCGTGGCAGGGAGAACTGGAGAGCATCGCCGCGGAGCAGGTACCGGAGCACGACCCGAGCTGTTACCTCTGTCCGGGGAACGAACGAGCCGGCTGCACGCGCAACCCGCGCTACGAGGCGACGTTCGTCTTCACGAACGACTACCCGGCGCTCGTGCCCGACGGCAACGGTGAGTACGGGACGTGTCGCGTCGTCTGCTACTCGCCGCGGCATGACCTCGGCCTCGGCGACCTGCCCCCGGCGGCAATCGAGGAGCTCGTAGAGGTGTGGACCATGCAATACGCCGAGCTCGGCGGCGACCCGCGGATCGGCCACGTCCAGATCTTCGAGAACCGCGGTGCCGCCATGGGGGCGAGCAACCCGCACCCGCACGGCCAGATCTGGGCGACTACGCACGTGCCGACGCACGTCGAACGCGAGCAGACGCACCTGGCAAGAACGCCGAGCCTCCTCGCCGACTACATTGCGCAGGAGAATGAACGCGTCGTCGAGGCGAACGAGCATGTCGCCGCGGTCGTCCCCTATTGGGCCGTGTGGCCGTTCGAGACGCTCGTCGTGCCGCGCCGTCGCGTCGCCTCGCTCCTCGGGCTGACGAACGCCGAGCGGGCCGCACTCGCGTCTCTTCTCAAGCAGCTCGTGTTGCGCTACGACAGGCTCTTCGGCGTGCCTTTCCCCTACACGATGGGTATACACCAGGCGCCTACCGACGGTCGGCCGCACCACGAGTGGCACCTGCATCTGCACTTCTATCCGCCGCTTCTGCGCTCGGCGACCGTGCGCAAGTTCATGGTCGGCTACGAGCTGCTCGCCGAGCCACAGCGTGACCTGACCCCGGAGGAGGCGGCGGAGCGGCTGCGAGCGGCATGAGCCGACATCCCGGCCCTCTCGGTCGGCCGGAGACCGCGGATGCGGACGGTCGAGACGTATGAAACTCGTCGGCGTTTGGGCCCCGGGGCGCGTGAACCTCATCGGCGAGCACACCGACTACAGCGGCGGTCTCGTCCTTCCAGCGGCGATACAGCTCGGCCTTGGCTTCGCTGTCGAGGCGCAGGCGACCACGGTCAGCTTGACGTCGGATCGCTTCGGCCGCGGTGAGGAGTTCGCAGCGGACGGGCGGGGGGCCGTAGTGTGCGGGTGGGCGCGGATCGCTCAGGCGGTTGCGGCCGAACTCGATCGGCTCGGTCGACCGCCCGTTGGCCTGACCGGACGGATCCGCTCGACGTTGCCGGCCGGCGCCGGCCTCTCGTCCTCGGCCGCGTTGGAGATCGGGGTCGCCCTCGCGCTCTGCGCCGTCGCCGGCTTCGAGCCGGAACCGTTCGAGCTCGCCCGTGCCTGCCAGCGCGCGGAGACCCTCGCCGTCGGCGTGCCGTGCGGGATCCTCGACCAGGCCGCCTGTCTCCTCGGAACGGAGGGAAACGCCCTCCTGCTCGACTGCTCGTCGCTCGAGCATCGCAACGTCCCGATTGCAGACGGAGCGGGCTTCCTCGTCATCGACTCCGGCCACCCGAGACGGCTCGAGGACTCGCACTACGCACTGCGGCGCGGAGAGCTCGAGCACGCGCTCGCGCAGGCCGGCGTCAGCAGTCCCCGCGGGCTGTCACCGCGGGATCTCGTCGGCCTCGACCTCGATCCCCGCTCGCGGCGGCGGCTCCGGCACGTCGTCACCGAGAACCGGCGGGTGCTCGAGTTCGCGACCGCCCTCGAAGCGGGCGATCTGCAGGCCGCGGGGGATCTGATCTCGGCGAGCCATCGTTCCCTCCGCGACGACTACGAGGTCTCGACCCCCGAGCTCGACGCCGTCGTCGACCTCGCGGTGCGGCTAGGTGCCCGCGGCGCGCGGCTGGTCGGCGGCGGCTTCGGAGGATCGGTGCTCGCCCTCGCCGACACCGACCGAGCCGGGAGGCTGCGAACGGGGCTGATCGATGCCGCCATCGGGCTAACGGTCGTCGTCGTCGACCCGTCCCGCGGGGCTTTCGTGAAGGGTTGAGGGCCCCGCCGGTGACGAGCGCCGATCGGCCTCGTGAGGAACTTTTCCCTCGGTGCCTACAGGCTCTCGCCGAGGGACGCCTCAACGGGCGTCATCGACGAGGATCACGAGCAGCAACCCAGGGGATGAGCCTTGATCCAACGCATTCCCAATGCCGCTTACTCCGCGTCGAAGGGCGCGGTACTCGTGTTGCCGCGTTCGATCCAGGTCGACTGCGTACCGTCTGCGTCCGTGTGAACGCGGTGCCCGATCACTCCATCCGTGCGCGTCAGCTCACCGGAGAGCCCGACCGTGACCGGGGAGCATGCCCCCTGCGCGCACGTGCGCGCGAGGGCCATGTCGTCTCCGACACTGTCCGGCTACTTACCCCGGGTACCAGACGACGCGCGGCTCATCGAGACCGCGCTCGTAGCTCCATGCTTCGTCCACCAGCCGCTCGAGGTCGTAGCGTGGACGCCAACCGAGCAGAAATTTCGCCTTCGAGTTGTCGAGCCAGGTCGAGTGGTACCGCGTGCGGATCTCGACCATCGGCGACCCGCGAGATTCGGCGAGGTAGGCGCCGAGCTCGCCGTAGTCGACAGGCTCGTCCATACAGATGTTGAACGTCTGACATCGTGCCGCCGGGTGGTCGAGGGCGGCGAGTATCGCGTCCACCAGGTCCTCGACGTGGACGAAGTTTCGCTTCACCGGCCGTCCGTCCTCGTCGAGCATCACCGGCACCGCTTCTCGCTCGAGGTACGCGTCTGCCTGTTCGGCACCGACGAGGTCGCGCCAGCGCGGCGCACCGAACACGTTCTCGCTGAACGAGAGATGGGACCGGAGGTCGTCCTTCTCCATGATCCACGGAGCCCGCAGGCAGCAAAAGTCGAGGCCGTGCTGCACGCCGTACTGCTCGAGCATCACTTCCTCGAGCACCTTCGAGAGCGCGTAGCAGCCGGGGTAGGCCGTGTGCGGTTGCGTCTCGGTGACGGGGGTTGGATGCGCGTAGACGAAGTGGCCGACCGCGGCGTCTCCGCCGATGAGGACGAGCCGCCGGAAGGTGGGACTGAGGCGGCAGGCTTCGAGCAGCCAGAACAGGCCTTTCACCGCGATATCGAAGATCGTCTCGGGGGTCTCCTTGCTCGTCGCCAGGTGAAGCACGTGGGTCACGCCCTCGGTCGCGGCGTCGACGACGTCGCGGCGCTCGATCGAGCCCGCGACGACCTCGAGCCGCGCCCTAGGTTGCAGCGGCCTGTTGTGGCACAACGCTCTGACTCTGGTCCCGGCGAACTGCTCGTCGGACGAGGAGAGCAGCCTGCGGATGAACGCCTCGCCGACTTTGCCGGTCGCGCCGGTGACCAGGATCAGCGGCGCCGCGTCCACGGCACGAGTATGACCGTTTCGGAAATTGGGGTGGCCTCGGTACCAGTTCAGTCAACGGCTTCAGGGAACGTCTCTGTCGCCGGCTGATCAGGCCGCAGGTGAGGTGGAGCGTCAGTCGTCGAGGGTTTCGTATTCGTTGGGCGATACCGCCCGGGTCCGGGCACCGAATGAGGGCGACCGTTGTCGGACTGAACAACAAACCGCGGACGCAAAACGGACACATCAAAAACGACACGCGCGACGCCTCGCGACGCATCTCAGGCGTCAAGCTAAGGGCGATTTGCAGGAGAAACTGTGTCGCGAGTGATCGCGCGTGTACGCGCGTGACGCCCCAAAACCTCCATGGTAAGAAGGGGGTCGACGGTTCGAGTCCGTCAGAGAGCTTCGTCCTCGCCCGGCTGCGCTTGGTCGCTTCCGACTACCGGGTGCGAGTTCACCACATCGTCGTAGACCCCGACGACGACCTCGAAGTCGCGATCCCCGACGGGCGCCTGCCGCGGCTCGTCGCTTCTCCGCCTGTAGAACGCGACCGAAGCATGCCGGAGCACCCCGCCGTAGGCGTAGGTCCCGTCCGGCAGATCGAACTGCAAGACGTCACCGACTCTCGGTCCGCGTCGCATCACCGCCGAATCGTGCCGTGCGAGAGCAACGGGCGCTCGGGCGTCACTGGTGAACACTCATATGGTGTGCGGCCTGTCAACTCGGCAGGCGTTAGTTGCCCCGCTGTTGCGGGGTTCGGTGTCGGCGGGGGGAGCGCACCGGCTGTCGTCGAAGTCTGTGTCGCGACTCATATGCGCGGGTTGGTGCCGCATGACCGGGTGTGCGAGATGAGGAGCGGTGCCGATCTCTCGCGTCGAGCATGGCCGTTGAGGGCTGCTCAGAGTGTTCTCTCGGGTCGCTCCTCGCGTCGTTTCGTCGGTGCGCTCTCCTCGCCGAGCCGTTGCTGGTGCGACTACTCCATCGTTGCGAGCGCCCAGCAGTGTCCGGCGAGCTCGCGCGCGACGGCGACCACGACGATCGTGCGGGGCTTGCCTCGGGCCTCGAGCGCATGGCCGCGAGTTCGGCGATCGCCTTGTCGAGCGCATCCCTCCTGGTCTTCGCGTCGAGCATCCGTCCGTAGCACTCGTCGAACACGATCGCGAGCGGGCCACTCTGGAACCGCTGCCGACGAAGCCACACGTCGTGCGCCCGCGTCCACGCGGTCCCGTCATACACCGACCCATGACGAAGCAACAGCTTCGAGAGCCGGTGACGAGCCCGCATCAGATCGCCACGGGCATCCTCACGCGCCCTGACCAGATCACGCGCGGCCTCCTCCTCGGGCCCCGGCACCCGTATCGGGGTGATCTCACCCAGCCGAAGCAGCCTCGCCAGCCGCTCAGCGTCCCGCCGGTCAGTCTTGACCCGATCAGCCGCCGGCCGGATCCGCGACGGCGCCGCCACAACGCAGCCAATCCCCGCCTCGGCACACGCACGCGCAAGCCGGTACCCCGTCGGCCCCGCCTCGTACGCGACCCGGACCGGCGCCGGCAACGTCGTTAGCCACGCGACCCTCGCATCACAGCCGGGCGGCACCCGCAGCGACCGCACCTCACCGCTCCCCACATCGATCACGCCCGCGACCACCGAGCGAGCGTGCACATCGAGACCGACCCAGCTACCTTCGCTCATAACCGGCGCCTCCCGTAATTGCGGCTCTACCGCCGGGCCCATCCCGACGGCAACCCGCGCCAACTTACGAGCGAGGCGCCGGGCACTCCATACGGTCTCGCGCAGCCCTTCCTCATCACGCCCGACTATTGCCAGGGTCTCTTGGGAGATGTCTCCTGTGCTGACGACACGGCCGTGGGGGCACCCGTGGGGGCACGCTGTGCGTTTCCCCGGCATTTCTGACACGTCTGACCCACGTATCTAAGCCAAGAACGTGGGTCAGACTTCGGCTTTAAGGCCCATACGGGATTCGAACCCGTGCCGCCGCCGTGAGAGGGCGGTGTCCTAGGCCACTAGACGAATGGGCCCCGCGTGCGGCGGGCAGTGTAGCTCAGACGTCGATCTCGGCGAGGAGCGGGCCGGTGTCGAGCGGGTCGAAGCCGAGGCGCGCGGCGATCTCCTCGCTCGTCGGCTTCGTGCCCTCGCTGAAGAGCTCGCGGAGGAGGTCGCCCGTCTCCGGGCTCCGCCACCACTCCTCTCCGGCCAGGCCGATGAGGTGGCGGCGGAGCTGCGCCGAGCGGATCCACGCGCGGAGGTAGTCGGCCGAGTAGAAGCCGGCGTCCATGTCGGTGAGGAACCCGTCGCTGCGGTAGCGGATGCCCGTCGCTTCGGTCAGGTACTCCTCGTAGCCGCCGGGCGTGCCGCCGTCCTCGCGGAACCTCGACCAGAAGCCGAGCTCGAAGCGGAGCTTCGCGACGTACCGCCGGTAGAGGAGCGCCTCGAGGAACACCGTCGCCTCCGCGTTCTCGGCCGCCTGCTCGTCCGAGAGGCCGAAGTAGCGCGCGTGCCAGCCCGGCTCGCGTGTCACCGCCTCGCAGATGTACGAGTAGATCTCGGTGAGCGCGTGGTCGCGCGCGATCCGCCGGAAGGTGTACGGGAGGCTCGGGTCGCAGCCGCCGTAGTGGAGCGCGTGGCCGGCCTCGTGGAGAAACGCCTGGTAGTCGTGGAGGCCGCCCTGCGCGCGCGTGATGAGGTGCACCTCCTGCGGCGGGTCGCTCGCGATCACGCACGCGCGCGGCGCCTTCTGCGGGCGGTCGTCGAGGTCGAGCCGGATGTTCGTCGACGCCGCGAGGTCGAAGCCGAGCTCGCCGAGCGTGGCGAGGCAGACCTCCGTCGCGCGGTCCTTCGTGTACGTCGACTCGAGCGGCGAGAGCCTCCGCACGTACGAGGTGTGGTAGCTCGACGGGATCTCCGCGCGCTCGGGGCCGAGCAGACGCTCGAACCAGCGCTCGCGCATCGCCGCGAACGAGTCGGTCGCCGCGTCGCTCGCCGCCTTGAGCGCGTCGGCCAGCTCGCGGAGCGAGATCCCCTTCTCCTCCTCGTGCCGCTCGACCGCGTCGGCGATCCCCGAGTACTCGGCGGAGAGGTCCTCGCCCGCGCGGATCAGCTCGAGGGTGTCGTCGTTGAAGCGCGCGAGCGCGTCGGCCTGGACGCCGCCGAGCTCCTCGCGGTCGGCGTACGCCGGGAGCACCGCGAGCCGCGCCTGCGCGCTCCGCAGCGGCAGCTCCTCGCCCTTGAACGTGACGCGCTCCGCCAGTACGCGGTTCTCGAGCTCGTCCTCGCGCTCGGCGAGCTCGGCCGAGACGAGGCCGCCCTCGCACGTCTTCCGCAGCCGGTACAGCCGCTCGCGCTCGTCGCCGGACGCGGCCGACTCCGCGGCCTGCAGCGACTCGAGCTGCCCCCGGCTGAAGAGGTCGCTGTACTCGCGGACGATCGCCGCCTGCTCGGAGACCTCCTTGTTGCCGACCCGCACGTTCCGCGCCTCCTCGGCGCGCTCGCGCAGGTACAGGCGCAGGCGGTCCTCGAACTCGGTCGGGTTGCGGACGGTGACGACGCTCACTGCGCGGGACGTTAGCCGACGAAGTGCCGCCGGGCGGCGGAGACGAGATCCTCGGGCAGGTACGGCTTCGCGAGCACCTCCGTCGCGCGCTCGCGGTACGCGGCGAGGTCGTCCGTTCCGCTCACGAGGACGACCGGGATCCCGGTCGCGCGCAGCTCGTCGAGGAGGTCGCCGCTCAGCTCGCCGCCGAGCCGGACGTCGAGGAAGACGCATCCGGGCCGCTCCCCCGCGACCGCCGAGCGGGCCTCGGCGAGGGTCGCCGCCTCGCGGACCCGGTACCCCTCGAGCTCCAGGTTGACCCGGCAGAGAAGGCGAAGCGAGCCGTCGTCCTCGACGATCAGGATGGAGGGGCCGGACTCGGCCATTCGGCGCGGGATCGTACCGGTAGGATTGCCGCCGTGGCTCCGAGGACAGGGACCGGCGAGCGGTACGCGTCGCAGATGGGAGAGCTCTGGAGCGGCCTCACGAGGACGCTCGCGCGGCTCGACCGGCTCGCGGCGGAGCCGGCGACGCTCGAGGAGCACGAGGCGCCCGAGCTGCTCCAGCGGCTGCAGTACACGCTGCACACCGCGGGCGAGCGGATCTACGGCCTCGCTCCCCCGGCGGGCGCCGAGCCGGCGCACCGCGAGCTCTGGGCGGCGCTCGCCGCCGCGCGCGACGCGACCGCGGACGTCGCCGAGGCGCTCGCCGAGGACGGCGTCGAGGCCGCCGAGCCGCTCGTGTACGAGTGGCGCGGCGCGCTCTTCCGCGTCCGGCTCGCGAGGCTCCGCCTGCTCGGGCCTGGCCGCCGCGAGCCCGAGGTCGAGCCACGCAAGCGCCGCGAGCTCGGACCGCCGCTGCTCGCGTGCGTGCTCGTCAGCGCCGGCGCGACCGCCTTCGTCCTCGGCGCGGTCACCGGACGCTGGCCCCTGTGGCTCGCCGGGATGCTCGCGGTCTGCAGCTCCGCGCTCGCCTACCGGGCGTAGCCGCGGCCGCTCAGCGGCCGGCGCCGTCGAGCCCGTAGACGCCGTAACCGCCGTCGACGAGGAGCTCGAACAGGCTCCGCCAACCGAGCTCCTTCGCCGGCGGAAGGTCGTCCGGGACCGCGAGGCGGCCGCTCGTCGGAGCGACCACCACGGTGCGCTCGACCGGGCCCTCGTCGTGCGAGACGGTGAAGACGAACCGGTCGCCCGCGTCGATCTGCCGGCCCCCGATCATCACCGCCGTCTTCGCGACGAGCACGCCGGGCCACGGGCAGTGGTCCGCCAGCCGGGAGAGCAGCCCGAGCTGCTCGGCGGGAAGGAAGTCGACCGCTCCCCGAGCCCGCGCCGCGCTGATCTCGGCCTCGATCGCGAGCGTGCGCTCGGGATGCTCGTCGGCCTCCCAGAGCCGGTCGAGCGCCGCGCGGTACGCGGCGTCGTGCTCCATGTGGATCCGCTCGAGCGGATCGGTCAGGCACCACGGGTCGAAGCCCGGCTCGCCCGGCAGCCGCAGCGCCGGGACCGCCGGCCGCCCCGGCGGCGGCGCGTCGTGGAGCTCGTCGAGGAGCTCCGGGACCGCGATCACCTGGCCGAGCTCGTAAGCCCGGTCGAGGCCGTCGCGGAGGCTGTCGCCGGTCGTCTGGCGCAGCTCGGGCCCGGGCTCCGCCGTCCAGAGCCCGTCGACGTACTCGGCCGTCGAGCTCACCGCGATCAGGTGCCCCTGGAGCCGGTCGCGCGCCCCGGCGGCGCCCGCGAACGCGGCGAGGTCGGCGGCGACCCGCGCCTGTGCCGCGACGAGCGCCTCGCGCATCCCGGCGAGCTGCTCGAGCGTGCGCGGCGTCGTCCTCCACTGGTGCGGCATCGCCTGCGGGAGGTAGACGTCGAGCCGGTGCGATTCCGACGCTGCGGCCTGCCGCGCGTGGACGAGCCACTGCTCGACGTACTCGTAGAGGACGCGCACCTGATCCGCGGTCTCGGGCGCGACGTAGCCGGGCGCCCGTCCCGCCGCGAGGAGCTTGTCGGCGTAGGTCTGGAGGACGTAGGCGTTCCAGGCGGAGAGGCGCGCGTACCCCGACGGCGGCAGGCTGTCGAGCAGGTCGTACGCGTCGCTGCACGCGCGGCCGTACGCGATCAGGTCGGCGGCGGACACCTCCCCGCGCGCCTTCGCGGCCAGGCCGTCGAACAGCCCCATCCGCGCGAGCGTACTCCCGCCGCCGCGGACGGACAATCAGCCGGCGGCGGCGGCGAGCCGCGCGAGCGACTCGTCCCGGCCGAGCAGCTCGAGGCTCTCGAACAGCCCCGGCGAGACGTTCGAGCCGGTGACCGCGAGCCGGATCGGCTGGAATGCCTGCCGCGGCTTCTGTCCGAGCCGCTCGGCGAGCGCGCGCAGCGCCTCCTCGATCGGCGCTGCCTGCCACGGCTCGACGCCGGCGAGCGCGTCGCGCGCCGCCGCGCACGTCGCCGGGTCGGCGCCGTCCGCGGTGACCGGCTTCGAAGAGGAAGCGGACGAAGTCGGGGTACTGCGAGAGCTTCTCGATCTTCTCCTGCACGAGCGGCGCGGTCGCGCGCACCCGCCCGGCGGGCCAGTCGATGCCGCGCTCGCCGAGCCACTCGTCGAGCGCGGCGGCGTACGCGTCGCCGTCGAGCGCGCGCAGGTGCATGCCGTTCAGCCAGTCGAGCTTCTCGTAGTCGAACGTCGCCGGGCTCGCGCCGACGCGCTCGAGCGAGAAGCGCTCGACGAGCTCGGCCGGCGACATCACGGTCGTGTGGTCGTCGAAGCTCCAGCCGAGCAGCGCGAGGAAGTTCATCAACGCCGCCGGGATGTACCCGTCCTCGCGGAACGCGTCGACCGACACCGCGCCGTGCCGCTTCGACAGCTTCTTCCCGTCCGCGCCGAGCACGTCGGGCACGTGCGCGTACACGGGCAGGTCGGCGCCGAGCGCGCGGATCACGTTGATCTGCGTCGGCGTGTTCGAGACGTGGTCGCTCCCGCGGATCACGTGCGTGATCCCGTCGAGCACGTCCTCGACCGGGTTCGCGAAGTTGTAGGTCGGGCGGCCGTCCGAGCGGACGATCACGAGGTCGGCGAGGTTCTCGTTCGCGAATTCCACCCGCCCACGGACGGCGTCGTCCCACGCGACCACGCCCTCGTCGGGCATGCGGAACCGGATCGCGCCCTCGTCCGCGTACGCCTTCCCCTCGGCGACGAGCCGCTCGGCGTGCGCGCGCACCTCGTCCACCCGGTCGAGCTGGAACGTGACCGGCCCGTCCCAGTCGATCCCGAGCCAGCGCAGCGACTCCTGGATCTGGTCGACGGCCTCCGCGACCTCGCGGCTCGTGTCGGTGTTCTCGATCCGGAGCCGGCACTCGCCGCCCAGCCGCCGCGCGAAGAGCCAGTTGAAGAGGAACGTGCGCACCCCCCCGACGTGGAGGAAGCCGGTCGGGCTCGGGGCCATGCGGACGCGGACGCTCATCGCGCCTATCGTACGAACGCATGCTGTTCGGCGCCCACGTGTCCGCGGCCGGCGGGATCGACACGGCGATCGACCGGATCGAGGCGATCGGCGGCGACTGCGTCCAGGTCTTCACGCAGAGCCCGCGGATGTGGAAGCCGACCGCCCACAAGCCGGAGGCGGTCGAACGGTTCAAGGCGCGCCGCGCCGAGGCCGGGATCGGCGGCGTCGTCTGCCACGCCGTCTACCTCGTGAACCTCGCCGCGCCCGACGCCGAGATCCACCGCAAGTCGGTCGCGGCGATGGTCGCGACGGTCGACGCGGCCGTCGCGATCGAGGCGGACGGCGTCGTCTTCCACGTCGGCTCCCACCTCGGCGCCGGGTTCGCGAGCGGCCGCCGGCGCGTCGTCTCGGCCCTGAAGAAGATCCTCGCCCGCTGCGAGGGCGACACGTGGCTGCTGATGGAGAACTCGGCCGGCACCGGCGGGACGATCGGCCGCTCGATCCCGGAGCTCGCAGAGCTCGTCGACGCGCTCGACGGCCACCCGCGGCTCGGGATCTGCCTCGACTCGTGCCACCTCTGGGCCTCGGGCTACGACGTCACGAAGCCCGCGGCCGTGGACGAGCTGGTCTCCGAGGTCGACGCGACGATCGGGCTCGAGCGGCTGCGCGCGCTGCACGTGAACGACAGCGTCACCCCGCTCGGCTCGAACCGCGACCGGCACGCGAACATGCTCGAGGGCGAGATGGGCGCCGGCCTCGCCGCGTTCCTCGGCCACCCGGCGTTCGACGGCCTCGGCGCGTACCTCGAGGTCCCCGGCTCGGGCGACGAGGGCCCGGACGCGGCCGAGATCCGGAAGCTGCGCGACCTGCACCGGCGCGGAGTCGCGGCGCGACGCCGCCGATCGGCCGCCCGCGCCAGACCGTGACGTGAGCGGCGGCGGGGGCGTATGGAGGACGTGACGACCTTCGCCCAGGCCGCCGAGAGCCACCTCGACGACGTGTACGGCTACCTCGCCTGGTTCACCGGCGACCGGTTCGCGTCCGAGGATCTCGCCGCCGAGACGTTCGAGCGGGCGCTCCGGCTCTGGCACCGGTACGACCCGGAGCGCGGCTCGGCGCGGACGTGGCTCTGCCAGGTCGCGCGCACCGTCGCGCTCGACCACTTCCGCTCCGAGAAGCGGCGCGTCCGCCGCGAGGAGCTCGCCGCCGTTCCCGAGTCGTTCGAGGAGCGGCTCGTCGAGGGGCTCTCGCCCGAGCTCGAGGCGGCGCTCCGCGGCCTCACCGCCGGCGAGCGGGAGGTGATCGCGCTCCGCGTCGTGCTCGACCTCGACGCCGGCGCGGCCGCCCGCGTGCTCGGGATCTCGACCACGAACTGCACCACGCGCCTCAACCGTGCCCTCGAGAAGCTGAAGGAGAGACTCGATGTCGCAGCCTGAGCTCGTCGCCGCCCTCCGCGCGGCGCGGCCGTCGGCCCCGCCGGAGCTCCGCGAGCGCGTCCGCATGCTCGCCGTGGACGCGGCCGACTCCGGGTCGGCGCCGCGCCGCCGACTCACGTGGCGCCGCGCGCTCGTGATCGCCGTCCCGGTCGCAGCCGCGGTCGCGGCGGCGGTCGTGCTCCTCCCGCGCGGCGGGACGGACGCGACGGCGCCGACGCCGCCGCTCGTCGAGCGCGCCGCGTCACCGACGACCGCTGCCGCCGGTGCCGCCGGGTCCGGCGCGGTGAAGGCGGCGACCGCGGACTCGGTGGGCGCCTATCGGGCCCTTCCCGCGCCGAGCCCCTCCCGGCCGCAGAAGTACTCGGCCGCGCTCGAGCTCCGGCTCCACGACTCGGCGGCGGTCTCGGCCGCGAGCAGGCGCGCCACCGCGATCGTCGCCGCGCTCGGCGGCTACCCCTCCTCGCTGAACGTCGACGCCGGCCGCGCCGCGGGCTACGCGAGCCTCGTCTTCCGCGTCCCGCGCTCCCGCGTCGAGACCGCGGTGCGGCGGCTCTCCTCGCTCGGGACGATCGTGAACGAGAACGTCCGCATCCAGGACCTCGGCGCGCAGGTGAGCGCCGCCGACCGCACGCTCCAGCGGCTGCGCAAGCAGCTCGCCGTGCTCCGGGCCGAGCCGCAGACGACCGAGGTCGAGCAGCGCGTCGCCGCCCTCGAGGGCGCAGATCGCGAAACGGCAGCGCGCCCGCGCGGCGACGCTCCGCACCGCGAGCCTCGCGACCGTGACGCTCCAGCTCGTCTCGCCGGCGCCGAAGACGGCGGTCGTCGTGCACCACGGCCACGGCCCGCTGCACGGGCTCGGGATCGCGTTCCGCTGGCTCGGGATCGGCGCGGTCTACGCGCTCGCGCTCGGGCTGCCGTTCGTGCTGCTCGGCGCCGCGATCTGGCTCGTCGCGCGAGCGGTGCGCCGGCGGCGCGTGGACGCGCTGCTCAGCCGGTCTTGAGCTGGGCGAAGATGCGGAACGTCGGCTCGCCGACCGGCAGCTCGCCGAACTCCGGGTTCACGCAGCCCTGCTCCTCGGTGCGCGACGCGTACGTCTCCTCGACCTCGGCACGGCACATCGGCAGCGGCTGCCGCACCGCGCGGATCGCGCCGAAGCCGGGCGCGCGCCGCTCGGCCGCACGCGAGCATGTCGAGGTCGATCTCGACGTCGAACACCTTCTGCATGCAGCCGACGTACGTGTGCCCCCACGCCTCGTACGAGTAGACGAACGGACAGCCCGCGAGAGGCACGCGCCGGGGTACACGACCTTGTCGCAGTGGACGCCGCAGCGCCTGCACTCCATCTCGTCCTGGGGCCGGAGTGGCAGCAGGGACGGGGCCGTTTCCTGTTGCTGCATACCGCTGATTGTCGGCACCTCTCCCGGTCCCCGCAAGACTTGACTTTCGCCGACGACGCCGCTAGTTCGCGAGCTCGCGCACGGCCGCCAGGACGTCGACGGGAGTGAACGCGAGGAAGTCCGGCTCGGCCGTCGCCGGGCCGTCGTCGACCCGGAACCACAGCGCCTGCACGGTCGTCATCCCGACGGCCGCGGCGCCCGCGACGTCGTCGACGAGCCGGTCGCCGACGAAGAGCGCCGCGCCGGCGTCGACCCCGAGCGCGTCGAGCGCCGCCTCGAAGATCGCCGGCCCGGGCTTGCGCGCGCCGACCTCGCCGGAGAGCACGACCGCGTCGACGAGCCCGCGTCACGCCGAGCTCGTCGAGCTCGCGGTGGACGAGCCGCGCCGGGTCCGGCCACGTGTTCGCGACGACCGCGAGCCGCAGGCCACGGTCGCGCAGCGAGCCGAGCAGCGCGTGCGCGCTCGAGACGAGCGAGCGCGCCGGCCGCCACGCCGCGTGCTCCGCGTCGAGGAAGCGGTCGAGCTCCGCGTCGTCGACCGGTCCGAGCAGGTCGCGGAGCTCGGCGGCGTAGTCGATCCGGTCGGCCGCGCCGGGCTCGAGGAGCGCGCCGAGCTTCTCGCGTGCGAACCGCGCCGTGAACGCGTCGGCCTCGTCCTCGCGCCCGAGCGCCGCGAGCCCGGCCCGGTGCCCGTCCGCGAGCAGCCGGTCGTCCCACTCGAACCACGAGAGCGTCCCGCCCCAGTCGAACAGTGCCGCCTCGAGCACGTGAGACTAGGCTAGCCGGGTGGCGCGCAGGTTTCTCTGGGGGTCGCTCGCGCTGACGCCCGCCGTGCTCCTCGCGCACTACGCGTTCGGCCTGAGCGGCACGTCGGCGTTCGTGCTCTCGGCCGCGGCGCTCGTGCCGCTCGCATGGCTGATCGGCGAGGCGACCGAGAGCGTCTCCGAGCACACCGGGCCGGGGATCGGCGGCTTCGTGAACGCGTCGTTCGGCAACGCGCCGGAGCTGATCATCGCGCTGTTCGCGATCAGCGACGGGCTCCCGAACGTCGTGCGCGGCTCGATCGCCGGCTCGGTCGTCTCGAACATGCTGCTCGTGCTCGGCGCGGCCGTCATCGCCGGCGGCAAGGCGGAGCTCGACCGGCGCTCCTCGCTGCTGCAGGTCGGGCTCGTGCTCACGGCGGTGCTCGCGTTCATGGTCCCGTCGATCCCCGGCTGGCACGGCGGCGAGGACCGGCACGTCCTCTTCCTCGTCACGATCCCCGTCGCCGCCTTCCTCCTCGTCGTCTACGTCGCCGCGACCGTGCGCAACCTGATCCGCCACCACGACGCGCACCGCGAGGGGCCCGCGCGCGGTGCGTGGTCGATGCGCGTCGCGCTCACGGTGCTCGCGGTCGCGACCGTGGCGACGGCGCTCGTCTCCGAGCTGCTCGTCCACTCGCTCGCGGCGTTCGTGGACGCGCTCGGGCTCTCGGAGTTCTTCGTCGCGGCCGTCGTCGTCGCGATCGTGGGGAACGCGGCCGAGCACGGCGCAGCGATCGTCGTCGCGCACCGCGGGAACATGCGCCTCGCCGCCGAGATCGCCGCGTCGTCGGCGGCGCAGGTCGCGGTCTTCGTCGCGCCCGCCGTCGCGCTGCTCTCGTGGTTCGTCGGGCCCGGGCTGCCGCTCTCGTTCCGCCCGGTCGAGCTCGCGACGATGGCGATGGCCGCCGTGGCCGTCGCGCTCGTGGCCGCGGACGGCCGGACGAGGCGCGCCGAGGGCTTCGCGCTGGTCGGCCTGTACGCGGTCGCGGTCGCGTCGTACTGGATCGCCGGCGACCGCTGATGCGCGCGCTCCGGCTCCACGCCGCCGGCGACCCGGCGTCGCTCGTCGTCGAGGAGCTCGAGACGCCCGAGCCCGGCGAGGGCGAGGCGCTCGTCCGCGTGCACGCCGCGGCGATCACGCGCGACGAGCTCGAGTGGCCCGCCGACCGGCTGCCCGCGACGCCGTCGTACGAGCTCTCGGGCGTCGTCTCGGCCGTCGGCGCCGGCGTCGAGGGCGTCGCGGCGGGCGACGCCGTGTTCGCGCTGACGCCGTTCGACCGCGACGGCGTCGCCGCCGACTACGCCGTCGTCCCGGCCGCGGCGCTCGCGTCGAAGCCGGGGGCGCTCGGGCACGTCGAGAGCGCGGCGATCCCGCTCGCGGCGCTCAGCGCGTGGCAGGGCCTCTTCGACCACGGCCGGCTCGCGGCCGGCGAGCGCGTGCTGATCCACGGCGCGGCCGGCGGCGTCGGCGGCTTCGCCGTCCAGCTCGCACGCGCCCGCGGCGCGCACGTGATCGGGACCGCGTCCGACGCGGAAGCGGCCCGCGGGTTGGGCGCCCACGAGGTCGTGGACGCGGCGCGATTCGAGGACGCGGTCGGGAAGGTCGACCTCGTCTTCGACACCGCCGGCGGCGAGCGGCTCGAGCGCTCGCCGGCCGTCGTGCGCGCGGGCGGACGGCTCGTGTCGGTCGCGTCCGACCCGCCGGCGGCGCCCGGGATCGAGAGCGTGTACTTCGTCGTCGAGCCGAGCCGCGAGCAGCTCGGCGAGCTCGCCCGGATGGCGGACGCGGGCGAGCTTCGACCCGAGCTCGACGAGGTCTTCCCGCTCGCCGACGCGCGCGCGGCGTTCGAGCGGAGCCTCGAGCGCGGCCGCCGCGGCAAGATCGTCCTCCGGGTCGCGGAGTGAGCTCCGGACGCGCGGCGATGCTGCGCGCGTGGCACCGCGAGGCGCGGCTGCTCGTGCTCCCGAACGCGTGGGACGTCGCGAGCGCGCGCGCGTTCGCGCGGCTCCCGGGCTGCCGGGCGATCGCGACCACGAGCGGCGGCGTCGCGCGCTCGCTCGGGTTCGAGGACGGCGCCGCTCCCGGGGACGAGATGCTCCGCGTCGCGGCGCGGATCGCGGCCGCCGTCGACGTGCCGGTGAGCGCGGACCTCGAGCGCGGCTACGACGACCCGCCCGTGACGGTCGCCGCCGCGTGGGCGGCCGGCATCGTCGGCGCGAACCTCGAGGACTCGGTCGGCGGCGGCGTGCCCGTGCCGATCCCCGAGCAGGTCGAGCTGCTCCGCGCCGTCCGCTCGGCCGCGCCGGAGCTCGTCCTCAACGCGCGCGTCGACACGTTCCTCGGCGGAGCCGGCGAGGTCGCCGACGCGATCGAGCGCGGCAACGCGTACCTCGACGCGGGCGCCGACTGCGTCTTCCCGATCCTCGTCTCCGACCGCGACGACGTCGCCGCGCTCGTCGCGGGCATCCGCGGTCCGGTCGCGGTGATGGCGACCGACGGACTGCCGCCGCCGGCCGAGCTGGAGCGCCTCGGCGTCGCGCGCCTCACGTGGGGCGCGGGTCTGGCCGCGGTCGCGCTCGCCGCGGCGGTCGAGGCCGCGGCGCTCGCGCTACAGCCGGTGCCGTAGCCAGACGTTCGGCTCGACGTGCCGCCCGACGCCGTCGCGGACGGAGACGGGCGCGAGCATCCCGGGCACGACGTAGTCGCCGTCGTCCGGGAACGGAATGCCGGTCCACGCCTCCCATTCGGCGACCGGCGCGACGATCTCCATCGACTCCGGCGCGGCCGCGATGATCTCGCCCCCGACGCGCTCGTGCAGCCGGATCCACGGGTCGAAGTGCGCGCCGTCGTCGCGGCGCCAGCCCATGTACCGCTCGATCGGGATCAGCGGGTAGCGCTCCTTCAGCGTCGGTCGCACCGGCGCGATCAGCTCGCGCAGGCCTGCGTCGCGGCCGGCGTCTGCCATCGCGTTCAGGGCGACGCCGGAGAGACCTTGGCCCCGCCGGTCCGGCCGCACCGCGATCGCGAGCGCGCAGAGCGCGTCCGGCGTCCGGCCGCTCTCGAACGCCCGGACGAACGCGTCGTCCCACCCCGCCGGGAGGTCGTCGAGCCCGCCGCTCCACGCGAGCGGGACCGAGTGGAGCTCGGCGACGAGCTCGTCCCCGTCGAGCACCGCGAGCTGGAAGGCCGGATGCTCGTCGTACAGGCGCGCCCAGTAGAGCGGCCCCATCCGGTTGTGGAACATCGGCTCGGGAAAGGCGTCGAGGTCGTCGCGCCGCTCGCGCAGGTCGGGCCGGTCCGCGTAGCGGGCGAGGATCACCGCACGACGCGCGCCCGAGTGCCGAGCGCCGCGGGCACGAGCTCGAGCGCGCGCTCGACGTCGTCGTCGTCGACGTCGAGGTGCGTGAGCGCGCGCAGCATGCCCGGGACGACCGTGCCGCTGAGCCCGACTCCGGCGGCCTCGAGCCGTGCGAGCGCGTCGCCCTTCGCGAGCCCGAGCGCGCCGACGTCGACCTGGACGAAGTTCGTCTCCACGAGCGCCGGGTCGACCGGGACGCCCGCGTCCGCCCAGCCCTCGGCGAGCCGGCGCGCGCGGGCGTGGTCGTCGGCCAGGCGCTCGACGTTGTGCTCGAGCGCATACACGCCGGCGGCGGCGACGATCCCGGCCTGCCGCATCGCGCCGCCGAAGCGGTGCTTCTCGACGCGCGCGCGCGCCATCGTCTCCTCCGAGCCCGCGATCACGGCGCCGAGCGGGCAGCCCAGGCCCTTCGAGAGGCAGAGCGTGACCGTGTCGAACAACCGGCCCATCTCCGCCGCGGGCACGCCGAGCGCGACCGCCGCGTTCGCGAGTCGGGCGCCGTCGAGATGGACCGCGAGCCCGAGCTCGCGCGCGGTCTCGACGACGGCGCGGAGCTCGTCGACCGGCCAGACCGAGCCGCCGCCGCTGTTGTGCGTGTTCTCCAGCGCGACGATCGAGGTGCGCGGGATGTGGAAGCCGTCGGACGCGCGCGCCGTCGCGCGTACCTGCGCCGGCGAGAGCCGGCCGCGCTCGCCGGGGAGCCCGCGCGTCTGGAGCCCGGAGTGCATTGCGGCGCCGCCGAGCTCGGCGATCATGATGTGCGCCGTCTCCTCGACGATCAGCTCTGTCCCGCGCGCGCCGAGGACCGCGAGCGCGATCTGGTTCGCCATCGTCGCGGTCGGGAGGTACACCGCCTCGGGCTGGCCGAGGAACGCAGCGGCGCGGCGCTCGAGCTCGAGCACGGTCGGGTCCTCGCGGCGCTGCTCGTCGCCGACCTCGGCGCGGGCCATCGCCTCGCGCATCGCCGCCGAGGGCCTCGTCGCGGTGTCCGAGCGGAGGTCGATCACGGGTGAAGCCTACGAGGTGCGGCTACACTCGAGGCGTTGAAGGCGGGGATCGCGGCGGCCGTTCTCGGGCTCGCGCTGGCACTCTCGGCGCAGGCCACGGCCTCCGTCATCCCGCAGCCCGTCCAGGCGCAGATGTACTCGATCCTCGACGGCATCGGCGCGGGCGACCTGGCCTACATGCCGACGTACGCGCCGAAGCACTACCACTACGCGACGTTCGGCGGCTCGTCGACCGAGACGCACATCACGCTCTCGCCGGGCGGGACGGGCGACCCGCGGACGCTCTACTTCTCGATCGTGCCGTACGGGCGCACGATCCCCGAGTGCGGCGAGGGCCACGGCCGGAAGGTCGCGATCCAGGGGAAGACCGTGTACCTCGCGGCCGGGATCGCGTGGACGTGCCTCCGCGCGCCGAGCGGCCACAACGTGGTCGTGAAGGTGCATGCGTCCGGGCTGACGCAGAAGGTGCTCGGCGCGGTCGCGGCGTCCGCGAAGCGGATTCCCTAGCCGGATCCGCGGGCGATCGCGAAGAACTCGAGGTAGGCCTCGATCTCCGGGAGGAGCCGTCGGCCGAGCCGGCCCGGCGGGTTCGCCGTGAGCTCGCCGTGGAGCGCCCACACCGGCTCGCGTCCGCCGTCCTCGCGGCTGTGCTGCGCTCGCTTCAGGGGGTTCGCCTGCTTCATCCCCGAGAGCCTACGGTCCCGGCCGCCCGCCGTCATGGGCGGCGGCTACCCATCTTGAGCCGCGGACGCACCCGCCTCAGAGCACGACCGAGCCGTCCGGCGCGAGCGTCCAGCCGGGGTTGTGCGCGACCTCCCACGGGTGCCCGTCCGGGTCGACGAACACGCCGGAGTAGCCGCCCCAGAACGTCTCGCCAGGCTCGCGCGCGATCGTCGCGCCGGCCCGGCGGGCCTCGGCGATCGCGGCGTCGACCTCGGCCGGCGAGCGGACGTTGTGCGCGAGCGTGACGCCGCCCCACCCGCCGCCGTCCTCGACGCCGGAGTCCTCCGCGAGCGAGTCCCGGCGCCAGAGCCCGACGATCGTCCCGCCGGCGCGGAAGAAGACCACGTCGTCGGAGTCGTTCCCCGCCGACCAGCCGAGCGCCTCGTAGAACGCCCGCGCCCGCGCGAGGTCGGCGACGCCGAGGGTGACGAGCGAGAGGCGCTGCTCCACGGCGCGCGATCATCGCCGACGCGACGCCGTCCCGGATTTCGACCAAGATGAGAGCCGTGCTCGGAGCCTCGCTCACCGGCCCGTCGTCGCTCGTGCGCCTGGTGCTCGAGGTCGCGGTCATCTGCGCGTGCGCGCTCGTCGCCGGCCGCCTCGCGCGGCGGCTCGATCAGCCGCGCGTGATCGGCGAGATCGTGGCCGGGCTCCTGCTCGGGCCGACGCTCCTCGGCTGGCTCCTGCCCGGCGTGTCCGCGTTCCTCTTCCCGTCCACGTTGAACGGGAAGCTCGACGCGCTCGCGAAGCTCGGGGTGATCCTGTTCGTGTTCTTCGTCGGGCTCGAGTTCCAGTCGGCGCTCCTCCGCGTCCGGCGGCGGCTGCTCGGATCGCTGATCGGCGGGAGCCTCGTCGTGCCGCTGCTGCTCGGGGTCGCGGTCGCCTTCCCGCTCTTCTCGCAGCTCGCGGGCGCCGGCGCGAGCCGCGGCGCGTTCGCGCTCTTCCTGGGCGTCGCGGTGAGCATCACCGCGCTGCCGGTGCTCGCCTCGATCCTCGAGGACGTCGGCCTCGCGCGCCGGCCGATCGGCGCGCTCGCGATCGGGTGCGCGGTCGCGACCGACCTCGCCGCGTGGTGCCTGCTCGCGGTCGTCGCGGCCGAGACCGGGAACGGCGGCGGCGGACGCGTCGCGATCCGGCTCGCGGGCGTCGCGGCGATCGGGGCGGGCGCGCTGCTGCTCCTCCGGCCGGGCGTCCGGCGCGCCCTCGCCGTGCCTCCCCGGCTGGGTCGCGCCGCTGCTCGCGATCGGACTCGCGGTCGGGCTCGCGTGGGCGACCGACGCGATCGGCGTGAGCGTGATCTTCGGTGCGTTCCTCGCCGGGCTCGCGTTCGGCGGGCAGGTGCGGCGCGGGCCTCGACCGCGTCCGCACGGTGAACCGCGCGGTGCTCCTCCCGGTCTTCTTCGTCGCCACCGGGCTCCGCGTCGACCTCCACACCGACGCGAGCGCCGCTCTCGTCGCGGCCGGCGTCGCCGTGCTCGCGGTCGCGACGATCGGCAAGGTCGGCGGCGTCTCGCTCGCCGCGCGCGCGAACGGCCTCGACCGGCGGGACTCGCTCGGGCTCGGGTTCCTGCTGAACACGAAGGGGCTGACGGAGATCGTCGTCCTCCGGCTCGGCTACGACCTCGGGCTGATCTCGCGCGGCGCGCTCGGCGTCCTGATCGTCGTCGCGCTCGTGACGACGGCCGCAGCCGTGCCCGCGCTGCGCGCGCTCGGACTCGTCCCGCCCGGCCGGGTGCGTGCCGGCACGGCGCCGCCGGCGCCCGACGCGGCCGAGGCTACGGTGTCCGCGTGAACCTCGAGCTCCTCGCCGAGACGCTCGCCGCAGAGCCGCCGTACCGCGCCCGCCAGGTCTGGGAGTGGACGGCGCGCGGCGCCGCGTCGTACGGCGAGATGACGAACCTGCCGGCAGGCCTCCGCGACGCGCTCGCCGAGCGCGTCCCGTTCTCGTCGCTCGAGGTGACGCGCGAGTCGCTCGCGAAGGACGGCACGCTGAAGGTGCTCTTCGAGACGGTCGACGGCCATCCGGTCGAGGCGGTGCTGATGCGCTACCGCGACGGGCGCCGCTCGGTGTGCCTCTCGTCGCAGTCCGGCTGCCCGCTCACGTGCACGTTCTGCGCCACCGGCCAGATGCGGTTCCGCCGCAACCTCACCGCCGGCGAGATCCTCGACCAGGCGCTGCACTTCCGGCGCATCGAGCCGATCGACCACGCCGTCTTCATGGGCATGGGCGAGCCGATGCTGAACCTCGACGCGGTGCTCGAGGCGGCGCGCCGGCTGCCCGACGTCGGCGTCACGCACCGGCGGACGACGATCTCGACGGTCGGCTGGCTCCCCGGCCTGACGCGCTTCGTCGACGAGGTCGCCGAGCCGATCCGGCTCGCCCTCTCGCTGCACGCGCCGACCGACGCGCTGCGCAGCGAGCTGATGCCGGTGAACGACCGCTACCCGCTCGAGGACGTCCTCGCCGAGTGCCGGCGCCACGTCGAGCTTCACGGCCGGAAGGTCTTCGTCGAGTACGTGATGCTCGCGGGCGTGAACGACGCGCCGGAGCACGCGCGCGAGCTGGCCGCGCTGCTCGACCGGCACGCGTTCAAGGTGAACCTGATCCCGTACAACCCGACCGGGATGTACGACGGCTCGTCCCGCGAGACGATCGCGCGCTTCAAGATGACCCTCGACCGCGCGCGGCTGCCGGCGACCGTGAGGCTGACGCGCGGTCGCGACATCGCGGCCGCGTGCGGCCAACTGGCAGTGACTACGACGTGAACTCGTCAGGCGCACTCGCGTAGTTCCGCGTGCGCGGCGACAGAGCTGAACAACGCCGCCGAGAGCGTCTAGGACGCGTACTCGAGCCCTCCCAGATGAGATGTGCGCTACCGACGCCCGCCCTCCCGCGGGTGTTGGCGTCTTCGGGGCCGGCGGGAGTTGGGTGCCGTGAGGCCGGATAGGTCTCTCGTGCGGTCCCCGGCGCGCCTTAGGAGGGCGCGCCGGGGACCGCGGTACTGCGGCGTGCGGCACACCCGTTGGTCTGTCTGTTTCCCGGGTCGCGGGGCTGGATAGGCGTGTACTGCGACGGCGGCGCGCTTCCTCTCCGAGCCAGTGCCGCGTCGCTGCGAGGCGGATGCGGCGCTGAGCGCGTCAGAGGGGAGCGGCGCGCTCGGCGCCGCATCCCTTGCGCACGGCCGCCTACCACGCTCTCACCTCCGCGTTGACTTCGGCCCGCCGCGGGCGTGGAGTGCCGCGCATGCCGACGGCGAGCGGCATCCCTCACGTGCGTTGCCTGGAAGTTCGAACTACTCGTCGAGAGCGACACCCGTTTTCATCAGCCGCGCGACGAACAGGACGGACGACGAGCAGCGCGCGGCGAGACTGCGGAGCGCCGGCGCCCTCTGGACATCGGGGACTAGTAGCGAGAGAAAGGCGGTTCGGCACCGTCCGGGCCGCCCGGCAGGATCGGTGGCAGCACGCCGCGCGTTTGCTCGTGGCCGCCGTGGGAAGGCTCACGGCGAGATGTGATGGAGGGCGCGGAGAAGCGACGACGCCGACGCAGGCGGACGCGCCGCGCCACTCCTCCTCTTTTTCCCTGCCGGGCCTGACGGACCTGGTGTGCGCGGAGTGCGATCCACGACGGACGCCGAGAGGAGAGCGATGGAAGACTCCGAGCGCGACAAGCCGGACGCGGCGGAAGCCGAGGACGACCTCGAACTCGACGCCAGCGAAACCGAGGGCCTGGTCGGCGGTACGGGTGGGAACGCGCCCCGCGGCGGTATCGCCCCACCGGCTGGCTAGCCCGTCACGCGTCAGAGCGTCAACTGCCTCTGCCTGCCGGTAGGTGTCGCCCCACGCCGAGGCGAGGTCGGCGGCGGCCCGTCGCCTGCGGGCAGTTGAACCGTGGGCCGCCGCCATCACCCACAGTGCCGAGTCGGATCGCCGACTGCATGACCCGTTTGGGCCGATGCGATTCGCTGTCGCGCCGCGCCCCGAGCACGCCGACAGGCTTCCTGTCTCGGCCGGCGACGGCGCCTAACCCGCCGCCAGGATCGGCGCAAGGCGAAGCGAGCGCGTTGCCCTCGCACCGCGCTCGCCGCCTTCCGCATGAGGGTGGCCACCACCGCTGACCAGGGACCGGATAGGCCGCCCCGCCTAGTACGAGCGCATCCGGCTCGAAAGGGTTCGGTCTGATTTCGTTAATACGTTCCGGGAGGCCCTGCAACCGACTCGCCGGTTCGCGGCGTCGGGCGGCGGGAGCGCGAACCCAGGGGTTGTCCGTCGTCGGCGACCTGACGCGGCGTTTGATGGCCTCTGTCAGTCGGCTCGCATAGGGACGGCTCTGGAAAAGCTCCAGCGGCAGCTTGTCGAGCAGGCCCGCAGGGATGGCCGCAGCTGGGCCAAGATCGGCGCGTCGCTGGGGGATCAGCAAGCAGTCGGCGTGGGAGCGATTCTCGGTTCCGCCGGAGACGTTGGCTCCGCCTGGCCGTCCTCGGGCCTCGTAGCGCAACCCCGGCGCAGACCAGTCGCCGGGCGCCGGGGCTATCGACTCCCAGCGCCTCCGCTTCGAAAGGCGAAGTAGGCCGCCACCGGCAGCAGCAAGACGAGGATGCCCGCTGCGACCGCAAGGGTCAGTAACGGGCTGCCGGTCGAGGCAAGCGCGACAATCGACAGGACGGCTATGCCACCGGCGGCAAGGCCGAGCGCCAACCACTTGAACCGTGAGCTCACGCCCGCGAGCCTACGTCCTCGGCGCAGCATCTCCCCTGTCGGCGAGGCCCGGGCTCATCGGAAGTCGTATGACCGAGAGTGATGGTCTCGGTCGAGCGCAAGCACCACGCGTTCTTGATCGGCGATCTCCGCTCGGAAAGCGACTGCGGTCCCCCTCGACCTCAGCTTGCTCGTCGCTCGACCCGCCGGCCGCGAAGCCAGCGGACGAGCTCGACGAGGCCGGTCACGCTCACCGCCACGGCGAACGCGAGCACCAGCCCTTTCCACGGTGCGTTCTCGAACTGCCTGCCGCCGAAGTACCCGAGCAGCGCGGCGTAGCTCGCCCAGAGGACGGACGCGATCACGTCGGCGACGATGAACCGGCGCCAGCGCATGGCGCTCGTGTACCCGCACGAGAACGTGACGGCGGTGCGCCCGGCCGGGATGAAGCGCGCGATGATGATCAGATAGAAGCCGCGCACGACGAGCTGGTGCTCGGCCCACTCGAAGGCGCGCCGGCTCTTGTCGCCGCCGAAGAGGCGTTTCACCCGGCGCTCGCCGAGCAGGCTTCCGAGGCCGTACGAGATGTTGTCGCCGACGAGCGCGCCGAGGCTGGCGCAGGCGATCACGAGCGGCAGGCTCAGGTCGCCGACGCTCGCGGCCACGCCCGCCGTGATCACGACCGTCTCACTCGGGACGAGCGGGAAGAACGCGTCCAGCATCGAGACGACGAAGACGACCGGGTAGCTCCACCACGCGCCCGACACCCAGTGGATGAACTGATCGAACAAGCCCGGCCCTCAGTCCCGGCCCGTGACGAACGCGGACATTGCCCCTCCGCTCCCTCGTGGGTCGCGCCCGCCGGACGCTAACGATGGCGAGGCCTCTCGAGCGGCAAGAGGATACGCTCCGCGTTCGGCCGGAGGAGGGAGCGGGAGGATGCCGGACAGTCGCACGATCGTGTTCATGACCGATTTCGGCGCGGGGAACGAGTGGGTCGGGATCTCGCACGCGGTGATGGCCCGGATCGCCCCGGACGCTCGCGTCGTCGATCTCTCGCACCTCGTGAAACCGCTCGACGTGGAAGGCGGAGCGCGGCTGCTCTCCGATTCGCTGCCGTACCTCCCGGACGACGCGATCGTGCTCGCGGTCGTCGACCCGACCGTCGGGACGGTCCGCGACGTCGCGGTGGAGGCGGCGGACGGGCGGCTGTTCGTCGGCCCCGACAACGGGCTGCTCTCCTGGGCGTGGACGGCTTCCGGCGGCGCCGTCCGCGCGGTCGCGATCACCTCTCCCGACGTGATCGTGGAGCCGGTGGCGCCGTCGTTCCACGCTCGCGACGTTCTCTGTCCCGCGGCCGCGCACCTCGCCGCCGGCATGCCGCTCGAGCAGCTCGGGGGCGCGATCGAGCCGGGGACGCTCGCGAGCCTCGAGGAGCGGGCGCCCGAGGTCGAGCTGGGGAAGATCCGCTGCGAGGTGATCGACTACAACAAGTTCGGGAACATCCAGCTCAACGTCCGCCGGCCCGACCTCGCGCTCGCGCGACTCGAGAACGCGCCGGACGTGGCCGTCGAGGCGATGGCGGGATCGGTGCCGGCCCGGCGCTGCGAGACGTACGCCGATCTCGCGCCGGGAGAGTACGGCGTGATCTTCGATCCGCGCGGCTGGCTCAGCATCATCCGCGGCAACCCGGGCAACGCGCTCGAGGACCTCCGCCTCTCGATCGGCGACCTCGTGTGGATCACCGGGAGCATCGCCGGCGAGTCTCGGATCTGACGCTCGCCGGAGACGTCAGCCGGTCGACGTCTCGGTCGGCGCGCCGGGGACCGGCGGGCCGTCGATGGGGAGCTTGCCCGCGAGCCAGTCGAACGCGTCGTGGAACGCGGTGCGGTTGAGCTGATGCTTCGCCACGTACCAGCGCACGGTCGTCCCGCGCGGCGCGGCGTCGACCACGTTCACGAGGGCGGCGCGCGGGACGATCTGGTCGTTGCGGCCGTCCTCCAGCAGCACGCTCCCGGGTCGCGCCCACGCGATGTACCGGATCGGGTCGATGCTGCCGAGGATCCGTCTCGTCGAGCCCTTCAGCCTGGGCGGCGCCGCCTTCACGAACGCCGACAGCCGGTCCGCGCCGGCGGACAGCAGCACGAGCGCCTTCACGCGCGGCTCCGAGGCGGCGACGAGCGCGCCGGTCTTCGCGCCCGAGCTCCAGCCGACGTAGCCGATCCGCTTCGGGTCGACGCTGGGCAGCGACTGGAGCACGTCCACGGCGCGGCGGACGGCGACGACGTCGCGCACCTGCGCATCCCGCGTGCGGGTGAGGAGCGCGGCACCGGTGACCTGCGCGGCGGGCAACGACGTCGACGGCTCGGTGATCGTGAGCGTGACGACGTTCCGCGCGGCCAGCCAGACCGCGAGCGGCAGGAGCTCGCTCCGGTCGCCGCCGGAGCCGTGCACGAGGACGACCGCCGGCCGGCGCCCGTTCCCCGGCGGCAGGACGAGGTAGCCGTCGACGCGCCGGCCGCCGCTCTGGAACGAGACGTCGTGGAGCGCCATCGCCGCCTTGGCCGTGTTGACGCGGCCGCGGTCGACGTAGCCGAGCGGCTCCGACGCGTTCTCCGCGAACGAGAGCCGGGTCGGCCCGGCAGCCGCCTTCGGGCTGTCGCTCGCGGACGAGCCGCAGCCCGCGAGCAGCGCGATGCCGACGAGCAGGACGAGCGGCCGCAGCGGGCCCGCGACGCTCACTTTCCGAGCTGGCCGCGGACCTCGCCGTTCGGGTTCTTCTTCGTGTCGAGCTCGACGTACAGCAGGCCGTCCTTGAACGCCGAGATCAGCGACGGGTTGATGCCGGTCGTGTTCACCGTCGGGTTCGGGCAGGGGGCGCACAGCGCGACCGAGACGTTGCCGGGCTTCCCCTTCTTGCCGTAGCCGATGTGCGCGCCGGTCACCGGGCCGCTCAGCTTGTCGAACGTCAGCTTGAACTTCAGCGTGTAACCCTTCGCCGTCGCGGTGAAAGTCCCGCTGGCGGAGTTGTTCTTCACGGCCTGCTTCGGCGTCACCTCGGACGGCGAGAGCTTCGCCGACCACACCGTCGCGGTCGTGGTTGCGGATGAGCCGCCGGCGACCGCGAGCGCTGCGATGGCGGCGAAAAACGGCACTGCAACGAGCTTCCTCACGATTTCTCCTCCTGAACCTACCCCGAGTGTCATCGAACAGGTGTAGCAGGATCGGCCGGAAATCGCTCGCGTGAACCCGCACGGAGAGGGGGTGCGCCGCGGCCCGGGCGGTCCGAGCTCCGGGCCGCGCCTCCCCGAGGAACGGCTACTTCTTCGCGGCGGTGCGCTTCGGGCTCGCGGTCGCGCGGCGGGCGGTGGTCGTGCGCGACGCAGCGCGCGCGGGCGTCCGGCTCGCGGCCTTCGCGGCCGGCTTCGCGGCGGGCCTCGCCTTCGCCGCGGTCTTCGCAGCCGGCTTCGCCTTCGCGGCGGGCTTCGCCTTGGCGGTGGTCTTCGCGGCGGCCGGCTTCGCCTTCGCCACCGGCCTCGGCGCTGCCTTCGCCCTCGTCGCGGGCTTCGCGGTCGCGGCGGTCTTCGCGCGGCGGGCCGGGGTCGCCTTCGCGGCGGGCTTCGCCGCCGCCCTCGCGGTCGTCTTCGCGGCGGGCTTCGCCGTCGCCTTCGCCGCGGTCCTCGCGGCCGGCTTTGCGGTCGCCTTCGCCGCGGGCTTCGCGGCCGCACGGGCCGCCGGGCGAGCGGTGGTCGCGGTCTTCGCCGTCGACGCACGCCGGGCCGCCGGCGCGGGCTTCCTCGCCGTCGTCTTCGCGGTCGCCGGCTTCGCGGCCGGCTTCGACCTCGACGCGGGCTTCTTCGCAGGGGGTTTCTTCGCTGGCATGTGTCCTACCTCCACGGGCTCGGTTGCATGGGCTCGCACCCACGTTCGACGGTGAACGCCGCTGGTCCTGCCGGTCGCAACGCGGCGTTACGCTCACGCGATGATGCCTGTGCTACTGGTCGTCGCCGCCGTCGTCGCCCACTCGTCGGGCGCCGGGCCGACGATCCCCGACTGCTTCGCGCAGGTCGTCGCGCCGACGCGGATCACGCTCGCGTGCGGCGACGGGAACTTCTGGCTCGGCGAGCTCCGCTGGCGCGGCTGGGGCGGCGCGACCGCGACGGCAGCGGGCGCGGCTCACCGGAACGACTGCACGCCGAACTGCGCCGCCGGGCACTTCCACGCGCGCGCCGTCGCCGTCGCCGCGAGCAAGCCGGCGACGTGCCCCGGTGGCCGCCGGCAGTACACGCGCCTCTCGTGGCGCTTCGCGTCGCGTACCCGCTCCGGCGGGACGACGGACTTCCCGTGCAGCTGGCCGCTCCATCCCGGCCTGACCGCCAAGCGCTCCGGCGGGACCGTGACACTCGACGGCACCGCGTGGACCCGCGGCGGCGGCTGCCCCTCGACCGTCGTGCTCACGAGCGGGACGACGAGAATCGGCGCCGCCGCGATCCGCGCCTCCGGCACGTTCGAGCTCCACTGGTACGCGCCGCCGGGGCGGCACGTCGTGGTCGCACGCCAGACGTGCCGCGGCCGCACGCTCTACGAGGCCGTCGTCGGCGTCAGCTGATCGGTTACGCCTCGTCCAGCTTCAGCGCCGCCGAGTTGATGCAGTAGCGGACGCCGGTCGGCGCCGGGCCGTCCGGGAAGAGGTGCCCGAGATGCCCGCCGCACGCGGCGCACATGACCTCGGTGCGAACCATCCCGTAGCTCGTGTCGGTCTCCTCGTCGATCGCCTCGCCGCTCGCCGGCGCGAAGAACGCCGGCCAGCCGCAGCCCGAGTCGTACTTCGCGTCCGACTCGAACAGCTCCGCCCCGCAGCCGGCACACACGTACGTGCCCGGCTCGAAGACGTGGTCGTACTCGCCGGTGAACGGCGCCTCGGTGCCCTTCTCCCGAAGGACCCGGTACTGCTCGGGCGTCAACTCAGCCCGCCACTGCTCTTCTGACTTCCTGATCGTGTTCACGCCGTTCAGTCTGCCTGGAGACCCGTCCGTTACACGGGCTCGGGCCGTGCTCGACCCCCGCCGCCAGCCGGCCGACGCACGGTCAGATCCGGTTCAGGATCGCGCCGAGGTCGTAGCCCTCGTCGAGCATCCGCGGCGCCCGCGCGCGGAGCACGTCCGGCTCCGGCACGTCCCAGCCGAGCGAGTCGGCGAGGCGGACGATCATGCTGAAGAGCGCGCAGACCGCCGCCGCGTCGCGGAGCGCCTGGTCGCCGACGCCGGCCGCACGCGCCTCGTCGGCGTCCGCCGCGGTCAGCTCCTCGGGGCGGAGCGTCAGCTTCTCGAGGAAGACGAGCGCGGCCGTGAGCTCGGGCCGGAGCGGCGCCGCGCGCCAGTCGTCGACGACCGACTGCCAGACCTCCTCCCCGAGCGCGTACGACGCGACCGCGCCGTGGGAGCTCGTTCAGTACGGGCACTGGTTCAGGAGCGAGGTGAACCCGGCGAAGAGCTCGCGCTCGCCCTCGCTCCAGTCCGACGGGCCGCGCATGACGCGGTGGAGCTCCGCCGAGAACGGGAGCCCGAAGAGCTCGGGCCGGTACAGGAGCGTCTTCACGACGCCGAGCGGCTCGCGCCCGGAGCGCTCGCGCGCGAGTCGGAGGAACTCGGCCTCGTCGCCCGTGTGCCCGGAGTCGACGACCGAGAGGCGGATCATCCGATCACCGCCGTCGCCGCGTCGAGCCGGTGGAGCCCCTCGCCGATCGCGGCCGCGACGGTCTGCTCGAAGATCTCGTCCTCCGAGAACCCGGCGGCCTTGAGCGCGTCGACGTCGGCGTCCGTGATCGCGAACGCCCGCTCGCGCACGGCCGCGAGGTACGGGGCCATCGCCTCGGGTGCGGGGGCGGCGCCCGCGGCGATCGCCCGCAGCGCAGCGACGTGGTCGCTCACGCGGCGGACATTAGTCGGTCGTCGGAGCGCGTCCGGGCGCTCCGGTTCACTTGTGCGCGGATGGCGGCGGACGGCTGGAGGCCCGGCTCGCGGCTCGAGCGGATCCGCGCGAGCCACTCGTACGGCTTCGTGCTGGGTCTGATCGCCGTGACGTACGTCGTCATCGTCGCGGCGCCGGAGACCCGCTGGTCGGCGGCGGTGCTGATCCTGATCGAGACGTTCACGCTCGCGATCGCGCTCTGGACCTCGGGCCTGGGCTGGGCCCAGGCCACGGTCGCCCTGACCGCGATCGCGGCGGCGCTCGCGATCGTCGAGATCCTCGTCGCGGGGACGACGACGAGAGGGCTCGCCGCGGTGCTGGACGTGCTCCTCGTCGCCGCGACGTCGACGGTGCTCGGGCTCGGCGTCTTCGACCAGCGCTCGATCAACCGGCAGTCCGTGACCGGCGCCGTGTGCGTGTACCTGCTGATCGGGATTTTCTTCATGTACCTGTACGGCGCCGTCGCGTCGTTCGACTCGGGCGCTTTTTTCGCGCAGGGCACCGACGGCTCGCCCGCGACGCGCGTCTACTTCAGCTACGTCACCCTCGCGACGCTCGGCTACGGCGACTACACGCCGGCCGGCCAGCCCGGCCGCTCGTTCGCGATCGTCGAGGCGCTGCTCGGGCAGCTGTACCTCGTCACCGTCGTCGCCCTGCTCGTCGGGCGCTTCGGCGGGCAGCTCCGGCGCGAGCCGGGCTAGGCCTTCAGCACCGCGATCCCGACGAGCACGACGAGCACGCCGAGGGCGACCGTCCCGAAGGGCGTGTCGCTCCGCTCGTCCCCTCCCCGGATCCGCCGCGCCCCGCCGCCCGCGCCTGCCGCGAAGACGACGATCACGGCGCCGCCGATGAAGAGCGCGTAGACGACGCTCTCGCGCACGGCATTGCCGGTAATCGCCGCCCAGAGGAGGCCCGCGACGACGAGCGAGCCGCAGCAGGCGAGGAGGATCTGCGCCGGCCGCTTCAGGTGTCCCGCGACGCGTCCCACGGTTCGACTGTAGACGCGGCCCGGCGGATCAGGCCTGCTCGGCGCCGCGCGCGACCGGGGCGTCGAACGCGTGCTTCAGCACCGGCTGCTTCGCCGCGCGCACCTCGTCGAGCCGCCGCACCGGCCGCGACGTGTGGCGCCGACCTTGAGCAGCTCGGGGTCGGTCGCGCGCCTCGCGGGCGATCGCGAGCATCGCCTCGACGAACGCGTCGAGCGTCTCCTTCGCCTCGGTCTCGGTCGGCTCGATCATGAGCGCCTCAGGGACGACGAGCGGGAAGTAGATCGTCGGCGGGTGGAAGCCGTAGTCCATCAGCCGCTTCGCGACGTCGAGCGCGGTGACGCCGTGCTCGCGCTTCAGCGTCGCGCGCGGAGAGGACGAACTCGTGCATGCAGAGCCGGTCGTACGGCAGGTCGTAGTCGTCGCTGAGCCGCGCGAGCAGGTAGTTCGCGTTCAGCACCGCGACCTCGCTCATCTCCCGCAGCGCCGGCCCCCACGCGCGCATGAACGCGTACGAGCGGACGAAGACGCCGAACGGCCCGGTGAACGCGCGCACCTTGCCGATCGAGCGCGGCCGGTCGAAGTCGAGCCGGAAGCGCGTCGCCGTCGCGCACGACGGCCGGCACGGGCAGGTACGGCTCGAGCCGCTCGCGCACCGCGATCGGGCCGCCGCCCGGGCCGCCGCCGCCGTGCGGCTGCGAGAACGTCTTGTGCAGGTTGATGTGGACGATGTCGAAGCCCATGTCGCCCGGCCGCGAGATCCCGCAGACCGCGTTGAGGTTCGCGCCGTCGTAGTACATGAGCGCGCCGACGGCGTGGAAGATGTCGCGGATCGCCTCGATGTTCTCGTCGAAGAGGCCGAGCGTGGACGGGTTCGTCAGCATCAGCCCGGCGGTGTGCTCGTCGACCTTGCGCGGAGATCGTCGAGGTCGACGTTGCCGCGCGCGTCGGTCGCGACCTTCGTCAGCTCGTAGCCCGGCCATCGTCACGCTCGCCGGGTTCGTGCCGTGCGCGGTGTCCGGGATCACGATCTTCCGCCGCTGCTCGTCCTCGCCGCGGTCGGCGAAGTACGCGCGCATCAGCAGCAGGCCGGTCAGCTCGCCCTGGCTGCCGGCGGCCGGCTGGAGGCTGACCGCGTCGAGCCCGGTCACCTCGCGCAGGATCTCCTGCAGCTCGCCACTCGAGCTCGAGCGCGCCCTGCGCGGCGTCCTCGTCGACGAGCGGATGCAGGTCGCGGAACCCCGGCAGCCCGACGAGGCGCTCGTTGACGCGCGGGTTGTACTTCATCGTGCAGGAGCCGAGCGGATAGAAGCCCGTGTCGATCCCGAAGTTGCGGTTCGAGAGCGCGGTGAAGTGGCGCAGCACCTCGGGCTCGGCGAGCTCCGGCAGGCGCGGCGGCTCGCGGCGGGCGAGCTCCGGCCGGGACCGGCGGCACCGGGAGGTCGGGCCGCGGCACGGCGAGCCCGCGGCGGCCCGGCTGCGAGCGCTCGTAGATCAGCTCCTCGTCACGGCGCGAGCGCCTCGGCGAGACGGTCGATCTCGTCGGTCGTGCGCTTCTCGGTGACGGCGACGAGGAGCGCGTCGTCGAGGCCCGGCGTAGTCGCGTCCGAGCGGGTAGCCGGGATCGACGCCCCGCGCGCGCGCGGCGCGGATCGCGTCGGTCGCGCTCCGTCCGGCGCGGACCGCAAACTCCTTGAACGTTGTCTGATCCGGGAAACAGCGAGCTCCAGCCCACGCTCGCCGAGGCGCTCCTTCGCGTACTGCGGCGAGCGCCATGCAGGTCTCCCCCGTCTCGCGCAGCCCCTGCGGGCCGAGCAGCGAGAGGTGCACCAGCCCCGCCAGCGCGAGCAGGGTCTGGTTGGTGGTGATGTTCGACGTCGCCTTCTCGCGCCGGATGTGCTGCTCGCGCGTCTGCAGGGTGAGGACATAGCCGCGCTCGCCCGCGGCGTCCAACGTCTCGCCGACGATCCGGCCCGGGAGCCGGCGGATGTAGCTCCTCGCGCGCGGCGAGGAACCCGTAGTGCGGGCCGCCGTAGCTCATCGAAGTTGCCGGCGGACTGGCCCTCGCCGATCGCGAGCGCGCAGCCGTAGTTGCCCGGCGCCTCGAGCACGCCGAGGCTGATCGAGGTCGACGTGCGCGATCGGCGAGCGCGCCCGCGTCGTTCGCGGCGGCCGCGAGCTCGGGCGCCGGCTCGAGGCAGCCGAAGAAGTTCGGCTGCTGGAAGATCACCGCGGCGGCGTCGCGCGCGGCCTCGGCGCACGCGGTCGGGGTCGGTCGTGCCGCCGTCGTGCGGGACCTCGACGACCTCGAGCCCGAACCCGCGCGCGTACGTCTTCACGACCTGCCGCACCTGCGGGTTCGTCGCCTCGGTGACGACGATCTTCGCGAACGGCCGGTCGCGTGCTTCGCGACGAAGCAGGCGTCGGCGGCGACGGTCGTCCCGTCGTACCCGGACGCGTTCGAGACGTCCATGCCGGTCAGCTCGCAGATCGCGGTCTGGTACTCGAAGATCGCCTGCAGCACGCCCTGGCTCATCTCGGGCTGGTACGGCGTGTACGCGGTGAGGAACTCGCCGCGCTGCAGCACCGCGTCGACGACCGCCGGCACGTAGTGGTCGTAGATCCCGGCGCCGAGGAACGAGACGTCGGCGACGTCGTTCTTCGCCGCGAGCTCCTCGAGGTGGCGGGTGAGCTCGGCCTCGGCGAGCGCCGGCGGGACGTCGAGCGCGCGCCCGAAGCCGGACGCCGGCGGGGATGTCGCGGAAGAGCTCCTCGATCGACGCGACGCCGATCGCCGCGAGCATCGCGTCGCGGTCCGCGTCGGTGAGCGAGAGGTAGCTCATCGCGCCCTTCCGCCGGGGCGCGGACGGCCCAGCCACGAAGCCGTCACTGGGCGTCGAGGAGCTCGCGGTACGCCGCGACGTCGAGGAGGGTGTCCAGCTCGGCCGGCTCGGTCAGCCGGATCCGGACCAGCCAGCCCTCGCCGTACGGGTCCTCGTTCACGGTCTCGGGCGCGTCGACGACCTTCGCGTTCACCTCGAGCACCTCGCCCGAGAGCGGCGCGATCACGTCGGAGACGGCCTTCACCGACTCGACCTCGCCGTACGGCTCGTCCTTCGCGATCGTCGCGCCCTCGGCCGGCGGCTCGTAGTGGACGAGCTCGCCGAGCGAGTCGGCCGCGTACCAGGTCACGCCGAGCACGGCCTCGTCGCCGTCGATCCGCGCCCAGTCGTGCTCGCGGTGGTAGAGCAGATCCTCGGGATACGACTCGCTCGCGGCCACCCTCACTCCTCTCGCTTGTAGATCGGCTTCGTCACGACCTCGCCGCGCTTCCGCGCGCGGCCGCGCACGTCGATCGACGAGCTCGGTCTCCGGCGCGCTCGCCGCGGCGGGAACGTACCCGAGGCCGATCCCGACCTCGAGCATCGGCGACAGCGACCCGGACGTCACCTCGCCGCCGCCCTCGATCGCCATCCCCTGCCGCGGGATCGCCTGCTCGGTCATCCGGAACGCGACGAGCCTGCGCTCCGGCCCGGCCGCCTTGACCTCGCGCAGCCGCCCGGCGCCGGTGAACTCGGTGTCGAGCGCGCACACCCAGCCGAGCCCGCTCGAGATCGCGTCCCACTGCGGGCCGATGTCGTTGCCGTGCAGCGGGTAGCAGACCTCGAGCCGCAGCGTGTCGCGCGCGCCGAGCCCGCACGGCGTCACGCCGCGCGCGAGGATCGCGTCCCAGAGCGCCGGCGCGTCGCTCGGCCATGCACGCGAGCTCGACGCCCTCCTCGCCCGTGTAGCCGGTGCGGTTGACCATCACCTCGACGCCGTCGAGCTCGCCCATCTCCCACGTGAACGCCTTCGCCTTCGCGAGGCCGAGCCGATCGAGCGCGCGCGGGCCCTGCACCGCGAGCAGCCCGTAGTCGTCGGAGACGTCGCGCACGTCCGAGCCGCGGAGCTCGTGCGCGGCGAGCCATGCGAAGTCGGCCTCGCGGTTCGCGGCGTTCACGATCAGCAGGTAGCGGCACGCCTCGATGCGGTACACGATCAGGTCGTCGACGATCCCGCCGTCCTCGTTCGTGAGCAGCGTGTACTGCGCCTCGCCGGGCGCGAGCTTCGCGACGTCGTTCGAGAGCAGTCTGCTGGAGCAGCTCCTCGGCCCGTGGGCCCTCGACCTCGAGCTCGCCCATGTGCGAGACGTCGAAGACGCCGGCGTCGGTCCGCACCGCGCGGTGCTCGGCGAGCACGCCCTCGTACTGGACGGGCATCTCCCAGCCGGCGAACGGGACCATCCGCGCGCCGGCGCGCGACGTGGTGCTCGTGGAGGGGCGTGCGCCGGAGCGTCTGCACCGTCGCGATGCTAACGGCGCCCGCCCCGGCGGCGGCCCGGGTCAGTCGTCGCGCAGGAACGAGCGGGACGTCGAGCGACTCGGGAAGCTCGAGGTCGCTCACCGGGCGGATCGGCGGCATCGAGCCCGGCTCGGCCGGCGCGGCGCGCCTGCCGGCGGCGCGTTGCCGCCGAAGCCGGTCGCGATCACCGTCACGCGCACCTCGTCGCCGCCTGCTCGTCGATCACGGCGCCGAAGATCACGTTCGCGTTCTGGTCGGCGGCGCGCGGTGACGACCTCGGCGGCCTCGTTGACCTCGAACAGGCCGAGCTCGGGCGGGCCGGTGATGTTGAGGAGGATGCCGGTCGCGCCGTCGATCGACGACTCGAGCAGCGGCGAGCTGACGGCGTTGCGCGCCGCCTCGCTCGCGCGGTTCTCGCCCTGGCCGATGCCGATCCCCATCAGCGCCGAGCCCGCGTCGCGCATGATCGTGCGCACGTCGGCGAAGTCGAGGTTGACGAGTCCCGGGCACGGTGATCAGGTCGGTGATTCCCTGGACGCCCTGGCGGAGGATGTCGTCGGCCATCTTGAACGCGTCCGAGAGCGGCGTCTTCTTCTCGACCACCTGGAGCAGGCGGTCGTTCTCGATCACGATCAGCGTGTCGACCTTCTCGGCGAGCGACGAGATGCCCTGCTCGGCCTGCTGCGCGCGCCGGCGTCCCTCGAAGCTGAACGGCCGCGTGACGACGCCGACGGTCAGCGCCTCGAGCTCGCGCGCGAGCTCCGCGACGACGGGCGCGCCGCCCGTGCCGGTGCCGCCGCCCTCGCCCGCGGTGACGAAGATCATGTCGGCGCCCTTCAGCGCCTCCTTCAGCTCGTCGCGGCTCTCCATCGCGGCGGCGTGGCCGACCGCCGGGTCGGCGCCGGCGCCGAGCCCGCGCGTCGCCTTCGCGCCGATGTGGATCTTCACGTCGGCGTCGCACATCACGAGCGCCTGGGCGTCGGTGTTGACGGCGACGAACTCGACGCCGGTGAGGCCCGCGTCGACCATGCGGTTGACGGCGTTCGTGCCGCCGCCGCCGACGCCGACGACCTTGATCACCGCGAGGTAGTTGCCGGAGCGTTCTCTCATCTCGATGTGGCTCGACCTCAAGCTGTAGTGGAGGCTGGGGCTGTCGAGCGCCTCCTTTCGCGGCAGGGTACGGGCGATCCTCTCCCTTGTCAATGCGGAAAACGAAAGCCTCGATGTGCCTGAATCTCAAGCTCAACTTCCGACTTGAGAGTTGTTGCTGCTGACGACGGGCCGCTCCGGGACGCTCACGTCGAGGTAGCCGCTCGGTCGCCGACGGTGCCGAGCATCGCCAGGATCCGGCGCGCGACCGCGAGCTTGAGACGGAGGTCGTCCCGGTCGCCGAGCCGGATCTCGAGGCCCGGAGCGGAGCACGAGGGTCAGCTCGCGGCCGTCCGTCCGGACGAACCGCACCTGCGAGAGGAGCCCGCCCCGGAGCGGCGCGAGCGCGGCGGCGGCGACACCGCCCGTGGCGGGGGCGAGACGACCGCCGACCGTGATCTGCGTGTCGAGCGGCACCCACATCCGCGGCAGCGAACTCAGCCCCGGGTTGTGGATCGAGCGCAGCACGCGACCTCGGGCCGAGACGGACCACGAGTCCTTCCCCCGGCGGAGGAGCAGCACCGGCCGTTCCGGCTTGACGACGATCTTCAGCGTGTGCGGGAACGCGCGGTCGAAGCGCACCGAGCGGACGTCGGGGACCGACGCGACGCGGCCGTCGATCTCGGCCCCGTTCACCTGCAGCAGGCTCTCGCCGAGCTCGGCGGCGAGCGCGCTGCGAACCTCCGCCTTCATCCTCGGCGTGCCACCCACGATCTCGAGCTGGCGGACGGCGAAGACGCGACGTCTCCCGCGCGGCGGCGAACGCGCCCGCCGCGAGCAACGCGATCGCGAGCCCGACTGCGAGCGAGCGACCCGAGGGGGCGAGGCGGCTGAGCGCCGGGGAGCCGCGCCGCTCGGGAAGCGTCGCGACGCGGGCGGTCGCTCTCTTGGGCGCGGCCACACGGACCGATTCGCCGCAGCGGGCCGTTCCCCTACAGCGGCGGCAGCGCGAGCGGCCCGAGGAAGCGCACCTCGTGCTCGAGCTCGACGCCGAACTGCTCGTGCACCCGGCGGCGCGCCTCCGCCATCAGCGCGAGCGCGTCGGCGGACGTCGCGCCGCCGGCGTTCTCGATGAAGTTCGCGTGCCGCGGCGAGATCACGGCGCCGCCGACCGCGAAGCCCTTCAGCCCGCACTGCTCGATCAGCCAGCCGGCGCCGCGCTCGCCCGGCGGGTTCTTGAAGACGCTCCCGAACGTGCGCTTGTTCGTCGGCTGGGTCGCCTTGCGCTGCGCGAGCAGCTCGGCCACCGCGGCCTTGATCGCGGCCGGATCGCGCGGCTCGAGCCGCAGTCGCACCTGCGCGACGATCTCTCCCGGGCGGAGGCTCGAGCTGCCGGTACGCGAGCCCGAGCTCGTCCGGGCCGGCCGTCCGGCGCCCGTCGCGCCGACACGATCGTCGCGTCGAGGAGCACGGCGCGCAAGTCGCTCCCGTACGCACCGGCGTTCATCCGCACGCCGCCGCCGACCGTGCCCGGGATCGCCGAGGCGAACTCGAATCCGCCGAGCCCTGCGTCGCGCGCACGGTGGAGGCAGACGGCGTTCGTCGCGCCGCCGCCGGCGACGAGCGTGCCGCCGTCGACCCGCACTTCGGCGAGGTCGCCCGCGAGCCGGAGCACGAGCGCGTCGACGCCGTCGTCGTGGACGAGGAGGTTCGACCCGAGCCCGATCGTCTCGACCGAGTGCGCGGCCTCACGCGCTGCGGCGACGAGCTCCTCGAGCTCGGCGAGCGTCGCCGGCTCGGCGAAGAAGCGCGCCGGCCCGCCGGTGCCGATCGTCGTCAGGCGCGCCAGTGAGACGTCCTCGCGGATCCGGGACACGGTGGCCATCGGCGCGAGTCGTACCATCCGCGCCGGTCACGACGCGTCAGCCGAGCGTGCGGACCATCGTCCACGCCCCGCCGTTCCGAGCGCGGATCTCGAACCCGCCGCGCGCATAGAGCCGCCGCGCGGGATTGCGGTCCTCGACGCTGAGGCTGAGCGCCGGAACGCCGCGGGCGGCGGCCTCCCGCAGCGCCCCGTTCAGGAGCAACGTGCCGACGCCGCGGCGGCGCCACGCTCGCGCGACCGCGACCGTGAGCTCCGGGATCTCGTCGGAGACGAAGCCGTAGCCGGGCTCCGAGACTCCGAAGCGACGCCACCACACCGCGCCGACCGCCTCGCCTTCCGGTGTCTCGGCGACGAGGCCGTCGTCGTCCGCGCGCGGCCACCCGTCGAGATATCGCGCGACCTGCGGCTCGGCGAGCACTGCGTCGAGCGCGGGCCGCGCCGTCCGGCGTCCCACGTCGCCGCCTCGTAGAGCATCTCGCGGAGGAACGGGAGGTCGCCGGCGCCGGCCGGCCGGAGGCCGAACTCGTCCTCCGCGCTCACCGCCGGTCGAGCCGCTCGCGGAGAAGCGCCGGCGCGCGGTCGACGTCGCCCGCGCCGATCACGAGCACGACGTCGCCCGGGACCGCACGGGCCGCGAGGTAGTCGACGCCGTGCTCGACGGTCGGCATCCACGCCGCGAGCCGGCCGAGGTCGGAGAGGGCGTCGACGACGAGCTTGCCGGTCACGCCCTGCGACGGGCGCCTCGCGCGCCGGATAGACGTCGGTGACCGCGATGTCGTCGGCATCGGCGAGGGCTGCGCCCAGCTCGCCGGCGAGGTGCCGCGTGCGCGAGTAGAGGTGCGGCTGGAAGAGCACGCGCAGGCGCCGCCCCGGGAACCGCTCGCGCGCGGCCGCGATCGTCGCGGCGAGCTCGGTCGGGTGGTGGCCGTAGTCGTCGACGATCGTCACGCCGCCCGCCTCGGAGATCTCGAACCGGCGGCCCGTGCCCGGAGAACGCCGCCAGTGCGGCGGCGGCCTCGTCGCGCGGCACGCCGGCGAGCTCGAGCGCCGCGAGCGCCGCGCCCGCGTTGCGGCGGTTGTGCGCGCCCGGCACGGCAGAGCTCGCCCTCGTACGGCGGCGCGTCGCGCACGACGTGCTCGGCACCGAAGCGGTCCAGTGCTCGAACGCCGCCTCGAGCTCGGCGAGCGAGCGGAACTCCGTGTGGTGGTCGAGCTCGACGTTCGTGACGACCGCGATCTCGGCGGGCAGCCCGAACACCGTGCGGTCGGACTCGTCGCCCTCGACGACGAGCCAGCCCTCCCCCGCGCCGGCGTTCGAGCCGAGCTGCGGCACCGGCGCGCCGATCAGCCACGCCGGGTCGCGCCCGGTCTCGCGCAGCACGAACGCGATCATCGCCGCCGTCGTGCCCTTGCCGTGCGCGCCTGCGACGACGATCGAGCGCCGCAGGCCGACGAGCTCGGCGAGGAACTCGCCGCGCGGCCGGCCCGGGACGCCCGGGTACGCGCTCGAGACGACGACCTCCCAGCCCTCCGGGACGACCGGCTCGGGCGCGACCTCGAGCCGGACGCCACGTCCGCAGCGGCTCGAGGTACGGCGTGTCGACGCGATCCCAGCCGCCGACCTCGGCGCCCCAGGCGCGCGCCAGCTGCGCGTACGCCGAGAGCCCGGCGCCGCCGATCCCGACGAACCAGAGGCGGCGGCCCTCAAGCGGCGGCAAGCGCGATCAGCTCCTCGGCGATCTGCTCGGCCGCGGCCGGCCGCGCGGCGTGCAGCATCGCCGCGCCCATCCGCTCGAGCCGCGGCGGGTCGTCGAGCAGCGAGCGCACGAGGTCGGGCACGTCCTCGAGGTCGAGCTCGCGCACCATGATCGCGCCGCCGGCCCGCACGAAGTACTCGGCGTTCTTCGCCTGGTGGTCGGCGGTCGCGAACGGATACGGGACGAGGATCGCCGGCCGTCCGGCGGCCGCGATCTCCCACACCGAGCTGCCGGCGCGCGAGAGCACGAGGTCGGCCGCCGAGTACGCGGCGCCGATCCGGTCGGTCTCCGGGATCAGCCGGTAGTCGCGCGCGCTGGACGCGGCGGCGCAGCGCGTCGTAGTCGCGGTCGGCCGGAAGATGGAGGATCGCCGGGCCGACCTCGCCGAACGACTCGACGACGAGCTCGTTCAGCGAGCGCGCGCCGGCGAGCGCGCCGGCGACGAGCAGCACCGGCACGTCCGGCGGCAGCTCGAAGATCTCGCGCGCCTCGTCCTGCGGGATCGCCCGCGCGCGGGCGGGGATCGGCCGGCCGACGACGCGGTACTTCGCGCCGCTCGTGGCCGTCGAGCGGGTACGCGAGGAAGACGCGCTTCGCGAACGGGAGCGCGAGCCGGTTCGCGAGGCCGAGGTGCGCGTCGGCCTCGGTCAGCGCGGCCGGGATCCGCATCGTCGCGGCGGCGAGCACCATCGGTCCGGCGACATAGCCGCCGCCGCCGAAGCACGACGTCCGGCCGGCGCCGGCGCAGGATCGCGCGGCACGCGAACGGCGCCGTGCTCGCCTGCGCGAGCGAGCGCGCGAGCGCCGGGCTCACGTTGCGCGGGAAGCCGCTGATGCGGAAGGTGTCGAGCTCGTAGCCGGCGTCAGGAACGAGCTGCGCCTCGACGCGATCCGGCGACCCGGCGAACGTCACGTACACGCCGCGCGCTCGTCAGCGCTTCCGCGACCGCGAGCGCCGGCAGCACGTGTCCTGCCGTCCCCCCGGCTGCGATCACGCACCGAACCTGCCGCTGCGTTGCCACGATGCGCGATGTTAAGGAGGATTCCCACCGCGGCGAGGAGGACGACGAGGCTCGAGCCGCCGTAGGAGAGGAACGGCAGCGGGATCCCGGTCAGCGGCGCGACCCCCATCACGGCCGCGATGTTGATCGCGGCCTGCCCGCAGACGAGCACCGTGAGGCCCGACGCGAGGAGCTTGCCGAACGGGTCGCGGCAGCCGCCGGCGATCTTCAGCCCGGCCTACGCGAACAGCGCGTACGCCGAGATCACCGCGCCGACGCCGACGAGACCGAGCTCCTCGCCGATGTTCGCGAGCATCATGTCCGTCCGCGCCTCCGGCAGGTAGAAGATCTTCTGGACGCCCTGGCCGAGGCCGACGCCGAAGATGCCGCCGGAGCCCATCCCGATCAGCGCCTGCACGATCTGGAAGCCGATGCCCTGCGCGTCGTGCCACGGGTGCAGGAACGCGAAGAAGCGCGCGCGGCGGTACGGCTCGATCCAGATCGCGACCGTGCCGAGCGCGGCCGCGATCCCGACGCCGCCGGCGAGCGTCGGGATCGGCGTGCCGGCGACGAGCAGCATCGCCGGCGAGCATGATCAGCATCGCGATCGCGGTGCCCAGGTCGGGCTCGAGCACGAGCAGCAGCGAGAAGACGCCCGCGAGGAGCGCCGACGGGTCGCGCGAGCTCCCGCAGGCTCGCGCGGCGGCGGCCGGCGGGAGAGGTACGCCGCGGCCCAGACCGCGAGCGCGAGCTTCGCGAGCTCCGACGGCTGGAAGACCGCCGGGCCGAGCGAGATCCAGCGCCGCGCGCCGTTGATCGCCGGGCCCGACGACGAGCACGCCGGCGAGGAGCACGAGCGAGATGAGGACGAGCGGCTGCGCGAGCAGCCGCAGGCGGCGGTAGTCCCAGCGCTGGAGGACGACCATCAGCACGATCCCGAGCACGGCGTAGAGCCCCTGCCGCTCGAGGTAGTAGTTCGGGTTCTGGCCGCCGACCTCCGCCGCGGCCGACGTCGCCGAGTAGACCATCACGAGCCCGAACGCGACGAGCGCCAGCGTGACGAGGATCAGCAGCCTCGCTTCGAGCTCGCCGCGCCTCATCTGAACCGAGTTCGCCCGTGGGCGGCGGATTCCTGGGGGCTTGTCGGACCGGGCTGCGCGACAGGTCCAGCGCGATTCCCGGGGACCGGTCCGAACCCCGCCCACCCGGGGAAATCCACCCATCACGAAGCGTAGGCCGCGAGGTGTGCCGTGTCAGTGTCAACTTCGGAAAAAGAGTGCGTCGGCCGCCGAAACTCGCCGCGCCGGCAGCTCCAGCGACCCGTCGCGGCCGCGTCGACCGGCCCCGTCGCGCTGCGCGCCCCAAGGCTCAGCCGTCCCCCGCGCCGCCCGGCACCCGCTCCCCGAGCGCCGCGACGAGCCGCCGGAACTCGTCGCCGCGCTGCTCGAAGTTCTCGTACTGGTCGTAGCTCGCGCACGCCGGGCTGAGCAGCACGACGTCGCCCGGCGCGCGCCTCGCCGAACGCGTGCGCCACGGCGCGGTCGAGCGTGCGCGTCGTCGGACGCGGCCGCGCGCTCGAGCGCCGCCGCGAGCGACGGCGCCGCCTCGCCGATCAGGTGGATCGAGACCGACGTTCGGCCCGACCGCGGCGGCGAGCGGCGCGAAGTCCTCGCCCTTGAGCGAGCCGCCGAGGATCAGGTGCACCGGCTCGTCCGCGTACGCCGCGAGCGCGCGCCGGGCCGCCGCGACGTTCGTCGCCTTCGAGTCGTTCACGAAGCGGACGCCCGCGACCTCGCCGACCGGCTCGAGCCGGTGCGGCACGCCCGCGAACGTCCGCAGCGCCTCCGCGATCGCCTCGTCGTCGATCCCCGCCGCGCGCGCCGCCGCAGTCGCGGCAGCCGCGTTCTCGCGGTTGTGCGCGCCGCGGATCAGCGGCTCGGCCGGGCAGCGGGTCGTCGGCGGCGAACTCGATCCCGTCGAGCCCGAGCCCGCGCGGCACGACGCGGACGCGCGCCCGCTCGAAGATCCGCAGCTTCGCGTCGCGGTAGGCCTCGAAGCTCCCGTGCCGGTCGAGGTGGTCCGGCTCGAGGTTGAGCAGCACCGCGACGTCGCAGGCGAGCGTCTCGACGTCCTCGAGCTGGAACGACGACAGCTCGCACACGACCCACGCCGCGTCGCGACACCGAGGTGAGCGGCGTGCCGACGTTCCCCGCGACGGCGACGTCGCGTCCGGCGGCGCGGAAGATCGCGCCGAGGAGCTCGCACGTCGTCGTCTTCCCGTTCGTGCCGGTCACGCCGACGATCCGCGTCTCCTCCGGGAGCAGCCGGAGCCCGAGCTCGACCTCCGACCAGACGGGCACGCCGCGCTCGCGCGCCGCCTCGACGAGCGGCCTCTCGCCCGGCACGCCCGGGCTCTTCACGAGCACGTCGACCCCGTCGAGCAGCGCGAGGTCGTCCTCGTTCCCGAGCGACCGGTCGACGCGAACGACCTCGTCGCCGCGCTCCTCGAGCCGCGCCGCCGCCGCCGTCCCCGAGCGCGCGAGCCCGTAGACGAGCGCCCTCATCCCGGGCGGATCTGCGGGTAGTACTTGTAGAAGAGCGCGAAGCCGGCCGCGCAGAGGATCCCGGTCACGATCCAGAACCGGACCATGATCTTCGTCTCGGACCACGCCTTCATCTCGAAGTGGTGGTGCAGCGGCGCCATCAGGAACACGCGCCGGCCCCAGTACCTGAACGACACCACCTGGAGCATCACCGAGAGCGCCTCGATCACGAAGATGCCGCCGACGAGCAGGAGCAGCAGCTCGACCTTCAGGAAGATCGCCATCGCGCCGATCGCGCCGCCGAGCGCCATCGAGCCGGTGTCGCCCATGAAGACCTCGGCCGGGAACGCGTTGAACCAGAGGAAGCCGATCGCGGCGCCGATCAGCGCGGCGCCGATGATAGGCGGCGTCGAGCCGGTTCTCGATCCGGTACGCCGTCGGCGCGACCGAGCGGATGTAGATCGTCACCGCCATCGCGGTCAGCGTGAAGAGGGCGATGATCGTCGTGCCGGCCGCGAGGCCGTCGATGCCGTCGGTGAGGTTCACCGCGTTCGCGGCGCCGGCGATGATGAAGAACACGAGCACGTACCAGCCCCAGCCGAGCGGGATCGAGCCGTCGACGATCGGGACGAAGACGTCGTGGCTGAGCTGCTGGTGGTGCGCCGCGAGGCCCACGGCGGCCGCCGATCGCGAGCAGGAGCAGCATCTTCCAGCGGCCGTTCAGGCCGAGCGAGCGGCGGTGGCGGAGCTTGATCCAGTCGTCGAGGAAGCCGATCGCGCCGCACGCGAGCGTCGTGCCGAAGATCGTGAGCGCCGGCACCGTGTAGCACGCTCGTCGCGAGGAACGCGATCGACGCGGCGAGCACGATCAGGAGCCCGCCCATCGTCGGCGTCCCCTGCTTCGCCGAGTGGTGCTGCGGGCCCTCCTCGCGGATCGTGCTGGCCGAACTCGTTCCGGCGCAGGAAGTCGATGAACGCCGGGCCGGCGAGGATCGAGATGATCAGCGCGACGAGCGCTGCGACGAGGACCCGTGCCATTAGCGACGTGAGTTTCGCCGCGACCGCTTCGAGTCCCACCGCGCGCGAGCCCTTCACGAGCACGACGTCGCCCGGGCGCAGCATCGCCGCGAGCGCGTCGGCGGCCTCGTCCGCGGTCGCGAGCCAGCGCGCGGAGACGCCGTTCGCCGCCTCGACGTACCCGTGCGCAAGCGGGCCGACCGCGATCAGCTCCGCGACGCCGCGCTCGGCGACCGCCTCGCCGACCTCGCGGTGGTACGCCGGCGCTTCCGGCCCGAGCTCGGCCATCTCGCCGAGCACCGCGATCCGGCGGCGCGGCCCCGGCCCGCTCGGCGAGGTGCTCGAGCGCGGCGCGCATCGAGAGCGGGTTCGCGTTGTAGCAGTCGTTCAGGAGCAGCACGCCGTCGGGGAGCTCGAGCTCCTGCTCGCGAAGCGGCGAGAACTCGACCTCGAGCCGCCCGTCGGCGACGGGCACGCCGAGCGCGTCGCACACCGTCAGCGCCGCGAGCGTGTTCCGGAGCTGGTGCCGCGACGAGAAGCTCGTCGTCGAGCCGGATCGTGCGCCCGCCGACGACGAACGTGCCGGACTGCGTCGACCTCGCCGAAGCGGCGGACGTCGAGGTCGCGGCGCGCCGAGGTACGGCTCGAGCAGCGGCTCGCCGTCTGGAACGACCGCGATCCCGCCCGGGCGGCAACGCCTCGATCAGCTCGGCCTTCGCCCGCGCGACGTTCTCGACGGTCTCGACGAGCTCGAGATGCACGGGCCCGATGTTCGTGATCAGCGCGACGTCGGGCCGCGCGAACGACGCGAGCCAGGCGATCTGGCCGAGGCCGCGCATCCCCATCTCGACGATGCAGAGCTCGGTGTCCGGCTCGAGCCGGCAGAGCGTGAGCGGCACGCCGAGCTCGTTGTTGTAGTTCGCCTCGGACGCGATCGTGCGCCGGTGCGGCGCGCAGAGCGCGGCGAGGATGTCCTTCGTCGTCGTCTTGCCGGTCGCGCCGGTGATCCCGACGACGCGCGCGGCCGAGCGGGTCGCGCACCTCGCCCGCGATCGCGGCGAGCGCGGCGTGCGGATCGTCGGGAACGAGCGCGGCGGCGGCACCGCGCGCGAGCGCGTGCGCGACGAAGTCGGCGCCGCCCGGCGACGCGGCCACGAAGAGGTCGCCCTCCTCGATCCGGCGCGAGTCGATCTGGAGCCCGGTCGCCGCGTCGGCCCACGGCCGGGCGTGCAGCCGGCCGAGCGGCTCGACGAAGGACAGCTCGAGCGGGATCACGCGCGCGCCGCGACCCGTCGCAGCGTCTCGCGCACGACCTCCCGGTCGTCGAACGGGACCTTCCCGGTCGCGAGCTCCTGCTCGGGCTCGGCGCCGCGGCCGGCGATCACGACCACGTCGCCGGCCCGCGCGCCGCCGAGCGCGAGCTCGATAGCGGCGCGCCGGTCGAGCTCGAGCTCGAGCGGGCCGAGCGCGCCGGCGGCGACCTCGGCGGCGATCGCCTCGGGATCCTCGGAGCGCGGGTTGTCCGACGTGAGGATCGGCCGGTCGGCGAGCTCGGCGGCGACGCGGCCCATCAGCGGGCGCTTTGCGCGGTCGCGGTCGCCGCCAGCGCCGAACACCGCGACGAGCCGGCCGTCGCCGAGCTCGCGGGCGGTGCGGAGCACGTTCGCGAGCGAGTCGGGCGTGTGCGCGTAGTCGACGACGACCGCGAACGGCTGCCCCTCGTCGATCGACTCGAACCGGCCTGGCACGCCGCGCACCGACTCGAGCCCGCGCCGGATCGCGTCGTCGCCGACGCCGAGCGCGCGCGCCGCGAGCGCGGCGCCGATCGCGTTCTCGCGGTTGAAACCGCCGCGTAGCTTGAGGTCGATCCCGTCGAGCATCGGCGAGCCCGCGTCGAAGACGACCGCGCCGGGCAGTTCGCGCGCGAGCGCCCGGCCGTACTCGTCGCCGGTGTTCACGACCGCCCGGTCGGCCTGGTCGAAGAGCGCGCGCTTGGCCGCGAAGTACCCGTCCATCGTCCCGTGGAAGTCGAGGTGGTCCTGCGTCAGATTCGTGAACACGAGCACGGCGAAGCGCGTGCCGTCGAGCCGGCCCTTCGCCTGCGCGATCGACGTCGCCTCCATCACGCACGAGCGGTCGCCCGCGTCGAGCATCTCCCGGAAGAGCCGCTGGAGGTCGATCGCCTCGGGCGTGTTGAGGCCGGTCGGACGAGCCTCGCCGCCGACGCGCCGCTCGATGTTCGTGAGCAGTCCGGGCCGGCGGCCGTCCGCGTCGAGGATCGCGTGGAGCAGGAACGCGGTCGTCGTCTTCCCGTTCGTGCCGGTGATGCCGGCGACGTCGAGCTCCCCGGTCGGGTCGCCGAAGAAGAGCGCGGCCGCCACGGGCATCGCCCTCCGCACGTCGGGAACGACGAGCTGCGGCAACTCGACCGCGAGCGGCTCCTCGACGACGAGCGCGACCGCGCCCGCGGCGGCGGCCGTCGGCGCGAACGCGTGCCCGTCGGCGTGCGACCCGCGGACGCAGAAGAAGAGCGTCCCCGGCACGACCGCGCGCGTGTCGTAGGCAAGCTCGAGGACGTCGACCGGAGCCGGGCGCGAGACCTCGACAGGGCCGAGCGCCGCGACGAAACGCTCCAGGTTCATCGCGGGCCGAGTCTAGACTCTGCGGGCTCGCTCACGAGGAGGGTGCTTGCCGGACGAGTCTATGGAGACGTTCCGAGGCTCCTTGCGGAATCGCGCGTCGGCGGCGGGGAAGACCGCCGGAGCGGGCGCCGCGAGGGCGAACCACGCACTCGTCGACGCCGTCGGCGGGCTCACCGAGCAGGCGGTCGACCGCGTGCTGCGCGGCGACCACCGCGTCACCTCGGCCGCGGAGGGCAAGCGGCTGCTCGCCGGCGACGAGGAGTCCGAGGCGCTCGCCGGCAACATCCAGCGCGTCGTCGTGCTCGCCGTGCCCGTGGTGCGCGCCCTCTCGCGCGGCGCGCGCTTCACGCGGGTGCCATGGGCGATGGTCGCCTCGAGCGCCGTCTCGATCGGGTTCGCCGTCCGCACCGGCGCCCGTGAGCTGCAGGTGCTGGCGTCGCTCGTCGCTCACCGGCTCGAGCAGGCGACCGGCACGCCTGCCGATCCCGGGCTCGTCAGGAAGCTCGCGATCGACCTGTATCTCGACCCGAAGCGCACCCCCGACCCGGCCGACGACCGGCTGCGGCTGGTGAGGCTCACGCGGAAGTGGGTGCTGAAGGGGGCCTTCGGCCGGTCGACGGCGAAGCGCGCCGCGCGCGCGCTCGATGCCGCCGAGCGGTTCGACGCGGCCGAGCTGTCGACGCGCTGGACGGCCCTGCGTCCGCGTGACGCCGGCTGAGCGCGGCGGCGCCGAGCGGGTCGAAGCGTCCGGCTACCCGCTCGCGAGCGTGGTCCGCAGCGACGCCGGATCGTCCGGCGGGATCTCGAGGTACTGCAGGTCGAACTTCGCGATGTTCGCGAACGCCGGCGCCGCGACGACGCCGCCGAAGATCGAGTCGCGCGGCGTGTCCACCATCACGAGCACGACGAGGCGCGGCTTCGACGCGGGAACCATGCCGACGAACGTCGCGTCGAAGTTCGAGTCCGAGTAGCCGCCGTGCCCGTCCGGCTTCTGCGCCGTGCCCGTCTTGCCGGCGACGGTGTAGCCCGGGATCGCGGCCGCGGTGCCGGTCGCGCCCGCGTCGGCGACGACGCCGGTGAGCATCTTCTTCACGACCGTGTCGACGCCCGGCGACATGATCCGGCGGCGCGTCCAGCCGCCGAGGACGTGGCCGCCGACGCGGTCGACGAGGTGCGGCTGCACCCACACGCCGCCGTTCGCGACCGCCGCGTAGACGGACGCCATCTGGATCGGCGTGACCGCGATGCCCTGCCCGATCGGGACGTTCCCGATCGTCGAGCCCGACCACTGGTCGAGCGGCAGCACGATCCCCGGGCTCTCGCCGGGGAAGTCGATCCCGGTCGGCTTGCCGAAGCCGAAGCGGTCGATCCACCGCGCGAGCGCGGCCGGGCCGAGCTTCTCCGCGAGCGTGATCGCGCCGACGTTCGAGGACTGCGCGAGGATCTGCGAGACGGTCATCGTCTCCGTCCCGCGCGGCTCCGCGTCGTGGACGATGCGGTCGGCGACCTGGATCGAGTACGGCAGCGTGAACGCGGTGTCGGGCCCGACGAGCCCCTCGGAGAGCGCGCCGGTGACGGTCACGAGCTTGAAGGTCGAGCCGGGCTCGTACGTGTCGGTGACCGCGCGGTTCCGCTGCAGGCCGAACGGCACGACGTCCGACTTGTTCGCGTCGTAGCCGGGCGCCTGCGCCATCGCGAGCACGTCGCCCGTCTTCGGGTCGAGCACGACCGCGACCGCGTCCTTCGCGTGGAAGCTCGCGACCGTCTGCCGGAGCACGGCCTCGGCGTTCGCCTGGATCGTGTGGTCGATCGTCGTGAAGACGTCCTGGCCCTCGACCTCCGACGTCGAGCCGACGACCTCGAGCGCGCGGCCGAACGGGTCGCGGACGATCGTCTGGCTGCCGGGCTGCCCGGAGAGCTTCCGGTCGTAGAGCGACTCGAGCCCCTCGAGCCCCTTGTTGTCGACGCCCGCGTAGCCGATCACCTGCGCCGCGACGCTCTTCTGCGGGTACGTCCGCCGCTCTTCCTGGTAGCTGCCGATGCCCGCGAAGTTCTTCCGCGCGAGCAGCTCCGCCTTCGCCGGGTCGGCGAACCGCGCGACGTAGACGAACTGCTTGTGCTTGTCGAGGAGCTGCGGGTAGAGCACGTTCGCGTCGACGCCGAGGATGTCGTGCGCCGCGAGCGCGACCGCGCGCGGGTGCCGCACCTGCCGCGGGTCGGCGTACACCGTCGTCGTCTGCTCGCCGATCGCGAGCTGGACGCCCGTGCGGTCGAAGATCGTCCCGCGGCCGGCGGGGATCGTCACCGTCTCGCGGTGCTGGCTCTCCGCGCGCGTCGCGAGCGCGTCGCCCTCGACGACCTGGAGCCAGACCGCCCGCGCGAGCGTCCCGGCGAAGAGGATCACGAACCCGACGAGGAGCAGGCGGATCCGGCTGTTGGCCTGCTTGCTCCGCACCGCTCAGCGACCGAGGTTCACGTAGCCGATCGTGGACGGGTCGGCCGGGACGAGATGGTCCTGCTTCGTCGCGAGCGCGGCGATCCGCGGCGAGGCGAGCCGGCTCGAGAGCTCCGACGCGAGCGCGGCGTTCACGGCGCTGAGCTTCGTCCGCTGCTCGCTTGCCCGGTCGAGCTGGAGGTTGAGCCGGAGCACCGCGACGTTCACGAAGACGACGCCCGCGAGCAGGACGCCGCTCACGGCGATCCAGAGGATGCCGCCCCGCGCGCGCGGCCGGCGCTTCGCGGAGGCGCGCGTCTTCGCGCTCGCCTTCGCGTTCGGCTTCGCCCGCCGCCGCACGCCCGGCTCGGCGAACGACGCCTCTTCGGCGAGGCTAGCCAAGTTTCAGCCCGATCCTGAGCCGCGCCGACTGCGCGCGCGGGTTCCGCGCCACCTCGGCCGCGGAGGGCCGGAGCGCGCGGCGCGGCGTCGCCCGCATCGTCGACTCGGCGCCGCAGACGCAGAGCGGGAAGTCGGGCGGGCACGTGCAGCCGTGCTCCTGCGAGCGGAGGAAGCGCTTCACGATCCGGTCCTCGAGCGAGTGGAACGAGATCACCGCGAGGCGGCCGCGCGGGCGGAGGATCTCGCCCGCCGCCGGCAGCGCGCGCTCGAGGGAGCCGAGCTCGTCGTTGACCTCGATCCGGAGCGCCTGGAAGACGCGCTTCGCGGGGTGGCCCTCGCCGAAGCGCGCGGGCGCCGGGATCGCGTGCTTCACCGTCTCGACGAGGTCGCCGGTGCGCTCGAACGGCTGGGTGCGGCGGCGCTTGACGATCGCGCGCGCGATCTGGCGGGCGTACCGCTCCTCGCCGTAGCGGCGGAAGATGTCGGCGAGCTCGCGCTCGTCGGACTCGTTCACGACCTCGCGCGCCGAGAGCTCGGCCGACGGGTCCATCCGCATGTCGAGCGGCGCGTCGGCCGCGTAGGAGAACCCGCGCTCGGGACGGTCGAGCTGCATCGAGGAGACGCCGAGGTCGAGCAGGATCGCGTCGGCGCGGACACCGTTCGCAGCGAGGCCCGCGAGCACCGCCGAGAACTCGCCGTGGAGCAACCGCACCTTCGCGGCGGTGCCGCGCCGGAGGCGCTCGAAGTACGGCGCGACGGTCGGGTCGCGGTCGATCGCGATCAGCTTGCCCTCTCCGCGGAGGCGCGCCGTGAGGAGCGCCGCGTGCCCGCCGGCGCCGAACGTGCAGTCGATCACGGTCTCACCCGGCTGCGGCGCAAGCGCCGCGAGCACCTCGTCCGCGAGGACGGGGACGTGGTCAGTCTCGGTTGGCAACGCGCTCGGCAACATGTTCCGCGCTCCCTTCGACCTCTCGTAGATGCTCGCGCCACCGCGCGCGGTCCCAGATCTCGATGTAGTCGTGGACGCCCGCGACCGTGACCTCGCGCTCGATCCCCGCCGCCTCGAGCAGCGACGCCGGCAGCACCATCCGGCCCTGCTTGTCGAGCTCGGCGGTCACGGCCTGCGCGAAGAAGTGGCGGCGCATCAGCCGCGACTCCCGGCTGAGCGAGTCGAGCTCGCGGATGCGGCCGGCCATCCGGTCCCAGTCCTCCTGCGCGTAGGCCTCGAGACAGCCGTCGAGCCCGACGGTGACGACGACGCGATCGCCGAGCTGCTCGCGGAGCCGGGCCGGAAGCGTGAGGCGGTTCTTGTCATCGAGGGAGTGGTCGTGTTGGCCGAGCAGCATGGTCCACTGCGCCCCACTTTATTCCACTCCACCCCACTTGGCAAGGCTTTTCACCCGTTCGGAGGCGACCACTCCCGTGTGCCGCGATGACTGCGGCGGATGGCGGCGACCTCGGCGCGAATCGCGTCCGGGTCGCGGCGGTCGAGCATGCGGTCGGCGATCGCGGCGCCGATCGCCGGCATGTCGGCCTCGACGAAGCCCTGGCGCGTGACGGACTGGGTCCCGATCCGGATCGCGCCCGCCGGATCGGGACCGTCTGCGGCGGGGCAGCCGATCTCGGACAGGAGCACGTTCACCTCGGCGAGCCGGCGCGCAGCGGCCGTGCCGCCGCCGAGGGCGCGCACGTCGACGGCGACGTGGTGCGAGCTCGTGAACCCGTGTGCCGCGCCGAGGACGGCCAGCCCATCGGCGGCGAGCGCGGCTGCGAGCGCGCGTGCGTTCGCGATGCAGGCGTCGGCGTACGCGCCGGCGGAGAGACGGCGTTCGAGCGCGGCGGCGCCGAGCGGCAGCAGCCGCGAGACGTCGTAGTTCGCGGTCAGGCCTGGGTACACGGCGGCGGCGATCCGCTCCATCAGCGCCTCGTCGTCGGCGACGATCACGCCACCGGGCGGCCCGCCGAACGACTTGTACGTCGAGAACGTCGACACGTCCGCGCCCTCGCGGAGCGGCGCCTGGAAGCGGCCCTCGGCGATCAGGCCGGCGACGTGCGAGGCGTCGTAGAGGACGCGCGCGCCGCGTTCGTGCGCCGCGGCGGCGATCGCCTCGAGCCGGTGCGGGCGCAGCATCAGGCTGGCGCCGACGACGACCAGGACGGGACGCTCGCGGTCGAGGAACGCCGGCAGCCGCTCGAGGTCGACGTCGAGCTCGGGCGCGTCGTACGGGAGCTCGGCGACGCGCAGCCCGCGGACGCCCGGCGCGCCGATCGCGTGGTGGCTGAGGTGGCCGCCCGCCCAGTCCGGGAGCACGGCGATCGTGTCGCCGGGCTGCGCGAGCGCCGCGTACACGGTGAGGTTCGCGAGCGTCGCGCTCGTCGGGCGCACCTCGGCGAACCGCGCGCCCATCACCTCCGCGAGCGCGGTCGACACCGTCACCTCGATCACGTCGAGCAGCTCGATCCCGGCCTGGTACTTGTCGCCGGGGTAGCCCATGCTCGGCTGCCCGCCGAGCAGCTCGACGGGGAACGCGGCGCCCGGGACGTTGCCGCCCGCGTAGAGGAGGAGCGCGTCCTCCTCGACGCGGCGGACGTGCTCGGCGGCGGCGGCGGCGGCGCGCCGGAGCGCCTCTACAGGGTCGCGCGGGAGCTCACGCTCGACCTCGGCGAGCCGCGCGAGCGCGTCCGGCGAGGCCCACGGAGCGGTGCGGCTCACAGCACGAGCTGCGCCGCAAACGGGCCGCGGCCGGTGACGACCGCGGCGCCGGCGCGGCCCGCAAGCGTGAGCGCGTCGTCGAGGTCGTCGCCGCGGGCGAGCGCGAAGCAGAGCGCGGCCGAGAACGAGTCGCCGGCGCCGTACGTGTCGACGACCGGAGCGCGCAGCGGCTGGGCCTCGTACCGGCGCCCGTCGGCCGTGCCGCCGCGCGCGCCCTCGGTGCGGACGACGACGCCGACGTCGAGCGTGCCGTCGTCGTAGCGCTCTCCGGGGTCGGTCCCGCTCCCGACGAGGAGATCGAGATGGACGCCGCCCTCGAGCAGCCAGTGCAGCTCGCGCGGCGTGGCCGCGACGTAGCGCGCGGCGCGCGCGGAGCGGAGGGCCGTCGCCTCGCCGGCGACGAAGAAGACGGAGTCGTAGCCGTCGAGCGGGAGCGGCCCGTTCGGCCGGAGCTTCGGCCCGACCGTGATGATCGTCCGCTCGCCGTTGTCGTCGACGAGCGTGAGCGCGCGCCGGGTCGAGCCGAACCACTCGACGTGGAGCGTCACGCCGAGCTCCTCGAGCCGTGCAACGGACGCGTGGCCGAGCTCGTCGTCTCCGAGCGCCGTGAAGAAGTCGCAGCTCCCGGCGAGCTTCAGCGTCTGCGCCGCGATCACCGCGCCGCCGCCCGCCGGCCCCGACCAGAGCTCCTCGGCATGCGCGATCTGGCCCGCACCGGGGACGTGGTCGACGAGCGCGAACTCGGTCCATTCGACATGACCCACGACGGCGCATCTCACAGACGCGCAGGGTCGCACGTTTCACCCCATGATGGAGGCCGTGGCGGTCCCGCCCTTCGAGCGCTTCTACCTCGAGCACCGCGAGGACGTGCTCGGCTACCTGCGCCGCCTGCTCGGCCAGCGGGCCGAGGACGCGTGGCAGGAGACGTTCCTCCGCGCGCTCCGCGCGTACGGCCGCCTCGAGCACGGGCGCCACCTGCGCGCCTGGGTGTTCACGATCGCGACCAACGTCGCGATGGACGAGCTGCGGTCGAAGTCAGGTGACAAGTTGTCACTCGACGAGGTCGCCGACGGAGAGCTCGCGGCGAGCGATCCGCACCCGCCCGCGTATCGGGAGCTCGAGCACCTGACCGGCGAGCTGCCGCCGACCGAGCGCGCGGCTGTGGTGCTCCGCTACGGCTACGACCTGCCCTACGCCCAGATCGGCGCGGCGCTCGGCTCGTCCGAGGAGGCGGCCCGCGCCGCCGCGTCGTCCGGCGTCCGACGACTGAGGAGGACCCTTGAGCGTCACCCCTGATCTCGATTCCAGCTTCCGCGCCGCCGCGCTCGCGGCCGGGCTCGTCGACGTCCGCTACGACCTGGTCGAGACGCCTGTCGGCGAGCTCTTCGTCGCGGCCACCGAGCGCGGCCTCTGCCGCATCTCGTACACGGTCGACGGTCAGGACGAGGTCGTTGCCCGCATGTTCGGGGTCCGCGTGCTGCGCGCGCCGCTCGACGACGTGCGGCGCGAGCTCGACGAGTACTTCGCCGGGCGCCGCCGCGAGTTCGACCTCGCCCTCGACCTGCGCGTGCCGCCGTTCCACGAGACGGTGCTCGGCGAGCTCGCCCGCGTCCCGTACGGCCGGCTCGACACGTACGGCCACCTCGCCGCGAAGGTCGGCCGCCCCCGCGCGGCACGCGCCGTCGGCACCGTCATGAACCGCAACCCGATCCCGATCGTGCTCCCGTGCCACCGGATCGTCGGCGCCGACGGCTCGCTCACGGGCTACGGCGGCGGCCTCGACGCGAAGCGCGCGCTGCTCGAGCTCGAGGGCGCGACGCTCACGCTGTAGCGAGCCCCGGCTCACAGCGCAGCACGATCCGCGAGAAGGCCGAGCAGCCGGTACCCGACGCCCCACACGTTCTCGAGGAGCGGCGCGGCCGGATCGATCTCGCGGAGCTTTCGGCGCACGCGCGAGACGTGCGAGTCCAGGGTCCTCGTCCGGGCGCGTGCCTGGTAGCCCCACACGTCGCGGAGGAGCTCGTCCTTCGTGAACACGCGCCTCGGCTCGCGGGCGAGCTTCACGACGAGGGCGTACTCCTTCTGCGAGAGGCCGACCGGCGTGCCGGCGAGGAGGACGACGCGCGCCGTGAGGTCGATCTCGAGCGGGCCCGCGACGAGCCGTTCCGGGACCGGCGTCCTCGCGCGGCGGAGCACCGCGCGGATCCGCTCGACGAGCTCGTCGAGGTCGAACGGGCGCGTGACGTAGTCGTCGCAGCCCTGACGGAACGCACGTACCCGGTCGTGCGGGTCGGCCTCGGCACGCCCGAGGACGATCACCGGCGCCTCGCCGCGCCACCGTTCGAGCTCCGCCTCGCCGTCCGCGAGCACCAGGTCGGGGGCCCGGCCGCTCGGGCGGACGGCGCTCACGAGGTCGAAGCCGTCGTGACGGAGATGCCGTTCGAGGACCGCACGCGAGGACGGCTCTCGGTCGGTCAGGAGCAGCGTCGCGGACATGGATGCGACCGTAGCGCCGCCGCCACGCCGCGCCAAGATGTCCTTTGCCGCAACTTCGCTACGAACGATCCTCAGGCGGCCGGGCGGGCCACGCCCGTCACGGTCACGTCGAGCTCGTCCTCCTCGACCGGCGGCACGGCCTCCTCCCACGGCCGGCGCAGCGCGAGCCGGACGCGCACCCGCCCCTCGCCGAGGGCACGCAGCTCGAGCACCGTCGGGAGCGACCCGCTCGGCGGCGGCGGGCCGCCCGGCTCGGCGGCCGGGCCCGGCCCGGAGGAGACGCGCCGGATCTCCAGCACCCCCTCCGGGCCGGTCAGCTCCGTCTGCCACGAATAGCCGGCGCTCCCGTGCCCGCGCAGCTGCAGGCGGTGCGTCTCGCCGACCGTCAGCTCGAGCTCACGCACTCCCGATGACGACCCCCTCGTGCCAGCCGGCGCCGTCGCGCCAGTAGTGCTGGAGCCTGTGGTCGGTGCGGAGGACGATCACCTCGAGGTTGAAGCCGAAGCTGCCCTCGACGAGCGCCGCGACGGCCTGCACGTCGTGGCCGAAGGTCGCGCTCTGGTGCCATCTGCCGTCGCCGTGGTTGTTGCGCCACCAGTGCTGCACGTGCCCTCCGGCGGCGACGCAGAGCTCGAAGTTCCCGACCAGGTTCTCGTTGACCGCCCCGAACTGGCCCTCGATCATGCACGGCCCGCTCGAGCACCCGGCGCCGAACGTCGGACCCGCGTGCCAGCCCGTGTTGCCGTCGTCGTCGCGGTACCAGTGCTGCATCTGGCCCGAGTTCAGGACGCAGACGAGCTCGAGGTTGCCCTGGTGCCCGTAGTGGGTCTGCACGAGCGACGGCCCGCTGAACTCCACGTTGCCCGCGAACCGGCCGCCGTCGTGCCATCCGCCCCCGTCGCGCCACCAGTGGTTGAGCTTCCCGTCGTGCGTGCGGACGACGACCTCGAAGTTGCCCGGCGCGTTGTAGTTCCCCTGGATGAAGCCGGGGACGCCCCACGCGTCGGTCGGCCCGAAGACGCCGCCGTCCGTCCACGTGTGCGTCGTCTGGTTCAGCCACCAGTGATGGAGCCGGCTCCCGGTCGTGAGGTAGACGCACTCGAAGTTCCGGTTGAACGTCGTCGAGGTGAGCGTCGGGCAGACGGCCGCGTCACCGGCGAACGGCGTGTACGCCGTGTGCCACGGGAAGCCGGCGGCGTCGTTGTCGCGCCACCAGTGCTGCAGCATCCCGCCGCCGCCGACCGTCGCGAGCATCTCGAAGTTGCGGTACGAGGCGCCGTTGCCGCTCTCGATCATGTTGCCGTTGTGGAGCCGGCGCTTCGTCCACGGATCGGGGTTCATCCCGCGGAGCCCGATCTTCGCGTAGTCGTCGATCCCGGTCTCGCCGTAGCCGATCCACGCGTAGCCCTTCATCCCCCACGCCTCGCCCCACGAGTTCTTGACGAGCCAGGCGCCCTTCGCGTCGTCGTAGCCGACCACGAGCATGAAGTGGCCGCCCTCGTGGTGGTTCGACGGGAGGTTGACCTTGTGGTAGACGGCGCCGCTCGAGCCGTAGCCCTGGAAGTCGTCCCAGACGTCGAACCACGTGACGATCGGGCCGATCGTGTCGAGCCACGCCTTCTGGTCGGCGACGCTGCCGACGTAGGTCTTCGTCAGCGCGCCGCGGACCGTCCGCCCGTTGCGGTCCGAGCTCGGCGTATACGCGATGTTCGCCTCGGTCCACGCGAAGCACTGCGGGTCGCAGAGCCCGTTCGCGTGGATCCAGTCGACGGCGGCGTCGGAGCCGCCCGTGTTCGCGCAGACCTTGCCCATCCCCTTGTGGACGTCGCCCTCGGAGTAGTGCGGGAAGACGCAGTGCTCGATCCGCAGCATCGCCTCGGTGAGCGCGACCGCCGCGAACGCCCAGCACGCCTCGCACTGGCCCTGGTCGCGGATGCTCGTGATCCACGACCAGCCCCAGCGGTTGCGCCAGTCGAGCGCCGAGGGCGGCGAGGCGACGACCGGCGGCGTCCCGCCAGCGCGCGCCTTCAACTCGGCGGGCGGCTGCGGGGTGATCAGCGGCGGGATGTGCGGCGACTTCGGCGGAGCCGGCGGCTTCATGAAGTCGTGCGCGATCGCGCGCTCGGCGAGGAGCGGGTTCGTCGGCACCACCTTGAAGATCGTCTTGAAGTTGACCGCCTTCGCCTTCGCGGCCGGAACGAGGCCTTCGTTCGTGCCGCCGAGCCGGTGCCGCGGGACGACGGCGGCGTCGTCGAGGTGCTCGGCGACCTCCCACCCGAGCTTCTGGTCGGCGAGAGCCTTGCGCAACTCCCCGACGTTCAACGTGGGCTGGTGGGGCACGTGTGCCTCCTCTCTCGCGGGGAGGCCGCATCCCCGGGACGTAGCGCGTTGATGCGGACGGGACGAGCCTACGCCCCGGCCGCGGGGCGTTCAACAGGCGCGGCTCAAGCGTTTCCGGTCTGCTGTCGATGGAGGGAGCAGCATGGCCGACGTCGGCGCACCCGTCCGCGAGATCGAGATCGAGCCCGCCGAGGAGCCCGTGCCGACGCCCGCGCCCGTCGAGGAGCCGGCCCGCGAGACCGAGCGCGTCTGACGTGCCGGAACGGCGCGACGAGCCGCTGCTCGGATGGCGGATCTGGCTCGTCGAGCGGGGCCGCCTCCACGCGGTCGTGTGGGGCGACGAGTGGTCGCCGCGGACGCGGTTCGCGGCGAGCTGCGAGCACGAGGCCGCGGCGTTCTGGCGAAGCGACCCCGACCGCGAGCCGCATCGGGCGCCGGACGCCGGGTGCGAGTGCGGCGTCTACGCGTTCAAGCGGCGCGCCGACGCGGAGCTGCTCGCGTGCGAGAAGGCCGGCGGCGGGAGCGTCCTCGCGCTCGGCCGCGTCTCGCTGTGGGGCCGCGTCGTCGAGACCGAGCGCGGCTTCCGGGCCGAGTTCGCGTACCCGTACGACCTCGAGGTGCTCGGCGGCCCCGAGCGGCTCGTGCGGCAGCTGCGCGCGGAGTACGCCGTGGACGTCTCCGCCGGGCCCGCGGCCGTGCCGCTCCACGCCGGCTCGGGCTGAGCCTCAGAGGCGCCCGGAGCGGATCACGCCCCAGAGGAGCCAGATCCCGAGGATCCCCGAGAGGACGAAGCCGAACACCGAGAGCACGTGAACGCCGAGGACGTGCGGCCCGCTCGTCGCGAAGATGCCGATCAGGCTCGACCCGATCAGGCCGCCGGTGACGATCAGCGCGATCACGAGCCGGTTCATCACCGCGTCGAGCCGGTGCAGGAAGTCGTCGAGGCCCTTGTGGACGAAGCCGACCTCGATCTGCCCGTCGCGGACCTGCTCGAGCGTGTCGTGGATCTGGTACGGCAGCTCGGCGAGCATCGTCGCGTAGTCCCACCCGTCGCGCTGGACGCGGCCGAGCACGCTCCGGGCGGTGAAGCGCTGGAGCATGAGCGAGCGGGCGTACGGCTTCGCGACCTCGAAGACGTTGAAGTCGGGATAGAGGTCGACGCCCACCGAGCCGATCGTCGCGAGCGCCTTGTCGAGCAGCACGAAGCGCGTCGGCAGCCGCAGGTTCATCGAGTAGATCAGCGAGAAGGCCTCCCGGATGATCTGCATCGGGTCGATCTCCTGCAGGCTCGCGCCGTAGTACTTCGCGTAGAACTCGTGCAGGTGCGAGACGAACTCGTCCTCGCGCTGCTTGTCGTAGACGACGCCGAGCGCGGCGAGCCGCTTCGGGAGCGCCTCGATGTTCTCGTTCGCGGCGTCGATGAAGAGCCGCGTCAGCCGCGACATGTCCTGGTCGGTCAGCTTGCCGGCGAGGCCGAAGTCGACGAGCCCGATCCGCTCCGGCGAGAGCACGAGGATGTTGGCCGGGTGCGGGTCGGCGTGGAAGAAGCCGTTGCGGAAGATCATCGTCATCCACGTCTCGGCGACGATGTACGCGAGCCGCCGCCGCTGCTCGAGCGTCCACGAGTCGACGTCGACGTCGGCGAGCTGGATGCCCTCGAGGTACTCGAGCGTGAGGATCCGGCTCTTCGTGTACGTCCAGTACACGCGCGGCACGGCGACGTGCGGGTGGCCCGCGAAGTCGTGGTGGAACGTGTCCGCGTTGCGCGCCTCGTGGCGGTAGTCGAGCTCCTGGCGGATCGAGCGCGCGAACTCGTCGACGATCTCGTTCGTGTCGATGAAGTCGAGCGCGCGGACGCGCTCCTTCGCGAGCCGCGCCGCCTGGTACATGAGCGCGAGGTCGGCCTCCACCTGCCGCGGCGCGTTCGGCCGCTGCACCTTCACGACCACGTCGCGCCCGTTCGGAAGGAGCGCGCGGTGCACCTGCCCGATCGACGCGGCCGCGAGCGGGGTCTCGTCGAACTCGAGGAAGAGGCGCTCGATCGGCTGGCCGAGGTCCTCGCGGACGACGCGCTCGACCTCGGCGTACGGGAACGGCCGGACGTCGTCCTGGAGCCCGCGGAGCTCGGCGATGATGTCCGGCGGCACCACGTCGGGCCGGGTCGAGAGGAGCTGCCCGAACTTCACGAACGTCGGCCCGAGCTCGTCGAGCATCTCGCGCAGGTGCCGGCCGCGCGCGGTCGGCATCCCGTCCTCCGGCGAGCCGTCCTTGCGCCCCTCGAAGAGGTACCCGAACCCGTGCCGCACGGCGACCTGGGCGATCTCGCCGAGACGCCCGATCTGGAGCTGGCGCTTGTCCTTCGTCGCGATCCGCGGAGTGTTGCACGCGGCTCCGCCGGTGCCGGACTCAGCCGACGGGCTGGACGTGCGAGACGATCTCGCCGTCGACCAGCACGTGTACCGCGAAGCCCGGAGGGTCGGGGCCGAACTCGATCCGGGTCGCGCCGAGGTCGAGGCGCGCCTGGACGTACGTGCTCGGGGCGACGAGGACGGCGCGGCCGCCGAGGTCGGCGACGATCGTCCGGTGCACGTGTCCCGCGACGAGCCGGCGCACCTGCGGGCTCCGGCCCACGATCTCTGCGAGCGCCGCCCGGTCGGCGACGGGGAGGCCGATCGCGTCGAACGCTGGCAGGCCCGTCGCGACGGGTGGATGGTGCATCGCGAGCAGCGTCGGCTGCTCCGGCACCGCCGCGAGCGTCGCGTCGAGCCACGCGAGCCGGTCGGCGTCGAGCCGGCCCCCGTCCTCGCCCGGGACCGTCGTGTCGAGCGCGACGAGCCGGAGCGGGCCGAGGTCGGCGGCGTACTGCACCGGCCCGTCGCCGGACGAGGTCGAACGCGCTGCGAAGCGCGGCGCGGTCGTCGTGATTCCCGGGCAGGACGCGGACCGGAAGCGCCGAGCGACGCGAGCAACGTGCGGGCGAGCTCGTACTCCACCTCCGTCCCGTGCTCGGCGAGGTCGCCGGTGACGAGCACCGCGTCGGGACGAGCCGGGAGCCGCCGCACGGACTCGACCGCCGCGGCGAGCGCGGCGTCGGCGTCGGCACCGCCCCACACGGCCCCCGCGTGCAGGTCGCTGAGCTGGACGAGCAGGAACGACCGGGTCATCGACGCCGCCGAGAGTATCCGGCGGCAGGTCGTAGACTGGCGCGGTGACCGCGACGGAAGACGGCGCGAAGCCGAAGCTGCGCGGCGTCTTCCACGAGCTCGGCGCCTACGCGGCGGTCGTGCTCGGTATCCCGCTCGTCGTCACGGCCGAGGACGGGAAGGCGCGGCTCGCGGCGACCGTGTTCGCGGCCTGCCTCGTCGTCTGCTTCGGGATCAGCGCGCTCTACCATCGGCCGACGTGGCGGCCGGGCGTGCGCGGCTGGCTCCGCCGGCTCGACCACGCCGGGATCTTCCTGCTGATCGCCGGGACGTACACGCCGTTCGGCCTGCTCGTGCTCTCGAAAGGGTGGGCGATTCCGGTGCTCTCGGTGGTGTGGGCGGGCGCGCTCGCGGCGATCCTGCTGAACCTCACGTGGCCGGGCTCGCCGAAGTGGCTGTCGGCCGCGATCGGGCTCGCGCTCGGCTGGGTCGCGGTCGTCGCGATCTCGCAGCTCCTCAAGCTCGACGTCGCCGGCCTCGCGCTCGTGCTCGTCGGCGGGCTGCTCTACAGCGCGGGCGCGGTCGTGTACGCGCGCGGCCGCCCGGACCCGGCGCCGTCGGTGTTCGGCTACCACGAGCTCTTCCACGTGCTCACGCTCGGAGCCGCCGGGTGCATGTACGCGGCGGTCGCGTTCTACGTGCTGCCGCGCGGCTGATTCAGCGGATACCGCGGATCGTCGCGCGCCACGAGCCGCGCGGCGCGGAGACCTCGACCGAGTCGCCGACCGCACGGCCGAGGAGGGCCGAGCCGAGCGGCGAGGTCGGCGAGACCGTGCCGGAGCCGCCGACGGCGCTGACCTCGACGGTCAGCGTCTCGCCGCCCTCGTCCTCGATCTCGACGACCGAGCCGATCCCGACCTCGTCGCCCGTCGCGTCCGGGACGATCTCGGCGAGGTCGAGCCGCGACCGCAGGGTGCGGATGCGCGCCTCGAGGAGGCCCTGCTCGTTCTTCGCCGCGTGGTACTCGAAGTTCTCCGAGAGGTCGCCGAACTCGCGCGCCTTCTTGATCGCGGCGACGACCTCGGTGCGGCGCGGGCCCTCGAGCTCCTCGAGCTCGGCGCGGATCGTCGCCGCCTGCTTCTCGGTGAGCCGTTCCTCTACCACTTCGATCTCCGGCCGCGGCGCGACGTGTACACGAGCTTCGGCCGCGCGAGCTTCATGCCGGTGGCCTGGAACTGCTCGGTGTGGCCCTGGAGGCGCGCGACGCGGCTGACGTCCGCCTGCTGCTCGGGAAGGACGAGCGTGATCCCGGTGCCGCCGCGCCCGGCGCGGCCGGTGCGGCCGACGCGGTGCGTGTACGCCGACGCCTCCTCCGGCGGGTCGAAGTTGATCACGTGCGTGATCCGCTCGACGTCGAGCCCGCGCGCGGCGAGGTCGGTCGCGACGAGCGTCCGCACCTTGCCGGCGTCGAAGCGCTCGAGCGCCCGCTCGCGCTGCGCCTGCGCCTTGTCGCCGTGGATCGCGACCGCGTCGACGTCGTGCCGGCGGAGCTTCTGCACGAGCCGGTCGGCGCCGGCCTTCGTCCGGACGAAGACGAGCGCGAGCCCGTCGTCGCCGGGCAGCAGCTCGACGAGCGTCTGCACCTTGTTGTCGGCCGTGACCGGGATGAACTGGTGGTCGACCTCGCCGCTCCGCCGGTCCGCGGGCAGCTCGCCCTCGAACTTCGCCGGCATGCGCGTGTAGCGTCGCGCCAGCTCGCCGACCTCGCCGTCGAGCGTGGCCGAGAAGAACATCGTCTGCCGGTCCTCGGGCAGCACGCGGACGAGCCGGTCGACCTGCGGCTTGAAGCCCATGTCGAGCATCCGGTCGGCCTCGTCGAGGACGAGCACGCGGACGTCGTCGATCGAGAGCATCCTCCGGTCGACGAGGTCCTGGAGCCGGCCGGGCGTGGCGACGACGACGTGCGCCCGGCGCGCCTCGTCGGCCTGCTTCTTCAGCGGGACGCCGCCGTAGACCGCCGCGGCGCGAACGCCGCGCGCGCCGCCGACGAGCTCCATCTCCTCGGTCACCTGCGCCGCGAGCTCGCGCGTCGGGACGAGCACGAGCGCGGACGGCTGCGTCGCGTCGAGGTCGAGGAGCTCGACGATCGGGATCGCGAACGCGATCGTCTTGCCGGATCCGGTCGGGCTCTTCGCGAGCACGTCGCTGCCGCGAAGCGCCTCCGGGATCACGAGGCTCTGGATCGGGAACGGGGCGTCGATCCCCCGCTCCGAGAGGACGTTGCACACGGCATCCGAGGCGCCGAGCGCGCGGAAATCCTGGGTCATGTCTCCTTCACTCCTTCGGTCGGTCGAGATCCCGTTACCGATGAAGGAAACGCGACCTCACTGGAGAGCCGGATCGCCCTCCGTGCCGGGCACGGTAGCAGGCGTGTCTACGCGAGAGGTCGCGCCGGCCACTCGGGCGGCTCGTCCACGCCGTCGCGGTCCTCGATCAGCCGCAGCCGGTGCTCGAGCTGCGCGACGCGGAGCTCGAGCTCGTCCCAGTCCTCGCGCGTGACGAGGCCGAGCTCCTGGAAGAGGTCGCGGAGCCGGTGGCGCGTGCCCTCGCTGACGCGCAGCGCGTCGCCGCGCCACCGCGAGGTCGCGTCGTCGAGGAACGAGCGCGCGTCGTCGACGCGGGGACCGATCAGCGCGAGCAGGCGCTCGAGAACCGGGTCGCGATCGGGCGCGGAGGTGGGTTCGGGGTCGGGCCCGGGCTCGACGCCGTCAGCGCCGTCCATGCGGCCTCGCGCGACGCCGCTGCCGGCGCCGCTCGCGCTTCGCGTCCTGCGAAACGCCCTCGCCGCCGTCATCGGCCTCGTCGCCCGCGTCGTCGACGTCCACATCGTCGTCGACGTCCACGTCGTCCTCGACGTCGGCGCCTTCGGCCTCGTCCACCGCGGCGACGGGCGCGACTTCGGTGGCCGCGGCCGCAACCGCCGCGAGTTGCGGGGCGGTCGCCGGGGCCCGCCGCAGCACGCGGTCGGCGTCGTCGCCGAGGAGCACGTCGCCCATCCGGTGCTGGTAGTCGGGCTCGCGCTCCTTGAGGACCGTGAGCAGCGGGGCCGCGATGAAGATCGACGAGTACGCGCCGGAGGTGATCCCGACGATCAGCGCGAAGGCGAAGTCCTTCAGCGTCGCGCCGCCGAAGAAGAACAGCGAGATCACCGGCAGCAGCGTGATGAACGTCGTCGCCAGCGAGCGGCGGATCGTCTCCCACAGCGACACGTTCGCGATCGTGGCGAACGACGCCCGCCGCATCAGCGGGACGTTCTCGCGTATCCGGTCGAAGATGATGATCGTGTCGTAGATCGAGTAACCCAAGACGGTGAGCACCGCCGCGACCGTCGACGTCGTCACCTCCCGGCCGGTGACGGAGTAGATGCCGACGGTGATCAGGATGTCGTGGAGCAGCGCGACGATCACCGGGATCGCGAACTTGAAGTCGAAGCGGAACGCGATGTAGAGCACGATCAGGAGCAGCGAGCCGAAGATCGCCCACATCGCCCCGATCGCGATCTGGTGGCCGAAGCTCGACGAGACGTTCCTCACGCTGGGCGTCTGCGCGCCGACCTTGTCCTGGAGGTCGTTCACGAGCGTCGTCTGCTCGGCCGACGACAGCTTCTTCACCTGGATCTGGAAGCTCTTGTAGCTGTCGGAGCCGGTCGATGCTGCCGCGGCCCTGGACGATCGCGTCCTTCTGGCCGATCGCTCCGGCCTGCGCGCGGACCTTCTCGAGCGACACGGGCTCCTTGGTCGTGAAGACGATCTGTGCGCCGCCGGTGAAGTCGATCCCGAAGTTGAGCCCGCGCACCGCGAGCGAGACGAGGCTGATCGCGATCACCGCGCCCGAGATCGCGAACCAGAGCCGCCGGCGGCCCATGAAGTCGATCTGGAGCCAGCGGCCCTTCTGCGTGCCGGCCGCGCCCATGAACGCGGGGTTCTCGAACCAGCGGAAGCCGGCGAGGAGGCCGAGCATCGCGCGCGTCGCGGCGACGGCCGTGACGAGCGAGACGACGGTGCCGATGAGCAGCATCAGCGCGAAGCCCTTCACCTCGGCGGTCGCGAACCCGAACAGGACCAGCGCGGTGATGCACGTCACCACGTTCGCGTCGATGATCGTGTGGAAGCCCTTCGCGTAGCCGGTCGCGATCGAGGCGCGCACCGACTTGCCGGCGCGCGCTTCCTCCTTGATGCGTTCGAAGATGACGACGTTCGCGTCGGCCGCGACGCCGATCGTGAGGATCAGGCCGGCGAAGCCGGGGAGCGTCAGCGTGACGCCGAAGATCAGGATCGCCGCGTACATGAACGCGGCGTAGATCGCGAGCCCGAGCACGGCGACGAGGCCGAGGAAGCGGTAGAGGATGAGCAGGAAGATGCAGACCGCGATGAGCCCGGCGATCGCCGCGTCGCGCGCCTGGCGGAGCGAGTCCTTGCCGAGCGTCGCCGAGACGTCGGTGCGCTCGATCGTCTCGAACTTGACCGGCAGGGCGCCGGTCTGGAGCACGAGCGCGAGGTTCTTCGCCTCGCCGAGCGACGCGATCCCGGTGATCTCGGCGCCGCCGGCGGTCGGGTCGATCCCGTCCGGGTACTGCTGGTAGTCGATCGACGGGTACGAGTAGAGCTGGTTGTCGAGGACGATCGCGAAGCTCTGCTTGATGCCGAGCGTCTGGCCGCGCACCGCCTCGTTGCGCGTGATGCTGTGGAAGATCTTGTTGCCGTTGCCCGTGAACTTCATCGTCACGATCGGCTCGCCGGTGGTCGGGTCGAAGTCCTGCTGCGTGCCGCTCAGCTTCAGATCGTTCCCGGTCATCTGCGGGTACGGGCTCGACGAGTCGGTCGGGTAGATCCCGTGCTTGAAGAGGTAGTAGTAGGTCACGCCGGCCGCCGGGGTGACGCCGCCGCTCGGGCCGGGGCAGGCCACCGCGATCGTCGAGTCGCACGTGATCACGACCGCACGGCCGGGAACGGTCATCACCTCGAACCCCTTCGGCACCTTGCCGTGCGTGGGCTTGAGCAGCTCCGCCTTCGTCTCGACCGGCCCGCGCACCGGCTTCCGGGTCTTGCTGTTGAAGAGGTAGTAGGCGCTCGGGATGCTCTTCTGGTCCTGGACGCGGCTCAGGAGCTCGTAGAGGCTCGTGAACACGACCGGGTTCTGCGACGCGTCGATCGACGGCGGCAGCAGCGACGGCGTCAGGTCGTAGAGCTCGAGCTGCGCCGTCTTCCCGATCACGGACGCGGCCTGGTTCTGGTCGTGCACCGCCGGGAGCTGGATCACGATCTGGTTCGTGCCCTGCTTGCGGATGATCGGCTCGGAGACGCCGAGCTTGTCGACGCGGTTCCGCATGATGTCCACCGAGCGGTTCATGTCGTCGGCCGTGAGCGCGTGGCCGTGCGGCGGCTGGGCCTGGAGGACGACCTCGAGGCCGCCCTGGAGGTCGAGGCCCTTGCGCAGCGTCTTGTGCATCGGCGACCCCGGGAGGCCGATCAGCACGACGCCCGCGAGAGCCGCGAGGATCAGCGCTACGAGGAGGAGGTGGGAGCGGCGCGACGCCAAGCCGGAAACAGGTTAGCTCGACTCGGGAGGAGTCTCGTCTGAGATTTGGTTTGGAATTTCTTCGGCCACGGCGGCGACCGCCCGGCGGTCGAGCGTGGCGACGACGTTCGGCGCGATCTCGACACGCAGCTCGGACTCGCCGAGCTCGCGGACGACCGCGTGGAGCCCGCCCGCGGTGATGATCTCGTCGCCGACCTCGATCGAGTCCTGCATCGCCGCGTGCATGCGGGTGCGCCGGCGCTGGGGCACCGCGAGCAGGAACCAGCCGAGGGCGAGGATGACCGCGATCACGATCAGGGTTGCCGGCATGCCGAGTCGCTCCAGTACGTCGCGCTTGAAGGAGGCGAACTCGCGGCGCTCGATCGCATCGCGCGCGCCGCGGGTCAGCTCGAGGAGGAAGCGTAGATTGTGGAGCGACAGGAGGCGGAGCCCGAGGAGCTCCTCCTGGTTCACGAGATGGCGGAGATAGGCGCGCGAGAAGCGCGTGCACGCCGGGCAGTCGCAGCTCCTCGTCGAGCGGCCGCGGGTCGCGCGCGAAGCGGGCGTTCCGGAGGTTGAGCCGCCCGTCGCGGGTGAGCGCGCTGCCGGTGCGTGCGGTCCGCGTCGGGAGCACGCAGTCGAACATGTCCACCCCGGCCTCGATCACCTCGAGGATCCCCTCGGGGTCGCCGATCCCCATGAAGTAGCGCGGCCGGTCGGCCGGCATCTGCGCCGCCGCGGTGTCGGTCGCCTCGAACATCGCCGCGCGGTCCTCGCCGATCGCGAGGCCGCCGATCGCGTTGCCGTCGAAGTCGAGCTCGGCGATCTCCTCGGTCGACCGCCGCCGCAGCTCGGGGTCGGTGCCGCCCTGGCTGATCCCGAAGCGGAGCTGGCCCTCGGCGCGCGGCGCGTGCCGCTGGCGGCGCGCCCACTCGGTGGTACGGCGCACGGCCTCGGCGAGCTCGGTGCGCGGCACGCCGGCCGGCGGGACGTGGTCGAGGCACATGGCGACGTCGCTGCCGAGGTTCCGCTGGATCTCGGCCGCGAGCTCCGGCGTGAACCGGACCGCCGCTCCGTCGTAGACGCTCCGGAAGGTCACCCCGTCGTCATCGACCGCGAGCAGCGTGTCCCGCAGCGAGAAGACCTGGAACCCGCCCGAGTCGGTCAGGATCGGCGCGTCCCAGCCCATGAAGCGGTGCAGCCCGCCGAGCTCCGCGATCAGGCCGTCGCCGGGCCGGAAGTGCAGGTGGTACGAGTTCCCGAGCACGATCTGCGCCCCGAGCCGCTCCAGCTCGGCCGGGTCGAGCGTCTTCACCGTGGCCTTCGTCCCGACCGGCATGAACACCGGCGTCCGCACCTCGCCGTGCGCGGTCGCGAGCACGCCTGCGCGGGCGGCGCCGTCGGTCGCCTCGACGCGGAAGCTCATCACAGGAGCAGCATCGCGTCGCCGAAGGAGTAGAAGCGGTACCGCTCCTCGACCGCGAGGCGGTACAGGCGCCGGGTCTCCTCGACGCCCGCGAACGCCATCACGAGCGCGAGGAGCGTCGAGCGCGGGAGATGGAAGTTCGTGAGCAGCGCGTCGACGCGGCGGAACTCGAAGCCGGGCGTGACGAACAGGTCCGTGCGGCCGGCCGGCGGGCCGCCGCGGGCGAGCGTCTCGAGCACGCGCACCGACGTCGTCCCGACCGCGAGCACGCGCTCCGCGCGCCGGATCCGCTCCCACGCCTCGGGCCGTACCTCGTACCGCTCGCCGTGGAGCGCGATGCTCCTCGAGCGTCGCCGCCGCGACCGGTCGGAACGTGTCGAGCCCGACGTGGAGCGTCACGCGCTCGACGTCGAGCCGCGCGAGGAGCTCCGGCGTGAAGTGCAGCCCGGCCGTCGGCGCGGCGGCCGACCCGTCCACCGCGGCGTACACCGTCTGGTACCGACCCGGGTCGCCGAGCGGCTCGGTGATGTACGGCGGCAGCGGCACGTCGCCCGCCGGCTCGCCGGCGAGCCGCAGCCGCCAGCGCCCCTCGCCGAGGTGCTCGAGCAGCTCGACCGGCCCGTACCGGACGCCGGGCCGCAGCCGCCGCGTCGGCCGCGCGAGCCCCTCCCACTCCCCGCCGCCGAGCGGCTCGAGCAGCAGCACCTCGCCGCGCGGCCGCTCGAGCGGGATCCGCGCCGGGACGACCCGCGTGTCGTTCACGACGGTCAGCGTCCCGGGCGCGAGCTCGTCCGGGAGATCGCGGACGAGCCGGTGTCGAACGGCGCCGGACGCGCGGTCGGCCACGAGCAGCCGCGACCCGTCCCGGCGCTCCGCCGGGTGCTGGGCGATCAGCTCGCCCGGGAGGTCGTACTCGAGCTCGGCGGTCAGCACGGCCCCATTCTCCGCTGCCGGGCCGACTCGCCTTGATTCCATCCGGCGGCGGCGTTACCGTCGAGCCGATGCACGACCGCTACTCGCTGCCACCCGAGGTGGCCGCCGCGCTCGACCGGGCGCGACTCCAGATCGAGGCGCTCGCGCTCACGGCCGACGAGCTGCAGGTCGTCCTCCCCGACGCGGTCGGGAGCGCCCTGCGCGAGGGGCTGCGCGAGGAGGCCGCGCCGATCGCGCGCCGGCTCGCCGAGGTGAAGGGCCTCGCGAACCAGACGATCCGCCGGCTGGAGCGGCTCGAGGGCGACCTGCTCGCCGAGCGGCACGCGCGCGTCGACGACCTCGACCTCCTCGTCGACCTGATCACCGGCCAGTGGCGCGGCCTGAACGAGCGCCTCGACCGGATCGAGCGGGCGCTCGAGCCGCGCGCGCAGGTCGTCGAGCTCCGCCCCGCCGACGCGGGGTAGCGGTCAGAACCGCAGGACGGCCGGCATCCCACGCGCGGGGAGGAGCAGCTCGAACCGCGAGCCGTGGCCGAGCGCCGAGTCGACGTCGATCCGCCCGCCGAGCGCGCCCGAGAGCTCCTTCGCGATCGCGAGCCCGAGGCCCGTGCCGCCGGCGCCCTCGGAGACGAACGGGCGGAAGAGCCGCTCGCGGTTCTCCGCCGGGATCCCGGGGCCCGTGTCCTCGACGGAGACGCTGATCGTCCCGTTCTGCTGGCTGAGCCCGAGGCGTGATCTCGCCGCCGTCGGGCGTCGCCTTGAACGCGTTCGAGAGCAGGTTGCCGACGATCTGGAGCACGCGGTCGCCGTCGGAGACGATCACCGGGTGCGCGTCGAGCTCGACGCGGTAGTCGATCGCGCGACGCCGGGCCTCGTCGGTGAACGTCTCGTACGCGTGCTGCAGCAGCTGCTCCATGTCCACCTCCTCGGTCATCACCGTGAAGCGGTGCGCGTTCAGCTTCGCGAGGTCGAGGATGTCGCCGACGAGCCGCTCGAGCCGCCGCGCCTCGGCCTCGACGATCTCGAGCGAATGCGTCGCGGCTCTCGGGATCCTCGGCCAGGCCCTCTCGGAGCGCGGAGACATGGCCGCGGATCGCGGTGAGCGGCGTGCGCAGCTCGTGCGACACCGACATCAGGAACTTCCGCTCGTTCGCCTCGGACTCGGCGAGCCTGACCGCCATCTCCCCGAACCGCTCGGTGAGATGGCCGATCTCGCCCGGCGCGCGCTCAGGGAGCTCGACCGCGTAGTTGCCGCCGGCCACCTCGTCGGCGGCGCGCGAGAGCGCGAGCACCGGCGTGACGATGCGCCACGACAGGTACCACGCGAGCATCCCGGCGACGACGAGGCCGAGCGCGCCCGCGAGCGCGAGCCGCTCGATCAGCGCGAGCACGCTGTTCGAGACGTCGGCCTTGCGCTTCGCGACCACGATCGCGCCGATCGTCTGCCCGGCGAGCTTGACCGGGTGCGAGACCGCGTAGTACGCGTGGGAGAGGCCCGGCGGCGTGAGCTCGAACGTCAGCGTCTGCGGCGACGTCCAGTCGAGCGTCGACGGGCTCAGGGGCCGCAGCCCGGACTTCTCGCCCGGGAACGGCGGCGGGCCGACGAAGTAGATCTTGTCGCCGGTCGCCCGCTCGAGGCTCACCCGCGCGAACGTCGGCGCGCGACGCGACTCCCGCTTGACCGACGTGTTGAAGTCGGCGTTGATCGCGTTCGAGTACAGCTGCGCGATCCCGTTCGCCTCGCGCTGGAGCTCGGCGACGGTCTGGTCGTGCGCGAACGACCGGAAGAGCTGGACGGCGATCGCGGTCGTGACGAGCGCCGCGACGAGGATCCCGCCGATGAAGAAGAGCGGCAGCCGGACGCGGAGCGACGACAGCACGGCGCCTTCCTACGTGTGCGCAGCGTCCTTCTGCGCGTCCCTCGCCGGCGAGACCTTGTAGCCGACGCCCCAGACCGTCACGATCGGCGACGCGTCGCCGAGCTTGCGGCGGAGCTGGCGGACGTGCACGTCGACGGTGCGCGTGTCGCCCGCGAACGTGTAGCCCCACACGCGCTCGAGGAGCTGGTCGCGCGTGAGCACGAGGCCGCGATGGTCGAGGAGCTCCCACAACAGGTCGAACTCCTTCGGCGCGAGGGCGATCTCCTCCTCGCCGACGTGCACCTCGTGCCGGCCGGCGTCGACCTGCAGGTCGCCGTGGACGAGCACCTCGCTCTCGCGCTCCTGGCGCTCGGGGGTCGCGCGGCGCAGCACCGACCGGATCCGGGCGACGAGCTCGCGCGGGTTGAACGGCTTCGTCAGGTAGTCGTCGGCACCGACCTCGAGCCCGATGATCTTGTCGACGTCCTCGTCGCGCGCGGTCAGCATCAGGATCGGGACGTCGGAGCTCTGGCGGATCTGCTTGCAGACCTCGATCCCGTCGATGTCCGGGAGCATGAGGTCGAGCACGATCAGCGACGGCTTCTCGGCCGCGACCGACGCAAGCCCTTCGGCCCCCGTCGCGGCGGTCTTGACGCCGTAGCCGGCGTTCTTGAGGTACAGCGAGACGAACGACGCGATCGAGCTCTCGTCCTCCACGACCAGGATCGTCGGAGTCGGAGCGGCCATCGCTACTTCGACGCTTTCGCGGACGCGCCGTTGGCGGCCGCGACGTCGGCGCCCTTCTTCGCGCCGAAGACGGCCAGGCCGGAGGTGAAGCCCACCTGCAGCGGCTTCCCGCCGTTGACCGCGAGCGTGCCGTCGTTGTCGGTGCCGAGCCCGGCCGCGGTGACCGTGCCCTGGCCGACGGCGGAGATATCGATGCCCGCGCCCTCGAGCGTGATCAGGTAGCGGCCGTTCGGGAAGAGGAAGCGCATGTCGGTGCCGGAGTACCGGACGGTGTTGCCGATCGTCCTCCCGACGGCGCCGCTCACTCGCGGCGCCTGCGTGTCGGCCGGGTCGTACGAGACGACGGTGAGTGTCCCCGAGTCGATGTGACCGTAGACCGTGCCGCTCCCCTGCACGACGATCTGGCGCACCCAGGCGTTGCTCACGACGAGCGACCCGCTGCTGGCGGCCGTGTCGCGCGCAAGGGCGGCGGGCGGCAGCGCAAGCAACAGGCAGGCGAACGGGATCAGGAGCAACCGGCGCATCCGCATCAAGAGTAGGGCGTCCGAAGTATGCCGTGGATGACAAAAACGTAAGGACTTTCGGAGCGGTTGCAGCGCTTCTCGCTCGCCGAGCGGGATAGCGTCGGCGACGTGCACGAGCTGACGACCTTCGGGACCGCGATCCTGGTCGTCGCCGCGACGCTCTCGGCCGCGCTCCTCACGTCGAAGGTGAGCGAACGGTTTTCGATCCCGGCGGCGGCGCCGTTCCTCCTCGCCGCGTCGCTCGTCGCGAGCATCTTCCCGTCGCTCGACGTCTCGACGAAGACGGTCGGGCGCGTCGCGTCGGTCGCGCTGATCGTGATCCTCTTCGACGGCGGCACGGCGATCGGGTGGCGCCGGTTCCGCGTCGCGGCCACGCCGATCGTCACCCTCGGCGTCCTCGGCACGTTCGCGACCGCCGGCGGGATCGCGCTCGTCGCCCACTGGGCGCTCGGCCTGAGCTGGATCGTGAGCGGCCTCCTCGGCGCCGCGGTCGCGCCGACCGACCCGGCGGTGATGTTCTCGGTGCTCGGCGACCGCGAGATCGCGGGCAAGACCGGGACGATCCTGCTCGGCGAGTCGGGCGCGAACGACCCGGTCGGGATCGCGCTGATGATCGGGATGATCGACCTCGCGACGCAGCCGGACGCGAGCTTCTGGATCGTCGTGCGCGAGTTCGCGCTGCAGATGTCGATCGGGCTCGCGGTCGGGATCGCCGGCGGGCTCGCGATCGGCGCGGTGATGAAGCGCCTCTCGCTCCCGAGCCCGGGGCTGTACACGCTGCGCACGCTCGCCGGCGCCGGGCTCGTGTACGGGCTGGCATCGGTCGCGCACGGCTCGGGCTTCCTCGCCGCGTTCGTGGCCGGGCTGATCGTGAGCGACGTCCGCGCACCGTTCAAGGTCGAGAGCGAGATCTTCTCCGAGGCGCTCTCCTCGCTCGCCGAGATCGTCGTCTTCATCGCGCTAGGGCTGACGATCTCGATCGGCTCGCTCGGCGCCGGGCGATGGGCCCAGGGCCTCGCGCTCGCGGCGGTGCTCGCGCTCGTGATCCGGCCGCTCGTCATCTGGCCGCTCCTCGCCGGCACGCGGCTCCGGCGCGGCGAGCGCGCGTTCATCGCGTGGGGCGGGCTGAAGGGCGCGGTCCCGATCCTGCTCGCGTCGCTCGCGCTCGAGGAGGGCGTCGACGACGCGACGCGGATCTACCAGCTCGTCTTCGTCGTCGTGCTCGCGTCGGTCGTCGTCCAGGGCGGCAGCGTCCCGTACGCGGCGCGGCGCCTCGGCGTCCAGATGCGCCGGCTCACGCCACGCGCCGGACCGAGCCGCTGAGCCCGTTCGCGGTCACGCGCTCGTAGCGCTCCGCGAGCGGGACCCAGGCCTCGCGCCGGGCGACCGGCTCGCAGATCACGCACACCGTCGAGTCGCGGCCGGCGTAGCGCCAGCGGCGGAACCGCTCGCCCGCGAGGAGGTTCCGGCGGCAGACCTGGCACATCGCCACGGCCCCAGGCTACGAGGCGGCCCGGACGGAACGTAGACTCGCCCGCGTGGCGACGCTGCTGCCGGATCGCGAGCTCCCGATCGGCGGCGAGCGGGTGTCGACCGGCGCGTGGATCGAGGTCGCCTCGCCGTACTCGGGCGAGGTCGTCGGACGCGTCGCCCGCGGCGGCGCCGCCGAGACGCGCCGCGCGCTCGACGCCGCCGCGGCCGCGCTCGCGGCGCCGCTCCCCGCGCACCGCCGCGCCGCGATCCTCGACGCCGCCGCCCGCGAGCTCGCGGCCCGCCGGGACGAGGCGGCGGCGCTGATCTGTGCCGAGGCCGGCAAGCCGCTGAAGGCCGCGCGGGTCGAGGCGGAGCGCGCCGTCTCGACCTGCACGTTCTCCGCGGTCGAGGCCCGCCGGCTCGCCGGCGACGTCGTGCCGATGGATGCGTCGCCCGCCGGCGAGGGCAAGCTCGCGTTCACGCTCCGGCGCCCGATCGGGATCGTCGCCGCGATCAGCCCGTTCAACTTCCCGCTCAACCTCGTCGCCCACAAGGTCGCCCCGGCGATCGCCGCCGGCTGCCCGGTCGTGCTCAAGCCCGCGACGGCGACGCCGCTCTCGGCGCTCTTCCTCGCCGACCTCTTCGAGGCGGCGGGCCTCCCCGCCGGCTGGCTGAACGTCGTCGCCGGCCCCGCGGCCGAGATCGGCGACGCGCTCGTCGAGGACGAGCGGGTGAAGCTCGTCACCTTCACCGGCTCGGCCGGCGTCGGCTGGGACCTCGCGCGGCGCGCGGCGCGGAAGCGCGTGAAGCTCGAGCTCGGGAACGCGACGCCCGCGATCGTCGACGAGAGCGCCGACGCGGCCGCCGTCGCCGCGAAGCTCGCCGCCAACGCGTTCTCGTTCGCCGGGCAGAGCTGCATCTCGGTGCAGCGGATCTACGTCGTCGGCGGCGCGTACGACGCGTTCGCCGAGCGGCTCGTCGCGGAGACCGAGTCGCTCCGCGTCGGCGACCCGTCCGACGAGAACACCGACGTCGGCCCGGTGATCGACACCGGCGCGCGCGACCGCATCCTCGAGTGGATCGGAGCTTCGGGCGGCGAGGTGCTCACCGGCGGCGAGACGACCGCGGACGGCCTGATCCGCCCGACGGTGATCGCCCGGCCGGCGCCCGACGCGAACGTCGAGTGCGACGAGGTCTTCGGCCCGGTCTGCACCGTCTCGCCCGTCGGCTCGCTCGACGAGGCGATCGAGCGCGCGAACGCGACGGAGTACGGACTCCAGGCGGCGATCTTCACCGAGAGCGTGCGCGCCGCCCTCGACGCGGCCGAGCGGCTCGAGTTCGGCGGCGTCGTCGTGAACGAGGCGCCGACGTTCCGCGCCGACCAGATGCCGTACGGCGGCGTGAAGGCCTCCGGGAACACGAAGGAGGGCCCGGCGTGGGCCGTCCGGGAGATGACCGAGGAGCGCCTCGTCGTCCTTCAGCGGTAGCCGGATCCGTTCTCAGAACAGAGAACATTTGTAACAGGGTGGAAGACGGTGTAATCTCTCGGTTCGAGCGGCGCCCCAGAACGCCGGCCCCTCGTTTTACGGCTCCCTAACACGCATTCCGGCACAGTAACCAGGAGATCGCCCAACGGCATGGACGAGCGGACCCTCCATATTCAGCACTGCATGTATCAGTACTCACGAGCGATCTACCGCTCGATCAAGGATCTGATCGACCCGTACGTCGACGCCTCCACGCAGCTCGAGTACCGCCGCGAGGTGCTCGCGGCCTGCGAGGCGACGATGGAGCGGCTCGCGGCCGACCCGCACTACTTCGCGAAGCCCGACCGGGCGCTCTTCCAGGACATCCGGCGCTACTTCCCGATCACGGTGCAGGCGCAGGTCGCGTGGGCCGTGAACGAGGGCGTCGGCGCCGCGGTCGAGTTCATCGAGGAGCAGATCGAGGCCGGCACGTTCGAGGGCGGCGTCGCCCACTGCCACGCGACGACGCGCAAGGGCAAGCCGTGCCAGCGGACGCCGCTGCCCGAGCGCGACTACTGCCCGTCGCACCAGCACCTCGAGCGCTCGCGCGTGGCCGCCTGAGCCTGTCGGCTGCCGAGCGGTAAGCTCGGGAGCCGATGAGCCACGACACCGACAAGCTGATCCGCCAGCTCTCGCTGGTCGCGTTCCTGATGGCCGAGCGCCGGCCGCTGACCGCGCGCGACATCAAGTCGAACGTCGAGGGCTACCAGGAGATGAGCGACGAGGCGTTCGCGCGGCGCTTCTACTCCGACCGCGCGGAGCTCGTCGGGCTCGGCGTCCCGCTCGACTCGCAGCGCGACGAGTACACCGGCGAGGAGCTGTACACGCTCCGCTCGGAGCGGTACTTCCTGCCGCCGCTCGAGCTCGAGGACGACGAGCTCGCGGCGTTGCAGACCTGTCTGTATCTGCTCGAAGGACGCTTCGCGTACGCCGAGCCGCTGCGGCTCGCGCTCCAGAACCTCGCGCTCGGCCGCCCGTCCGGCTCCGGCGACTCGGCGCCGACGGAGAACGCCGTTCGTGTCGAGGTGCACGATCCGGACTACACGCCCGAGCTCCAGGGGCGCCTCGGCAAGCTCGAGGGCGCGATCTCGAAGCAGCGCACGATCCGCTTCGCGTACCGGTCGATCGCGCGGGACACGGAGCGCGAACGCGTGGTGAACCCGTACGCGCTGCTCCCCGAGAACGGCACGTGGTACGTGATCGGCGCCGACCAGGACGACAGCGTGATCAAGAGCTTCCGCGTCTCGCGCATCCGCTCGGACATCCGCTACGCCTCGCGGCGCGAGCGGGACTTCCGGATGCCGGAGGACTTCGACATCGAGGAGTACCGCGGCCGCGCCGACTGGCAGTTCGGCAAGGTCGCCGGCGAGGCGCGGATCGAGGTCGCGCCGGATACCGCGTGGTGGCTGACAGCGCGTGTACGACGGGCGGCGGAACCGCGTCGAGGACGGCGTCTTCGTCACCGAGTACGCATCGCTGCCGCTGCTCGCGCGGTGGATCCTCCGCCAGGACGGCCGGGCGGTGCCGCTCGAGCCGTCGTCGCTCCGCCGGCTCTCGGTCGAGGGTGCTCGTGCGGCCCGGAACGCCCACGACGGCCCCGCCCCGACGCCGGCTGCGCCCGCCGCGGGCGAGGCTCCCGCCGCGCCCGCCGAGCGGCCGTCCGGCCCCGTCGCGCCCGAGCGCTTCGGCGTCCTCCAGTCGCTGCTCGCGTACCTGCTGACGGCGTGCGGCGAGGCGCGCGAGGCCGTGATCCCGGCCTCCGAGCTCGTCGCGCGGTTCTCGATCCCCGGAGACGCGCTCGAGGAGCACCTGTCGCTCCTGAACCTCGTCAACTTCGGCGGCGGCTGCTACGCGGTCTACGCCGAGCTGCGCGGCGACGAGGTGCACGTGGACAAGGAGCTCTTCGGCGACGCGTTCCGGCGGCCGCCGCGGCTGACGCCGCTCGAGGCGCGGGCGATCCGGCTCGCGCTCGAGTTCGTCGGCCCGATGATCGCGGCAGGCGCGCACTCGCCGCTCGACCGCGTGCGGGCGAAGCTCGAGGAGACGTTCGGCGCGTTCGACCTCGCGCAGACGCCCGCGCCGCACGCGGGCGCGGAGGAGGATCTCGTCGCGACGCTCACCCGCGCGATCGGCGCGCACCGCGTCGTCGAGCTCGAGTACCTCAAGCCGGACTCGACCGAGCTCGAGACGCGCACGGTCGAGCCGTACTCGATCGAGCGCCGGCTGCCGCACTGGTACGTCCACACGTGGGACCTCGATCGCGACCAGCCGCGCAGCTACCGCCTCGACCGGATGCGGCGCGCGAAGCAGCTCCGGCGCGGCTTCACCCCGCGCGCCGCGTTCGACCCGTCGCAGCTCCGCGGGGCCACGAGCGCCCACATCTGGTACTCGCCCGACGTCGCGCGGTGGGAGGTCGAGAAGGGCGCGATCCCGCTCGACGACGGCTCGGCGTCGTCGGACCGCGCGGTCGGGAGCGCCGAGTGGCTCGTCGGCGAGGTGCTCTCGTTCGGCGGCGAAGCGGTCGTCCTCGACCCGCCCGACCTCCGCGCCGCGGTCGCCGACCGCGCCCGCGAGCTCGAGCGCCTGCTCCGCCGCGCACCCGCGAAGACGCGCGTCTAGCCGCGACAACCTGTCGCCGCGCCGCCTCGGGGCCGAGGCTCACCGGAACGGTGCGGCAAGACCGGCAACGACACAGCCCCGGGGGAGGTCAGTCGTTCCGTCGGTCGGCGGTGGCGGGTGCAGACCGCCGGCGCCCGGCGGGCCGGTAGACCTGGATCGCCACGCCCTTCGAGTCGGCTCGCGAGTCGACCAGGTCGAGCGCGATGTCCGGGCCGGCGTCGGGGAACAGCCGCGTGCCCTGGCCGAGGACGACCGGGACGATGAGCAGGATCATCTCGTCGACGAGCTCGTTGTCGAGCAGCCATCGGATCAGGGCGCCGCTGCCGTGCACCTGCAGTTCGCCTCCCGGGCTCGCCTTCAGCTCGCGGATGGCCGCCGCGACGTCGCCGGAGAGGACCGTCGTGTTCGCCCAGCGCGGTTCGGTGAGCGTGTTCGATACGAGGTACTTGGGCCTCGTGTTCAAGGCATCCGTGATCGGGTGGCCGCCCGGATCCTCCGCCGCGGCGCGAGCCCGCTCCTCTGCACCCCAGTAGCCGGCGAAGAGCTCGTACGTCCGACGGCCGAACAGGAACGCGTCGGCCCGCTGGTAGGTCTGGCTGATGAACGTCATGGTCTCGCCGTCGCCCGCCCCCATGGCCCATCCGCCGCGCTCGAATCCGTTCCTGCGGTCCTCATCCGACGCACCGCCGTTGCCCTGCATCACTCCGTCGACGGTGACCTGCGTCATGGTGGTCAGCTTCATGGTCGCGGCTCCCTTCTCGCTGGGCCTTTCGTCATTTGATTCGACTGGCCCGCGGCGCCGATCTCAGCGGTCGCGGCGGAGTCTGAGCAGGCGCGCACCCACGATCGGGCCATCAGCCCGGCGCCGGCGCGCCTGTCGGAAGGGTCAGCGTGAACGTCGACCCGCGGCCCGGGAGCGACGCCACGTCGAGCGTTCCGCCGTGCGCCTCCGTGATCGAGCGGGCGATGTAGAGGCCGAGGCCCGTGCCCGGCTTCGTGCTCTGGCCGCGGGCGCGGCCGAACTTCTCGAAGATGATCCGCTGGTCCTCCGCTGCGATCCCGGTCCCGTGGTCGCTGACGTCGACGACGACCGCGCGGCCGTCGATCGACGTCGCCCGCACCTCGACCGTCTCGCCGTCGGGTGAGTACTTGACCGCGTTCTCGATCAGGTTCGCGAGCACCTGCCGCAGCCGGTCGGCGTCGCCGTACACGCTCGGGAGCGCGCCCGTCATCGTCGAGACGAGCTCGACCCCGTCCTGCCCGGCCGCCGCGGCGGCGACCGCCTCCTCGACGAGGACGCGCATGTCGACGTCGCGGAACGCGTAGCCGAACGTGCCGGTGTCGATGCGCGAGGTGTCGAGCACGTCGCCGACGAGGCTCGCGAGCCGGTCCGTCTCGTCCGCGATCAGCGCGAGGAACGAGTCGCGGTGCTCGGGCGAGAGCTCGCGCCAGCGCCGCTGGAGCGTCCGCGCGGAGCCGATCACCGCGGCCATCGGGCTGCGCAGCTCGTGCGAGACGAGCGAGACGAAGTCGGCGCGCAGCGACGAGAGGCGCCGCAGCTCCTCGACCGTCCGGCGCTCGGCGTCGTACGCGTGGATGTTCTGCGCGGCGGTCGCGACGAGCCGGCCGAGCAGCGCGAGGAGCTCGATCTCCTCCTGCTCGAACGCGTCGCGGCCGGTGCGGACGAGCGACAGCATCCCGATCGTGCGCGTGCCGGCGACGAGCGGAGCGGCGAGCCGGCTGCCGAGGCCGAGCGCCACGAACGCCTCCTCCTCCCGGTACCGCGCCGGCTCGAGCTCGCGCCGGTAGACCGGCTGGTTCGAGGCGAGCACGTCCGCGAGCAGCGTGCCCGCGAGCGGCGTCACCGTGCCCGGCGGGTACGTCTCGTCCGCGCCGGCGCCGGCGGCGGCCATCACGCGCGCGGAGCCGTCCTCGGCGAGCACGATCGCGACGCGGTCGAACGGGAGCAGGCCGCGCAGCTCGCGGATGAACGCGCCGAACGCCTCGGAGAGCTCGAGCGACGAGCTCAGCGCCCGCGCGCAGCGGTTGACGGCGTCCAGGAGGTCGGCGCGCCGGCCGAGCTCGTCGCGGAGGGCTTCCGCCTCCGCGGCCCGCGCCTGCGCGCTCGCGTTCTCGACGCGGAGCTGCCCGACGAGCGCGCCGACGACGAGCGCGACGAAGACCGCGAAGCCGAGCTCGAACGTGACGAAGTCCCAGTGGTACCGCTCGTCGAACCGGTCGGCGCGGAGCCATTCGAACGTGGCGGCGACCGGCACGGTCAGCAGCGCCATCACCACGCCGCCGACGACCGCGAAGCGCAGGCAGCCCTCGAGCAGCGGGAACAGGAGCAGCTCTCTCGCCGGCGTGCCGAGCTCCCAGTTGTAGAGCAGCGCGAACGACGAGATCACGACGAAGTCGAAGCCGAGCGCGGTCACGCTGCGCGCAAACGCCGCGCGCCCGAAGAGCGGCCGGCGCGCCCAGACGTAGATCGCGACCGAGCCGACCGTGAAGACGACCGTCGTCACCCAGGCCCAGTTCTCGTAGCCCGGCGGATAGTTCGTCGTGATCGCGACCTGGAAGATCGCGAACGGGACGGCGATCAGCCGGATTCTCGCGATCTGCCGCTCGAGGCGGTTCAGGTCCACCGTTCCCCCAGTCGCTCGAGGGCCCACGCCGCGTGCTCGGCGAGCAGCTCGTCGTCGCCGCCCGCGTGCCGTTCGATTGCGCCACGGGTGCGAGCATCGGCTTCGCCGACGTTGCCGAGCGCGACGAGCGCGTTCCGCCGCAGCCAGCGCGGGTCGTTCCGGGGGACGTACAGGCGGTCGAGGCTCCGCACGAGCGCGGCGCCGTCGGCCTCGAGCCACTCGACGAGGTCGACGTGCGCGCCGGGGTCGGGCTCGTCGCCGCGCGCGGCGCTTCTCGATCCCGCGGTTCCACGGGCACACGTCCTGGCAGATGTCGCAGCCGTAGACCTGGGCGCCGAGGTGCGCGCGGTACTCGCGCGGGACGGGCTCGGGAGCCTGCGTCCAGTACGAGAGGCAGCGCGTCGCGTCGAGCACGCCGGGCTCGTCGAGCGCGCCGGTCGGGCACGCGTCGACGCACAGGGTGCACGCGCCGCAGTCGGTCGGGAGCGGCGGCGTCGGCTCGAGCTCGGCGGTCGTCACGAGCGCGCCGAGGACGACCCACGAGCCGTGCCGGCGCGTGATCAGCATCGTGTTCTTGCCGTAGAAGCCGACGCCCGAGCGCGCCGCCGCCTCGCGGTCGACGTGGTCGTTCGAGTCCACGAGCACGCGATGCTCGCCGCCGAGCTCGCGGCCGAGCGCCTCGAGCTTCGCGCGCAGCTCGGCGTACCGCTCGCGCCACGTGTACCGCGGCAGGCGGCCGCGGCCGGCCGGGCGGGCCGGCTCGGGCGCGTAGTAGCAGAGCGCCGCGGAGACGACCGCGCGCGCGCCGGGGAGCAGCCGCTCGGGGTGGCACGACACGTCCGGCCGCGCCATCGTGAAGCGCATCCGTCCGAAGAGGCCGCGCGCCCGCCGCTCGCGGATGTGCCGCTCGGTGCCTGCGTACGGCTCGGCGCGCGCGACGCCGACCGCGTCGAGCCCCAGCTCCTGCCCCAGGCGCACCACCTCGGCCGTCGTCACGGGCTCATTTTGCTCTGCGTACGATCGCGCGGGTGAAGGCGATCCGGATCCACGAGGACGGCGGGCCGGAGGTGCTCCGCTACGAGGACGCGCCCGACCCGGTCGCGGGGCCGGACGAGGTCGTCGTCGAGCTCCGCGCCGCCTCGCTGAACCGCCTCGACCTCTGGGTCCGGCAGGGCCGCCCGTCGGTGCCGAAGCCGCGGATCCTCGGCGCGGACGGCGCCGGCGTGATCGCGGGTACGGACGAGCGCGTCGTGATCAACCCGGGGCTCGGGCACGGCGCGGGGATCGCGGTGCTCGGCGAGCACGGCGACGGCACCTACGCCGAGCTCGTCGCCGTGCCGCAGTCGGCGGTGCACCCGATCCCGGACGGGCTCTCCTTCGAGGAGGCGGCGGCGTTCCCGCTCGTCTTCCTGACCGCGTACCGGATGCTCGCCACGCGCGCGCGGCTCGAGCCCGGCGAGTGGGTCCTCGTGTGGGGCATCGGCGGCGGCGTCGCCACGGCCGCGCTCGCGATCGCAAAGGCGCTCGGCGCGAACGTCGTCGTCACGTCGTCGAGCGACGAGAAGCTCGAGCGGGCGCGCGGGCTCGGAGCCGACGCGACGCTGAACCACGACCGCGACGACGTCCCGGCCGCGGTCCGTGAGCTGACCGGCGGCGGCGCGCACGTGGTCGTCGAGCACGTCGGCGAGGCGACGTGGGCGCGGTCGCTCGCGGCGGCCCGGTTCGGAGGCCGGATCGTCGTCTGCGGCGCGTCGAGCGGCCCGAACCCGCCGGCCGCGCTCCACCGGGTGTGGTGGCGCGAGCTCTCTATCCTCGGCTCGACGATGGGCACGCCGGACGACTTCGCCGGCGCGTACGCGCTCGTCGCGGCGGGGAAGGCGCGGCCGGTAGTCGACACGGTCTTCCCGCTCGCGGAGGCCCGCGCCGCGCACGAGCGCCTCGAGAGCGGCGCGCAGTTCGGCAAGGTCGTCCTTCGAATCGGATAGCGGACCCGGACCGAATTCCAGCTCGCGCAGGCCCTCGCCGGCGACGGCCTTCACGCTCCGCTCCGGCGGAACGCTGTGGCGGCGCGCGGAACTCAGCCGATGCCGAGGATGAACTTCGCATCCTCGGACATCCGGTCCGGCGTCCACGGCGGGTCGAACGTGAGCTCGGCCTCGACGTCCTCGACGCCCGGGACGAGCCGGACGACGCGGTCGATGTCCTCCTCGATCATCTGCCCGGCCGGGCAGCCCATCGAGGTGAGCGTGTAGATGACCTTCACCTTCGCGCCCTCGACCTCGACGTCGGAGAGCAGCCCGAGCTCGACGATGTCCATCCCGAGCTCGGGATCCTCGACCTGCCGGAGAGCTTCGACAACTTCTTCTGCGAGTGCCACGCCGCGAGTGTACGTACCGCCGCAACGGCGCTGCGGAGAGCGGTGTCGCCGCTACGACAGGCGAACGTCCTCGCTGCGCTCCCGTGCGAAGAAGTGCGTGCAGTCGACGAACCTGACCCAGTTGCAGCGGGTGCACATCACGAGCGAGTGCGTGCGCGCCGAGTCGGCGAGGTAGCGGACGCCGCGGAGGAGCTCGCCGTTCGAGACGCCCGTCGCGACGACGATCACCTCCTCGGGCGCGAGGTCGTCGATCGTGAAGATCCGCTCGACGTCGTCGATCCCGTGCGCGTGCGCCTCCTCGATCTCGGCGCGGCGCGTCGGCCAGAGCTGGGCCTGGAGCTCGCCGCCGAGGCAGCGGAGCGCGGCGGCCGAGAGCACGGCCTGGCGCGTGCCGCCGATCCCGATCGCGAGGTGGTCGTTCGTGCCGCGGACGGCGGCCGAGATCGACGGCGAGCACGTCGCCGTCCTGGATCAGCTTGATCCGGGCGCCGGCGTCGCGGATCTCCTCGACGAGGTCGTGGTGGCGCGGCCGGTCGAGCACGATCGTGGTGACGTCGTTGACCATCCGGCCGTACGCGTCGGCGATCGCGCGGATGTTGTCGCCGACCGGCAGCTTCAGCGAGATCTTCCCGCGCGCGCGCGGGCCGACGGCCATCTTGCGCATGTACATGTCCGGGCAGCGTCGGCATCGAGCCGCGCGGGCCGACCGCGATCATCGAGAGCGCGTTGTTGCCGCCGCGCGCCGTGACCGCCCGACCCTCGAGCGGGTCGACGGCGAGGTCGACCTCCTCCCCGCCCGCGCCGATCAGCGTGCCGACGCTGAGCTGCTCGGCGCCCTCGGCGGCGCCGATCACGATCCGGCCGCTGATCGGCAGGTTCTCGAGCGCATACCGCGCGCCGGAGAACGCCGCCTCCTCGGCCGCGTCCTGGTCGGCCCGCCCGAGCCAGCGCGCGCCGGCGAGCGCGGCCCGCTCGGTCACGCGCGCGTAGCTCTCGCAGATGCACGGGCTGCGCGGCCGGGCTCGGGCTCGAAGCCCTCGACCTGCGGCTCGGTCTGGAGGTCCGTCACGCGACCGGCTCCAGCTGCTCGGCCGAGCGAGAGCACGAGCTCCATGACCGCGGCGGTCGCCCGCTCCGTGTTCGTGGCTCTCGATCACCGGCACGCCCGCCCTCTCCGCTCGCTCGACGATGTAGTCCTGAATTGTGCGGATGTCGTCCAGTCGTGTCAGGTACTTGTCCATCGCGCGCACGCCGCCGGTCGTTGCGTCGCGTACGTGGAAGTGCCCGCGGTGGACGTCCTCGTCCTCGATCCGCAGCACCGTGTGGACGACGAGCGCGCCCTCGATCTCGAGCGGCACGAGCCCCGGGAGGAGGTGCACGCCCTCGAGCACCATCGACCAGCCCTCGGCGAGCGCCCGGCTCGATCACCGCCTCGACGCCGACGAGGACGTTGCGCGGTCTGGTCCAGGAAGCCGTCGATCAGCGGGTCGCCCGTCTCGGACGCGAGGCCGGGGTGGCGCGCCTCGAAGCTCGAGTAGTGCACCGACGGCATGAAGTCGACCGAGAAGAAGGCGCGGATCGTCTGCCGGATGAAGTCGGTCGAGGTGACCCGCGTGATCCCGAGCCGGTGCGCGGCCTCGGTCGCGACGGTCGACTTGCCGGTGCCGGTGGCGCCGCCGACGAGGAGCACGATCGGGACGTCGAGCGCCTGCAGCGCCGCGTAGCGGCGGAGGCGGCCGGCCGCGCCGCGCCCCTCCTCCTCGCCGAGCACCTCGGCCGCGAGCTCCTCGAACCGCTCGACCTCGAGCGACGTCTCGCCGCGCTCGGCGAGGTCGAGCTCGATCCGACGCGCGACGCGGTACGCGCGCTCCGCGCAGACGCCGGCCGCGATCAGCGCGCGCGCCATCAGCCCCTTCGAGTACGGGAGCCCGCCGGGCTCGCCGAGCGGGAGCGGATCGCCGTAGCGGCGTTCCATCAGCCCGCGGCCGCCGGGACGGGGACGAGTGCGAGCAGCGCCGTCGTCGAGCTCGGGCGCGACGACGTCGTTCGCGGCGAGCACGACGCGGCGCCCGCGCGCGAGCGCGTGCTCGGCGACGACGTCGATCGCTGCGCCCTTCAGCTCGACGAGGTACGTGTCGGCGTCGACGCGCGGCGAGCTCGGCGTCGAGCGCCGCGCGGTCGCCGAGGTTGCGCGAGACGTGGACGACGTCGGCGTCGAGCCCGGACGTGTCGGCGCCGCCGGCGGTGAAGACCGCGACGCGGCCCTCGAGCGGCTCGAGCGCGCGCAGCCGGAGCGTCGCGGGGAACGCGCCCTCGACGCTCGCCGCCGACGGAGACGACGAGATCGGAGATCAGCCGCCGGTACAGGTTGAAGTCCGCGTCGAGGTCCGTGCTCGGCGCCGACCACGAGCACGCGGCGGTCGACCTCGACGGGCGGGATCGCGGTGCCGCTCGAGTCGAAGACGACCACGTCCGGCCCGCGCGCGGCGGCGAGCCGCGCTCCCTCGAGCACGTTCGAGACGAACACCTGGCCGGCGAGCCCGCCGCCCGCGCGGCGGCAGCCGATCGTCGGGACGCCGAAGAGCGCCGCGGTCTCGAGATGGTCGGAGGCCGCGTGCCTGCCCGCGCGAGAGAGCGCGACGAGCTCGGCGACCGACGGCGGCGACTCGACGAGCTCCGGCTCGGGCGGCCCGCCGCGTCCGACCGCGACGACGACGACGTCGTGGTCGCGGGCGAGCAGCCGGGCGACGTGCCCGGCGACCGCCGTCTTCCCGACGCGCTTGCGCGTCCCGATCACGGCGACCGTCAGCGGCGGCCGCTCCCACGCCGCGTACCGCGGCGGGTCGAAGCGGAAGTCGGCGCCCACGTACGCGAGGCCGGCCGCGAGCGCGCGCGATGCCCAGCGCATCCGCTCGGCGGGGCCGAGCACCGGCTCGTCCGAGAGGTCGACCGCGACCTCGGCGCTGCCGGCGTCGGCGAAGTCGGCGAGCAGCGGCACGCCGTAGTCGGGCACGCCGCGCAGCTTCTCGGAGCCGCCGACGAGGATCGCGCCGACCCATTCGTACGGCAGCTCGGCGAGCGCCTCGCGAACGACCGCGGGCACGTGCTCGCCGTCGATGAGGGCGACGGCCTTCACCGGCGCGCCGTCACCTCGTTCTCGATCCGGCCGGTGTACTTCTCGTACTCGAGCGTCTGCGAGGTCGAACTGGATGATCCGCTCCTGGCCGTGGAACGGGTACCGCCGCCAGACCGCGACGTGGGAGCCGTTGACCTCGACCACGTTGTAACAAGGCCTCGTCTTGCCTCGAAGGCGCAGCGAGGAAACCGTGCCCGTGTTCACGACGAACAGGTTCTCGAGCCGCCACGCGTACGGCACGTGCTTGTGCCCGGAGAGGACGAGGTTCACGCCGGCGCGCTGGAGGCACTCGAGCGCGTCGCCGGCGTCGTACACGACGTTGCGCTCGCGGCCCGTGCCCGGGACCGGGAGCAGGTGGTGGTGGAGCACGAACACGCGCAGGTCGGCCGGCTCCGCCGCGAACTCCTGCTCGATCCAGCCGTAGCGGCCGCGGCCGATCTGGCCGTGGTCGAGGTCCGGCTCGGTCGAGTCGACCGCGACGACCGTGATCCCGTCCTTGCGGAGCACCGAGTTCCGCTCGCCGAAGAGATCCTCGAAGTGCGCGTAGCCGACGTTGCGCGAGTCGTGGTTGCCCGGGATCACGACGAACGACTCGCAGTCGATCCGGTCGAGGTAGCGCTTCGCCTGCGCGTACTCCTCCTTGAACCCGAACGTGGTCAGGTCGCCGGAGCACACGACGATGTCGGGCTCGAGGGCGTTGATCTCGGAGATCGCGCGCTCCATCAGGTCCGGCACGAAGTGAGGACCGCCGCAGTGGATGTCCGACAGGTGCGCGATCGTCCGCGGCGGCACGGGTCAGAGTGTAGAGACGGCTCCGCGCCGAATCGAGGCCGCGGCGCGGTCGCCGGCATCCGACCGCGCTGATACCGTGGCCTCAGGTGGCTCTGGAAACGCCCACTTTCCAGGCATATCGAGGGTCTGACCAGCCTCGCTTCGTCAACGAGGCCGAGCTGGAGTACGCCAAGATCCTCGACTACTACGGCGTGCCCTGGCTCTACGAGCCGCACACGTTCGTCCTGGAGCGGGACGCGGACGGGCGCGTGGTCGAGGCGTTCACGCCCGACTTCTACCTCCCCGAGCAGGACCTCTACCTCGAGGTGACGGTGATGAAGCAGTCGCTCGTCACGCGCAAGAACCGCAAGCTGCGCAAGCTCCGCCAGCTGTACCCCGAGGTGAAGATCAAGCTCTTCTACGAGCGCGACTTCGAGCGGCTCGCCTCCCGCTACGGGCTGCGCAACGCGAGCTGACGGCGACCCCTCTCGACGGCCGGATCGGCGACGTGTACCTCGACGCGGCGGAGCTCGCCGTCCGCGTCCGGGATCTCGGCGCCGAGATCGAGCGCGACTACGAGGGTCGCGAGCCGGTGCTCGTCGGCCCGCTGAAGGCGTGCGTGCCGTTCGTCGCCGACCTCTCGCGCGCGATCGGGATCCCGCACGCGCTCGACTTCGTCGAGCTCGCCGGCTACGGCGGCGCCGAGACCGGCGGCCACGCCCGGATCCGCTTCCTCAAGGACCTCGACCAGCGGATCGAGGGCCGCGACATCCTGATCGTCGACGAGGTCGTCGACACCGGCCTGACCATGCACTACCTGACGCGGTCGCTCGCGCTCCGCAGTCCCGCGTCGCTCGCGGTCGCGGTGCTCTTCGACCGGCCGTACCGCCGCCTCGTCGACGACCTGCCGATCGCGTACGTCGGGTTCACCGTCCCGGACGAGTTCTTCGTCGGCTACGGCTTCGACCTCGACGAGCGCTGGCGGAACCTGCCGGACCTGCACCTCGTGCGGGCCCCGGCCGCCTGAGCGATTTTTAGTCTAGGCTAAACTTTCTCCGTGGCAACCCAGCAGCAGGCGCTGCCGGCGGGGCTCCGGACCGTCGACGACGCGTTCCACCGCACCCGCTTCCGGGCCTTGCCGTTCCTCGGCCCCGCGTTCATCGCGTGCGTCGCGTACATCGACCCCGGCAACTTCGCGACCAACATCGCCGCCGGCTCGAAGTTCGGCTACACGCTCGTCTGGGTGATCGTCGCCTCGAACCTGATGGCGATGCTGATCCAGACGCTGTCGGCGAAGCTCGGGATCGCGACCCGCAGGAACCTGCCCGAGGTCTGCCGCGACAAGTTCTCGCGGCGCACGTCGTGGTTCCTGCTGGGGTCCAGGCCGAGGTGATCGCGATGGCGACCGACCTGGCCGAGTTCCTCGGCGCCGCGATCGGGTTCCAGCTCCTCGTCGGGACGAGCCTGTTCGTCTCGGCGGTGCTGACCGGGATCGTCGCGTTCTCGATCCTCGGCCTGCAGCGGTTCGGGTTCCGGCCGTTCGAGGCGGTGATCGCGACGATCGTCGGGATGATCGGCGTCTGCTACCTCGCCGAGATGATCTTCGCGCGGCCCGACCTGCGCGCGACGGGCGAGCACATCCTCGTCCCGCAGTTCGCAGGGCTCGGAGTCGGTCCTGCTCGCCGTCGGGATCATCGGCGCGACCGTGATGCCGCACGTGATCTACCTCCACTCGGCGCTGACGCAGGACCGGATCGTCGCCGGGACCGAGGAGGAGGGCCGCCGGCTGCTCCGCTACACGCGCATCGACGTGATCGTCGCGATGACGCTCGCCGGCCTGATCAACCTCTCGATGCTCGTGATGGCGGCCGCGACCTTCTACGGCAAGGGCCTGAACGACGTCGCCTCGCTCGAGACCGCGCACCAGACGCTCGAGCCGATCCTCGGCCCGGCCGCCGCCGCGCTCTTCGCGGTCGCGCTGCTCGGCTCGGGCCTGTCGTCGTCCGCCGTCGGGACGCTCTCGGGGCAGGTCGTGATGCAGGGGTTCATCCGGCGGCAGATCCCGGTCTGGGTCCGGCGGCTCGTGACGATGGTGCCGGCGTTCGTCGTGATCGCGCTCGGCGTCAACCCGACCCGGACGCTCGTGTTCTCGCAGGTCGTGCTCTCGTTCGGGATCCCGTTCGCGCTCGTCCCGCTGATCTGGTTCACCGCCAAGCCGGAACTGATGGGGCAGTTCGTGAACCGGCGGGTGACGACGGCTGTGGCGTGCGTCGTCGCAGCCGTGATCATCGCGCTGAACTTCTTCCTGCTCGCGCAGACATTCGGCCTCGGCTAGCCGCGGCGGACCCGGACCGAATTCCGGCCCGCGCAGACCCTCGCCGGCTTCGCCGGCGACGGCCTTCACGCTCCGCTCCGAAGAGGCGTCGGCTCGGTTAGAGATAGCCCAGCGGATCGACCGGATTGCCGTTGATGCGGACTTCGAAGTGCAGATGCGGGCCCGTGCAGTGGCCGGTGCAGCCGACGTAGCCGATCACCTGGCCCTGGCTCACCTCTGGCCGCAACTCACGGCGATCGACGACTGGTGGCCGTACGCGGTCGCGAGGTCGCCGCCGTTGTCGAGGACGATGAGGTTGCCGTAGCCCTCTTCCCAGCCGCAGTAGATGACGCGGCCGGCGGCCGCGGCGCGGATCGGGGTGCCGTACCCGACGCCGATGTCGATCCCCTCGTGCATCCGGCCCCAGCGCCAGCCGAACGGGCTCGTGATCGGGCCGCTGACCGGCCAGACGAGGCCTGCCGACGACGGCGTCACGTCCGACGCGCCGCTGCTCTGCGCCTGCGCGGCGCGGATCTGCGCGCCGAGCGACGCGCTCACCTGCTGCAGCGCGTCGATCTCGCTCGCCTCGGCCCGCTCCTGCGTGCTCAGGTCGGAGAGCGCGACGAGCTTCTGCTGCTTCGTCGAGTCGAGCGACTGCTTCGCGCCGACGAGCGCGTCGCGCGTCTCGAGCGTCTGCGCCTGGCGGGCGGTGATCGCGCGTGTCTCGCCACGGATCGTGCGCTCGATCGCGGCCGTCTTCTTGCGCGCCTGCCCGACCTCGCGCTTCGAGCGCGCCACCTCCCGCGCGATGTACCGGTCCTCCTCCCCGATCTTCGTCAGGTAGTTCGAGAGGTCGAGCACCTCCTGGATCGAGCCCGACCCGAGCACGACGTCGAGCGGCGAGACGTCGTCCGACTCGTAGATCGCGACGAGCCGCTGGTTGAGGCGCGCAACCGAGAGGCGGTACTGCCGCTTAGCAGGTTCAGCCGCTGCGTCTGGATCCGGAACAGCTCGTTCAGCTTCGAGAGCCGCGACTGGTGGAGCGCGAGGTCCTGCTCGAGGGTCTGCAGCCGGAGCGAGACGTCTCCGACCTGCGCCTCGAGGGCGCGGATCCGCGACGTGACGTCGTCGATCTGGGTGCGGAGGCCGGCCTCGCGCTGCTGCTGCACCGTGAGCGCGCTGTGCAGGTCGGCGATCTTCGAGTCGACCGCCTGCTTCTTCGCCCCGATGTCGTCGCCGAGCGCCGGCACTGCCAGAGCGAGCGCGAGCACCATGCCCAGGAGGACCGCCTTCATCGCGTCCGTCATTCGCCCGAAGCGGGGCTACTCCTGCGGGCGGCCGTCGTCGAGCGAGCGCAACGCCTGCGCGGCGGCGCGGCGGAGCGGGCCGACGAGCGCGCGGTAGTCCTCGTCGCCGATCTTGCCGGTGCGGTGGTCGAACTCGAGCTCCTTCAGCGCGGCGAGCGCGCGGTCGCGCTCCTCGAGGAGCGCGAGCCGGTCCTCCTGCGCCGCGGTCGGCGCGTCGAGGCGGTCGTCGGTCGGGCCGGGTTCGCGCAGGAACGGCAGCGCGACGAGCACGACCGCCGCGACGGCGAGCACCGCCCCCAGGACGAGCGCGGTCATGCCCTCGCGAGCGCGAGCCGGGCGGCGAGCCGCCGTTGCTCGCGCGCGTCCGGCCACAGCGCCACGAGCGAGCCGAGGACGAAGACGATCCCGGCGATCCAGACGAGGTTCACGAGCGGTTTCACGAGCACCTTGAAGTAGATCGTGTTGCCGTTCTTCTGGTCGAGGATCACGTAGAGGTCCTCGGCGCGGAGCCAGTTCGTGTGGATGCCGACCTCGCGCGAGTTGCCGCCGACGAAGTAGTCGTTCGCGCCGGTCCGCAGCGTCCCGCCCGCCTTGCCGGAGAGCGAGAGGAGCGCGCGGGTCTCGAACGCGGTCGGGCCCTTCGTCGTCTTGAGGCCGTCGTAGGTGAGCGTGTAGCCGGCGACCGTCATCGACTGACCCGGCTGCAGCTTCCGCTCGACCGTGCTCGAGTACGCGCTCGAGCCCGCGATGCCGATCGCGAGCAGCACGATCGACGCGTGGACGATGTAGCCGCCGTAGCGGCGCCGGTTGCCCGAGACGAGCCGCAACAGCGAGCCGGTCGCGCGCGTGCCGCGCACGAGCTCGATCACGATCGTCGTGAGCACGAACGCGCAGAAGGTGTACGCGATCAGCCCGGGCCGCGACCAGCCGGCGCCGGCGACGACGAGCGCGACCCCGGCCACGAGGGCGGCCCTGATCGGCCAGCGGAGCGTCTTCACGAGCGACGAGACGGACGTCCGCCGCCACGCGATCAGCGGCCCGATCCCCATCAGCAGGAGCAGCGGCAGCCCGAACGCGCGCAGGAAGAAGTCGTAGTACGGCCGGCCGATCGTCCGCGACTCGCCGTTGTAGAGCTGGGTCAGGACCGGGAAGAGCACGCCCCAGAGGATCGTCAGGCAGAGCGCGACGAGGAGCAGGTTGTTGTAGAGGAACGTCGCCTCGCGCGAGAGCGCCGACTCGAGCTTCGTCTTCGCCCGCAGCAGCGGCAGCCGCCAGAGGATCAGCGTCGTCGAGAAGAGCGTCGTCACGATCACGAACCCGAGGAACCAGCCGCCGATCGAGCTCTTCGCGAACGAGTGGATCGAGTTGATCACGCCCGAGCGGGTGAGGAACGTGCCGAAGATCGAGAGCTCGAACGCGAGCGCGACGAGCACCATGTTCCAGATCTTCAGCATCCCCTTCCGCTCCTGGACCATCACGGAGTGCAGGAACGCGGTGGCCGCGAGCCACGGCATCAGCGCCGCGTTCTCGACCGGATCCCACGCGTAGTAGCCGCCCCAGCCGACCTCGGTGTAGGCCCAGTGGGCGCCGAGCAGCTGGCCGAAGCCGAGGAACATCCAGGCGGCGAGCGTCCAGCGGCGCGTCGCGACGATCCACCGCTCGTCGGTGTGGCCGGAGAGCATCGCGGCGGCGGCGAACGCGAACGGGATCGTCAGCCCGACGTAGCCGAGGTAGAGCATCGGCGGGTGCGCGACCATGTACGGGTTCTGGAGGCTCGGCACGAGCCCGGCCCCGTCGAGCGCGCGGGTCTGCGTGTCGAACGGGCTCGAGACCGCGACGAGCATGAACGCGAAGAAGCTCGCGATCCCGCCGACGACGGGCACGACCCACGCGATCAGGTCCCGCAGCAGCTTCCGGTTGAGCGCGACCGCGAGCGCGCCGTAGCCCGTCAGCACGAGCAGCCAGAGCAGCAGCGAGCCCTCCTGGCCGCCCCAGAACGCGCGACAGCGCGTAGATCGGCTGCAGCGTGCGGCTCGTGTGCGCGGCGACGTAGACGAACGTGAAGTCGTGCCGGACGAGCGCCGTCGCGAGCACGATCGCGGCGACGACGGTCGAGCCGAAGCACGCGATCAGCGCGTTGCGGGCCGAGTCGGCGAGCCGGCGCCGGTTCGTGAGGGCCGCGGCGGTCCCGGCGACGAGCGCGTAGAGCGCGAGCCCGAAGCTGACGACGAGCGCCGCGCGGCCGAGCTCAGCCATCTAGGTCTGCGCGGACGGCGACGACGTGTACTTGCTCGGGCACTTCGTCGTCATCTGGTTGGCGACGAACGCGTCGCCCCTGAGGTGCCCGGTGACGTTCACGTCGCGCCCGGTCTTGAACAGGTCGGGCACCGAGCCGCGGTAGACGATCGGCACCTTCGGGCTCGGGCCGTTGATGTTCTGGAGCTCGAACCGGAGGCCGTCGCTCGTGTGCGCGTCGCCGGCGAGCGGGCCGACGACCTTGCCGGTCAGCGAGACGGTGCCCGTGTGGCCGGCGAGGTTGCTCGGCTGGAGCAGCGGCGTCGAGTTGCCGCCGAGCGCCGTGTACAGCAGGAAGATCGCGAGCAGCGAGGCGACCGAGAGCGCGACCACGAGCCTCGCCGGGCTGCGCATCCCGAAGCACGGGCCACGGGGGTCAGTCTAGCCGGGCTCGGCACGCGGCCGGTCGAGGGTGGGGAGCGACGAGGGCGGCGCAGCGGTCGGCGTCGCCGAGGCTCAGGCGTCGGCGGGCGCCGGGTACCGCCGCTCCGGGACGCGGTAGCCGTGGTCGGCGCACAGCGAGCCGGGCAGCTCCTCGGTCAGCGCGTCGCAGTAGCCCTTGCCGTACGCGGCGCGCATGAACGCGGCGACGACCTCGAGCGACCATTCGTCGATGCCGGCGGCCTCGCGCCAGAGGTCGGCGAGGCGGAGGTCGATGTCGAGCTCGAGCAGATCGATCCGCGACGGAGGCTTGGACACGTTTCGAGGGTAGAGAGGCGGTCGGACGGAATCGGGCCGTGCCGGGCCGAGCCGCGCGGACGACGGGATCGCGAGGGCGCCTGGAGCCTGGAAGAGTCGGCCTTGCACGCTTTTTCTCCGAAGTTGGCACAGATCCGTGACGGCTTCCTGCGTAGCCTTCTTTGTGGGTGGTTTCCCCCGGGTGGGTGGGGCGCGGACCGTCTGGTCGAGTCTTGTCGCGGACCGCGCTCGGCCGAGCCGCGGGCGCGACGCGGGAGCCCGGACTAGGCTTCGCCGCCGTGACCGGCCCGCTGCATTTCGGTCCCGCGCGGGTGCCGTCGCGGGAGAGCCCGGAGGCGGCGGTCGAGCTCCTGCTCGAGCGCGGCTACAGCGCCTGCGAGATCGACTTCGAGGGCCGCTTCTGGATGGACTACGACTTCGCCGCGCGCTTCGGCGAGCTCGCGCGCGAGCACGGGATCGTGCTCTCGGTGCATGCGCCGATCGCCGGCTTCATGGGGCACGCCGAGCGCGGCAAGAAGCTGAACATGGCGGTCGGCATGCTCGACCACTCGGCCGGGATCGCCCGCGCGGCCGGCGCCGAGCTCGTCGTCTTCCACCCCGGCTTCCTGCTCGGGCGCACGCGCGAGGAGGCGATCGACTCGGTCTGCGAGCAGCTCGGCGAGCTGCGCGAGCGGCTCGCCGCGAAGGACCGCGCCGTGCCGTTCGGGATCGAGGTGATGGGCCGCGTCCGCGAGCTCGGATCGGCCGACGACGTCGTCGAGATCTCGCGCCGGCTCGGCTGGGTGCGGCCCGTGCTCGACTTCGCGCACATGCACGCGACCTCGGACGGCGCGTTCACGTCCGTCGAGCCGTTCGCCGAGGCGCTCGCGAAGGTCGACGCCGTGCTCGAGCCGGGCGCGCCGTTCCACATCCACTTCTCGGACATCCAGTACGCGAACCGCAACGAGACGAAGCACCTGCCGTACGGCGAGGGGACGCTGCGCGCGGAGCCGCTCGCGGAGGCGCTCGCGCGGTTCGAGCGGCCGGCGACGGTGATCTCGGAGTCGCCGGACGAGGCGTCGTCGCAGGCGATCCGGGCGATCCTCGGCGGTTAGGCTCACGGCATGCGACAGCGCCTGCTCGACACGCCGGCCGAGCGGGTCCCGCCCGAGCTCGCCGCGAGCCTCCGCTCGTTCTGCGAGCCGATCGACGCGATCCACGCCGCGTACGTCGGGCTCACCGAGCTGACGGTCGAGTTCCACGAGCCGCGCGAGCAGCTCGCCGTCGCGTTCGAGCTCGCCGAGCCCGTCGCCGAGACGAAGGAGGGCGACCGCGAGCTCCGCCTCGTCGCCGACCGGTTCTACGAGACGATGCCGGAGGAGGTCGTCGCGGGCGGCTGCAACTTCCTCGAGCCCGGCGGGCTCGACGCGTGGCAGGAGAAGGCCAGCAGGTCTTCTCCCGCTGAGCGGGGCGACGCCGTAGCATCGGGACGTGCTCGACCCGGCGGTCTTCAAGGCGTACGACGTGCGCGGGCTCTACCCGAGCGAGCTCGACGAGGAGGGCGCGTACGCGATCGGGCGCGCGTACGTCGAGCAGTTCGAGCCGCGGCGGATCGCGGTCGGGCGCGACATGCGGCTCTCGTCGCCGACGATGGCCCGCGCGCGTGATCGAGGGCGCGGCGGACGCCGGCGCCGACGTGCTCGACCTCGGGACTGGTCGGCACCGAGATGGTCTACTTCGCCGTCGGCGAGCTCGGCCTCGACGGCGGGATCATGGTCACCGCCTCGCACAACCCGAAGGAGTACACCGGGATGAAGATCGTGCGCCGCGGGCGCGCTGCCGGTCGGCGGCGAGTCGGGCCTGCTCGACGTCCGCGACCGGGCGGTGCGCGCCGAGTGGCGCGACGCGGCGCGCGGCACGGTCGCGCCGGAGGACATCTGGGCGCCGTTCGTCGAGCGCGTGCTCTCGTTCGTCGACGTCGACGCGATCGCGCCGCTGCGGGTCGTGATCGACGCCGCGAACGGGATGGCCGGCGCGATGCTGCCGCCCGTGCTCGCGCGGCTGCCGCAGGTCGAGGCGGTGCGCTTCTACTTCGATCCCGACGGCTCGTTCCCGAACCACGAGCCGAACCCGCTGCTGCCGGAGAACCGCGAGTTCATCGTGCGCGCGACGCGCGAGGAGGGCGCCGACTTCGGCGTCGCCTACGACGGGGACGCCGACCGCTGCTTCTTCGTCGACGACACGGGCGAGTTCGTCCCCGGCGACTTCACGACCGCGCTCTTCGCCGAGTCGATCCTCGCGAAGGAGCCGGGCGGGAAGGTGATCTACGACGTGCGCGCCTCGTGGGCGGTGCCCGAGGCGATCGAGGCCGCCGGCGGCGTGGCGCTCGTCAACCGCGTCGGCCACTCGTTCATCAAGCAGCGGATGCGCGAGGTGGACGCGGTCTTCGCCGGCGAGGTCTCGGCGCACTACTACTTCCGCGACTTCTCGCAGGCCGACTCGGGCGTCGTCCCGTTCCTGCTGATGCTCGAGCTCGTGTCGAGGCGCGGGCAGAAGCTGAGCGAGATCCTCGCGCCGCTCCGGTCGACGCTACTTCCTCACCGGCGAGATCAACACGCCGGTCGCCGACGTCGCGCTGAAGCTGCAGGAGCTGAAGGAGCGCTTCGGCGCCGAGGGCACCGTCTCGCACCTCGACGGCCTCTCGATCGAGGCCGACGACTGGCACATGAACGTCCGCCCGTCGAACACCGAGCCGCTGCTGCGCCTGAACCTCGAGGCGCGCTCGCAGGAGCTGATGGAGGCGAAGCGCGACGAGGTGCTGGCGCTGATCCAGGCGTGATCGAGCTCGGGCACGTGACCGACCGGAAGCCGCCGTTTCGGTACGCGGCCTACACGCGCGTCGCGTTCTCGGACACCGACGCGCAGGGCGTCGTCTACTACGGCCGCTACATGCCGTACTTCGACCTCGCGCGCACCGAGTACCACCGGCACCTCGGCAGCGATCGAGCTCCGCGGCCGAGTTCGCGATGCGCGCGTCGCGCGTCGAGTACCACGCGCCGGCCCGGTTCGACGACCTGCTCGAGGTGTTCGTCCGCGTCGAGCGGATCGGGACGACGAGCGTCACCTACGACTACGCCGCGTACGGCTAGCGACCTGAGCGACGACGGGCCCGACGTGCTGATGGTGACCGCCGAAGCAGACGCTCGTCTTCATCGAGCCGGAGACGCGGCGACCGCTCCCCGTCCCGGACGCGTTCCGCGCGCGATCGTGGCCGCGTTCGAGGAGGCGGCCGCGTGAGCTCCGGCGCGATCGAGGCGGTCGAGCGGGTCCTCAACCGCGGCGGCGACGTGGACGACGTGCTGCGCGACGTCGTCGAGGCGCTCGTCGAGCGCGGCGGCTGCGCCTGGGCCGGGATCCTCTTCGTCGAGGACGGCGAGCTCGTGCTCGGCCCGCAGGCCGGCGAGCCGAAGCCGGACGCGCGGACGCAGCTCCCGGTCATCTTCCAGGGCGACCACGTCGCCGAGCTCGTCGCCGACGGCTGCGACGACCGCGCGTTCCTCGAGCGCGTCGCGCTGATCGTCTCGCCGTACTGCCTCGTCGGCTGGGACACCGGCGGCGTCCCGTGGGAGCCCTGAGCTACGCCCGCCGGAACACGTACAGGTCGGTGCGGTAGCGAAACGCGAACGGCTGCGGCAGCCCCTCGACCATGCCGCGCACCTGCGCGAGCAGCTCGTCCCGCGCCCCGGCGTCGAGCCGTGCGACGAAGCTGATCGAGGCGATGCGGTCGACGAGCTCGGCCGTCGTGTGGAGCTGCGTGAACGGGAACGACGCCTCCTCGGCGTCGCCGAACTCGGGCGAGCCGGCGAGGACGCGGCGCCACGGCTGCTCGTGCTCGGAGGGCGTGTCGCGCCGGTACGGCAGCAGCAGCTCGTTCACGCGCTCCTGGAGCGGGTCGGAGAGGTCGCGGATGTTCCAGACGGCGCGAGCGCGCCGCCCGGGCGGAGCACGCGCGCGATCTCGGCCGCCGCGGGGCCCGCGTCGAACCAGTGGAACGCCTGGCCGACCGTGACCGCGTCCGCGCTCGCGGCGTCGAGCGGGATCGCCTCGGCTGTGCCGGCGACCGCCTCGGCCCCGCGGGGCCGTGCGCGCGAGCACCGCGCGCATCTCGTCGAGCGGCTCGACCGCGACCACGCGCGCGCCGCTCGGCACGAGCCGCCGCGTCAGCTTCCCGGTGCCGGCGGCGAGATCGACGACGACCCGCCCCGGCCCGAGGCCGAGGCGCGGCGACGAGCCAGTCGATCGCGTCCTGCGGGTAGTCCGGCCGGGCGCGCTCGTACAGCTCGGCGACGGACGCGAACGAGTACGCTCCCGGTGGAGCCGGTGCTCCGGCGTGGCTATGAGGGCGTGACGCGGTACGCGTCGAAGACGGCGTCGATGGACCGCAGCGCGTTCATCAGCGAGCGCAGCGCCTTCACGTCGCCGACCTCGGCCGTGTACCAGTTCTTCGCGAGCTGATCCTCGACGACGCCGCCGTAGCTGACGATGTTCGCGCCGTGCTCGGCGAACGTCCGCGCGACGTCCTCGAGCAGCCGCGGCCGGTCCCACGAGTCGACGGCGATCTGGACGCGGAACGACTTCGTCGCGTCGCCGTCCCACTCGACGGGCGTGAACCGCTCCGGGTTCCGCATCAGCGCCTTCACGTTCGGGCAGTCGCTCGCGGTGGATCGTGATCCCCTTGCCGAGCGAGATGTAGCCGACGATCGGGTCGCCCGGCACCGGCGTGCAGCACTTCGCGAGCCGGACCAGCACGTCGTCGACGCCCTGGCACGACCACGCCCATGTCGGTGCTCGAGACCGCGCTCCGCGCCTTCGGCGCCTTGACGACGGGCGCCTCCTCCGCGACCTGGTCCGTCTTCAGGCGCTGGATCACCTTGTTGACGATCGCGCCGGTCTGGAGCTTCCCGGAGCCGAGCGCGACGTAGAAGTCCTCGGCCTTCTTGAAGCCCGAGTCGCGGATCACCTGCGCGAGCACCGCCGAGCCGCGCAGCTTCGCGTACGGCAGGTTCTGCTGCTTGAGCGCGTGCTCGAGCGCCTCGCGGCCCTTCTGCTCCTGTCCTCGCGCGTCTCGCGCGAGAACCACTGGCGGATCTTGTTGCGCGCGCGCGAGCTCTTCGCGAGCGACATCCAGTCGCGCGACGGGCCGCGGCCCTGCTTCGAGGTGAGGATCTCGACGAAGTCGCCGTTCTGGAGCCGGTAGTGGAGCGGCACGATCCGGCCGTTGACCTTCGCGCCGACCGTGCGGTGGCCGACGTCGGTGTGCACCGCGTAGGCGAAGTCGATCGGCGTCGAGCCGGCCGGCAGCGTCTTCACCTGGCCCTTCGGCGTGAAGACGTGCACCTCGTCGTCGAAGAGGTCGGTGCGGAAGCTCTTCATGAACTCGCGCGGGTCGGCCTCGTCGGCGATGCCGTCGTCCATCAGCTGCTCGACCCAGCGCGTCCACTCGTCGTCGCGCTGCTTCTTCCGGCTCGCGCTTGTAGAGCCAGTGCGCCGCGACGCCGTACTCGGCGGTCGCGTGCATCTCGCGCGTCCGCACCTGGATCTCGAGCGGCCGGCCCTCGGGCCCGATCACGGTCGTGTGCAGCGCGCGGTAGCGGTTGAACTTCGGCATCGCGATGTAGTCCTTGAAGCGGCCGGGCATCGGCTTCCACAGCGAGTGGATCAGGCCGAGCGCGCCGTAGCAGTCGCGCGTTCCCTCGTCGCCGTCGCGCTCGACGATCACGCGCATCGCGGTCAGGTCGTAGATCTCGTTGAACTCGCGGCCCTTCTTGGCCATCTTGTCGTAGATCGAGTAGAAGTGCTTCGCGCGGCCGGAGATCTCGGCGGGCATGTCGACCTTGTCGAGCTCGCGCCTGGAGCACGAGCGCCGCCTCGCGCACGTGCTCCTCGCGGTCGGCCCGCCGCTCGGCGACCATCTGCTTGATCTCCTCGTACTTGCGCGGGTGCAGCGTCTGGAACGCGAGATCCTCGAGCTCCCACTTGAGCGCGTGGATGCCGAGGCGGTGCGCGAGCGGCGCGTACACCTCGAGCGTCTCGCGCGCCTTCCGCACCTGGGTCTGCTTGCCCATGTACTCGATCGTGCGCAGGTTGTGGAGGCGGTCGGCGAGCTTGATCAGGATCACGCGCACGTCCTCGGCCATCGCCACGATCAGCTTGCGGTAGTTCTCGGCCTCGGCGTGCTCGCGGCTCTGGAACTGGACGCGGGTCAGCTTCGTGACGCCCTCGACGAGCTTCGCGATCTCGTCGCCGAACTCGGCGCGGATGTCGTCGATCGTCGATGCCGGTGTCCTCGACGCGTGTCGTGGAGCAGCGCGGCGGCGAGCGTCGGCTCGTCGAGGCGCAGCCCGGCGAGGATCTTCGCGGCGCCCCACGGGTGGTAGATGAACTCCTGGCCCGAGCGGCGCAGCTGCCCGTCGTGGGCGCGTCGCCGCGTAGTCGAACGCGCGGGTCAGCAGCTCCCGGTCGACGTCGGGCTTGTAGGCCTCGACCTCGGCGATCAGCTCATCGACGAGGTCGTGATGTCGCTCGAGTACTGCCATCGAGCTCAGTGTACTCCGGGCCTCTCCGGATCAATCCCTCGCGCCGCGGGACGGGCAGGAGAACGCCGTCCCGCCGAGGAACCCTTCGACCCATGCTCCGTCGCCGCCGACAGACGAGGAAGCTGCGGCAGATCGCGCGTCGTCCTGCACGAGCTCGACGCCGCCGGCGCCGCCCGCGGCGCCGCCGCGGAGCCGGTCGATCAGGCTGCCGACGCGCAGCGGCGGCTCGGCCTCGAGCAGCGCGCGGAACGGCTCGGACTCGAGCAGGCTCCGCCGCCGCCGCCGGCGAGCTCGAGCTCGGCGAAGATCGCGCGCGCCTCGGGCGTCCACGCGGCCTCGCCGGCCGCGCCACTGCTCGGCGAGCCAGCCGCGCAGCTCGTCGTAGCGCTCGTCCGCGTCGAAGATCCGGCGCACGACGAGCTGCGGCGAGACGGTGCCGTTCCAGCGGTTCTCCTGGAGCCGGAACGCGACGTCGTAGCGGCCGATCGCGGCGGAAGCGGTCGAGCTGCGAGCCGCTCCCGAACGCGATCGCCGAGCCGGCGTCGCGGCCGCGCTGCCGGACGCGGAAGCGCAGGTGCTTGCCCTCGCCGACCGTCGAGAGCTCGCTCAGCTCGCAGCCGTCGATCAGCAGCGTGACGCCCGGGTTGCCGAGGCCGAACGGCGCGAGCCGCGCGAGCTCCTCGCAGAGCCCGAGCCCGAGCTCCGGGCCGCGCACGATCGCGTCGACGACGGGCCGCGGGCGGAGATCGTCGTCGGCGAGCATCGGCGTCGGCGTGCGCCGCGAACGCGTCCGCGAACGCCTCGACCTCCTCGGGCGCGATCGCGAGCCCGGCCGCGGCGCGGTGGCCGCCGAAGCGCTCGAGGTGCTCGGCGCACGCGGCGAGCGCGGCGTGCAGGTCGAACGAGCCGGGCGCGCGGCCCGAGCCCTTCCAGCTCCCGTCGGCGCCGGCGATCAGCACGACCGGCCGGCCGTAGCGCTCGACGAGCCGCGAGGCGACGATGCCGATCACGCCCTCGTGCCAGTCGGCGCCGGCGACGACGTAGCCGCGGCGCGCCGCCGTTCGGCTCCGGCCACGACTCGATCTCGTCGATCGCGGCGCGCAGGATCCGCTCCTCGACCGCCTGCCGCTCGCGGTTCAAGCGTCTCGAGCTCGTCGGCGAGCCGCGCCGCCTCGCGGTCGTCCTCGGTGAGCAGCAGCGCGAGCGCCGCCTCGGGCTGGCCGAGCCGGCCCGGCGGCGTTGATCCGCGGCGCGAGCCGGAAGCCGACCGCGCTCTCGTCGCACGCCGCGGGATCGACGTGCGCGACCTGCATCAGCGCGCGCAGCCCGGGCTTCTGCGTCTGCGGCGAGCCGGCGCAGGCCGGCGAGCGCGAGCGCGCGGTTCTCGTCGACGAGCGGGACGACGTCGGCGACGGTCGCGAGCGCGACGAGGTCGAGGTGCCGGTCGAGGAACGGGTGCTCCCGGCCGAGCAGCGCCTCGGCGAGCTTCCAGACGACGCCGGTCCCGCAGAGGCCGGCGAACGGGTACTCGCCCTTCAGCGTCGCGACGACCGGGCAGTCCGGGCAACGTCTCGACCGGGCCGGTGGTGGTCGGTGACGACGAGCCTCGAGCCCGAGCCGCCGCGCCTCCGCGACCTCGGCGACCGCGGTGATCCCGCAGTCGACCGTGAGCACGAAGCGGACGCCCTCGTCGGCGAGGCGCGCGAGCGTGTCGCCGTTCAGGCCGTAGCCCTCCTCGAACCGCGACGGCAGGTGCCAGTCCGGGTCGGCGCCGAGCTCGCGCAGCAGCAGCACCGCGAGCGCGGTCGCGCAGATCCCGTCGGCGTCGTAGTCGCCGTGGACGCAGATCCGGTCGCCGGCCGCGACGGCCGCTCGGATCGCCTCGACCGCCTCGCGCATGTCGCCGAGCAGGAACGGATCGTGGCCCGGCAGCGCGCCCGCGAGGAACGCGCGCGCCGGCTCGACCTCGCGGTAGCCGCGGCGGACGAGCACCGAGGCGGTGGTCTCGCTGACGCCGAGCCCGTCCGCGAGCGTCTGCACGCTGTCGGCCGGGCAGGGCGCGATCGTCCAGGTGCCGCTCTCCATCGGAGGCCGAGGGTACGGCCGCCGCCGGACGGACCCCGAGGCGCCGTCGTCCTACGCATCTGCTTCAATCACGAGCCGTGCTGAGGACGATCGCCGCGTTCCTCGCCGCCGCCGGGCTCGCCGCCGCGGCGGCGTCTCCGGCCGAGGTGCTGCAGGCGATCGCGCCCGGCGTCTCGGTCTCGGGCGCGCACATCGGCGGGCTGACCGCGCGGCCGGCGGGCACGCGCGTCCGCGCGACGTTCTCGCGCCCGATCGTCGTCGTCTACGGCGCGCGGACGTTCACGGCGACGCCGGCGCAGCTCGGCGCGCGCGCCGGCGTGAACGCGGCCGTGCGCTCGGCGCTCTCGGCGACGCCGCGGAGCCGGATCGCGCTGCCGGTCACCTACTCGAGCGCGGCCGTCGCGACGTTCGTCCACGGGCTCGCACTCCGGGTCGAGCGCGAGCCGCGGAACGCGCGGCTCCTCGGCGCAACCGACGCCGGTCCGCGCTTCGTGCACGACACGCCGGGGCGCGTCGTCGACGAGGCCGCGGCGCAGCGCGCGATCGGGCGCGAGCTCGCGACCGGGTCGCGCGCGCCGGTCGAGCTCGTGACGCTGTCCTTCGGGGCGAGGCACACGCTCGCCGGCTTCGGCCCGGTGATCGTGGTCGACCGCGCCGCGAACACGCTCCGGCTCTTCCACGCGACGCGGCTCGTCCGCGCCTTCCACGTCGCGACCGGCCAGGCGATCTACCCGACGCCGTCGGGCAGGTTCCGGATCGTCGACAAGCAGCGCTACCCGTGGTGGTACCCGCCGACGTACGACTCGTGGGCCAAGGGACTGAAGCCGGTCCCGCCCGGGCCGGGCAACCCGCTCGGCACGCGGTGGATGGGCCTCTCCGTGCCGGGCGTCGGGATCCACGGCACGCCCGAGGACTCGTCGATCGGATACTCGGAGTCGCACGGCTGCATCCGCATGCACGTGTGGGAGGCCGAGTGGCTGTTCGAGCACGTCCGCGTCGGGACGCCCGTCTTCATTCTCTAGGCAGCTCGACGCCCAGGTACGTCAGCAGTCCGACGACGCCCACGAGCGCGACGAAGCCCGCGTAGAACCAGCGCGGGTGGCCGCTGTCGCGGACCGTCTGCGCCATCGCCTTGACGAGCACGATGCCCGTCGCGATCAGGATCCCGGCGCCGATCAGGAAGACCGGCGTGAGGATGATCAGGCGTTGCCAGAGCGGTGCCGCTGCGACCACGGCGACACCGTAGCCGGTGGGCGGCGACCACCTCGCGGCTAGGCTTTCGGCCGTGGGCACGCTCGACGCGAACTACACCTCCGGGAACGACTACGTCGTCGAGTTCCTCGGCTACAGCTTCAGCTTCAATGCGTGCGACTTCGAGCAGCGCGTCGTCGCGGCGGCCGTGAAGCTCGGGCTCGTCGAGGTGAACGAGCTCGACGAGGACGAGGCGAGCGACCTCGTCGCGCTGGCCGCGCAGGGCCTGATCGAGGGGCCGCAGTCGCGGCTCGGGCGGTACCTCGCACGCAACTGGGAGCGCGTGTCGCTCGTGCAGGGCGAGTCGCTCGTGTACTGGATGCGGAAGCTGATCTTCCGCGGTGCGTGGCTCGACAACCAGGTCAAGCGGGGCGCGCTCGAGGTGGTCTGGGACGACGCCGAGGCGGAGTTCTCCTACCAGCACCCCGGCGGCGGGCGCCCGCTGCTCGAGCTCGCGCCCGTGCCGTCGTGGCACGAGCTCCAGTACCGCGGGTGAGCAAACCGCTCGCGACGGCCGGGCTCGGCGTCGCGTACCTCGCGGCCCTGCTCGGAGCCGACCACTACGCGTCGTTCCACGAACAGCTCGCGCTCGGCGCCCTGACCTGGATCGTGCTGCTCGCGGCGCTCACGCAGGTCCCGCTGCTGCGGCGGGCGCAGGCGCTCGGCGTCGTCCTCTTCGCGACCGTCGGCGAGGTGACCGGCTCGATCGTCTGGGGCGTCTACCACTACCGGCTCCACAACCTCCCGACGTTCGTGCCGCCCGCGCACGGGATCGTGTACCTCACGGGCTTCTCGCTCTCGGTCGCGCTCGCGCGGCACGCACGCGCGGTCGTCGTGACGGCGGCGGTCGCCGCCTCGACGTGGGCGCTCGTCGGGCTGACGGTGCTCCCGCGCCGCGACGTCGCCGGCGCGGTCGGCGTGCCGCTCCTCCTGCTCTTCCTCTGGCGCTCGCGGAGCCGCGCGATCTACGCGTGCGTCTTCCTCGTCGTCGGCGCGCTCGAGTTCTACGGGACGGCGATCGGCACGTGGCGCTGGGCGCGCGAGCTGCCGGGGCTCGGGATCCCCGACGGCAACCCGCCCTCCGGCGTCGCGTCCGGCTACGTCTGGTTCGACGTGATGGGGCTGCTCGTCGCGCCGTGGATCGTGTCGGTGCTCAGCTCTCGAGCTCTGCGAAGGCGGTCTGAAGCCGAGCCGACTCTGCCGCGATCCACTCCCGCGTGACCGCGACGCCGAGGACGGTCGAGACGACCTCGGCGACGCGGAGGCCGAGCCGGCGACACAGCAGCGTGAACCCGCGCGGGGCCGCGTCGGTGTGCGCCACGAAGAGCACGCCCTCGGCGACGCCGGTCAGCCGCAGCAGGTAGTACGAGCGGATCCCGGCGTCGGCGGCGAGCACGCCGGGCGGCGGCACCGAGCGCGCGTCCTGCACGCAGACCGGGAAGCGCCGGCCGCGGAGGACGCCCGCGAACGCGGCGGCGACCTCCTCGTCGGCCGCCGGCTGGGACCATCCGCGCTCCGCGACCGCGAGGCGGCCACCGGCACGGAGGTACACCATCCCGAGCTCGCACGAGAGCGCCTCGGCCGCGACGTGCGCGAGCGCGGTCATCGCGTCGAGGACGGAGGTCGGCGGCACGGCGGCCGCGGTGCGCACGGCCTCGAGCAGCTCGAGCTCGTCCGCGAGCCGCTTCGCGTCGCCGGGCGGCTCGAGCCCGTCGGCCGACGCGGCCGCCACCGCGAGCAGCTCGTCGTCGTCGAGGATCATCGCCGTGCCGTCGTCGGCCGCGCCGAAGACGACGACGACGTCGGGCAGGACGGGCACGATCGTGGCGGAGCGTGCGTAGTACGGGCCGAAGACGAGGTCGCGGCCGCCGTGCTCGAGGCGGACCGGACGCCCGCTCGCGAGCGCCTCGGCAAGCGCCGCCTCGTCGTCGAGGGAGACCTCGACGATGCCCGCCCAGCCGGCGCCGCGCCCGGTGCCGGCGAGGTGGACGAAGCGCTGGCCGCCGACGCGCCGCAGAACGAAGACGTCCGCGACGCCGGCCGGCGGGAGCACGCGCGTCCCGGTCGCAGCCACGCGCGCAGTATGGTCGAAGCCGCGCCCGCCGGTCAGAAGAGCGAGCCCGGCGCGGCGGCGGCGCCGACGTGCGCGCGGCCGAGCTCGGTGACGATGCGGCCGCGCGGCGTCCGCTGCAGGAACCCGAGCTGGAGCAGGTACGGCTCGTAGACGTCCTCGATCGTCTCGGCCTCCTCGCCGAGCGCGACCGCGAGGTTCGAGAGCCCGACCGGCCCGCCGCCGAAGCGCTCGACGACGGCGCGCAGGAGGTCGCGGTCGAACCGCTCGAGCCCGGCCCCGTCGACCTCGAGGAGCGCGAGCGCCTCCTCGGCGATCGCGAGCGTGACCGCGCCCGCGTGGCGCACCTCGGCGACGTCGCGGACGCGGCGGAGGATCCGGTTCGCGATCCGCGGCGTGCCGCGCGCGCGGCGGGCGATCTCGTCGGCCGCGGCCGGCTCGATCTCGACGCCGAGGATGCGCGCGCTCCGCCGCACGATCGTGCCGAGCTCGCCGTCGGTGTAGAGGTCGAGCCGGAACGTGAGGCCGAAGCGGTCGCGGAGCGGCGTCGTGAGCAGTCCGGTGCGCGTGGTCGCGCCGACGAGCGTGAACGGCGGCAGGTCGAGCGTGAGCGTCCGCGCCGCCGGGCCCTGGCCGACGACGATGTCGAGCCGGAAGTCCTCGAGCGCCGGGTACAGGATCTCCTCGATCGCGCGGTTCAGCCGGTGGATCTCGTCGACGAAGAGCACGTCGCGCGGCTCGAGCGAGGTGAGGATCGCGGCCATGTCGCCCTTCCGCTCGAGCGCCGGCCCGGCGACCTGCCGGATCCCGACCCCGAGCTCGCGACGGACGATCTGCGCGAGCGAGGTCTTGCCGAGCCCGGGCGGCCCGGCGAGCAGGACGTGGTCGAGCGCCTCGCCGCGCGCCTTGGCAGCGTCGAGCGCGATCGCGAGCTGCTCCTTCACGCGCTCCTGGCCGACGAAGTCGGCGAGCGACTCGGGCCGGAGCGAACGCTCGAGCTCCTCCTCGCCGCCGTCGTGGACGGCCGGGGCGAGCACCCGCGAGTTCATGCAGCCTGCCGGAGCGCGGCGCGCACCTGCTCCTCGACCGGGAGCGACTCGTCGACGTCGGCGAGCGCACGGTCGGCGTCGACGAGCGACCAGCCGAGCTCGACGAGCGCCTCGCGCGCGAGCCCGCCGCCGGCGGCGCCGCCGCTTCCGTCCTCGAAGCCGTACGCCGCGAGCTTTTCCTTCAGCTCGAGGACGACGCGCTGCGCCGTCTTCCGCCCGATCCCCGGGATCGCCTCGAAGCGGGCGGTGTCCTCGCGCGCGATCGCGCGACGGAGCTCCGCGGGCGTCGATCCCGAGACGATCGCGAGCGCGACCTTCGGCCCGACGCCGGAGACGCCGAGCAGCAGCTCGAACAGCTCGCGCTCGTCGGCGGACGCGAACCCGTAGAGCTGGAGCACGTCCTGGCGCACGTGGAGGTACGTCTGGACGGTCGCCTCCTCCCCCACGCGCGCGGCGACCCGCGGCGTCGCCGCGACGAGGTAGCCGACGCCGCCGACGTCGAGCACGACCCCGCCCGCCGTGCGCGCGGCGACGGTGCCGCGGAGGCGCGCGATCACGTCCCTCTCCCGCGACGGGCCATCGAACAAAGGTACGGGCGGAGGCGGACGTCTCCGCCGGCCGGAGCGAATCGACTCGGCGACGAGCCGTCAGCCGGCGGCGCGAAGGAGCGGCGGCGCGAGCGCGTGGCAGATCGCGACCGCGAGCGCGTCGGCGGCGTGGCTCGGCGTCGGCGGCTCGTCGAGGGCGAGGATCGTCTTCACCATCCGGGCGACCTGGCCCTTGTCGGCGCGGCCGTAGCCGCACACGACCTGCTTCACGCGGGCCGGTGCGTACTCGATGCACTCGACCCCGACGGACGACGCGGCGACGAGCACCGCGCCGCGCGCCTGCCCGACGGAGAGCGCGATGCGGGCGTCGGCGCCGACGTACGACTCCTCCAGCGCGACCGCATCCGGCGCGTGCTGTGCGATCAGCTCCCGGACGCCCTCGAAGAGCACCAGGAGCCGCAGCTCCACGCGCTCCCGCGGCGAGGTTCGCCACCACCCGTGGCAGGTGGCCCGGAGGCGCCCGTCGCTTTCGTGGACGATCCCGTACCCGCAAGCAGCCGTCCCTGGGTCGATGCCGAGGATCTTCACGCGGAGACGTTAGGCGACGACGCGGACGTTCCTCCCGCCGCAACCCGCCCGGCGGGCCGCCGCCGCGAAGCGCGTCCGCAAGATAGGAACCGCCCCGCCCCAACATGGGCAGCGACGACCGAGGTGGGCGGCGCCCGCGTCTCTACCGTCGGGGGCGTGATGCAACCGCACCCCGAGATCTCCCGCCTGCTCGCCCGGCAGAAGGAGCGCGAGCTGATCGCCGCCGTCGAGCGGCGCCGCCTGCGGGCCGGCGCGCCGAAGGCCGCGAGCCTCGCCTCGCGGATCGCCGTCCGGCTCCGGTTCCGCCGCGACCGCAGGCACGCCCACGCGCGCGTCGCGCCCGACGCCTCCTGAGCTACGACGCGGCCGCGGCTTCGAGCACCCGTTCCGGGATGTCGAAGTTCGCGTACACGTCCTGGACGTCGTCGTTGTCCTCGAGCGCGTCGATCAGCCGCATGAGCTGCTTCGCCTTCGTCTCGTCGTCGATCGAGACGGTCGTCTTCGGGAGCATCGAGAGCTCCGCCGACTCGAACGCGAAGCCGGCCGCCTCGATCGCGCCGCGGACCGCCGCGAGGCTCTCCGGCGCGCTCGTGACCTGGAAGACGTCGCCGTCGCGCTCGAGATCCTCGGCGCCGCCGTCGGCCGCGGCGAGGAACAGCTCGTCCTCGTCGACGCCCTCGGCCGGGACAATCACGACGCCGCGGCGCTCGAACTGCCAGAGCACGGCGCCGGTCGTGCCGAGCGCGCCGCCGTGCTTCGCGAATGCGTGGCGGACGTCGGAGGCGGTGCGGTTCCGGTTGTCGGTGAGCGCCTCGACGATCACCGCGACGCCCTCCGGGCCGTAGCCCTCGTACACGACCGTCTCGAACGCGGCGCCGTCGGTGCCCTCGCCGGCGCCCTTCGCGATCGCGCGCTCGATGTTGTCCTTCGGCATCGAGTACGAGCGCGCCTTCTCGACCGCGTTCTGGAGCGAGAGGTTCGCGGCGGGATCGCCGCCGCCCTCCTTCGCCGCGACGATGATCGCGCGCGAGAGCTTCGAGAAGAGCTTGCCGCGCTTCGCGTCCGCGGCGCCCTTCTTGTGCTTGATCGACGACCACTTGCTATGCCCGGACAACGTCGCCCTCCTTCGCCTGCTCGAGGAACAGCTCGTGGAGCCGCGTGTCGTCGGTCAGCTCCGGATGGAACGACGCGACGAGGAACCGGCCGTCGCGCGCCAGCACGGGCCGGCCGTCGACCTCGGCGAGCACCTCGACGCCGGGGCCGACCTCCTCGATCCACGGTGCGCGGATGAATACCGCGCGCAGCGGCTCGGTCTCCCCGGGAAGGTCGAGGTCGGTCTCGAACGACGCGACCTGCCGGCCGAACGCGTTCCGCCGCACCCGCACGTCGACGAGGCCGAGGTGGTCGCGGTCGAGCACGATCATCCCGGCGCACGTCCCGAAGACCGCGCCGGGGAACGCGCGCACCGCGTCGTCGAGCCCGTACAGGCGCATCAGCCGCATGATCGTCGTCGACTCGCCGCCGGGGATGACGAGGCCGTCGAGGCCCGCGAGCTGCTCGGGCTTCCGCACCTCGACCGGCTCCGCGCCGAGCCGGCGCAGCATCGCCACGTGCTCGCGCACGTTTCCCTGCACCGCGAGAACGCCGATCTGCAGCGCGTCACCCACGACGGTCGCTCCCGGTCGGCTTCGCAGAGGACGGTCGGCTTCGACGAGCGGCGGCTCGGGCGGCTCCATGGGCCGGAATGGTAGAGAAGGCCGCTCGATGCCGGTCGCCGCCATCCTGCTCGCGCTGGCCTCGTCCGCGGCCTGGGGCGTGGCCGACTTCTCGGGCGGGCTGCTGGCGCGGCGCCAGCCCACGCTCGCGGTCACGGTCGTCTCGCAGACCGCCGGGTTCGTCGCGCTGCTCGTCGTGTTCGCGGGTCGCGGCGGCGCGATCGACAACCGCTCGGCCGCGCTCGGCCTCGTCGCGGGACTCGGCGGCGGGATCGGGCTCGCGGCGTTCTACGAGGCGCTCGCCGTCGGGACGATGAGCATCGTCTCCCCGCTCGTCGCGTGCAGCGCGCTCGTCCCGTTCGCGATCTCGCTCGCGACCGGCGAGCGGCCGGGCGGCGTCGCGGTCGCGGGCGCCGGGATCGCGCTCGCCGGCGCCGTGCTCGCCTCGACCGAGGAGCGCCGCGCGCCCGAGCCCGGCCGCGCGCGGGCGGTCGGCCTCGCCGTCGTCGCCGCACTCGCGCTCGGGCTGTTCGTGTACTTCCTCGGCCTCGGCAGCCGCGAGGGCGACGCGCTCTCGACGCTCGGCGGCGCGCGCGTCGGCTCGCTCTCGCTGCTCGTCCTCGTCGCGCTTGCGCGCCGCGCGCCACTGCTCGTCTCGCGCCCGTTCGCGGCGCCCGTCGCCGCGGTCGGCCTCTGCGACGTGGCCGCGAACGCGCTCTTCGCGGCCGCGGCCGGGCTCGGGCTGCTCGCGCTCGTCTCGGTGCTCGGCTCGCTGTACCCGCTGATGACGATCTTCCTCGCGTACGTCGTCCTCGGCGAGCGGTTGACGCGGATCCAGGTCGCGGGGGTCGGGATCGCGCTCGCCGGGGTGGTCGTCCTCGCCGGGAGCTGAGGCGCGCGGGAGTGGCCCATGTGTACACATGGGCCACTCTCGGGCCGTCTCGCCGCCGCAAGCCGCATACCATCCGCCCGGCGATGGAATCGCTCCGCGGCCAGCTCCTGATCTCCTCGCCGGCGCTCGTCGACCCGAACTTCCGCCGGACGGTCGTGCTCGTCACCCACCACGACGAGGAGGGCGCGATGGGGCTCGTGCTCACGCGGCCGTCCGACGTCCGCGTCGTCGACGCCGTGCCCGAGCTCGGGAGCCTGCCGGGCGCCGACGACGTCGTGCACGTCGGGGGGCCCGTCCAGCCGGAGGCGATCATGGCGCTCGTCGAGTTCGACGACGCCGAGGACGCGGCCTCGCCGCTCGTCGGCAGGGTCGGGTTCATGCCGGCGGACGCCGCCGTCGACGAGCTGGCCGTCAGCCGTCTCCGCGTCTTCGCGGGCTACGCGGGCTGGGGCGCCGGCCAGCTCGAGGCCGAGCTCGAGGAGCCGTCGTGGATCGTCGCGGGCGCCGAGCCGGACGACGCCTTCGCGGCGGACCCGGACGAGCTGTGGCGCCGGGTCCTCCACCGCAAGGGCGGCCAGTTCGTCCTGCTCGCGACGATGCCGTTCGACCCCGAGCTGAACTGACCTACGTCTTCACGCAGAGGGCGAACGCCCTCGCCTTCCCGGTGTGCGTCGCGAGCTCGCCGGTCTTCGGGTCGAGCACCGGGATGTTGTAGACGTCGACGAGCCAGCTCTGCGTGCCCTCGTCGGGCTGCTCGGCGATCACGTTCGTGTCGCCCGCGTTGATCAGCTTGCTGTTGTAGCCGCCGCCGATCACGACCGCTCCGGCCGGGCACGTCGCCTTCAGCCGCGTCGTGTCCCCCACCGGGAGCGCGGTCGCGAGGCCCGGGACGAGCGCGACCTTCGACGGGTCGAGGCCGGGCGCGCGCTTGAGCGTCGACGCCGGCAGGTTCCCGCCCGCGTCGAGGATCGGGATCTGACCGCCGACCGGCGCGGTCGACGCCGTGTGGCCGCCGAGCTTCCCGGCGTTGTTCGCGTACAGCGCGAGCGGCGGCACGACGCCGCGGACGAAGCCCGCCGCGGCGTGGCCGGCCGACGTCGCGCCGAGCAGCGAGACGACGAGCGCGAGAGCGGACAGGACGAGTGGCAGGCGATGGCGCACGGTTCCTCCTCATCGGGTCGGCGACGGCTTGCGAGTGCAGCGGAGAGGCTAACGGCCCCGTGACCTGCCGTTCACGGCACCGACTCAGGACCAGCGCGGAGCGCGCTTCTCGCGGAACGCCGCGATGCCCTCCTGCCCGTCGGCGGAGGCGAGGCAGCGCGCGAACGCCGCGACCTCGGCGGCGTCGTCGCGCCGGTCGCGCGTCTCGCGGAGGAGCCGCTTGATCTCCCGCAGCGCGTTCGGGCTCTGCGCGTCGAGCGTGCCGGCGACGTGCTCGATCCCCGCCTCGAGGTCCTCGACCACGAGGTCGACGAGACCCCACGCCTCGGCCTGCCGGGCCGGGACCGGCTCGCCGGACATGACGAGCCACGCCGCGCGGCCGGCGCCGACGAGCCGCGGCGCGCGCTGCGTGCCCCCGCCGCCGGGGAGCAGCCCGAGGCGAACCTCCGGGAAGCCGAGCCGGGCGTCGGCCTGCGCGACGCGGACGTCGCACGCGAGCGCGAGCTCGAGCCCGCCGCCGAGGCAGAAGCCGTGGATCGCGGCGACGACCGGCACGGCCGCGGACTCGATCAGGTCCGCCGCCGGCTGGATCCCGCCCGGCGGGCCGTCGCCGCCGAGCCCGCCGATGTCGGCGCCTGCCGAGAAGCCGCGCTCGCCGCGGCCGCGGAGGACGACGACGTTCGTCTCCGGGCCGAGGCTCTCGAGCTCGCGGCGGAGCGTCGAGACCACGTCGCGCGAGATCGCGTTCACGGGCGGGTTGTCGATCCAGACCGTCGTGATCACGCGCGCGACTGTACGCGGGCCGGTAGGTTCGCGCGGTGTCCACGGGCCGCCTCGAGACGTTCGCCGACGGCGTTTTCGCGATCGCGGCGACGCTGCTCATCATCGACGTGTCCGTGACCGCGCCGGGCGGCCAGCTCGGACACGCGCTCGCCCACGCCTGGCCGCAGTACGCCGCCTACGCCGTGTCGTTCCTCACGATCGGGATCATCTGGGTCAACCACCACACGTGCTTCGCCCAGATCGACCGCACCGACCGGCGCTTCCTGTTCATCAACATCGGCTTCCTGCTGTGCGTCGCGTTCATCCCGTTCCCGACGAGGCTCGTCGCCGAGCACATCCGCGACGACGGCGCCCGCGCCGCGGCGATCACGTACGGGCTGACGCTGACCACGACCGCGATCTTCTTCAGCCTCTTCTGGTTCTACGCCTCCGTCGGCCGGCGACTGATCGCCCCGCACGCCGACCAGCGCGTGATCAGCGGCATCTCGCGCTCGTACATCCCGGGGATCCCGACGTACGCGGCCGCGACGCTCATCGCGCTGTGGAGCCCGGTCGCGGCGGTGACGATGTTCGCTGCGATCGCGCTCTTCTACGTGCTCGAGAGCTCGCTCTTCGGCAGCGCGGAGCAGGCGTGAGGCGAGCCCTCGCGGCGGTCCTCGCCACGGCGCTCGCCGGCGCCGCGACCGCGTCGGCCGCGAAGACGCCGTACCCGCCGCCGACCGGCGGCACGGGCGCCGAGCCGACCGCCGGCTCGGGTACGGGCGCCGGCGTCGCGTTCCACCCGACGTACGCGATCGCGACGTACGAGCCGATCGGCGGCCACTACGTCGTCTACCTCACGGACGCGCCGCTTCCGTGCACGAGGACGTACCTCGCGAAGCCGCCGTACCTGACCGTGAACGTCGTGACCTCCTCCCCGCTCGTCGTCGGCAAGCCGTCGCTCCAGCGCGGCGACGCGGCCTTCGTCCAGGTCGACTTCTACGTCTCGACGACGCACTACTACGCGGTGCAGCCGCACGTCCGGCTCGTGCTCACGCGCGTGGACGCGGCGAGGAACGGGCTCTGGCACGGGACGGTCGTCGTCCCGACGACGCACTTCGAGGGCAAGACGTTCTCGTTCGACGGCTCGTTCGCGGCCCGCTGGTGCGGCAAGACGGCGTAGCGCAGGCGGCACGGCGAGCGGTGCCCGCGGTCTCGCTGCGGGCGCTGCTCGTCCCGGTCGCGGTCGGCTCGGCGACCATCTTCCTCGCGGTCCGGCTCGTCCACGACCTCCGCATCAAGCCGTACTTCGAGGACGAGGCCGTCGCGGGGCTGATCGCGGCGCGGCCGCTGCGGGAGCTGCTCCACACGGTCGTCTGGGACCGAGGCGGCTCGCCGCTCCACTTCGTGCTCGCGCACGCGGCGTTCTGGATCTCGCCGACGGCCGGGGCGCTGCGGTGGCTGTCGCTCGTGTGCGCGCTCGCGACGGTGGCGGTCGCGTACGCGCTCGGCCGCGAGCTCGCGGGAGCGGCCGGCGGGCGTCGCGGCCGCGTGGGTCGTCGCCGGCTCGGACCTGCTGCGCGTGTACGGGACGTTCGGGCGGATGTACTCGCTGCTCGCGCTGACGGGCGGGCTCAACATGCTGCTCTTCCTCCGCGCGCTCGAGCGGCCGACGCCGCGGCGGGTCGGGCTCGCCGCCGCGAGCGCGTGGCTGCTCGCGGCGACGCACCCGTTCGCGGCGATCCCGGTCGCGGCCGAGGCGGCGGTCGCCGTGTACCTCTGGCGCGGGCGCGGCTGGCTGCGCGCCGCGCCGGTGCTCGTCGCGGCGGTCGCGTGCCTGCCGCTCGCGGCCGGCGAGCTCCGGCTCGCCGGACGCTTCGACGTCTCGGGCTCGAGCGGCGCGGCGATCGGCTCGAACGGCGCGGCGGCCCGCCAGCTCGGCTACGCGGTCCAGGGGTTCGCGGGCGGCCGCGGCCCGATCCTGTGGCTGTTCGTCGCACTCGCCCTCGTCGGCGCGTGGGCCGTCGTCCGGCGCTCGCCGCTCTTCGCCCTCGTCGCCGCGAGCGCCCTGATCGTGCCGCCCGCGCTCTCGCTGCTCACGCACGTCCGCAGCCGCGACACGGCGTTCCTCTCGCCGCGCGACTTCCTCGTCGCGCTGCCGGTCTGGGCGGCGCTGATCGGCGTCGGCGCGGTCCGGGCGGCGCGCGCCTCCCAGGGCACCGAGCGCGCGACGGCCCTCGCCGTCCTCGGGGTCGCCGTCCTCGCCGTCGCCGCACCGCGGACGACGCACGACCCGAGGACGTACCACCGCTTCTGGGCGGCGACCGGCGACGTCTCGTCGACCGACGCGGTCGGCGCGTGGCTCGACCGGCGGATCGCGCCCGGCGACCTCCTCTTCCCGTACGCGGTCCCGTTCCTGCGCGCCCTCCCGGCGGCGCGGCACGCGCACTCGCTCCCGCGCGGCGATGCGCCGACGCTCCTCGCCGCGATCGGCGACCACCCGAACGCGCGGGAGCTCTGGGTCACGCTCCCGATCGGCCCGGGCGACAGGCTCCGCGGCGACACGCTCGCCCGGCTCGGCCGGAGGTACGCGGTGATGGTCTTCCCGCGCTGGCTCCTCGTGCGCGTCCCCGGCCCGCTGGACACCCGGCGCCGGGTCGTGGAGAAGCTGGCGCGAGCGGTCGACGGCGCGTCGGCGGCGATCGCCCCGGGCGGCGTGCAGAGCGCCGGCTACGAGGCGATCACGAGGAAGACGGTCGACCTGGCCCGCCGCGCGAAGTAGGGTCCGCCCGGGGTCGCGAAAGGAGACCAGCGACGTCAGGGCACCCGAATCGGATCCGGTTCGGCCTTCTCGCCGGCGTGGGAGTGCTCGCGGCGGCGCTCGCGCTCGGCGCCTACGCAGGTCGCGTGCTGCGCTCGCTCGAGCTGACGTCCGTCGACACGCGGTTCTCGATCCGCGGCTCGACGGGGCAGCCGAAGGACGTCGCGGTCGTCGCGATCGACTCGAAGACGTTCAGCGACTTCAACACCTTCGGATCCACCCACCGCGGCTTCGACTCCGCGTGGCCGTTCCCGCGCTGCGACGACGCCCGCGTCCTCCGCCGGATCGCGGCGGGCCACCCGAAGGTGATCGCGGTCGACCTCCAGTTCACCGAGCCGACGACGCCGGCGTGCGACGACGCGCTGATCGCGGCCGTGTCGGCCGCGCGACCGGTGATCCTCGCCACGACCGAGGTCGACCGGAACGGGCGCACGAACGTGTTCGGCGGCGCGCCGCTCGGACAATTCGGCGCGACTGCTGCGAGCACGCTCATGACTGCCGACTACGGCGGACTCATCAGGCGCGTCCCGTACGCGGTCAACGGGCTGACGACGTTCGGCGTGGCGGCGGCCGCGGTCTCCGAGGGAAAGCGGGTGCCGCCGCCGCGGTCCGGCGCGCGATGGATCGACTACGCGGGCGGCCCCGGCACGGTGAAGGCGTACTCGTACTCGGACGTCTACTTCGGAAAGGTGCCGCCGAGCGCCTTCCGGGGCAAGGCCGTCGTGGTCGGGCCGTCGGCGCCGTCGCTCCAGGACGTGCACCTGACCTCGGTCTCGGGAGACCCGGCCGGGGCGATGTCCGGCGCAGAGGTGCAGGCGAACGCGATCGAGACGGCGCTGCACGGCTTCCCGCTCCGGACGACGCCGGTGTGGCTGAACGTGCTCCTGATCGTGCTGTTCGCCGCAGCCCCGGCCGTGGCGGTCGTGTGGCTCCGTCCGCTCCTCGTCCTCGGGCTCGCGATCGCCGCCGGCCTGCTCTTCACGGTCGCCGCACAGCTCGCCTTCGACCACGGCCGGATCGTGGCGTTCGTGTTCCCGCTGCTCGCGCTCGGGGTCTCGACGCTCGGCTCCGTGGTCGTCGCGTACGAGACCGCGGGTTCAGGGAACGCGCTCGGCGGACTCGAACCGAGGTAGGGAGCGCTACCCGGCCGTCTCGCCGGGGTCGGTGCGCGACACCGTCCGCCACGCGTCCCACGTGATCCTGAGGATGACGAGAGTGATCACGAGCCCGATGAGCGGGTCGCCGACCTGCGCGCCGAGGGAGACGACGAGCGCGCTGCCGACGACCCCGAGCGAGACGAATCCGTCGATCCGAGCGTGCTTGCCGTCCGCGATCAGGGCCGGGCTCGAAAGGCGCCTGCCCGCACGGAGGCGAACCCGCGCGGCGACCTCGTTGCCGACGAGGCCGATGAGTCCGGCCGCCGCCAGGACCCAGAGATGGCCGAGGGTCTGCGGGTGGACGAAACGCATCAGCGTCTCGTAGAGGGCGACGCACGCCGAGACGAAGATCACGCCCACGACCGCGAGACCCGCGCGCTTCTCGCCTTTGACGGAGCGCAGGAAGAATGCGATCCCGAGCGGGATCGCGGTCAGCGCGTCGCCCGCGTTGTGGATGAGGTCGGCGAGGAGCGCGACCGACCCGGTCAGCGCGAGGAGCGCGAACTGGCCGCCCGCGGTGAGCGCGAGCACGGCGAGGCTGATGGCGACGGCCTTGACGCCTTCGCGCGACCGGAGGATCGAGCGGTCGACGAGTCCGTGCGAGTGGCCGTGCTCATCGTGAGGATGGTCGTGGTCGTGCGGATGGTGGTGGTAGCTCGCGACGGGCCGCGATCGGCGGAGCCGCCAGAGGTGGCGGTGCGGCCGGGCGTGCGGGTGGTCGTGGACGAACCCGCCGTGGCGATGCAGGACTCCCGCGCTCCGGCCGCCCATGGGTGAACCGTAGCCCTCTCCTTCGGTGGCCCCGATCTGGGGGCCTCACCGGCAGAGGCGCCTAGCGGATTCGAACCGCTGTAAACGGCTTTGCAGGCCGCTACCTAACCACTCGGCCAAGGCGCCCGGAGCGGGTCATGGTACTCAGACGGCGGCGAGGGCTTCGAGGTCGTCCGCCGTCGGCTCCCACTCGCCCGCGGCCGCGTTCGCCCGCACCTGCTCGGGGCTCGTCGCGCCCGCGATCACCGTCGCGACCGCCGGCCGCGCGGCGAGGCCGCCGATCGCGACGTCGAGGACCCCGACGCCGCGCGAGCGCGCGAACGCCTCGAGCGCGCTCGAGCCGGTCCCACGTCGCGGCGTCCACGTCGAGGCCCTGCGACGCGAGGCGCGTCCCCTCCGGCGGCGGCTCGCCTCGGCGGTACTTGCCCGTCAGCAGCCCGCGCGCGAGCGGGAAGAACGGGATCAGGCCGATCCCGAGCCGCTCGCACTCCGGGACGAGGTCGCGCTCCACGCCGCGCTCGAGGAGCGAGTACAGGTTCTGCGCCGAGACGAACCGCTCGAGGCCGCCCGCCCGCGCGACCGCGTCGGCCTCCGCGGCCTGCGCGCCGCCGAAGCTGCGACGAGCCGACGAACCGCACCTTGCCCTCGGCGACGAGCTCGCTCAGCGCGCCGAGCGTCTCCTCGATCGGCGTGATCCCGTCGGGGCGGTGGTACTGGTAGAGGTCGATCCGGTCGGTGCCGAGGCGGCGCGAGCGAGCCCTCGATCGCGCCGCGGACGTACTCCGCGCGAGCCGCCGACGCCGGGTCCCCAGCCGAACTTCGTCGCGATCACCGCGCGGTCGCGCCGACCGGCGAGCGCGCGGCCGAGGAGCTCCTCGCTCCGGCCGCCGCCGTAGCTCTCGGCCGTGTCGAAGAACGTGATCCCGGCGTCGAGCGCCGCGTCGACGATCGCGCGCGTCCCGGCCTCGTCGACCCGCGTGCCGAGCTGGTTGCAGCCGAGGCCGACGACCGAGACCGCCAGTTCCGAGCTGCCGAGATTCCGCTCGCGCACGCGCCGAGGCTACCGGGCGTAACGCCCGAGCCCGCTCGCGACATGTCATGGACGCGACGATGGGGACGACGATGAGAACCGACGCCGAGCTGCTGCGCGCGGACGCCCGCGGGTTCCGCGAGCTGTACGACCGCTACGCCGGCCGGATCCACGGCTTTCACCTCCGGCGCACGCGCGACCGCGAGGCTGCGCTCGACCTCACCGCGGAGACGTTCGCTCAGGCGTGGCTCTCGCGCCGCCGTTTCCGCGACGAGGCCGGCGGGTCGGCCGGGCCGTGGCTCTTCGCGATCGCGCGGCACGTCGTGCTCGCGTCGGTGCGTAGGCGCGAGCTCGAGCGGGCCGCGTCCGACCGGCTCGGGCTGCTCGGCCACGGGAGCCCGGCCGCACCGGACCCGGCGTGGCTCGACGGCCTCGACGAGGAGCTCGACGCGGCGCTCGCGGCGCTGCCGCCGGGCCAGCGCGAGGCGGTCCGGCTCCGGGTCGTCGACGAGCTTTCGTACGAGGCCGTCGGCGAGGCACTCGGGACGACCCCGCGCGCCGCCCGCGTCCGCGTCCATCGCGGGCTGCGCGCGCTCCGGGCACTGCTCACGAACGGAACGGAGGCCACACGATGACCGACCTCGCACCCGACCTCGACGGGCTCGGCGACGCGCTGGAGCGTGCCGTTGCCGGCGATCTCTCGACCTCCGCCCGTCGCGGCCGGCGCCGCCGGCTCGCGCTCGTCGCGGCCGTCGTGGCGGTCGCCGTCCCGGGCCTCGCGCTCTCCGCCGACCGGCTGATCGGCGGGGACGAGGTCGCCGCGAGCATGCCCGCGGGGACGCTCTCGCTCGCCGGCACCGAGCCGACATGCACGGTCGTGCAGCAGGACGTCGAGTACCGCTGCGTGCTCGCGCACCCGCCCGCGCCCGAGGTGAGCGACTGGAAGGGCACGGTCGAGCCGACGGTCGACGCGACGAAGCACGTGAACGGCGGCTGCCGCTCGCTCCGGAGCGACGGGCTCGAATGGGAGTGCTACCTCGGCGAGGCCGCCGTGGCGCAGGAGATCGTGGGCGCCGGGTTCCTCGGCCAGTACGCCCCGTCGCCCGGCGTCGGCTGAGCTACCGCTTCCTCGCGACGACGTGGAAGACGTGCCAGTGCTTGCGCCTGCCGTTCGGGAGGGTGCCGTCCCGCTCGACCTCGTCGAGGAGCTCGACGTCGAACGGGCGCAGGAGCTCGCCGACGCGCTCGGCCGTCACCGTCACGATCCCGCTGCCCGCCCACGTGTCGCGCACGCCGAAGAGCTGCCCGGCGAAGCGGCCGCCGGGGCCGAGCGAGTCGACGATCCGCGCCCACACCTCGTCGAACCGGCCGGGCGCGCAGAACGGGAGCGAGAAGCTCGCGTTGACGAGGTCGCACTGCGGCCAGCTCGCGTCCTCGACGCGAGCGACCTCGGCCGCGAGACGGTCGTTCCCGTCGGCGTCCGCGACGACCCGGTCGATCGCCTCCTGCTCCCGGTCGAGCGCGAGCACGCGCCAGCCGCCGCGGAGGAGCTCGCGCGTGTCGGGGCCCGTGCCGCAGCCGAGGTCGACGGCGAACCCCGGCGTGTCGAAGCGGCTCATCGCGTCGAGCAGCGTCGCGCGCGGCTCGTCGGCCGCGTTCCGGTAGTAGCGGCGCCACGGCGACCACGTCCGCTCGAGCACGCGCAGCCAGTTCCCGTGCGTGACCGCCGCGACGTCGTCGTCGCCGAACCCGTGCGAGCGCAGCGTCTCCACGAGCCGCGGCAGGCCGGCGACGCCGCCGAGCGCGTCCGGGATCGCCGCGCCCTCGAAGTCCGAGCCGAACGCGACGTGCTCGACGCCGATCCGCCGAGCGACGTGCGCGACGTGCGCGACGATCGTCTCGAGCGGCGTCGCCGGGTCGGACCCGCCGTCGGCGCGGAGGAACGCGGTCGCGAAGTTGATCCCGACGACGCCGCCCGACGCGCCGATCGCGTCGAGCTGCTCGTCGGTGAGGTTGCGCGACGACGCGCAGAGCCAGTGCGCGTTCGAGTGCGTCGCGACGAGCGGCGCATCCGTCGCGGCCGCGACGTCCCAGAAGCCGGCCTCGTTCAGGTGCGAGAGGTCGACGAGGATGCCGGCCCAGTTGCAGGCGCGCACGAGCTGCCGGCCCGCAGCGGTCAGGCCCGGCCCGGTGTCCGGCGACGACGGGAACCGGAACGGGACGCCATGGCCGAACGCGTTCGGCCGCGACCACACGAGCCCGAGCGAGCGGAGGCCGCGCTCGTACCACCGGTCGAGGTCGGACAGGTCCGGCGCGAGCGGGTCCGCGCCCTCGAGGTGCATGATCGCCGTCACCCGGCCCGGCTCGAGGTCGCCGATCCGCCGCGCGAGCGGAAGGCCGAGCCCTTCGAGGACGGTCGCGAGCTCGTCCGCCACGCGCGCCGCCTCCGCGGTCTCGAGCGCCGGCTCGAGCGGGAGCGCGTACGGCGGCTCCGGCTGCTCGAGCGGCGTCGGGCCCGGGACGAACAGCGCGAAGAACCCGCCCGCGAACCCGCTCGCCGCAGCCGTCGAGAGGTCGAGGTGCCGCGGCTCCTCCCCGCGCCAGAGCCGCAGCGCCAGATCGTTGTGGCCGTCGAGGATCAGGCCGCTAGTGAAGCGCGAACCAGACCTGGGCGCCGCCGACAAGCGGCTGCCAGTACATCTCGAGCGAGGCGACGTCGGCCTTCGAGACCATCCAGCACGCGGCGTAGCCCGAGATCGTCCCACCCTTGAACACGAGCGGGTTCGTCGCGTCGAGGCTCGGCGACGGGAGCGTCCCGCAGTAGCTGTTCGCGGTCGAGTGCGCGAACCCGGAGGCGCCGATCGCGTGGAAGCTCGTCGACGGGGTCAGGTGCGAGCTGCCCGTCCCGGCGTACGTGGCGGAGACGGAGACGAGCACGTACTGGAAGTTGTCGAGCGGCGGCTTGTTCGTCGGGTCGGCGGCGAGGATCGCGCTCGCCGCGTCCGCGTTCACGGCCGTGACGGTGAGCATCCAGCCGTTGCCGAGGCTGCCCGGCTTCCCGAGCGCGATCGGGTCGGCGCGCGTGCTCCCGGCGGCCGGCGGCGGCTTCACGATCGCAGTCGTCTTCGCCCTCAGCCGCCCGCTCCGGCAGAGGAAGCCCGAGCGCCCGTAGTCGTCCTGGTGCTTCAGCGAGCAGGCCTGGCCGATCCGCAGGCACGTGAAGGCGCCGCCGACGAGGGCCTGCTTCGAGCCGGCCGCGCACCTCGCGCTCGTCGCCGCCGCGGCGAGCGGCCGCGCGGACGACGCCGGGCCGGTCGCGAGCACGGAGAGCACGAGGATCGAACCGGCGAGAACGGCTGTCCGCAGCATTCCGCGGACAGTGTGCCTGGGCTCCGGCCCGGATCGCCGGCGCGCGGATGGCCGCAGTTACAGGGACTTCGCGCCGCGAGGAGCGGTCGCGCCGCGCGCCCCCGACGGGCCGTCGAGCGGCCCCGCGGGAGGCGTCTGCGCGGGTGCGCCGGCGCCGACTCCGAGCTGGACGGCGACTCCGACGGGGTCGATGCCCCAGGGGCTGAACGGGAAGAGCATGCGCCCAGTGTTGCCGGGCTCTCGCCGCTTCACATATCACCCAAAGGGTGGTTCACCGCCGCGATTCACCCCGATTCACCCCTGTTGCAGGAGGAACGCGGCGATTTCCCCCGTTCGAGGGATAACCGGGTCGGCGACCCGCGCCGATCCCCTCACCACGAAGGATTGAGGCAAGGGTTCTCTCGGCCGACTCGCTGAGACGGCAGAGCTCTCTAGGCCTCGATGGACAGAGTTCGAGAGCAGCGCGCGAGCTCGCTCGGTCGATCTCTCGGCCCATCACGACGAAAAGCACGAGGGGGCGGTTCATTCCGCCCCCTCGTCGTTCTGTCACCACCTGGGCACAGCCGGGTTGCCAGATTGCAACCCACGGCGAGGCCGCGATCCGCGAGAGTCGCGGCGCCACGGGTCAGGACCGTCGAGACCCGTCACGACCACGCCCAGCCCCAAGGAGGTTCGATGTCGCGCACCCGCGCACTGCTCGGCCTGCTCTCGGCCGCCGCCATCGCCGCGGTCGCCGTCCTCGCCACCGGCATCGCCGGGGCGGCGCCACCGCCGCCGGGCTCGCACGGGCCCGACAAGGACAGGACCGCCACGCCGATCCAGCACCTCGTCGTGATCTTCCAGGAGAACGTCTCCTTCGACCACTACTTCGGGACGTACCCGGAGTCCGGCGGCGGCGACGGGCAGCGGTTCGACGCGCGGCCCGGGACGCCGGCCGTCGACGGGCTCACCCCCGCGACCGACGCGTCGATCCCCGCGCCGCTCCGGCACACGACCGACCTGACCGCGTCGAACCCGAACTCGGCGCTCCCGAAGCGCCTCGACAGCAGCGCAACCGGGCTTCCGGGGAGCGCGGGCGGCCAGCTCACCTGCGACCAGGACCACAACTACAGCGACGAGCAGCAGTCGTTCGACGGCGGCCTGATGGACCAGTTCGTCCAGTCCGTCGGCACGGGCAGCGGCATCTCGCCGTTCCACACGCCGTGCACGGCCGCGACCGTCATGGACTACTACGACGGGAACACCGTCACGGGCCTCTGGAACTACGCCCAGCACTACTCGATGAGCGACAACTCGTTCGGGACGACCTTCGGGCCGTCCGCGCCGGGCGCGATCAACGTCGTCTCCGGCGACACGGGCGGCGTCGACACGGACCCGGCGCACCAGGCGAACAACCCGTCGAAGGCGACGGCGGCCGCGCCGAACGCCGACCTCACGGCCGACGGGCTCGGCGGCTTCTCGCTCACGAGCGACGCGCAGCCGTTCTGGGACGACTGCTCGACCCGCGACGCGGTCGCCCTCACCGGCACGAACATCGGCGACGAGCTGAACAAGGCCGGGATCTCGTGGGGCTGGTTCCAGGGCGGCTTCCGGCCGACGACGACGTTCGCCGCCGCGGCGGCCGCGACCGGTCACGCGAACCAGCCGACCTCGACGTTCATCCCGGACGAGTTCTCGGGCTCGTTCCCCGGCAAGGTCGTCCCGACGGGCGCCTCGAACCAGGCGCTCTGCGACGCCGTCCACCCGGTCGGGATCGCGTTCGGCGCCACGGCCGCGCAGACGCCGCCGCTGAACTTCGGCTTCAAGGACGACTACATCGCCCACCACGAGCCGTTCGAGTACTACGCGTCGACCGCGAACCCGCACCACCTCGGGATCGCGACCGACGGCGGCGGGAAGGACGCGCTCCGCGGCCCGGACAGCCTCTCGAGCGTCGGCGACGACACGCAGTCGTTCTCCGGCCACTACGGCGACGGGCCGCAGTTCGACACGCCGAACCACAACTACGACACGAGCGACTTCGACCAGCTCGTCGCGGCGATCGACGCCGGGAAGCTGCCGGCGTCCGCGCTGCCGGCCGTCACGTTCCTGAAGGCGCCCGGCTACCAGGACGGCCACGCCGCGTACTCCGACCCGGCCGACGAGCAGGCGTTCGTCGTCTCCGAGGTGAACGCGCTGATGAAGTCGCCGGACTGGGCGAGCACGGCCGTCCTCGTCAACTACGACGACTCCGACGGCTGGTACGACCACGTCTACAGCGGCGTCACGAACCCGTCGCACACCGGTCGCGGACAACCTCACCGGCACGACGCTCGGGAAGATCACGGCCGCGAACCCGGCCTCCGGGAAGTGCGGCGCGTCGGGGACGCCGCTCGGCGGCGAGCAGGGCCGCTGCGGCTTCGGCCCGCGGCTGCCGATGATCGCGATCTCGCCGTGCGCGGCGCCCGACGCCGTCGACCACAACCTGAGCGACCAGGCCTCGGTCGTGAACTTCATCGAGTACAACTGGCGCCTGCCCGCGATCCCGGGCTCGTACGACCAGGCGCTCGCGGCGACCGACAGCGCGGAGGGCGTCCCGTTCGACCTCGCGGGGCTGTTCGACTTCTCGAACTGCGACCAGCCGGCGCTCCCGCTCGACCCGGCGACGGGGCAGATCGATCTCGCGGGCACGCGGCTCGACGGCGACCACCAGGGCGACGACCTCGCGAACGGCGACCTCTCGGGCGCGAAGCTCGGGGCCGCGCGGCTGCAGGGCGCGTTCCTCCCCGGCGCGGACCTGAGCGGCGCCGACGCGCGCGCGGTCGACGCCGAGGGCGCCGACCTCGCGGGCGCGAACCTCACGAACGCGAGGCTCGACGAGGCGAAGCTCCAGGGGGCGAACCTGACCGGAGCGAACCTCACCGGCGCGAGCGCGCGCAACGCCCAGCTCCAGGGCGCGAACCTCGACGGCGCGAACCTCACGCGGCGCGCGGCTCGCGGGCGCGAACGTCCACGGGGTCGCGTGGTCGGGGACGACGTGCCCCGACGGCACGAGCAGCTCGAACGACGGCGGCACCTGCGCCGGCCACCTCGCCGCCGGGTAGCGGCGGCGACTCGAGGCGCGGGAGCGGGGCCGGGGCCCCCGCTCCCGCGCCGGGGCCAGCCGGACCGCCGAGAGCGTCGGCCCGACGTGGTCGCAGGGGAGGAGTAGGCGCCTCGCAGGGATTTTCGCGACGCGCGCGGCCGCGAACTGGCAATGTGTTCGCGGCGTGAGCGCACACTTCGAGGGCACCTGACGGCGTGGGAGATCGGGTTCTCGTGGTCGACGACGACGTCCTGATCGTCGACGCGGTCGCGATGGCGTTCCGGTACGAGGGCTTCGAGGTCGCGCAGGCGCTGACCGGCGGCGAGGCGCTCGCGATCGCCCAGAGCTGGGAGCCCGACCTGATCGTGCTCGACTGGGCGCTGCCGGACATCCAGGGCGTCGACGTCGGCCGGCAGCTGCGGCGCGAGGGCTCGAGCGCCGCGATCCTCTTCCTGACCGCGAAGGACACGCTCGAGCACAAGGTCGAGGCGCTCCGCGCGGGCGGCGACGACTACGTCACGAAGCCGTTCGGGCTCGCGGAGGTCGTGGCCCGGGCGCACGCGATCCTGCGGCGGACGAAGGGCCTCGTCCCGGGCGCCGTGCTCGGCTTCGCCGACCTCGTGCTCGACGAGGAGCGGCACGAGGTCTTCCGCGGCCAGACCCCGATCGTGCTCACCGCGACCGAGTTCTCGCTGCTGCGGTACTTCCTCCTGAACCCGCAGCGGGTGCTCTCGAAGTCGCAGATCATCGACAACGTCTGGCCGGACTCCTACGACGGGAACCCGAACCTCGTCGAGACGTTCGTCAGCTACCTGCGCCGCAAGCTCGACGCCGCCGGGCCGCCGCTGATCGTGACGGTGCGCCAGATGGGCTACATGCTCGACGAGCCGCGGGTGAGCGCGTGACGCTCCGCGTCCGGCTCACGCTGATCCTGATCGTGCTGGCGACGATCGGGCTCGTGACCACCGAGGTCGTGAGCTACCGGTGGCTGAAGAACTTCCTCGTCGACGGGGTCGACACCTCGCTCAACACCGCGTTCCACAGCCTCACGACCGCGCTGCCGGTCGCGGTGACCCCGAGCGGGATCACGACGTACGAGGGCGGGATCATCCCCGGCCACTGCGTCCAGGTCCGCCAGCTCGACGACACGGTGATCAGCTCGCACTGCCTGCCCGAGTACCAGCAGACGTCGTTCCCGCCGGCGCCGCGCTACCCGAAGCACCTCTCGCTCACGTTCCGGCCGCGCGCCGGCGAGGGGCCGGGCGTGAGCTACTTCACCGTGCCGTCCGTGTCGGGTTCCGGCCACTACCGGGTCCGGACGTCGATCGAGCAGGGGCACCCGGACTACGTGCTCCTGATCGCGACGCCGCTGACCGGCGCCGAGGGGACGCTGCACCGGCTGTTCCTCATCGAGCTCGTCGCGACCGCCGCGGTGCTCGCCGTGCTCGCCGCGCTCGCGCTCTGGCTCGTCGGCCTCGGCCTGCGCCCGCTCGTGGCGATGGGAGAGACGGCGAAGGCGATCACGCAGGGCGACCTCTCGCGCCGCGTCGAGCAGGTGGACGAGAAGACCGAGATCGGCCGGCTCGGCCTGCTCCTCAACACGATGCTCAGCCAGATCGAGACCGCGTTCCAGGCGCGCGAGGCGTCCGAGCTGAAGCTGCGGCGGTTCGTCGCCGACGCCTCGCACGAGCTCCGCACGCCGGTGACCGCGATCCGGGCGTACGCGGAGCTCTTCTCGCGCGGCGCCGCCGAGCGGCCGGAGGACATCGAGCGCTCGATGCTCGGCGTGCGGCTCGCGTCCGAGCGGATGAGCGCGCTCGTCGACGACCTGTTCCTGCTCGCGCACCTCGACGAGGGCCGGCCGCTCGCGCAGGAGGCGGTCGACCTCGACACGGTCGTCGCGGACGCGATCGAGGTCTCGCAGGCGCTCGACCCCGATCGGCCCGTCACGGTCGAGACCCGCGAGACGGTCGTGATCGGCGACCGGAGCCGGCTGCGCCAGCTCGTCGACAACCTGCTCGCGAACGTCCGCGCGCACACGCCGCCGACCGCTCCGCTGAGCGTCACGCTCTCCCACTCCGGTGAGACCGCGGTCCTCCGCGTCTCCGACTCCGGCCCCGGGATCGACGAGGAGAGCCTGACGCACGTGTTCGAGCGCTTCTACCGCGCCGAGGCCTCGTACGCGCGCGCGCAGGGCGGGTCGGGGCTCGGGCTCGCGATCGTGCAGGCGCTCGCGGAGGCCCACGGCGGCTCGGCCGCGGCGAGCTCGCAGCCCGGCGAGGGAGCGACGTTCACGGTCACGCTCCCGCTCGCCCCGATCGAGCGCGCGGATCCGTCGCCCGCGCCGGCCGGCGACGCCGAGGACAGCCCTGCCGACGTCGCGCCGGAGCCGAATCCGACCCGACCTTAAGAAACGCTGTCAGCCCACAGGGCCTCTTCAAGGCCCGGCGCTACTGTCGCCCCCAGCAGCGACCGGCCGTCGGGTCTCGGGGAGAGAACTTAGGGTCCGGCCGTGGGCGGGGGTAGCGGAGGCTCCCCCGCCCAGGCACCTTCATTCGGGGAAGAGGCGAGCCCCGCCGGAAGCGGGGCTCTTCTCGTACGAGCGCGTCGGACCTGCCGATCAGGGCAGGGGAAGCTCGCCGTACTTCACCTCGCAGGCGTGGAGCTGCCCGGCCATCGCCCGTCGTGCGGCCTCGTACGCGGCGAGCGTCGGGAAGTCGCCGGGGCTGAGGTTCTCGAGGTCCTCGCGGATGCTCTCGCACGGGTCGGGCACCGGGATGGCGAAGAACGCGATCGACGCGGTCGACCCCTTCGAGGGCACGGTCAGCTTGGCGCCGTCGATCTTGCCGTCGCCGCCGAACTCGAGCCACGACCTGAACAGCCCGTCGCCGCCGATCACCTTCGGGGCGGTGACGACGACCGGGCTCGCGCTCGACGTGGTCGAGAACGAGTTGGGGCCCGTCTTCGCGGCCGCCGGGTTGATCGTCCCGATCGGCGAGTTCGTCAGCCTCTCGTCCTTGTTGAGCGAGAACGCCCAGACGCTCCCGCCGGCGCCGCCGCCGCCTCCGCCGCCGGTCCTGATGTACCAGGCGGTGCCGTCGAAGGTCGACGCGCCCGCCGGAGCGGTGAACGTCACCTTCTGGTCGGGGTCGGGCCTCCCGTTCTTCAGCCGGACCGCGGTGAGTGCCGCGTCGACGTTCCAGAAGATGAACGCGTAGGTGTTCCCGGCCGCGTCGAGCTCGTACGGAGCATCGAGCGTGTCGGAGCTCCCGCCGGCGAGCGAGACGCTGTCCGACGGCGTGCCGGGGATGGGCTTTCCCGTGAGGAAGTCGCGGTACGACAGATTCATTGTTGCCATGCGATCGAGCCTCCAATCGATCGGGTCCCCGTCTGTCAGTGGCCTCGAGACGAGCACCCGACGTGCGGTTTGTCGCTACGGCGGGCAGCATGCGCGCCGACCGGCCTCGTTCGCCTCGGGGGACGCCCCGAGTCGCGCCCCAGGGTTTGGGCCACCCAGGCGCGGCGGGAAGCCACGATCTGCGAGCGCACGGTCGAGCGCGGCGACCTCGGGGAGGGGGAGGAGCTGGCCGCACGGCGTCCGGATCGGCACCGAGACGGTCAGAGTCACCTCGGCGGTCTCTTCCGTGTCCTCGGCGTCAACCACCCGACTCGAAGCCGTTGCCGGGAGGTTACGAACCTCGCTGTCGCCGACAGCGAGTAGATCGCGCCGAACGACGTTGCGATCACGAAGGTCCCGGCGCTGACGCTGACCAGGGTCGGCGTCGTCGACACGACCGAGGTCCCGCCGAGCTCGCGCCTCGACGCGGGCGACCGGATCGGCCACGCTTACGGCGACGAATCCCGGCAAGGTCACGCTCACCGAGGTCACCGTCGCCGGGCCGAAACTGGGTCTCGTGCGCGTGCTCCTCCGGCCGGCGACGCTCGCCCCGGGGCGCGGATGCTCGCCCCGGGGCGCCCAGATGGTATGTGCCGGCAGCTACACCCTGACACAGTCGACCTCAACCGCGAACGGCGTCTCGCCCGCGGGCACGCGGGTGGAGGCGTCCGACAGCGCCGTCGTCAAGGCGAAACGACGCCGCGCCCGAAGTTCCTCGGAGAGCAGCACGCACCTAGGATCGCGCGCCGTCGCCCATCGCGCGGCAAGGGCGGCGGCCCGTCGACTCACCTGTCGGTGGAGCCATTTCGAACGCGTGGTCCTCGACACGGGTGAGTCATCTGTCGCCGAAACGCCGAAGGGCGCCGTCGACGGCGCCCTTCGGGTTCGAGTGGAGCTGGTGTTGCGCGACTCGATGAGCTAGCTGGCGTTCACGCAGATGACGTAGAGCGTCATGTCTGCGGCGCTCACCTTGTCGTTGACCTGCACGATCCAGCCGGAGTTGTCGTTCGGCTTGACCGTGTTCGTGCTCCAGTCCATCCGCCCGGGGAAGGACGCGACGACGCCGCTTCCGTCCGAGACTGCCGGCGAGTCGAATCCGTTCTCCGTGAACCGGTAGCCGCCGCCGATCGCGACCTTGCCGGGCGAGCAGGCGACCGTGGCGATGGCGCCGCCGCCGACACCGGAGTAACCCGGACCCGCGTCCGAATCGGCGTCGACCTTCGAGTAGCGCCAGGTGCGAACCTCGTACCCGCTGACGCCGGCCTGTCCCTTGGGACCCTGAGCACCGGTGTCGCCCTTCGGGCCGGGCGTCCCGTCCTTGCCGGGCGTACCGGCGGCTCCGGTGTCGCCCTGCGACCCCTGCGGGCCCGTCTCGCCCTGGTCGCCCTTCAGACCCTGCGCACCGCCGAGCTTCTGGAGGCCCGCGTCGACGGTGCTCCCCGGCTTCCCCTGGAGCGCCGTGCGAGCGGCGGGGGAAAGATCGGCGAGCGAGATGACACCGTCCTTGATCTGGCTGGACGACGTGATCAGGTAGTGGTTGGCGGCGAATGCGCCGGACGTGACCGCGAGCACGATGCCGAGCACCGCGATCAGCGTGATTCCCTTCTTCAAGGTCGTTCCTCTCTGTATCCCAGACCCTCACAACGACGAGGCGGGAGCAGCATTCGGCCTGGGATCTTCACGCTGCTCTCACAGGAACGACGGTAACCCCGGGCCGGCGGCGCCACCATGACCCGTTGGGGTCGGTCCGAGGCGAGCCGCGCGGTCGCCGGGCCGACACGCCGCGCGCGTACCGATATCCCGCCGAAACTTGACCCGCTTGGGTCACAGAGCGCGCGTGCGGGCGGCGATATCGTCGTCTCGACCGAGCAGGGCAACACGGAGCATCACGCCCGTCGGCCTGCGTCTTGCCATGCGGCTCGCGGTGACCGAACGCCCTACGTGCGTCGTCATCGGGCGGACGTCGGCGAGCCGCATCGACCACGACTGAAGGGGACACCATGATCGAAGAGAGGACCTGGGACGTCGACCCGCGCGACCCGCAGCGCCTCGAGGACTGGCGCCGCGACTACGCTCGCTCGCTCGGCTTCGACGAGACCACTGCCGCGCTCGTCGCCGCGACGCCTGTCGACCTGCACGCGCTCGAGGCGCTGACCGAGCGGGGTTGCCCGCCCGCGCTGGCGCTCGAACTCCTCACCTGACCCGCCGCCACGGCAGCTCGTCGCTCTTCCCGGAGTGGCGCCGGGACGCGAGGCTCCGTTTGCGTTTCGGCCCGGATCGGCCACACTTCCGTGATGGTCGGTGGCCTGGCAGTCGGCGGCGACGTCGAGAAGGCGCTCGACGGCGTCGGCGTGCCGAGCTACGTCCTCGACACGACGGGAATCGTCCGCTGGATCAATCCGGCTGCCGAACGGCTTCTCGGCGACGTTCGCGGCCGCCACTTCACCTCCGTCGTCGCGCCCGAGGACAGCAGGCGCGCCCGCGAACTGTTCACGCGCAAGGTGCTCGGCACCGCGCCGGCCACGGACGCACCCGCCGTCCTGGTCTCGACCGCCGGCACACGCGTACCCGTGGAGATCAGCGCGGTGCCGCTCGTGAACGGCGAACGTGTCGTCGGCGTCTTCGGGCTGTTGGAGGGACGCCCCGACGGTCGCCCCATGGCACCACACCCGGACCTCACTCCCCGCCAGGTCGAGGTGCTGCACCTGCTCGAGCAGGGCCGCTCGACCAAGCAGATCGCCGCCGAGCTCCACCTCAGCACGGAGACCGTCAAGCACCACACCCGCAATCTCTTCCGCGCGCTCGGCGTCAACTCACGGCTCGAAGCCGTCGCCGCCGCGCGAGCCGTATCACCCTCCTGATCGCGGCAACGAGCAGCGCAGGATCGTCGGGCGGGTTCGACCGCCGGAAACGCACTGAACGCGACCGGTGGAACCGGCGGCTCTGCGAGCGATCCCGAGCCCGAACGGGAGATCTGTCAGAGTCCGGGCTCACCTTCGGAGTCGCAACCAGGTAGGGGGTGTTCTCGTGAAACGAGATCAGGTCTTTCGCTGGGGAGGCGTCGCTGCGGGCGCGGTCTTGGTCGCGTTCGGGATCGTGGTGATCGTGCTCGCGCTCAACGGGCACCACACCGTCACCACCGAGCTGAAGCAGCAGAAAATCACCGGCACGCCCGACATGACGCCCACGGCGATCAAGGCCGAGGGTGCGAAAGCCGGACTGAAGGACGTCAGCTACCCGACCTGCACCGTCGCGGGGCAGTCGATCGACACCGGCACCGAGGCGCGCTGCTTCGCCCAGTACATGAACATCCATGCGCTGGAGGCGACGGGCGGATACGTGTACTCGGAGATGGGGATCTACACGGCCAAGCCGGACGCGCCCAAGGCGCAGCTCGAGCCGGGCGGCGGGACGAACAACACCGCCTACGCGCAGACCGATCCGAAGACCGGCCAGCCTGTCCAGAACGCGGCTCGGAACGTCTGGGTGACCCAGACGGCGCTCTCGACGGCGCTCAACACGAGCTACATGGCGACTCAGCTCTCACTGTTCAGCCTCGTCGTCGGCATCGCGCTCATCCTCGCCGGAATCGGATTCGTCATCCTCGCGCTCGGCGCAACGGCTCCAGGCCCGAAAGGAGATCAGGCCGTGGAATGACGGCGATGAAGGCGTCCGAGTCCAGCGGGGGTGCACGACACACCGAGCCGTGGTAGTCGGCCGGTGGCTTCTCGGGAGCACGAGCGTGGCGAAGTCGATCTCCGATCCAGCGATCGACAATTGGGAGCCCGCCGTCGACGGCGCAGGCCGTGACACGACAAGCGGCGGACCGCCGCGGCCTCGCCGAACGCTCTACTTGGCGGTGGTCGTTGTCGTAGTCGTGGTCTCGGCTGGAGCGGTCGTCGAGGTGGTCTCACCCGTCGTCGTTCCGGGGGTCGTCGTCGTGGTGGTTCCCGTCGTGGTCGTCGTGGTCGTGTGGTCGACGGCTGGAGCGTCCCGTCCGCGACCGCCTTGTTGAAGGCGGCGACGGTCTCCGCACCGACCCGGCCGTCGGCGGTGACCCCGAGATCCGCCTGGAGCTTCTGGACCGCGGCGCTCGTACCCGGGCCGTAGTCACCGTCGACAGGGCCCGTGTAGTAGCCGTACTTCGCAAGCTCCGTCTGGATCTGGACGACGACGTCCTTCCCCTTCCCCTTCAGCGCCGCCTCCGTCGTGGCCCCGAACACCCCGTCGGCCTCGATGCCCAACGCCTTCTGCATCTCCGTCACCCCGGCAGAGGTCGCGGGCCCGTAGACCCCGTCGATCGGGCCGCTGTAGTAGCCGAGGCGCGTCATCACCCTCTGCAGATCCTCGACCGCCGGGTCCGTGACGGTCGTCGTCGTCCCACCCGTCGCGGTGCTCGTAACCGTCTCGGCCGTCCCGCTCTCGTCCCCGGACCCTCCGAGCAGAACCACCGCGAGCACGACTGCGACGACGATCACGCCTACGAGGATCAGCCAGGGAAGGAATCGCCTCACGCTCGACACGGCGAAGCGAACCTAACCGATCGGGCCTGACGGCGGTCACGCGACCCACTCGACCCGTCGGAGCGGGAAGGTCTTCGAGGCACGCCGAAGAAACCGGGGCGTGTGCGTGCGCTCGGTCTCTTCGTGAACGCGATCGCGGGCCTGCTCGCAGTGGGCTCCGGCATCTACCTGCTCGCCCAGTCCAGCGAGACCGGGCCGACGTGGCTCGAAGTGATCGCGCACGGAAGCGGCGCCTTCTTCGTCGGGTGCGGCCTCTACATGATGGGCTCCGCGATCGCCGCCGCCGGCGACCGGTAGCGCAAATCGCGACCGACCGGCGGAACTCTTCTCGTCACCGATCGACTACCTGCGCGCCGCGGAGCACGATCCGATCCGGCTTGGGCACGGCCCCTCTACACGGGCGCCGGACGGCAGGCGGCGGTCGAGCTGGAGTCGCATCTTCCGGCGGCCGACGATTCCGCTGCGGGGCGAATGCGGGATGAAACCCAGGACGGATACTTCCATCGCCAACGAAAAAGCCCCGCACCCGGGGCTTTCGTCAGAGAGCGGATGATGGGACTCGAACCCACGACCTTCTGCATGGCAAAAGAGTGGCGGGCGTTCGCGCCCGTGCGCTCCCGTTCGCTCAAATCTGTCGTTTACAGCGGCCTCGCATAAGGCGAGCGAACGCCAGCGAACCCGAGCGCACGCCGAGTGCAGCCATTGCAGCCATTGTGATCATTGCCACGGTCAACCCGCTCGGCCCGGGTCGCAGCCCCACCACGGCGCCGCCGGGCCGTGCCAGTGACGAACGCGCACTCCGAGCACATCAATCGCGCGCGCGTGTTCTCGAACGCTCTCGCCGGCCGTTGCAACCAGAGTGGCAGCCGCTCGCAGGTTCACGCGGAGAGGGATTTCCGGGAGAGTCAAGGCCGCCGGGCGGCGCACAGGGCGTAATCGTCGGGTTGACCGCCGTGCACCCACGCCTGATGGCGTCAATATTCATTTCGCGTGGAACCCGAACCTCGAGTTACCGGTCGTTCCAGGGTATCGCGGACCCGTCGAACAGCGCCTCGATCGACGCCTCTCCGTAGCGTTGAACGAGCAGGCTGTGCGCCCGATCGAGCCGCGGCGGCCGCTGGCGCCTGTGACCATCGGAAGCGATCAGCGCAACCAGGCCCTCGTCGACCAGCCGCCAGAAGAGCTCTTCCACGACGGGCCCGTTCTCACCGAGTGCCGAGTCGCCGTTCGGACAGAGGAGGCAGCCACGCTCGACGAGCGCTCGCGCGATCCCGAAGTCAGCCCGGAGCCCAAGCGAACGCTCTGGATGGGCGATCACGGGAACAAGCTCGACCGACAACAGGCGGTCGGCCGCTTCCAGCACGAGCGCGCTGTCATCCTTTAAGCCGAGCCAACAGCCGGGGAACTCGACAAGGACGGCGCGCGTCCCCTCCAAGCGGAACCCGTGCGGGTCGCGCTCGCGCAGCACGGTCGGGAAGACCTCGAAGCCGCGCCGCAATTCCAAGCCCGACGCCGAGACGCGCCGCGAGACCACGGGAAACGCTTCCTCGAAGAGACGCGCCCGTTCGAGCGTCAGCGGGTAGCTATCCCATTCGGCGTGCGCATGGGGTGTTGCGAACAGAACACGGGTTCCTCCCGCAAGCGCAAGCCCGCACAGCTCGACAGCCTCCTCGGTCGAGTGCGCCCCATCATCGCCCGAGGGGACCGCATGCGAATGAACATCGACGAACCCCTCCACCATCGCTCGGAGTCTCTCACTCGCCTACCGGCATCCGACCTCGCGCAGAAAGTCTTCGGACGTTGTCTCGACAGACGACGAGACATGGACGCGAGACGGACACACCAGAGGAAGGCGAATCCAGCCTCTCGTGGCGGGAACTGGCGACGAGATCAGACTCCTGCGTCTTGCCGGGCTGGCGACACGATGCCGGGGCGTTCGTTATTTACGGGGCGGAGTTCTCGATTGTCGATGGCGTCAGCGGTCAGTTGTACGACCAGACGAAGCTCGTGCTGACCGAGGAGTGGGTCTGCGCTGGTTACGACTCCGGGTCGGCCGCCGATCGCGAACCGCTCCCCGACCTCGAGAGGATCGTCGCGGCTGAGGTGGCCGGTCGCGATGATCTCGTCGCCACTCGTAGCGATATTCAGGCACAGGAGGTCACGGGCCAGTATGTACTCCCTTCGAAAGCTGCGACGGCAGCGTCCGGCGGGGGGGCAACTGTGGGCGATGGCTGAATCCGCTGTTCAAGGCCAGCTCGGCCGCTCGCGGGCCCACGGGCTCACCCGGCTCGTAGGCGTCTCGTGCGAAGCGGGCGCGTGCTCGGCCCACGCGGCGGCGAGCGCCTCGAGCAGAAGCTCGACGCTTTGCGCGCCCGAGACGCCGTAGCGCTCGTCGATCGCGAAGAACGGCACCGGCGCTGATGCCGAGGAGTCGCGCGTGACGCTCGTCCTCGCGTACCTCGGCTGCGAAACGGGCGGGAAGCGAGCACCTCGGCTACCTCGGCCGCTGGAAGCCCCGCCTCGGTCGCGAGCCGATCGAGCACCTGCGGCTCGCCGATCGGCGCGCTCTCGGTGAAGTAGGCTCGGAGGAACCGCTCCTTCACCTCGTCCTGGAGGCCGTGCTCGGCGCCAAGGTGGATCAGCCGGTGCGCGTCGAAGGTCGAGCCGCCTCGGGCGCGATCAAGGTGGAACTCGAGCCCCTCTGCCGCGGCAAGCGCGGTCAGACGCGCCCAGGACGCGGCGACCTGCTCCGCGTCCATCCCGTACTTCCGGGCGAGATGCTCGGCGGCCGAGACCTCACGGCGCCGCGGCGCCTCAGGGTCAAGTTCGAAGCTTCGCCAGACAACGTCGACCTCGTCCCGATGCTCGAAGCGCTCGAGCGCGGACTCGAGCCGGCGCTTGCCCACAAAACACCCGGGGCACACGACGTCCGACCAGACCTCGACCCGCACGCAGACACGGTAGAGAAACAAGGGCCCACGCCCGAAGGACAGGAGGCCCCCTCCGCTGCATCCCGCACGAACGGCAGAAGCGCCGTTTAACAACGGTCGCCGCTCTGCCACGCGCGGGCGGGTGAAACGTTGCTAAATCGGGGTTCTTGAACCTCTAAGGTTCCGAGCACGGAAGAAGGCCCGGCAGAAGGATGCGAAGGTGAAGCGGTTCGAGCAGAGCCCCGCCGAGCTTGGTTGGACGATCCGTCGAAGCGACCGCCGGGCTGCCGAGGAGGCGCCGGGGCGGTGCCGCTACCGTAGCGTCGGTGCGGATCGCGACCTGGAACGTCAACTCGGTCAAGCAGCGGCTGCCCCGGTTGCTGCCCTGGCTCGACGAGCGCCGGCCCGACGTGGTCTGCCTGCAGGAGACCAAGCTGGCCGACGCCGCCTTCGCCGAGCTGCTCGGCGACGAGCTCGCCGACCGGGTTACCAGGTCGCCGTACACGGCGAGGCGGCGTGGAACGGCGTTGCGATCCTGTCGCGGGTCGGCCTCGATGATGTCGTCGCCGGAATCGCGGGCGCGCCGGGTTTCCCGCACCCCGAGGCGCGTGCCGTGTCGGCGACGTGTGCCGGGATCCGGGTGGACTCGGTGTACGTGCCGAACGGGCGCATGCCCGACTCCGAGCACTATCAGTACAAGCTGGCCTGGCTGGCGGCGCTGCGCGACATGGTCGCGGCCGGCCCGGAGGCGAAGGTGGTCTGTGGCGACATGAACATCGCGCCGGCCGATGCGGACGTGTTCGACCCGGAGGCCTACGTCGGCCAGACCCACGTCACCCAGCTGGAGCGGGCGGCGCTGGCTGAGCTCAGGCGCTCGGCCTGCACGACGTCGTGCGCGACCACTGGCCGGACGAGCGGGTGTTCACCTACTGGGACTACCGGGCGGGCATGTTCCATCAGGACCTCGGGATGCGCATCGACCTGGTGCTCGCCGGCGGACGCGTGGCCGGTCGGGTCCGGGCCGCCTGGGTCGACCGGCAGGCGCGCAAGGGCAGCGGGCCGAGCGACCACGCGCCGGTGATCGTCGACCTCGACGAGGCGCCCGACGGTGACATCGGGCCGGTGGTGCCGCCGCCGTCCGACCCGGTCACCAGGCGCGGCGCCAAGCTGCCACAGGCGCCCTAAGGCCTCAGTCGGGCCTACTGCGGGCGATCGCGATCGCGTGAGGGCTGGACGCGCTTGGGCTCGCCCGGCATCTCCGGGTAGTCGGGCGGGTAGGGCATGTCGCCCTGGCCCTCGGCGGCCGCCTCGTACATGTCCAGCAGCGGCTGGAGCGAGTGGGCGACGTCGTTGATCGCGGCGTGCCGATCGCCGACCTCGGCGAAGCGGGCGGGCATGGTCGCGACCGTGAAGTCCTCGGCGCGACCGGCGAGCTCGTCCCACGTGACCGGTGCGGAGACGGGCGCGCCCGGCTTCGGCCGGACGCTGTAGGCCGAGGCGATCGTGCGGTCGCGGGCGTTCTGGTTGTAGTCGACGAAGATGCGCTCGCCGCGCTCCTCATTCCACCGTTGGTCGTGACCTCGCCTGGTAGACGCCGGTCGAGCTCGCGCCCGAAGGCGATCGCG
>CAVSMT010000007.1:0-404368 GCA_963729135.1 uncultured Actinomycetes bacterium
GCCCGACAACATCGTCATCCACCTGCCCGACCACGACACGCTGATGCTGATCGACATCGTCAACCCGGGCTGGGTGCCCATCTACCGGTCGAATCTGACCGAGGACATCTGCCAGGCATCGAGGCGCCGGCGAACGCGCTCGCCTACTCGTGGAAGCACTCCATGGGCGGCCACAACGGCGGGCTCGGCACGCGGGATGACGTGACGCTGCACCAGCTACATGGCGGACATCGCCGACAGCTCAGGAAGGCGATCGACAGCGTCGACCCAACGCCCTACTTCGTGAAGTACGGCGAGAACGTCTGGGCAGCGCTGAAGGGTCTTCTGGACGAGACCGCCCGAACGGCCGCCGCACCCGTGATCGAGAAGTACACGGGCGTTCTCGACCGCCGACGTCTTCACCGAGGACACGACGTTCGAGGTGATGCAGATGATCCGCCTCGACCTCGGCTACGGCTCGTGGGTGCATCCCTGATGGCCAGCCTGCCCGTCCGCGACCCGGTCGGTGACCACCTGCTCACGCCCCAGAACGCGGCACTCGTGGTGATCGACTACCAGCCCTCGCAGTTCGGAGCGGTGCGGTCGATGGATCCCGGCATGCTGCTCGAGAACATCGTTCGACCGTGAAGACCGCCAAGGCATTCCGGATGCCGATCGTCCACTCGACGATCAACGTCGCAAGCGGCCGCGGTCAGCCGACCGACCCGAGCTCGCGGAGCTGCTCGGAGACGACCCGCCAATCGACCGGACGTCGACCAACGCCTGGGAGGACGGCGACTTCCTCGCCGCAGTGCGGGCGACCGGGCGACGCAAGCTGATCATGTGCGCCCTCTGGACGGAGATCTGCATGGCGTTCCCCGCCCTCGACGCGCTGCGGGAGGGCTACGAGGTCTATCCGGTCGTCGACGCGATCGGCGGCACCAGCGAGGAGGCGCATCGCGCCGGCATCCAGCGCGTCGTCCAGGCCGGCGCGCAGCCGGTCACCTGGGTCGCGCTCGCCGTCGAGCTCCAGCGCGACTGGGCCCGAGAGGAGACGGTCGCCGACGTGATCGAGATCGTGCTCGCCGAGAGGCTCTTGAAAGAGTGAGCGTCGAGGTGAAGCGCGCCCCGCTCGCGAACCGCAAGGCCCGGGAGCCCTCCGCAACGCGGACCCGGTTCTCGCCAAGCTGATCGCCGCGCGTCCCGGATTCCGCCCCCGCGCATGGATGGACGAGCTGCCGGCGCTCGACGCCTTCGGCACGCTCATCTTCAGGTCGCCGGGCAACAGCTCTCCGTCGCCGCGACACGGGCGATCGTCTCCCGCCTCGAGGAGAACTTCGGGGGGCACATGCCGTCGCCGGCCGAGCTGCTCTCGGCCGATCCGGAAGTGCTTCGCGCCAGCGGGTTCTCCTATCGCAAGGGCGCGACGCTGCGGGCGCTCGCGGAGCGGTTCGTCGACGGTCGACTGAGCGACGAGGCGTTGGCCCGAATGACGGACGAGGAGGTCGAGGCGGCGTTGACCGAGGTCCCGGGCATCGGCCTCTGGTCGGCGCGCGGCTTCCTGCTCGTCGCCCTCGACCGGCCCGACGTCTTCCTCACGGGCGACATCGCGCTTCGACGGGCGATTCAGCGGGCCTACGGCTTCGACCACGTTCCGAGCGAAGAGGAGATCGCCGAGGTGTCGGATCGCTGGCGACCGTACCGGAGCCTCGCGGTCAGCTACCTGTTCGCGTCGGAATACGGGGAAGGAGCCGGATGAGCACGGCAGGGCCACAAGCATCGGCGCGGGCCGGCTCGGGCAGGTACCGCACTGCACGCCCACGGCCGGACTCGACCGGGCTCCGGCCTTCCGACGACGTGAGGAGAACGACGTGACGGACACAACGGCACCGAGGTTCGAAACCGACATCAAGCCGCTGTTTCGCGAACGCGACCGAGGAGCGATGCTCCGGGCCTTCGACCTCTGGTCGTACGAGGACGTCAAGACCAACGCTGACCGCATCCTCGCGGCGGTCCGCAGCGGCTCGATGCCCTGCGACGGCCGCTGGCCCGAGGAGCAGGTCGACCTCCTGCAGCGCTGGATCGACGGCGACACGCCCGAGTGACGCAGGCTCGGCCCTGCGGCCGGCCTCGCCCGCGCTCCGCCAGAGCGTGGTCTTCCCGATCCCCGCCGGCCCCCGCAGCAGCAGCGCGCGCGGGCCCGCCGGCAGCGCCGCGATCAACGCGGCGGCGGAAGCCAGCTCACGTGCCCGCCCGACGACGGGCCCTTCCCCCCTGCAGCCGGGGAACCTGCTTCGGCCACCCGGCGATTATCGCGCGACCTCCCGACGTTCGGCGCGGAGTCGGGCCAGGCGCGGCCGTGAGGCCGACCGTCGCCGTCTCGCGTGCTCTCGCCCGGACTCTCGCGCTTCTCCGACTGCCCCGAGCGGGGCCGCGCGGCCACTAGATGAGTAGTTCCACGACCGAGCTGGCTCGGCGGTAGGGAGGAAGACCGGTCGAAGTCGGCGGTGCTCTATTACACCGCCGACCCGAAGGGGCCACGATGCTCGCCGACCTCGACCTGTTGCTCATCGCTGTGTTCTGCACCGCCGACGATCTCCTGCCTGCAGCAAGGAAGAACGCCCGGAGGAGCTTGACCGATGCGGAGGTCGTCACCCTCTGCGTGGCGCAGTCGATCATGGGTATCAGGCTCCGACGCGCGCTTCGTCCGGACCGCCGCAAGCGCTCGCCACCTGTTCCCGGGGTGACCAAGCGCTCCGGCTACCAAAAGCGCCGCGACGGCTCACCGATACGATCGAAGGCGCTGACCGGCGTCTTCGCGGCCCAAAGCCCCGGCTGGCACGACGACCTGCTGCTGGCCGACTCGACCCCGGTGGAGTGCGCCCGCTCGCGTCGAGACGACCAGACGCAGCCAGCTCGCCGACGCCGCCGACTACGGCTACTGCGCCAGCCACAGCCGCTACTTCTGGGGCTTCCGCCTGCACGGCCTGTTGGCCCTCGACGGCACCCCACGGGCGATGGCGCTGACCTCGCCCAAGGAAGCCGAGCGCGAGGTCTGCCTGCACCCTGCCCGCGCGTCAGCGCAACGGGCAGCTGAACGTCCTCGGCGACAAAGGCTACGCCGGACGCGAGTTCGAACACGCCGCCGCCGGGCTCAACGCGACCGTCGTCCGGCCCCGACGCAAAGACGAACCCACCAACGGACCGCACCTGGCACCGATCCGACAACGAATCGAGTCGATCTTCCAGACCTGCAAAGACCTGCTCACCCTCGAACACCACGGCGCCCGCACACTCAACGGCCTCGGCACCCGCATCAACACACGCTTCCTCGCCCTCGCAGCCGCGATCGCCCTCAACCACCGCCTCGGCCGCCCACCACGCGCCCTCGCCGACTACACCGCCTAAACCCGCGGAACTACTCATCTAGCGCGAGAGTCGCAGGCAGGCCGGTGAACAGAGCGGCCCGGGATCCGTGTGGCCCGTCGACGCGGGCGCGACCTCGCGTCCGGTCTGCTCGTACTCGTCGCTTGGAGCCTGCACGTGGAGCGCGTGATCCGGAGCATCGTCGAGCCTGCCTCAGGTCGTGCGTTGGTGTGTCCACCAGGCCGTGAAGGCGATCAGGATCAGCGCGACGCCGGCGAAGAGCGCCGTTTCGAGTCCCTGGAGCGGCCAGAAGTCGCTCGCGGGTAGGTAGACGGCATGCACCGTGGTAGGCCCGAGGCGGTGCGGGATGGCGGCGCTGCCGCGTCCGCCGAGCAGGCCGGAGCCCTTCTGGACGATGACGCCGGGGCCGATCCCGACATGCTGAGGATGTGGGCGTGGACGAGGTTCGCAGGCTGCGCGGCGGCTGTGTGCCAGGTGGCTGTGAGCGGCGTGACGAGGCGGTCGCGGAGCCAGGCGTCGACGAAGATGCGGGCCACGAAGTAGCCGGCGAACGCGGCCGTGACGGCGGCGACCGCGCGGCGCCAGATCACTCCGATGGCGAGCGCGAGCCCGAGCGCGAAGAGCGTGTAGCCGAGAACGACGGTGCCTTCGGAGTCGTAGATGCCGTTGTCCATGCGTCCGTCGAGGTGGACGATCGGTGCTCGCCACCAGGTCGTGAGCAGGATCAGCGCGGCGGCGAAGAGCAGCGCGGCGGCGAGCGGGACGCCGAGCTTGGTCGCGATCCAGCGGCGGCGGGTGATGCTCTGTGTCCAGGCGAGCCGGTATGTGCCGTTCTCGAGCTCGAGGATGAACGGCGCGGCGAGCAGCACGCCGATCAGCCCCGGGACGAGCGTGAACCAGTTGAGCAGGTCGGAGAGCGACTGGAAGTGCGAGCGGAATCCCCCGATCGCCTCGCTGCAGCTGAAGGAGGGGTTCGCGCCGAGGCAAGCGGCGAGGCCGTCGTGGTGGTAGGCGGAGGCCATGCTCAGCCCGGTCGGGACGAGCAGCGCGGCGATCAGCGCGAGGATCCCGGCGGCGATCAGCGTCTCGGTGCGTTGCAGGCGCCAGCTGAGCCAGGTCACGACCGCACCGCCTCACGGATGCGTCCCGCCACCGCCGCGGCCGGAGGGCGGCGGTGGCCGAGGTAGGCGAGGACGATCTCCTCGAGATCGACCTCGTGCACCTCCCAGCAGGAGTCGTACACGTGCCCGTCGGCCCGCACGAGCAGCGTCGTCTGCCGTTCGGTGTGGCTCTCGCGGATCACCTCGTGGACGCGAGCGACGGCTGCCGGGTCGGTACGAGGGCCGGTCAGGAGGCGGTGGCTCGCGACGATCTCGTCGATCGTTCCGACGAGCTGGGTCTCGGCCTGGGAGAGGATGATCAGGTGATCGCAGACCCGCTCCAGGTCGGCCACGATGTGCGACGAGAGGATCACCGTCATCCCCGTCTCGACCGCCGCCTCCATCGTCGTCTGCAGGAACTCGCGGCGGGCGAGCGGATCCAGCGAGGCGACCGGCTCGTCCAGCACCAGCAGATCGGGCCGCTTCGCGAGCGCGAGCGTCAACGCCAGCTGCGCCTGCTGCCCGCCCGAGAGCTTCCCCGCCTTCTGCCCGAGCGGCAGCCCCAGCCGGTCGACCCGGTCGCGTGCGAGTGCCTCGTCCCAGCTCGGGTTGAGCTTGCGTCCGAGCTTGAGCGTCTCGGCGACGGTGAGGCCGCGGTAGAGCGGATGCTCCTGCGCGACGAACCCGAGCCGCGGCAGCAGCGCCGCCGCCTCCTCTCGTGGTGACAGTCCGAGCACGCGCACCTCACCGGAGCTCGGCACGGTCAGCCCGACCGCGAGCTGCAACAGGGTCGTCTTGCCGGCCCCGTTCGGGCCGACGAGGGCGGTGACCGATCCGGCCGGCACCTCGAGCGCGCAGTCGCGAAGCGCCCACTTCGACCCGTACCGCTTCCCGAGCCCGAGCGCCTCGATCGCAGCCGTGGCGCTCATGCCGCCCTCACCGAGGCCGGCGGCCGAACCGTGTCAGCGAAAAGAGCGGCCATGTTCTCCTCGTCGAGACCCGCCGACCGCGCCCGCTCGACCCAACGACGAAGCCCCGACCGAAGCTCCTTCCACTCACCGGGCGGCGGCGAGGGCAGCTCGGTCGAGACGAACGTCCCCATCCCGCGCCGACCCTCGACCAGCCCCTCGTGGTCGAGCTCGCGATAGGCCTTCAACACCGTGTTCGCGTTGATCGCAAGACTCCCGACGACCTCCTTCACCGTCGGCAGCTGATCGCCGGGCCGCAAGATGCCCAGCCGCACCGCCTGCCGCACCTGCTGCACAAGCTGCAGATAGGTCGGAACCCCGGAACGCCCATCAAGGTGAAACTCGATCACCGTCTCGCCCTTTCACTAGTCAGCTAGATAAAGAGATTACTAGCGCAGCGAGAAGCCGCTGTCAAGCACGTCGCCGCTGTAAGGCGGGGGAGCGAACGTTCGTCCGCCGCCGCGACGCCGCGCTCGCCGTCAGCCGTACGCTCGAGCCTGGAGCCGGTACAGCTCGGCGTAGGAGCCGTCGAGCTGCATCAGCTGCCCGTGCGTCCCGCTCTCGACGACCCGTCCGCCCTCGAGGACGAGGATCAGGTCCGCCATGCGGACGGTCGAGAAGCGGTGCGAGACGAGCAGCGTGATCGCGCCGGTCGTCTGCGCGGCGGCGCGCGCAGTCGCGGCGTACTGCTCGAAGAGGACGTGCTCGGCGTGGGCGTCGAGCGACGCCGTCGGCTCGTCGAGGAGCAGGACGAGCGGCCGCGGCCGCATCATCGTCCGGCCGAGCGCGAGCTTCTGCCACTGGCCGCCGGAGAGCTCGCTGCCGTCCGACCACGTCCGGCCGAGCGGCGTCTCGAGGCCGGCCGGCAGGGTCGCGACCACGTCGCCGGCGTGCGCGCGCTCGAGCGCGCTCTCGACGACCGGCGTTGCGGCCAGGTTCGGCAGATCGCCGACGCCGACGGTCTCGCGCGCAAGCACCTCGAGCCGCGCGAAGTCCTGGAAGCCGGCCGTGAGGTGCTCGCGCCACTCGGCGAGGTCGAAGCGGCGCACGTCCTCGCCGTCGAGCGTGATCGCGCCGCCGGTCGGCTCGTAGAAGCGGCCGATCAGCTTGACGAGCGTGGTCTTGCCGGCGCCGTTCTCTCCGACGAGCGCGACCACCGCCCCGGCCGGCAGCCGCAGGTCGACGTTGCGCAGGATCTGCTCGTCCGACCCGGGATAGGAGAACGAGACGTCCTCGAAGGTGAGCGCGTCGTGGATCTCCGCCGGCATCGCCAGGTCGGACTCGCGCGACGGCTGTTGCCGGGCCACCGCGGCGCGCAGCCAGCTCAGGCCGTCGACAGCGCGCATCATCGACTGCATCTGGTTCGTGAGCAAGACGATCGTCGAGGTCTGGATCGTGATCTGCGAGGCGAGGATCGCCGTGAACAGGACGCCGCCGATCGACTGGCTGCCGCCGATCGCCTCTTGCACGACGAGCACGAGCGCGCCGACGTACCCGATCACGAACACGAGCTGGCCCCCCGACCGAGCCGCAGCCGCTCGGAGCTCGGCGCGGCTGAGCTCCTCGGTCGACGCGTCCCACGCCACCCGCTGCCGGCGGCGGAGCTCGTCGCCGAGGCCGAAGACGCGGATCTCCTTCGCCGGGCCCGGCTGCGTCAGCAACTGCAGCAGGTGGCGGCTCATGCGCGCGGTCTCGGCCGTGCGCTCCTTCGCGCCGTCGACGTGGGCCTGCGCCCAGCGGCCCGTGAACATCGCCGGGATCGCGAACAGCGGCAGCAGCAGGAGCACGGGCCGCACGGTGCCGAGCAGCACCATCGTCACGAGCAGCTGGAGCACGAGCCCGGCGAGGCTCGCAAGGAAGAGCATCCCCAGGAAGAGGTCGCCGCCGTCGGTGCGCGCGCGCTCGAGTCGGTTTGCGTACTCCGGGTTCTCGAGGTGCTCGAGCCCGGCCGAGCCTCCGCCGAGCGCGATCAGCTCCGCGTCGAACGCGAGTCCGTTCAGGTCGCCGAGCTCGAACGCCACCGGCCGGACGAGGTGGCCGATCGCGACGCTCGCGATCCAGAGCGCGCCGACGAGCGCGCCGAACCACATCGCCCGCGTGGCGTTCCCGGCGGCGGCGGCGTTGACGAACGCCTTCGTCCCGAGCGCGAACAGCGGCACGGAGAGCGCGGTCACGAGCACGAGGCCGACGAGGACGTACGTGCGGCGACGGTCGATCCGCAGCGAGACGCCGACGAGGTAGCGGACGAACGCGAGCCAGCGCTTCACTCGTCGGCCTCCGTCGCCGTCCCGGTCGAGGGTGAACCGCGCGGCTTGAAGGCGGAAGAGCTCCGCGTAGCGGCCGCCGTGCGCGACGAGCTCGTCGTGCGTCCCCTCCTCCACGATCGCGCCGTGGTCGAGCACGACGATCCGGTCGGCGCGGCGCACCGTCGAGAACCGGTGCGAGATCAGGATCGTCGTCGCGCCGCCGGTGATCTCGATGAAGCGGTCGAAGAGCTCGGCCTCGGCGCGGACGTCGAGGTTCGCGGTCGGCTCGTCGAGCACGAGCACCGACGTGCCCTGCTCGAGCGCGAACAGCGCACGCGACAGCGCGATCCGCTGCCACTGCCCGCCCGACACGTCGACGCCGCCGGTGTAGCGCGCCGACAGCGGCGTCGCGAGACCGGCCGGCAGCGCCTCGATCAGCTCGAGCGCGCCGGCCCGCTGCGCCGCCCGCCGGATCGCCGGCTCGTCGCCCGCGCGCGCGATCGAGCCGAAGCCGATGTTGTCGGAGACGGGCAGCTCGTAGTGCACGAAGTCCTGGAAGATCGCCGCGATCCGGCTCCGCCAACCCGCGAGCTCAAGCTCGCGCACGTCGATCCCATCGACGGTGATCCGGCCGGACGTCGGCTCGTAGAGCCGTGCGAGCAGCTTGATCAGCGTCGTCTTGCCGGCGCCGTTCAGACCCACGATCGCGAGCGAGCCGCCGGCCGGGATCTCGAGGTCGAGCCCGTCCAGCACCGCTCGCTCCGCGCCCGGGTAGGCGAACGAGACGTTCTCGAACCGGATCGACTCGCGGGGCAGCCCCTCGGCGCTGCGGCTGCCCGAGCCGGTCGGCGCGTACCGCGTCGCTGCCTTTTCCTCGAACGAGCCGAGCGCCCGGTACGCGGACATGCCGAACTCGGTGCCGAGGTCGGCCTCCATGAAGAACAGCCCGACACGCGCGACGATCACGCCGGCCTGGAGCACGAACGCGGTGTCGCGCAGGGAGACGTCGCCGTGCGCCGCCGCGTAGCCGAGCGCGACGAGCGCCGCCGCGCAGAAGAGGACCCCGACCGCGGCGTACGACCCCATCAACGTCGTGTAGAGCCTGCGCCGTATCGGCCAGTGCGTCCCCCACGAGCGCTCGTAGGCGGCGCGGTGGCGGTCCTGCGCCCACCCGACGAGCCCGTAGATCCGCAGCTCCTTGCCGGCAGGCGGCTCGAGCCCGAGCCCGCGGAAGTACCACGCCTCGCGCAGGTTGACGAAGTTCGCGCGCCACATCCCGTTCTCCACCACGAGCCCGCGGCGCGTCCCGTAGCGGATCAACATCGAGCCGGTGAGGATCGCGAGCGCCGCGAGCCACGAGAAGACCGCGCCGATCAGGATCGTCGCGACCACCACGGGCACGTAGCGGTTGACGAGCGCGACGAGCCCGGAGACGGCCCGGCCGGGCGTGAACGGGTTGAACTCGAGGTTCCCGCCGGCCTCGCTCAGGTGGCCGAGCAGCTCCTGATCCTCGAGCGCGGCGATCGTCGAACTCCCCGCCGACGCCGCCGCGAGCCGGTCGCGGACGATCCCGTCGACGCGGCGCGAGATCCGCTCGCCCAGCACACCGAGCAGCGGCGAGACGCCCTGCTGGATCGCGAGCAGCACACCGGCCGCCGCGATCGCCCACACGAGCGCACGCCCATCGTCCGAGCCCCAGCCACCCTCAACCGCACCCGGCAACCGACCGACCAGCACGCTCGTCGCGATCACGAACCCGACCGGCGCAAGCCCGACCAGCAGATTGCAGCCCACCGTCGACACCGCGAGCCGCGTCCCCGCGAGCGGCAGCAGCCGCGCGATCGCAACCCGCGCCAGAAACCGCTCACGCAGATACCCGACCCCCGACCTCAGCCCTCCCCCCACACCGAGAGCCTACGGAGCGCCGGACCGACCCGCCGCGTGCCGCGGTCGAGCGGTTCCAGCTCGATCACGGGGATGGTGCGGCCGGCCTTCGCCTGGAATGCGCGAGCCGAGGGGACATCTGAGGCGATCGCGGCGAAGGTGGCGCCAGGCGATCGCTGAGCCGCGTCAGATCGGGAGCGTCCCGCCGGGTTTGACCGTCTTCATCGCGAACTGCGAGTTGACGCGGGCGAGGCCGGGAAGCTCTGCCAGCTTGTTCATGTAGAAGGCTTCGTAGGCTCCCTGGTCGGCGACGGCGACGCGGACGACGTAGTCCGGAAGACCGAACATGCGCTGGCACTCGACGACTTCCTCGAATGCGGCAATCCTGTCCTCGAAGGCCTGCACTGTGGCGCGGTCCTTGAGCGTGAGCTCGATGTGCACGGTGACCTCGAAGCCGCGGCCTACCGTCTTTGGATCGATGTCCGCGTGGTAACCGCGGATCGCGCCCGCGCGCTCCAGCGCGCGCACCCGGCGCAGGCACGACGAGGGCGAGAGCCGGACTCGCTCGGCGAGCTCGACGTTGGCGAGCCGTCCGTCGGTCTGAAGGTGGCGGAGAATGTCGCGGTCGAGCCCATCCATGCGCAGATCATGCCGCAGTCCGGCCGCAGGTGCGCAGAAAAGGCAATCGCATGCCGCCTTTCGGCGCTTACGGTTGCGTCGTGGCCACGACCAAGACAAACACCTCACGCGGAGCGGTGAGCGGAGCGGCCGGAATCGGGATCGCCGTCGGCGTCTACGGCATCTCCTTCGGTGTCCTCGCGGTCGCAGCCGGCATCAGCCCCGCGAAGGCATGTGTGATGTCGATGCTCGTCTTCACCGGCGCCTCGCAGTTCGCTTTCGTGGGCGTCGTCGCGGCCGGCGGCGGAGCACTCGCCGCGATCAGCCCTGCGGTGATGCTGGCCGTGCGCAACGCCGCGTACGGCCTCTCGCTCGCGCCGATCCTGCCCCGACGGCTCCGCGTGCGCGTACTTCTCGCCCAGTTCGTGATCGACGAGAGCACGGCGATGGCGCGGGCCGAGGACGATCCGGCCGCCGCGCGGCGCGCCTTCCTGGCCACCGGTATCAGCGTCTGGGTGTGCTGGACCGTCGGCACGCTCACCGGCGCCCTGCTCGGGGGCGGGATCGGCGACCCCCGTACGTTCGGGCTCGACGCAATGTTCCCGGCGGCCTTCATGGCGCTCCTCGCGCCGCAGCTGCGTCGTCCGGGCGCACCCGGCGCCGCGGCCGCGGGCGGTGGGATCGCCGTCTCGCTCCTGCCCTTCACGCCCGCCGGCGTGCCCATCGTCGCCGCGCTCGCCGGCATGGTGCCCGTCGTGCTCTTCGCGAAACGGACCCGCGTATGAGCTGGACGATGCTGCTCGCGCTGGGCGTGATCTCGTACGCGTTGAAAGCGGTCGGCCCGCTGCTCGCGGGCGGCCGGCAACTCGGAGCGCAAGCGAGGCGGATGCTCGAGCTGGTCGCGGTGCCGCTCCTCGCGGCGCTGGTGGTGGTCGAGACGCTTGCCGACGGCCACCGCCTCGTGATCGACGCACGCGCGGCGGCGCTCAGCGTCGCGGCGGTCCTCGCCTGGCGGGGAGCTCCCTTTCTGGTCGTCGTCCTCGTCTCTGCCGCAACGGCGGCCTTGCTGCGCGCGCTTGGCTAACGGCACCGGAAGCCTTCTGGAACGCCGATCGCTGATCACAAACGCCGCCGAAACAACACCCGCGACACCCGAGCCGGATACCGTCGTGTCGCGCGCTGGAGTCCTACCCAGGGCATGTGCGCTGCCGACGCTGCGTCTCGACCGGCGGGTGTTGGTGCATCGGATGTCGCTCACCCGTTTGTCGCGCTGTTCATCGAGCCGCAACGCGGCCGCAACATGCGCTCCCTACCCTGGCTGTGCGACGGATCCTCATCAGTGAGGTCGCAGGGAGCCGGTCTTCGGCCCAGGTTCTTGCCGAGATGCCTGGGCCGAAGACCACCGTCCCACAGGCACGACTGGTGAGGGTTGTCTCTCGCGGTGTACGCGGGACGCGCCCGGGTCAGACAGCCGTCGGCGGATCGGGAGCTCAGCAGCCAGTCGATTGTCAACTGGACGCAGCGGTTGTTGCGCAGTCGCGGACCCAGTGGCGCCTACGATGTGGGCGCGCACCAATCACGGTGCGCCTTCGGGGGAGGAGCGTGATTCGTGATGGCGACTGCTGCTCGTTCTGCCAAACCCAAAAGCGCGGCGAAGAGCGCGCCTGTGACCGAGGCCGCCGCCAGCGGCGTGTTGACGTGCCCTGAGTGCGGCAAGACGTTCACACGGCCGGCGTCGCTCGGGGCGCACCGTCAGCGCGTCCACGGTGTCGCAGGCAGCTCCCAAAACGCCCGGTCCAGACGGAGCACGACTCGCAAGGCAGGCAGCACACAGGCACGCCGCGGCGGGGCGCAGACAAGCACAGCGGCCGCCAGCCGCACAAACGCGCGTGGCGTCGATCACGATGCATTGCTGCGCGCGCTCTTCCCGGACGGGATCCCCCCGCGGCAGGAGACCATCGCGGCAGTCAACGACTGGCTTGCCCAAGCAGACAGCCTCGCCCGTCAACACTGAACCCGTCGCCCGACTGGCCCACGGGGCCGTTGTCCATCTGCACGAGCTCGTTGATCTTGCGCGACCACGCTGCGCGAGCGTCGCTTCGAGAAGCGTCCGGAACGCCTCGGGGTGACCTGGGAATCGTTCCCAGGTCGCCCGAAGTTCTCGTGATCTCGCGTGTGTCCGGGGCGAGACCCGTTAGCTAGGGAAGAGACCCGGCTTCCGTGGACAAGTTGCTGTAGCCCCGTTTTCGAGGGTCCGGCTCCTTCGGCGAACAACTTGGCGGGCGACAGTGATGGCATCGGACCTGTGGCACGGTGACCGGTGCCAGTCGCTTAGTTCGAAGTCAGCGCGGCGGCGTGCTTTCGTGGAAGTCCTGCCGCGATCAGGAACGGCCTCATCTTCGGATTGAGCTTCGTCAAGGTCGCCGAGAGCGGGCTTGAGAACGCCTTCGCGATTAGGGTCGGGTCGATCCCGAGCGCTCGCTGGACGTAGGTCGCGGACGAGTTCTTGTCGACCAGCACGGACGCGGCCTTGCAGACGTCGATCTTCTTACCGTGGTTGTCGAACTCGAGGATCAGCGCGAAGTCGTTCTTCTCTGCGTCGAGCCACTGCTGGAACAGCGCCGAGTCAGCGCGCATCCCGCCGAGAGTGTCGCGCAGGGCGGTGAGCTGTGGCCTGTAGTCGTTCACGACTTCAATGCGGAGCACCGGGAGCAGCGCAAACGCAGCGGCGAACGCCTGACTCGGATCCTTCTTCGCAAACGCACACGGGTCGAGCGAACTCTGCAGACGAGAGTCGCCGTGCGATCGCGCAACGACTTGCTTGAACGTCGTGACCTCCGCGTCGAGCCGCGCCGCCAGAGCACGGTCATGACCATCGGGCCTCGGCGCCGCCCCGACCGCGCTCGCGACGAGACCCAGAACGAGCGTCGTTGCCACAACCGCCGCGAAGACGGGCAGAACCGTGGTCACAGCTGCGTCATCGGCCACAAAGACTCGTCGTAGAGCCCACGACCGTCGAGAACGCACACCGCTTGCACGACACAGATACATCCAGAAGATTCCCGCAGGCACGGTGTTTGTTGGTGCTCCGTCCTCTCGGGATCATCACCGCCGGACACACCAACAATCCGCCACCGCACCTCTCTCGTGGCCCGTTCGGGCACGGTTCCTTACCCTGACCGCAGCCCTGCTTCGGCGAGCCGAACAGCGATGAGCTGCTTGACGAGCGGCTTCGGCAGGGGACTGTCGAGAGGGAAGTGGAGTGAGCTCTTCGTCATCGTGTAGCCGTCAAGCTCATCGGCAAGCTCCCCGAGGACCGAGCCGCTGAACGGCAAGTAGCTCAAGTGGTCCTTGAACGCCGCCATGCCCGCGACGATCGTGCCCTCGACCCGAAAGGCCGGAACCCCGTATGAGATCACCTGCTCAGCTTCCGGAACGATCTCGAGGATCGTGCGGCGCAGCGTCTCGAGCGTGCTCTTCTTCGGCTCCTCGAGATCGCGCAGATACGCATCAACTTCCTCGGCGGACACCCTCGCAGAGTCTAGAGCGGCTGGACAGCCCGCGGCCGTGCCGGGTGCAGTTACGCGACCTCGGCCGCGAGGAGCTGGTGCACCGTTCACCGCAAGGGCACGCTGAGGTCGCATACGAGCGTCTCGGGCGTCGCGGTGCGCTGATCGGCGATCAAGACTTGGCGGAGCACGCCCGCCGGCTCGCGACCGTTCTGTTTCGTCCAGCGCTCGAGCGCGTCGCAGGCGGGCAGCAGTGCCGGCCAGCCCATCTCCTTGAGCGCGAGACGGATGTAGGCCTCGTCGTGAGCCGCCTCGACCCGTCGCTGGATGCCGCCGTTCGGCTCGGGGGCCGAAGCCGCGCTGGCGACGGGTCGGCACAGCTCGATCGGGCCGTCGCTGTCGGCGCTCACCTCCCCGTAGAAGACTAGGAAGGGCACGCCGGGGATCCCCTCGAGACCAGGCCCGCAAGCACGCAGCCGCGAGAAGGCCTCGCCGAAGAACGCCTCTGTCTCCGACGCGTCCACATGGCGGTTGATCGAGACCAGCGCGCGCTCCGGCATGCTCCGCACCTTGACGTCGTACACGGTCGGCTCCTCTCCTCGCATTCGTCCTTGCAGGTACGTGACCAGGTCGCGGCGTTCGACGCGCATTGCCTCGAGCCCGTCCCACCAGTCGGAGAGCGCTTGAGCTGCCTCGGGGCCGTCGAGCGCGAGCAGCTCGCCGATCGCCGCCAACGGCATCTCGAGCCGACGGAGCATCCCGACCAGACGGGCCGACTCGACCTGCTCTTCGCTGTAGAAGCGATACCCGGAATTCGGGTCGACGAAGGCGGGCACCACCAGGCCGAGCTCGCCATAGATGCGAAGCGCCTTCTGCGACAGACGCGTCCTGCGCGAGAACTCGCCGATGCTGAGATGGGTCGTCACGCTTTGTCCTCCAAGCCCGGAACGGTGATCCCGGCCGCCCAATAGTGGAGGCTGCCCCAAGGGCAAAGTCAAACGACGCGGACACCAACGCCGCGAATCGGCGCTGGTCGGGCCCGATGCGATCGATGCACCGGAGGTGGTCTCCGCCGTTCTTCAGGTCCGACCAGTTCGGCCTCCGGCTCCAACTCGTCGGCCACACGACCGCGCGGACCGCAGGCGCTGCTGCGCCGGAAGCCTCCGCCCCGGCAATTCTGAGGTATTCCGTGGAGTGCGCCCCGGGATCGCGCTGAGTTTTGTGATTGTCCTTGACAAATCGGGTGGCGTCGATCATGGTGCCGCGCGTCCACGTCCACGCTTCCACGGAGGAGAAGTAGTGGAGAACGGTGGGTCACCCGCTGGCGCAATCGAGGCCTCGGCGTCGGGCGACGTCGGTCGTCCGGCCTTTGACCCGTATCGGGCAACGAGTCGCCAAGTCCGGCAGGAGTATTTGACAATTGAGGTCGCGGTTGTCTGATGTCGCCGTCCAGCGCCGCGTTGGGCGTGGTGGTGAGCCGCCGCGAGTTCGCGAGAGAGGGAGTGTCCGATGAGACGAACCGCCCAACCGTCGAGGTCGCGCGTCAGGCAGGCGCTTCTCGTCCTCGCTGCTGCAGCTTTGATGGCGATGGTCGGCCTCGCGTCGGCGTCCGCCGACGTCACGCCCTACGCGTTGCCGGTGGCGCTGCAGGCGACCACGGCTTCGCCTTCGGTCGACGCAGCGGCGCCGTACACGCCGGCAGTGTTGAGCCTGATCGCGCAGCTCGAGACGCCGCCGTTGACGCTCGCGGAGATCCAGAACGCCTCGACGCTTCTGCACGACGGCACGAACAACACCTGTAACGCCGTCGGACCGGTCGGAGGGCCTGTCGCGCACGGACGGCGCGGGGAACGTTCTCGGCACGACGCTCGTCGGCAACGCGACGACGCTGTCCTCGCAGACGGACGCCACGCACATCGTCGTGGCGAGCGCGAACGGCCTGACCACGGCCGGCGAGACGATCTACGTCGGTGCGGGCGCCACCGCCGAGGCGGTCACCGTGGCCTCGGCCTCGGGCACGACGCTCACGCTGAACGCGCCCGGCCTGGCGGGTACCCACGCCGCCGGCGAGCCCGTGGTGAGCAATGCGGCGCTCTCGGGTGCCGGCGCGTCATTCCCCGTGATCAAGGTCGCGGGCGTCGCGGGCTTCGCCGCGGGCATGAAGATCTGGATCAACGTCACCTCGAGCGCCGAGCAGGCGACGATCGCGAGCGTCGGCACCGCGGGCGTCACCGGGTCGGGGATCACGCTCACCGCAGGGCTGACGAAGGTGCACCAGGCCAACCGCCCCGTCTACGTGACGACGACCCCGAGCATCACGAAGCTCTGCTGGGCGGACGCGCAGGGGATCAACCCGACCGGCGGCCCGAGCGGGCCGGGCGGGGGCGCGCCGAACGGGCAGACGCTCACGACCTCGCCGAACGAGATTCTCGGCGACGCGAGCACGTTCGACCGCGACCTGATGAACGCGTGGGGCCAGACGGAGGCGGTCGAGGGCCGCGAGTTGATGATGACCGGGCTGTTCGGCCCGCAGACCGACCTCAACCGGCTACCGAACTGGGGCCGCGGCCACCAGACGGGCGGCGAGGATCCGTTGCTCAGCGGGTCGCTCGTGGCCGCCCAGATCAACGGCATCCAGGCGAAGGGCTTCATGTCGGAGATGAAGCATTTCCTGATGTACAACGGCGAGAACCAGAACGCGAACGCCGACGTTCAGGATCAGGCGGCGCACGAGCTCTACTTCACGCCGTACGAGCACGGGTTCATCGACGGCCGCGCGGCGGCGACGATGTGCTCGTACCAGATCTGGCGCGACACCTCGACGAATCCGCTGCTCGCCAAGCCGATCCCGTCGCTGACGTCGACCAGCCCGTTCGCGGTCGCGGGCCAGAGTCCGCTGACCTGGCCGCTGAACGAGTCGCATTTCTCCTGCGAGCAGCCGGCCAGTCTCAGCTACGTGCTGCGGGGCATGTGGGGCTCGGCGGCGATGGTCGGCACCGATTACCCGGCTCAGCATTCGACCTCGGGGATCTTCCAGGGCCTCGAGCAGGAGATGCCGACGAGCAACGGGTTCATGGACGGCGGCACCGGCACGAACGACCCGACGGGCAGCACCTGCGCGTACTACACGGGCAATCCGGGCGGGTTCCCGGCGGGCGACTGGGATCCGAACTGCACGAGCAACAGCAGTCACATCGGCGGGATCCCGAACCACTTCCAGGGCTCGTCCGGCACCGGCTGCCCGGCGCCGACCAGCCCCACGGGCTCCGGCGGCTGCACCCTGACCCAGGCCGTCTTCAACGGCGTCGTGCCACTGTCGGTCTTCAACCAGGCGCTCGCCCGCGTGCTCTACCAGCAGGAGCGCTTCGGGATGCTGGGCTGCGATCCGTACCCGACGCCGCCCTGCACCAGCCCGGGCGGCATCGGCTCCGACCGGAGCGGTAATGCCCTGATCCCGTCCGGCCCGACGAGCGGCGCCTCGCCGGTGACCGATCTCGGCACCGAGAACGGCGACGCCGCGGTCGCCGAGCTCACCTCGGAGGAGGGCTCGGTCCTGTTCAAGAACGACGACCGCGCCTCGGGCGGCGCTCCGGCGCTGCCGATCCAGCCGTCCGACCTGACCGCCGGGAACATCTTCGTCACCGGCCCCGGCGCCGAGTACGCGATCGCGTCGCCGAGCCGCGAGGCCTCGCAGGGCTTCCCGGACCGGATCGCGATCAACCCGCTCACCACTCTTGGCACGCTCAGCGGCCATCCGAACGCGTTCACCTACGTGCCGGCGCTGAGCCCCACCGGCGAGCCGGTGCCGTCCACGGCGCTGCGGACGCCGGCGAACGCCCCCGGCCTCGCCCGGACGACCGGCACTGGCTCGCCGGCCGCCGACCCCTCGCTCGACTTCACCTCCGTCAACGGCAATCAGCTCGGTAGCGCGAGCACGCTCTATACGTGGAAGGGATGCCTGGCCGTCCCGGCGGGCGGGGACAACTACACGCTCCGCTTCCAGAACACCCCGGGGAGCGCGGTCGCGCTCGGGCTCAGCCTGGACGCGGTCGGCAGCGGGGGCACGACGACGCTGGCCGTCGCCGCGAACGCGGGTGACACGACGATCAAGGTCGGAAGCGTCACCGGCTTCGCTCCCGGGCGGTCGATCACCATCGACACTGGCGCCGCGCAGGAGACGGCCGTGATCTCGGCGGTCGGGACCTCCGGAAGCGGCGGGACCGGCATCACCCTCACCGGCGCCCTCGCGGCCGCACACGCAAGCGGCGCGGCGGTCGCGCTCGTCGGGCCCACGATCACGACCCTGGCCGCCGCGGCGAACGCGGGCGACACGACCGTCAAGGTCGTGAGCGTCGCCGGCTTCGCCGTCGGCCAGACCATCACGATCGACACGGGTGCGAGCACCGAGACGGCGGTGATCACCACGGTCGGTACCGCCGGCGCGACCGGGACGGGCCTCACACTCGCGTCCGCCCTGACGAGCGCACACGCAGCGGGGGCCGGAGTCGGCCTTGCCGGGCCGGACAGCCCGGGCGCGGGCACGAGCGCGACGTCGTGCTCCGCGGCGTGGGCGACTCTGGGCACGGCCAGCCCGCTCAACAGGGCCCTCGCCACCGCGACGACGTTCTACAACGGCCAGTACCAGGGCAACGTCCCGGTCACGGTGACCCGGGCCGGGTACACGGAGGCCGGCTTGCAGAACCGGCAGTTCGCCGCCGGCAACCTCAACCCGACCGGCACCGAGTACTACGCCCTCCAGATCACGGACACGACTCCCTCGACGGCTCCCGCGAGCCTGCGCTTCGGCTACTCGCGGACGAACGGCGACATCGCCGACGCCGCCGCAGCCGCGGCCGGCAAGGGCCTCGCGATCGTGTTCGCGAACGACCAGGGCGTCCAGGCGGCGTCCGGCCCGACCTCGACCGTGCAGGGCCTCGGCCCGAGCTACGTCAACCTGATCAACGCCGTCGCCGCGGCGAACCCGAACACGATCGTCGTGCTCCAGTCGGCCTACGCGGACGTCGTCTCCGACTGGCTGCCGAACGTGAAGGCGATGCTCGAGACGTGGAACAGCGGCCAGGAGGGGGCCGTCGCAACCGCCCGGCTGCTCCTCGGGCAGGCAAACCCGAGCGGCCACACGGCGATGACCTGGCCGGCGAACCCCAACGACGACATCTGGGGCTACAACCAGACCAGCCCGCTCTACCCCGGCGACACGACGGGCCCGCACCCCGAGCGCCTCAACGGCGCCGCCGGCGGCGGCACCGACGAGACGGAGGGGATCTACACCGGCTACCGCTTCTTCGACCAGGAGGGCATCACGCCGCAGTTCCCGTTCGGATTCGGTCTCTCGTACACGACCTTCGCGTTCTCGAAGCTGAAGGTCGCGCCGACGCCCGACGGAGGCCAGGACGTGACCTTCACGGTCACGAACACGGGCTCGGCCGCCGGCGCGGACGCGGCGCAGGTGTACGTCGGGCCGCCGAGCGACTCGCCGGCGGGCGTCCAGTTCGCGGTCCGCTCGCTCGCCCAGTTCGACCGCGTCGAGCTCGCGCCCGGAGAGTCGAAAACCGAGACGCTGCACGTGACGCCGCGTCAGCTCTCGTACTGGTCGGACCCGAAGCAGCAGTGGGTGCTCGACGCCGGCGGCCGCAACGTGTGGGTCGGCGACGCCGACTCGCCCGCGAACCTGCCGCTCCAGTCGACGCTCAAGGCGGCGAACCAGAACATCACCTGCTCCGACCAGCAGTTCAACGCCACGACGATCAACGGCAACCTCTCGGTCAACAAGGGCGACTGGTGCGACCTCGTCGACGTGACCGTGAACGGCAACCTGCAGCTGAACCAGACGAGCGGCGTCCGGATCGTCGGCGGCACCGTCACCGGCAACCTGCAGGCCAACAACACCTCCGGGTCGGGCGATCCGTTGAGCTCGGGCGCGGACGTGATCTGCAACACGACCGTCAAGGGCAACCTCCAGATCCACGGGAGCAGCAGCAGCTCGCCGTGGCACATCGGCTCGTGCGGCCCGGCCTCGGTCGGCGGGAACCTCCAGTTCCAGCAGAACGGCGGCACCGGGAACTCGATCTCGAACACCACCGTCGCCGGGAATCTCCAGTGCGACCACAACGCCGATCTCAGCGGGACCGGGAACACGGTCGGGAACGGGAAGAAGCAGTGCGCGGGTCTGTGACCCCGAGCGCGGGCGCGACGTAACGCGCGCGGCCACGGAGCTCGCGAAGCACACGAGCGGGAGGCGCCCTCGCCCGGCGAGGGCCCTCCCGCTCGCGCTGCTCGTTTCGTCGAGTACACGCCCACGACCCGCGACGAGGTGCTCGCCGTCTGCAGGAACGGCGGCCCCGAGACCGACGCGAGTTCGCGCGAATCGGCCAAGATTGCCGGTTGTGCGCCGCTCGTCTTCTTCTTCTACAGCTACGGCCGGCAGAAGTCGGTCCCAGAGTCGCTCGGCGTCGCGCGGCAGGTCTACTCGTACGCGGTCACCAGCATCCGCGGACCGTTCGACGCGAGGAACACACTCGACGGCCTTCTCCACAGCTGGGGCGTTCCCTGACAGCCGTGAGCTGACGTGACCCGACCGGACGGGAGTCGCAGGCCGCCGACGGTCGGCTCGCTCGGGGGTCTGCGCGAGTCCAACCGCCTACGCGTCGTCGACGCGCTCCGCCAGCGCGGGATCGCGAGTCGCGGCGAGCTCGCGGGCGTCACCGGCCTGTCGTGGACGACCGTCGCGGCGGTGCTCGCCGACCTCGAACGCGCCGGGCTCGTGGCCACACGCGAGGACCCCGCGGACCACGTGCGGCCGCCGGGCAAAGGGCGCCCGCCGATCCGGTTCGGACTAGACGCGTCCGCCGGCGCCGCGGTCGGCGTCGACTTCGACCACGGCCACCTCCGCGTCGCGGTCGCGGATCTCTCCTCCACCGTGCTCGCCGAACGACAGGCCGAACTCGACGTCGACCACGACGCGACCGAGGCGCTCGACGCCGCCGCGGACATGCTCGAGCTGGTGCTCGCCGACGCCGGCGTCGACCGCCGCGCGCTCGTAGGCGCGGGCATGGGCCTGCCCGGCCCGATCGACCGCGACACCGGCACCGTCGGATCGTCGGTGATCCTCCCCGGCTGGGTCGGCCTCGAGCCGCGCCGCGAGCTCGGCTCGCGCCTCGGACTGCCGGTCCAGGTCGACAACGACGCAAACCTCGGCGCGCTCGCCGAGGTCGCCTTCGGCGCGGCACGCGGCCTCTCCGACGTCGTCTACCTCAAGGTCGCGGCGGGCATCGGCGCCGGGCTCATCCTCGACGGCCGCGTGTACCGCGGCGCGGCGGGGAAAGCCGGCGAGCTCGGTCACATGCAGGAGCGCCCCGACGGGATCGTGTGCCGCTGCGGGAACCGCGGCTGCCTCGAGACCTTCGCGTCGGCGCCCGCGCTCGTCGAGCAGCTCCGACCGTCGCACGGTCCCGATCTCACGGTCGCGGACATGCTCGAACTGGTCCGTGCGGGCGACCGCGGCGCACGACGCGTCGTCGGCGACGCAGGCCGCGCGATCGGGAACGTCCTCGGCGACATCTGCAACGCTCTCAACCCCGAGGCGATCATCGTCGGCGGCGACCTCGCCGCCGCCGGCGAACCCTTGCTCGAGGGGATCCGCGAGACGATCGCCCGCCGCGCTCTCCCGGCCGCGGCGGAGAGCGTCGAGGTGAGACCCGCCCTCCTCGGCCGCCGTGCAGGCGTGCTCGGCGCACTCGCGCTCGTGATCGGCGACACCGAAGGGCTCCGCTCGGCAGGCCTCGTCGCGCTTCCCGCGTCACACGCTTGACCAGGGCTCCCGTACAGGGGATGTGAGCGTCGATCGAGAGAAGCGGGCCTCGGGCAGCCGCCGCAACGCCCCGAGCCGGCACGCGTGGATCAGCCCGCCGGACAGATCAAGCCGCTGCGCGGGTCGAGCGGGAGGACGACGGTCAGCGCGCGGTTCTCCGGCTGGCGATCGAGCAGTGGCGGTCATCGGGGTCTCTCCTTCACACCGCGCTCGAGCAGCGCGACGACGGCGGCGATCCGCTCCGCCCGGAGCTCCGGGTTGCGCTTCGTCGCGTCGATCCAGCGCAGGTAGGCCCTGCGGTAGAACTGCGCCAGCTCGTCCCAGAACGCGGCGGCTGCAGGTGACGCGTCGAGCGCGGCGGCGAGATCGGGGGCGAGATCCTGCCGCTGCGGCCCCTCCGGCTCGAGCTCGACACGAACGCGGTCGCCGGCTTTCAGGCCGCAGTCTCGGCGCCAGGCCGGGCCGAGCACGAGCGCCGGCGAACCGTCGATCGACTCGACCGCGCCGCGATATCGCATTCCGTCCACGGTCCCGGCCAGGTGTCTGACCTCTGGCTCGCCGGGAAGCGGGACGTAGACGCGGCGTCTCGTGTCGCTCCGCAGAGTGGCCTGAAAGCGAAACCGCAACATGGCTGCGACGCTACCGGGCGCGAAGCCGCCGTTTGGTCGGACCCTTGCCAGATTGCCGTGGCGAAACCCGATCGCAGCCTCAGAGACGAGCAGCTGACCGCGGGTCTCATAGGTAGTGCGGCGGCCAAAGATGAGTGCCACTGCCGATGCCGAGGCGGTGCCGCGGGTCGTAGCGTCGTCGGTGATCGATACGACGACATGACGAGACGCTGATGACGACAGCGCTCGGCGCATCGAACCGGGATCCGGCGGCGATCAAGCGGCGCCGACGGATCGCGGGCCGCCGAGTGGACGACTTGGTCAGCGCTGGCCGTCATCCACTCAGCGAAAGGACGCCTTCCGATGGACAACACAACTCCGGCCAATCGAATCGCCCGCCGGGCGCTCGCGTTGAGCGCACTCGCGGGCGGCTTGCTGGCCGCATCATTCGCACTCAGCGCCGTTCCGGCATTCGCGGCCTATACCGCGAAAGTGCAGAACGGGACGCTCGAACTCACCGGTGACGGCGCGAGCGACAAGCTCGCGCTTCGCCTCGACGGGGCCGCGCCGAACACGCTCCAGGTCGACGTGGGCGACGACGGCACGGCCGACTTCAGCTTCGACCGCACGACGTTCACCGCGATCCACGTTGCCGCCGGTGGGGGCGACGACGAGATCCGCATCGATCGGAGCGGGGGCACGTTCAACGACGAGGCCGTGACGCTGGACGGCGGCGACGGGAACGACACGCTGAGCGGCGGTGACGGGGCCGACACCCTGATCGGCGGCAAGGGCGACGACCACCTCGACGGCAACATCGGCGCCGACCAGGCCCAGCTGGGCCCGGGCGACGACCACTTCCAGTGGGACCCCGGCGACGGCAGCGACACCGTCGACGGGCAGGGCGGCAACGACACGCTCGACTTCAACGGCTCCAACGCCGCCGAGGAGATCGCCCTGTCAGCCAACGGCAGCCGCGTGCTGCTGACCCGCAACGTCGCCGCCATCAACATGGACCTCGACACGATCGAACACGTCAACATCCGCACACTCGGCAGCAGCGACACCGTCACCGTCAACGACCTCGCCGGCACAAGCGTCAAGACCGTCGACGTCGACCTCAACGCCAACGGCGGCGGCGGCGACGGCGCAGCCGACACCGTCATCGCCAACGGCACCGAGGGCGACGACACGGTCAGCTTCAGCAGCCCCGACGGACGTCCGGCCGTGAACGGGATCGGTGCGCAGACGCGCGTCAGCGGCGGCGAGCCGGCGCTCGACAACCTCGTCGTGCAGACGCTCGGCGGCGACGACACGGCCACGACCACCGCCGACGTCACGAGCCCGATCCCGCTCCACCTCGACGGCGGCGCCGGCACCGACGCAGCCCGCTACAACGGCACCGCCGGCCCCGACCAGATCGGAATCGCAAGAGGCAGCGCGACCGAGGTCGCCACATTCACGACCGGCGGCCCGCCGTTCGAGATCGCAGCGGTCGAGAGCCTGCTCGTCTCGGGCCTCAACGGCGACGACACCCTCACCGGCCAGAACGGCATCGGCACGCTCACCACGCTCACCCTCGACGGCGGCGACGGGAACGACACGCTGAGCGGCGGTGACGGCGCCGACACCCTGATCGGCGGCAAGGGCGACGACCACCTCGACGGCAACATCGGCGCCGACCAGGCCCAGCTGGGCCCGGGCGACGACCACTTCCAGTGGGACCCCGGCGACGGCAGCGACACCGTCGACGGGCAGGGCGGCAACGACACGCTCGACTTCAACGGCTCCAACGCCGCCGAGGAGATCGCCCTGTCAGCCAACGGCAGCCGCGTGCTGCTGACCCGCAACGTCGCCGCCATCAACATGGACCTCGACACGATCGAACACGTCAACATCCGCACACTCGGCAGCAGCGACACCGTCACCGTCAACGACCTCGCCGGCACAAGCGTCAAGACCGTCGACGTCGACCTCAACGCCAACGGCGGCGGCGGCGACGGCGCAGCCGACACCGTCATCGCCAACGGCACCGAGGGCGACGACACGGTCAGCTTCAGCAGCCCCGACGGACGTCCGGCCGTGAACGGGATCGGTGCGCAGACGCGCGTCAGCGGCGGCGAGCCGGCGCTCGACAACCTCGTCGTGCAGACGCTCGGCGGCGACGACACGGCCACGACCACCGCCGACGTCACGAGCCCGATCCCGCTCCACCTCGACGGCGGCGCCGGCACCGACGCAGCCCGCTACAACGGCACCGCCGGCCCCGACCAGATCGGAATCGCAAGAGGCAGCGCGACCGAGGTCGCCACATTCACGACCGGCGGCCCGCCGTTCGAGATCGCAGCGGTCGAGAGCCTGCTCGTCTCGGGCCTCAACGGCGACGACACCCTCACCGGCCAGAACGGCATCGGCACGCTCACCACGCTCACCCTCGACGGCGGCGACGGGAACGACACGCTGAGCGGCGGTGACGGCGCCGACACCCTGATCGGCGGCAAGGGCGACGACCACCTCGACGGCAACATCGGCGCCGACCAGGCCCAGCTGGGCCCCGGCGACGACCACTTCCAGTGGGACCCCGGCGACGGCAGCGACACCGTCGAGGGGCAGGGCGGCAACGACACGCTCGACTTCAACGGCTCCAACGCCGCCGAGGAGATCGCGCTGTCAGCCAACGGCAGCCGCGTGCTGCTGACCCGCAACGTCGCCGCCATCAACATGGACCTCGACACGATCGAACACGTCAACATCCGCACACTCGGCAGCAGCGACACCGTCACCGTCAACGACCTCGCCGGCACAAGCGTCAAGACCGTCGACGTCGACCTCAACGCCAACGGCGGCGGCGGCGACGGCGCAGCCGACACCGTCATCGCCAACGGCACCGAGCGGCGCGACAACGTCGACGTCACCCGCTCGGCCGACGACGTGGTCGTCACCGGCCTCGCCGCCGACCTGCGAATCACCGGCAGCGAAGGGGGCAACGACACCCTGCGGATCCAGACGCTCGGCGGCGACGACAACGTCACCATCGATCCGAACGCGGAGCTGCTCATCACACCTGTCGTGGACCTCGGGGCGGACGAGTAGGCATGCGCGGCGAGGCCCTTCTCCGAAGGGCCTCGCCGCTTCATTCGCAGTTCGGATTCCAAACCGCGTGGCTGTCTGTTTGCAGGACGGTCGACATCCCGTGGGTACCGCGCGCCTCGCCGATCACCCGCTCACTTCGTCAGGCGTTCGGGAGGGAGCCAACGGGTCGCGGGCTGCGCATCAGGCCGGGTAGGCGATCGTCGACGTGCTGCCGTGCGCGGATGGGTCGAACTCGGCAGGAGCAGCGACTCTCGCCTGACGCCTGAATGACGGCATCCGCCCGCGGACACGGGTCCCGCAGGCGGGATGGCCACGACCACAATCGGTCATGAGCTCGATCAGGACCGATCTGAGCTAACCGAGTGACGATGTCACTTTGATCGAGCCGTTGTTGGGAAGACACGTCGCCGGAACTGCTGGAGCCCGGCTTGCGTCGGAGCGGGAGGAGGTATTAGATCGTCGTGGCATGTAGTTCGTGGCTGCCGTGTCCGAAGAGGGGGATCGACCGGCTGACATCGCGGCTTGACCACGGACCACCCGGGACACCGCAGGACGACGAGCCTTGAGTTCAGGAGAGGAGCGGTTGATGAGCGCACCTGATTATTCGGGTCTGGTGGAGGCGCAGCGGGCGTATTTCAAGGCGGGGAACACGCGTCCGCTGTCGTGGCGCGTCGAGCAGTTGAAGGCGATCAAGGCGATGATCGAGGCGAGCCGCGGGGCGATGCGGGAGGCGTTGTGGCATGACCTTCGCCGCAACGAGACCGACGCCGATCTGATGGACATCGACATCAACGTCCACGAGGCCGAGTTCGCGCTCGCGAACCTGGATGAGTGGATGAAGCCGCGACACGAGGCCACGCCGATCGTGATGGAGCCCGGCCACGTGCGGGTGCGCCGCGACCCGTTGGGGGTGACGCTCGTGATCGGCGCGTGGAACGAGCCGTTCATGCTCACGCTCGGCCCGCTCGTGTCGGCGATCGCGGCCGGGAACACGGCGGTCGTGAAGCCTTCGGAGGTCTCGGAGGCGTCTGCTGCGGTGGTGGCCGAGATGATCCCGAAGTTCCTCGACCCGGACGCGGTCGCCGTTGTGACGGGCGGTGTTCCGGAGACGACGGCGCTGCTCGATCAGCACTGGGACCTGATCTTCTTCACGGGCAGCCCGGCGATCGGGAAGATCGTCCATCAGGCGGCGGCCAAGCACTTGACCCCGACCGTGCTCGAACTGGGCGGCAAGAACCCGACGATCGTCCACTCCTCGGCCAACATCAGGTCGGCCGCCCGCCGGATCGCGTTCGGGCGCTTCGCCAACTCGGGCCACATCTGCACGGCGCCTGACCACGTGCTCGTCTGGCCCGAGGTCAGGGACGAGCTCATCGCTGAGCTGAAAGAGGCGATCCACGATTTCTACGGCGACGACCCGAAGACGAGCCCGGACTACGGCAGGGTGATCAACCGCCGCAGCTTCGACCGCCTGGCCGGCCTGATCTCGAACGGGACCGTCGTGGCGGGTGGCGAGACCGACGCCGACGAGCTCTTCGTCGCCCCGACCGTCCTTGTGGATGTCCCGGTCGACTCGCAGGTCATGCAGGAGGAGATCTTCGGCCCGATCCTGCCGGTGCTCGAGATCGACTCGGTCGATGCGGTGGTGGACTGGGTCAACGAGCGGCCCGATCCGCTCGGGCTGTACGTCTTCAGCGAGGACGAGTCGGTCGTCGAGCAGATCCTCGAGCGAACGAGCTCCGGGGATGCGTGCGTGAACGACTGCTCCGTCCACCCGCTCGTGCAGCAGCTGCCGTTCGGCGGCGTCGGCAACTCGGGGATGGGCAAGTACCACGGCCACTGGGGCTTCGAGGCGTTCACGAACGCGCGCGGGGTGCTCTACCACAGCGCCCTGCTCGACCCCGGGGTCAAGTACCCGCCCTACAGCGAGCACGGCCTCGAGCGGAAGGTGATCCAGAAGCTGATGTAGCACCCCTCATGCGACGGGACGACCCGGAAGTCCGGGGATGAAGCAACGGCTTCGACCACGACGTGATCGTGATCGGCTCCGGCTTCGGCGGCAGAGTCGCAGCCTTGCGGGCCGTTCGTCTCGCCGAAGAAATTTCTTCACCGCTCCCGAGTGGGCGCGGGGCTCACCGACTGGGCCGAGACGCGCCCGCTGGACGCGCCCACGTGATCTCGCACTGCCAGATTCGACGGTCTCGGCCGCGAACGCGAGGTCGCTCAGCCGATTTGTTCGGCCAGCCCGATGAGAATGCCCTCGGGGCCTCGGACGTAGCAGAGCCGATACACGTCCTTGTACTGGACCACTTCGTCGACGAGCCGCGCGCCGTGCTCGCGGAGCCGGGCCAGCGTATCGTCGAGGTCGTCCACCGCGAACATGACGCGGAGGTAGCCGAGGGCGTTCACCGGTGCGTTCCGGTGATCGGCGACCGGAGGCGGCGTGAGAAAGCGCGAGAGCTCGATCCTGCCGTGGCCGTCCGGCGTACGCATCATGGCGATCTCGACGCGCTGGTCGCGAAGTCCAGTGACGCGGCCTGACCAGTCTCCCTCGATCATGGTGCGGCCCTCGAGTTCGAGGCCCAGCTCGGCGAAAAAAGCAATAGCGGCGTCGAGCGACTCCACCACGATGCCGACGTTGTCCATCCGTTGAACCGCCAGCGGCCATTGTCGCGGGTCGCAAAGATCGCCCGTGCCCGCGACGTCCGTGCCTCTGGCTGGGCCGACGGTTGCGGTGAGGCTGGATCGTTGCCGCGCCGATGAGTTCGCGGCGGGTTGTCAGTCTCTACGGTCGGTTCACGATGAACGCCCCAGCCTCGATCACCATCACGCCGGTCCGCGTTGCCGACCTGCTCGCCGAGGGCGAGCGGATGCCGGTCTACGTGCACGTCATCGACCATCCCGATGCGCGCGTGCTCGTCGACACCGGCATGACGGAGCTGCACCCGGCGGTGGCCGACCTCGACCCCCGCCTCCTTCCACTGAGCAAGCAGGAGTTCGACCTCGCGGGCATCGACATCGTCGTCAACACGCACCTGCACTTCGACCACTGCGGCGGCAACCACCTCTTCACCGGCCGGCCGATCTACGTCCAGCGCCGGGAGCTCGACGACGCGCGCAGCGAGGACGACTACACCATTCGCGAGTGGGTCGAGGCGCCCGGCGTGCGGTACGTGCCGGTCGACGGCGAGCTCGAGCTGCTTCCCGGGCTCCGACTCGTCCCGGCGCCGGGCCACACACGCGGCATGCAGGTGGTCGTCGTCGAGACCGGCGGGCGTCCGGTCGTCGTCGGCGGCGACGTGGCGGTCTGGTTCGGCGAGCTCGACGAGCCGCACACCGAAGGCCAGCTGCGCGTGCGTTCGCTCGACCCCGAGCTGGTCTGGCTCGCGCACGAGCACGAGCCGTGGCGACCCCGCACCGTCTAAGGGACGGTCACCGGATTTGCCCGGCGAGTATGGGTCGCGGCGAGCGCTCAGAGCGGACGCGATGCGAGGGGACGGCGCGCGCCGGACCCGGCGACGTCGGCGCGGAACCGTTGTTGATTCAACGAGCGCGAGCGGCGTGCCCCTGGGCGCGCATGGATTTCAAGGATCGAGCTCGTCGCCTGGGAAGACCGGGCTACTCGTCCAGTCGAAGTGGACGCTCAGCACACGGAGGGCGACGACCAGGAGGTCGGTCGCGACGACGGCGACGTAGAAGCCGATGTACGTGGTGCAGAGCCAGAACACCACGGCGCCGAGGATGATCACGGAAAGCAGTGGATGTCCTTCGGTCATGATCGCGGGTCTGATCCCGGCGAGGATGTCGGCCAACGCTCCTCCGAATGCTCCGGTGACGACGCCGAGGAAGATGACCGCGGGGACCGGAGCGTGGTACTCGAGCGCTTTCTGAACGCCGATGCCGATGAGGAGCCCGATCGCGATTGCTTGCGTGGCGACGAACGGGAGTCGGCTCGCGATCACTCGGTGGGCGGTCCAGCCGCCGATGATCGCGGCGACCAGGACGGCGGGGATGTAGTACCAGTTCGTGATCGCCGCGGGCTCGAGGCCGAGGAGAACGTCTCGCGTGATCCCACCGCCGACTCCGACCACGACGCCGGCGAGAAGGATTCCGGTGAGCGGTATACGCCGCTCACGCGCCGCGTGAGCGCCGAACGTGGCCGCGACGACCATCGCGCCGAGGTCTGCCCAGGTTGGCAGCGCGTGCACGACTGCGAGCGGCATGTCCGTCATCAGCCGAGTCAGGATCCACGATCGAGGAGGGTGAGGGTCGCGCGCCGGCGGCACAGCCGCCATCGAAGGGGCCCGAGCCGGCGTGTGAGAGACTGCGCCGGCATTTCCCCACCCCGTCTCTCGCGACGGCGTCGGGACGCGAGAGGCGTCGAAGAAGGATCGGTGATCGCCATGTCTGAGTCTCGCACCGCGGCAGGCGCGCTCGACCACGTCGTCGTCGTGCTGTTCGAAAACAGGTCGTTCGACAACGTGCTCGGCCACCTGTACGGCCCCGGCGACGGCAAGACGTTCGACGGTGTGATCGGGAAAGGGTTGAGCAACCCGATCCCGGACTGGGCCGAACATGGCGCCGAGCGGAAGGTCGTCCCCTACACGGTCGCGACCGACATGGACGCGCCGAACCCCGACTCCGGCGAGGAGTGGTTCCACACCAACACGCAGCTCTATGGCGTCCTCGACGAGCACAACCGCTTCAAGATCGGCGAGGACGTCGCCGAGCCATGGAACGCGCCGCCGCCGGGCGCGACGCCGACGATGGACGGCTTCGTCGCCGACTACATCAGCACGTTCACCGCCGAGACGGGCCGCCAGCCGACCTACGAGGAGTACGCGCAGATCATGACCGGGTACACGCCGGAGCAGCTGCCGGTCCTGAACGGGATCGCGCGAGAGTTCGGCGTCTTCGACCACTGGTTCTCCGAGGTGCCGTCGCAGACGTTCATGAACCGCTCCTTCTGGACCGCGGCGACCTCGTCCGGAATCGTGGTGAACAGCCCGGTCAAGAAGTGGTTCGCGGTGAACGACGCGGAGACGATCTTCGAGCGGCTCGAGCAGCACGGCAAGACCTGGAAGATCTACGTGATGGAGCCGATGCGGCTCTCGTTCCACGGGATCATCCATTACTCGCGACTGAAGGACCGGCTCGCGACCAACGTGGTCCCGTTCGCCGAGTTCGAGCAGGACGCGGCCGCCGGAACGCTGCCGGACTTCTCGCTGATCGAGCCGAACTTCATCTCCGGCCACGGCGACTACCACCCCGCGTTCGGCCGCTCGTTCGGTCTCGCCGTCGACGTCACGACGCTCGACCCTCCGTCCTCGATGCTGGCCGGCGAAGCCTTCCTCGAGCGCATCTTCAACGCCTACCGGGCGAGCAACTCCGAGTCCGGCTCGAACGTCTGGAACACCACGCTCCTGATCGGGTGGGACGAGCCGGGCGGAACCTACGACCACGTCCCGCCCGGACCGGTCCCCCCACCCGACCCCGACGCGGCGGCCGGTGAGCTCGGCTTCGCATTCGACCGCTCCGGCTACCGCGTCCCCGCCATCCTCGTCTCCCCCTGGGTCGAACGAGGCGCCGTGTTCAACGACGAGTACCGCCACACCTCGCTCATCGCGACCCTCCGGAAAGCCTGGAACCTCGGCGACGCATTCACCCAGCGCGACGCCTCGGCACGCACCTTCGACGACCTCTTCACCCTCGACGAGCCACGCCACCCGCAGACCTGGGCAGCGATGACCGCGCTCCCCGTCCCGTCATGGCACCTCGACGAGGAAGCCCTCGGCAACGCACTCAGCGGACTCGGCAACAGCATGGGAAAGGGCATCATCGAACACGCCCGACAGCTGGGACTCGAGCTCCCGCCCCAGCTCGACGACCCCAACGCAGAGATCACGCCCCAGACCATCATCGACGTCCTGAGCCAGGTCACCCGGCACTACTTTCCACTCCTCGCACCGGACGCCGGCCACGCAGAGAATCCGTAGTACCGCCAGACTCAACCAGGCGATCCACTCAACCGTCGCGCCGCTTGAAAGGCCAAGCAAATACGACCTTGCGCGGCTGCGACACGCTCGGGCGTGCGCCGCTTCCAGGCACGCACGGCGCCGTTGCCGATGAACAGCTACACGCGCAGAAGATCAGGGGGACGTCTCCGGCGCAGTCACCTCGTCGGTCGAGCAGGCCGCGTTCGCGTAGCCGGAGCGGAACGGGCTCGGCCGGCCCGTCACCTCGTCGAAGGTGTGTCGCTCGATGCAGCCCGTGTCGTTCGCGAGCAGATGGATCGACACGGAGGTGACGTCGGAGGTCGTGCGCACGCAGTGGACGTCGTCGGCCGGAGGCAGGAGCACGTAGAAGTCGCCGGGCTCGAGCGGCCGCTGCCGCACGAGCTCGATCGAGTCCGCGCCGGGCCGGTAGATCTCCTCGTCCTGGTTACCGCGGTAGAGGCCGACCAGCCCCCAGGCGAGGTGGTCGTGGATCGGCGTCTTCGAGCCCGGCGGGACGACGAGGCTGAACAGGCAGAGAGAGCGGTCGGCCGACCGGTACAGCAGCCACTGCCCGATGCCGCCGCCCATCCTGCTGTCGGGAACGTCGTGCTGGAACTCCTCCGGGAGCCAGTCGCTCGCTGCGAGCAGCTCCGAGAACGCCGGCTCCAGCGACGCGCACACGGCCGCAGCGGACGGCTCCGCGTCGACCGCACGCTTCACCCCCGCGACGAACTCCCGCACACACGGCGTATCCAGGACGTACTCGTCCGCGGGCAGCGGCTCGAGGCTGGCGGCGTGGTCGCGAAAGTCACACATGCGTCCCCGCCCCAAGTCGTAGCTGAATCAGCCGCGACGGCGCCGCCCGGACCGAAGCGTCCGCTGCATGACCAGACGCCGCGACCGATCGGACGATCGCGCGGCTCGACCGTGTCTTCGCAGTGCCGACCGGGCTCCTTTCCGCGGGGTGCAGCACGGGTGTGCGGGTGTCGCCTCGCACGACCGGAGGTTCGAGTCCGCCCGCACCAATCTCGTCACCACCTCGAAACGCGGCGGTAACCCACCGGCCGACGGCCTCTTCGTAGCGTCGTCGCGGGGGCAGCGGACCATCGATCGAGGAGGAGTGTTCATGAGGAAGTTCATCGCGCTCGGCGCGGCGTCCGTGTTGGTGGCGGTCGTGGCTGCTGCGGGCTCCGCAGGCGGCAATCCGAACACGCTGACGCTCGCGGTGTACGGCGACTCGCCGTACTGGGACACGACGAAGCCCGCCTTGCCGAAGAAGGCCGAGTTCGACGCGACGCCGGCGTTCATCGACACGATCAACGCCGACCCGAGCGTCCAGGAGGTCATCCACGTCGGCGACATCCACTCGGGCAGCGAGGCCTGCACCAAGCCGTTCGACGAGGCCGTCTTCAACTTCTGGAAGGGGTTCGTCGAGCCACTCGTCTACACGCCCGGAGACAACGAGTGGAGCGACTGCAGCAAGGCCAAACAGCTCGCCGGCACGGATGTCTTCGGCAACCCGCCGGACCGAGCGGGCGACCCGCTCGCGCCTGTGGCCAACCCGCTCGCGAATCTGAGCCTGGTTCGGTCGACCTTCTTCGCCAAGCCGGGCCGGACGCTCGGCCAGCATCCGATGCAGGTCATCTCACAGGCGACCGCCTACGACCCCGCGCATCCGGAAGACGCGGCGTACGTCGAGAACGTGATGTGGGAGCAGTCGAAGACGGTCTTCGTGACGGTGAACCTTCCCGGCGGCTCGAACAACGACTTCGACGCGTGGAACAACCTGCCCAATGCCACCCCACCGCTGAACGACAATGATCAGTCCGAGCGGCTGGCCCGTACGCCGGCCGACGTCCGCTGGCTGAACCAGGCGTTCGCGATGGCGGAGGCCGACAACGCCCACAGCGTCGTAATCATCGGCCAGGCCGACATGTGGGACACGGCCGACGCTCCGTCCCATCAGAGCCTCTACGAGCCGATCGTCGAGGCGATGGCCGACAACGCGACGACGTTCCGCAAGCCGGTGCTGTACCTGAACGGCGACTCGCACATCTACCGCTCCGACAACCCACTCCAGCAGGGCTCGACCTGCTACACGGAGAGCGGCCCGTGCCCCGCCCAAGCCGGCCCGTGCTCCGCCACCACGGCCACCAACACGGACGCGTGGTGCCAGCACCCGTACTACGACGTGCAGAACTTCCACCGCATCGTCGTCCACGGCTCGACGTTCCCGATGGAGTGGCTGAAGCTGCGGATCGACCCGAGCGCGTCGTCGACGAGGAAGACGACCCCGACATCGTGGGGCCCGTTCAGCTGGCAGCGCGAGATCCAGGGGCAGCTGACGCCGGCTCCGTGACACCTGCGGTCAGCCCGGGCCGAGCATCTCGCTCGGCCCGGGCTGGCTCCCAGCCTCCGAGTGGCAGCTCGGACGCGAGAGCGGCCGCCGGTGGCGCGGAAGCTGCGCGCCCGCTCACGCGCTGCGTCGTGCGCGCTCGGGCGAGCTCTCCCAGGCAGTGTGGAGCGCGTCGAGCAGCAGCTCGACGCTCTGCGCGCCCGAGACCCCGTAGCGCTCGTCGAAGACGAAGAACGGGACGCCGCCGACGCCCAGGAGGCGCGCACGCCTCTCGTCTTCGCGTACCTGCGACGCGAAGCGGTCGCCGGCGAGCACGTCGGCCACCTCGCCGGGCGGCAGGCCCGTCTCGAGCGCGAGCCGATCGAGGACGTCGGGCTCGCCGATCGGCTCCCCCTCGGTGAAGTAGGCGCGGAGGAAGCGCTCCTTCACCTCGTCCTGGATGCCGTGCTCGGCGCCCAGCCAGATCAGACGGTGCGCGTCGAGGCTGGAGCCGCCCTGGGTGCGCTCGAGGTGGTACTCGAGCCCTTCCGCCTCGGCGAGCGCGGTCAGCCGCGCCCACGACGCGGCGACCTGCTCGGCGGTCATCCCGTACTTGGCGGCCAGATGCTCGGCGGCCGAGCCGGTTCGCCGCCGGGGCGCAGCCGGGTCGAGCTCGAAGCTCCGCCAGACGACCTCGACGCCGGCCGCGTGCTCGAAGCGGTCGAGCGCCGCCTCGAGCCGGCGCTTGCCGACGTAGCACCACGGGCACACGACGTCCGACCAGACCTCGACGCGCATCCGACTAGCGCTCGGAGCCCGTGGGCCCGGTGCGTGCGCCGTCGAGGAAGAACGAGGTGAGCGTCGCAGCGGTCTGCTCGATCCCGAGCTCGCGCTGGAGGTTGTTGTGGAGCGCGCCGGTGATGCCGCTCGCGAAGAGCTGGAGCTGGGCCTCCGCCGTGAGGTCCGCGCGCAGGACGCCTTCGCGGATCCCTCGTTCGAACAGGTCGCGGAGTGGCCTGCCGAGGCGCTCGTCCGAGTCGTCCTTGTCGGGCTTGACCCGTTCGCGGACGAGGACGACGTAGCGGTCGGCGACGGTGAGCAAGACCCGGGCGAGGCGCTCGATTCCCTCGGCGACGGTCGCGTGCTCGAGCCCGGCGTCGGCGACACGGTCGGCGATCTCGTCGAGCGCCTGGGCGGCGAGCGCGGCGAGCAGGGCATCGCGGGTGGGGTAATGGCGATAGAGCGTCGCGCGGCCGACGCCCGCGGCGGCTGCGATCTCGCTCATGCTCGCGTCGTGCTCGGCGAGGAGATGCGCCGCGGTCTCGAGGATCGCGGCGCCCGTCCTCAGGCTGAGAGGCGCGGTCACGAGAGGAGTCTAACGCGGCTGTGAGACATGACTGTCTCGCTTATGATACATCTCTGTAGGCTGTTCACGTCAGCCGGTGGAAGCGCCCCTCGCGGCGCCCTGAAACGCAAAGGAGTCCCATGCCCGTCGTCACCCGCCTTGCCTGGATGAAACTCGATCGAGACTGGCGGGCGCTCTGATGCGGGCGATCGCAAGCTGGTGCGTGCGGCGCCGGCGGATCGTCGTCGCCGCCTGGCTCGTGGCGCTCGTCGGCGCTGACGCGTGATCGCGCACGGCGTGGGCTCGAGCTACAAGGACAGCTTCAGCCTCAACGGCACGCAGAGCTTCGACGCGCTGAACCTGCTGCAGAAGGTCGCGCCGAAGGCGTCCGGCGACCGCGAGCAGATCGTCTTCGCCGTCGAGCAGGGCAAGCTGACCGACCCGGCGGCGCGCAGCCGGATCGAGGCGATGCTCGAGCAGGTCGCGGCGCTGCCGACGGTCGCGTCGGTCGCGTCGCCGTTCGCGCCGGGCGGCGCCGCCCAGATCTCGAGCTCCGGCCAGGTCGCGTTCGCGAACGTGACGCTCGCCAAGCAGGCGATCAAGATCACGACCGAGCGAGGCCAAGGAGTTCGTCGACACGGCCCGAGCGGCGCGACGGCGACGGCGCTGCAGGTCGAGGTCGCAGGGCCAGGTCGCGAAGGCCGCGAGCCAGGGCGAGCGTCAACAGCGTCGGCTTCGGCGCGGCCGCGGCGCTCGTCGTGCTGCTGCTCGTGTTCGGCTCGCTGCTGGCCGCGACGCTGCCGCTGCTGACGGCCGGGATCGCGCTCGGAAGCTCGGTCGCGGTCGATCTCGCTGCTCTCGCACCTGATGAACGTCGCCTCGTTCAGCTCCGAGCTGTCGCTGCTGATCGGCCTCGGCGTCGGGGTCGACTACGCGCTCTTCATCGTCACGCGCTACCGCCAGGGGCTGCAGCGCGGCAAGACGATCGAGCAGGCGATCATCGACGCGGTCGACACCTCCGGGCGTGCGGTCATGTTCGCCGGGATCACCGTCTGCATCGCGCTGCTCGGCATGTTCGCGCTCGGCGTGAGCTTCCTCTACGGCGTCGCGGTCGCGGCGAGCGTCGCCGTCCTCTTCACCGTGGTCGCCGCGCTGACGCTGCTGCCGGCGCTGCTCGGGTTCTTCGGGCACGCAGGTGCTCGGCCGCAAGGCGCGCCGCAGCGCTCGCGGCCGGCGAGCTGACGACGAGCGACGCGTCCGGCGGCTGGGCGCGCTGGGCGCGGAGCGCTCCGCGACCGGCCGGCGCTGATCGCCGGGCTCGCGGCGGCGCTGATGCTCGTGTTCGCGATCCCGTTCTTCTCGATGCGCCTCGGCTCCGCCGACGCCGGCTCCGACCCGTCGGGCAGCACCACGCGCCAGGCCTACGACCTGCTCGCGAAGGGCTTCGGGCCCGGCTACAACGGCCCGCTCCAGCTCGTCGCGCAGGTCGACGGCCCGGCCAGCAGGCGGCGTTCGCGAAGGTCGTCGCCGCCGTGGCCGCAGACCGACGGCGTCGTCCGCGTCGGCCCGACCGACCGTGATCGCCGGGCGCGGCCGGCAAGCCGGGCGTCGCGATCGCCGACGTCTACCCGAACGGCTCGCCGCAGGACGCGTCGACGACCGACCTGCTCCACCACCTCCGCGACCAGGTCGTGCCCGACGCGAGCGACGGCAGCGGCATCGACGTCCTGATCGGCGGTCAGACGGCGATCTTCGACGACTTCTCGACCGTGCTCAGCAACAAGCTGCCGCTCTTCATCGGCGTCGTCGTCCTGCTCTCGTTCCTGCTGCTGACGGCGGTCTTCCGCAGCCTGCTGATCCCCGCGATGGCGGCCGCGATGAACCTGCTCGCCGCCGCCGCGTCGTTCGGCGTCATCACCGCCGTCTTCCAGTGGGGCTGGGCCGGCGAGCCTGTTCGGGATCGACAAGACCGGGCCGATCGAGGCGTTCGTCCCGGTGATGATGTTCGCGATCGTCTTCGGCCTCTCGATGGACTACCAGGTGTTCCTCGTCAGCCGCATCTACGAGGAATGGCACCGCACCGGCGACAACCAGCTGGCCGTCACACGCGGCCTCGCCGCCACCGGCCGGACGATCACCGCGGCCGCCGCGATCATGGTCCTCGTCTTCGGCGCGTTCATCCTCGGCGGCGAGCGCGTGATCGATGCTCTTCGGCCTCGGCCTCGCCGGCGCCGTGCTCCTCGACGCGCTCGTCGATCCGCATGGCGCTCGTGCCCGGGCTGATGCTGCTCACCGGCAAGGCCAACTGGTGGCTGCCGCGGCTGGCTCGACCGCGTCCTGCCGCACCTCAACGTCGAGGGCGACGCACACGACGGGCCACACCCGCGCGCCGAGCAGCGAACCAACACGCGCGCGCCGATCGCCGACCCCGCGCCCGCCGACGGCGCCGCCTGAGCCACAACCGAAGACGCCTCGCCCGCGTGGCATCCGTCACGTCGGCGTCGGGAAGCAGCGATCGGGACGCAGATCGGCGCATGCGACTGATCGGGCGTGTCGACCGACACGCCCGACGCCTCAGGCGGCGTGCGCTCTGATCGACGCGTTCGCCGTCGAACCGCGGGCAACGATCTCGGGCTCGAAGAAGAGCTCGTCGGCCGAGACCGCCGCGCCCTCGATCTGCCCCACGAGCATCTCGACGGCCGCGCGCCCGATCGCCTCGATCGGCTGTCGGACGGTCGTGAGCGGCGGGTCGGTGCAGCTCATGAAGACCGAGTCGTCGTAGCCGATGACCGAGAGGTCGGCGGGGACCGAGAGCCCGGCGCGGCGCGCAGCACGGATTGCGCCCAGCGCCAGCGGATCGCTGGCACACACGATGCCGGTGGCGCCGCGCTCGATGAGCCTCGTGGCCGCGGCATGCCCGCCTTCGAGCGAGAACCTCGTGCGCTCGACGAGCTCGCTCCGCAGCTCGGTTCCCGTCGTCCGGACGGCTGCCCGCTCGAATGCGGCGAGCTTCCGCCGCGACGGGACGTGGTCCGGCGGCCCGAGGATCAGACCGATCCTGACGTGGCCGAGGGACGCGAGATGCGCGTACGCCTGGTCCATCGCGACTGCGTCGTCGGTCGAGACCCGGGGGAAGTCGAGGTGCTCGGCGGCGGCGTTCACGAGCACGACGGGCAGACGCAGCTGCAGAAGCCGCGCGTAATGGTCGTGCGGAGCGTCGGCCTCGGCGTACTGCCCGCCCGCGAACACCATTCCCGAGACCTGGCGCTCGAGCAGCATCTCGACGTACTCGGCCTCGGACATGCTCCCGGTCCGCGTGCAGAGAACGGCATTGAAGCCGCGCTGCGCAAGCGCGCCGGCCACGACCTCGGCGAGCGCCGGGAAGATCGGGTTCTGAAGCTCCGGCACGACGAGCCCGACCATGCGCGCGCGCCGGACCCGCAGGTGCGTCGGTCGTTCGTAGCCGATGACGTCGAGCGCGGTGAGCACGGCCGCTCGGGTCGCGTCCGAGATCCCGGGCCTGCCGTTGAGAACGCGGCTGACGGTCGCCTCGCTCACGCCGGCCTGCTTCGCGACGTCGGAGAGCCTCCCCGCCATCGTGCAACTGTACGACAAACGCGTGCAAGTCCCGGTGTCCCGGACGCCACCGACGTCACGGACAGGCCCTGCGACTGGTGAGAACTTGCGAGTATCAGTCCGATACTGCGTCATAAATCCAGAAGATGCATAGATTTGTTTGACTCTTGCAATTGATTGTCAGATATGCGATGGTCGTCACGTGGCTCAGACCGGATCGACCGCAAGGCCCCGCTGGCAGCCGGACCCGAATGGCCTGGAGCTCGCCGAGGTATCAGCGGGCGGGTCGCTCTGGTGGCGCAACGCGGTCGTGTATCAGGTCTACGTCCGGAGCTTCGCGGACGCGAACGGCGACGGAATCGGCGACCTCGCCGGCGTCCGGGGGCGGCTGAGGTACCTCAGCGAGCTCGGCGTCGACGCGCTCTGGTTCAACCCCTGGTACCCGTCGCCGATGGCGGACACGGGCTACGACATCGCCGACTACCGCTCGATCGATCCCGCGTTCGGGACGCTCGAGGAGGCCGAGACGCTGATCGCGGAGGCGCGAGAGCTCGGGATCCGGACGATCGTCGACATCGTCCCGAACCACGTCTCGGACGCGCATCCGTGGTTCCGTGACGCCCTTGCCTCGCCGCCCGGCTCGCCCGAGCGCGCCCGCTTCTGGTTCCGACCCGGCGCGGGCGAGCACGGCGAGAGGCCCCCGAACGGCTGGCAGTCGATCTTCGGCGGCTCGGCGTGGACGCGGACCGCGGACGCGTCGGGCGAGCCGGGCGAGTGGTACCTCCACCTCTTCGCGCCCGAGCAGCCAGACCTGAACTGGACGCACCCGGACGTCTGGGTCGAGCACGAGGACATCCTCCGCTTCTGGTTCGACCGCGGCGTCGCGGGCGTCCGGATCGACTCGGCGGCGCTGCTCGTGAAGGACCCGGAGCTCGGCGAGGAGCCTCCGGACAGCCTCCCGGGCGAGCACCCGTTCATGGACCGGGACCAGCTCCACGAGATCTACCGACGCTGGCGGGCGATCGCCGACGGCTACCCCGAGCCGCGGATGCTCGTCGGCGAGATCTGGTTGCCCGACGCCGAGCGACTCGCGCGCTACCTGCGCCCGGACGAGCTTCACACCGCGTTCAACTTCGACTTCCTCGCGTGTCCGTGGGAACCCGGCCCGATGCGCACGTCGATCGAGACGGCGCTGGCGGTCCACGCACCGGTCGACGCGCCCGCCACATGGGTGCTCTCGAACCACGACGTCACGAGGCCCGTCACCCGCTACGGCCGCGCGGACAGCTCGTTCGCGTTCGAGTCGCGCCGCGCGGGGACGCCGACCGACCTCGAGCCGCGGAACGCGCCGCGCGCGCGCGGCGGCGCTCCTCGCGATGGCGCTGCCCGGCTCGATGTACGTCTACCAGGGCGAGGAGCTCGGGCTGCCCGAGGTCGAGGACATCCCCTCCGACCGCCGGCTCGACCCGATGTGGCTCCGCTCGGGCGGCGTCGACCCCGGGCGCGACGGCTGCCGGATCCCTCTGCCCTGGGCCGGATCGCTGCCGCCGTTCGGCTTCAGCGACACCGGCGCCGAACGTCCGTGGCTCGATCAGCCCGACGACTGGGGCAGGCTCACCGTCGAGCGGCAGAGCGAAGACGCCGGCTCGATGCTGAACCTGTACCGGGCGGGCCTCGAGCTACGGCGCGCCGCGCCGTGGGAAGCGCGGAGCGCCGCTCGAGTGGCTGCCCGCATCCGACGCCGTCCTCGCCTTCAGACGCGGCGAGCGGTTCGCGTGCTTCGTCAACTTCGGCCCCGAGCCCGTTGAACTTCCACCAGGCGCCGACGTCCTTATCGCCAGCGACGAACTCGAAGGAGGTGCGCTCCCGCAGGACACAACGGTCTGGCTCCGCCCGGCGGGGGATCAGGCTCCGCCCGGAGCCCGGTGACCCCGATCGAATCCCACCATCGGTTAGGTCAAGGAAAGGAAAGGACGATGAGGTCCAACCGAAGGACGATGAAGTCCATTCGCATGGCCACGACCGTCGCCGTGGCCGGCCTGCTGGCCGTCTCCGTCATCTCGAGCGCGACCGCGAGGAGCGCGTCGGGGAGCTCCGCGCAGACCGTCACGATCAGCGTCGCGTCGCTGATCCCGGGGAGCACGAAAGCGGCGACACAGCAGTTCAACAACCAGGTCGCGGAGTTCGAGAAGGCCAATCCGACGATCAAGGTGAAGCCCGTCGAGTACCAGTGGACCGGGCCGACCTTCGCCGCGAAGCTCGCCGCCGGCACGCTGCCGACCGTGTTCGAGGTCCCGTTCACCGACGCGCGCACGCTCGGCGAGAACGGCCAGCTCGCCGACCTCACGACCGAGGCCAAGGCGCTCCCGTACTTCTCGAAGTACAACCCCGCCGTGATCGCCGAGGGCACGACCTCGACCGGCAAGGTCGTCGCGCTCCCGAAGGGTGCGTACGCGCAGGCGCTTCACTACAACCGCAAGCTCTTCACCCAGGCCGGCCTCGATCCGAACAAGCCGCCGACGACGTGGGCCCAGGTCCAGGCCGACGCCAAGCAGATCGCGGACAAGACCGGCAAGACCGGCTACGCCGAAATGGGCAAGGACGACAACACAGCCGGCTGGATCCTCACGACTCTCGTCTACTCGCTCGGCGGCCGGATGGAGACCGGCACCGGCACGAAGGCGACGGCAACCCTCGACAATCCCCAGACCGTCACCGCGCTGAACATGCTCAAGAAGATGCGGTGGACGGACAACTCCATGGGCTCCAACTTCGACTACGGCTGGAGCGACATCAACCAGGCGTTCGCGGCCGGACAGGTCGGGATGTACGTCAGCGGCTCCGACGTCTTCACGAACCTCGTGCAGGCAAGCAACATCGACCCGAGCATCTACGGGCTCGCGCCGATCCCACTCGCCAAGAACAAGAACGCCGGCGTCCTCGGCGGCGGCACCCTCGTGTCCGTCCGGCCCGACGCGAACGCGGCCACGCGTGACGCGGCAGTCAAGTGGATCGACTTCTACTACGAGCAGCCGCTGATCACGAAGTCCCAGGCGATCCGCAACGCGCGAACGCTCGTCGAGTCGAAGCAGCCGGTCGGCGTCCCGGCCCTGCCGATCTTCAACAAGGCGCAGTACGACCTCGCGAACACATGGATCAAGCCCTACATCAACGTCCCGCAGAACCAGATGAAGCCGTTCACGACCGGGATCTTCGCGCAGAAGCTGATCCCCGAGCCGGAGGCCTCGACGCAGAGCGTCTACCACTCGCTCGACTCGGTCGTCGAAGCCGTTCTCACCGACCAGAACGCGAACATCCCGAACCTGCTGAAGCAGGCAAACAGCACCGCCCAGGGCCTGATCAGCCAGGCCAGATAGGAGACCCGACCGGCGGCGGCCTGCGCATCGCCTCCTCCCTGCGCAGGCCGCCGTCGCGAGCAGACGATCCGCAGACGCCATGTCTACGATCGACCCCGTGACGCCAACGGCAGAGCGGACGCAGCCGGCGTTCGTGAGCAAGCCCGTGAGAGACGACGTCTACCGCCGTCCGCGGCGCACGCCGCTCACCTGGGCACGCGGCGGCGGACTGACCACGCTGCTCTTCCTGCTCCCGATGCTGCTCGTGTTCGGGGCCTTCTCGTGGTACCCGATCGTGCGCACGGTGATCATGTCGCTGCAGCACACGAACCTCGTCCAGCCGGCGACCTGGGTCGGGCTCGACAACTTCTCGCGCGTCCTCCATGACCCGCTCCTGCCGATCGCGGTCAAGAACACGCTCGAGTTCGCCGGTCTCGCCTTGCTCTTCGGCTACCCGATCCCGCTCGTCGCGGCGGTGCTGATGAGCGAGGCCCGCCGCTTCCGAGGCCTGTACAGCACGCTCGCATACCTCCCGGTGGTGATCCCGCCCGTCGTCGCCGTCCTCCTCTGGAAGACGTTCTACGACGCGAGCCCGACAGGTGTCTTCAACACGATCCTCGGCTGGGCCGGCCTGGGCCCGTACCCGTGGCTGCAGTCGCAGCAGACCGCGATGCCATCACTCGTCCTCGAGGCGACCTGGGCGAACGCGGGCGCGACGATGATCATCTACCTCGCGGCGCTCACCGGGGTGAACCCCGACCTGTACGAGGCGGCCTCGGTCGACGGCGCGTCCCTCTGGCGGAAGATCTGGCACATCACCCTGCCGCAGCTCCGCGGCGTCCTCCTCGTGACGATGATCCTGCAGATCATCGGGACCGCGCAGGTCTTCCTCGAGCCCTATCTGTTCACCTCCGGTGGCCCCGCGAACTCGACCCTCACGGTCCTGTTGCTCATCTTCGACTACGCCTTCGGCAACTCACTCGGCGGCGACTACGGCAGCGCGACCGCGCTCAGCCTCATGCTCGCCGTTTTTCTCGCGCTCTTCTCGCTCGTCTACCTGCGGGCGACCCGTTCGTGGAGCACCGAATGACCGCCCTCCCCTTCCGTCGCCGCAGACCGCGGAGCGACGCGACCGGCCACGGTCTCATCTCCCCCACCGACTGGCGCCGCCCGGGCGTGCGCTGGGGCACCGGGTCCGCCCAGCTGCTCCTCCTCGCCGGGCTCGTCGTGATCGGGCTCGGCCCGCTCCTGTGGCTCGCGAAGTCGGCGATCACGCCGACGACCGACACGATCACGCACCCGATGTCGCTCTTCCCTCACGGCGCGGCCTGGAGCAACCTCAGCGAGGCCTGGTCGACAGTCCACGTCGGCCGCTACTTCTGGAACACGATCGTGATCGCGATCGGCTCGTGGGCGGCCCAGATCGTCGTCGCGACCACGGGCGGCTTTGCCCTCTCGGTGCTTCGGCCGCGGTACGGCAAGCTCCTCGTCGGGCTCCTGCTCACGACGCTCTTCGTCCCGACCGTCGTGCTCCTCGTGCCCTTGTACATCGAGATCGTCCACCCCCCGTTCATCCACCACTCGTTCATCGACAGCTACTGGGCGATCTGGCTGCCCGCGGCCGCGAGCGCGTTCAACGTGATCCTGATGAAGCGCTTCTTCGACAACCTGCCGCGCGAGATCTTCGAGGCAGCTCGCATCGACGGGGCGGGACCCTTCCGACTCTTCGCCTACGTCGTGCTCCCGATCTCGCGTCCGATCCTCGGCGTCGTTTCCGTCTTCGCCGTGCTCGCGTCGTGGAAGGACTTCCTCTGGCCGCTCCTCGTCCTCACGAACCCCGACAAGCAGCCCCTCTCCGTGCGCCTGCCCACGATCCAGTCCCAGACCGAGCTCGGCGTCTTCCTCGCGGCGATGTTCATCGCCTGCCTCGTCCCGATCGTCGGATTCCTGATCTTCCAGCGCTCGTTCCTGCGCGGACCGGGCCTCGGCGGCGCGATCAAGGGCTGAGCGACGTGGCCGCGATCCGATTCCAGGGAGTGTCGAAGGTCTACCCCGACGGCACACGCGCCGTCGACTCGCTCGAGCTCACGATCGACGAGGGCGAGTTCATGGTCTTCGTCGGGCCGTCCGGATGCGGCAAGACGACGGCGCTGCGGATGGTCGCGGGACTCGAGGAGATCAGCGAGGGCGCGATCCTGATCGGGGACCGCGTCGTCAACGAGATCTCCCCGAAGGACCGCGACGTCGCGATGGTGTTCCAGAACTACGCGCTCTACCCGCACATGACCGTCGCGCAGAACCTCGCCTTCGGCCTGAAGCTCCGCAAGCTCGGCAAGGCCGAGATCGCCCGCCGCGTCCGGGCCGCCGCGGCGGCGTTGGACCTCGAGGAGCAGCTCGAGCGCAAGCCGCGCGCGCTCTCGGGCGGACAGCGGCAGCGCGTCGCGCTCGGCCGAGCGATCGTCCGCGAGCCGGCGGCGTTCCTGATGGACGAGCCGCTCTCGAACCTCGACGCCGCGCTCCGCGCCCAGACCCGCGCCGAGATCCTGAAGCTGCAGAAGCACCTCCGCACGACGACGATCTACGTCACCCACGACCAGGTCGAGGCGATGACGATGGGCGACCGGATCGCCGTCATGAAGAAGGGCGTCCTCCAACAGATCGGCACACCCGAGGAGCTGTACGCCCACCCCGCGAACGTCTTCGTCGCGACCTTCATCGGCTCGCCCTCGATGAACGTCGTCCCCGCGAGCGCGATCGGGATCGGCGGCGACGACCAGCTCACAGGCTTCCGGCCCGAGCACATAACCCAAGGCGAGGGGGACGGCGCGTCGATCGGCTTCGAGGCGACGATCGACGTCGTCGAATACCTCGGCGACGAGCAGCTCGTCCACCTCCGTCTCGGCAGGCACGCACTCGTCGCGAAGCTCCCGGTGGAGCCGCGCCTCACCCACGGCGCGCACGCGTCGTTCACCGTCCCGTTCCGCCGGATCGCGCTCTTCGACGCCGCGACGGGAGAGGCGATCGAAGCAGGCCGCTCACCGTCGGAGCCCGACCGAGAACCGAGGACGGCCGGCGAGATCGACGCCTCGCGGCACGGACAACCGGACGCGCTTCGCCGACCGTAAAGGGTCCCCGGTCTCGGCAAGGCCGAATGACCTGCCGCGGCAACGCGCGCAACCGGCTGACGGGGATAGGCCGGATTGGTATCGCGGCGAGGAGCGAAGTCCCGTGCCCGGCCTGCTCTGGATCTCGAGCGATCCGCCGAGCGCCTCGACCCGATCGCGGAGGCCGACAGGGCCGGAGCACCGACCCGGATCGGCACCGCCGATGCCGTCGTTTCGTCAAGGTCGACGGCATCTGGTACTTCGCCGAGCGGAAGCTTCTCCTCGACTGGAGCGAGACGCGACCGTCGACTCCGGAGACCTGACCCCAGACGGCACGATGTGTCGGCCTCGGCGCCAACCGCCATCACGGAGGAACGAACGTGTCGACACCCGCGAGCCCACTGCTCTCCCGGTCGCAACTGGCCGCTCTCGCCGAGATCGGCGAGGAGCGCTCGGCTCCTGTCGGCGAGCTCCTGTACCGGGTCGGCGATCGGACCTACCCGTTCATCGCGATCCTCGAGGGAGAGGTCGCGATCGTCGACGCGGCCGGGACCGAGCTGATCCGGCACGGCCCCTCGGGCTTCCTCGGGGAGCTGAACCTCCTCTCGGGGCAGACGGTCTTCGTCAACGCGCTCGTGGCGGAGCCGCTGCGGTACATCGCGGTCGAGCGGAGCGCGCTGCGCTCGCTCCTCAACGAGGACGGCCCGCTCAGCGACCTGCTCCTCTCCGCGTTCATCTCCCGGCGCGAGGCGTTGCAGAGCGTGCAGGGGATCGGCCTGCAGATCGTCGGCCCGCACGGTTCGGAGCCGACGATGCGGCTGCTCGATTTCGCGCGCGCGAACCGGCTGCCGTACACCTGGGAGGACACGGCGCCGCCCGACGGCGGCGCGTTGCCGCTCGTGCGCCTGCCCGGCGGAGGAGAGCTGCACGGGCCGAGCGCCGGCCAGGTCCTGCGCGCGCTCGGGATCGGGCTCGAGCTCTCCCCTCGCGAGGAGGTCGACCTGCTGATCGTCGGCGCCGGCCCGGCGGGCCTCGCGGCCGCGGTCTACGGCGCCTCCGAGGGGCTCGACACGCTGGTCGTCGAGAGCACCGCGCTCGGCGGCCAGGCCGGCTCGTCCCGCCGGATCGAGAACTACCTCGGCTTCCCGGCCGGGATCAGCGGCACCGAGCTCACCAGCCGCGCCGTCACGCAGGCGCGCAAGTTCAACGCGCGCACCGCCACGCCCTACCGCGCGCTCTCCCTCGAACCGGGCAACGGCCGGCACTCGTCCGCCTCGAGGACGACAAGGAGATCGCCGCGCGCGCCATCCTGCTCGCGACGGGCGCTCAGTACCGGCGGCTGCCGGTCGACCGCCTCGCCGAGTTCGAGGGACTGACGGTCTTCTACGCCGCCGGGGCACCCGAGGCGCAACTCTGCGCCGGCCTGCGCGTCGCGGTCGTCGGCGGCGGGAACTCCGCCGGCCAGGCCGCCGTCTGGCTCGCCCGCGGCGGCGCGCTCGTCACGCTCCTCCACCGCCGCGCCGACCTCCGCGAGACGATGTCCGACTACCTCATCCACGAGCTCGAGCGGTACGGCGTCGTCGTTCGCGACCGAAGCGAGATCGCGGCGCTCCACGGAGAGGACGGACGCCTCGCGGCCGTCACCCTCAAGAGCGGCGAGCTGCTGCCGTACTCGTTCCTGTTCCTCTTCCTCGGCGCCCTGCCGTGCACCGAGTGGCTCGACGACACGGTCGGCCGCGACCACAACGGGTTCATCCTCACCGGCGCGCGCAGCCGGCACCGACAACCTGCTCGAGACCGACGTACCCGGCGTGTTCGCCGCCGGCGACGTCCGCTCCGGCTCGACCAAACGCTGCGCCACCGCCGTCGGCGAAGGAGCGATGGCCGTCCAGTTCGTCCACGCCCACCTCTCCCGCACCCCCGCCGCCGAGGAAGTCACATGAGCAACGCCGCATGCACCCACCTCGACCAGATCGCGATCCGCGAGCTGCCGCCGTCCGTCGACGGCTGCGAGGACTGCCTGCGGACGGGCGGCAAGTGGCTGCACCTCCGGATCTGCCTCACCTGCGGTCACGTCGCCTGCTGCGACGACTCGCCCAACCGCCACGCGACGGCACACGCCCACGCGACGTCGCACCCGATCATCCGCTCGCTCGAGCCAGGCGAGGACTGGAGCTGGTGCTACGTCGACGACGTCGGGTTCGTCGTCGACGGGATCCGCGGCACGACCCGCATCCCGCCCTCGCCGCTGCTGCGGTAGCTCGGGCCGCGTCGAGCCTGCCGTTCACGCCCGCAGAGGCCGCCGAAGTGCTCGGCGATCAGCGACACACCGCACAGCGGACGTCAACGCACGTCGACGTAGGAGACCTCGATCGCGTTGTTTCCGTAGCCGAGTCGGTTCCAGGGTGGCGTGTCGGGCTGGACGTTGCCGGCCGCGTCGGTTGCTCGGGCGCGGAGGGAGTGTCGGCCGATGTCGGAAGCGTCCCAGTCGAGCGACCAGTCCTGCCAGTGGTACGGACCGTTCGGGGGCTCGACCCTGGCCGGGTGCCATTCTCCTTCCCCGGTGAAGCTGACGTGGACGTCGGTCACCGGTCCGGTGCCCGACCACGCCTTTCCACGAATGGTGTACTCGCCGGCGGCGATCGTCGCGCCCGGGGCGGGGTCGGTGATGCGGGCGCGGACGCGCATCAGAGTGACGCGTTCGTGCTCCCGGTCCGGCCATTCGTAGATGTAGTGGCCGGTCTGGAACTCGCCCGCAAACGGTCCGGTCAGGACTTCGATCCGTTGCAGCCACTTCACGGAGGCGACCGCGTACCAGTGGGGCACGATCAGCCGGAAGGGGGCTCCGTGGTCGGAGGTCAGCGGCTGGCCGTTCATCTCGTAGGCGATCAGGATCTCCGCCGCCGGATCGGTTGCGTGGGCGAGGGCGAGGGAGCGCTCGAACCGCAGCTCGGATCGGTTGGTCTCTGCGAGAACCGGGTTGAGGTGATACGGACCATGGTCGGCGCCGTCGAAGCGGACTTCGAGGCCGTCGACTGCAGGCCTTGCGGTTGCAAGCACGCCGCTCAGGAGCGCTCCTTTCCACAGCGCGGTCGAGACCGCGTAGTCGCCCCACGGCTCGCCGGCCGGTAGCGGTCGCGTCTCGAGTCGCCCGTTCCCGGCGCATTCGAGCGTGACGGCCCGTTCGACCGCCGGCATGGCGCGCAGGTCGTCGAGCGTGAGCGTGATCGGGTTGTCGACGGCACCGCCGATCTCGAGCGTGCCGTCGTGGGTCGGCACCGCGAAGTTGCTCCGGACATAGTGGAGCTCGACCGGGGTGATCTCGCCGTCGAGTGCTTCGGGTGGCGCCTCTGCGTTGAAGGGCGCGGGGTTGATCATGAGAAGCGCGGCGCGCGATCGTTCGAGCTCGTCCGTCAGTGCCATGTCTCTGTCTCCTCGCGTGGATGGTTCGAGGCTCGCGTTGCCGAGCTCAGTAGTCGGGGTCCTCGAAGGTCGGGTCGCGGTCGTCGTTGAAGGCGCCGATACCCTCGACCCGGTCCGGGTGGACGGCCGAGCGCCAGTGGGCCTCCATCATGATCGCGATCGCCTGCTCGATCGGCTGCCCCTCGCCCATCCGCACCGCCCGCTTGACGGACTGGACCGCCGTCGGCGAATTGCTCGCGATCTTGGCTGCGATCCGGTGCGCAGCCTCCATCAGCTCGGCCTGCGGGTGGAGCTCGTTGACCATCCCGAGGCGGTGCGCCTCTTCCGCGGTGATCGGGTCGCCGGTCATCAGCATCTGCAGCGCCTTCCCAGGCGGCAGGACGCGTGGAAGGAAGACGGGTGAGCCGCCGCCGGCCGCGAGGCCGATCATCGCTTCGGGCTGACCGAATGTGGCGTTTTCCGACGCGATGATGAAGTCGGTGCTCTGGGCGATCTCGGAGCCGCCGCCGTACGCGATCCCGTTCACGGCGGCGAAGATCGGCTTGCGCAGCTGCCGCAGCGTGTAGAGCGTGCGATCGAAGTCTTGACGCTGGCGCAGCCAGTCCTCCTTGGTCATGTCCTTGCGCTGGCGCAGGTCGCTGCCGACCGAGAACGCGCGCGTGCCGGCGCCGGTGACGATGGCGACACGAACGGAGGAACTGACCGCGATCGTCTCGAGGATCTCGGTCAGCCGTGCGCCCATCTCGGTGGTGATCGCGTTGTCGGCGTGCGGCCGGTTCAGCGTCACCACGGCGACGTGCCCGTCGGCGCCGTAGTCGACGAGCACGGGCTGATCGGGCTCGGCCTGGCCGGAGGGCGGCGGGCCGAAGTCGAGCGGCTTCCAGCGATCGGTGCCTGTCGGGGTCGTTGCCACGTCTTCTCCTTCCGTCACGTCGTGAGCTCCCCCAGCCAGCGCAGCGCTCGCAGGCCCGGGGCGAAGCAGTACTCGCCGCCGCGGGTGACGACGAAGGGCGGCAGTTCCTGCAGGCGGCGGCGGATCGGACGCTGCGGGATGGTGAAGCTGCTGGATCCTTCATTCGGTCCGACGAGCGGGTCCTTCTCGGTCGGGGCGCCGATGAAGATGCCGTCGTTCAGCCACTGGGTCTTGACGAACTCGAACTGGCGCTTCAGGTGCGCGCCGGCGAACACGAAGATGATCCCGCGGTCTTCGCCGTCGTCCTCGAGCACCCCCTCGGGCAGCATCGGCCCGTAGCTCGTGCCGCGGCGAATCATCCGGTGGAGGCGGACGTTGACGCTTCCTTCGTGGTCGAGCGAATCCCGCGGGTTGGCGCGCCGGGCGTGCGCGCCGGCCGGGCACCTGAAGCCCCGCAGGTCGTCTCCGTAGAGAAAGTCGTTGTTGCGCGTCACGTCGGCGCCGAGCTGCGGGTCGTCGAGCTCGGGAGCGAGCGCGAGGGGCGCCCCGCTCTGCCAGCGTCCGACCATCTTGGCCCCCAGCAGCGCCTCCTCCTCGCGGGTCGCTGCCTTCGCGTGCAGGTATCGCCGGTAGGCCGCGACGCGCGTGTGCAGCTTGCGGAACACGACGTACGTGCCGTTTCGGCCGAGCACCTCGGGCGTCGGCATCGGCGGCAGCTCGCCCGTCTCGTCCGGGTAGCCGAGGACGATCTCGCCGGCCTCGAGCGGCCGCTCCTTCGGGTTGGAGGGCGGGATCCCGCTCCCTTCGACCGCGGGCTGGCCGATGCCGTCCTTGAAGCCGAAGGAGGTGCGTCCGGTCGGGAGCTGGTAGCAGTCCTGGCGCCAGATCACCTCGACGCCGGGCAGCCGCTCGTGCGCGTGCCGCGCGCGCTCGGCGAGCGCCTCGAGGCGTGCCGAATCCGGCGAGAGCACCGCCAGCGCGACGTGCACGTCACACGTCCCGAGCGGCTTCTCCCAGTGCTCGGGGCTGTTCTCGCCGACGTCGCCGAGCTCGGTCGCGCGCGCCGCCATCCCCTGCCGGAACTCCGGCGAGAAGCTGTCGAGCGAGTCCTGCGGGACACCGAGCGCCGCAAGGCCGTGATAGGTGAAGGCGACCGTGATCCAGGCGTCGGCGGCCGGATCGGCCGAGGGCCGGCCGGAGTCGACGAACGGCTGCAGCCGCCGCACCAGTTCCCGTCCCGCCGCCCGATCGTCGATCCGGAGCAACAGATATCGACCCACGTACGGCGAGGGTCGCTCGTGCAGCGCCCCGCTCTGGATGTCGTCGAGCTCGAGGCTCGCGCCCTCGGTCGTCCCCATCAGTGGTGGTGCTCAGGCGGCTCGGGCGGATCCGGGTTCGCAGGCGCGAGATACGGGAACCTGGGCGAACCGGGCCTCGTCGACCGGTCGACGCCGTCGCGAATCACGGGGCCCGCGCCGGCGTTGATCAACAGCGTGAAGATCCTGTCCATCACATCGTCGTTGAGCGAGCGTCCACCGCAGGTCTCGTGCGCGCGGCCCTCGCGGGCGGCGAGCTCGATCTCCAGGAACGAGCCTTGCTCGGCGTACGGCTTGCCGGGGTCGACGACGAGGTAGTCCGCGAGCACGAGCTCGGTCAGCGGATGCCTCCCGGCATCTCCGAGCGGCCAATCGGTCTTGCCGTCGAGTCCGTCCCAGAAGGCGAGATTGGCGTCGAGCCGCGCCCGGTATGCACCCTGGTAACCCTCGGCGAGCTGGAACCCGTCCTCCATGTTGTAGAGATCGCGGATCTCGAGGTCGCGATTCACCTGATCGAACTGCTTCGGCGCCAGCATCAGGTTCTTCACCTCCGGTCGTCCCACGCGCTCGATCCGCACCGTGAGCTTCCCGCGCGTCAGAGTCTCCGCGACGACCCCGACCAGCCCCACGTCTCCCAAGAACCGCGCGCAGTCGATCTCGACGACGAGGCTGAGGACGTTCTTACCGTCCATGTAGATCGAGCCTGGATCCGTGAACGCGAGCTTGCCGGTAGCGATCGTCTTCAAAGCCGCCGGCGCGTCCATGATGAACGGATCCCAGCGCGGGCCGGCGAAAACATGCACGCCATGGCCGGCCCCACCCTGTTCGTCGCCCACCAGGAAGCCGACCGTGTCGCCCGCAGGCGTCGTGCACAGGCCTTCCTGCCCCTGCGCGCCGTCGCGGTCAGCGGGCTCCGAGAAGACACAGTCGAACACGAACTCGTCCTCGCCGACGGCAAACGGTGCAGAACCGTTCCCGGCTCCCGCCGTGAGCGGACGCAGCCGGAAGCGGTAGACAAGCCCATCCGAGAACAGCGCTGAGGGCTGCGCAAACGGCAGCGTGTTTTCGACGAGCACGAGATGGCCCGCCCGTTCGGGGCTCGGAAACGCGTAGACATCGGTGATGTCTGCGATCGGGTCGGCCAGCGCTCGCGGTCCGGAGATGTGATCCGACATGATCCACCCGCTCCCGGTTAGTCGGCGGCCTCGTCGAGCAAGGGCTTCAGGGCGGGATGCTGCAGAGCCTCGGCCGCGGCAGAATCGTCGAGCACGCGCTGGAACGCCTCGTTCACCCGCAGCGCCTTCCGGATCTCCTTCACCGTCCCACCGTAGTTCCGCTGATACGCCCCCGCGGTCTCCTCGGCACCGAGGATGAACGCCTTCAACGCCGCGAGATCGGGAAGCCCCTCGTAGCCCTCGGTGTGGCGAAAGATCAGGTCGAACAACTCGAGCGTCGGCCCGGACGTGAAGAAATCCTCCATGTACGCATCCCAGGGGCCGTCAAAGCTCGTGATGAACGCCAGCCGCGTGTCACCGTCGAAGAGCACGAACCTCGCCTCGTGGATCGTCGCGACCGCCATCCCGTAGTCCCCGGGGCGGTATCCCGGCGTCTCCTGCAAGCCGCGCAGCGCAGCCCGCAAGGACTCGCCCTCCCCCGCCTTGACACGGAAGAACAAGCTGAACTCGCTCGTGGGGCCAACCATCGCACCCGGCCGAACAGTCCCCGCCTCAGAACCCGACATCGTCACCTCTCCCTCGAACATCCAAGATTGCTCTCGCTCCGCAAAAGAAGCAGCTAGCCGGTTCCGACACTAGCCACGAAGCACCCGTACGGCGCGGATCCGCCGGCCGCATGCGACGTCGGCGCCGGCCGAGAAGGCGGTGTGCGTCGACTCCGGGAATCAAACTCGGGCGACTACGCGGTCCGGTCGCACCAGGCGAGGACGTCGGAGAAGCGCCGATCGGCGAGCGAGCCGAACAGCGGATCGCGTGTCAGCCGTGCGCTGCCTGTCGCCGGGCTGGTGATCCCGGCGAGGAAGCGGGCCTGCTGCCTCGCGGTGCCGAGCGCGCCGGGGTGGCTGTCGCGGAGCGCTGCGAGCGCGCCGGCGTCGATGGCTGCCGCGATGGGCGGCTTCGGCTCGGGCTCGGGCAGCTGCCGGGCCCGGCCGGTGAGGCAGTGGGTGCAGTGTCCGCACGGCTCCGTGCGCGTCTCGCCGAAGTAGCCGACGAGGGCGCCGACCTGGCAGCCGTCGTGGGTGACGAGCTCGAGCACGTTCGCGATCCGCGCGGTCTCGGCCTGTTCCCTGCGGGCGAAGCGTTCGAGCAGCCGCTCGAGGAGCGCGGCGTCCGAGTCCGGGCGGGCGAGGAGCGTGTAGCGCTGGCGCACGTCGGCCGGTTGCAGCTCGACGAGGCGCTGCTGATCGAGGTACTCGAGCGCCGCGACGATCCGGCCGCGCTCCTCGCCGAGCGCCGCGGCCGCGTCGTCGGGCGCGAGCGTCGTCCAGGTGCGCCCCGTCTTGCCGGTCGCGAGCAGGCGGCGGAGGAAGCCGGCGCGCGCCTCGTCGAAGCCGCCGGCGATCTCGTCGAGGGATGCCTCGCCGAGCGGGCGGAGCCGGTAGCCGGCGTAGAAGGGCGTGCCCTGCCGGAGCACGCCGTCGAGCTCGAGGTAGGTGAGGACCGTCTTCAGCACGAGCGGGCGCAGGTCGTGGCGAGTCGAGAGCTGGTGCTCGGAGACCGCGAACTCGGCGCCCGCGGGACGATCGAGCACCTCGGCGAGCAGCCCGTCGAGGGCCTCGCGCGTCGGCGTGTCGCCGAACGCGAAGTTCTCGAGCGTCGGTACGTCGTCCGGGCACGCGAGCAGCTCGCAGACGCTCTCGGCCCCGTCGCGGCCGGCGCGACCGATCTCCTGCGAGTACGACTCGAGGCTCTTCGGCAGGTTGTAGTGGTAGACGTAGCGGACGTCGGCCTTGTCGATCCCCATCCCGAACGCGATCGTCGCGACCACGATCCCGTCCGGCGAACCCGTCCACCACTCCTGCACCGCGACGCGCTCCTCGGAGCTCATGCCGGCGTGGTAGGGCCGGGCCGGCAGACCGGCGGCGGCGAGGCCCGCCGCCACCCGCAACGCGGTCCGCTGCAGCGTCACGTAGACGATCGTCGACCCGGTCGGACGCTCGCCCAGCCGCTCCACCAGCAGCCCGTCGCGCTCGGCCGCGCGTGACCGGCGTCGTGAGCAGCGTCAGGTTCGGCCGGTAGAAGCCGGTCACGACCGCGTCCGCCTCCTCGATCCCGAACCCGGCGCGGATGTCGGCGACGACGGCGGGTGTCGCGGTCGCCGTGAGCGCGAGCACGCGCTCGGCGCCGAGCTCGCGGGCCCGCTCGGCGAGCTTCAGGTAGTCGGGCCGGAAGTTGTGGCCCCACTCCGAGATGCAGTGCGCCTCGTCGACGGCGAAGAGCGCGATGCGCACCTCTGCGAGGCGGGAGAGGAAGCGCTCGTTGTTGAACCGCTCCGGCGCGACGTACAGGAGCTTCAACGAGCCCGCCCGCAGCCGATCGAAGATCGCACGCTGCTCGGCGGCGTCGAGGCTCGAGTCGAGCCGCGCGGCCTCGATCCCGCTCCGCTGCAGGAAGTCGATCTGATCCTTCATCAGCGCGATCAGCGGCGAGACCACGACCGTCATCCCGTCCAGCAGCAGCGCCGGCAACTGATAGCAGAGGCTCTTGCCCGCACCCGTCGGGAACACCGCCAACGCGGACCTCCCCGCCAGAAGCGCCTCCACGACCCGCTCCTGTCCCGGACGAAAGGCGTCGAACCCGAACCTCGCAGTCAGAACCTCGAGCGGACGCCGGGCAGAGGCGGTCTCGTGTGACATCTCGAGCAGGCTAACCGTGCTCCCGCCCGGCGCGCGCTCGCCACGAGACGTCAGACTCCGAGACTCGCTCGGTGCCTGTGAACCGGCTACGCCTGGGTCGGCGGGCAGGGACCCGTCAAGAAACGGAGGAGCACGCATGGCGACGATCCACCTCCACCAGACGACCACCTCGACCCCCGAGCAGTTCATCGCCGCGCTCACCGACTTCGGGCCGGGCCGCTCGGAGCTCTTCGGCAACAGCGCCGACGGCTACCTCGAGGTGCACGACCAAGGCTCCGATCACGCCGACGTGACCGAGGGCTCGAGCGGCATCTGGGAACGCCTCGACTACGACTGGTCGGATCCAAACCGCGTCGTCCTCACGACCACCGACTCCAACGTGTGGGGAGGCAACTCGGGTCACACCTACACGTTCACGCAGGCCCCCGACCGGACGACCGGCGTCGACGTCGTCGTCGTCCGCGAGGGGAAGAACTTCAAGGGGCGCGCACTCGCGATCGTGGTCGCGATCATCGGCAAGCGCATGTTGGAGAAGCAACTGGGCAGGACGGTCAAGGCGATCGAAGCCCGCAACGAAGGGCCGGGGCCGGCAGAGCCCGCATAGGCGCCAGGACGCCCGTGTGAAAACCGATGAATACGCGTCTCGTCCTGCGGGCCGTCGGGCGCGTTGACATTCGCTGGCTCACATGTGCTTTGCCGTTGCCGGCCTTTAGCGCGTCGCGGCGGAACGGCACGGGCACGGACTCGGCAGGGAGACGTGCCTAGAGCTCTGCAAGGCGTGGCACGATCTTCGACACCACGCGCTCCACGAGTTGCGCCGGGTCTGTGCCGAGGAGACCGACCTGCACGTGCTCGAAGCCGAGCGCTGAGTACCGCGCCATCTCGGCGACGAACGCATCGACGTCGGTGTCGGGACCGAGGCGGCTGATCGTCGTGTTGCGGATCTCCGAGCGGTCGCGGCCGACCTCTTCGCAGTGGCGTGCGAGCACGTCCAGCTTGTGCTGCACCTCAGCCGGTGAACTGGGGAAGAGATTGTTTGCATCCGCGTACTTCGCGACGAGCCGCAGCAGCTTCCGCTCGCCGCCGCCCCCGATCATGATTGGCGGACGAGGCTGCCGGATCGACGGCGGGACGTTCAGCGTCTCGGCGAGGCGATAGTGCTTCCCCTCGTACGGGCCGTCGTCGTCGCTCCACATCTGCAGACAGATTTGGAGGGTCTCCTCGAGCCGCTCGAGCCGCTCCGCGATCGGATAGAACGGAGCTCCGAGCGCAAGGTGCTCACGCTCGTACCACGCCGCGCCGATCCCGAGCATCGCGCGTCCGCCGGAGAGCACGTCGAGCGTCGTCACGATCTTCGCGAGCAGGCCGGGGTGGCGGTAGGTGACCCCGGTGACGAGAAGGCCGAGCGTCATCGTCTCCGTGCGGCCGGCGACGTAGCCGAGTGTCGTGTACCCCTCGAGCATCGGGTCCTCGGCGCGTGTGAACTGCTCCATCTGGAAGTAGTGGTCCATGCACGTGAACATCGTGCAGCCCGCGCCTTCCGCCGCCTCCGCCGTGTCGCGCACGTGCGTGCGCAGCGCCGACGGGCCACCCGAGAGCGTCTGGTTGAAGAAGTGGATCCCGACCTCCACCACCCCCACCCTACTGGCTACCCAGGCGAGGCCTGATGTCCGCGAAGCACGTGGAACTCCAGCCTGCAGCCAGCTGCCCTCGATGAGCTGGAACGTCCAGAATCGGCCGGCCGGCTGGTAACTCGCCCAGCGCGCGGCGGATGACACTGAACGAAATCCTCGTTCGCCCGACCGCGCAAGCCGGCTGAGGGACCTCCGCGAGAAACAGGTGCCCGCCGGCGAACTTCACGGCCTTCCCGTGAGTGGCGGCGGCGCTGTTGCCGCCGCCGCTCCCGGTGGCGGTGCCGGCAGGTGCAGCCGTAATCGATGGCTTCGAGGCGCTGTTCCGGGTGCCAGGGTCCGTTGTGCTGGATCCGGCATGGTCCGTGCTCGACGCCGTGAATGACCGGCGATGCGGTCGACCATGGCGTCGGCGGCCGCGAGACCCGCCGCGATCTGGTCGTGGCCGGGCTGGCCCAACACGACCCCGGTGATCGTCGTCCGCTTGCCGTCGATCCAGCGGATGGCCCGGAAGGCGAAGCAGCCGCCGGCCGCGTCGTCCGAGCCGGTCTTGACGCCGACAAACCCGTCCTGCCCGAGCAACGTGTCGGTGTTGTGGACGGTGCCGGCGACCGGCAGCGTCGCGCTCGGTGTGGCGACGATGCTCGCGAACACCGGCAGGCGCATGGCCCGATCGACGATGCGCACCTGATCGGCGGCAGTCGAGACCGTTGCGTCGTCGTAGCCGCTCGGGTCGGTGTAGCGGGTGTGGCTCATGCCCAGCGACCGTGCGGTGGCGTTCATCCGGGCCACGAACCGGGTTGCCGAGCCGGCGTCCCATCGCGCCAGAGCCGCGGCGATGTTGTTCGCCGACGGCAGCAGCAGGGCCTGCAGCGCCTGCCGTTCGGTCAACTGCTCCCCGGCCTCGATGGGCACAACGGACTCGTCCCGTCCGGCCCGGCGATCCGTGTCGGCGACATCGGCGTCGGTCAGCGTGATCGTCGGACCGTCCTGGCCGACCTGGAGCGGGTGGTCGTGGAGCACGAGGTAGGCCGTCATCACCTTCGCGACGCTGGCGATCGCAGCCGCGTGCTGGTTCGGCCCGGCTTCGATCCGCGACCGTCCTCCCTGGACGAACGCGGCCTGGCCTTCTGCCGGCCACACCGTGCCGGACAGCGCCGCGCCAAGCGCATCGCGGTGATCACTGCGAAGGACGTCGAGGCGTGATGCGGCCGTCGGGAACGAGGTCGCCGGCAACCGGGAGCCGAGGGCCACGGCGCTCGCCGCGATCACGACGAGCAGGCCGGCGACTCGGATCCAGCGAATCCGAATCCGACGGGTCGTTGCTCGTGCTCGTTCGCTGTAGGCCACGCCTCCACTCTGGGCGGCGTGGTGTTACCAGCGCGTATGGGGTTTTCGATATGCCGACGATATGCGCCTGCTCCTAGCATCTGGCACATGCGGGTGTTGATCGTCGAGGACGAGCCCTACATGGCCGAGGCCATCCGCGATGGGCTACGCCTGGAAGCGATCGCCGCCGATATCGCAGGTGACGGCGACAGCGCTCTCGAGCTGCTGCGCTTCAACGCCTACGACATCGCCGTCCTCGACCGAGACATCCCCGGACCCTCCGGCGACGAGATCGCCAAACGCATCATCGCCTCCGGCAGCGGCATGCCGATCATCATGCTCACCGCCGCCGACCGGCTCGACGACAAGGCCACCGGGTTCGAGCTCGGCGCCGACGACTACCTCACCAAGCCGTTCGAGCTGCAGGAGCTCGTGCTCCGTCTCAGAGCACTCGATCGAAGGCGCGCCCACAACCGACCACCCGTGCGAGAGATCGCGGGTCTCCGGCTGGACCCGTTCCGCCGGGAGGTCTACCGCGACGGCCGCTACGTCGCGCTGACCCGGAAGCAGTTCGCGGTGCTCGAGGTCCTGGTCGCTGCCGAAGGCGGTGTCGTCAGCGCCGAGGAGCTCCTGGCGCGAGCGTGGGACGAGTTCGCGGACCCGTTCACCAACGCCCCGCGCATCACCGTCTCGGCACTGCGCAAACGGCTCGGGGAACCCTGGATCATCGCCACCGTGCCCGGCGTCGGCTACCGCATCGACACCCGACCGGACACCGAGCCCGAGGGAGAAGGGCATGGATAGAGCCCCCGGGTTGAGCGTCCGCCTCAAACTCACCCTCAGCTACGCCGGCTTCCTGATGCTCGCGGGCGCCGTGCTGCTCGCCGTCGGGTACTTCTCCCTCTCGCGTGGTGTGCACCCGGGTGTGATCTTCATGGTGCGCAGCCACGCCGACCTCCTGCGCGCCTTCGCTCCGACCGCGGCCATCGTGATGGCGTTCCTGCTGGTGTTCGGGCTCCTGGGAGGGTGGCTCCTCGCCGGTCGCATGCTCGCCCCGCTGACGCGCATCACAGACGCCACACGCACGGCCGCGAGCGGGTCGCTCTCGCACCGGATCGAGCTGGACGGCCGGCAGGACGAGTTCCGCGAGCTCGCCGACGCCTTCGACACCATGCTCGCGCGGCTCGAAGCACACGTCGCCGAGCAGCGGAGATTCGCAGACGAGCAGCAGAGGTTCGCAGCCAACGCCTCCCACGAACTGCGCACGCCGCTGGCGGTCACGCAGACACTCCTGGACGTCGCCCGCAAGGATCCGACCCGCGACAACGACGAGCTCGTCGACCGTCTCCACCTCGTCAACACCCGAGCGATCGACCTCACGGAAGCGCTGCTCCTGCTCAGCCGCGCCGACCGACGATCCTTCACCCCGGAACCCGTCGACCTGTCCCTCGTCGCGGAAGAAGCCGCCGAAACGCTCCTCCCCCTGGCTGAAGAGCGCGGCCTCACCATCGAGACCTCCGGCGACACGACACCCACCATCGGCTCACCCGCGCTCCTGCTGCAGATGGCGACGAACCTCGTGCACAACGCGATCGTCCACAACCTGCCCGAGCACGGCACCGTGTGGGTCACGACGAGCGTCCAGCCCGGGAGCGTGGTTCTCACTGTCGAGAACACCGGCGAGAAGCTCACCCCGCCGCTGGTTTCCACGCTCGACGAGCCGTTTCAGCGCGGCGACAGACGCGTACGCACCGACCACGCAGGCGTCGGACTCGGCCTGGCGATCGTCAAGAGCATCAGCCAGGCACACGACGGAACCCTCACCCTCACCCCCCGGGCCGCCGGCGGGCTCCGCGTCACGGTGCAACTACCCGCCGCAGCACCGCACCCACGAGGCGTTGGCCAGCCGGCGAACGGTTCGGGGACAGGCACTGGGGACGGGTACCGGGTTCCTCAGGGCCACCCGGGGCATCTCGAGGAGGAGGTCGACAAGCGCCTCGAAGGCGCATAGATCCGGTGCTGTGGGCCGGCTGCACGACGGGGCGGACACGGCGGACGGGTCTCGCGATCGGCGGCGAGTGGTTCCGCCGGTCGTCGCGAACGGGCGCCCGTGCCGTGTCCGCCCCGTAGTGGCTCGAGCGCGTCAGCCGAGCGGCTCGCGCCAGACGGTGTTCGCGCCCATGTTCGAGACCCAGAGGGACCGGTCGGCGACGTAGGAGCCGCCGCCTCCGCCCGTGGCGGGGTAGGTGCCGACGGCCTTCCCGGACTTCGGGTCGATGCGGGTGACGGCGGAGTCGGTGTTCCGGACCCACACGCTTCCGTCGCCGGCCGAGAAGATGATGTCGCCCCAGGCCCAGAGGTTCCCGATCCTGACGTCGAGCCTCGTCGCCTTGTTCGTGCTCGGGTCGACGACGTAGACGCCGGCAGGATTTCCCGTCCAGACCTTCCCGAAGGCGTACAGCATCTGGCCGCCGCTCGCGAACCCCTGATCCGGCTTCCCCGTGGTGACGGCGCCGGGGAGCGGGATCACGGCCGTCGTCCTGTTGGCGGCCAGGCTGACGCGGATGACGGTGTTGTCGACCTGGTCTCCGAGCCAGAGGGAACCGCCGCCCGAGGTGCCGGCGGTGACGTTTGCGGCCCCGAGCAGGACGTGCGTTGCGACCGACGCGATCCTCTTGCCGGTCGTCGGGTCGTAGCGCCAGACGTGGTTCGCGTCCGGGTTCACCGTCCAGACGCTGCCGCCGCCGACGGCCGCTCCGGCGCCGGCGAGCTGGCGGACGACCTTGTGCGTGGCGGCCGAGAGCTGGAACGTGTTGCCGCCGGCGTCGGTGCACTCCGGGATGAAGAGGGCTCCGAATCCGACGGCGGGCTCGCCGCACGCCGGTCGGGGCAGGGTGATCTCGTCGACGATCGCGTTCGTGGCGGGGTTGACCCGGTAGACGTCCTGGTGGTGGGTCCCGATCCAGATCGAGCCGTAGGCGGGCACGGACCAGATCGGCCCGCCGTCGACCTCGATCACGGCCTTCCCGCCGGCCGCGGCGGCGTTCGAGCTCGTCGCGAGGAGCGCGAGGGTCGCGATCGCGAGAAGGAGGAACCCGGGCGCGAGCTTGCGCGCGGCGAGGTTCCCGGACTGGTTCAGCATCGTGTCTCCTTGTTCGAGAGGCGGGTCGTGGTCAGCTGCGCAGGCACCGCGCGAGGAGGAGTCGGCGCCTCCGCTCGCCCGGGTCGTCGGTCGAGAGCAGGTCGGGCAGCGTCACCGGCCGGCCGAGCTCCCGTTCGAGCTCGCGGGCGGTGTCGAGCAGGCTCTCGAGCGCGGCGATCCGGACGTCGCTCCGGACGGCTCGGCTTCGGGTCTCGATCAGCTCGGCTGTGACCTCCTCGACGAGGTCGCGCGGAAGCGGAGGCGCTGCTGCGCCTAGTCGTCCCCGGCGCCCTTTCTCTCCCCAGGCGCGGGACGTACTCGGTCAGCGGGATCGGGATCACCCGCTGCACGTCGGAGCCGTCGGCGTCCATCGTGTAGACGGAGCGGTCGCCGTTGCCGAGGTCGCAGACGAACGCGATCCGCCGTCCGTCGGGCGACCACGCGGTGCCGAAGTCGTCGCCGGGACCGGACGTGAGCTCGCGGTTGTTCGTGCCGTCGCTGTTCATCACCCAGATCCGGCCGTTCGGGCTGTCGCCCTCCTCGTAGGCGATGCGGCGGCCGTCGGGGCTCCAGTCGGGAACCTGGTCGTCGGTGACGCCGCTATGCGTGAGCTGCGTCTGGTGCGAGCCGTCGGCGTTCATCACCCAGACCTGCTCGACGCCGGTGCGGTCGCTGGTGAACACGATCTTCTTCCCGTCGGGCGAGTAGGCGGGGAAGTCGTTGTTGCCGGCGTTGCTCGGTGAGCTGCGTCAGGCCGGTGCCGTCGGCGTTGACGACGAAGACGTCGTCGCTCGTGGCCGAGGCGGTGGCCGTTCCGCCAAAGACGATCTTGCGCGCGTTCGGCGCGAAGTCGGGGAACGTGAAGCTGCCGGCTCCGTTCGTGACCTGGTGGACGTTCGTCCCGTCCGCGTTCATCGCCCAGATCTCGAACGTGCCGGAGCGGTTGCTGCAGAAGGCGATCTGGCGCGCGTCCCGCGAGTAGTCGGGACAGAGATCGAACGCGGGCGCGTTCGTCAGCCGGACGAGCCCGTTTCCGTCCGGGCGGACCGAGTAGATGTTCGGGGTGCCCGTCGCGTCCTTGATCGCGAACGCGAGGCGGCCGCCGCCGCCGCTGTCATGGCCGTTGCCGTTGCCGTTGGCGTCGGCGCCGGCCGCGGCGGTGAGGATCGCGACCGCTCCGAGCGCGGCCGCGGTGAGAACGGTGAGTCGTGTGCGCATGTGGTTGCTCCTCCGTGGGGTCGATGACGGTCGGAGGTTGTGCGAGCTCGTTGACCGGTTCCTGACGCGCCGCTGATGGCGCGCGTCAGCGGCGATCGGTGACGGGCGCTTCCGGGGCGGCGGATAATCGGGCGATGGCCGCGATCGCGGACACCGCGGGGCTCCAGCTCCGGCTGCTCGGCCCGCTCGAGCTGTGGCAGAACGGACGCCCGGTCCCCGTCACAGGGCAGCGGCAGCGGGCGCTGCTCGCGCTCCTCGCGTTGCACCCGAACGAGGTGGCTCTGGAGGAGCTCGACCTGGGCCGGGACGCGGCCGCGGCGCGCGTGCTCGACGTCCTCACCGACGCGCGGCTCCTAACCGTGACCGACCGGACGCTCGAGGTCTCGCACGAGGCGCTGCTGAAGCGAGTGGCCGCGGCTGCGCGACTGGCTCGACGACGATCGCGAGGGGCGCCGCCTGCGCGCGCACCTGGCGGCGAGCGCCCGCGAATGGGCCGCGCGGGGCCGCGATCCGGCCGACCTGTACCGGGGCCCCCGGCTCTCCGCAGCGCTCGACTGGAGCGCCGGACACCGAGGCGAGCTCCACAGCCTCGAGCGGGAGTTCCTCGAGGTCGGCAGGGTCGAGAACGAGCGCGAGCTCGCGCTCCAGCGGCGCCGGACACGCCGGCTCGGCGCGCTGGTCGCCGTCGTGGGCGTGCTGCTCGCGCTCTCCGTCGTCGCGGGCGTGGTGGCGCTCGTCCAGCGGCACGACGCACGCGACCAGGCGACCGTCGCACTGGCGCGGCAGCTCGGCGCCGAGGCGGTCTCGGAGCCGCGGATCGACCGGGCGATGCTCCTCGCGCGCGAGTCGCTCGCGCTCGACCGGTCGCTCCAGACCGAGGGGACGCTGCTCGCGACGCTGCTGCGGAGCCCCGACCTGACGGCGACGTTCACGGTGCCCACGAACGAGCGGCCGCAGGCAGTCCACGTCTCCCCGGACGGCCGCACGCTCGCGGTCGTCACGAACGCAAACGTGATGCACCTCTACGACACGCAAACCCGCCGCCAGGTGCGGACGATCCCGCTCGCGAACTTCGCATACTCGTACGTGCCCGGCACGAACGACCTGTTCGCCGGGGGAACGGGCGCCCTGCCTTACCTGCTCGTCGACGCGCGGACCGGCCGCACGCTCCGGAGCTTCCGGCTCAGCAAGCTGTGGGAGACGTCGCTGACGACGCAGTTCGAGCCGCTCGTCGTCACGCCCGACGGCCGCTACGCGGTCCTCCTCTGGGCGCTCCGAAACAGCGACGGCAGCGCCGGCGAGACCTACGCGGAGCGGTGGACGATCGGGCAAGGCGGGCAGTCGCTCCTCGTCCCGCTGCACACGAAGGACGTGCTCGCCGTGACGGCGACGCGCGACGGGCGCCTCGTCGTCGCGACCGACGGCGCGATCTCGACCTGGAGGGTGAGCACGATGAAGGAGCTCGGCACGGCTCGCGGGCCGCACCTGGACTCGCGCACCGCCTCCGCCGGGCTCAGCCCCGACGGCCGGACGCTCGGGTACGGCCTCACGGACGGCAGCGTCCACTTCTTCACGCCCGCGACCGGCGCGACCGTCTCCGGGATCGGAGCGCACGAGGCGCCCGTCTGGCGGGTCGCGTTCTCGCCCGACTCGCGCCTCGCGGTGAGCACCGGCGACGACCGCGTCGCGATCGTCTGGAACCCCGCGACCGGACAGCCGCTCCAGCGCCTCACCGGCCACGGCGGCCGAGTCCTCGACGCCGCGTTCGCGCGGAACGGCAAGACCCTCTACACGGTCAGCCTCGACGGCACCGTCCTACGGTGGGATCTCAGCGGCGGCCGGCGCTTCGGCGACACCGCTCGAGTCGGTCGCCCCGTCCCCTCGGCCGACGGGTCGCCGCTCGATCCGGCATCGCCGACCCCTGTCCTCGCGATCTCGCCGGACGGGCGGACGTTCGCCGTCCACGCCGCCCCCTCCGCGGTGGCGCTGTACGCCACGTCGTCGCTGCGGCGCGTCGGCGGAATCGCCCTCGCCCCGGGCGACACGGTCCGGGCCGCCACCTGGAGCGGCTCCCGGCTCGTGCTCGGCACCGACCACGGGGCGGTCGAGCTCTGGAACGTGCGCGGCGCGCCGAAGCCTGTCGGCGACCTCCACGGGCTCGAGTCGCGCGGCCACCATCCGGTGCGCTCGCTCGCGATAGCCGACGCCGGCCGGGTCGTCGCCGCCGTCGACGGCTACCGCGGCCGCGGCCCGAGGGCGGCGGGCCCACCCGCGAGGAGGGAGCGCTCGCGGTCTGGCGCGACGGGCGGCTCGTCGGCGGCAAGCCGATCGACCTGCACGCAATCGGCGACGGCGTCGCGTTCTCGGCCGACTCCTCGATGCTCGCCGTCGCCACCGACGACGGCCGCGTGCTCGTGCTCGATCCGTCGACCGACCGCATCGAGCGAACGATCCGGCCGCAGACCGGCGCAGTCACCGTCGCCTTCGCGCCCGACGGAACACTCGCCACCGGCTCCGACGCCGGCATCGTCGACCTCTGGAACCCGATCACGGGCAAGGAGATCGGTCATCCGACGCTCGTCGCCGCCTCACCCGTCGGGTCGATCGCGTTCGACCCGACCGGGAAGACATTCGTCGACGACGGGCGGCCCGAGCGGCGGCGCGAGGCTCTGGGTGACCTCGACACAACAGCAATTCGGCGCCGACCTCCCCGGCGGCGAAGGCGCACGGAGCAACGCCGCCTACACCCCCGACGGCCGCTACCTCCTCGTCGTCCTCGACGACGGAACCGCGCTCCGCTGGCCGGCAGGAGTCGAGGCGTGGGAGCAGCACGCGTGCGCCGTCGCAGGACGGAACCTCACGCGCGAGGAATGGACGCGCCTGGTCGGCAACCGTCCCTACGGCAGGACGTGCTGAGCCCTCCGGTCGGCCGGCCTCCCGACCCGTGACCGACGTTCCGGCCGCGTTCGGCGGCACCCTCAGCCGATCGCGGTGACGTAGGCGCCGACCAGCGTCGCGGTCTGCTGATCGACGGCGCCCTCGCGCCGATCGGCGTGGCCCTCCTGAAAGTGAGCGAAGGCGGCCGTCGACGCGATCGGGTTCACCTCGTCGTCCCCGTGGTCGTGGAACGACACGTGCACGAAGGAGTCGTCCGCGAGTCGAAGCACGATGTAGCTGACGGTCTCGGGTTTCGCCGCGGCGAGCGCGTCGAAGACGCCTTCGACCCGCCGCTGGTTCTCGTCCGCGTCCTCGGCGGACCTCGTTGCGTAGCGTGTGACCAGCCTCTTCATCGAGTGACCTTTCGTCGTCGCCGGCCAAGGGAGCCCGCGTGTGACCGGATCTTGACCGGCACACCCGATCCGAGGGCCTCGAGGTTGCCGCCGCGGCGGGCGGGGCACCGCCTCGCCCGCCGCGGCGACGGCGAGGCGGTGAGAGGCGAGTCGACCTCTGGCCCGCGGGCCTATGCGGCAGACCCTGCCGGTGGTCTATAACTCGGCGCATGCCCGTTACGAGAAGGGGCCTCGAGGCGCAGCAGAAGGCCGGACGTGGGGTGATGTGGATCGATCACCTCTCGCTGCTCCCGGGGGATCCGAGCGTGACCACGACGCACAACGCGGTGAACTCGGGTGTCGGGGGCGGCCTCGCCGCGCTGGTCGTGCATTCGACCACGACGGGCGAGGACGCGCAGGGTGGCGGCAACAAGGTCGTCTGGACGGCGCTCGAGGTTCCGCTCGGCTTCTCCGTCGTCGGTGTCCGGATCTGTTACGAGCTCACGAGCAAGGCGAGCTTCATCAGCCAGGTGCGGTTGGCGCAGGTGCAGAATCCACCGTCCTCGGCGCTCGTGCTGCTCGACGACGCGACCAATCACACCGCCGTGGGGCCGGTGTGCGTCGACGTCAAATCGCCGACGATCGACCCGGAGAAGGGCGCACTGCTGCTGGATCTGCGGGTGAACTTCGGGAGCACGTCCGACCGCATCGCCATTCGCGGGCTCGGACTGTGGCTCACGCCCAAGCCGTAGCGACGGCGCCGGCCGGCTAGCCGAACGCGGAGGTCGTTTCGGGCTGGGCGGCCCGCGGCGGGTCGCGCTCCTCGGCGACCACGGTCGTGAGCGGCAGCCCGAGGTGGGCGACCCGGTGGGGAAGGTCGGCGTGGAGCCAGCGGGAGATGCTCGGCGGGAGGGTCGAGAGGATGATCTCGTGGAAGTCGGCGCCGTCGAGTGCCTCCTCGATCGCGTCCATCGGGTCGTGGCGGATGGAGACCGAGCCGTCGGCCTCGCCGCCGGCGGCCTGGTCGATGAGCGGAAGGGCGAGGGCGAGGACGTGCTCGCCCTCGGTATGCGCGTGATGCCGATCGGCCTCGGTGATCTCGGCGTGCTCGGCCGGGTTCGGGACGAGGAGGTGGAAGTGGGCGGGGCCGAGCGCCGTCCGCCGCCGGATCGTCTCGAGGAGCGCGGGCGTCGCGGCGGTCTTGTGCGCGACCACGAGGACGTGGGCGACCGGCTCGGCGTGCTGCTCGGGCGCGAGCTCGGTCGTGTCCTTCTTGGTGATGCTGAGGAAGACGACGACGACGAGGATCGCGGTCAGGAAGATCGCGCTCGTCGCCGTCGTCCCGAGCCCGAGGCCGCCGTCGGATCGCGACTGGGAGAGGTAGTCGCCGAGCGACGCCCCGAGCGGGCGGGTGAGGATGTACGCGATCCAGAACGCCGCGATCGCGTTGAGATCCAGGAGGTAGTGGGCGCCCGCGACCGCGGCGATCAGCGAGGCGAAGAGAAGCAGCGACACGAGGTAGCCGAGGTTGAGCCGCTCGGCGGTGAGGTCGCCCGCGGCGGTGCCGAGCGCGAAGGTGAAGAGGACGGCGAGCCAGTAGAACGCCTCGCGGCGGGTGGTGTAGATCGTGTGGATCGAGAGCGTCCGCTCGAACGCGAACCACGTTGCGAACACGGCGGCGAGGACGATGCTGAACCCGACGGTCGTGATCACCAGCGAGACGCCGAGGTTGTCGCTGAGGTTGTCGGTGATCTGCGTGCCGACGACGCTGATCAGCACGACCGCGAGCCAGTAGATCCCGGCGACGTACCGCGGCGCCCGGAACTGGAACACGAGGACGGTGATCGAGGAGCGTGCCGGTGATGAGCGTCGTCTTCGAGAGGCCGAGGCCGACGTTGCCGGCGAGATAGTCGGAGGCGGTCTCCCCGACGGTGGTGCAGAGCACCTTGATCACCCAGAAATAGAGGGTGATCTCCGGGACCTTGTTCAGCAGCTGACGCGCGGTCGGCTGCGCCATGGGCGCCGCGGGCATCGGGCGAGTGTGCCGGGGGCGACCTGAGCGTGACCTGACTGCGACCCGGGCCGGCGGCGGGTTGGGGCGATACTGGGTCGCGATGGCGGCGTCGCGGATCCTGATCGTCGAGGACGACGTCGAGCTGCGCGAGTTGCTCGCCCGGGGCCTGCGCGAGGAGGGGTTCGCGGTCGAGGCCGTCTCCACGGGCGCGGAGCTGCTCGAGCGCACCGCGAGCGTGGACCCGGATGCGCTCGTGGTCGACATCGGGCTTCCCGATGCGGACGGGCGCGACGTCTGCCAGGCGCTCCGCGCGCGCGGCGTGCGCGCGCCGGTGCTGTTCCTGACCGCGCGCGACGCACTCGTCGACCGGATCTCGGGCTTCGACGCCGGCGGCGACGACTACGTCTCGAAGCCGTTCGCGTTCGCGGAGCTCGTGGTCCGGCTGCAGGCGCTCCTTCGCCGCAGCGGCGGCGAAGGAGCGGTCGACGCGGCGGGGCTCCGGCTCGACCCGGTGACGCACTCCCTCGGGCGCGGCGCCGGTGCCGTCTCGCTGACGCCGACCGAGTTCCGGCTGCTCGCACGGCTGCTCGCCCGGCCGGGCGAGGCGGTCCGGCGGCGAGAGCTCGCGCGCGCCGGGTGGGCCCACGGTGCGGTCGTGCGCGACAACACGCTCGACGCGTACGTCGCGAGGCTGCGGCGGAAGCTCCGGCAGCTGGAGGGATCGCCGCCGATCGTGACCGTGCACGGCGTCGGCTACCGGATCGGATGAGACTCCACCGGCTCGGGATCCGGCACCGGCTGCTGCTGGTCGTGCTCGCCGCGGTCACGGTCGCGCTGGCCGGGCTCGTGGTCGGGTTCAACCTGATCCTCGATCGCACGCTCGGCCACGACTCGCGCAACCTCGCCCGGACGCGTGCGGGCGCACAGGCCGCCCTGCTCCACCTGGAGCACGGACGGCTCGTCGTGGTGGAGACGCCCGACGACGCCGTGGCCGACAGCTACATCTGGATCTTCTCCGGGGGCCGGCCGGTCGAGCGCCCGCGCGCCGGCGCGCAGGTGAACGCCGCCGCGCTGGCGCTCTCGCGTGGGCCGGCGCGGTTCGCGGACGTGCCGGCCGACGACGTGCGGCTGTACGCGGAGCCGGTGCTCGTCGGCGGGCAGCGGGTCGGCACCGTCGTCGCCGGCGTGTCGCTGGCCGCGTACGAGCAGACGCGGAGGATCGCGCTGATCGCGTCCGCGATCCTCGGTGGGCTCGTGCTCCTGCTCGTGGCCGCGGCCGCGAGCTGGCTGCTGAAGTCGGCGCTCCGGCCGGTGCACACGATGACGACGCAGGCCGCGTCGTGGAGCGAGCTCGAGCTGGACGACCGGTTCACCGTCGGCGCGCCGTACGACGAGCTGACCGACCTCGCGGCGACCCTGAACGGGCTGCTCGACCGGATCGCCGCGAGCTTCCGCCGCGAGCAGCGCTTCTCGGCGGAGCTCTCCCACGAGCTCCGCACACCGCTCGCGCGTGTCCTCGCCGAGACCGAGCTCGCGCTGCGCCGGGAGCGAACGCCGGCCGAGTACCGTCACGCCCTCGAGCTCGTCAACCGCAACGCGGCGCAGCTCACCCGGACGGTCGACGCGCTCGTCGCCGCAGCCCGCCACCAGACCGGAGGCCGCGGGACCGCCGACGCCTACGAGGTCGCCGCCGGCGCGCTCGGCGCGTGTTCCGCGCTGATCTCCGCGCGCGGGCTCGACCTCGAGCTCGCCGAGCCGGCCCATCCGGTGCGGATCGGCGTCGAGCTCGAGCTCGCCGAGAGGATCCTCCAGCCCGTGCTCGAGAACGCCTGCCGGTACGGCGAGCGGGCGGTCCGGGTCTCGATCGACCGCGACAGCCGCTCGGTGCGCTACTCGATCGACGACGACGGCCCCGGCGTCGACGCGGCCGAGTCCGAGCACATCTTCGAGCCCGGCGTCCGCGGGAAGCTCGGTCTCGTCAACGGCGGCTCCGGCGCCGGGCTCGGGCTCGCGCTCGCGCGACGCCTCGCCCGCGGCGTCGACGGCAACGTCGAGGCCGTGACCGGCGCCGGCAGGGGCCGATTCGTCGTCACCCTGCCGGCGGGTTGACGTGCGCGCGGCGGGTCGGTTGCGTCGCCACCCGATCCGGGCGACCGCGGTCGTCGTCGCGGCGCTCGTCGCCGGCGTCTTCGCCGCCGCGTGGCTCGCGACGCCGACGCCGACGGACCTCGGCGCCCGGGTGCAGGCCCGGCTCCCCGCCGCCGGAGCGGCCGTCCGGCTCGACGAGGTCTCGCCGCTCCTGCGCGAGGCCGTCGTCGCGACCGAGGACGAGCGCTTCTACCGCCACCGCGGCGTCGATCTGATCGGGGTCGCGCGGGCGCTGCCGTACGACCTCGTCCACCTCTCGTTCGCCCAGGGCGCGAGCACGATCACCGAGCAGGTCGCGAAGCTCCTCTACCTCCGCGGCGACGACCATTCGCCCTGGCGGAAGCTCGAGGACGGAGCGCTCGCGCTCAAGCTCGAGAGCCGGTACACGAAGGAGCAGATCCTCGCGGCGTACCTGAACAGCGCGTACTTCGGGGAGGGCGCGACCGGCATCCGCGCGGCGAGCGAGCGGTACTTCGGCGTGACGCCGGCGCAGCTGACGACGGCGCAGGCCAGCCTGCTCGCGGGTCTCGTGCAGGCGCCCTCCGCGTACGACCCGGCCACGCATCCGGCGCTCGCGCGCGAGCGGCAGATCGCCGTGCTCCGCTCGCTCGTCCGCACCGGCGACCTGACCGAGGCGGAGGCCACACGCGCCCTCGACCGGCCGCTCCGACTCCGCGACGGCCGCACGCTCGGTCCGGTACGCGGGGTCGACCTCTCGCCCGGGCCGGCGTTCGTGTGGTGGCAGCTCGCCTTCGGCGCCGCCGTCGCGCTCGCCGGTGCCGCCGCGCTCCTCGCCCTCCGCCGGCTCCGGTTCGAGGGCGTCGCCCGGCTGTGGGCAGCCCGCGCGGTCTCGGCCTCCGCGCTCGTCGCGGGCGCAGCCGTCGTGATCCGGTCGTTCCGCTCCGCCTGATGTCTCAGAGACCTCTCATGCGAGACGGGTACGTTCGGCGCGACGTGAGCGATGCCACGCTCGGCCGGGCGAGCGCCTCGGTTCTCGTCGTCGAGGACGACGCGCCGATCGGGCGGATGCTCGAACGGACGCTCGCGGCGGAGGGATACGGCGTCGTCGGCGCCGGAGACGGCGGCGCCGCGCTCGCCGAGGTCGAGCGGTCGGTCCCGGACCTCGTCGTGCTCGACGTGGGCCTGCCCGGGCTCGACGGCCTGGCGGTGTGCCGGCGGCTGCGGGCCAAGGGGCTCGCGCTGCCGATCCTCCTCCTCACCGCGCGCGACGCCGTCGAGGACCGCGTCGAAGGGCTGGACGCGGGCGCCGACGACTACCTCGTGAAGCCGTTCGCGGCCGAGGAGCTGCTCGCGCGTGTGCGCGCGCTGCTCCGACGCGGAGCGCCGGCCGAGGTGCTCGCATTCGGCGACCTCCTGCTCGAGGTCGAGGCGCGGGCGGCGTGGCGCGGCGGCCTCGAGCTCGCGCTGAGCGGGCGCGAGGCCGACCTGCTCGAGCTGCTGATGCGCAACCCGCGTCAGATCATCAGCCGGGCGCAGGCGATCGAGCTCGTGTGGGGCGGCGTCGGGGCGGCAAGCTCGAACGTGGTCGACCGGTACGTGGCCTACCTCCGCCGCAAGCTCGGGCCGCCGCCGCTCATCCACACGGTTCGCGGCGTCGGCTTCGTGCTCCGGTGATCCCCCGCTCGCTCGGCGGCCGCTCGATCCTGGCGGCGTCGGTGGCCGTCCTCCTCGCGCTCGTGGTGGTCGGCACCGGGGTCGACGTCCTCGTCGGACGCCATCTCCATCGCTCGCTCGACCGGTCGCTCCGCGCGCGGGCGGTCGAGGTCGCACAGCTCAGCGCGTCGGCGCCCGCGCTGCTCGTCGTCCCCGGCGCGCTCGACGTGTCGCTCGGCGGACAGCAGGCGAGCGTCGAGGTCGTCGACCGCCGCGGCCGGATCGTCGCGCGCTCGCTGTCGCTCGGCGGCCGGGTGCTCCCGGTGCAGAAGCTGCTTGCCGGGGTGATCGCGTCCGGCCGCGGCCGGTACGCGGGCGCGGAGCTCGGCGGCGACGACCTGCGCGTGTACGCGGCGCCGCTCGCGGACGCCGGCGGCGCCGCGGCGGGCGGCGCCGTCGCGGTCGCGACGACGACGAGTGACGTCGGGGACACGCTCGCGAGCGTTCACGTGTTCGTGCTCGTGACCGCGCTCGTCGCCGCCGCCGCCGCAGCCGCCGTGCTCGCGCTGCTGATGCGCCGGGCGCTCGCGCCGCTCGGCCGCCTCACCCGTGCGGCCGCCGAGATCGAGCGGACCGGAGACGCCCGGCGGCGGCTTCCGAGCCCGGAGACCGAGGACGAGGTCGGACGCCTCGCCGCGACGCTGAACGGGATGCTGGCCGCGCTCGACCGGGCGCGCGACGCCGAGCGGCGCTTCCTCGCCGACGCCTCGCACGAGCTGCGCACGCCGCTGACCGCGCTCGCCGGCAACGTCGACTTCCTCGCCCGGCACGGCGCGAGCGACGAGCTCGTCGCCGAGCTGCAGGCCGACACGCGGCGGATGGCGCGGCTCGCGGACGACCTGCTCGCGCTCTCGCGGGAGGAGTCCTCGGCCGGGTCGGACGAGGTCGTCCGGCTCGACGAGCTCGCCCGCGACGCCGGCGCCGACGAGGTGGTCGGCCCCGAGCCGGTCGCGGTTCGCGGCGACCGGGCGGCGCTCGAGCGGGCGGTCGCGAACCTCGTCGAGAACGCGCGCCTCCACGGACGCGGCCGGGTGACCGTCGAGGTCGTCGGCCGCGACGGCCTGGCGCTGCTGACGGTCGCCGACGAGGGCCGGGGCGTCGACGCGGACGAACGGGAGCTCGTGTTCGGCCGCTTCTGGCGCGGCGACGGCGCGACGCCGGGGTCGGGTCTCGGCCTCGCGATCGTGCGGGCGACGGCCGAGCGGCACGGAGGGCGCGCCTCGGTCGACGGCGCGCGATTCACGATCGAGCTGCCGGCTCTCACGGACGTCTCACGGTTCGCGGCTACAACGCAGGGCGAGCGAGCGAAAGGATCACCGTGAGCTATCTCCGCAGAGCGTCGACCCGCAGCCTCGTCCTCATCGTCATCGGCACGATCGCCGCCGCGAGCGCGGCGGCTGCGATCGCCGTGGCCGCGGGAGGCGGCGGTCCGACCCCGCCTCCGGAGCCGCTCGACCAGGCGATCCACGACGCCCTCGCCGCGCCCGCCCCGGACGGCGTCACGGCGCGCATCGACTTCACGAACAACCTCTTCCCGTCGGGTGCGCTGCTCGGGCAGACCGGCTCCGCGCTCATGTCCGGCGCGTCCGGCCGGCTCTGGCTCACGAACGACGGCCACGGCCGGATCGAGCTGCAGTCCGACGCCGGCGACGTCCAGATCGTCTGGACCCCGGCCGCGATCTCCGTCTACGACGCCTCGTCGAATACGGTCTACAGGGCCGACCTCCCCAGTACGAGCGACCAGACCGCAACCGACCACGGAACGGCTCCGTCGGTGGCCGAGATCGACAACACGCTCACCCAGATCGGCCTCCACTGGGCGCTCTCCGACGCGCAGCCGACCGATGTCGCGGGCCGGCCGGCCTACAGCGTCAGCGCCTCGCCGAAGCACGACGGCGGCCTTCTCGGCTCGCTCCAGCTCGCCTGGGACGCCGAGCAGGGCGTGCCGCTCAGCGCCGGGATCTACGCCCAGGGCAGCTCGGCGCCGGCGCTCGCGCTCACGGTCAAGGACGTCTCGTACGGCGCCGTGGCCTCGAGCGACGTCGACGTCGCGCCGCCGTCGGGGGCGAAGGTCGTCGACCTCGGCTCCCGCACGTCGGACCAGGGCTCGAGCACGCCGGCGGTGACCGGCCTCGACGCCGTCACCGCGGCGGCCGGTTTCCCGGTCGTCGCACCCGACTCGCTCGTCGGGCTGCCGCGCCGCGACGTGCGGCTCGTCGGCGGCGACACCGCGGTCGCGCTCTACGGCGAGGGGCTCGGCGGGATCGTGCTCGTCGAGCGCAAGGCCGACTCCGGCAGCGCGGGGCGGCCAGCTCTCCGGGCTCCCGACCGTGTCGCTCGACGGCCTGACCGCGCACGAGCTCGCGACGCAGCTCGGCACCGTGCTCGAGTGGCAGGCCGGCGGCACCGCCTTCGTCCTCGCCGGCTCGCAGCCGGCCGCGGCCGCCGAGGCCGCCGCGCGGGCCGTGAAGTGAGCGACGCGCTCCCGGTCGAGGCGCGCGGCCTCGTCAAGCGCTACGGCGAGATCGTCGCCGTCGACCACGTCGACCTCACCGTCGCGCGCGGAGACGTCTTCGGCTACCTCGGCCCGAACGGCGCCGGCAAGACGACCTCGCTGCGGATGCTCCTCGGCCTGATCCGCCCGACGGAGGGCTCCGCGCGGCTGTTCGGCCGCGACCCGCTCCTCGTCGGCGCGAGGGCGCTCGACGGCGTCGCGGGCTTCGTCGAGGGCCCGCGCTTCTACCCGTACCTCTCGGGCCGGCGCAACCTCGAGCTCCTCGCCGATTACGACGAGCCCGTCTCCCGCGGGCTGATCGACGAGGTGCTCGAGCTCGTCGAGCTGCGCGACCGGGCAAAGGACCGCGTCGGCGGCTACTCCCACGGCATGCGGCAGCGGCTCGGGATCGCGAGCGCGCTCCTCCGCCGGCCGCGGCTGCTGCTCCTCGACGAGCCGGCGACGGGCCTCGACCCGGCCGGTATGCGCGACATGCGCGACCTCGTCCGCCGGCTCGCCGGTGAGGGGATCACGATCGTCCTCTCGAGCCATCTCCTCACCGAGGTCGAGGACCTCTGCAACCGCGTCGCGATCATCCGCAAGGGCTCGATCGTCTACCAGGGCGAGCTCCGCGACCTGCTCGCGACGGCCGCGAGCGGCTACCGCCTCCGCGCGCTCGAGCCGGAGCGTGCGCGGGCCGCGCTCCTCGCTCAGCCGGGCATCGACCACGTCGAGCTGCGCGACGGCGAGCTGCGCTTCGCCGGCCCCGACGAAGCCGTCGCGGCGCTGACGGTCGCGCTCGGCCAGGCGCGCATCGGGTTCACCGCGCTCGTGCCCGAGACCGCGAGCCTCGAGGAGCTCTTCCTCGGCCTGACCGGCGGCGAGTCCTCCGACCACGATCGCGTTGCCGAGGCGGTGGCGGTGTGACCGCCGTCGCCCGCGTGTACCGCTGGGAGATGGTGAAGCTGCTCGCGCAGAAGCGGACGTACCTCGGGCTCGGGGCGGCGATGCTCGTCCCGGTCATCTTCGTCGTCGTGCTCGTCACCCAGGCGGGCGGCCCGAACGACGTCCCGCTCGGCCGCTACATCCGCGACACGGGGCTCGCGGTGCCGTTCGTCGTCCTCTTCTTCATGTCGATCTGGGGGCTGCCGCTGATCACGGCGCTCGTCGCCGGCGACATCGTGGCGTCGGAGAGCCACCACGGCACGCTCAAGACGATCCTCACCCGCTCGCGCAACCGCGGCGAGGTCTTCGCCGGCAAGGTGCTCGCCACCGCGACCTACACCGTCGCGGTCGTGCTCGCGATGGGCCTCGTCGGTCTCGCCGCCGGCAGCCTCGCCTGGGGCTTCCACCCGCTCACGTCGCTGTCGGGCACGCAGGTCGCACCGGGCCGCGGCCTTCTGCTCCTCGGCGCGACCCTCGCGATCTACACGCTCCCGCTGGCCGGGATCGCGGCGTTCGGCGTCATGCTCTCGACCGTGACCCGCAACAGCGCCGCCTCGGTCGTCGGCGCGCTCATGTTCGCGCTCCTGATGCAGCTCCTCGGCGTGCTGCCCGGCACCGAGAGCATCCGCCCGTACCTGCTCGGAACGCAGTTCGACGCGTGGCACGGCCTCCTCCGCATCCCGACCGACTGGACGCCGATCACCCGCGCCCTCTGGGTCTGCGCGCTGTACATCGCCGCCCCGATCGCGGCCGCCTACCTCGTCTTCCTCCGCCGCGACGTCGCCGGCGAGTAGACGCCGGTCAGGTTCGCGTCAGGAACACGACGGCCGGCGCGACTACGGTGACCTCATGAGCAACGACCGGCTCCTCGTCGTGCTCGCGCTCGGCGCAGGCATCGCGCTGATCGTGGTCGGCCTCGTCTACTTCGCCGAGCCGGCCGGCTCGCTCCCCGGCTTCTTCCCGGGTCACGCGGCGGGCTCGGGCCACCACCACGTCAAGCACGGGCTCGCAGCCGTCCTGCTCGGCGGCGCGTGCCTCGTCTTCGCGTGGTTCCGCAGTGGAACGAGGCCGACCGCGCCCGCTGCCTGACCGGCAGGAAGAGGCGCGCCGGTTCGACCCGGGGCGCCTCGACATGTCTTTGCACGGCGGGGGGAGGCCCACCGCAGGCTGCTCAGCACCCGAGCGTGGCCATGATGTTCCTCGCCTGCCCGACGAGCGAGGCCGCCTGCGCCGCGCCGATCTTCTTGCCGGTCTGCGCGTTCACCTCGTTCACGAATGCGCCGAGCGACCCGCACGCGGCCGCGCCGGTACGTGCGGCGACCTTGCCCTGGATCTCGGTCACCTTCGCCTCGAGGCTCTTGCCCGGCCCGACTCCCGTGACGGCGAGCAGGAGGTCCGCGAGCTGCTCGGAGGCCCCCTTCACGTGCACCGTGAACGAGCCGTGCCCGATGTTCCCGGCCGCGTCGGCCGCCGCGCACGTCACCGTCGTCGTGCCGATCGGGAACGTCGAGCCCGACGGCGGGACGCAGGCGAACCCGGTGACGCCGACCGCGTCGGTGGCGCCGGCGGTGAACGAGACGACCGCCCCGGCCGGGCTGGTTGCGTCTCTCGTGACGTTCCCCGGCACGGTCACCGCCGGGGCCGTCGTGTCCTTCACGGTTATGTTGAACGGCGCAGAGCCGCGGTTGCCGTGACTGTCGATCGTGAAGCAGTCGACGTGCGTCGTGCCGATCGGGAACGGGCCCGGCGAGGCGGGCGAGCACGTCGCGGTGGTGACGCCGTCGACCGCGTCGGTGGCCGTCACCGGGCCGAACGGCACCGGCGTCAGCACGCCCGTCGCCTCGACCGTGACGTCGGCGGGCACGTTCACGACCGGCGGCTTCGTATCCCGCACCGTCACGTGGAACGTCGCCGTCGCGGTGTTGCCCGCCGCGTCGGAGGCAGAGCAGCTCACGGTCGTCGTTCCGAGCGCGAACGGGCCGGGCGACGCCGGCGTACACACGACCGGCCGGACGCCGTCGATCAGATCCGTCGCCGTCGGCGCTGCGAACGGCACGGGCGTCGTCGTCCCCGTCGCCTCCGCGGTGAGGTCGAACGGGACGTTCGTGAACGTCGGCGGGAGGAAGTCGACGCCGGGCGAGCCCACCTCGACCGAGGCATGGTCGCCTGCGGCGGTGAACGCGCCGTCGACGCCGACCGCGCTGAGCATCGAGATCTCCGGCGCCGGATGCGCGGCGTCGGTGCCGATCCCGCCGATGGCGGCCGAGTTGTCGAACGTGAGCAGCGGCGAGGCCGTGGTCGAGACGCCGAAGCTCACGCCGGTGATGCGGGCGCCGCTGCCGCTGAAGAGGTTGACGGCATCACCACCCGTGCCGAGGCCGACGCCGGAGCCGCCGTAGAAGCCGATCGAGACGCCGGCCGGCGGGCCGTTCGGACCCCACCACGTGGTGGTGAAGGCCTGCAGGAGCGCGGCGTCGGCTGCCGAGCCCGTCGCGCCGCTCTCGATGAAGATCTTCGACTGGCCCGGAGCGAGGATCCCGGGACCGTTCGAGCTCGTGCCGTTCCAGGTGCCCCGGAGCGCGACCGAGGACCCGAACGCGTACGAGTTGTCGTCCATCCGCCAGCCCGCGAGATCGACCGCGGTCCCGCCGAGGTTCGTCACCTCCCACCAGTCCTGTCCGACCGGCGAGTTGCCGCTCGACCACGGCGCCACCTCGGTGATCGCCACCGTCCCCGGCGGGGCGTTCTCGTTCACGACGTCGGTGAGGGTGAGCGTGTACGGCGTCGATGCGTCGGGACTCGAGCCCACGGTCGGATCGTCGACGTTCACCGAGATCGTGTACGAGGGCTTCGTCTCGAAGTCGAGCACGGTCCCGCTCTTGATGAACAGCCCCGTTCCGTCGACCTCGAAGTACCGGGCGTCCGGGCCCGAGACCGAGAGGTCGTTCGTGCCGAGCCCGTCGTCGAGCACCGTGATGTCGGCGACCTTGAGCCCGCCCTGCGTGCTCGTGTTCTCGGCGATCGACGAGACGACGTTGTGCAACAGCACGCCGGTCGGCGCCTGGTCGGGCGCGTTCGTCGGCTTGTAGACCCAGAGCTGCGGGTGGTTGAAGTCGCCGCCGCCGTCCTCGCTGACGGTGTAGATCGTGCCGTCGTCGTCCATCGTCACGCCCTCGTGCGTCTGGTCGGGCACCGAGAGCGGATTGTCCGGATCGGACTCGATCGTGAGCGTGCTCGAGACGTGGCCGGAGCGGTCGACGTTCACGACCTTGCCGGACTCCTGGCTGATGATCAGCAGGTGGCTCGAGTCCGGCCCGGTCAGCGTCGAGACGTTCGCGAGCGCGAACACGTCCGAGAAGTCGGACGTCCCGACGAGGGAGGGATCGAAGAGGTTCGCCGACTCGACGGTCGTCGGCGAGCCGTTCGTCGCCGGTTCCCGCGGCCCAGTCGATGCCGGTCTGGAAGATCGACTCCGGCTCCTTCTCCTTCACGACGATCAGGCCGCCCGTGAGCGGGTCGTTCGTCACGCCCTCGAGCCCGATGTTCCCGATCGTCGTCCCGAGCTTCACGGTCTGCGCGGCCGCGCGGGTGAGCGTGCCGCCCGCGACGTACGTGAACCGATCGACCTGGCGGTCGCGCTCCTCCGTGATCACGAACTGGCCGCCGCCGACGTAGGCGATCCCCTCGGTGTCGTAGAACGTCGTGCCCTGCGGGCTCGCCCCGGGCGCGAGCGTCATCGAGTCGATCAGCTGGCCGGTCTTCGTCACCTGGACGACCGAGGTGCCGCCGTCGCCGACGACGAAGAGGGTGTCGGTGTCCCAGTCGTAGGTGACCGACGAGGCCTCCTGCGCGAGCAGGCTGTTCGACGGCGCGGCCGTCCTCGTCGGCTCGGGCAGGTCGAACCGCCCGACCCGGACGTACTTCGAAAGATCCACTCCCGTCAGCGGCGACGCGAACGCGCCGGGTGACAGCGAGCCTGCGATTGCCGCAAACGCGATCGCGAGACCGAAGGCGGCGAGGCACATGCCCGCTCCTCGGAACCCGGTTCCCTTCGGTCTTCCGCGTGCCTGTCTCATGAGCCCCTCTCTCGTCTCCCGACCCGAACGGCACGACTCTAGGGTCGAGCGCCCGCGAAAAAGTGACGGGATGGTGAGCAACCAGCGTCGAGGTGGATAGCTCCGCGCGACGCCGACGTGACCTCGGGGAGCCGCGGCGCGCAGCGCTCCGGCCCTCATCAACCTGCCGGCCGAGGTGAACTAGGTGTCGCGCGGGTGGTAGCGGAGCCCGTCGAGCGCGAGTTCGAGCAGGCGTTTCTTCTGCTCGGGGTCTTCGGTCGGCACCATCGCGATCGCGCCCACCATCCGGACGACGTCCATGAAGGTCGTGTCGTTGCGGACGACGCCCGCGCGTTGTGCACGTTCGACGAGCGCGGTACCGGCGCCGGTGATCGCGGTGCGGCAGGTGAGCAGCACGTCGGAGTTCGGATCCGTCTCCATCAGCGCCTCGTTGAGCGCGCGCTTGGTGGCCGCGAAGCCGACGTACTGGTGGAGCCACTCGGAGAGGGCATCCCATGGCGGCAGCTCCTCGAGCTCGGCGGCTGCGCGCGCCATTGCCTCGACCTCGTCGACGTAGACGGCCTCGAGGAGCGCCTGGCGTGTGGGGAAGTGTCGATAGAGCGTGCCGATTCCGACCCCGGCCCGTTCGGCCACTTCCTCGAGCGGCGCCGAGGTGCCCTTCTCGGTGAAGAGCGCGCGGGCGGCCGCCACGAGCTTGTCGTGATTCGCGCGCGCGTCTGCGCGCATGGGGCGCTGCGGCTGGATCTCGGTCTGGCTCACTTCGATTTGACAAGCGGAGCTTGCCTCCGTATCTTATCCGGAGGTTTCCTCCGGGTGTTTCGGAGATGGCCTCCATTTTACCGCAAGTCCGGTTCGAAGGGGGATCTGCATGCAAGAGGCTCAGCCAGCGTCACATCAAGCGGCCGAGGGATCCGCGGTGAGCGAGGCCCGCGGCGCCAGCGTGGACCGTGCGGCGCCTCGCCGTCGTCGAGACATGCGCCAGGGGCCGCTTGCCGGCCGGTATCCCGCGGTGGCTGCGATGGTGATGCTCGCGCTGATCCCGTACCTCGCGCTCTCGGCGGCGCTCCAGCCACTGGCGCCGATCATCGGCGAGCAACTGCACATGAGCGAGCAGACGCTGAGCCTGAGCTCCGGTCTGGCGAACGCCGCCTACGCGGTGGGCACGGTGCTCGCCGTCCAGTTCGCCCAGCACCTCCCGCAGCGCAGGATGCTGGTCGGCTACGCGCTGCTGCTCGTGGTCGGCTCGATCCTGGCGGCCGGGGCGCCGGATGCCGGCCTCTACATCACGGGTCGCGTGATCCAGGGGCTGTGCACCAGCCTGTTGCTGATCGCTGCGGTGCCGCCGCTTGCGATCGGCTATCCGGCCAACAAGCTGCGCGACACGGCCGTGATCATGAACATGTGCATCTTCGGCGCCGTCGCGCTCGGCCCGTTCATCGGGGGACTGCAGGCGCAGGCAGACGCCTGGCGGCCGCTGTTCTGGATCGTCGCCGGGATCTCGCTCGCGGCCCTGGTGCTCGCCGTGTTGACCTTCGAGGACGCACCGCCCGCCAACCTCGACTCGCCACGGGACCTGCCGGCGATCGCCCTCGCGACCGTCGGTTGCGTGGCCGCGTTCTTCGGCGCCTCGCAGCTCACGAGCCACCGCTTCCTCGATCCCGTCGTGATCGTGCCGTTGCTCGGCGGCCTCGCCGCGATCGTCGCCCTGGTCGTGTACCAGTACCGCGCCAAGCGACCTCTGCTGACGGTCCGGACGATGCTCACGAGCACGATCCCCGTCGCGGGGATCTCGGTGGCGCTGTTCGCCGCGGCCGCGTCGGTGTCGGCCACGGTCCTCACGGCCGCGGCGCTGACCGGCCACTACAGCCCGCTGCGGATCGGCGTTCTCTACCTGCCCGAGGTTGCCGGAGCGGTGATCACCGCGGTCGCGCTCGGGCTCGTGATCAGGAAGCGCGCGATGCACTACCTGCCGCTGGTCGGCATGGTCTTCCTGGCCGCCGGGATCCTGGTCTTCGCCGTCCATGTGCCCTCGAGTCAAGCGGCGACGCTTCTCGGCTCGGGCCTGACCGGCATCGGGCTCGGCGCGACGGTCGCGCCGGCGCTGTTCGTGGCCGGCTTCTCGTTGCCGTCCGCGAACCTGCAGCGAGTGTTCGCGATCGTCGAGCTGTTTCGCGCGGTGGCGGCGTTCATGGTCGCCCCGATCTTCGTCTACCTCGCCGCGAACCTCGGCAGCAACTCGGACGTCGGGACGCAGATCGCGCTCTGGATCGGCTTCGGCCTCGCCGTCGCCGGCGCGCTGGTCGGCGTGGCTCTCTACGCGCTCGGCGGCGCCCGCCCACAGACTCCCGACCTCGAGCGCTTCCTCGCGGGCGAGCGTCCGGCGTGGTACTCCCCGCCGCTGCTGGCGAAAGTCCGCAGACGCGCCGCCACGACGCAGGTCGCGACCGAGAGCGCGGACTGACGTGACATCCGCGGTCCCCGAAGCGGCGGTCTCCGGACCGGTTCTCTTCGCCTACGACGGCTCCGAGCTCGCCCAGCTCGCGATCGAGCAAGCCGGCCGGCAGCTCGCGCCCGGCCGCGACGCACTCGTGCTCTGCGTCTGGCAACCCGCAGACGTCGGATTCATACCCGTCGACGAACAGCACTTCGACGCCCAGAACGCCACCGAGGTGCAAGAGGCCGCGGAGCAGACGGCCGCATACGGCGCCTCTCTTGCGGAGAACGGCAGGCTTCAGGCCGCAGAGCCTGGCGGTCGAGGCCGCACCGACCTGGAAAGGGATCATCAAGACCGCCGAGGAGCACCACGCAAGCCTGATCGTCCTCGGCTCCCACCGCCGCAGCGGGCTCCTCGGGCGCCTCATCGGCAGCGTCGCCGCCGCCGTCGTCACCCACTCGGCCACCTCCGTGCTCGTCGTGCACCAGCAACGCTGAACAGAGCGTCAACGTCGATCCTCGGCATCGGTCGGGCTCGTCGAGGAAGCCGGTTCGCCGCTGACGTGACGCCCGGCACCGCGGTGGGCGCCTTTCAGCTCGGAGCCGGCGGAGCGACGGTGCGCATCTTGACTCTTGCGCCGAGTCGTGGGGAAAGTGCCGCGGCCAGGCGCTGAGCGTCGAGGCGGAACGAAAGGCGTCGCGGGCCCTGCATCTGACCGTCGACGCGTAACCCGCTGCCCCGCCCGGCCCCGACCGTAGGATCGGGCGCACGAACGCGCAGCTCGCACGTCTGGCGGAGCGGGAGGTCTTCGTGCTCGAGGGCCGGCCGTTCGCGTGGGCCGACGTCGTGCTCGCCGAGCTGCATCGCGGGGCCTGGGCCGAGCTGGAGCAGCGGACGCGCGCCGGTGTCGCCGCCCGGCGCGCGGCGGTCGCGAGCGGTCGAGAGCTGTCCGCGGCCGAGACGACCGCGGCGGCGCGGGCGTTCCGTTTCGACCGGGGGCTGCTCGCCGGCGAGCAGCTCGACGAGTGGCTCGAGGGATGGGCGATCGGCCTCGCGGAGTGGCGGGAGTACCTGCGCCGCGAGCTTCTGCGCGGGCGCTCGACCGGCGCCGGCGAGGCAGACGACGACGAGGTCTCGGCCGCGATCGGCGTCGAGGCGATCTGCTCGGGCGTGCTCGAGGCAGCCGCGGGTCGGCTCGCCGGGCAGGCGGCGCTGGCGCCGGCGGGAGCCGGGCCCGAGGCGGGCGCCGCCGGCCGGGTGGACGTGGCCGCCGCCGCCGAGCTGCTCGGGATCCCGCCGGACCGGTGCGCGGAGCGTCTCGAGCGGGTCGAGCGGCTCGAGGCCGCGGCGACGCTCGCCCGCGCGGGGCTCGTCGACGGGGACGCGGTCGCGGAGGAGCTCGCACGGCATCGCCAGGAGTGGCTCCGGCTGGAGCTCGGCGTCCTCGCCCTCGACGACGAGGACGCTGCACGCGAAGCCCTTCTCTGCGTGCGTGTCGACGGGCTCGAGCCCGCCGCGGTGGCGCGCCGGGCCCGGCGCGGCGTACGCCATCTCTCGACGACGCTCGCCGATGCTCCCGAGTGGCTCGCCCCGCACGTCGTCGGCGTCGGTGAGGGGGCGGTGATCGGCCCGGTTCGGCACGACCCGGGGTTTGCGGTCGTCGTCGTCGAGTCGAAGCGCGAGCCGAGCGTGGAGGATCCGGCCCTTCGCGAGCTCGCCGAGGCTTCGATCGTGGCGCGCGCGGCTCGACGACAGGTCGCCGCGAGGATCGAGTGGCGTGAACGCTTCTGAGCTGACGGGCGAGGCCGCCCGCGGGGCAGAGCGCCTGCTCGCTCCACTCTCGGCCGAGGCTCGCGACCTCGTCGGCGAGAGCTTCGCGCCGGTCGCGTTCCCGTTCGGCGCGGTGATCGTGCGCGAGGGAGAGGAGCCCGATGGCGTGTACATGCTCGCGGAGGGCTCCGCCCGCGTGGTCAAGAACGGCATCCACGGCGGTGAGGTGTCGCTCCGCTCCCTCGGCCCCGGCGACTGGTTCGGCGCGCTGGCCGTGCTCGACCACGCGCCCCGTCAGGCGAGCGTGCGGGCATCCGACGAGGTCGTCGCCTGGCGCCTCGAGCGACAGCTCTTCCTCGCGCTGCTGCACTCGCATCCCGAGGTCCGGTCGTCGTTCGAGGCGCTCGCCCACAGACACGCGTGGAGGACTTCCTGCGCCTCTACTCCAGCTTCGCGACGCTGCCGCCGGACGCGCTCGACCGGCTCGCCGGCGCGCTCGAGCGAGTGGAGGTCTCGGCCGGCGACGTCGTCCTGTCGGAAGGAGACCCGCCGGGGCCGATGTACGTGATCGAGGACGGCCGCTTCCGCGCCTACCGCCGGAGCGAGGCCGACGAGCAGGACCTCGAATACCTGCGCGCGGGCGACTTCTTCGGCGAGCTCGCGCTCCACCGCTCGGAGCCGCAGGCGGCGAGCGTCGCCGCGGTCGCGGACGGCCGGCTCCTGCGACTCGACCGCGAGGAGTTCGACGCGCTCGTCAGCGGACTTCCCCGAGTTCCGTCGCCGGATCGAGGACCGCGTCGCCCACCACGACTTCCATCACCTCGCGAGGGTCCCGCTCGACTTCGCCCAGGAGATCCTTCCGGCCGCCGCCGCGCACGAGCACGTGAGCGACGAGCAGGCCGAGCCGTTCACGGATCGCACGGCGGCCGACGCCGCCGAGCTCGACGGAGCCGGGCCCGCTGCGGCCGCGCGCGCGCCGAAGCCGCCGCGGCGGTTCCCGCACCTCTACCAGCTCGACGAGGCCGACTGCGGCGCCGCGTGCCTCGGGATGATCTGCCGCTACTTCGGCAAGAAGGTCGCGCCGTCGCAGATCCGCGAGGTCGTGCACACCTCGACGGACGGGACGAGCCTCGCCGGGATCACCGCGGGCGCCGCCGAGCTCGGGCTGGCCGCGCGGGCGGTGCGCGCGTCGAAGAGCCGGCTGGACGAGCTGCCGCTGCCGGCGATCGTCCACTGGGAGGGCAACCACTGGGTCGTCCTGTACGAGGTCGGGAGCGACCGTGTCCGCTACGCGGACCCGGAACACGGGCTCCAACGCGTCCCGCGCGCGGAGTTCCTCGAGCGCTGGAGCGGGTACGCGGCGCTCGTCTCCTACACCGAGCGGTTCGAGGACGTCGCCGAGGCCCGGCACAGCCTCGCCTGGCTCTGGGCGTTCTTCCGGCCCCATCGGCGGACGCTCGCGATCGCCGGGGCGCTGGCTCTCGTCGCGGCCGGGCTGCAGCTCCTCCTGCCGATCCTGACGCAGGTCGTGATCGATCGCGTCCTTCCGAACGGCGACGTCGGGCTGCTCTGGATCGTGCTCGCCGCGACTCGTCGCGGTCCTCGTCGCCGTCACGGCGGCCACGCTCGTCCAGCGCTTCCTCCTCGCGCGGATGTCGGTCCGCGTCGACACCGACGCGCTCGACTTCCTCACCGGAAAGCTGCTCGACCTCCCGATGACGTACTTCTCGACGCGGCGGACCGGGGACATCGAGCGCCGGCTCGCCGGCCTGCGCCAGGTGCGCGAGTTCTTCGTCGGCAGCGGGGTGCAGGCCCTGACCGCCGTGACGCAGATCCTCGCCGCCGTCGCGCTGATGTTCTTCTACAGCTGGGTCCTGGCGCTCGTCTTCCTCGCGACCGTGCCGCTCTACGCGGTGCTGCTGCGGTTCTCGTCGCGGCGGCTGCAGCCGATGTACGAGAGCCTCGAGGAGGCGTACGGGAAGTACGCGGCGTACCAGATCGACGCGATCCGCGGGATCGAGACGGTCAAGGCGATGTCGGCGGAGCAGCCGCTGCGGGCGTCGATGCTGTCGCAGTTCCGGACGCTCGCGACGCGCCTCTTCCAGACGCAGTTCCTCGTCCTCTCCTACCAGGGCGGCGTGCAGCTCCTCGGGTTCGTCTCGCTCGCGGCGTTCCTCGTCGTCGGCTCGGCGGAGGTCATCCACGGCACGCTGACGGTCGGCGAGTTCGTCGCGTTCAACTCGCTCGTCGCGCTCGCGAACGGGCCCGTCCTGCTGCTGCTCCTGCTCTGGGACGAGCTCCAGTTCGCCAGGATCCTGATCGGCCGCCTCGACGACGTGGTCGACCAGGAGCCCGAGCAGGGCGCCGACCGCTCGGCGCTCCGGCCGGTCGACACGCTCGCGGGCGAGATCGAGCTCGTCGACGTCGGCTTCCGCTACGGCGGCTCGAAAGCGCCGCCGATCCTCGACGAGATCACCCTCCGCGTCGAGCCGGGCCAGACGATCGCGATCGTCGGACGCAGCGGCTCGGGCAAGACGACGCTCGTGAAGCTGCTCGCCGGGCTGCTCGAGCCCACCTCGGGCTCGATCCGCTTCGACGGCGTCGACCTGAGCACCCTCGACTACCGCGCGCTCCGCCGCCATGTCGGCGTCGTGCTGCAGGAGAGCTACCTCTTCGAAGGGACGATCGCCGACAACATCGCCCTCGGCGACGAGCGTCCGGACGCCGACCGTGTGACCTGGGCCGCCCGCGCCGCCAACGCCGACGACTTCGTCGGCCGGCTCCCGCTCGGCTACGAGACGCGGGTCGGCGAGTCCGGCCTCCGGCTCTCGGGGGGGCAGCGACAGCGGATCGCGATCGCCCGGGCTCTCTACCACCGCCCCGCGATCCTGCTCTTCGACGAGGCGACGAGCGCGCTCGACAGCGAGTCGGAGCGAGCGGTCAAGGAGTCGATGGACGAGCTCCTCGAAGGCCGCACGTCGTTCGTGATCGCCCACCGCCTCTCCACCATCCGCGACGCGGACCGCATCCTCGTCCTCGACCGCGGACGGCTCGTCGAGGACGGCACACACGACGAGCTGCTGGCCCGCCAGGGCCTCTACTACTACCTCGCGAGCCAGCAACTGGCGCTCTGACCCAGGGGCTCGCCACCGGGGCGGCGGCGCGCGACCTTCTACGTTCGTGCGGTAGGGGCTCTCGAGTCCCCGGCCAGGTACCCGCTGAGGTGGTCGACCACATCGCGCGCGTCGTCCTCGATGCCGTGGATGAACGTCGACTTGCGCCGCCGCAGCACCGGCAGGCCGAGGGCGTACAGGCCGGGGCTGTCGACGACGCCGCCGTCGTGGCGAAGCTGGCCCTTCGCGTCGACCACGGGCACGTCGAGCCAGCCGTACTCGGGCCGGAACCCGGTCGCCCAGACGATCGCCCGGATCTCGGCGCGCCCGAGGTCGAGCTCCAGCCTCGCCGACCGGGGGACCGCCGTCGGCGCGAAGCGCTCGGAAGCCCCGACGCCGCCGTCTCCCCCGTCTGTCCGGGCCCACTCGTCGAAGACGTCGAGCAGGCGTTCCAGCTTGAGGTCGGCCAGCGAGCACACGTTCCGCAGCCCGCCGGAGAAGAGCGCCCGACCGTCCCGGACCGCCGCCCAGCGACCCACCAGCTCGACGCCCGCCGCCGCCAGCGCGTTGAGGTCGAGCGTCGTCCGCTCGGGCGTTCCCACGAGCTGCGGCGACGGCAGCCGCCGCGCGCGGACGAGATCGTCGACCTCGTCGTACCGCTGGTCCCACACGCCGGACGCGTCCATCCACCACAGGACGTCGCGGCCCCGATACGTCCGCGGCAGGCGCACGTGCTCGCCGACCGACAGGATCACCGGTCGCCCCGACTGCCTCAGCTCGGCCGCCAGCTGCACGCCGGTGGCCGACGCGCCCGCGACGAGCACGGCGCCGTCGGGAAGCTGGGACGGCTCGCGGTACTCGAACGGCGTCAGCTGCTCGATCTCGGTCGGCAGCGCGCTCGCGAACGCCGGCACCGTCGGCCGATTGCACGCTCCCGTCGCGATGAGCACCGTCCGCGAGTGGATCTCGCCGTGGCTCGTCGTGACCTCGTAGCCGTCGTCGCCGGGCCGTACCGAGGTGACGTTCGTGCCCGTCCGGACCGGAGCACCGGCATGCACGGCGAATCGCCCGATCAGCTCGACGACCTCGGCGGAGGTCATGTAGCCGTCCGGATCGGGGCCGTCGTACCGAAGGCCCGGTAGCCGGCTCTGCCAGTTGGGAGTCAGCAGCCGCAGCGAGTCCCAGCGTTCGTGTCGCCAGGAGTTCGCCAGCTCCCCGCGCTCGAGCACGACGTGGTCGATCGACCGCTGACTCAGGAAGTAGCTGGCGGCGAGGCCCGAGTGCCCGGCGCCTATGACGACTGCGGTGAAGCGCTCAGGCGACCTCGACGGTGACCTCCGTCGGATTCGTGAGGGCGTCGAACACGGCGGAGCGCTTCTGGGACTGGGCGACGAGCGCCTCGATCTCCTGCCTCGACGCGTCCGCGTCGATCGCGAACGTGACCTTGATGTCGTTGAACCCGTTCCGGACGTCGCTGTCGACGCCGAGCATGCCGCGGATGTCGTGGCTGCCCTCGACCGTCGACTCGACGGAGCGCAGCTGGATGCCGCGGTTCTGCGCCACGGCCGCCACGCCGGCCGTCAGGCAGCTCGCCAGCCCGACGAGGAGATACTCGATCGGCGTGATCCCCTGGTCCTGCGCCGCGAAGATCTCCGGGTGGTCGGCGTCGAACACCGCCTCGGTCTTGTGGCTCTGCTCTTCGCCGAGGCCGAAGAAGTTCTGGATCGTCGTCGTGCTGTGGACGCCGTTCTCCCACCTGGACGACGCCCGCCACGTGAACTGCGCGGCCTCGGGGGCCCCTGCCAGGACGTCGCGCGCGTCGAGCAGCGCCTGTACGTTGACTCCGTTGTCGATGGTGGTCATCCCTGTCTCACCCCTCGCCTCGTGACCCACTTTTCCCAATAAGGAAGCCAGACAATACCGCCCGGTGACTCCGCGGAGAGACAGATGATCGCGCCCGCTTCGGCACCCTCGGCGCCTGCGCCCGGCTCGGTGGGGATCGTCGAGACGAGGTATCTCGACCTGCCGAACCCGGTCCGCCTCGACTGCGGGCGCGACCTCCACCGTGTCCGGGTGGCGTACGAGACCTACGGCGCGCTCTCACCCCGACGGGACAACGTGATCCTGGTCTGCCACGCGCTCAGCGGGGACGCCCACGCGGCGGGGTTCTCGAAGGAGGCGGCCGGGCAGAGCACCCGGGACGGGTTCGGGGCCGACGACCGCGACGGCGCGGCCGGGAAGGCGCTCGGCTGGTGGGACGGGATGATCGGACCCGGCAAGGCCTTCGACACGGAACGCTACTTCGTGGTCTCCACGAACCTGCTCGGCGGCTGCCGCGGGACGACCGGCCCGTCGTCGCTCGACCCGGCGACGGGAAGGCCGTACGGGCTGGACTTCCCGGTGATCACCGTCGCGGACATGGTGAGAACCGAGCGCGCGTTCCTAGACGAGCTCGGGATCGAGCGGCTCGCGGCGGTGGCCGGCGGCTCGCTCGGCGGGATGCAGGCGTTCGAGTGGGCGATCCTTTTTCCCGATCAGATCGACGCCGTCGTGGCGATCGCCAGCACTCATGCTCTCCATCCGCAGGGCATGGCCTGGAACGCGATCGCGCGGGAGGCGATCATGAGCGACCCGGCGTGGCGCGGCGGCCACTACTACGGGACGGACGAAGCGCCGACCGCCGGGATGGGCATCGCGCGCATGATCGGCCACATCACGTACCTCTCGGCGCAGGGGCTCGGCGACAAGTTCGGCCGGCGACTGCAGTTCGCGGACGACATCCGCTACACGGTCACCGACCCGGAGTTCGAGGTCGAGAGCTACCTGCGGCACCAGGCCGACTCGTTCGTCCGGCGGTTCGACGCCAACACCTACCTCTACACGTCGCGGGCCCTGACGTACTTCGACCTCGCGCGGCAGTACGGCCGCGGATCGCTCACGCGTGCCTTCGACGGCGTCGCGGCGCGGACGCTGCTGATCGCCTTCAGCTCGGACTGGCTGTACCCGCCGTCGGCGTCGCGGGAGATCGAAGAGGCGCTGCACGGGCTCGGCAAGCCGGTCGAGCTCCACGTGATCGACGCGCCGTACGGCCACGACTGCTTCCTGCTCGAAGAGGCCCGGCAGACGCCGATCATCCGTCGCTTTCTCGCAGGGCGCCCGTGACCGCCGAGCGCGACCAGCCGGAGGCCACCCGGACGTTCGGATTCGAGACCCGGCAGCTCCACGCCGGGCAGCGGCCCGACCCGAACACGGGGGCCCGCGCAGTGCCGATCTTCCAGACGACGAGCTACGTGTTCGAGGACCCGGAGTCGGCTGCCGCGTACTTCAACCTGCAGGAGTACGGGAACACGTACTCCCGGATCATGAACCCGACCGTCGCCGTCTTCGAGGAGCGGGTGGCGAACCTCGAGGGCGGGGCCGGCGCGGTGGCGTTCGCCAGCGGGATCGCCGCGCAGGCGGCCGCGCTGTTCACGCTGCTCGGGCCGGGCGACCACGTCGTCTCGTCGGCGGCGCTGTACGGCGGCTCGGTGAACCAGTTCAAGCACCTGCTGCGGAAGCTGAGCGTGGAGCTGACGTGGGTCGATCCCGACGATCCGGACGCGTGGCGGAAGGCGGTGCGCGCGAACACCAAGGCGTTCTTCGGCGAGACGATCGGCAACCCGGGCGGCAACGTGCTCGACCTCGAGACCGTGGCGTCGATCGCGCACGAGCACGAGGTTCCGCTGATCGTGGACAACACGTTCGCGACGCCGTACCTGTGCCGCCCGATCGAATGGGGCGCCGACATCGTGATCCACTCGGCGACCAAGTTCATCGGCGGGCACGGGACGAGCATCGGGGGCGTCGTCGTCGAGGCGGGCACGTTCAACTGGTCGAACGGACGGTTCCCGGTGGTCGCCGATCCGTCGCCGGCGTACCACGGCCTGCAGTTCCACGAGACGTTCGGGACGTACGGCTACCTCATGAAGCTGCGGGCCGAGACGCTGCGCGATCTCGGCGCGGCGCTGTCGCCGTTCAACGCGTTCCTGTTCCTCCAGGGGCTCGAGACGATGTCGCTGCGGATGGAACGCCACGTCGACAACGCGCTGGCGGTCGCGGCGTTCCTCGACTCGCACGAACTGGCCTCGAACGTCACGTACGCGGGCCTGCCGACAAGCGGATACAGGCCGCTCGTCGACAAGTACCTGCCGCTCGGCCCGGGCGCGGTGTTCTCGTTCGACTGCGCCGGTGGACGGGACGGCGGCCAGGACCTGATCCGCGGCGTGACGATCTGGTCCCACCTCGCGAACGTCGGCGACGCGAAGAGCCTGATCATCCATCCCGCCAGCACGACGCATCGGCAGCTGAACGACGCCGAACTGGAGGCGGCGGGTGTCCGGCCCGGGACGATCAGGCTCTCGGTCGGCACCGAGTCCGTCGACGACCTGATCTGGGACCTCGAGCAGGGGCTCGCCCGCGTGCGATGACCGGGCTCGCGCGCTATCAGGATCCTCTGACGATCCAACGGGTGCTCCACAGCGCGGGCACGATCGCCGTCGTGGGTCTGTCCGGCAACGAGCTGCGCGCGAGCAACTTCGTCGGCTACTACCTGAAGCGCCACGGGTACCGGGTGATCCCGGTCAATCCCCGCGAGACCGAGATCCTCGGACAGCCGAGCTATCCGGCCCTGTCGGACGTGCCGGTGCCGGTTGACGTCGTGAACGTCTTCCGCGCGCCGGATGCGCTGCCGGAGATCGCCCGGGAGGCCGTCGCGATCCACGCCGGCGCGCTCTGGTGCCAGTTCGGCGTGATCAACGAGGAGGCAGCGCGGATCGCCGAGGACGGCGGCGTGACGGTGATCATGGACCGCTGCCTCAAGGTCGAGCACGCGCGCTACGTCGGCAGGATGCACTGGCTCGGCTTCAACACGGGCCGGATCACCTCCGTCCGCAGCGGCCTTCAGTAGCGAGCATGAGCGCGGCATCCCGCCCCGTCGGCACCCTGCTGTCCGTCAACGTCGGCATGCCGAAGGACGTGCTCTGGCAAGGGAAGACCGTGTTCACGGGCGTCTTCAAGGATCCGGTCGCCGGGCCTCGGCGGGTGGGCAGGCTCAACGTCGAGGGCGACGGCCAAGGCGATCTCGGCGGGCACGGCGGCGAGCAGCGCGCCGTGTTCGTCTACCAGATCGACTCGTACCGGTACTGGGAGCGCGAGCTCGGACGAAGCGACTTCGTCCACGGACAGTTCGGCGAGAACTTCACCGTCGACGGACTGGGCGACGACGAGGTCTGCATCGGCGACCGCTACCGGATCGGGACCGCCGTCTTCGAGGTCAGCCAGCCCCGGGTCACCTGCTACCGCGTCGGCATTCGCATGAACGACCCGCGCATCCCCGCCCTGCTCGTCTCCCACCACCGGCCCGGCTTCTACCTCCGCGTGCTCGAAGAAGGCGACGTGCAGGCCGGAGACGAGATCGTCGAGCTCGCCTCCGGCCCGGAACGGATGACCGTCGCCGAGGTCGACGCGCTCCTCTACCTGCCCGGGCACCCGCGCCAGCAACTGCTCCGCGCGCTCCGGATCCCGGCCCTCAGCCCGGGTTGGCAGGCCTCGTTCCACGCCCTTTCCGAAGGCGAGCCCGGCAGCGGCAACGTCGGGCTGACCGCCGCGAGCCCGCCCCCGGCCTGGCCCGGCTTCCGCCGGCTCACCGTCACCGCGATCGACCGCGAGAGCGAGTCCGCGATCTCCATCCGGCTCGAGGATCCCGACGGCGCGACGCTTCCTCCGGCGCGCCCCGGGCAGTACGTGACGGTCCGCATCCAGCCCGACCCCGACCAGAGGTCTCTCCTGCGCAACTACTCGCTCTCCGGCCCGATCACCGCCGGGCTACTACCGGATCACGGTCAAGCGCGAGCGCGACGGCGCCGCGAGCGGCTATCTCCACACCCGCCTCCACGTCGGCGACGAGCTCGAGATCGCCGCGCCGCGCGGCACCTTCATCCTCGACCGGAGCCGCGCGCCCGTGCTCCTGATCACGCCGGCATCGGGGCCACCCCGGCCCTCGCCATGCTCCACGCGCTGGCGGAGGACCGTTCCGAGCGCGAGATCTGGTGGCTGCACGGCGCACGCAGCAGCCGCGACGACTGCTTCGCCGCCGAGTCCCGCGCGCTCCTCGCTTCGCTCCCGAACGCCCGCGCCCGCGTCTTCTACAGCCGTCCCGATCCGGACGACGTCGAAGGCCGCGACTTCGACCGCGCGGGCCGTCTCACCGCGCCGCTGCTCGCCGAGCTCGAGCCACCGCGCGACGGCGAGGCGTACCTCTGCGGCCCCGCGGCGTTCATGGAGGAGATCAGCGCCGGCCTGGCGGCACTCGGCCTCGACGCCACCCGCATCCACACCGAGCCGTTCGGGCCCGAAGCCGGCCTCGACCCCCGGCATCGCGTCGACGCCCGCGCGGACGCCCCACCCGCCGCCCGGCGAGCCCGCGAGCGGCCCGACGATCGAGTTCGCGCGCAGCAACCTCGCGATCCCGTGGAGCGACGACTACGCGAGCCTGCTCGAGCTCGCCGAAGCATGCGACGTGCCCGTCCGCTGGTCGTGCCGCACGGGCGTCTGCCACAGCTGCGAGACGACGCTCATCGCCGGCGCCGTCGACTACGACCCCGATCCGGTCGAGCCCCCGGCCGACGGCAGCGCGCTCATCTGCTGCTCGCGGCCGCACGAGGGCGTGGTGCTCGACCTGTGAGCTCGGCGACCCGAACGACCGGCGGGGCCCGGCGGCCTCCGCCGCGCGGCGGGCGGTCGTGCCGATGATCCGCTGGGTGCGCTCGCTCGGGATGGCGCGGGCCCCGGGAGGCAAGGCGGGTGCCGATCCCCCCTCGGTGCAGCGCGACCCCGGCCGGTTGGTGGCGTTCAGCGATGCGGTCTTCGCGATCTCGATCACCCTGCTCGTTCTGGCGATCCGGCCGCCGACCGACTACACGAACCTGCTGCACGGCCTCGTCTCGCTCTGGCCGTCGTATCTCGCCTACGGCCTCACATTCCTGTTCATCGGGCAGGTGTGGGCCAACCACCACGTGATGTTCGACCACATCCGGGCGGCCGACCTGGTCGTCCTGCTCCTGAACACGCTGCTGCTGATGGTCGTCGCGTTCCTTCCGTTCGCCACCTCCGTCCTCGCCGGGGCGCTGCGCAGCGGGCACGGCGAGCGAACCGCCGTCGTCTTCTACGGCATCGCATTCGTCGTGACGGCGCTGACGTTCAACGCCGTCTGGCAGTACGCGTCCCGGCACGGGTTGCTGAGCGAGGCTCTGGACAGCGCGAGCGCGACCGCGATCGGCCGGCGCTTTCAGCTCGCGGTCGCCTGGCTCGCGACCGGCGCCGTGCTCGGCGCTCTGCTCCCCGTGATCGGCGTGGCCGTGATCGTGGCGTTCAACGCCTTCTACTGGCTCCCGATCCGAGGCGAGAGTCCCCGCCCGCGAACCGAGGAGACGTCGGCGTAACGTCGCTCGAGCCCGGCGCCGTCGCGTACGGGCGAGGCTCGGCCGGGGTGCCCGAACCCGCCGAACGTGGAGAGGCCGCCACCGGAACCGCCCTTGACGGCCTCGGGCTCGTCGAGGTCGAGGAAGATGAGCGGGCGGAGCCGGACCCAACCCTGAGGAGCAGCCATGGAGATCACGAGAAGCAGCATCGAGACCGCACGCGGACCGGCCGACTGGTTCACGGGCGCCGTCTACATCGACGCGGTCGCAACGCCCTCGGGCCCTTCGCGCGTCAGCGCGAGCCGCGTCCACTTCACCCCGGGCGCGCGTACCGCCTGGCACACGCACCCGAACGGCCAGACCATCTACGTCCTCGAAGGAGTCGGCCGCGCCCAACGCCGCGGCGGCCCGGTCGAGGCGATCCACCCCGGCGACCGCGTCTTCTTCGCGCCCGGCGAGGAGCACTGGCACGGCGCGGCACCCGACCGTTTCATGACCCACCTCGCGATCGTCGACGTCGACGACGAAGGAAACGCCGCCGCGTGGGGCGAGCACGTGAGCGACGAGGACTACGACGCCGCGCCTGCCTCCTGACCGCGACGGGCCGTGACGGCTCCGGAGGCACGGCAACTACTGTGCCGCGCGGCCCTCACGGCGGCAGCCGGTCTCAGCCGGTCTCAGCGGGACGGCCGGCTCCGGCGAGCACGGCCTCGAGATCGCCCAGCTCGACGCAGCCGTCCGGCGACGCCGGGCTCCGGTTCGCCAGGACCTCCATCGGCTCGCCGGGGTCGCCGAGGCTCGAGACGACGAGCGCCGCCTCGGTGAAGTCCTCGCCGCGCGAGAAGCTGCTCACGGTGACGACGCAGCACAGGCCCGCGCCCGTCGCGGCCAGGAGCCCGTTGCGCGAGTCCTCGATCACGACGGTCTCCTCGCGCGTCGCGGCGAGCCGGTCGAGCGCGAGCCGGTAGATCGACGGGTCGGGCTTCTTCGCCGCGACGACGTCGCCCGCGAAGACGGCGAAGCGCTCCGCGCGACGAGGGCCGAGCACGGTCTCGAGGATCACGGCCACCGACTCCTCCGACGCGGTCGAGGCGACCGCGAGCCGCCAGCCCGCCTCGAGGGCGGCGTCGACGAGACGGACGACGCCCGTCCGCGGGCGGAGGCCGCCGCTCTCCGCGATCTCCCGGAAGATCGCCGTCTTCCGCTCGTGGAACCGCGCCAGCCATTCGCGCTGCCCGTCCGGATCGAGCGGCAGCCCGGCCGCCCGCACCACCTCCGGCGTGAGCATCGTGGCGACGCGCTCCTTCCCGCCGCTGACCCGGAGCTTCTCGCCGTACTCGTCGTCCGACCAGCGGATCGGCAGGCCGAACTCGGCGAACGCACGGTTGAACGCGGCGAGGTGGCCGTCGCGCTCGGACTCGGCGAGAACTCCGTCGCAGTCGAAGACGAGCGCGGTCATCGAGCATCGAGCATAGGCGCGCCCGGAGCTCCGCAAACGTGCAAGGCTCCCGCCATGCGCTCCGACATCGTCCCGGGGGCCACGTTCCCCGACTACGAGCTGCCCGACCACACGAGCGTTCCGCGGCGGCTCAGCGAGCTGCAGGGCGACGATCCGCTGATCCTCACGCTCGCGCGCGGGCACTACTGCCCGAAGGAGCACCAGCAGCACCTCGAGCTCGCGGCGTTCTATCCGAGGATCGCGGTGGCCTACACCCGGATCGCGACGATCGCGACCGACGAGCACCACACCCTCCAGGAGTTCCGCGCGTCGGTCGGCGCCCAGTGGCCGTTCCTGTCCGACCCCGGCCGCATCGTCCAGAAGGACCTGGAGATCCAGGAGTACACCGACCCCGACAACGACCCGATGATCCCGCACACGCTCGTGCTCAAGCCCGGGCTCGTGATCCACAGCATCTACAACGGCTACTGGTTCTGGGGGCGCCCGTCGACCGTCGACCTCTGGCACGACCTGAGGGCCGTCTCGAGCGAGATCCGCCCCGACTGGGACCTGAGCACGCCCGGGCTGCGCGAGGCCTGGGACTCCGGCGACTACTCGCAGTTCCACGGCTGGGACCGGCGGACCGCCGCGAGGCCGACCCGCCTCTGATCGCGGCCGGCTACGCCCCCGGGCCGAGCGGCGGATCGACGTCGTCGTAGATCCGGGCCGCGGCGAGCTTGCCGCTCTCACCGCGGACGTAGACGGCGACGCCGGCCTGAGGAGGCAGCTCCGTCTCGCCCCACCGCACGACGTTGTACTCGAGGGCGCACGCGCGCCCGTCGTCGACGAGTCCGCAGTGCTCGAGCGGGATGCCGCCGCCGTCCGAGAACATGCGCCCGTAGTAGGCGCGCAGGGCGTCCGGACCGGCGGACCGGGCGCCCGCAGGCTCGCGAACGTAGCCGTCCGGCTCGAACGCCGCGACGATCGAGTCGACGTCGCCGGCCGCGAGTGCGCGCTGGTACGCGACCACGACGTCCGGCTCGCGCAGGTCCGGGTCGGGCTGCAGCAGGGGCGGGCGGTTCGCGTGGCGGCCGGTCAGCAGCCGGCTGCTGTAGTAGAGCCGCAGCTCGTCGATCCGTGCGTCCGGGTGCTCGCGGTCGGCGACGATCGCGAACGGAAGCTCGACCCGCCCGCTCTCGCCGCCGAGGTGCAGGACGACCTCCTCGAAGCCGTGTCCCTCGACGATGACGTGGTCGACGTCCTCGACCGAGACCTTGCGCTCCGCGAGCCACGCGCTCGTCTCCGCGACGAACGCCCGGAACGCCTCCACGCCCTTGATGCGTCCGCGGACGGGGTCGTACAGCAGTGGCTCGCCGGCGAAGGAGTCGATCAGCGCATCGGGCTCCTCCGCGATCAGACCGTCGAAGTAGGGGACGGCCACCAGCCTCTCCAGTCGCCGCTTCTCCAGCAGTTGCTCGAGAGCCGGCGCGGTGAACAGCTCGGGCGCCCACGGCACGCCACAAGCCTGACAGATCCCGTGGAGGCAGGGCCCGGTTCCCCGCCCCGGAGGTTCCCGCACTAGACTGGCTCGATTCGCTGACCCGGCGCAGCGCTCCTCGACTCGGAGGAGCACGACACTCGACTGCTGCGCCGGCTCGATAGCCGCCGACGCCTCCTGGCCGCGCGCGACCCTCGAGAGCACGCGCACTGCGGCGCCGTCCGGCGCCCAGGGAGCCGTCCGAGAGGAGTCACCATGGAAGGTCCGGGCACCCGCACACCCTCGACTCCGAGCGGCGACCTCGCCGCCCGCGCAGGCCGGCTCGAGCGTCTCGCCCACTTCACCGCCCGCTACCGCTGGCCCGTGATCGTCGCGTGGATCGCGCTCACGCTGTTCGGCGGCGTCGCGGCCGGGAAGCTCTCCTCACGCTGGTACCAGAGCCTCGCCGTGCCCGGCAAGCCGGCGTACGAGGGGAGCCAGCGGACGCTCGCGGCGTTCGGCGTCGGCGTGCGGCCGCCGAACGTCGTCGTCTTCCACTCGGCGCACGTCGACGTGACGAGGAGCCCGGCGGTGCGTGCGGCGATGGCGCGGGTCGCGAGGGCGAACCCCCGCGCGCTGACGAGCTCGTACTTCTCGACCGGGAGCTCGATGTACGCGTCGCGCGACCGGCACACGACGTTCCTGCAGGTCTACCAGCCCGGTCAGCATCGACTCGACGTGGCGAGCGGCGTCGAGAGGATGCGAGCCGTGGCGGCGACCGGGCTTCCCGCGGGGATCAGCGTCGAGGTCACGGGACACGACGCGCTCGTCGAGGCGAGCAAGGTCGGCGACACCGGCGGTTCGAGCGTCCTGCTGGAGGCGCTGATCGGCGGGCTCGGCGCGCTCGTGATCCTGCTCTTCGTCTTCGGGACGCTGCCCGCGGTGCTGATGCCGCTCGTCGTCGCGGTCGCGGCGATCCTCAACACGTTCACGCTCGTCTGGGCGCTGACCTACATCACCGACGTCTCGGTGATCGTGCAGTTCCTGATCGCGCTCGTCGGCCTCGGCGTCGCGATCGACTACGCGCTGCTGATGGTCTTCCGCTTCCGCGAGGAGCTCCGCGACGGGAACGACGTCGAGTCGGCGCTCGTCGAGACGATGACCCACGCCGGCCACTCGGTGATCGTCTCGGGCACGACCGTGGCGATCGGACTGTTGGCGCTGCTCGTCCTGCCGCTGCCGCTCCTGCGCTCGATGGGCATCGGCGGGATGTTGATCCCGGTCGTCTCCGTGCTCGCTTCGCTGACCCTGCTGCCGGCCATGCTCGCGGTGATCGGACAGAGGATCAACAGCGTCCGGGTGATGCCGCGGCGGCTCATCGACCGCGGCCGCCCCGAGGACGGCGCGTGGGGCCGCTGGGCGCGCTTCGTGATCCGGCGCCCGGTCGCGATCGCGGCCGTCGGCCTGGCGATCGTCGCCGTGCTCGCGGGCCTGGGGACGCAGCTGAACGCGAACGAGGCGCAGCTCAAGTACTTCCCCGGCACCGGGACGGCGATCGCGGCCCGCGACCAGCTCGCCGCGGCGGGGATCAGCCCCGGCGTGATGAAGCCGCTCGACGTCCTCGTCGAGCACGGGGGCAACGCCGCGCTGGTCGTCGCGAAGCTGCGCGCCGTGCCCGGCGTGGTCGGAGCGGCGGCACCGCCGGGATGGCGGCGCGGGCCGGACTCGCTCGTCGAGGCGTTCCCGACGATCGACGGCGCCGCCCCCGGCATCCAGGCGACGATCGACCGGGTGAACGCGAGCCTCGAGGGAACCGACGGCACGCTGACCGGCACCGCCGCGGTCGACCGCGACTTCCTCCACGCCCTGTTCGGCAGCTTCCCGTACGCGCTCGCGCTCGTCCTGCTGCTGACGCTCATCCTGCTCACGCGCGCGTTCCGCTCGGTCGTGCTGGCGGTCAAGGCCGTGGTGCTGAACATGCTCTCGCTCGTCGCGGCCTTCGGGATCGTCGTCTTCGTCTTCCAGGAGGGGCACGGCGCGTCGCTCTGGAACCTCGACGCGCAGCAGGCGATCACCGCCTACATCCCGGTGATGATCTTCGCGTTCCTCTACGGCCTGTCGATGGACTACGAGGTCTTCATGCTCTCGCGCATGCGCGAGGCATACGACGAGACCGGCTCCACCGACCGGGCGATCGAGCTCGGGCTCGCGCGGACCGGGAAGCTCGTGACGAGCGCGGCCCTCGTCCTGATGTTCGCGTTCCTCGTGCTCTCGTCGAGCCCCGGCTACGAGGTCAAGTCGCTCGCGATCGGCCTCGCAGCCGGGATCATCTTCGACGCCACCGTCATCCGCGCCCTCCTCGTGCCGGCCCTCATGAAGCTCCTCGGCGACTGGAACTGGTGGATGCCGAGGTGGACCGGCACGCTCCTCCGCATCCCGCGCGCGGAGCCGACACCGGAGATCGCGGCCGAGAGCAGCTAGTCACCTGAAGCGTTAATTCGTTTCTAGAGTTGCAGGGACCTGTGCGGTTCCACGGCGAATGCCGTCGTCGTCAACGAGGAGGATGCGGAGGCGTCATGGAGGCAGCGTGCGGAGAGTCGTGGTCAGCTGCGGAGGAGCGGGAGGTGCTCGAGCGGTGGGCTCGGCGGCCGTCGAGCGCGCAGGCGCTCGCGTTCCGCTGACCGGGTTGGTTCTGGCGGCGGCGGAGTGGGAGGTCGAGTACGGAGATCGCGGCCGAGTTGCGGCTGCGCGTCTCACAACTGTGGGGAAGTGGTCGTGGCCGGTTCGCGCGGCAGGGGCTGGATGGGCTTCATGACGAGCCGCGCCCGGCGGAAGCCGCGCACGATCAGTGACGAGGACGTCGAGCGGGTGGTCGTGAAGACATTGGAGGAGCAGCCGCGGACCAGCGACGCACTGGTCGACGCGTTCGATGGCAGGCGGCGACCGGGATGACGCCGAGCGCACGTCGGCCGGATCTGGCGGGCGTTCGGGCTGAAGCCGCAGCAGACGCGCAGACGTTCAAGCTGTCGCCCGATCCGCAGTTCATCGACGAAGACGCGCGACATCGTCGGGCTGTACCTGAACCGCCCGGAGGCCGCGGTCGTGCTCTGCGTCGATCGAGAAGTCCAGATCCAGGCTCTGGATCGGACCGCGCCGGTGCTGCCGCTGATGCCCGGGGTGCCCGAGCGGCGCAGCACACGACTATCGCCGTAACGGCACCACCAACCTCTACGCCGCCCTCGATGTTGCCTCCGGACAGGTGCGTCTCGGAGATCGACGCCCCGGCAGCGCGCCGAGGAGTTCCGGCGCTTCCTGAACCTGATCGACAAGACCGTCCCGGCCGACCTTGACGTCCACGTCGTGCTCGACGAACTCCTCAACGCACAAGACGCCGGCGATCCAGCGCTGGCTCGTGCGCCACCCGCGGTTCACGTTCCACTTGACCCCGACCTACAGCTCCTGGCTCAACCTGGTCGAGCGCTGGTTCGCCGAGCTGACGACCAAGTGGATCAAGCGCGGCACCCACCGCTATGTCCGCGACCTCGTCGCCTCGATCCGCACCTGGATCACGAACTGGAACGACGAGCCCAGACCGTTCGTTTGGCACAAGAGCGCCGACGAGATCCTCGACAGCATCGCCGCCTACTGCCAACGGATTAACGACTCAGGACACTAGGCGCCGACGGCCTCGGGCTGGCGGGCGGGGACGTCGACCTGCAGATCGGGGTCGGCGGCGCGGACGCGGGTCTGCGCGGCGCCGAGCTCTCCCCGGACGACGTTCGCGCCCTGGGCCAGCGCGGCGGCCTTGTACATCGCGATCGGGCGCGGGACGCCCTGGCGGCCGAAGCCGCAGTCCGACGAGAGCACGAGCTTGTCCTCGTCGATGTACTCGAGCGCCGTGCGGATGTCGGCGGCAACGTCGTCGGGCGTCTCGACCTGGAGGCGCCGGTGGCTGATCATCCCGACCGCGACCTTCTTCGGCAGGTTGCCCTTGTACGGCGCGAACGCCGGCAGCAGGCTGTGGCCGTTCTCCTTCGACTCGATCGTCCACACGTCGCCCTTGAGGCGGTTGAGGTAGATGTCGACCGACGGCTCGTACGAGATCTGCGGGTCGAAGCAGTGCTGGGCACCCGGGTTGCCCCAGCAGGTGTGGATCCAGAGCTCGACGTCGTCGAGGCCGTCGACCGTGTGGTTGAAGAGGTCGACGAGGAAGTCGAGGTACTCGGGCGCGGCGCCGTACGCGGCGGCGCTGTGGATCGCGGGCTCCTCGATCTGGATCGTCTTGCACCCCGCGGCCGCGAGCGCGCGGAGCTCGCCATTCAGGATCGTCGCGATGTCCCACATCAGGTCCTGCTTGTCCTGGGCGTACGCGTCGGTCTTGACCGTGAGGACGGTCGCGGCGAGGTCGGCGGCGATCGTGCCGAACTTGACCGGCCGGTCCGAACGCGCCTGCGCGACGCGCCAGATCTTCGCGAACTCGAGCGGGACGCGCGGCCCGACCTTGTCGACGACCGCGTGGTACTTCCAGCCACCGACGATCTCGTTCAGCCACGAGCCGATCGGGTACGACCAGCCGAACGTCGTCTCGGTGTCGTACTCGGAGATGCCGGCGAACCGCTCCGACGGGTACGAGAACCACGACCGCCCCGCGAGGTCCGCATCGAGGTGGTAGTCGCCGTTCGTGAGGATGTCGAGGCCGGCGAGCTCCTGGTCGGCGAGCACCGTCGAGACCGCGTCGACGAACTGCTCGCGGTAGGCGACGTCGGCCATCCCCGACGAGAACGGCCGCTCGAGCAGGTTCCCCGTGAACCAGGTCGGGCGCGGCCACGAGCCGGTGACGGTGGTCGGCAGGACGAGGTCTTTGGTTGCGGTCAGCACGTTTGCTCCTTCCGTGACTCCGGGCGGTCAGCCGCCGCTCGGTGGGGGTGGGATGCGGCCGTCGCTCTGCCTCCCGACGACGACCCAGATCGCCTCGGCCGGCTCGTCGCCGATCGCCCACAGCCGGTGCGGCGAGGACGAGTCGAAGGCGATCGCGTCGCCCGGGCCGAGGTCGTAGCGCTCGAAGCCGACCTGCACGCCGAGACGGCCGCCGGTGACGTAGCCGTACTCCTTGCCGCCGTGACGGACGAGCGAGTCCTCGGCGCACGACTCGCTGCCGACGTCGTAGACGACGCGCAGGAACTCGACCACCGGGTCGGCCGCGGCCGTGAGCCGCTCCCACGTGACGCCGGACGCGAGGCTGATCACCGCGCGCTCGTCGGGCGTGACGCGGGGACGTGGCGCCGCCGGGGCGGCGACCGACAGCGGCAGGTCGCCGGTCGAGAAGAGGTCGCCCATCCCGAGGCCGAGCTCGCGCACGAGCGAGTACAGGGTGCTCACGCTCGGGTTGACCTTGTCGCGCTCGATCTGCGAGATCAGGCTCGCGGAGACGCCGATCCGGCGCGCGAGCTCGCGGAGGCTGAGCCCGAGGTGCTCGCGCTGCGCGCGGAGGCGTGGCCCGATGTGGGACGCCTCGTGCGACTCGGCCGGCTGCGCGAACGCGGGGTGCGCCACGTCGGTCACCCTAGACGGCTCGCGATCTCGCGGGCGATCCGGTCGGCGCCGGGCAGGTGCGCGTCCTCGAGCGGCGGGCTGTACGGGATCGGCGCGTCCGGGGTCGCGATCCGCCACGCGTCGTCGAGGTCGCCGAGCGCGCGCTCGGTCGCGAGCGCGAGCACCTCGCCGGCCCACCCGCCCGTGAGCGGGCCCTCCTCGACCGCGACCAGCCGGTTCGTGCGCCCGACCGAGGCGAGGATCGTGTCCGCGTCGAGCGGGCGGAGCGTCCGGAGGTCGATCACCTCGGCCTCGATGCCGGAGGCCGCGAGCGTCTCGGCCGCGGCGAGGCACTCGTGCACGCCGCGCATCGCCGAGACGAGCGTGACGTCGCGCCCCTCGCGGACGACCGCCGCCTCGCCGAGCCGCGCGGTCGCGTCGCCGACCTCGCCCTCGAGCGCGTACAGCCGCTTGTGCTCGAAGAAGAGCACCGGGTTGTCGTCGTCGATCGCGGCGCGCAGCAGCGCCTTCGCGTCGGCGGGCGTCGACGGCGCGACGATCTTGATCCCGGGCACGCCCATGAACCACGACGCCGGCATCTGCGAGTGGATCGCGCCGAAGCGCCCGCCCGCGCCGACGACCGAGCGGATCACGATGGGCACGCTCACCTCGCCGCCGGTGAGGAACCGGTACTTCGACATCTGGTTCACGACGCTGTCCATCACGAGCGGGAGGAAGTCGCCGAACATGATCTCGACCACCGGCCGGAGGCCGTTCACGGCCGAGCCGAACGCGGCGCCCGCGAGCGCGAGCTCCGAGATCGGCGTGTCGAAGACGCGCTCGGGGCCGTACTTCTCGTACAGGCCGGGCGTGGCCGCGAACACGCCGCCGGCGACGGCGACGTCCTCGCCGAAGAAGATCACCCGGTCGTCGGCGGCGAGCGCCTCGTCGAGCGCGTCGCGGATCGCGGTGCGGAAGTCCATGCGCGGCCCGTCCCGCCGCCGGCGCCGGCGCGGCCGCGGCCGGCGCGGGCGGCCCGGCGCCGAGCGTCGCGATCGGCTCGCCGACGCGGGCGGCGGCGCCCTCGGCGACGACGATGCTCCCGAGCACGCCGTCGGTCTCGGCCTCGTAGATCACGGTCGCCTTGTCGGTGTCGATCTCGGCCAGCGGCTCGCCGCGCGCGAACCGCTCGCCGGGCTGCTTGAGCCAGCGGACGATCACGGCGTCCTCCATCGAGTCGGAGAGCTTCGGCATCCGCAGCTCGCCCGCGGCGCTCATGCGAACTCCGCGAACGCGCGCGGCTCCGGGAACGGCGCCGCGAGCCCGCGCTCCTCGAGCAGGACGAGCTCGTCCGCGACCGACGCCTCGAGCTCGTCGAGCGCCGCCGGCTCGACGCCCTCGGACTCGAGCCGCGAGCGGAGGACGACGAGCGGGTCGCGCTCGCGCCAGCGGTCGAGCTCGCCGGGCGGCCGGTACCGGCCCGGGTCGCTGCGCGAGTGGCCGACGAACCGGTACGTGATCGCCTCGACGAAGTACGGCCCGCCGCCGGAGCGCGCGTGCTCGACCGCGCGCACCGCCGCCGCCCGGGTCTCCCACACGGCCATCCCGTCGATCGTCTCGGCCCGGATCTCCATCACCTCGGCCCGGGCGCGGATCGCGCCGGCGGTGACCTCCTCGAACGGCGTGTACTCGCCGTAGCCGTTGTTCTCGCAGACGAGCACGATCGGGAGCCGCTGCACCTTGCAGAAGTTGAGGCACTCGAAGAAGTAGCCCTGGTTCGTCGCGCCGTCGCCGAAGTACGCGACCGCGACGCCGCCCGTCCGCCGGAGCGCGAGCGCCGCGCCGGTCGCGGCGGCGATGCTGCCGCCGACGATCCCGAAGCTGCCGATCAGCCGGTCGGCGGGCGAGGTGACGTTCATCGAGCCCGCGAGGCCGCCGTTGATCCCGGTCGCGCGGCCGAGCATCTCGTCGAGGAGCTTCTGCGGATCGACGCCGAGCGCGAGCGCGTGGCCGTGGCCGCGGTAGGTCGCGGCAGCCCGGTCGCGCCCGTCGAGCGCGCTCGCGAAGCCGACCGCGACCGCCTCCTGGCCCGAGTACAGGTGCGTCGTGCCGTAGACCTCGTCGCGGAGGAAGAGCGACTGGATCAGGTCCTCGAACCCGCGGATCAGCCGCATCCGCCGGTACAGGTCGAGGTAGAGCCCGCGGTCGAGCGGGGCGTCGCCCGTCACTCCGAGACCCCGTCGCGGAGCCGCTCGGCGAGGTACTCCCAGTCGCGCTCGAACCGGTAGGAGTGCCGGTCGGGCGGGCCGGGCGCCGAGGTCTCGAGCCACTTCACGGTGCCGCCGCGCGTCTCGTAGAACGCGTGGACGCAGCCGACGCCGGTCCAGAAGACGTCGCCGGGCCGGAGCGTGTACCGGTCGCCGTCGGCGACGACGTCGACCTCGCCCTCGAGCATCACGTACGACTCCTCGAACGGATGGTCGTGCGGGTGCGCGACCGCGCCCGGCTGGTAGCCGACCATGAACATCGTGTGGAGCTGCGCGTCGAGGCGCTTGTCGACGAGCATCTTCACGGTGATGCCGCTGTAGAGGAGCGCGGCGGTCGCCATGCTCGCGGAGACGGTCGGCGCGCCGACGCGCGAACCGGCCCGCAGCGTCTCGACGTCCATGTCCGCGGCCGAGAGGTGGAAGAAGTTGCGGTTCCGCGGGTCGCGGAGGTCGAGCGCGTCGGGCTCGTCGTCCGGCGCCGGGCCGAGGAAGAACGTGTCGGGCGGCTGGTCGGCGCCGCGCGGCCGCGGCGAGGCCATCTCGATCCACTCGGCCCGCGCGCCGCTGCGCCACGCGTGCGGCACGCCGACCGGGATCGCCCCGCACGCGTCCGGCTCGAGCTTCACGCCGCGGCCGTCGAGGTACAGGACCGGCTCGCCCGAGAACACGTAGAAGCTCGACTCGAAGGAGTGCAGGTGCATGTCGACGTGGCCGTCCTCGAGCGCGACGAGCGTGAGCCCGGTGTGCGTCGCGCCGGTGTCGCCGCCGACGACCACCTTCCGCGTGAGGCCGGCGCTGTGCCCCGGCAGCCCCGGCGCGAGCTCGATCTCCTCGCGGCGGACGAGCCGGTACCGCGTCATACGCCCGACGGGGAGGGCGCTCCCTCCAGGATGTCGATCCCGCGCACGTATGTCTTGCCGGCGACGAGCAGCTCCTCGGCCGGGAAGCGCGTGAGGATCCGGTTGCCGTCCTTCGTGACGACGACCTCCTCCTCGATCCGCGCGGCCGAGCGGCCGTCGGTCGCGGCGCAGTACGTCTCGAGCGCGAACACCATCCCCTCCTCGAGCTCGACCGGGCAGTCGAACGAGTGGACGCGCGAGATCATCGGCGGCTCGTACAGCCCGACCCCGACGCCGTGGCCGAACTGGAGCCCGAAGCACGCCTCCTCGTTCGGGAAGCCGAGCTCCTCCGCGGTCGGCCACACGGCCGCGATCTCGTCGGTCGTCGTGCCCGGCCGGACGAGGTCGATCGCCGCGTCGAGCCACTCGCGGCACTGCTTGTACGCGTCGAGCTGGGACTGCGAGATCCCGCCCACGTTGAACGTGCGGTAGTAGCAGGTGCGGTAGCCCATGAACGAGTGGATCACGTCGAAGAACGCCTGGTCGCCGGGCCGGAGCAGCCGGTCGGAGAAGACGTGCGGGTGCGGGTTGCAGCGGTCGCCGGAGACGGCGTTGATCGCCTCGACGTGCTCGGAGCCCATCTCGAACAGGAGCTGCTGCGCGCGCGCGACGACCTCGTGCTCGCGGATCCCCGGGCGGAGCATCCGGTAGATCTCCTCGTAGACCGCGTCGACCATGCCGCACGCGTGGTCGAGGAGCGCGATCTCGTCGGCGGTCTTGATCTTCCGCGCCTCGAGCATCACGCGCGAGCCGTCGGTGACGTGCACGCCGGCGCGCCCGAGCGCCTCGATCGTGACCAGGTCGGTCATGTCGATCCCGAGCGGCTCGCCGGCGAGGCCGCGCTCGCGCAGCTCGTCCGCGATCGTTCGCCGCGAGCCGGTCCGGCACGCCCGTCTCGACCGGCATCGCCCCGCGCATCGGCGCGACGCCAGCGCGGAAGTTCTCCGGCGGGAGCCACGGCGCGTACATCTGGTGGTGCCGCGCCGCCGAGCCGAAGTCCCACAGGATCGGGTCGTCCCCGCGCGGCAGCAGCACCCAGCGCGCGTTCTTGTCGCGCGCCCACTCGCCGATGTGCGTGCTCGTGACGTAGCGGATGTTGTTCGGGTCGAAGAGCAGGAGCGCGCCGAGGTCGGAGGCCTCGAGCGCCGCCTTCGCGCGCGCGAGTCGCTCGGTGCGCAGGCGCGCGAAGTCGACGCGCTGCTCCCAGTCGACCGCCATCGTCGCGCCGCGCGACGCGATGTTCGTGTTCGGCTGGCTCACGTTCCCGTCACCTCGTCCCGGTCGCGATTGTCCCTCCCGCGGCGGACTGCCGGAGATGGGCGTAGAGGGCCATGAAGTCCGCGTCGGCGTACCCGGCGGCGGCCGTCGCCTCGAGCAGCATCCGGACGTGCCGCGCGAACGGCAACGTGATCCCGTACTCCTCTGCGAGCTCGAGCACGAGGTCGACGTCCTTCTGCATCAGCGCCGTCGTGAACGTCGCGGAGTAGTCGTCCTCGAGCAGCGGCGGCGACTTGTACGCGACGAACGGCGAGCCGACCGCCGACGCCCCGATCGCCTCGAGCAGCTTCGCCCGGTCGACGCCGGCCGCCTCGCCGAGGACGAGCGCCTCGCCGAGGAGCTCCGCGGTCCCCGCGACGAGCACCTGGAACGCGAGCTTCACGACGCGCGCGCGCTCGCCCTCGCCGACGTAGAGCACCTTCGCGCCGATCGCGCGCAGGAGCGGATCGAGGTCGGCGGCGACGTGCTCGGGCCCGGAGACGACGATCGTGAGCGTGCCGCCGCGGACGACCGTCGGGTTCCCGCTGACGGGCGCGCGCAGGTACTCGACGCCGGCGGCGGCGGCCGCCTCGGCCACGCGCTCGGAGGCCGCGACCGACACGGTGCTCATCTCGACGAGCGTCGTCCCCGGCCGCGCGCCCGCGAGCACGCCCCCCTCGCCGAGCAGCACGGCCTCGACCGCGCCGTCGTCGGCGAGCATCGTCACGCACACGTCCGCGCGCGCGAGCGCGTCGGCCTGCGAGCCGAGCACCGCCGCGCCGCGCGCCGCGAGCGGCTCGGCCCGCGCCGCGGTCCGGTTGAACACCGAGAGGGGGAAGCCCGCGTCGAGGATCCGCTCGGCGATCGCCTCGCCCATCTTCCCGAGCCCGACGACGGCGACGCTCGTCACTGCAGCATCCACCCGCCGTCGACCTCGAGGTTGACGCCGTTCACGCCGCCGTTCTCGAGCAGGAAGATCGACGCGTCGACGATCTCGTCCATCGTCACCGTGCGGCCGAGCGGCGTCCGCGCGCGGACGCGTTCCACGGCCTCCGTCTTGCCGGCCCATTCGGGCGAGTCGCCGACGACGCCCGGGTGAATCGCGTTCACGCGGATCGGCGCGAGCTGCACGGCGAGCGTGCGGACGAGGCCGGAGATGCCGCCGTTCACGGTCGTGATCGTCGTCGACCCCGGGTACGGCCGCTGGAGCGCCTGCCCGCCGAAGAGGAGGATCGACGAGTCGGGAGCGAGGCGCGGGGCGAGCGCGTGCACGACCTCGGTGTACCCGACGAGCTTCAGCGTCACCAGCCGGATCGCGCGCCCGACGTCGTACTCGCGGACGTTGTTCTGGTCGCGCTCGATCGCGGCGAGGACGAGGTGGCCGACCGCGCCCACGGCCTCGAGCGCGTCCGCGATCCGCTCCGGCTCCGCGAGGTCGAGCGCGACCGGATGGATGTGGCCGTCGCCGGCGATCCCCGCCGCGATCCCGGCGCACCGCTCGGCGTCGCGCCCGGTGATCACGACGTCGCGGCCGCGAGCCGCGTACGTCTCCGCGAGGCGCAGGCCGAGGCCCGACGTGCCTCCGACGATGACGACTGCTCCGGTTGCCATTCGGAGCCAACGATAGAACCCGCGTACAGCCACAGTCAAACCCGTGAAGTCCGCGACCCGGACGAACGTGCCGAAAACGGCGTATCCCCTTGCTCCGGTTTCGGCAAGGTGGTAAGAATCGCGAAACACGCAGTTCATACTCACTGGACGCGCGTGTGGAGGAATCGTCAGGACGAAGGGAGGAACGTCGTGCCGAGGCGCGTGCTGCTCCGCGGTGGTCATGTGCTGACCATGGACTCGCAGCTCGGCGACCTCTACGGCGGCGACGTCCTCGTCGAGGACGACCGGATCGCGGCCGTCGGACACGCGCTCGAGGCGGGCGACGCCGAAATCGTCGACGCGTCCGGCCGCATCGTGATCCCGGGCTTCGTCGACTCGCACCGGCACACGTGGGAGACCGTGATCCGCGGGATCGCGCCCGACGTGAGCCTCGGCGGCTACTTCGACCTCGTGCTCGACCAGCTCGCGCCCGCGTACCGGCCGCAGGACGTGTACGCCGGGAACTACCTCGGCTCGCTCGAGGCGATCGACGCCGGCGTCACGACGCTCCTCGACTGGTCGCACATCAACAACACGCCGGAACACGCCGACGAGGGGATCCGCGGCCTCCACGACGCGCGCCTCCGCGCCGTCTACTGCTACGGCAACCCGAACACGTCGCTCAACGCGTGGTGGTTCGAGAGCGAGCTGAACGCGCCCGAGGACATCCGCCGCGTCCGCGACCGCTACTTCTCGAGCGACGGCGGGCTGATGACGCTCGCGATGGGAACGCGCGGCCCCGGCTTCTGCAAGCCGGAGGTCGTCCGCCACGACTGGGCGCTCGCGCGCGACGTCGGCGCCCCGATCAGCGTCCACGTCGGCATGGGCCCGTGGGCCGGCCGCTTCTCGATGGTCGAGCAGCTGAACGAGCTCGGCCTCCTCGGCCCGGACACGACGTACATCCACTGCAACTACCTCTCGGACGAGGAGTTCCAGCTCATCGCCGACACCGGGGGCAAGGTGTCGATCGCGCCGTCGGTCGAGATGGCGATGGGCCACGGGACGCCGCCGACGGCGAGGGCGCTCGCGCACGGGCTGCGCCCGAGCCTGAGCATCGACGTGGTCACGACGGTGCCCGGCGACATGTTCACGCAGATGCGGTTCCTGTTCGCGTCCGCGCGCCTGCTCGCGCACGAGGCGGCGTTCGCCGCCGGGAACAGCGAGGAGCCCGTCCTCCTCACCTCGCGCGAGGTGCTCGAGTTCGCGACGATCGAGGGCGCGCGCGTCTGCGGGCTCGAGGACCGCACCGGCTCCCTCACGCCGGGCAAGCAGGCGGACCTCGTCGTCCTCCGCTGCGACCTCTCGAACACGTACCCGGTGATCGACCCGGTGTCGACGGTCGTCCATCAAGCGGACACGCGCAACGTCGAAGCGGTAATGGTCGCGGGCGAGTTCCTGAAGCGCGACGGCGCGCTGGTCGGGGGAGACCTGCGCCGTGCTCGCGACGACGCGGCCGCGTCGCTCGAGTACCTGCTCCAGCACACGACCATCCAGCCGCACTGGGCCCAGAGCGCCGGCGCGCCGGCTTCGGCGCACTCCCACTGAACGTCCTGACAAGGAGGAGAAACCAAGTGAACAACGCCTCGTGGATCTCGCGGAGCCGCGCGACGGCCGTGCTCTTCGCGGCCGTGCTCGCCGTCGCCGCGTCGACTGCGGTCGGTGCGAGCGGCGCCGCCTCCGCCACCTCGAAACCGCGGATCGCGTACCTCTCCTTCGCCGTGGCGAACAGCTACGACGCGCCGATGCTCGCCGCCGCGAAGTCCGTGGCCAAGGCGCAGGGAGCATCCGTGACGGTCTTCGACGCGGCGAACGACCCGAAGAAGCAGCTCGCGGAGCTCCAGACCGCGATGACGTCGGGCCAGTACGACGGGATCATCGTCCAGCCGATCTTCGGGCCGCAGCTCATCCCGACGATCAAGCAGGCGATCAAGCAGGGCCTGAAGGTCGTGAACATCGACCAGATCCTCGGCGTCAACCCGAGCACGGCCGCGCCGCCCGTCGCGGGCCTCTCCGGCAACGCGGTGTTCGTCCAGACCGACATCGGCAAGAAGCAGGGCCAGCTCGTCGACAAGGCCTGCGCGGCGCTGAAGGCGAGCCCGTGCAAGGTCGGCTACCTCTACTCGGTGAAGGTGTCCTCGCTCGACACCGCGATCCGGAAGGGCTTCAACCAGGCCACAGCCGGCCACAACGTGAGGGTCGTCGCCGAGGGCGAGACGTTCTACAACCCGGCGAACGCGCTCAAGGCCGCGCAGACGATGCTCCAGGCGCAGCCCGACATGAACGTGATCGTCGGCGCCGACCAGGGCGCGACCGGCGCGCAGCAGGCGCTGAACGGCAAGAAGGTGACGCTGATCGGGTACGGCGGCGGGGGCGTCGGGCTCAAGGCGGTCAGCTCGGGCCAGTGGTACGGAACGGTGATGCAGCGGCCCGCGACCGAGGGCACGCTCGGGATGCAGTGCGTGATCAAGGCGGTCAAGACCGGGAAGGGCTGCGGCGGGATCGACGTGCTCGCGAACCTGCCCGACGGCGGCGTCGTGACGAAGGCGAACGCCTCCCAGTTCAAGGCCGAGTGGCCGGGGTAGCCCAGGCCGACCGGCCGTACCTCGAGCTCCTGGACGTCGCCAAGCACTTCGGCGGCGTCCAGGCGCTCACGGGCGTGACGCTCGCCGTCCGACGCGGATCGGTTCACGCGCTCGTCGGCGAGAACGGCGCGGGCAAGTCGACGCTCGGACGCATCGTCTCGGGCGCGCTCGCGCGCGACAGCGGCCGCGTGATCCTCGACGGCCGCGAGGTGTCGTTCCGCTCGCCGCGCGAGGCGCTCGAGCACAAGGTCGCGGCGATCGCGCAGGAGCCGTCCGTCGTCCCGCACCTGACCGTCGCGCAGAACGTCTTCCTCGGCGTCGAGCCGCGCGACGCGTCGTTCATCCGCAACCGCCGGCTCAACCGCGCGTACGCCGAGCTCGCCGAGTCCGCCGGGTTCGACCTGCCCGGGACGATGCCGGCCGGCCGGCTGCGCACGGCCGAGCAGCAGAAGGTCGAGATCCTGCGCGCGCTCTCCCGCGACGCGCAGCTGCTCGTGATGGACGAGCCGACCGCGGCGCTCGGCGCGCAGGAGACGCAGCACCTGCACGAGATCGTCCGCCGGCTCGCCGCGGACGGGAAGACGATCGTCCTCGTCTCGCACTTCCTCCGCGAGGTGCTCGCGCTCGCGGACACGGTGACCGTGCTGCGCGACGGGCGGATCGTGAAGACCGCGCCGACGGCGGCCGAGACGGAGGCCTCGCTCGTCGAGGCGATGCTCGGCGCGCCGCTGACCTCGACGTTCCCGCCGAAGCGCGTCCCGCCGCCCGACGCGCCGGTCGTGCTGTCCGTGAGCGGCCTCCGCGCCCCCGGCGTCGACGGCGTCGACCTCGAGCTCCAGGCCGGCGAGATCCTCGGCCTCGCGGGGCTCGTCGGCGCCGGCCGCACCGAGCTCGCGCGCGCTCTCTTCGGCGCGTCGCGGGTCGAGTCCGGCGAGATCGTGCTCGCGGGAGGCGGCACGCCCGGGCGCAGCCCGCGCCGGAGCCTGCGCGCCGGGCTCGCGATGATCCCCGAGTCCCGGAAGGACGACGGCCTCGTCTTCCGGCGCTCGTCGATCGAGAACGCGACGCTGTCGCGCCTGGGCGAGCTGAGCTCGGCCGGGGTCGTCCGCCGGCGCCGCGAGCGCCGCGCCGGCCGCGACGTGCTCGAGCGCTGCGGCGTCCGCGGCGCGAGCTACTCGGCGCCGGTGTCCGCGCTCTCGGGCGGCAACCAGCAGAAGGTGCTGCTCGCGCGGATGCTCCTCTGCGACCCGCGCGTCGTGATCGCCGACGAGCCGACGCGCGGCGTCGACGTCGGCGCGAAGCGGGCGATCTACGACTTCCTCGCCTCGCTCGCGGCGGAGGGCCTCGGCATCCTGCTGATCTCGTCCGAGCTCGAGGAGGTGATCGGCCTCTCGCACCGCGTGCTCGTGATGCGCGGCGGGCGGCTCGTCGCCGAGCTCCGAGGCGACGCGATCGGCGAGGGCGCGATCCTCGCGGCCGCGTTCGCCGACCAGCCCGCGGCGTGAGCGACGCCGGCGCCGGGCGCGGACGCGGCCTCGCGCAGCTCCGGTGGGCCGCGTGGTCGCCGAGGCTGCGGAGCCTCGGGATCCTGATCCCGTTCGTGATCCTGTTCGCGGTGCTCTCGACGACGAGCTCCGCGTTCGCGACGAAGCCGAACCTGCTCAACATCCTCGACCAGCAGTCGGCGACGCTGATCATCGCGGCGGCGGGGACGCTCGTCGTGATCGCCGGCGGGATCGACCTCTCGGTCGGCGCGATCTACGGGTTCGCGGGCGTGACCTCCGCGTACTTCGCACTGCACACGAACGCCGTCGTCGCGATCCTCCTCGGGATCGGCGCCGGGCTGCTGATCGGCCTCGCGAACGGGTTCGTCACCACCGTCTTCCGCATCAACGCGCTGATCGCGACGCTCGCGATGTCGTTCATCGTCAGCGGCTGCTCGAGCCTCGTGACGAAGGGCAACCTGCTCGTCCTCTTCGACAAGACCGGCTTCGGCCGCCTCGCGCGGACCGAGTTCCTGACCGTGAAGACGTCGATCTGGCTGATGGTCGTGGCCGTCGTCGTGATCGGCCTGCTGCTCGCGACGACGACCGCCGGCCGCTACATGTACGCCGCCGGCGGGAACGCGCAGGCGGCGCGGCTCGCGGGCGTGCGCGTCGACGGCGTGCGCGTGCTGACCTTCGCGATCAGCGGCACCGCCGCCGGCCTCGCGGGCGTGATCGACACCTCCCGCGTGCTGAGCGCGCAGGCCTCGCCCGACGACACCGCGCTCGCGTTCACCGTCCTCGCCGGGATCGTCGTCGGCGGCACGAGCATCCTCGGCGGCGAGGGCGCCGTGTGGCGCACGGTCGTCGGCGTCCTCTTCATCGCGCTGATCGGGAACGGGTACCTGCTGCTGCAGTTCGACCCGCTGTACGAGCAGATCACGATGGGCGCGCTGCTCCTCGCCGCCGTCGGCCTCGACGCGTTCTCGCGCCGCCGCGACGGGACGTAGCCGAGCGCGCCGAGTAGGGTCGTGACGTGAACGAGGCGGGTCCCGGAGCAGCGGCCGCCACGCTGCCTGCGGCGGAGCGGCCGATCCGCGCGGCCGAGGTCGTCGGCGCCCTCTCGATCGCGACCGACCTCGGCACCGGGCAGCCGCTCGAGCACGCGCTGCGGACCGCCGTGCTCGCGGTCCGGCTCGGCGAGCTCGCCGGCGTCTCGGCCCAGGAGCTCGTCGACACCTACTACGTCGCGCTCCTCCACTCCTCGGGGTGCACGTCGGACGGGCACGAGGCGGCGCAGCTGTACGGCGACGACATCGTGCCGCGGGCCGCGTTCGCGCTCGTCGACTCGGGCAACGCCGCGGAGGTGCTCGCGTTCCTCCGGTCGAACGTCGGCCTCGATCGCACTCCGGAGCTCCGCGCCACGATGGTCGAGCAGGCGATCGAGCACGGCCTGCCGCTGGCGCGTCGGACGCTGGCGATGCACTGCGAGGTCGCGCAGCGCTTCGCCGGGTGGCTCGGCTTCAGCTCGGGGACGCAGGCGGCGCTCGAGCACGTGTTCGAGCGGTGGGACGGGCTGGGGTTCCCGGGCGTCGCGAGCGGCGACGAGATCCCGGTGCCGATGCTGCTCCTGCACGTCGCACGCGACGTCTCCGTCTTCCTCTCCGCCGCCGGCCCGGAGGAGGCACGCGCGGTCGTCGAGCGCCGAGCCGGAACGGCGTACGAGCCGAGGCTCGCCGAGCTCGCGGCGCGCAACCTCCCCGACATCCTCTCCGAGCTCGACGACACGCGGATGTGGGAGCAGGCGATCGAGCGCGAGCCGTTTCCCCAGGCGCGGATCGCCGGGGAGAAGGTCGACACCGCCTTCGCGGCCATCGCCGCATTCACGGATCTGAAGTCGCCATGGCTGCGCGAGCACTCGACCGGCGTGGCCGGGCTGGCCGAGGCCGCCGCCTGGCGCATGGGCCTGCCGGAGGCGACCGTGACGCTCGTGCGGCGCGCCGCGCTCGCGCACGACCTCGGACGTGTCGGCGTGTCGAACGCGATCTGGGAGAAGCCGGCCCGCCTCGGCTTCGGCGAGCGGGAACGGGTCCGACTCCATCCTCACTTCACCGAGCGCGCGTTCGCCCAGTCGGCGGCGCTCGCTCCGATCGGGGTCCTCGCCGGCGCGCACCACGAGCGCCTCGACGGCTCGGGCTACCACCGCGGCAGCCGCGCACCGGCGCTCGATCAGGCAGCCCGAATCCTCGCCGCCGCCGACTGCTACGCGGCGATGCGCGAGGCGCGGCCGTACCGGCCGGCGCTCGACGCGACGGCCGCGGAGGCGGATCTGCTGCGCGAGGCGAGGGAGGAGCGGCTCGACCCGGAGGCCGTCGACGCGGTGCTCAACGCCGCCGGCCACCGGGTGGCGCAGCGGCCCCGCGAGCTGCCGGCCGGGCTGACCGAGCGCGAGCTCGAGGTGCTCCTCGTGCTCGTCCGCGGCGAGTCGAACCAGGCGATCGCCGACGATCTCGGCATCTCGGCCAAGACCGTCGGGCACCACGTCCAGCACGTCTACCGGAAGGCCGGCGTCCGCAGCCGGGCCGCCGCGACCCTCTGGGCCTTCGAGCACGACCTCGTCCGCGCCTCGTAGGGCGTTCGCCCGATGCGGCGCGACGCCGCCGCGCACATGCTCGTCCGGTCAAAGCGACCAAGGAGGAGCCATGAGCACCGTCGTCACCGAGCACCCGAACGCAACGACCGTCAGAGGGTTCTACGAGGCCCTCGGAGCACGCGACCTCGAGACCGTGTCGGCCCTGTTGAGCCCCGACGTGACCATCCTGATGCCGGGCAGGAGCCCGCTCGCCGGGCTGTACAGCGGCCGCGACGCGACGTTCGGCTTCCTCGGCTCGATGCAGGCCGCCGCCGCCGGCACCTTCCGCGCGGAGCTCCGCGCGCTCTACTCGAGCGACGCATCGGTCGTCGCGATCCACCACGGAACGGCCGAGAACGGCGAGAGGACGCTCGACGCGGACGCCGCGCTCCTCTTCGAGGTGTCCGACGGCGTCGTCACCGCGATCACCGTGCACCAGCGCGACCAGAGCCACTGGGACGCCTTCTTCTCGTAGCCGCCGCGCGACGCCCGCGAGGCCCGGAGCGCCGGGCCTAGCGACTCGATCGCTCAGCCGTCGCCCCTCGGAGACCGAGGCCACGCACGGACTCGAGCTCACGCCCCACACCGCGCGCGAACAAAGGCAAACAGAACCCTTACCCGCGAACCGGAACAGATGCGTGCGTGCCGGCGTCTCAAAGAGCATGACCCACATCGTCATCGAAGATGCCGTCCGCGTCTGTGACGCCGGGCAGGCCGCGCAGGCGGGCCCCGACCCGAGCTGCGCGCTCCACCGCAAGGACTACGAGCCGAACCCGGGGTTCACGCGGAACTCCTGGCTCCAGCCGTACGTCCTGCGCCAGAGCTGAACCCCGCCTGGGGGCCGCCCGGACGACGAGCGGCCCCCTCGGCGTGCGCCCGCGCTCAGGTCACGGGTAGCTCACGACGGTGACCGGAGTGTCCGGGTTGGCGATGGTGGACGACCCTCCGGTGCCGTTGACGACGTTCAGGATCCCGCCCTTCCCGACGCTCGCGTCGAGGAAGATCGTGAGCAGATCCTGGAGGCTCGCGGCGGGCAGGGTGCCCGGGACCTCGAACGCGTTCGCGGCGAAGATGTCCACGCCCTGGTTGAAGAAGCTGTAGCTCCCCATCCCGTAGCCGTTGAACGTCTTCACGCCGTCGGCGACCTTCAGCGCCGGGTAGCCGGGGACGCCGGGCGCCTCCATCCACGCCGCCTGGCTCGGCGGGTCGTACGGCATCTCGTTCTGGAAGAAGACGACGCGGCCGTTCTCGCCGTTCCAGATCACCTCGGTCTTCTGGTAGTGCTCGACGAAGAGGCCGTACGCCGTGACGTCGTCGCCGTTGACGACCACACCGGTGTCGGCTGTGTTCGCGGTCCAGCCGACGCCGTTGCCGTGATCGGCCCGCCAGGCCCAGATGTCGTCGAGCAGCACGTCGTCGCTGTTCACGACGAGGCTCGTCGTCGCCCTGCCGGGGGTCGCGCCGCCGATGCGGAAGAACACGTCCTGCAGCGACGTCGGGTCGGCCGGGTCGCTCTTGTGGGAGTTCTTCTTGCCCGACCTCGAGCAGCACCGACGAGTTGACCGGGCCGGCGTCGAAGAGGAGCCCGGCGAGCTTCACGCCCGGCACGTCGGCGATCTCCATCGCGGAGTCGCCGCCGGTCGGCACGAGGGTCGGGAAGCCGAGCCCGAGCACGACGGTGTCGGCCCGCTTGACCTTGATCGCCTTGTCGAGCTGGTAGACGCCCGGCGTGAAGATCAGGTTCTCGCCGCGTGAGAGCGCGTTGTTGATCGCCTGCGCGCTGTCGGACGGCCTCGCGACGAAGAAGTCGCCGATCGGGATGGACGAGCCGGCTGTCGGCCCGTTCTCCCACGAGGCGCCCGACGAGTTCCGCTGCGCCGAGGGCACGAACACGTCGTAGCTCCCGCCGCCGTCCACGTACAGGTACGGCGCGTCGCGTGTCACCGGGCTGGTCGGAAGCGTGGTGTACGGGCCGCACCCATTCGGTATGCCCGGGAAGCACTGCGCGGGCGCGCCGACGACGCCCGAGAACACCTGGTTCCAGACGCCGTTGCTCCAGCCGTGGAGTGTGCTGTTCCGCACCACCCACTGCTGCTGCGAGCCGTTGACGATGCTGCCCTCGAACCTCGAATCCGCGATGAAACCGCCGCTCGCGAACGACGGACCGGTGCAGTAGTCCATCAGCGTCGTCGGGCCGTTGACGTGGACGCGCCGCATCGGCGAGGCCTGCGACACCGCCCAGAACTCGCCCGTGTAGCAGCCGAAGTTCGGGGTGGTCACGTTGATGGTCAGGTTCGACAGCGAGCGCCAGAAGTTGTTCAGCGCGACGCAGCTGCCGCCGGCGCACTGGTTGCGGACGTAGATCGACCCGTTCACGACGACGTCGTTCGGGGACGCGCCGAGGCCCGCGACGGCGGTGTAGTAGCCGACCTGGAAGTTCAGCGGGTTGGCGGCGCTGCCGTACGTGCCCGGCTTGAACAGGAGCGCGTAGCGCTGCGGCCCGAACTGGTTCGGGATCTGCTGGTTGGCGATCGCGTCGACGGTGGCCTGGATCTGGCTCGTCGGCATGCTGGGGTCGAAGACGAAGACGTTCGGCCCGAAGTCCGGCGGCGCCGGCCCTGCGGGCGGCTTCGCGGCCGCACCGCCCGCGACGGAGACCGCGACGATCGCGGCGACGAGGACGATCAGGCGTCGGCCGAGGCGGAACCCGCGTGAGCGTGACTCCGACACGGCGCGAGGGGCATTCGACGGCATGAGCACCTACCTCCCGAATTAGTGCTGACCAGAGATCGAACATACAGAGCGGAACACGGGCGCGACAAGCCCCGTCACCTCGGGCGCGCCAACGGTCGTACGTAGGGTGCGGGGATGCCGCGGGGCGTGAGCCGGATGGACGAGGAGGCGCCGATCTGCCCGGCGTGCGGCGTGACGATGGGCCTCGTCGTGCGCGACGACGGCGAGGCGCGCTTCGCGTGCCTCGAGTGCGGCTTCTCGGACGACGCGGGCCGGGCCGAGGCCCGCGGCCGGCCCCGCCCCGGATAGGCCTCAGGCCGAAGGCAGCCGGGCGGTGACGCGCCAGCCCCCGGCGGGCGTGCGGCCGGCGGCGAAGGTTCCGCCGCAGCCGGCGACGCGCTCGCGCATCCCGGCGAGCCCGCGGCCGCCGCCGCTGTGCTCGATCCCCGAGCCCGCGTGCCGCGGCGCGTCGCTCGTCACCTCCACCTCGACGTGGCCGCGCGCTCCGCGGACGGCGATCTCGATCGGGGCGCCGGCCGCGTGCTTGATCGCGTTCGTGAGGCTCTCCTGTACGACGCGGTACGCGACGTCGGAGGCAGACGGCGGCAGCTCGGGGACGCCTCGGTCGGGCGTGTAGCGCACGGACAGGCCCGTGGCGGCGGCGCGCCGCGCGAGCTCGTCGATCATCCGCAGGCCCTGCCCGCGGACCGCCCCTTCGCCGCCGCCGACGTGGCACCTCAGCAGCCCGAGCTCCGACTCGGCCTGCGCGGCAGCCTCGACGATCGCGTCGAGCGCCTCGCCCGCCTCCTCCGGGCTCGCGGCAACGAGTCGCCGGCCGGCCCCGGCCTGGACGACGATGACGCTGACGCAGTGGGCGACGATGTCGTGGAGCTCGCGGGCGATGCGCGCGCGCTCGTAGCGGACGGACTCGAGCGCGAACAGGGCCCGCTCGGCGGCGAGCTCGCGGTTCCGCGACTCGAGCTGCGCGGCGAGCCGCCGCCGCGAGGCGACGACCTGGCCCGCCAGCCACGGGCCGAACGTGATCATCTCGAACAGCGGGTTGAACGCTGCGGCGGTCGACTGCAGCGCGACGGCCATGAGCGCCGCGCCCGCGAGCCCCGCCGCGAGCCCGGCGCTTGCGCCGAGCGCGTACGCGATCAGCGGCGAGGCGACGGCGAGCGGGAGCACCCAGTCTCCGGCGCCGGGCGGCCGCGCCGCCAGCTCGTACGCGAGCGCCGCGGCGGCCAGCGCGCCCGCCGCCCGGACGTCAGTGCGTCGCCAGAGTGCGATCGCGCGCGATCCCGGCCGGCCGTCAAGCATGGGCGCTGACGAGCGGCAGCCGCGCCACCGCGTGACAGACCCCGCCCCGGGTGGCGCCCTCGAGCGTGCCGTTGTGGAGGGAGGCGCGCTCGCGGGCCGCCGCGAGCACGGCACCGAGCTCGACCTCGCCGGACGGCGGGCCGGACACGTGCAGCTCGAACGCGTCGACGGCGAAGCGGAGGCGCACGTCGATGGTCGCGCCCGGCTCGTCCTCGAGCGCCGTCACGAGGTGCTCGGCGATACGGCATCCGGCGAGCTCGAGGCCGGCCGGGAGCCGGCGGACCTCGCCGTCGACGGTCAGCCTCGTGCCGGCGGTCGTCGTCCTCGCGAGGAGCGCCGGCAGCTCGGCCAGCGACGGAGGCGGCGCGCTCGGCGCGGCCTCGCCGAGCGACCCGACGATCTCCCGCATCTGCCGGAGCACCTCCCGGCCCTCGTGCTCGATCCAGACCAGCGCCGCAGTCGCCTTCGACGAATCGGTCCCGATGCCCTCGCGCGCGGCGACCGCGGCGGCGGCGATCCGGCCGATCCGCTCGCGCAGCGCGGAGTCGAGATCCCCGGAGACCCGTGCACGGTCGGCCAGCACGGTCAGCCGCGCCGTCTCTGCGCGCCGACGGCGCAGCTCGTCGGTCTGCCGACGCAGCGCGGCGATCGCCGCCGTCCGCGCGCGGAGGACGAGCCCGAGCGCGGCGAAGAGGCCGAGGATCGGGAGCAGCAGGACGACCTGCTTCGCACCCAGGTTCGGGTCGGAGAGCGACTGCGTCACGACGTTCGCCGCGCAGAACGAGAGTCCGAGCGCCGCGCGGCGGCGCGTGCAGCGCGCGGCGACGAAGAACGCGACGGCGAACACGGCCGGCAGCGCGGCGCCGCAGCGGACGATCGAGCCGAAGAGAGCCGCGTTCAGCACCGCGCCGAGCGCGAGCGCCGCCGCGGCCCCGACCGGCGCCCTCCGGCACCAGGCCACCGGAAGCGTCATCGCGAGCACCCCGATCGAGGCGCCGACCGCGCCGTTCCCGTGCACCACGAGGGCGACCGCGTACGCACCGAGAAGGAGTGCCGCCGCCAGGTCGAGGACGGGCAGCCCGCCCACCGTGGCGCCCGCGAGCGCCCGAGCCTGTCTCTTCATCGCCGTCGCGAACATCGCAGAACCGTTCCGGAATGATGCACCCGGAGGCCCCGCCGCGCCCTCACGCCGCCGTCGCGTCGCCCGCGGTGCGGCGGCTCCAGCGGCGCCGCAGGGTGACGAAACCGAGGGCCGCGCAGGTCAGGAACGCGAGCGCGATGCCCGCGACACCCAGCACCGGCGGCGAGCCCGACTGGGTGTGGTGGGTCACAGACCCCGGATCGAGCGCCGACCGCTCGAGCCGGAAGGCCGAGAAGACGAGCGCCGACAGGACGACGTTCACGACGAGGGCGAGCGTCGGGCGGCTCTCGACGAGGCGCGATCCGCCGAAGCGCAGCGCGCTGAGCTGGAGCGCGATCCCGAGCGCGAGCGCGAGGATGACCACCTGGACGAGGTAGTACCCGATCAGGCCGGGGAACCCCGTGACGGTGCTCGGCGGGCTGACGGCCCGGCCGGAGGCGATCCCCCACGTCTGGATCGCGAGCACCGCGAGGAAGGGCGGCACGACGGCCGTCACGACCTGTCTCCGCTCCCCGACGAACCACCCGGCGACGACTGCCAGCACGATCCCGACGACTCCGGTCACGACAACCTCCTCGGCTTCGGCGGGCCGTCCGGCCCGCGCCTCTCGGCTACGCCGACGACGGTAGGGCGCGCGCGGCGGCGCGTCGTCGCGCGCGCGGCGGATCTTCCGGCCGGCGCGTCACTCCCGGGAACTACGCCGCGGGGCGGAGCGCGCGGGCAAGATCGCGCCGATGGGGCCGATCACGGTGGTGCTCGCGGACGACCAGAAGATGGTGCGCCGCGGCCTTCGCGTGATCCTCGACGCGGAGCCCGACATCTCGGTCCTCGCCGAGGCCGGCGACGGCCGCGAGGCGGTCGAGCTCGTCCGCGAGCTCCTGCCCGCGGTCGTTCTGCTCGACATCCGCATGCCGGTGATGGACGGCCTCGAGGCCGCGCGGCGCGTGATCGCCCTCGGCCCTGACACGCGGGTGCTGATCCTCACGACCTTCGACGTGGACGAGTACGTCTACGAGGCGCTCCGCGCCGGCGCGAGCGGCTTCCTGCTCAAGGACGCGCCGGCCGAGCAGCTCGTCGCCGCCGTCCGCGTCCTCGCCGCCGGCGACGCGCTGATCGACCCCTCGGTCACGCGCCGCCTCATCTCGCGCTTCGCGCTCGCCGCGCGCCCGGAGGCCGTCCCGCCCGCGCTCGGCGAGCTCACCCCGCGCGAGCGCGACGTGCTCCGCCTGGTCGCGGGCGGGCTCTCGAACGCCGAGATCGCGAGCCGACTCGTGATCGAGGAGAACACCGTCAAGACGCACGTCAGCCGCATCCTCATGAAGCTGCGGCTCCGCGACCGCGTCCAGGCGGTCGTGCTCGCGTACGAGTCGGGCTTCGTCGTTCCCGAGCCACCGCTCTGACCGGCACGTAGGGTTCGGCGAATGACGCCCCCTCGCGTCCTCGTCGAGTTCCCGGCCGACGACGCCGAGCGGGCGCGGCGATTCTGGGACGGGCTGCTCGGCGTTTCCCTCAGACCGCGGGACGCGGACGAGGGCCGCGGCTGGCAGGCCGAGCACGCCGGCGCGACGATCGGCGTCCACGAGCGCGGCCGCGGGCCCGGGCGACCGCGGCGCGCTCCCGTACCTCGAGGTCTCGGATCTCGCCGCGGCGCTCGACCACGTGCTCGCGCTCGGCGGCGAGATCGTCCACCCGGGCGAGCGGTGGGCGATCTGCCGCGACTCCGAGGGCACGCCGTTCGGGCTCGCGGGCCCGGCGCCGACGTAGGAGAATCGCACCGTGAAGCTGGAGCGCGCGCTCGCGATCGTGGAGGCCGTCGTCTCGGAGGCGCCCGGGCCGGTGTCGGTGTTCGTCGCCGACGACCACGGCGAGCTCGTCGCCGCCGCGACGATGGACGGCGCTCCGGCCGACACGCGCCTCAACGCGCAGCGGAAGGCGTACACCGCGGCGCGGTCGGACGCCGCCTCGACGCGCGAGCTCGCCGAGAAGGTCGGCGGCAGCCCGGCCGAGCTCGCGAGCTTCGATCCGTTCTTCACCTTCTTCCTCGGCGGCGTCGCGGTGTTCGACGGCGGCGTCCGCATCGGCGCGGTCGGCGTCAGCGGCCTCGCCGGCGACGTCGACGAGCAGCTCGCGCTGCGCGCGATCGAGCGATCGAGCTAGACCGCCGCGAACTGGCGCACCTGCGTCAGCCGGATGTGGTTCCCGGACGGGTCGCGGAACCCCGAGTCGATCCCGTACGGCCGCTCCTCGGGCTGCTCGACGAACTCGACCCCGCGGCTCGCGAGCTCGTCGTGGGCGGCGTAGCAGTCGTCCGTCGTGAGGAAGACCGTGCCCGCGAACCCCTTCCCCATCAGCGTCCGGACCTGGTCGGCGGTCTCGGCGTCCATCACCGGCGGGCCGGGGATCGCCATCAGCACGATCGCGATGTCGGGCTGCCCGACCGGCCCGACGGTGAGCCAGCGGAAGTCGCCCAGCTCGGCCATCGTGACGTCCATGCGGACCTCGAAGCCGAGCTTCTCGGTGTAGAACGCGAGCGCCGCGTCCTGGTCGTGCACCCAGAGCTGCGTGGTGGAGAGCTGGATCATCGTTCCTCCTCTGTCGATCGTTCGGTCGGCGGCGACGATACGGCCGCGCCGTTCGGGTGTCTTCTCGAAACGTGCTGTGTCGCGGGGCGGGCGTACGCGCGGACGACACAGGCCGGAACGAGCGCGGACGCGGACGCCGGCGGGAACGCCGCGCGGTACGCCGTCGGGGACATCCCGTACGTGCGGGTGAAGCTCGACGTGAACGAGCCGACGCTCCGCAGCCCGACGGCGAAGCAGATGTCCGCGACCGAACGGTCGGTCGTGCGCAGCAGCGCAGCGGCGCGCTCGAGCCGGCGGCTGAGCAGGTACGCGTGCGGCGACTCGCCGAACGCGCGGCGGAACTCGCGGCTGAAGTGCGCGCGCGAGAGGCCGGCGCGGCGAGCGAGATCGGCCACGGCGAGCGGCTCGGAGTAGCGCGCGTCGGCGAGATCCTTCGCGCGCAGCAGGTGGCGGACGGGCGGGACGAACAGCATCGGTCAGTATCGGTCAGACCCCGTCGCCGCCGGGAACTCATCGCCGGAGCGCGGACGCGGCTAGCCTCGGACGCGGATGGGCGACGTGTTCCTCTTCGGCTCCGCGTTCCTCGCGAGCGCGGTCGAGTTCGTGGAGGCGCTCACGATCGTGCTCGCGGTCGGGCTCGTCCGCGGCTGGCGCTCGGCCCTCGCCGGCACGGCGACGGCGTTCGTCGCGCTCGCGATCCTGATCGCGGCGCTCGGGCCGGCGCTGTCGTCGATCCCGATCGACGCGCTCCGGCTCGTCGTCGGCGCGCTGCTGCTCGTCTTCGGGCTGCAGTGGCTCCGCAAGGCGATCCTGCGCGCCGCGGGCGTGATGGCGCTGCACGACGAGAACGCGATCTTCCGCGCGGAGCGCGAGCGCGCCGGGACGGCCGCGGCCGAACGGCACGCCGGGCTCGACTGGTACGCGTTCACGCTCTCCTTCAAGGGCGTCTTCCTCGAGGGCCTCGAGGTCGCGTTCATCGTGATCACGTTCGGTGCCGCACAGGGCCGGATCGCGCTCGCCGCCGCGGCCGCCGGCGCCGCGCTCGTCCTCGTCGTCGCGGCCGGCATCGCCCTCCACCGGCCGCTCGCCCGCGTCCCCGAGAACGCGCTGAAGCTCTCGGTCGGGCTGCTGCTCACGACCTTCGGCACCTTCTGGGCCGGCGAGGGCACCGGCGTCGACTGGCCCGGCGGCGACCTCGCGCTGCCCGTCCTGCTCGGGTTCCTCGGCCTGGCCACGTTCGTGTTCGTGCGGCTCGTCGCGCGCGAGCGCACCGCGCCCGGCACGCGTCCGATCTGGCGGCGCGCATGAGCTTCGTCGCCCGGCTCGCACGGTTCGCGCTCGACTTCGTCGTCGGCGACGACGCCCGCCTCGCCGTCGGCATCGCGGTCGCGCTCGGCGTCTCCGCCGCGCTCGCCGCGACGGAGGTACCGGCCTGGTGGTTCCTTCCGCTCGCCGTCGTCGCGCTGCTGGCCGAGTCGCTCGCGCGGGCGACCCGGCGCCGTCCGGCCGGGACCGACGGCGGCTGAGCGGGCGACCGCTCTCAGACGAGGAGGAGGCGGCCGCCCGCCTGCGCCCGCGCGAGCCTTGCGAGCTCGGCGCGGACGCGGGCGGCCTCACGGGCGTGCGCGTCGAGCTCCGCGGGCGTGGCCCCGCGGAGCTCGAGCAACGCACGGACGTGCACGAGGCCCTTCAACTGCAGGATCAGGTCGTCGATGCGGCGCTGAAGACGCGGCGCGCTCATGCCGCCGCCCCCATCTCCGCGACGGCGTCGCCCGTGAGCTCGACCTCGGCCTCGGCCTCGGCGGGGTTCGACTCGAGCATGACCGCAGCGAGCACCGCACCCGCGGCCGCGAGAGCGGCGAGCACGTAGAACGCCATCTGGAAGCCGTGCGTCAGCGCGGCGGCGCCGAACGCGTTCGCTCCGGCATGGTCGTCGACGTAGCGGGCCGTGAACGTGGTCGCGACCGTCGTCGCGAGGGCGACCCCGATCGCTCCGCCGATCTGCTGGGTCGTGTTGATCAGGCCCGACGCGATTCCGGCGTCGGACTGCCGCACGCCCGTGAGGCCGCCGATCGACATCGGCACGAACGCGAGCGCGAGCCCGAGGCCGCTGATGATGAACGGCGGGAACAGGTTGGTGAAGTAGTGCCCGTCCACCGGCAGCCGCGCGAACCACACGAGCGCGACCGTCGAGAGCCCGAGCCCGACCGGCAGGACCCGCCGGATGCCGACCCGGGTGACGAGCGCCTGGGCGAGGCCGGAGAAGACGATGATCGTCAGCGTCAGGCCGATGTACGCCAGGCCCGTCTTGAGGGCCGAGTAGTGCAGCACCTGCTGCATGTACAGCGTGAGCAGGAAGAACTGCGCGAAGATCGCGCCGCCCATCAGCAGGCCGCTGACGTTCGAGGCCGTGAGCGTCCGCAGGCGGAAGATCCGCAGCGGCAGCAGCGGGGCGCTCGAGCGCATCTCGATCAGGAAGAACGCGCCGATCGAGGCCGCGGACACGGCGAGCAGCGTGATCGTCTCGGGCGTCCCCCAGCCGTGCTGGGCTGCACGCGTCATCGCGTAGACGAGCAGCATCAGCCCGCCGGTGATCGAGGCGGCGCCGGCGAAGTCGAAGTGGCGGTGCTGCAGATCCGCGCGGCTCTCCCGGAGCAGGACCGGCGTCAGCGCCATCACGACGATGCCGACCGGCACGTTGATGAAGAAGATCCACGACCAGCTGAGGCCGCTCGTCAGCGCGCCTCCGAGCAGCACGCCCGCCGCTCCGCCGCTCCCCGACGCGGCGCCCCAGACCCCGAGCGCAAGGTTGCGCTCGCGGCCTTCGGTGAAGGTCGTCGTCAGGATCGACAGCGCGGCCGGGGACAGCATCGCGGCGCCGAGGCCCTGCAGCGAGCGGAAGGCGATCAGCGACGTCTCGGACCACGCGAAGCCGTCGAGAAGCGAGCTGACCGTGAACAGGGCGAGCCCGGCGATGAAGAGGCGGCGGCGGCCGAGCAGGTCGGCGAGCCGTCCGCCGAGCAGGAGGAAGCCGCCGAACATGATCGAGTAGGCGGTGATCACCCACTGGAGGCTCTCCTGCGAGAAGTTGAGGTCCGTCTTGATCGACGGAAGGGCCACGTTCACGATCGCGACGTCGAGCACGACCATGAACTGCGCGGTCACGATCAGCGCGAGCGCGAGCCAGCGGCGTCGATCCTGGCTTCCGGCCGCGAACTGTGTAACACTTTGAGCTGTCATCTCTTGTCCCCCATAATCGTTGAACGGCGCAACGATAGCAGACGACTAGTGTTGGGCGCTACACTCATTTCGCGATGACAGTTCCAGCCACCGAGCCGACCGTCCGGCCACTCCAGCGGGTCGCGAGAGAGCTGGCCGCGAGCAGCGGGTTCCTGCTCGCGAGGCTCGGCGTCGGGTTCAAGGCCAAGGCGATCGCGCGGGCCGAGGAGGCCGGCTTCGAGCTCTACGACTACAGCGTCCTCGCGATCCTCGCCGAGGGGGACCGCGAGACGCAGGCGACGATCGCCGACGCGCTCGGGGTCGACCCGAGCCGGCTCGTCGCGCTGCTCGACTCGCTCGCCGACCGCGCGCTGATCGTGCGGCAGCGGGACCCGCACGACCGGCGGCGACACGTCGTCAGCATCACGAGCGCCGGCAAGCGCGAGCTCACGCGCCTCCGCGAGATCGTGAAGCGGCTCGAGGACGAGTTCTTCGCGCCGCTCGACCCGGAGAGCCGCAAGGCGTTCCACGAGCTGCTGCTGCGGCTCGCCGCCCAGAACGACCCGCGCTGCGCGTTCAGCACGGACGATCCGTTCGAGCTCCCGGGCTGAGGCGGCCTCCGCCCAGCGCGGCTACGTCGCGTGCACCCTGTGCGTCGCCGCCTTCACGGCCTTCGACGACGTGTCGCCGCGGGTGAGCGCGAACACGAGCGACGTGTCGCCCTTGCCGACGACCTTGAACACGAGCACGACGTTGCTGCCGACGTCGGCCTCGCCGACCTGCCGCACGACCTTCGGGTTGAAGCTCCGGGCGATCCTCCAGACGAGGCCCGAGCTGGCGCTCGCGTGCGGAAGCGCGACCGCGACGAGCTGACCGGACTTCGTCGACGTGGTCGTCACGGGCCCGGCCGGGAGCGGCCCGACGGGCGTCGAGTCGGCGAGGGCCGCGCCGGGCCCGGCGAACGCGAGGGCCGCGACGGCGGCGGCGGTCGCGAGGGCGAGCGAGGTGGTCGTACGGGTCATGGACTGCTCCTCCTTGATGGTCGTGGGTCGGATCGGGCGTCCTCGAGCAGGTCCTCGAAGAACGGTCGCCAGCTCGAGGGCAGGGCGTCGACGGCGAGCACTCGGCGAACGGCGTCGGGGTCGTCGCGCTCGTGGGCGACGAGCCGCGTGAGCTCGGAGACCGGAACGCCCGCCGGGTCGCGCGCGAGCAGCTCGATCCGGTCGCCGGCCTCGAGCGAGCCCTCGGCCGCGATGCGGAGGTAGTAGCCGCTGCGGCCGGCGGCGAGGAAGCGCCTCACCATCCCCGGGTCGTCGAACCTGATCCCCAGCTTGAAACACGGCAGCCGCGGCTGCGTGACGACGAGCTCGGCCGAGCCGATCCGCAGCCGGTCGCCGATCGCGAGCTCGTCCTCGAGCGGCGCCCCCTCGACCGTGAGGTTCTCGCCGAACGCGCCCCACGCCAGCTCGCGGCCGAGCTCCTCGCGCCAGAAGGGGTAGTGCTCCGCGGGGTACACGTACACGGCCTTGTCGGGCCCGCCGTGCACGGTGAGGTCGGCCTGGCGGTCGCCGTCGAGGTTGACGCCGGCGACGCGGACAGGCCCGTCCACCGGCTCCTTGAAGATGCCGGTCGACACCCTCTCTCCTCGCCAGGCCACCTCCCTCGGGAGACCGACGTTGACCGAGACGACGCGCAACGTCAGTCGGTGAAGGTCGCCGGCGGCTGCCCGAAGAGGCCCGTATCCGGGCCGAGGTCGAGCGCGTCGTGCGGCGTGCGGGGCGGCATGAGGAAACGGGGCTCACAACGGTTTGCCCGGGACCGGCGACGCTAGCAGCGATCCGGTCGCCGATGTCCGTCCCGGACGGAACTCGGCTACGCTGCGAGACAGCGCGTGCGCCGAGCGCAAGCCGTCTGGGCTCCGGGTCCTTTCGACTTTCTGCAAGACCTCGAGAGCGAGTGCGGCACGTGCTGTCAGCGTCCATCCTTCTCAAGCCGACGTCTCTCCTCGCGCTCGCGTGGGCCCCGCAGCGCCGCCGGTACGTCGTGGGCGGCGTCTTCGCGCTGATCACGATCGCGGGCTGCGTCCTCGTCGGGCAGCGGCTGACGGGCTCGAGCTGGCCGCTCGCTCACGCGCACGCGCCGCTCGTCGCGGTCGCCGCGGCGTGTTACTTCGCGAGCTTCGTCGCCCGGGCGCGCGGCTGGCGCCGGCTCTTCCCGCGGGGCCAGCAGCCCAACCAGGCGCGCTGCCTCGCCTCGGTCGGCGCGGCGGCCGCGACCGGCGTCGTGCTGCCGTTCCGTCTCGACTACGTGGTCAAGGTCGGGACGCTCCGCCGGCTCGGCGGCGTGCGGATCGGGCTCGAGGCGATCGCGCTTTCGATCATCTCGCTCGGTCTCGTCGACGCCGTCGCGATGTTGCCGCTCTCGATCTCGGCCTCCGCGACGAGCTCCACGAGCTTCCGCGGCCCGCTGCTGATCGTCGTCGTCTTCGGCCTCGGCTGCTGCGCGCTCCTCGCCGCGAGCGCGTGGCTGACGCGACTGCCGCTGCTGCGGCGCAGCCGGCGGTTGCGACAGATCTCCGAGCACGTCTCGGCGCACCGGACGCCGGGCGGACGGCGCGACGCCGTCACGGCCGGCTTCTACCTGTTCGTGTGCTGGACGACGCGCGCGGCCGGGAGCGCGCTGCTCCTCAGCTCGCTCGGGCTCGCCTTCTCGCCGAGGACCGCGCTCACCGTGCTCTGCCTCAGCGCCGCGGCCGGGATCATCCCGATCACGGCCGGCGGCGCGGTCGCGAACGCCGGCGCGACCGCCGGGATCCTGCTCGCCCTCGGCGTCGGGAAGGAGATGGCGATCAACTTCTCGCTCGCCTCCGGCCTGCTTCTGGTGACGAGCGCGAGCGCAGCGGCCTTCGCGGGAGTCTCGGTCTCGCTCGCGACGTCCGTGCTGGCACGGCGCCGCTCCGGGCTGATCCGGGCCTGACGCTCAGCCGTCCGGCGGGGCGGCGAGCACCGCGTCGAGGAGCTCGGCGAGGCTCGCGGTCGCGAGGCAGATCGACGTGTCGGCGGCGCCGTAGTAGAGCCGGACCTCGTCGGTCGCGGCGTCGTGGACGAGGCCGCACGGGAAGACGACGTTCGGCACGTCGCCGGTGCGCTCGTAGTCCGCGAGCGGGCGCGAGGATCCAGGTCGGGAAGCCGCCGCAGCACGCGCGTCGGCTCGTCGAGGTCGAGCAGGGCGAGGCCGACCCGGTAGAGCTGGCCGGCGACCGTCTCCTTGATCGCCGTGGTAGACGAGGAGCCAGCCGTGCTCGGTGCGGAGCGGCGGCGGGCCGATCCCGATCCGGAGCGAGTCCCACCACGCGCCCGCGCGCGGCTGGAGCACCTGCTCGGGCGCGCTCCAGCTCACGAGGTCGGCGGAGCGGGAGAGGAGGATCTCGCCGTGGCCGCCGCCGAACTCCGTCTTCGGCCGGTGGAAGAGCACCCAGCGCCCGTCGATCCGGTCGGGCAGGAGCGCCGCGTTCTTGTCCTCCGGGTGCCTGATGATGCCGTAGCGCTCGACCGTCGTGAAGTCCTCCGTCGTCGCCAGGTACACGGCCGGGCCGGCCGGGCCGTACGCGGTGCACGTGATCACCCAGCGGCGCGAGCTCCTCGACCCAGACGACGCGCGGGTCCTCGAACCCCCACTGCTCGCTCTCGACTCCGTCGTCCGGCGCGAGCAGCGGCTCGGGCGCGACCGACCAGCCGTCGACGCCGTTCGCGGAGCGCGCGACGGTGAGGTGCGAGATCCCGCGCCGGTCCTCGACGCGCGCGAGCAGGACCGTCTCGCCGTCGAGCGCGGCGGCCGCGGGGTTGAACACGGCGTTGACGGGATACGGCCAGTCGCCGGCGGTGAGGATCGGGTTGCCCGGCGTGCCGGCGGAGGAGCTCGCTCGCCGGTCATGCGACTCGCCGCGGACGCCGATCGCCGCGCGGACGCCGGCGGCGTCGAGGAGGAGCGCGGCGCGATGGAGCGCGAGCGTCGACTCGGCGCCCTCGTTCTGGTTCAGCGCGTCGGTGCCGAGCCCGTCGCTGCAGCCGCCCGTCGCGAAGTCGTACAGCGGCTGCTGCAGACGGTTGCGCCCGAGGAACCACTCGAACGCGCGCGTCGCGCGGATCCCGTGCTCGGGATCGCGCGTGATCGCGAACGCCGTGAGCTCGGCCTCGACGAGCGCGGCCGCGTCGAGCGGCTGCTCGTCGCCCCAGCCCGGAGCCGGTTCGCCTCGCTGCCGGCCGTGGTGACCCGAAAGCCGCAGGGAGCCGCTGCCGAGCCCGTACTCGTCGCCGAGCCAGCGCAGCGACTCGAGCCCGACCGCGGTCAGGTCGTCCCGGCCGAGCGCGTCCCCGCCGGCGATGAGCGCCTGCGGACAGGCGCGCGTTGTCGTAGCTCAGCTCGTCCTCGAACCAGCGCCCAGTCGTCGACCGCGGTGCGCTCGTAGGCCTCGGCGAGCTGGTCGAGCAGGCGCGCGAGCAGCCGGCGGGCGCGCAGGTCGAGACGATCGCGGTCGAGCCGCGAGAGACCGAGCACGCGTGTAGGCCGCCGTGCGCAGCGAGACGTCGACCCGCCAGCGCTGCCGACGAGCCGGTCGAGCAGGTCGCGGGTCGGCTCGACGACGGCGGGGATCCACGCCGTCGCGAGGATCTCGCCGAGCGCCCAGACGGAGCGGCCGACGTGGTCGCCGACATGGGGCTCGTCGAGCCAGCGGCGGTCGTAGCTCATGAAGTTGCGCATCCCGCCCTCGTCGGTCGGCGGCGTGCAGGAACGCGAGCGAGCGGTAGAGGATCGACGTCCAGAGCTGCTCGTCGCCGCGGCCGCGCGAGCGCGAGCGAGACGACGGCGAGGCGGGCCGACGTCGTCGACGCAGTAGCCGCTGTCGCGGTTCGGGATGATGCCGTGCGCGTGCTGGACGATGCCGACGTCGTCGACGAGCGTGAGCAGATGGTCGTTGCGCAGGCTCGTCAGGTGGAGGTCGGCGACGCCCGCCGGCCGGCGGCGCGGCGCCAGCTCGGAGCGCCTCGCGCAGGACGGCGGCGGTCGCCTCGGCGACGGACGGCCAGGCGAGCGAGGACCCGATCCGGCGCGCCTCGGCCCGCGCCGCGAGCGAGCGACTCCGGCTCCTCGAGGTACGAGCAGACCGCGTCGGCGAGCGCCGCCGGATCGTCGAACGGGACGAGCCGGCCCGCGCCGGAGGCGAGCATGTCCTGCGCGTACCAGTACGGCGTCGAGACGATCGCCGCAGCCGGCGGCGAGTCGCGAAGGTCAGCGCGCCGGAGGCGATCTGCTCGCGGTTGCGGTACGGCGTCACGAACACGTCGGTCGCGGCGAGCAGGTTGGAGAGCTCGTCGATCGAGAGGAAGCGGTCGTCGAACTCGACGTGGTCGCCGAGCCCGAGCTCGACCACGCGCCGCTCGAGCATCAGCGCGGTAGCGCTCGCCCTCGCGATGCGCGACGTCGGGATGCGTGCGGCCCGGCGATCACGTACGACGACGCTCCGGCTGCCGCTCGAGCATCGCCGGCAGCGCCTCGATCACCGTCTCGAGCCCCTTCCCCGGCGAGATCAGCCCGAACGTCGAGAGCAGGAAGCGTCCGTCGCCGCGTCGGCCGCCCGGCGGCGAAGTCGCGGACGGCGCGCGTCGTGAGCCGGCTCGGCGCGCCGTGCGGCACGACCCGCACCTTCTCGGCGGGGCAGGCGCCGCACTCGACGAGCAGCCGCAGCGCCGTCTCGGTCATCACGATCACGAGCTCGGCCTCGCGCGCAGAGCTCCGTGAGCACCTCGGCCTGGTGCGGCGTCGGCTCGGAGAGCACCGTGTGCAGCGTCACGACCAGCGGCTGCGCGAGCTCCTGCGCGAACGAGAGCACGTACTCGCCGTCGCGCGCCGCCGAAGATCCCGTACTCGTGCTGGAGGAGGACGACGTCGACGTCGAGCCGGCCGAGCATCCGCGCGCTGCGGACGTAGTCGCCGCGGACGGCCTGCGCGATCGTCGCGAGCAGGCCGCGCCGCTGCGGGCTCGACGGCTCGTTGACGACCGCGACGAGGTCGGCGCGCCTCGACCCCGGCCACGCCGAGCAGTGCTCCGCGCAGGTCGGCCGAGAACGTGCCGATCCCGCAGGCGCGCGGCGGATACGTCGAGACGATCGCAGCACGCAGACGCGTCAGCCCCGGCCCTTCGTCACGATGCCGCCCCTCTGCTGATGACTCCCCCGAAAGGCGAACGGCGGGCTCGTGCAGGAGTCAGAACACGGGGACGCTCGCCACACCGTACCAGCGGCGCCCGGCCGGAACGGCCCGGAAACGCCCGCGCGGTAGAGTCCGTCCATGACGCGCGGCTGGTTTCGCGGTAAGCGCCGGCCACCGACCGGCCCGTTGACGACGCAGGAGCAGAGCGACGCCGACGAGGTCGCGGCCGAGGAGTCGTCGCACCGGGAGACGGAGGCCGAGCCGGACGCGCCGGCGGAGCACGACGAGGGAGAGAATCCCGCGCCCTGACCGGCGAGGGCAGCGACCCGCTCCCCGGGCCGCTAGGATCACCGTCGAACGACGCTCTGCACGGACCGCGTCACGTACCTCGAAGTGCAGCCGAAAACCCCGCTGCGCGAGGTCCTGGCAAGGGCGACGTCGTCAGTCGGACGAGGAACGCCGGAGGGAGGCCAGTCGATTGTGGTCGAGAGCATGAACGCCGATGCAGCGGAGAACAGGGACGGTCCCTGGCGCGAGGTGCTCGCGCCCTACACCGAGTCGAGCCTCCGCCGAAGCCTGCTGAGCCTCGCGACGTCCGTCGTGCCGTACTTCCTTCTTCTGGTCGCGATCTACTTCGCGTCGCAGGTCTCGATCGCGCTCGCGTTGATCCTCGCGATCCCCGCGGCCGGGTTCCTGATCCGGACGTTCATCGTCTTCCACGACTGCGCCCACGGGTCGTTCTTCCGCTCGAAGCGGAACAACTCGACGCTCGGCGCGGCGCTCGGCGTCGTGCTCTGGATGCCGTTCCACAGCTGGCGGCACAAGCACGCGATCCACCACGCGACCTCCGGCGACCTCGACCGCCGCGGCGTCGGCGACATCCACACGCTGACCGTCGCCGAGTACGAGGCACTGTCGTGGCGGGGGCGGCTCTCGTACCGGCTGTTCCGCAACCCGCTCGTGATGTTCGGGCTCGGGCCGTTCTGGATCATCATGGTCGGGCCGCGGCTCACGTCGCGCTCGGACAACCGGCGCGTCCGCCGCAGCGTCCTCGGCACGGATCTCATGCTGCTGCTCGTCGTCGGCAGCCTCATCCTGCTGCTCGGCTGGCGGACGTTCCTGATCGTGCAGATGCCGGCCGTCCTGATCTCGAGCTCGATCGGGATCTGGCTGTTCTACGTCCAGCACCAGTTCGAGGACAGCCACTGGCAGGCCGGTCAGTCCTGGCACTACGAGGACGCCGCGCTGCGCGGGAGCTCGTACCTGCAGCTGCCGAGGGTCCTGCAGTTCTTCACCGGCAGCATCGGCTTCCACCACGTGCACCACCTCAGCGTCCGCATCCCGAACTACAACCTCGCTCGAGCGCACGACGCGAGCGTCAAGTTCGACGACGTCCCGAAGGTCTCGCTCTGGCAGGGCCTCCGCGCCACGCGCTGGAAGCTCTGGGACGAGGAGCGCGAGCGGCTGGTGACGTTCAAGCAGAGCCGGGCCCGCCGGCTCGAGCACGCGCCCCAACAAATCTGAGCCGGAGCCGCGCACAGCGGCTGCTAGGCTCAGTCGCGACTGAGCGAGTACCGGATGCGCGCACTGCGCCTCCTCTGCCCGTTCCCGAGCAGTGGAGGAGGTGTTTCATCTATGGCAACCGGAACCGTGAAGTGGTTCAACGCCGACAAGGGGTATGGGTTCATCACCCCCGACGACGGCGGCAAGGACCTGTTCGTCCACCACAGCGCGATCGTCGGCGAGGGCTACAAGTCCCTCTCCGAGAACGCGAAGGTGCAGTTCGAGGCCGCCGAGGGCGCGAAAGGCCCCGAGGCGAAGAGCGTCACGCTCACGACCGCCTAGGCGCCACGGCAGCTGCCGCCGTCCTGCGACGCGGCGGCTGCCGGGTCCATCCATCCGCCCGAGGAGAGGAATGGTTCCCGACTTGGAGGCGAATCCATGAACGAGGACGAGGTCGACACGACGGCGGCTGCACCCGTGTGCGCGCGGTGTGCGCGGCCGCCCCGCGACCGGGACGACCGGATGTCGTGGGTCACGATCGACAACCGCGGGGTCTGCCCCGGCTGCCTGACCATGAACGATCGCGAGCAGCTGCGGAACGAGCGTTGACGACCGGGCCGCGTCGCTGAGCCGTGGGCCGCAACCCTCAGTCCCACATGAAACGGGCCCGCGAGCTGGCGCTGAAGGAGCGGCGCGAGCGCAAGGCCGAGAAGAAGGCCGAGCGCGCCGCCTCGCGCCTCGACGAGGGCGGAGACGTCGCGTCGGACGAGATCGCGGACGAGGGCGACGAGCCCGCGGCCGGGGATGCGGAGGAGCCACGCGATGACGGAGAGTGAGCCCGACGCCCGGACGAGGGCGCTCAGCGCCTTCCTCGACGATCGGCTCGCCGAGGGCTTCCGCATCGAGACGCGGACCGATACGCACGCGATCATCGCGCCGCCGCAGCGCCTCGCCGGCCTGCTCGGGCGGATCCGCAAGGGCGGCGGCGACCGCCGGCAGGTCGTCTCGGTCGACGAGCACGGGGTCGTGACCGTGCGCGCCGCGGAGCCGATCAGATGGTGACCTAGCTCCGGCCGATTCTGGACGCGAGTCCTCGCGGCGGGCGCCGGCGACCAGCCTCGCGCGAGACCGTCCCGACCGTCGAGGCCGCGGTGGCGTCGCTGTCGCGGTAGTCCGGCTCAGCCCGCGCGCGCCGGGTCGCGCAGGTACGCGAGCGCGGCGTCGGCGTCCGGGAACATCGCGAACACCTGGTCGAGCCGGGTGATCTCGAAGATGCGGCAGACGCCCGGGTCGTGGCACGCGATCGCGACCGTCCCGCCGAGCGAGTCGAGTCGACGGACGGCGCCGATGAGGACGCCGAGGGCGGTCGAGTCGACGAAGGTCGTCTCCGAGAGGTCGACGAGCACGTTCCTCGCGCCGCCGGCGATCGCGGCTGCGAGCGCCTCCTTCAACTCGGACACGGTGAAGATGTCGGCCTCGCCGACGACGGCGACCGTCGCGACGCCGTCGCCGAGATTCGTCATTCGCGCTTCGAAGCCGACCTCCATGAAAGCCAGTCGTGCGTACCCGACGCTCGCGGTTGCGAAACATGCGCCCGCGCAAGAAATGCTTCGCGGACACCGAACCGGGTTACAACCTCCGTCCATGGTGAAGCTGGTGCCCGAGCGTTTCCGCCGCCGGCCGGATCGGTCCGATCCGGTTTCGCCCGCGTACGTCGGCGCCGCCACCGTGTTCCAGCGCCGCCTCGCCGTGACCGCGATCGTCGCCGTGATCGCGCTCGTGGCCGTGTCGGCCGGGCTCGCGCTCGCGCAGTACCGCCACGCGCAGCGGACGAACGTCCGCGACCTCCGCTCCCGCGCGACCGTCGCCGCCGCGGTCGTCAACGCGGCCTTCGCCGGCAACGTCGCCACGCTCGAGGCGATGGCGAACGCGCCGGCCTTCGTCAACCTCGACCTCGGCGCGATGACCGCGTACCTGCGGCGCATGGGCGGCTCGAGCTCGCGCGCGTTCAACGGCGGGCTGGGCTGGGTCGACCCGAACGGCTTCGTCGACGCGAGCTCGACGCCCGGCAGCTCGTCGCTGCGGACGGACGTGCACGACCGGATGTACTTCAGGCGCGTGCTCGCGACCGGCAGGCCGTACGTGAGCGGCGGCCTCGTCGCACGCCGCCTCCACGAGCCGGTCATCGTCGTGGCCGTGCCGACCCGCACGGCGAGCGGACGGCTCACGGGCGTCCTCGCGGCGAGCATCCGCCTGAAGCTCGTCCGCGACTCGAAGGCGCAGCTCGACCTCGGGTACGCGGGGCTCGAGATCGTCGACCGCAACGGCCGGGAGCTCCTCTCCGGCCTCGTGCCGGTCCGGAACTCCGCGCTCCTCGCGCGCCTCGACCGCGGCACGGCGGGCTCGATCTCCGGCACGCGCGGGCTCGACGGATCGCCCGGCCGCGTGGTCGCGTACGCGACGGCGGCGGTGCCCGCGTGGCGGATCGTGATCGACCGCTCGCGGTCGTCGGTCGACGCCGCCGCGTTCCGGTCGCTGATCCTCCAGCTCGCCTCGGTCGCGGCGGTCGCGCTGCTCGTGTTCGCGCTCGTCGCGTACGTCATCCGGCGCTCGCGCCGCGACGCCGAGCTCCAGGAGAGCCGGGCGCGCGCGTGGAGCGAACTGACCCGCGCGCTCGCCGCGGCGGCCACTGCGGACGAGGTCGGCTCGGCCTTGCTCCCGTCGCTCTCCGCGGCGTTCCCCGACTCGCTCGTCGTCGTCGTCCTCAACGGGATCGACGGCGCGCGCGAGACGCGCGTCTCCTCCGACCCGGCGTGGCCGGGGATCACGTCCAGCCCCGCGCTGATGGACGAGCTCGCGCGGCGCGCGACGTCGGAGCGGCAGACCGTGACGCTCGACCGCGACCCGGCGCTGCGGACGGCGGTCGCGCGCACCGGCCGCAGGCTTCGCTGCCTCGACGCCGCCCCGCTCGCCGGCACCGACGGGAAGGTCATCGGCGGGATCGCGCTCGTCCGCGGCTCCGAGGACCCGCTCGAGCCGGGCGAGCGCGCGCTGTTCGAGTCCTTCGTCGAGCAGGCGGCCAGCGCGTTCGAGCGCGCGCGCCGCTCCGAGCTCGACCACGACCTCGCCGTGCGGCTCCAGCTCAGCCTGCTGCCCGAGGCTCTGCCCGACGTGCCGGGCGTGGAGCTCGCAGGCCACTACAGCGCGGGCGCCGAGGGGCTCGTGGTCGGCGGCGACTGGTACGACGCGATCCGCCGGCGTGACGGCGTCCTCGTCCTCTGCGTCGGCGACGTGATCGGCCGCGGGATCGGCGCCGCGACGCTGATGGGCCGCCTCCGCGACGCGTTCCGCGCCCACGCGTACGAGACCGCTTCGCCCGCGGAGGTCGTGCGCCGAATGCTCCAGCACGGCTCGCGCGACGAGCTGATGGTGACGCTCGCGTGCGCCGCGCTCGACCCGTACGCGGGCGAGCTCGTCTACTCGTGTGCCGGCCACCCGCCGCCGCTCCTCGTCGACGAGCTCACCGGCGCCGTCACGCGGCTCGACCGCGCCGTCTCGCCGCCGCTCGGCGTCGCCGACGCGGCCTCGATCCAGGAGGAGCGCCTCGCGGTCCCCGCGCGCGCGACGCTCGCGTTCTACACGGACGGCCTGATCGAGCGCCGCGGCCAGAGCATCGACCACGGGATCGACACCCTCGGCGGCGTCGTCGCCGCCGACCCGGACCGGCCGATCGCGCTGATGCTCGCCGACGTGACCGACGTGCTCGGCCCTGGCGACGACGACATCGCCTTCCTCCTCGCGCGGGTCGCAGGCGCACCGGCGGCGGTCGACGTCGAGCTCCCGGCCCTGCCCTCGGAGCTGACGAGGCTCCGGCGGCGCGTGCGCCGGTGGCTCGAGCACCGCGGCCTCGACCGCGCCGAGACCGACGACATCCTGCTCGCGCTGAGCGAGGCGCTGAACAACTCGATCGAGCACGCCTACGGCGACGAGCACGGCTCGATGTGGCTGCGGATCGACGACGACGGCGAGACGATCCGCGTGTCGGTGCGTGACCGCGGGCGCTGGCGCGTCGGGCGGAGCGACGGCGACCGCGGGCGCGGCACCGAGATCATGCGCACCCTGATGGACAGCGCCGCGGTCGAGACCGGCGAGGACGGAACCGAGGTCGTGCTCGAGCGGCGGCGGGGGAGCGCCGAGCGGGCGACCGTGTAGCGCGTCCCCAGCGCGGTTCGGCAGCGGACGCGTTGGGCTACTGTGTCGCGTCCCGCGGATCGGCGCGCGGCGGGCACACCGGCATGACTGACCCAGACGTCTTCTCGATCCAGACCTCGACCGACGGCGACGCTCTCGTCGTGGCGGTCACCGGCGAGGTCGACCTCTCGACGGCGTCCGAGGTCTCGAAGGCGCTCGAGCTCGTCTCCGAGCAGACGAGCCGCGTCGTCGTCGACCTGAGCGCGGTCACGTTCCTCGACTCGTCGGGGATCAACGCGCTGCTGACCGGGCAGCGCGGCCTCGCCGAGAACGGGATCGGGCTGTGCGTGGTCGCGCCCGGAGGGCCGGTGCGCCGCGTCTTCGAGCTCACGCAGCTGATGGAGACGCTCGGCGTCGCGGACTCCGTCGGCGACGCGCTCGCCGCGTCGCACAGCTGACGCCTCCGGTTTCGATCGCTCCGGCCGGGTAGTCCGCCGGAAGAGCGAGCCGAAAGGAGGCGAGATGCCGCCCGGGGTGTGAAGGCAGGAACGAAGCGCGGCCGCCAGTACGAGCACGTGAAGGAGGGCCAGCTCGAGCGCGGCGCGTCCGAGGCCACGGCCGAGGAGATCGCGGCGCGGACCGTCAACAAGGCGCGGGCGCGCGCGGGCGAGTCGCGGACGAGCTCGCCGACCTCGACGCGCGACCTCTCGTCGGGCCGCCGCGGCGGGCTGCGCTCGGGGACGAACCGCCCGAAGGGACGCACCCGCGACCAGCTCTACGCCGAGGCCCGGCGGATGAACGTGCCCGGCCGCTCGAAGATGAGCAAGGCGCAGCTCCAGCGGGCCGTCGACAGGCGCAAGCATCGCTCCGGCTGACTCGAGGTCAACCGTCGCGCTCCGCCTCGACGTCGATCTCGGCGCCGAGGAGGAGCGCGACGGCGCCGAGCCACAGCCAGGTCAGCATCACCACGACCGCCGAGAGGGTCCCCCACGTCTTGTTGTACGAGCCGAACTTGCCGACGTACAGCGCGAACAGCCCCGACGCGACGAGCCACGCGACGACCGCCGTCACGGCTCCGGGCGTGACGAGCCGCCGGCGCGGGCGCTCGACGTCGGGCCCGAGGTCGAGCACCGCGGCGAAGCACACGAGCAAAGCGACGGCGAGCAGCGGCCACTCCGCCACCCACCAGACGGCGCGCACGACCGTCGTCTGGCCGGTCGCGGAGCCGACCCACCCGGAGAGCGGCGGCCCGAGCACGAGCACGCAGAACACGAGCGCGAACGCGACGAGCGCGAAGAAGACCATCGCGAACGCCGTCATCCGCCGGCGGACGAAGCCGCGCGTCTCGTCGCGCTCGTGGACGGCGTTGAGCGCCCACATCAGGTTCTGCATCGCGCCGCCCAGCGACCAGACCGCGAGCACGGCGCCGACGGCGACGAGCGCGATCCCGGTCGCCGGGCGCTGCGTCAGCCGTTCGAGGCTCCCCTGCAGGAGGGTCTGCGCCTCGGCGGGGACGATCGTGCCCAGCCTGTCGACCAGCGCCGCCACGTCCCGGGGGTTCACGACCAGCCCGAGGATCCCGACCGCGATCAGCAGCGCCGACGGGATCGCGAGGAACGCGTAGTACGCGAGCGCCGCCGCGAAGCTCGTGACGTGGTCGCGGCTCGCCCTCGCGAGCGCACGCTTCCCGATCGCGAGGAGCTCACGCACCGGACACGTCTCTCCCGATCGCACTCTCCCGAATCACGGCGGGGCCGTCCCGGTCGCGCGGCCCGCAGGTAGATTCGCCGCGGGAGCGCGTGTCCACCGTCACCGAAGCCGGGATCAGCACGGTCGAACCGCACGACCACGCGGTCCATTTCTACGCGGACGAGGCCGAGCTCGCGGCGGTCGTCGCCGACTACCTGCACGCCGCGCTCGAGGCCGGCGAGGTCGCCGTCGTGCTGGCGAGCGCCGCGCACCGCGCCGCCTTCGAGGCCGCGCTCCTGGCTCGCGGCGCCGACGCCGGCCGGCTGCTCGCGCTCGACGCGGAGGAGACGCTGCTGCGGATCCTCGTCGACGGCGAGCCCGATCGGCGGGAGCTCGAGCGTCTCGTCGGCGGCCCGATCCGCGCGGCGGCCGCGGCCGGCACGCCGGTTCGCGTGTACGGCGAGATGGTCGCGGTGCTCTGGGACGCCGGGCACGTCAACGCCGCGATCGCGCTCGAGGACCTGTGGAACCGGCTCGCGCGGGAGCTCCCGTTCTCACTCCTGTGCGCGTACCCCGCCGCGTCGGTCGCGGGCGAGGCCCATGCCGACGCGCTCGGAGAGCTCTGCCGCCTCCACTCGAGCGTCGTCGGCGCGCCCGAGGCCGCCACCCGGGCGTTCCCGAGGGCGCTCGACGCGCCGAGCGCCGCCCGCAGGTTCGCGGCCGAGCAGCTCGCGCCGACCGAGCGCGCCGAGCTCGTCGCCGACGCGCAGCTCGTCGTGAGCGAGCTCGCCGCGAACGCGGTCGTCCACGCCCGCTCCGACTTCGGCGTCACGCTCTCGCTCGTCGGGCGGCGTCCTCCGGATCTCCGTGCGCGACGCGAGCCCGGCGCCGCCGTGCGCCGGCGACCCGGCGCCGACCGACATCTCGGGCCGCGGCCTCGCGATGGTCGCGACGACGGCGCTCGCGTGGGGCTGGGAGCCCCTCGACGACGGCAAGGTCGTCTGGGCCGAGCTCCACCGCTGACCCGTTAGGCTTGCGCGATGCCCGGCGTGCGCGGGTTCACGGCAGCGAAGTACGCACTGGAGCTCGACGGCGTCGTCTGCGGCTTCCTCCAGTCGGTCGACGGCGGCGCGATCGCGGCGGAGGTCGTCACGACGCCGGGCCCGGGCGCCTTCGACGAGAAGCGCCTCGGCCGCGTCCGCTACGAGGAGCTCGAGCTGCAGCTCGACCTCTCGCTCGACAAGCTCGTCTACGAGTGGATCGCGGCCTCGTGGAAGGGGAACTACCCGCGCCGCGACGGCTCGATCGTCGCCACCGACGCGGCCGGCAAGGCCACCTCGGCGCAGGAGTTCTTCCGCGGGCTCCTGACCGAGGTGACGATCCCCGCGGTCGACGCGTCGTCGAAGGACCGGCTCTACCTCACGGTCAAGATCGCGCCCGAGTACACCCGACTCGCGAAGGGCTCCGCGAAGGCCGTGAAGAGCACCGCCGGCCGCCAGCTCGAGTGGACGTCCGCGAACTTCCAGCTCGAGATCGACGGGCTCGACTCCAAGCGGGTGACCCGGATCGAGGCGTTCACCGTCTCGCAGGCGATCGTGACCGACGCGGTCGGCGAATTGCGCGTGGTCGCCGAGCAGCCGGGCCGGCTCGCGTTCCCGAACCTCCGCGTCACGCTGGCCGCGAGCGGCGCCGACACGTGGACGGCGTGGTTCGACGACTTCGTGATGAAGGGGAACAACGACCCGTCGAAGGAGCGGAACGGGAAGCTCACGTTCCTCTCGACCGCCGGCAAGCCGCTCGGCGAGGTGAGCTTCTTCGACCTCGGCATCTTCCGGCTCGAGCCCGCGCCGCAGCAGACCGCCGCCGAGACGGTCGCGCGCGTGGTCGTGGATCTCTACTGCGACCGGATGGAGCTCGCCGTCCCGTAGCTCGCGGACGGTCGCGCGATCGAGGAGACGAGCGGCCGCATCGAGACGGGAGGCTACGAGACATCGAGGATGCCGAGGCGGACCGCCTCGGCCGCGGCCTCCGCGCGGCGGCCGGCGCCGAGCTTGCGCAGGACCGCCGACACGTGGTGGTCGACGGTTCGCCGTGAGACGAAGAGCCGGTGGGCGATCTCGGCGTTGCGGAGCCCGCCGGCGACGAGCTCGAGCACCTCGAGCTCGCGCGCGGTGAGGTTCGCCGGGTTGCGGCGCGTCGCCGGGCGCGGCCCGCGCGGGATCGCGCGCGCACCGCGGTCGCGGAGACGCCGGGCGACGACGGCGGCGGCCGCACCCGCGCCGAGCCCATCGAGCTCGGCGAACGAGCGCCGCAGGTCGTCCTCGCGGTCGGCCTGCGCGAGCGCGAGCGCCGCGTCGTAGCGGCAGCCGAGCCGCGACCAGAGCGCGGCCGCGGCGCGCGGCTCGCCGCCGAGCTCGAGCGCGTACGGCACGGCGGCGCCCGGCGGGACGGGCTCGCCGATCCCGGCTCGGCGGCGCCCGCACGCGAGCTCGCCGATCCACCACGTCGTCCCGCGCTCGACCGCGAGCTCGAGCGCCGCCTCCGTCAGCTCGCCGACGTCCGCGCCGCGCCCCTCGAGCCACGCGACCTCGGCCCGCGCGGCCGCGACCGGCGCGAGCCGGAGCAGCTCGCCCGTCGGCGCCGCGAGCTCCCACGCCTCGTCGAGCAGCGGCCCGCTGCCGGGCTCGCCGCGGCGGGCGCGCGCGAGCGCGGTCACGACGAGCGCGAGGATCCGCGGCGTCGTCGACGCGCGCGGGACGCGCAGCACCGCCGCCGCCGCGTCTGTCGCCGCCTCCCAGCGCCCGCGGTCGAGCTCGAGCCGCGCGCGGAACGCGAGCAGGTACAGCCGGAAGAGCTCGAGGCCGTGGTCGCTGCAGTAGCGCGTGCCGACCTCGAGGTACCGGTCGGCGGCGGCGTGGTCGCGCGCCTCGACCGCGCCGGACGCGAGCGCGACGAAGAAGTTCCCGACCGTCCATTCGTGCCCGTCGCGCTCGGCCTCGGCGAGGCCGCGCTCGAGGATCTCGACGCCGGCCGCCGAGCCGCGGGCGAGCTCGGTCGTGCCGACGTGGAGGAGCGCGCCGAGCCGCAGCGCACCGGAGTCGAGCCACTCCGCCAGCTCCAGCGCGCGGCGCCCGTACGTCGCCGCCTCCTCGAGCGCGTGGGCGCGGTTGCAGACGCCGGCGAGGTTCCCGTACGCGAGCGCGAGCTCCGGCCCGGGCGGAAGCTGCTCGAGCACCGCGACCGCCTCGCGAGCGGCCCGCTCGCACTCGGCCACGCGGCCAGGGCACCACAGGATCTCGGAGAGCCAGCGCAGCGCGTCGCCCTCGCGGAGGCGGTCGCCGAGCTCGCGGCGGAGATCGAGCGCGGCGACGCCGGCCGCGAGCGCCTCCGCGTTCTGGTCCGTGAGGTAAAGCGCGCGCGAGCGCCGCTCGAGCAGCTCGGCGCGCTCCGCGGCCGGGAGGCGGTCGCCGAACCGGAGCGCCTGCGCGTACTGCGCCGCCGCCTCCCGGTGGGCGCCGACCGACGCCGCGCGCGCCGCCGCGACCGGGGCGAAGCGGAGCACCGCGTCGGCGTCGCCCGCGGCGACCGCGTGGTGCGTCACCCGCGCCGCGTCGGCCGCCGCGTCCGCCGCGAGCGCGGCGAGCGCGCGCCGGTGCAGCTCGAGGCGGCGATGCGGCGACAGCGACTCCTCGACGGCGATTCGCGCCAGCTCGTGACGGAAGGCGACGCCGTCGGCGCGCGCCGTCAGCATCCCGGCGCCGACGCACTCGTCGAGCGCGTCGACCGCGTCGCCGGCGAGCGCCTCCAGCAGCGGCAGCTCCGCGGCCGGCGGGAGCACCGCGGCCGCGTCGAGGACGATCCGCGCGCGCGGGCCGAGCCGGCTCACGCGCGCGAGCACGGCGTCCCGGACCGTGGGCGGGATCTCGCCCGGCCCCGCCGCCAGCACCTCGCCGACGAAGAACGGGTTGCCGCCGGTGCTGCGGTAGAGCTCGCCGGCGTCGACGCCGTGGTGCTCCGCGAGGCGCGCGACCGCGTCGGCCGAGAACGGCTCGAGCACGAGGCGCGCAGTCCCGCCCGACGCGAGCTCGCCGAGGACGACGCGAAGCGGGCTCGAACGGTCGAGCGCGTCGTCGCGGTAGCTCGCGATCACGAGCGCCGGCGCGTCGGCGGCACGGCGGCCGAGCAGCCGGAGCGCGTCGAGCGTTCCCTCGTCGGCCCAGTGCACGTCCTCGAGCACGAGGATCGCCGGCGCCTCGGACTCGAGCTCGCGGACGAGCGCCGCGACGACCTCGTGCGGTCGCGCCTCCCGCTGGACGAGCTCGGCGAGCTCGCCGCCCGTCGCGCGGGCGACGTCGACGAGCGGGCCGAGCGGCCGCGGCGTGAAGAGCGGGTCGCACGAGCCCCAGAGGACGCGGGCGTCCCGCTCGTCGCAGAACCGCCGCAGCAGCGACGTCTTCCCCACGCCCGCCTCGCCCGCGACGAGGACGAGTCGGCCCTCGCCGTCGGCGCCGACCGCCTCGAGCCACTCGCCGAGAAGCCCCATGGGCCGCTCGCGCTCGAGCAGCGCCGGGCGCTCGGGCACGCTCGGCGCCAGGCGCAGGTGCCGGGGGCGGCCCTCCGCCGGGGCCGCCCCCACCGTACGCGAGCTCATGCCGACTTGCAGCTCACGCTCGGGTTCCACATCGAGAACTCGCCGCTCGGGTTGTTCTTCCAGATCCACGCGTGCAGCGAGTAGTACGCCGGAAGTCCGAAGCGGTTCCCGGCCGGGGTGAAGTTGAACGTCTTGCCGAAGAGCGCCGGCGGCGACGCGTGGTGCGCGTCCCACGCCTTCTTCAGGACGACGTACTCCACCGCGACGAGCTGGAGCTTCCCGTTCGCCTCCGGCTGGTAGATGACCGCCTCGGGGGTGGCGACGGCGATCTTCCCGTCGCCGACGAGCGCGCCCTTGGCGTAGTGGATGCCCATCGCGCCCATGCCCGGCATGCCGGTCATCGAGATGCACGCGATCCCCTTCGCGTCCTTCAGCAGCCCGTAGCCGGCGCCTTTCGCGACCCCGACCTGGTGGTACTTCGCGGTCGCCCGCGCGGCCTGCACGAGCGCGGCCTCGTTGCTCCCCGAGCCCGAGCCGGCCAGCGCGGCGCCGGCCGAACTGACCGCGAGCACGGCCGCCCCGAGCACGGCCAGGGCGATCCGCCGGCCTCCGATCCTCTTCCTTCCTCTCATCTCCGTTCACTCCCTCAGTCGTCGAGATGCGGGTTTCCGCAGCGATCTCGACGCTAGTGAGCGCCCCATTCGGGCGCATCGGCGGGAGTGCCCAGATTGGCGTCCGGCGCTACCGATCTTTGCGCCGCGATACTCGGCCCCGTGAGCGACCGCGCGATCGTCGGGCGCATTGCGGACGCAACCCTGCGCGCCAGCCTCCTCGTCACCCCGCGGCCGGCGGCGCTGCTCCTGCGACGGGCATTCGCCGCGGGCGGGGCGCGCACCGCCCGCGGGCTCGCGGCTCACGCGCCCGACGGCGTGAGCTCGCTCGTGGACGAGCGGTACGGCGACGAGCCCGACATGCTCCTCGACGTCCACCGTCCGGCCGGGGCGGGCGCGGCGCTGCCCGCGCTCGTGTGGGTCCACGGCGGCGGCTGGGTCGGCGGCTCGAAGGAGGAGCTCGCGGACTACTTCAGGCTGATCGCGAGCCACGGCTACGCCGTCGTCGCGCCCCGCTACTCGCTCGCGCCCGGACGCCGGTACCCGACGCCGACGCGGCAGGCGATGCGGGCGCTCGCGCACGTGCAGGCGGAGGCGGAACAGCTCGGGATCGACCCGACCCGGATCGCGCTCGGGGGCGACTCGGCGGGCGCGCAGATCGCGGCGCAGCTCGGCGCGCTCGTGACGACGCCCCGGTACGCCAACGCCGTCGGCATCGCCCCCACGCTCGCGGCCGACCGGCTCCGCGGCCTCGTGCTCGCGTGCGGCCCGTACGACCTCGCGCTCGCCGGGAGCGCGGCGAGCCCGGAGGGCCGCCGCTTCCTCACCACGGTGCTGTGGGCGTACTCCGGCCGGCGCCGGTTCCTCGACGATCCCCACTTCGCGACGTTCTCGGTCGGCGACCATCTGTCGCCCGCATTCCCGCCCGCGCTGATCACGGTCGGGAACGCCGACCCGCTGCGGGCGCACTCCGAGCTTCTCGTCGAGCGGCTGCGGGCGCACGGCGTCGAGCCCGAGACGGTCTTCTTCGCGGCCGACCGCGAGCCGCCGCTCGGGCACGAGTACCAGTTCGACCTCGACACCGACGCCGGCCGGCTGTTCCTCGAGCGGCTGCTCGCCTTCCTCGCAGCGCGGTTGTCGGCTGTGCAATACTGAACCCTATGGTTCAGTATTCGCCGGTCGACCGCACGTTCGCCGCCCTCGCGGATCCCACTCGCCGGGGCGTGCTCGAGCGCCTCGGCCGCGGCAGCGCGACCATCACCGAGCTCGCGCAGCCGTTCGGGATCTCGCTAACCGGGATGAAGAAGCACGTGCGGGTGCTCGAGGAGGCCGAGCTCGTCGCCACCGAGAAGGTGGGCCGGACGCGCCGGTGCAGCCTCGGGCCGCGGCGGCTCGACGACGTCCAGGACTGGATCGCGGGCTACCGGCGAACGATGGACGAACGACTCGACCGCTTCGGGGAGCTCCTCGAACGCAGGAAAGGAGTGCCGCAATGAGCACCGACCAGGAGGCGCGGACCGCGACGGTCACGACGCCGACCGAGACCGAGATCCGGCTCGAGCGCGTCTTCGACGCGCCGCGGGAGCACGTCTTCGCCGCGTTCACCGACCCGGAGCTGATCCCCGAGTGGTGGGGCCCCGGCACCACCGTCGACGAGATGGACGTCCGCACCGGCGGCACGTGGCGGTTCGTCACGACGTACCCGGGCGGCGAGTCGGCCGTACGCGGGACGTTCCGCGAGGTCGTCCCGCCCGAGCTGATCGTGCAGACGTTCGAGTCCGAGGCGATGCCGGGCCGCGTCCACGTCCAGACGTTCACGTTCGAGGAGGTCCCCGAGGGGACGCGGCTCACGACCGTCCTCCTCTTCGACACGACCGAGGAGCGCGACGGCGTGCTCCGGTACGGCGCCGAGAGCGGCGCGAACGAGAGCTACGCGCGGCTCGACGCGCTGCTCGCGCGGCTCGCCGGCTGAGCTCGGCGACGAAAGCGCTGCGTCCGCCCGGAACGGCAACCGGGCGGACGCAGCGCTCGTGGTCGCTACTTCTTGAGCTTCGGCTTCGAGACGAGCCCGGGGTTGATCGCGATCTCGGACCCGGAGCCGCTGGCGGCCTGCGCGGTCACGATCGCGCCGAGCCTGTGCCCGATGTCGATCACCCTGGCGTCGTAGGTCTGCCCGGTGGCGCCCGGGATGTTCAGGCAGTTGTTGCCGTACTTGTCGCAGCGCTGCCACTGGAAGACGTACGACGTCGCAGCCGGCGTCCAGGGGCCCGGGAAGATCGTCAGCTGCCAGCCGACCCTCGCGGTCCCGGTGACGACCGGCCAGTTCCCCGACTGGCTGATCGGGCCTGCGGCCGAGGAGACGATCGGGGTGGGAAGAGCCACGGCCGCGCTCTTGCCGTCCGAGTTCGCTCCCGTCGCGACCACGGTCACCGTGTGCGTCAGATCTGCATCGGTGAGGACGTACGTCGTGTCGGTCGCACCGGCGATGTTGGCGCACCTGGTGCCGTCGCTCGCGCACCGCTGCCACTGGTAGGTGAACGTCGTCGGATTGCCGGCCCACGTGCCGGGACCCGCCGTCAACGTCTGCCCCACCTTGTACACGCCGCAGACCGGACAGGTCGCGGTCGAGTTCACATTGGTGATCGGCGGCAGCGCTCCGGGGGCGCTGTACGCGGCGCCGCCGTTCTGCGGCACGGCGCTCGGCCTCGCGAACGCTGCTCCCGCCAGCACGCCGCAGACGACGAGCGCACCCAGCACCGGGACGAGCGCGGCTGACGCCCGCCGCCCGCCTCTCAGCCTTCTTCTGAGGATCATGAGTGGGTTCCCTTCCCTTTGATTACCCAGCTAACGATTGGTTCGGACCTGTGGAACTCGCTCCCCGCACTCCCGCCGTCCACGCGGCGAAATCATGACAACTCTATACGGAAACATGACGGTGTTTCGACCCGATCTCAAACGCAAGTTCCGCGTCTCCCGCGGGGCAGAAAGCCCTGCGACGTTGCCGCTATCGTGTGCCGAAATGGCTGGCCCGAGACGCGGATTCCTCCTCCTCGCGCCGCTCGCGTCGGTCGCGCTCCTCGCCGCCGGCTGCGGCGGCGGCGGGTCCTCCTCCACGAGCGGCACTCAGCCGACGACGACGCCACAGACGACCACGCGCGCGGCGCAGTCGCCGCACTCGGCCCGGTCGACCTCGCGGCCGTCGGCCCCGATCGTTTCGACGGAGCGGACGACGTTCACCGACTACGAGCTCGCGATGCAGCTCCTCGGCAGCAAGCTCGCACACACGCTCACGCAGACCGACCGCTCGATCTCGGTCTCGAGCACGCAGCCGGACCTCGTCGTGCACGACCTGCGCACCGCGCAGAAGCAGCTCCGCTCCGCGGCCGCGAGCCTCGAGAAGATCACCCCGCCGGCCCGGATCCGGACGCTGCACGAGCAGCTCATCCACGGGGTCCAGGAGTACGCGACCGAGCTCGACGCGATGATCGCCCACGTCGAGAAGGGCGGCGGCGCGTCGATCAGCACCGTGCTCCCCACGCTCAAGGGCGTGAAGGACATGCGCGCGGCCTCCGACGCGATCACGAAGAAGGGCTACGTGATCGTCGTCGACAACGGGCCGTAGCGCGACTACCGCCGCGTCTTCAGCGCCTGGCTGAACACGGGCGCGAGGAGCTGCTCGACGGGCGCGTGGTCGTCGGTGAGGACGACGCTGTGGCCGTGCGCGACGAACCGGTCGAGGGCGCTCGCGGACACGGTCTCGTTGAGCTTGTGCACCGGCGGGTGGTCGCCGGCGAGGAGCACGAACGTGGCGCGGGGCCAGCTCGGCGGCCACGTCCCGGGGAGCGGCGCCAGCGCCACGTACGGGAACACCTCGCGCAGCGTCCTGATCTCCGACCGGAGGAAGTCGTGGTGGACGGCGTCGACCACGTTCAGGAAGTAGAGCCCGTGCGGCTTCAGGTGGGCCGCGACGATCCGGTCGAACTCGCGCGTCGTCAGGTGGTACGGGACCTCGTAGTCGTCGAACGCGTCGCCGAAGATCGCGTCGAACTTCGCCGTCGACGGCTGCGAGCGCAGCTCCTGCCGCGCGTCCTCGGCGACGATCTTCATCCTCGCCGTCGGGCGGAGCGCGAGCTTCTCGCGCGCGATCCTCGTGACCTCCGGGTCGATCTCCGCGACCGTCAGCGGGCCGCGGTACTCCGCCTGGATGAAGCGCGGGAAGGCGAAGCCGCCGCCGCCGATGAAGAACGCATCGATCCGGCTCCCCGGCGGATGGAGGTCCTGCAGCACCCACGCGTACTCGACCTCGTAGTTGTAGAGCAGGTCGGTCGGGTTGAGCAGGTCGACGACGCTGTGGGCGAGCTTGTCGAGGAAGAGCGTCTGGACGGGCGGCGTCGTGACGAAGCGCTCGCCGTTCGAGACGGTCGTGAGCGTCCCCGGCGTGACCCGGATGCAGTAGTAGCTGCTCTCCCGCGTGCACGGGCTGTGCGACGCCCAGGCCGCCGTGACGATCAGCGCGGCGAGCAGCCCGACCGCGTAGAAGCGGCCGACCCAGCGCGGCAGCCCGGCGAGGACCGCGAGCAGGAGCAGGATCGCGGCGACGCCCGCGACGATGTGCCGCGTCCCGGCCCACGAGACGAGGAAGAAGCCCGTGAGGAACGCGCCGACGATGCTCCCGAGCGCGGCCCCCGCCTGGATCCGGCCGACGACGCGCCCCGTGTGATCCACGGCGGAGAGCGAGAGCCGCGTGAGGATCGGCGTCGGCGCGCCGAGGACCGTGGAGGGCAGCAGGAACAGGACCGAGGTGATCCACAGCACCTGGAGCAGTGCGGGCGAGCTCCGCGGCAGCTCGAGCGAGCCGACGAAGTGCAGGACGCCGAGCACGAGCAGCGACGCGGCGGAGCCGGCGAGGTACACGACCGCGAGCGTCGTGCGGCTGGGCCACCGGTCGGCGAGGAGGCCGCCGAGGTAGTTCCCGAGGCTCACGCCGCCGAGCACGACCCCGATCACGGACGTCCAGGTGTAGAGGGAGACGCCGACCGTCGGCGCGATCAGCCGCGCGGCGACGAGCTCGAGCACGAGCAGGCAGCCGCTCCCGACGAACGCGAAGACGAACGCGACCCCCGGCGCGGCCGGCCTGGCCGGCGTCGCGGGCTCTTCGGCGGTCGCGTCCATCGGCCGGTCGAGTGTAGACCCGTCCAGGCGCGGTCGTCTCAGCCCGCCGGACCCCTCGTCGCGCTGTAGCGGAGGCTGATCCAGCCCGAGCCGGCGGCGTCGTCCTCGACCACCTCGAGCACGCGCGCGCCGGCCCCGTCGAGGATCGCGAGCACCTGCTCGCGCGGGACGGCGTTCATCTCGACGGGCCGGACGAGCCGCCGCCGGAGGCCTCGCGCGATCCGGCTCCGGAACACGTTCGCGGGCGGCGGCTCGGGTGCGGCGCCGCCGGCCGCCCGGTACGGCTCCGACCCGCGCTCGGCGAACCACGCGACTCCCTCCTGGACCATGTCGAGCTCGAGCGCGGCGCCCGCCTCCGGCGCGGTCACGACGAGCGCGACCTCGATCGCCTCGCCGGCCGCGACGTCGTGCGGGAGCGCCGCGCGTGCGTCGTCCGAGACGACCTCGCCGGCGGCGTCGCGCCACCGCGCGCCGAGCCGCAACGGCCGCCGCTCGAGCTCCGCCGGCCAGCGGACGTCGCCGAGGTTGCGGACGCGAACGCGCAGCTCGCCGCTCTCTCCCGGCGCGAGCGCGGGAACGGGCGCGAGCGGCTCGACGTGCGCGCGGAACGCCGTCCACGGGAGCTCGGAGCGCGTGTCGCGCTCGCTCGGAAGCTGGAACACGAGCAGCCCGCCGGGCGCGAGCACGCGGACGAGCTCGGCGACGTATCCGCACGCGAGCGGCGGGTCCATGTGCTGGAGGACGAGGGCGGAGTACGCGAAGTCGAAGCTCCCGTCCGGGAACGGCAGCGTCTCGGCCTCGTTCACCACGTACCGGCAGCGCTCGCCGTGCCGGTTCAGCTCCGCGGCGAGGCCTGTCATCACCGGCGAGATGTCGACCCCGACGCACCGGTCGAACCGCGCCGCCATCGCCTGCGTCAGCCGGCCCGCCCCGCAGCCGAAGTCGAGCGCGGAGGCGCGGCGCAGCGGCAAGCCGTGGCTTCGCCCGTGCTCGAGCACCGCCTCGAGCTCTCGCTCGCCCCACGCGAAGAACGCGTCGAGGTCGCGCTCCTCGCCGCCCTGGAGGGGATCGAGGATCGCCCCGAGCGGGTCGCGCCGGCCGAACGCGTCCCACCGCCGCCGCAGCGCGCGCAACTCCACCGGGCCAGCGTACCGCGGTATCCGGCGCCTCTCTCGAGCCTCCGAAACCGTGTCGGGATCACCTTTTCGAGCCTCCGGACTCGACCGCGCTTTCGAGAGCGTCTTACTTGAAACCAACACCACCTACTGGTATAAGCGAGACGGTGGACCGGGCCAGGGGACAGAACCACCGTCCGTCCACCTTCTCTCCGGACGACGGCACACGCGCACGTCGCCGCTCGATTCGGATCGGGCTCGCCGTCGCAATGCTCGTCGTCGTCGGCGCGACGATCGGCCCCGCCGCGAACAGCGCGCGCTCGTCGTCGACCGCCGCCGCGACCCACCAGAACAACTTTCAGGAATGCACGCCGATCAAGGGCCCCGTATGGATCTGGCCTCCGAATAATTTCGCGAACAGCGACCTTTACCAGGCGAAGATCAGCAGCAATCTGTACGAGTCTTTCGTGATCAATTACAGCTGCAACAAAGCGCGCGCCGCTATCACGAAGCTGATCAACGAGACGCTTCCGAATACCACCGCCGGAGCACAGAACCAACTTCTGAGCGGGCAGCCCGGAGGCATTACGAACTTCACGTGCATCGCCTATGCGGACGCGAACGCGCGCGCTTACGGCGGCGAGTGCCGGAGCGGATCCGTCCGGTTCGCGTGGAATTACAACGTGATTTGGCACGGCGTTCCGGGCACGAGCGGCGGCGAGGGCGGCGCGGGATTCGAGCCGATGGCCGAGATCGAATACGACACGGTGCTGACGCCGCTCGGGAACGGCTCGTACAAGCTCGTCGTCACCGACGCGAGCGGGATCGGCTCGATCGACGCGTTCACCTGGAACGCACCGCCGCAGCTCACGATCACCGGCGTCTCGGGAACCAGCGGCAGCGCGAAATGCCAGTTCGCGAGCCCCGGCATCTCGTGCCAGGGGAAGCTCGCACCTCCGCAGTGCCTCTGCAGCGGCAGCGGCGGCTCGGTGACGATCTACTTCAACGCGACCGGCGCGGCTCCCGTGGCGGAAGGCAACCACCTGGCAAACCAGGGTTTGAGCTGGTCGTATCTCCACATCACGGCGATGACCCCGGTGCCGCATCTGATCCCGGATGCGGTCACGCAGATCCGCAACAACCTGTAGCGCTCGGCCCCGATTTCCCCGTTCGCTTCTGCGGCCGGGCGCGGGCGAATCGCGCTCGATGCGGCTATACTCGGCGGCAATGCAAGGGGAGGGCTAGTGGTCGTGCTGTCGCCATCGGGACCGGGACGCAAGACATCGCTCGCGTTGAGCGCCGCATTCGTGCTCGCAGTCGTGATGCTCGGCGCCTCGGCCGCCGCCGCGCGCTCGACCGCCGCGGACGCCGCCGCCAGCTTGCCGAGCAAATGCCCGTCGCATTCGGTCGTGGCCTCGATGCTCGGCCTCGGGCTCCGCACCCGCATCATCTCGTACACGAGCGCGACGTACCAGGGCGCGGGGGCGGCCTCGAGCCGCGCGATGCCGTCGGGGCCGTCGCCGGCGCACGCAACGCAGAAGACCTGCCTCTACACGTACACGAACGCGCAGAAATCCGCGACGCAGCAGATCGGCGTGCCGGTCACGATCACGTTCGAGTTCCCGGTCACGAAGGCGATCTTCGCGTCGGCGCGAAAGGCCGCCGGGCATAGCATCGACCCGATCGTCGTGCGCCGTGTCGGCGACACGGCCTGGGCCGTCAAGTCGCCGGCAAGCGACCCGCGCGGCGGGAACAGCCTGTTCGTCCTCAGCGGCAAGACGGAGGTCGTCGTCGGCGCACCGCCGAAGGCGACGATCGGCCAGCTGGCCGCGCTCGTACGCGGGATCCTCTAGAGGCCCAGCTGGCGCCAGCGGCCTCTTGATCTCGGCGCCTCTCGATTCATGCCGCGCGGCGAGGCTGGCGGCCTGCCTGGCCGCCGTCGCCGGCCTGGCGTCGTGGGGCCCTGCGCTCGGCGGAGGACAACCGCGGCCGCAGGCGGCGGCGCCCGCGCCGACGGACGTGCCGGTCGGCCTGCGCACCCTCGTGCAGCGGGCCGCGGGCGGGCTCGATCCGGCGTTTCGCGTCGGTCGGCGCGACGGCGTGCTCGTCGCGTCGGGCGGTGGCGTCTCGAGCGCCTTCGCCCGCTCGGGAGTCCGTGCGAGCGCTGCCGGCGGGACGGTCGAGCTGCGGCTCGCAGCGGTCGGGTACGGACGGAGGCTGACGACCGTGCCGAGCGTCGAGCCGGTCTCGGCGGGGAACGTCGTCCGCTTTCGCCGGAGCGGGATCGTGGAGTGGTACCGCAACGGCCCGCTCGGGCTCGAACAGGGATTCACGCTCGCATCTCCGCCCGGGCGCGGCGCCGGGCCGCTGACGCTGGCGCTGTCCGCGGGCGGGTCGCTCCATCCGCGGCCGGCCGGCGCGAGCATCGCGTTCGCCTCGCGGGCGGGGAAGGTCCCGCTGCGGTACGGCGGACTGCGCGTCGTCGACGCGTCGGGCCGGTCCGTCCCGGCCAGACTCTCGGTGTCGGGAGCGCGCGTGCTCGTCCGCGTCTGGGACCGCGCCGCGCGGTATCCGCTGCGCATCGACCCGTTCCTGCAGCAGGGCCCCAAGATGACCGCGATCGGGGAGGCGGGCAACGGCAACTTCGGGATCAGCGTCGCCCTCTCGGCCAAGGGCGACACGGCCCTGATCGGCGCGTCCGGCGACAGCGGCAACGTCGGCGCAGCGTGGGTCTTCGGCCGCGCGGGCTCCACGTGGCGGCAGCAGAGCCGGAAGCTGACGAGCGGCGCGATCGGGAGCACCGGCGCGTTCGGCCTGCGCGTCGCCCTCTCCGCCGACGGCAACACGGCTCTCGTCGGCGGGCCGCTCGACAACGGCGGGATCGGCGCCGCCTGGATCTTCACGCGCTCGGGCACGACCTGGGGGCAGCAGGGCCGGAAGCTCACGCCGGCACGCGAGGCCGGGAGGAGCAGCTTCGGCGAGAGCGTGGCGCTCTCCGCGTCCGGCACGACCGCGCTGATCGGCGGGCCGACCGACGCGAACGGCGCGGGCGCGGCCTGGATGTTCGTCCGTTCGGGCCCGCGCTGGCGGCAGGTCGAGAAGCTGACCGGCTCCGGCGAGACGGGCCCCGCCCGGTTCGGCGTGAGCGCGGCGCTGTCGTCGTCGGGCAAGACGGCTCTGATCGGCGGGCCGCTCGACGACAACGGGCTCGGCTCGGTCTGGGTGTTCGCCCGCTCCGGCGCCGGCTGGAGCCAGCAGGGGAAGGGCCTCAAGCCGAAGGGCTACACGGGGCAGGCGCAGTTCGGGAGCAGCGTCGCGCTCTCGGGGGCCGGCACGACCGCCCTGATCGGCGCGCCCGTCGACAACGACGACGCCGGCGCGGCGTGGGTCTTCACCGGCTCGGGATCGAGCTGGAGCCAGCAGGGGAACAAGCTGACGCCGAAGGGGCGTCCCGGGCTCGTCCAGTTCGGGGGCAGCGTCGCGCTCTCGTCCGCCGGCGGGACGGCGCTCGTCGGCGGGGCCGGGAACAACGGCGCGGTGGGGCGCGGTGCGGCCTGGGTCTTCAAGCGCAGCGGCTCGAGCTGGGCCCAGTCCGGCAGGATGCTGACGGGCCGCAACGCGGTCGGCAACGCCGGCTTCGGCATCAGCGTCGCGCTCTCGGCCCGCGGGACGACCGCGCTCGTCGGCGGCTTCAACGACAGCCACGGCGTCGGCGCCGCGTGGGGCTATCGCCTCTGGTAGCCGCGGAGCTTCAGGTGGCCTTCTGGACGCGCAGGTTCGCCTGCGGAACGCCCAGAGTGCTCTTCGCCAGCGCCTCGAGCTCGGCCTCGCTCGCGCCCTTCGCGACGATCAGGAGGTGCGTCCGGCCGTAGAGCGCGGAGAGGATCTGCCCGTTCTTCAGCGACCACGCGATCTTGGCCGGCCCGAAGGCGGGGACGACCTGACTGTCCTTCACGTGCTCGATGCCCGCGCCGCCGCTGAAGGTCGCGATCTTCCCGAACCCGGCCTCCTCGGCCATGACGATCGCGATCGGGTTCGTCACGTTGCTGCTGAGCGTGTAGGTGATCGTCTTGCCCGCGCTCGTCGTGTAGGTGCACGTCAGCCGGGTTCCGCGGTTCATCGCGTTGTCGCCGTACGAGATCAGATTCGACACCGACTTGTCGATCGGCTGCTTGAGCGTGTCGGTCACGAGCGACGCCGTCGGGCAGCGCTTCGAGAGCGCACCCTGGTCGGCCGCCGACGATCCGCCGCCGAATCCGAGCACCGCGGCGAGGGCGATCGCCCGACGACGACGGTCGCCGCTCCGGCCACGACCAGCCGGCGTCTCGGCCGGGCGGACGATCCGAATAGCGACGAGAGCTGCACCCTGACAATCTCCCCGAGAAGGGAACCCCGACCGAGTCTAACACGCGCAAAACGCGCATCTCCGCGGCGGTCCTGCCGCCGCGGAGATACGCGAAATCAGGTCTCGAGCCGCGTCGTTACTGGTGCGTCGACTGGTAGACGTACGCCGCGACGTTGTTGATCTGCGAGGAGTTGAGCATGCCCGTCTGCCCGAAAGCCGGCATGCCCCCGGGGAGCCCGTACGTCACGGCGGTGACGACCGTGCCCTGGTCGGGAGCGAGCGAGTCGAGGTTCGGGCCAGCGGTCCCGGTCGAGCCGGCTGCCTTCATCGTGTGGCAGCTCGCGCAGGGCGGGTTGGCGCTCGAGGTGAACACCGTCTTCCCGGCGACGGGATCGCCGATCAGCGCCGCGGTCGCGGCCGGCGGCGGAGCGGACGCAGTCGTCGTCGTCGAGCCCGTCGAGCTGCCCGAGCCCGATGTCGTGCCGCTGCCACCGGTCGCGCTCGCGCCGGAGCTCGTGCTCGGCGCGGTCGCGGTGACGCCGACGCCGAGGACGCCCTTCATGCCGCCTGCGGCGTGCCCCGGGATCGTGCAGATGTACTCGTGCGTGCCCTTCGTGAGGATCACGGTGAGGAGCCACGACTTGCCGTGCTTGAGGATGGGCGTGACCCTCCCGACGCAGGCGTTCGCGCTACCGCCCTTGGCGCTCGCGCAGATCTTGAACGTGTGCGTGAGGAGGCCCTGGTTCGTGACCTTGAACGTGACCTTTCCGGGGGAGATCTTCTTCGTCGAGAGCTTGAACGCCAGTTCCGACGGCTTGCCGGCGGTGACCGTGACGACCGTGACCGCGCTCTTCGCGCTCGAGTCCTTCTGCGCGACCTTCCCGCTCGCGGGAAGTGCGACCGCGGCGACGAGGCAGATTGCCGCGCCCAGCCCCACCGCGACCTTGCGCCGCGACCACGAGGGTGCGCGCTTGCCGCCGTCTTCGATCCTCATGAGTCCTCCCATTCGTCTCAACGTTCCAGCTCCCCAGGACACGGTCTCACCCTGGGACCCGCGTCATGACGACCGGTTCCCGGTACCGCAGGCACAGACCCCGCCGGGAAGGTACCAGACTGCCGTCGCTTTCTCCACTTAGTGAAGTTTCGAAAACGAGGCCTCACCGGGGCGCGAATGCGTCGAGTTCGAGCACGTCGCCGCGGGTCCTCGGAACGCCGGCTCCGACGAGCAGGACGTCCCCGGCGAGGGCCGGGCACGCGTTGATTCCCGCGCGCAACTGCGCGCTCCAGAGGCGCGCGCCGTCCCGCGTGTCGAAGGCGTAGAGCCTGCCCGTGTACGTCGAGGTGAACACGATGCCGCCGCCGACCGTCGCGCAGCCGAAGTCCGGGCCGGGAAGCGCCCGCGCCCAGCGGCGCGCGCCGGTTGCGGCGTCGAGCGCCACGAGCGCACCCCGTCCCCTCGCCGGGTCGACCGTCGCGAGCGATGGGTAGCCGTACGCGCTCCCCTTCATGCAGAGGTCGACCACCGGCACGAACACGGTCCCCTGCGCGTACGCGATCGGCGTCTCGACCCCGCCGAAGAGGCCCGGGCACACCGACACGGGCCGGGTCGGCAGCGGGCCCGAGTCGTTGCGGTGGAGCCCCACCTCGACCTGCCAGAGCCTGCGATGCGTACCCCGGTCCCACGCGATCACGAGCCCGGCCTTCCCGGCCCCGATCACGAGCCGCTTCCCGCCGGTCGCCGCGAGCACCGGCGAGAGCTGGAAGTCGTAGTCGCGGACATCGTGCCGCGTGACCTGGTCGAACCAGCGCAGGTGGCCCGTCGCGGCGTCGAGGACGAGCAGCGAGTCGGTGTAGAGCGCGCGGCCGGCGTACGCGCCGCCGTTCGGATGCTGCTTGCTCCCGCCGAACGGCGTCGGGTTCCCCGTCCCCCAGAAGACCTCGCCGCCGCCGACGCTCGGCGGGTACCACGCGCCGCCGCCGCCGGCTTCCCGCGGGAACCTCCAGCGCCCCTTCACGGTCGAGAACCGCCAGCGCACGACGCCGGTCGCCGCGTTCAGGGCATACAGCGCACCGCGCCCGTTCGGGGGAAGGCCGATCGTGCTCGCGTACACCGTTCCGTTCGCGACCTGCGGCGCGACGTCGACGACGGGCTCGCCGAGACGCACGAGCACGCGACGCCAGAGCACCCTGCCGGTGCGCGCGGAGAGCGCGAAGACCATCCGATCGGTCGCGCCGTAGACGCGTCCGCCCGCGACCGCGAGCCCGTTCGGTCCGGGGCTCGCGGCGTAGAAGAAACCGCGCCGCCAGAGCACGCGGCCGGTGCGCAGGTCGAGCGCGAACACGGTGCTCGCCATGTCCTGGACGTACACGACGCCGCCCGCGACGACCGGCGTCGCCGTGAACGCGCCCGACTCTCCCGGCCGGCCGCGGAAGCGGAACCGCCACAGCACGCGCAGGTCGCGGACGTTCGCCCGGTCGATCCCGGCGGCGGGTGACGACCGCGTCGAGGCCGCGTCCCGATTGGCGAGCGGCCAGGCCGTCGCGGGCTTCGCGCCGGAGCCGCCGCCACAGCCCGCGAGCGCGAGCAGGGCCAGCGCGGCGAGGAGGATCGCGAGCTCCCGGCCGCGGACAGTCAACGACCTACAGGCCGGCGACTACCAGGAGCAGACGAATCGCGCGGTGACCCGGTGGGCGCCGCTGCTGTCGGTCGAGACGCCGTTGAACTCCCACGGCACGAGGAAGTTCAGCTCGAACCGCTTGTGCTTCCCGGGCGGGATCAGACCGGTCTTGAAGTCGCCGAACGTGAGCCGCCGCGTCCGCGAGCTCTTGTTCTGCACCGTGAACACGACGAGCGAGCCAGGCTTGACGCTCTTCCGCGCCAGGATCAGCTTCGAGTCCGTCATCGTGATGTTGATGAAGTACGTCGACTCCGGCAGGGTGGTCGCGGCGGCCCGCGACGTCGTCAGGACAGCGGTCGCGACCGACAGCGCCACGACGGACGCCGCGACCAGCGCGACACGTCCCACGAGTCCCCTTCTCATTCGCCAACCGCCTCCCCGAGTGGTGCGCAGCACGCCGAGAATGGTACAGCGCCGCCGCGAACGTCAGTCCTCGGCGGCGGCGAGAGAACGAGGGGCGGCGGATCGTGTCCGCCGCCCCTCACCGCTTCCGAACCTTGCGGTCTCTCGCTTCCCTAGTTGCTGATCTGCGTCACGTCCGGCAGCGCGAAGGCATAGATGCTGTTGCCGCGCGTTGCCGCCGAAGAGGCAGAGGTTCCACCGACCATGATCGAGACGTACTCATGGCCGTTCACGCTGTAGATGGTCGGCGGTGCCAGTGCAGAAGCGTCGAGCTTGTCGGACGTCCAGAGGATCTGTCCGGTCCTCGCGCTGATGCCGAGCAGGTGGCCGTCCATCGTGCCTTCGAACAGGACGCCGGTCTTGGCCGAGTTGCCGGCCGTCGCCGTCCCGCCGTAGCAGCCGTTGCCGTCCGGCATGATCAGCTGCCAGGCGATCTTGTTGTCGGTCGGGCGGATCGCCGTCACGACACCCCAGAGGCCCTGCAGCCAGTCGCCGGCCGAGGTGCTCGACGTCTCGGTGTAGCTCTTCCCCGGAACGGGGTTCGCCGCAGCGAGCGTCGTCGCCTTGTACGGACGGTCGCGGTTGTTCGTCGAGCACACGTACGTCAGCGCGGTCTTCGGGTTGAACGACGTCGGCGGCCAGTCCGCGTCGTCGTGGAAGCCCGGAGCCGTGTAGTGGTTCGACGAGAGCGGCGTGTAGACGCACCCGAAGCTGATCGGGTTCCCGTCGGGGCCGAGCAGGTTCGGGTTACCGCCGTACGCGATCCACTCGGCCGCCGTCGCACACTGCGGGGCGAACGGCTGTCCGCTCGGAATCGGCTGAGTCAGCGAATTCCCGAGGCTCGCATTGTCGGCCGCATCCTGCGGCTGCGGGACTTCCGGCGTCGGAATCGTCGGCTTGCCCGTTGCGCGATCGACGATGAAGTTGTAACCCATCTTCGTCGCCTGCTCGAGCGCGTGGATCATCTTGCCGTTCTTGTAGTAGTCGATCAGCGTCGGCGTCGTCGCGATGTCGTCGTCCCACTGGTCGTGGTGAACGGTCTGCCAGTACCAGAGGATCTTTCCGGTGTTGTAGTCCATCGCGACGTCGGAAGCGGTGTAGAGGTCGTCTCCCGGAGCGCGGTTCACGTACGGACTCGCGTTTCCGGTCGCGACGTACACCATGCCGAGCTTGTAGTCGATGAGCGGATGCGTCCAGACCGACGCGCCACCATGCGCCCAGTCGTAGTCGTATCCCCAGCTCTCGTGACCCGGATCGCCGGGGCCCGGAACCATGTAGGTCTTCCAGAGCGCCTTGCCGGTCTTGGCGTCGAGCGCCTCGACGTAGCCGCGAACGCCGATCTCGCCGCCCGCCATGCAGACGATGAGCTCCGGGCCGTTCTTCGCGGCGACGTACGTCGGCGCCGCCGTCTGGAACCCGCCGGTCGTGTAGCTGTCGATCTGGTTCTGCCACACGATCGCGCCCGTCTTGGCGTCGAGCGCCACGTTCAGGTCGTCGATCCGCGACAGGTAGACCAGGCCGTTCCCGATCGCGAGCCCGCGGCTGGTGATGCCGCCGCCGTCCGAGGTGTACGTCCCCGGCACGAGGTTCGCGCGGTACGTCCACAGGGTCTCACCGGTCGCCGCGGCGATCGCGAGGACGTCGTCGGACCCGGTCACGGTGTAGTAGACGCCGTGGTAGACGATCCCGTCGGCGGACTGCGACCGGCCGGCACCGATCGTCGAACCCGTGTGGATGTGCCAAACCGTGTGCATGGTCCCCACGTTCGAGGTGTTGATCTGGCTGAGCGCCGTGTACCGGTCAGCCGTCGTATTGCCGCCGAACATGAGCCAGTCGCCGTTCGGCGTTGCGCTCAACTGAGCGGCGGTGAACGCAGGCGGCGCCGTGATCGCGGTCGCGCCTCCTGTCGCCTGGCTGATCGCGACCAGAGCGGTCATGACGCCGACGACAGCAACCGTGATCGTAAGACGGCGGAGCGTACGTGTCATTCCTGTCACAGAGCCCTCCCTCGCCGAGCAAATCACTGAATAGAAGAGGTACGCGTCTAGCCTGAGAAGCCTACTGACCTTCTATAACACTGTCAACGAAAGTACAGCGGGGGGCTCAGAGGCCGAAAACCCAGGCTGCGCCAGCGAATTCGGCGTCTCCGAGGCCTCCGATCAGCGCCGTTTTCCCGGTCGCCGAGAGCGCGACGCTGGCCCCGAACTGACTCTGGCTGACCGCGTCCCGGCCGGTGAGTTTGCGGCCCTGCTGCGACCACCCCGAACCACCGTTGCGGAACACCCACGCTGCGCCCTTCGTGTCGTTGTCGAGCGCGCCGCCGACGAGCGCCGTCGACCCGGACGCCGAGAGGGCGACGCTGTCGCCGAACTGCCCGGCGCCGGTCTCCCCGCGACCGGTCAGCTTCCCGCCCTGTTGACTCCAGTTCGAACCCGAGCGCGTGAAGAGCCACGCGGCTCCGGCCCCGTTGTCGTCGACCGGGCCGCCGAGGAGCGCCGTGTCGCCCGAGCCCGAGAGCGCGACGCCGTAGCCGAAGCGCGCGTACCCCGCCTCGCCGTCTCCGGTCAGCTTCTTCCCCTGCTGCTTCCAGCCGGCGCCCGAGCGGCCGAACGTCCACGCGGCGCCCACGCCGCTGTCGTCGAACGGGGCCCCGACGAGGGCGGTGTCCCCGGCGGCGGAGAGCGCGACGCTGACGCCGAACTGGCCCGCGCCGAGCTCGCCGCTACCGGTCAGCTTCGCCGCCTGCTTCCACGTCGAGCCCGAGCGGGTGAAGACCCAGACCGCCCCGACACCGCCGTCGGCGGTCGGGCCGCCGATCAGCGCGGTCCTGCCGCTGGCCGACAGCGCGACGCTGGCGCCGAACCCGATCGGGTCGCTGACGTAGCCGGTCGCGCGGCTCGCCCCCTTCGGAAGGAGCTTCGCCTGCTGCGTCCACCTGGAGCCGGTGCGGGCGAACACCCACGCCGCGCCGATGCCGCCGTACCCGGACGGGCCCCCGACGAGCGCGATCGTCGCGTCGGCCGACATCGCCACGGCGTTCCCGAACTCGCCGGGCCCGCGCTCGCCCGCCGCGAGAATCTTCTTCTGCGTCTGGCGCCACGTCGAGCCCGAGCGGGCGTACGGCCAGACGGCGCCGATCGCCTGCGAGTGAACGGGGATCCCCTCGAGGGCGCCGATCAGGCTGTGGTCGTTGTAGCCGCCGACCAGCGCGACGTCGCCCCTGGCCGAGAGCGCGACCGCGTTGCCGAGCTCGCTCGCGCCCTGCTCCCCGGTCCCGGTCAGCTTCGGGCCCTGCTGCTTGAACGTCGAGTCGGCCAGCCCGGGACCTGCGATCAGGCCGACGAACGCCGCACAGCACGCGACGAGCGCCCCGGCGCGGAAGGTCAATGCGACTGCTGCAGCGCGTGGAGCGCTCTGGTGACGAGCTGCGGCATCGCGAACGCGGGTGCGGTGCTGCCGATCGTGACGCCCTTCGGCACGACCGTCACGATCAGGTTCTCGACGTGCGCCGTGGCGATCCCGTTGTCGCGCCACGCCGGGATGCCGACGGTGTAGGCCTGCGACGCCGTGTCCGCGTCGCCGTAGACCCAGACCTGGACGGCCCACGGCTTCTTGTGCGTCACCGTCGCCGGGACGACCGCCGTGAACGCCGTCACCGGCTGCGAGTGGTTGCCGGCGGGCCTGCCCTTGAGCTTGATGTTGACGGTGCGGAACGCGTGCACGACCGCGGCCTCGTTGTACTGTGCCGTCGGTGCTGCGCTCGCCGCGGCGCTCGCGAGCGGGATCGCGACGAGCGCGAGAACGGCGATCTGGACGAGGATCCCGCGGCGACGCATACCCGTTCGATCGTAGCGGCTCGCGGACGCGATCGCCCTCGGGCTGCCGCACGATCCCGGCCGTCGACCGCGTACCATGCGGCGACCGACCTTCGATCCGGACCGAAAGGGAACCCGACCAATGAAGCTCGCGCTGCTGTTCCCGGCGCTCGTCGCCGGCGCCGTCTTCGCGTCCGCAGCCTCGGCGGCGCAGCCGCAGACCCTCACGCCGCCGACGGTCAACGACCCGTTCGTCCAGGGGACGCCGGTCACCGCCGGGAACGGGACCTGGGCGTACGGTCCGACGGCGTACGCCTACCAGTGGCAGCGCTGCGACACCGACGGCACTGACTGCGACGACATCGCCGGCGCGACGGGCCAGACGTACGCGCCGGTCGCCGCCGACGTCACGCACACGCTGACCGTGACGGTGACCGCGTCGAACAGCGACGGGAGGAACTCCGCCGTCTCCGATCCGAGCGGGATCGTCGCCTCGACGAACGGCCCGACCGCGATGGTCCAGCCCGCGATCGCCGGCACCGCGAAGGTCGGTCAGACGCTCTCCTTGACCAACGGCACGTGGACGGCGGCGCCGGCCTCCGCCACCTGGCAGTGGCAGCTCTGCGCGAAGGACGGGAGCGCCTGCCTGAACGTGGTCGGCGCGACGAAGCAGAGCTACGTGATCACGGCCGACGCCATCGACCACACGATCCGCGCGCTCGTGACCGTGAAGACGGCCGCCGGCGACGTCGCGACGGCGTTCTCGAACACGACCGGCCAGATCCCGTTCGGGACCGCGCCGAAGACGACGACCACCACCGCGACCACGACGACGACGGGCGCGACCGCGTCCGGCCACACGGCGCCGACGCTCACGTTCCTGTCGCTGCGCCGGAGCGGCAAGCGCGTCTACGCCCGCTACAAGGTCTGCACGAGCAGCCCGGGCGTGGTGAGGATCACCGCGCAGGACGCGAAGGCGAAGACCAAGTCGCAGACGCACGCGTTCGCGGTGCACGCGACCACGTGCGGGAGCTACAGCAACGACTGGGCCCTCGGCGCGAGCTTCCGCAGCCCCGGCCGCTACGTGGTCACGCTGCGGGCGGCCGACCCGACCGGCGCGCGGAGCAAGGTCGTCAGCCGCTCGCTCACCTTCCACTGATGCGCGGCCTGCTCGCAGCCGCGGTCGTGCTCTGCGCCTGCGTGGCGGCGGGTTCCGCGGCCGCCGTGTCGCCGGCCGTGACCGGGAAGCGCGAGGTCCCGAAGACGTGCCCCGACCCGGCGATGGTCCGGAAGGCGCTGCACCAGAAGGTCAGCCGCGTGAGCGCGTACGCCGGGCCGGTCGCCGCGACGACCACCGCCGGGATGGGCCCGCCCCCCGCGTCCGCAGGCCTCGGGCAGGCGGCGGGCTACGAGCGAACGTGCACGTACTCGGGCCTCGTCTCGCAGCCGATCAGCGTCTCGTACATCTCCCCCGTCACGGCGAAGGCGTTCGCGAACTCGCGCAAGGCGCTCGGCAGGAGCACCGGGGTCGTCGTCGTGAACGGGCTCGGGACCCCGGCGTGGACGGTCGACTCGGGCGGGATCCTGTTCGTGCTCAGGGGCACGCTCGAGTCCGTGATCAGCGCGCCGACGAGCGGCGTCGCCGAGCTCAAGGCACTGGCGCACGCGCTCGGCTGACAGATGGGTACGGGCGCGGCCGAAGCTGGGTAGCCGCCCCCGATGACGGCCGGCCCGCGCGGCCGTACCTTCGAGTCGTTCCGAACGACGCGAAGGAGGCACGAGCATGACGATCACCGACACGGCCGCTCCCGACCTGACGCAGGTGAAGCGCCGCCAGCAGCAGATGTGGGCGAGCGGCGACTTCCACGCCGTCGCGACCCTGATCCAGCCGGTCGCCGAAACCCTCTGCGACGCCGCCGGCCTGCAGGCGGGCTGGCGCGTCCTCGACGTCGCGACCGGCAGCGGCAACGCCGCGATCGCCGCGGCCCGCTGCGGCTGCGAGGTCGTCGGCATCGACTACGTCCCGGCGCTGCTCGAGCGCGGCCGGCGCCGCGCCGAGGCCGAGGGCGTCGAGATCGAGCTGCGCGAGGGCGACGCCGAGGCGATCCCGTTCGCGGACGGGGGCTTCGACGCCGTCGTCTCGGTCTTCGGGGCGATGTTCGCGCCCGACCACGATCGCGCGGCGGCCGAGCTCCTCCGCGTGTGCCGCCCCGGCGGCCGGATCGCGCTCGCGACGTGGACGCCCGACGGGTTCATCGGCCGGATGCTGAAGGTCGTCGCGGCGCACGTGCCGCCCGCGCCCGGCGTCGCCTCGCCGCTCCTCTGGGGCTCGAAGGCGTACGTGAGCGCGCTCTTCGGCGCCGGGATCACGTCGATGGCGTGCACGGAGCGGACGTTCACGTTCCGGTTCCGCTCGGCCGAGGCGTTCGTCGAGTACTTCCGCGAGTACTACGGGCCGACGCTGAAGGCGTTCGAGGCCGCGGGCGAGGCGGGAGCCGACGCGCTCTTCGCCGACCTCGTCGCGCTCGTCCGGCAGTACGCCGGAGCCGACGACGGCCCGGTCGCGATCCCGGCGACGTGGCTCCAGACCGTCGCGGTGCGCGCCGTCGCGGACCACACCGGCTGGTAGCTCAGCGGCGGGCCACGAGCCCGAGCTCCTCGGCGCGGCGCGCGGCGTCGCGCCGCGTCGAGGCGCCGAGCTTCGTCATCACCGCGGCGACGTGGTGCTCGGCCGTCCGCTGCGAGACGACGAGCCGGTCGGCGATCTCCGCGTTCGTGAGCCCGCCGGCGAGGAGCGCGAGCACCTCGACCTGCCGTGCCGTGAGGCCCGCCGGGTTGCCGCGGGTCGACTCGCGCGGGCCGCGCGGGACGCTCATCCCGAGCTCGCGCATCCGCACGGTGACGCGCCGCGTCAGCGGCTCCGCGCCGAGCGCGCGCGCGATCGCGATCGACTCCGCGAGCGACTCCTCGTCGTCGAGCAGCGAGAGCATCAGCGCGCGGTCGTAGGTCCAGCCGACGTCGCCGAAGGCGTCGGCCGCGCCGCGCCAGTCCCGCGCGTGCATCGCCGAGAAGAGGACGGACGAATGGTCGTCGAGCTCCGTCTCGGCACCGGCGACGGCCGCCCATGCGGCCATCCGCACCGCGCCCCAGCCGGTCGGGCGGCCCGGCGCCCGGAGCGCGGCGACGAGCTTCCCGAGCCGGTCGGCCGGCAGCGGCCCGTCGCCCGTGAGGCCGCGCTCGGTCCTCAGCTCGAGCACGGGCGCGACCCGCTGCAGGTCGCCCGCGCGGTCGGCGTCGGCCGCGATGTCGGCCAGCAGCGCGCCCGCGTCGGGGTCGCCGCGGCGCACGGCCAGCTCCGTCAGCACCGTCCGCGCGAGGAGCTGCGTGACGGTGCGCCCCGCCTCCAGCTCGGCCCGCGCGACGCGCTCGGCCTCGTCCCACTCGCCCGCACGCAGGCGGAGCCACGCGCAGATGAGCGCCGCGTAGGAGACGAGGATGTGCACCTCGTGCTCCTCGGCGTAGGCGAGCGCCTGCTCGGCGTACGCGAGCGCCGGCCCGGGCCGCACCCAGCACGTCAGCGTGAACCCGAGGTTCGCGAGCGCGCGCGCCGCCTCCTCGCTGTCGCCGAGGGCGTGCGCGACCGCGTGCGCCTCGAGGAGCGTGCCCTCCGCGTCGGGGTCGAGCTGGGCGAGGGCGGTGCCGAGGTTGACGAGCGCGTGCGCCCGGACGCGCTCGTCGCCGAGCCGGCTCGCGAGCTCCAGCGCGCGCTCGCCCCAGTCGATCGCCGGCTCGATCTCCTGCGCGAGCATCGCGAGCTGCGAGAAGCCGCTGTACGCGCGGGCGAGCTCGACCGACTCGCCGAGCGGCTCGAGGATCGCGATCGCCTCGAGGGCCGTCGTCCAGGCGAGCGCGCCCTCGCCGGCGTACCAGCGCAGCCGGGACAGGACCCGCGTGCAGCGGCCGACGGCGGCCCGGTCGTCGAGCTCCGCGTAGACCGCGATCGCGCGCTCGATCGCCGGGAACGCGTCGTCGAGCCGTCCGACGACGTACGCGGCGGTCGCCAGCTCCTCGAGCGCCGCCGCCTGCTCGGCCAGCGGCAGCCGGTCGAGGAAGTCCGACGCGCGCCGGTAGTGCGAGTACGCCTCGCGGTTCGACTCGAGCGCTGCCGCCCGCCGAGCGGCGACCAGCGCGTAGTCGGCGACCACGCCCTCGGCGCCGGCGGCCTCCGCGTGGTGGACGACGTCGGCCGGGTCGGCGTCCGCCGCGAGCAGCACGTCGAGGATCTCGGCGTGGAGGCGGCGGCACGCCGCCGCCGGGACGCTCGTCCGGATCGCGTTCCGCGCCAGTTCGTGCCGGAAGCGCACGTGCCCCGGCTCGACCTCGAGGAGCTGGCGACGCTCGGGCTCCTCCGCGGCCGCCGGCCAGCCCGGCATCACCGCGTCGAGCACCGACGTGCTCACGCGGCCCGGGACGACCGAGACGAGCTCGACGAGGCGCCGCTCGTCCTCGCCGAGCCGGGACGCCCGCCCGAGCACCGCGTTCGCGACCGACGGCGGCAGGTCGTCGTCGGGCCGCGAGGCGAGCAGCTCCGTGACGTAGAACGGGTTGCCCGCGGTGGCCGCGTACACCTCGCGGGCGTCGTCCCCGGCGAGCGAGACGACGGCGCGCTCCGAGAGCGGCCCGAGCTCGAGGTACACCGAGTCGTCGGCGCGGATCGCGCCCACGGCCGCGCGGAGCGGGTGGGTCGGCGCCACCTCGCCGCCGCGGAAGGTGAGGACGAGCAGCGCCGGCAGCGACCCGATCCGCCGTCCGAGCACGATGATCGAGTCGAGCGTCGCCTCGTCGGCCCAGTGCACGTCCTCGAGCACGAGCACCGTCGGCGTCGGCCTCTGCTCGAGCTCGGCGACGAGGAGGCCCTGGATCTCGTGCACGGCCGCGCCGCGCGAGAGCGCGTCGTCGAGCGGCGCCGAGACGCTGCCGGCGAGGTCGCGGATCGGGCCGAGCGGCCGCGGGATCGAGAGGTCGTCGCACGTGCCGAGCAGCACCCGCGCGCCGGGCTCGAGCCCGTCCACGAACCGCGCGACGAGCGAGGTCTTCCCGATCCCGGGCTCGCCGCTGACGAAGACGACCCGACCGTCCCCGCGCGCCGCCGCCTCGCGCGCGTCGGCGAGCGCAGCCAGCGCATCGTCGCGCTCGAGCAGGTCCACGGCGGAACGATAGTCCGGGCTATCCCCCGCAGCCCGCGAGCGGCGGTGCCCACACCCGCGCGGTGCGGTCGTAGGTGCCGGCGGTCGCGACGAGGCAGCCGCCGGGGCTGAACGCCACCTGCCGGACCTCGTCGGTGTGCCCGCGGAGGGCGACGACGAGCCTGCCCCGCCGCCAGTCCCAGATCCGCACGACGTGGTCGTCGTACCCCGCGGCGACGAGGGTCCCGTCGGGGCTGAACACGACGTCCTCGATCTGGCTCCCGGCCGCCGGCTTCGACCAGAGGAGCCGGCCGGTGCGCCAGTCCCAGACGCGGAGCCGCTGCTTCGCGTCGCCCGCGGCGACGAGCCGGCCGTTCGGGCTGATCGCGACCGGCGTCTTCGCGTCCGCGCGCACCTTCGCGACGACCTTCGCGTCACGCCAGCGCCAGACCCGCACGATGCCGTCGTCGCTCGTCGCCACGACCAGGCGTCCGTCGGGGCTGAAGACGGCGCTCCTGACCGAGGGGTAGCCGGGCACCGTGAGGATCCGCGCCACGTGCCGCGTACGCCAGTCCCACAGCCGGACCGTGCCGTCGTCGAGGGGAAGCGCGAGCAGACGGCCCGTCGGGTCGAACGACACACCCTCGATCGCGGTGCTCTCGTGCAGCGTCGCGAGCCGCTCGCCGTCCGCCCAGCGCCAGACGATCGCGTCGCCCGTGCCGTCGCTCTCGTGGCCGGCCGCGGCGACGACGGCGCCGCCCGGGCCGAACGCCACGTCGTCGACCTCGCCCTTCGCGTGCAGCGCGGCGAGCCGGCCCGCGGTGGCGGTGTCCCAGACGCGCACGTTCCCGTCGTCGTCCGCGCTCGCCGCGGGCGTGCCGCCCGGGGCGAGGGCGACGCTCTCGACGGGCGAGTGGTGGCCGGTGTAGATCGACTTGACGTACGGGGCGGCGCGGGCGACCTCGAGCTGCTGGGCCTCGGCCTGCCGCCTCGCCGCCGCCGCCCGGTCGGACTGCACGCGCCAGATCGTCAGCCCGGCCGCGATGCCCGCGAGGATCGCGAGCACGAGCGCCGCGACCGCGAGCCGCCAGCGCGACCGCCGTCGCCGCTCGAGCTCCGCGAGCTCCTGGGCGTGGAGGTAGCGGCCGCGCCAGTCGAGCACGGCCGGCGCGAGCACGTCGTGGTAGATCTCGTACGCGTCCTCGCCGGACGGCCGGACGACCCGCTTGTCGGCGCCGGCGAGCCGCCGGAGGACGGACTCGACCGCTGCCGGCGGCTGTCCGGCGTACTCGGCGAGGTCGTCGACGCCGAGTGCGATCTTCGTCCCCGACGGCGTGACGAGGAACCGGAACACGGCCGCCGCGGCAGCCTGCTCGTCCGGGTCGAGGTCGGCGAGGGCGTGGTCGAGGTGCGTGCGGACGATCCGCTCCGCGCCGCCGAGGCGCTCGAGCGTCTCGAGCCGGAGCGCGCCCGAGCCGGCGCCGCGCTCCTCCTCCCAGAGGCGCGCGAGCACGAGCTGGAGGTACGGCGTCTCGATTCCGCCCCCCTGCGCGCGCCGCCCGCCGTCGAGCGCGCCCGCGCCGGCGCTCGCGAACGCGAGCCGCCCCACCTCGACCTCGTCGAGCACGCGCTCGACGAGCGCCGGCTCCGCCGTGACGGCGTCGTCGGGATGCGAGGCGGCCCGGCGCGCGAGCGGCGCGACGATCGCCTCCCGCGCCGCGTCGCGGTCGAGGCGGTCGAGGCGCAGGTACGTGTCGAACAGCCCGGGGATGCCGCCCTTGAACCGCTCGAGCCGGGCGAGCGCGTCCTCGCGGATCGAGATCAGGAACGAGACCGGGAGCCCCGCCCGCGTCACCGCTCCCGGGAGCTCCCGCGCGAACGCGTCCGCGGCCTCGCCGTCGGGGTGGTACACGAAGTACTCCTCGAACTGGTCGAGCACGACCACGAGGTCGGAGCCGGTGGCCGCGGCGCACGCGGCGATCGCGTCCGCGAGCCCGGCGCCGTCCGGGTCGAGCCCGCCCGCGGCGCGGATCGCGCCGGAGAGCGAGGCGGCGGCGTCGCCGCGCCAGTCCGAGAAGAGCACCGCGACGACGTCGCCCGCGTCGCGGAGCCGCGGCGCGACGCCCGCGTGGAGGAGGGAGCTCTTGCCGACGCCGCTCGCGCCGAAGAGGAGCGTGAGCCGCGAGGCGAGCACGTTCGCGACCACGAGCTCGGCGTCCCCGTCGCGGCCGAAGAAGAGCGCGGCGTCCGCCTCCTCGTAGCGGGCGAGCCCCTTGTACGGCGAGGCCGAGGCCGCGACGGGGACGTCGGTCACGGCGCGAGCAGGTCGTCGAGCGAGGCGGCGAGCGCCGCGACGTAGTCGTCGAGCGGCACGTCGAGCACGTCGACGCCGCGCAGCTCCCAGAACTCGCGGTCGAGCTCGGACGGCCCGCGCTGTACCGCCCACGACTTGTACTTCAGCTTCTGCGCACCCCAGATCCGGTGCAGGATCACGCGCAGGTTCCAGTCGCGCATCGAGTAGCCGAGGAAGAGGAAGTGGCTCCGGCGCAGCTTCGCCGCGAGCGTCACCGGCACGAGGTTCGCGATGTCCGTGTGCGCGAGGTACTCGATGTAGTGGTCCTCGGTGATCACGTAGCTGTCCCACGGCGCCTCCGCGTCGGAGCGGTCGACCGCGCCGTGCATCTTCAGGATCACCACCCGCTCGTCGGGCCGGAGCGCGCGATACTCGTTCGGCCGCTCGACGACCACGACGCCCGCGTCGGGCGCGCGGTGGACGAACTTGCCGCTGTGCTCGCCGTCGGCCATGTAGCTGACGACGTCGTACGGCTCGCCCGCCTCGTCGAACGCCCGCTCGAGCGCGTCGTCGTAGTTCGTCGTCAGGACGAGCGGGCAGACGAGCGGCCTGTCCGCCGAGCGGAGCCGGGCCGGGAGCGCGGCGAGGAAGCGGTGCAGCGGCCCGATCGCGTAGTCGGCGTCGAAGACCTCGTGCAGCTGGTCGTAGAGCGGCCCGGAGCCGGTCATCACGTACGCGTACTCGGAGACGCGCCCGAGCTCGGTCGGGTCGCCCTCCGGGTAGTCGAACCGCGCCGCGAGGTGGCGCGAGAGCTCGGCGCCGCTCGGCAGGTAGCGGCCGGGCTCCCATGCCGCGCCCGCCGGCCGGCCGCAGAGGTTCGCGCCCGCGCCGAGCAACGTGACGACACGACCCTCGAGCACGGCCCGGACGACTCTCCGGCAGTGCTGCTCGAGCGCGTCGTCCACGGCGGTCCCTCCCCTCCGGAGGAATCATCCCACGCCGTGGCGACGGGGCTCAGCCGGGGAGCTCGGCGTGGCCGCCGAACTGGCTGCGCAGCGCCGAGAGGAGCTTGTCCGCGTACTCGTCCTCGTTCCGCGAGCTGAAGCGCTCGTACAGCGCCGTCGAGAGCACCGGCACGGGCACGCCCTCGTCGATCGCCGCGAGGATCGTCCAGCGGCCCTCGCCCGAGTCGGAGACGCGGCCGCCGAAGCCCTCGAGCGTCGGCGACTCGGCGAGCGCGGCGGCGGTCAGGTCGAGGAGCCACGAGGCGACGACCGAGCCGCGGCGCCAGAGCTCGGCGACCGCGGAGGTGTCGAGGTCGTACCGGTAGTACTCGGGGTCGCGGAGCGGCGTGACCTCGGGGCTCGCCACGGCGCCCTCGGCATTCGCCGCGCCGACGTTCGCCTTGTGGAGGACGTTCAGGCCCTCGGCGTACGCGGCCATCAGGCCGTACTCGATCCCGTTGTGGACCATCTTCACGAAGTGACCGGCGCCGCTCGGGCCGCAGTGGAGGTACCCCTGCTCGGCGGTCGACGGCTCGCCCGTCCGGCCGGGCGTCCGCTCGGCGGCGGCGACGCCGGGCGCGATCGCGGCGAAGATCGGGTCGAGGCGCTCGACGGCGCCGGCGTCGCCGCCGATCATGAGGCAGAAGCCCCGGTCGAGCCCGAAGACGCCGCCCGACGTGCCGACGTCGAGGAAGTGGATCCCCTTCGCGGCGAGCTCCTTCGCCCGGTCGACGTCGTCGCGGTAGTAGCTGTTGCCGCCGTCGATCAGCACGTCGCCCGGCTCGAGGTGCCCGGCGAGCTCGGCAGCGACCCTCGCGACGATCCCGGCGGGGACCATGATCCAAGCGGCGCGCGGCGGCTCCAGCTTCGCGGCGAGGTCCGCGAGCGAGCTCGCGCCGATCGCGCCCTCGGCCTCGAGGCCCGCGACGACGGCGGGGTCGACGTCGAAGACCACGCATTCGTGGCCGGCGCGCATCAGCCGCCGGACGATGTTCGCGCCCATCCGGCCGAGCCCCACCATGCCGAGCTGCATCGTCATCCCTCCGTTCGGTTGCGGGCTCCGCGGTAGCGCTCGATCAGCGCGTTCGTCGACGAGTCGTGCGCGAGCTCGGCGTCGCCGGAGAGCTCCGGCGCGATCCGCCCCGCGAGCGCCTTGCCGAGCTCGACGCCCCACTGGTCGAACGAGTTGATCCCCCACACCGCGCCCTGCGTGAACACCGAGTGCTCGTACAGCGCGACGAGCGAGCCGAGCGCCGCCGGCGTCAGACGCTCGGCCATCAGCACGTTCGAGGGCCGGTTCCCCGCGAACGTCCGGTGCGGGACGAGCGGGTCGGGCGTCCCCTCCGCGGCGACCTCGGCGGCGGTCTTGCCGAACGCGAGCGCCTCGGCCTGCGCGAACACGTTCGCGACGAGCAGGTCGTGGTGGTTGCCGAGCGGGTTGAGGCTGTTCGCGAAGCAGACGAAGTCGCACGGGATCGAGCCGCGTGCCCTGGTGGATGAGCTGGTAGAAGCTGTGCTGGCCGTTCGTGCCGGGCTCGCCCCAGTAGACGGCGCCGGTGTCGACATCGACCGGCGTCGAGTCGAGGCGCACCGACTTCCCGTTCGACTCCATCGTCAGCTGCTGCAGGTACGCCGGGAAGCGGTCGAGGTACTGGTCGTACGGGAGTACCGCCGCGGTCTGCGCGCCGAAGAAGTCCGCGTACCAGACCGCGAGCAGCCCGAGCAGAAGCGGCAGGTTCTCCCCGGGCGGCGCGTCGCGGAAGTGCTCGTCCATCGCGTGGAAGCCGGCGAGCAGCTCCCGGAACCGGTCCGGGCCGATCGCGAGCATCGTCGAGAGGCCGATCGCCGAGTCCATCGAGTAGCGGCCGCCGACCCAGTCCCAGAACCCGAACGCGTTCTCCGTGTCGATCCCGAACGCCGCGACCCCGTCGAGGTTCGTCGAGACCGCGACGAAGTGCTTCGCCACCGCGTCGTCCTCGGCGCAGAGCTCCTCGAGCAGCCATGTCCGCGCGGTCGCCGCGTTCGTCATCGTCTCGAGCGTCGTGAACGTCTTCGAGCAGACGACGAACAGCGTCCGCGCCGGGTCGAGGTCGCGCGTCGCCTCGGCGAAATCCGTCCCGTCGACGTTCGACACGAACCGGAAGGTCAGGTCGCGGCGGCTGTATGCGCGGAGCGCGTCGTAGGCCATCACCGGGCCGAGATCGGAGCCGCCGATCCCGATGTTGACGACGTTCGCGATCGTCTCGCCGGTGTAGCCACGCCACTCGCCCGAGCGGACGCGGTCGCAGAACGCCGTCATCCGGTCGAGCACCTCGTGCACGTCGGCGACGACGTCGCGCCCGTCGACGACGAGCGAGCGCCCGCGCGGCATCCGCAGCGCGACGTGCAGCACGGCGCGGTCCTCGGTGACGTTGATGTGCTCGCCGGCGAACATCGCGTCGCGCCGCGCGGCGACCCCGGCCTCGCCCGCGAGCGCGAGCAGGAGCCGGAGCGTCTCGTCGGTGACGCGGTTCTTGGAGTAGTCGAGGTAGAGCCCGGCGGCCTCGGCGGTGAGCCGCGTGCCGCGGTCGGGGTCGGCCGCGAACAGGTCCCGCAGGTGCGCGCCCGCGATCTCGTCGTGGTGGGCCGCGAGGGCCCCGTAGGCGGCGAGCTCCCGCATCGAGCCGAGCCTACCCCTCACACGACGATCGGGTGGACGCGCGCCCCGGTCAGCTCGACGAGGTCGTTCGGGTCGAGCTCGAGCTCGAGGCCGCGGCGGCCGCCGCTGACGAAGATCGTCTCGTGCTGGAGCGCGGAGGCGTCGAGGTGCAGCGGCAGCCGCTTCCGCTGGCCGAGCGGGCTGATCCCGCCGGCGACGTACCCGGTCGCGGCCTCGGCGCGCCGGCGGTCGGCGAGCTCGGCCCGCTTGCCGAGCGAGCGCAGGTCGAGCTTCGCGGCGACCGGAACGCAGGCGACCGCGAGGGCGCCGTCGAGCGAGACGACGAGCGTCTTGAAGACGCGCACCGGGTCGACGCCGAGCTTCTCGGCCGCCTCGAGCCCGTACGACTCGGCCGCCGGGTCGTGCGCGTACTCGTGGACCGCGAAGCGGATCCCCGCCCGCTCCGCCGACGCGATCCCCGGCGTGCTCGCCACGGGCGGACCCTACGCGGACGATGATTTCGCGCTGCCGGGTATGTCTAATGACCCGACACGAACGACGACGAGAGAGGAGCCGACATGGCCGGAGAGATCGTCCACCTCGAGATCCCAGCCGACGACACCGCCGGATCGCGCGAGTTCTGGGGCTCGCTGTTCGGCTGGGAGTTCAAGAACTTCCCCGGCGGGGGGTTCGAGTACCACATGGCCCGGATCAGCGACAGCGGGGGCGTCGCGATCACCGAGATGGAGCCCGGCAAGAAGGGAACGCGGCCGTACTTCTCGGTCGACGACATCAACGCGGGCGTCGCGCGGGTGCGCGAGCTCGGCGGCGAGTCGGGCGAGCCGATGCCGGTGCCGAACATGGGCTGGTTCGCGACCTGCACCGACCCGCACGGGAACGAGTTCGGGCTCTGGCACACCGATGAGTCCGCGTCGATGGGCTAGAGCTCCAGGACGTCCGCGGCGAGCCCGACGAGCAGCGGGTCGTGCGTGGCGCAGACGATCGCCACGCGGGGCCGCTCGCTCGCCAGGCCCGCGAGCAGCGAGCCGACGGCGGCCGCGCTCGCCTCGTCGAGGCGTGCGGTCGGCTCGTCGAGGAGGAGCAGGTCGACGTCGGCGGCGAGCGCGCGGGCGATCGCGACCCGCTGGCGCTCGCCGGCCGAGAGCCGTTCGACCGGGTGCCGCAGGCGCTCCTCGAGCCCGACGGCGCAGAGGGCCTCGCGCGCGCCGTCGGGCGCGGAGCCGCGCACCGCCAGGCCGAGCTCCACGTTCTCGAGCGCCGAGAGGTACGGCACGAGCCCCGGCTCCTGGGTGACGAGGGCGACGCTCCGGCCGCGGATGGCCGCGAGCTCGGCGCGCGTCAGCCCGGCGAGCGGCGTTCCCGCGACCGTAACCGCGCCGGCCGATCGGATGCTCGAGCCCGGCGAGGAGATGGAGCAGCGTCGTCTTGCCGCTCCCCGAGCGGCCGACCACCGCGGTCAGCCGGCCGGGGAGGAACGCGGCCGTCACGCCGGCGAGCACGACGCGGGCGCCGTAGCTCTTCTCGACGCCGGCGAGCTCGGCGGCGGGCGGGCCGTCCGCAGCGGGCGCGGCGGCGCGGACGGGAGCCGCGGCGCGGGCAGGCGCGGCGAGCAGCCCGGCGGCCTCGGCCGGGGTGACCGCGCCCGTCTCCGCGGCGCCCGGCAGCCGGATCCAGCCGCGCGTCGCGACGAGCGTCCGGCCGGCGCCTGCGAACGCCTCCTCGACGACGCGGCCGTCGCGCATCCACACCCGGCGATCGGCGACCGCCTCGGCCGCGGGGTCGTGGCTGACGACGAGCGCCGAGCCGCCGCGCTCCCGCACGAGCTCGGCGAGGAGCTCGTACACGGTCGCGGCGTTCGCGGCGTCGAGCTCTCCGGCGGGCTCGTCCGCGAGCAGCAGCGCGGGCCGGTGCGCGAGCGCGGCGCAGACCGCGACGCGCTGCTGCTCGCCCCCCGAGAGCTCCGCCGGCCGCGCGTCGCCGCGGCCGCCGAGGCCGACGCGCTCGAGCAGCTCGTCGGCCGCACGCCGGCCCTCGCGGGCGTCGCGGCCGAGCAGGCGGAGCTGGAGCGCCACGGTCTCGCGGCAACTGAGGTCGGGCGAGAGCGAACGCGCGTAGTGCTGGTCGAGGAGGCCGAGCCGCTCGGCCCGGAACGCGGCGCGCGCGCTCCGGCCGGCGCGCCCGAGCTCCGTCCCGAGCACGCGGGCGCTGCCGGCGCTCAGCCGCTCGAGCCCGGCGACGGCGCGGAGGAGGGTCGTCTTGCCGCAGCCGCTCGGGCCGAGCGCGACCACGACCTCGCCCTGCCCGACCTCGAGCGTCAGGCCCTGGAGCGCGGCCGTCCCGCCGGCGGGCGACGCGAAGATCCGGAACGCGTCGCGGACCTCGACGGCCGCGCTCACTCGAGGCTCCACGACGGCCGGCCCGGCGAGTCGCCGCGGAAGGCGTGGCGGCTCGTGAGCTCGACGACGACGGCCGCCGCCGCGACGAACGCCGCGAGGCCGAGGGCGCCGAGCGTCCACGCGGGCTCGAACCGGAGCGGCGGCTCGGGCGCCGTCCCGCCGGCGGTGAGCCGGATCAGCGTCACCGCGAGCCTCGAGACGAGCAGCCCGAGGGCAGCGCCGCCGACGAGCGCGACCGCGACGAGCACGACGGCGCGGAGCCGGAACGCCGCGCGGAGCGTCGACGGCGGCACGCCCTGCGCCTCGAGGTCGGCGAGCTCGCCGCGCTCGTCCGCGAGCTCGCCCGCGAGCGCGAGCCAGAGCGCGAGCACGGCGAGCACCGCCGCCGCGAGCGCCGCCGCCTCCAGCGTCAGCGTCACCCCGCGCGCGAGCGGGTCGCGGACGAGGCCGCGCTCGAGCGCGGCCCGCGAGGCGACGACGAGCGACGAGAACGGCGGATGCGCGAGCACGGCCGCGACCTCGGGCGGGCCGGAGAGCCAGAGCTCGGTCGGGCGGCCCGTCCCGGGCAGACCCCCGTCGAGCGCGACCGCGAGCCTGCTCTCGTCCGCGACCACGAACCCGTCGGAGAAACCCCCGACGCCGGGAAAGCGCTTCGCGACGCCGACGACGACCGCCGGCACCCGCGCCGTGCCGAAGTCGAGCGAGAGCGCGCCGCCGGGCCCGGCCGCGGCGGCGATCGCGGGGCTCGCGAGCACGCGGAGCGGCCGTCCGTCCGTCACTTGCGGGCGGCGCACGAGCACGGTTTGCCCGGTCGTGAACGCGTACGAGACGCGCCGGCCCGCGAGCGTGCCGCCGCCGCGCACGACCCAGCCGTGCCAGTCGGTCAGCGTGCGCCCCGCGCTGCGGAGCGGGCCGAGCCGGACCGAGCCGCGCGGGATCGCCGACTCCGTCGCCTCGGCCGCGCGGTGGGCGAGCCCGACGGCCTCGGCCGGCGCGATCGAGAGCTCGAGGCCGACGAGCGTCAGCGGTCCCGTCCGCGGCGTCCGCGCGACGAGCCGGCCGCCACCCGCCGGGCGCAGCGGGAGGAGCACCGTGTCCCCGGCCGCGTTCCGGGCGGCGAGGTCGAGCTCGACCGGCACGCCGCGAGCCTGCGCGTCGAGCGAGATCGCGACGCCGGGCCTCAGCGGGAGGCCGCGGAACGTCGCGGGCGGATCGGCGCCGACCCGGGCCGCGAGCGTCGCGAGCGGCGGGCCGGCGTCGTCGCGCCGCCACCGGACGCGGGAGAGCGCGCCGGGAGGCAAGCCGAGCACGGTCGGGCTGAGCACGCTCGTCCCCGACCCGGGCACCTCCGCGGTCTGCCGGACGACCGGGAACGCGCGAACGCCGCGCTCGATCCGCTCGTATCGCGCGAGCGGCGCGGCCTCGAGCGGCGTGACGAGCCTCTGCCCCTCCGTGAGCGTGAAGTCGAGCGGGACCGCGAACGCGGCCTGGTCGGCCGCGCCGCGCTCGAGCGTGGCGCGGTACGCCGAGGCGAAGAGCGCGAGCCCGAGCGCGACCACGAGGAACGCGGCGGTCGCCGCCGTCCCGGCCGGGGCGCGGGCGAGCGCGAGCAGCGCGAGGCGGAGCGCGATCGGGCCGCGGCGGGCGAGCCGCTCGGCGCCCCGCATCGCCGGCCCGAGCAGCCGCGCGACCGCGACGGCAGCGGCGAAGCAGACGAGGCCGGGCAGGAGGAACAGGAAGGTCGCCTCGTTGCCGGTCGCGAGCGCGGTCGCGTCGAGGCCGCCGCGTGCGAAGCCGACCGCGGCCGTCACGGCTGCCGCGATCGCGAGGACGTCGAGCACCCGCACACGGCGACCGGACGAGTCGGGGCCACGGGCCGCGACGGCGAGCAGCGCGACCGTCGCGCCGGCCCAGAGCAGCACCACGAGCACGACGCCGGAGCGCGAGCCGGGGCCGTGTCCGAGCACGGCCGCGGCCGGGACGCCGGCGAGCCGGGCGAGAACCGCGACCGCCGCGGCGCCGCCGACGAGGCCCGCCGCCGCGCCGGCGAGCGTGATCGCCCCGATCTCGGCCGCGAGGCCGAGGAGAACCTGCCACCTCGTCGCTCCGCGCTGGACGAGCCTCCGGCGCTCGGCGGCGAGCCCGCGCCGGAGCCCGACCGCGGCGACGAGCGCGAACCCGAGCAGCAGCACGCCGACCTCGCCGCCGATCAGGCTCAGCCGCTGGCCGGCGACGTGGTCGGTCGCCCGCGCGGCGAGGAGCGCGCTGTCGGGCCCGCTCAGCTCGTACTCGGCGCCGGCGCGCGCGAGCGCCGCCTGCGCGCGCGACTCGCGGGCGAGGATCCCGCCGATCTGCCACACGTGCGTGCGGCGCGGCGCGATCGCGGCGATCCAGCTGTGGACGCGGTAGAAGCCGTCGAGCGCCGGGATGCGGTCGAACGCGTTCGCGCCCGCGGCGAGGAGCAGCGTCGGCCGGAGGCCGTCCTCCCCCGAGCCGGGCTCGAGCCACGACCCGAAGACCGCCGCGTCGGGAACCGTCGCGACGCCGACCCGGACGAGGTCGATCCCGTCCTGCCGCCACGTCCGGCGGCCGCCGGGCCCGAGCTGGAGCACCTCGCACCGGGCGGGCCCGCACTCCCGCGGCAGTCGTCCCGAGCGCAGCCGGACGAGGCGCGGGAGCCCGTCGAGGCCGGAGAGCTGGACGAGGCCCCCGCCGATCTCGAGCTGGCGGAAGAAGGTGGCGGCGACCGGCGAGCGAGGCGTCAGCTCCGCGAGCACGCTCCGCACGCGCCGGTCGGCCGACGGGTAGCTCTCGCCCTGCGGGAGCCCGAACGAGTCGACGCGGAACGTTCGGTCGCCAGCGGGCAGCGTCGCGAGCGCCGAGCGCACCGCGCGGTCCTGCGCGACGAGCCCGCCGCCGAGGACCGCGACGAGCATCGTCGTCGCCCCGGCGATCCCCGCGACGACGAGCAGCGTCCGGCCGGACCGCGCCCGGAGCCGCGCCGCGGCGACCGCGAGCGGCGCGGCGGCGCGGCTCACGGCGCCGTCCTCCGCCGCCGGTACGCCTTCGTCTTCGAGCGGTTGCCGCAGATCGACATCGAGCACCATCGGGCCGAGCGGTTCCGCGAGTAGTCGTAGTAGCCCCAGTCGCACTGGCGGCACGCCTTCAGCCGCGGCCAGCTCCCGTCGAGCATCGCGCCGAGCGCGACGGCGACGATGCGGCCGAGCGCGCCGGGGACGCCGCCCGCGTCGGGCTCGAGCGTCACGCGCCGGGCCGCGTCGACGCGGGGCGAGAGCCCGGCGTCGCGGACGGCGCGGTTGACGACCTCGACGGCGCCGGCGTCGGCGCCGAGGCCGTTGTTCCCGCGCAGGAGCGACCGCAGCGCCTCGCGCAGCTCGAGCGCGGCGGCGAGGTCGTCGCGGCGCGGCCTCGCGACCGGCGCGGCGAGCGCGTCGGCGAGCCACTCCGCGAGCTCGGCCGGCGAGCCGAGCAGCTCCCGCCCGTGCTCGTGGTCGGACGTGTTGACGAAGAGCTGCACGAGCCGGAGCGGCCCGGGCGCGGCCTTCGGGACGTCGTACCGCGGCATGCGACGATTGTGCGTCGCGCCCGGCCCGAGCGCAACACCGGTGTTCGCCGGTTACCGGTGTCGGCGAAGAACGAGGGTCGCGACCGACCCGGCCTGTTTCGCTTCGACGAGGTCGAAGGAGCGGTCGTCCGGGCCGTCGGCGAACAGGCGCTTGCCGGCGCCGAGCACGACCGGGAAGACCATCAGCCGGAGGTCGTCGACGAGGTCGGCCGCGAGCAGGCCCTGGACGAGCCGCGCGCTGCCGGCGACGAGGACGTCGCCCTCGAACCGAGCCTTCAGCGCCCCGACCTCTTCGGCGAGATCGCCGCGCAGCACCGTCGTGTTGTTCCACTCCGCGCGCTCGAGCGTGCGCGAGACGACGAACTTCGGCATCGCGTTCATCTTGTCGCCGAACTCGTCGCCGCCCATCTTCGGCCACGCCGCCGCGAACCCGTCGTACGTCACGCGGCCGAGGAGCTGCGCGTCGGCCGCCATCAGCTCCTCGAACTTGAACCGGTCGCCCTCCTCACCGCGGTCGAACCGGAACGCCCAGCCGCCACGGTCGAAGCGGTCCTTCTCGCCGCCGCCGGGATCCTCCATCACGCCGTCGAGCGTCACGAACTCGGTCACGACGAGCTTGCCCATGGTCAGCCTCCTGTCCGGTAGCGAAGATGGGTGACGCCGGGCGACTCGACCACGCGCGTGCACTCGAGCCGCGCGACGTCGCCGCCGAAGAGACGAACGCCGTCGCCGAGGAGCACCGGGACGAGGTGGATCTGCAGCTCGTCGAGCACGCCCGCCCGGAGGAGCTGCTGCGCGACGCTCGCACCGCCGCCGACCGCGACGTCCTTCTCGCCGGCCGCGGCGCGGGCGAGCTGGAGCGCCTCGTCGACGCCGCCGGTGACGAAGGTGAACGTCGTGCCGCCGCGCATCTCCACCGCCTCGCGCGGGTGGTGCGTGAGGACGAAGACGGGGTGGCCGAACGGCGGCTCGTCGCCCCACCAGCCGCCGGCGTTCGGGTCGGCGGCCCATGCGCCTTCGCCGCCGCTGAACATCCGCCGGCCCATGATCGTCGCGCCGACGTTGGCGACCGCCTCCTCGATCACGTCCGAGTCGCGGCTCTCCTCGCCGCCCTCGAGCCCGTGCCCGGCTCGGAACGCCTTCGTCGCGAACGCCCACTCGTGGAGCAGCTCGCCGCCGTCGCCGAGCGGCCGTTCGAGCGTCGGGTTCGGACCGGCGACGAAGCCGTCGAGCGACGTCGAGATTTCGAGCCTGACCTTCGGCACGCGCGCCTCCTCCGTTGGTTCGTTCGGTTACCGAAACCGGCCCATGTGTACACATGGGCCGGTTTTCGCTTCAGACCGCCGCGCCCGGCGAGAGTCATCGCTCAGCGGCGCGGCAGCGTCTCCGACAGCACCTCGGCGTGCGTCGGGCCGGCCTGCTCGACGAGCGCGCGGCCGTCGGCGGTCAGGCACGCGTAGATCCCGCGGCGGTCGGCGTCGCAGAGGCTCCGGCTCACCAGCCCGTCGGCCTCGAGCCGGCCGACGAGCCGCGAGAGCGCGCTCTGGCTCAGGTGCACGGAGTCGGCGAGCTCCTGCATCCGGCTGTGCTCGTCGGGCGCCTCGGCGAGCCGCTGGAGCACCTCGAACTCGCTGACCGTGAGGCCGTGGCGGTGCTGGAGCTCCCGCTCGAGCGAGTCGACGACGGCCGCGTGCTCCGCGGCCAGCCTCCTCCAGGTGTCGACGAGGTCGCGCTCGTTCGCCATCCCGCCGGAGTGTACCGCGTTTCAATGCGGTTACAAAACTTGCTCGATCACTTTTTGCAGTTGCAGAACTTGCTTGTGCATGTAGTATCCCGCCCTTCGACTGGACGACGAAGGGGGATTCACGTGACGACGCATGCACTCTCGACTCCGGCGGCGCCGACGCTCGACCGGCGCGGATGGGCCGCGCTCCTCGTGCTCTGCGGAGCGCTCTTCCTCGACGGCCTCGACGTGTCGATGGTCGGGATGGCGCTCCCGAGCATCCGCGACGACCTGCACATCTCGACGACGAGCCTGCAGTGGGTCGTGAGCGCGTACGTGCTCGGCTACGGCGGGCTTCTCCTTCTCGGCGGCCGCGCCGCCGATCTGCTCGGCCGCAAGCGCGTCTTCGTCATCGGGATCGCGGTCTTCCTCGTCGCCTCGCTGCTCGGCGGCCTCGCGACCGGCGCGGCGATGCTGATCGTGACGCGGTTCGTGAAGGGCGCGTCGGCCGCGTTCACCGCGCCGGCCGGCCTCTCGATCATCACGACGACGTTCCCGGAAGGCCCGGCGCGGAACCGCGCGCTCGGGATCTACACGGCGACCGGCGCGAGCGGCTTCTCGCTCGGGCTCGTGCTCGGCGGCCTGCTCACGACCGGCGGGTGGCGCTGGACGTTCTTCCTCCCGGTCCCGATCGCGGCCGTGATCCTCGCGCTCGCGCCGCGCGTGATCGCCGCCGACCCGCCGCGCCCCGCGGGCCGGCGCCGCTACGACCTGCCGGGCGCGGTCGCGGTGACCTCGACGATGCTGCTCCTCGTCTACACGGTGACGCAGGCGCCGATGCACGGCTGGACGTCCGCGCGGACGCTGCTCCTCGCGGTCGCGACGCTCGTCGCCGGGACGCTGTTCGTCGCGATCGAGCGGCGCGTCGCGGAGCCGCTCGTGCGGCTCGGCATCCTCCGCTCGCGGCGGCTCGTCGGCGCGAACCTCGGCGCGATGACGATGGCGGGCGCGTACTTCAGCTTCCAGTTCGTGCTGACGCTGTACCTGCAGCAGCACCTCGGCTGGTCGTCACTGGTGACCGCGCTCGCGTTCCTGCCGGCGGGCCTGCTCGTCGCGTCGATGGCTCCGCGCGTCGGCGCGTTCGCGACCCGGTTCGGCGCGGGCCGCATCGCGATCCTCGGGATGGCAGCGTTCGTCCCGGGCTACGCGCTCGCGCTCCGGATCGGGGACGACTTCCAGTACGCGACGATGCTCTTCCCGACGATCCTGCTGCTCGGGCTCGGGTTCGGGCTCGCGTTCCCGACGCTGAACATGCTGGCGACGAGCGGCGTCGCCGACCACGAGCAGGGGCTCGCCTCGGCGCTCGTGAACACGTCGTTCCAGCTCGGCGGCGCGATCGTGCTCGCGATCGTGACGGCCGTGGTCGCGTCGAGCGACGCGGGCGCCGCGTCGGCGACGATCTCGGTCTACAAGCCGGGCCTCGAGGTCGTCGCCGCCGTCGCCGCGATCGGGCTCGCGGTCGTACTCGCCTCGTTCGCCGGCAGGCCGCGCCCGGCCGCGGCGGTCGAGGAGCTGCCGCTCGTCGAGGCGTTCGACGCGGAGGCGGCGTGAGCGAGGCGCGGGCCGGTGGCCCATGTGTACACATGGGCCGTGGGACGGCCGAGAGCGCCGGCTACGCGGCGAGCAATGCGAGGGGCCGCTCGGGCTCGCCGCCGCGGGCGAGCGCGAGCGCCTCGAGCACGCGGCGGAAGTTCGTGCCGTCGAGCCGCTGCGGCAGCTCCCACAGGCCCGTCTCCTTCTCCGCGTACCAGAGCTCGGACGCGATGCGGACGAGCAGCGCCTCGCCGCCCGACATCCCGCACCGCTCGGCCTCGAGGCCGGCGAAGTCGAAGTCGTGCTCGCGGATGTAGGGCGCCGTCCTCGACGCGATCGCCGGGGCGGTCAGGATGTGGCGGACGGCCGCGTGCTCCGGCCGGGGGGTCTCCGTCATGGGTCTCTCCTTCTCTCCTTGTCGCTACGCTCCGTAGCGTTCCGGGTGACCGTAGCAAACGAGGGACGCTGGTCGCTACGCTACGTTTCGTCCACGGCGCGCGCGACCGCGTCGCTCGACCGGCGCCGGCTCGTACCCGAGCTCGCGCGCCGCCTTCGCGGAGGAGAACCACGCCGGCAGCCGCGCGAGCGTCACCTCGTTCGCGTTCGCGAGCCGGACGAGCGCGAGCGCCCGCGCGGCGGCGTACGGGAGCCGGACGAGAGGCGGGCGCCGGCCGGCGGCGCGCGCGACGAGCGCGAACACCTCCGCGAGCGTGAGGTCGACGCCGCCGAGCAGGTACCGCTCGCCGGCCCGGCCGCGCTCGAGCGCGAGCACGTGGCCGCGCGCGACGTCGCGGACGTCGACGAGGTTCAGCCCGCCGCCGCGGAGCGTCGCCCGGTAGCGGCCCGACGCGATCCCGCGGATCATCCGCCCGGTCGGCGTCGGCGCGTCGTCGCCCTCCCCGATCGGCGTCGTCGGGTTGACGCAGAGCGCGTCGAGCCCGCCGGCGGCCGCCGCGAGCACGAGCCGCTCCGCGTCGAGCTTCGTCCGCTTGTACGGGACGCGGAGCTCCCACTCCGGCGGGCCGTCCTCCTCGGTCGCAGGCCGTCCCTCGACCGGCCCGCACGTCCCGGCCGTGCTCGTGTGGACGAGCCGCGCGACGCCGGCGGCGCGGCACGCGTCGAGCACGTTCCGGGTGCCGTCGACGTTGACGGCCTCGAGCTCCGACGCCGGCGCCGTGTAGCTGTAGAGCGCGGCGACGTGGACGACCGCGTCGCAGCCGCGCATCGCGCGCTCGAGCGCGTCGCGGTCGCGGACGTCGGCCCACTCGCGCCGCGCCTCGTGCCCGGCCGCCTCGAGCGCCGCGACGACGTGGCCGCCGACGAACCCGCGCCCGCCGCCCGTGACGAAGACCCGCATCGGCCGATTCGCTCCGGCTAGCCCGCTCGCCGCTCGCGATCGCGAGCGCTCGACCGCTCTCGCCGCTCCCACAGCGTCGCGTTGAGCACCGCCGCGAGCACCACGAGCCGGCAGACGAAGAACAGGCCGAGGAGCAGCGCGGCGGCGGTCCCGAGCGCGCCGTAGGTCCCCTGCTTCGCGACGGCGTACGGCGCGAACAGGTACGCCGCGAGGATCAGCAGCAGCTCGGCGCCGATCCCGAAGAGGAGCGCGCCCGGGACGAGCGCCGTCCAGGTCGCTCCGCGGTGGGGCAGGTGGACCGAGACGAGCAGCCAGAGCCCCGCGAACGGCAGCACGGCCAGAAGTGTCACGAGCACCCCGACGGGGCCGATCGAGTGCGCCCGCAGAGCGCTCGAGAGAACCTCTGCGAGAAAGAACGCGACCAGCAGCCCGAGCAGCTTGCAGGTCGCCATGACCGTGGGCTTCGGCGCGGCGGCGCGGACGTCGCCCCAGAGGATGCGGTGCGAGCCGATCAGCGCCCGGAGGACGCTCCTCGTCAGGTACAGGAGGATCGGGATCCCGACGAGCAGCGCGTACCAGCGGGCCGCGCTGTCGGACGCGGTCGCGACCGAGCTCGAGACGAGGCCCGCGAGGCCGACCGTCCTCGCCGCCTGCTTGGGCGTCTCCGACGCGGCGTCGGCCCCGAGCCCGAGACCCGCCACCGCGACCAGCGCAAGCGGGAGAAGCCAGAGGAAGAGCCGGTAGGCGAGCGCGCCGGCGATGATCCCGCCGCCGAACTCCTCGTCGCGGTCGACCATCTCGTAGACCGCGTCGACCGACGCGTGCTTCGAACGCTCGTGCTGCCCGCGCTCGGCCAGCCGCTGGGCGCGGGCCTGGATCGCGTCGGCGCGCATCCGGGCGCGCGCGACCCGGCCGTGCGGCGGCTCGAGCTCCTCCGGGGTGTTCTCCACGTCGTGCTCCACAGCTCCTCGCCGGTCGTGGGCGATCGTAGAGAATCGAGGTGTGACGCAGGCCGCTCCGCACGCGCCGCCGCGGCCGGGGATGGCCTGGATCCCGGGCGGCGAGTTCCTGATGGGCTCGTCGGACTTCTACCCGGAGGAGGCGCCCGTCCACCGCGTCGAGGTCGAGGGCTTCTGGATGGACACGCACCCCGTGACGGCGTGGCAGTTCCGCGTCTTCGTGCGGGAGACGGGCTACGTCACGGTCGCCGAGCGGCCGCTCGACCCGGCGCAGTACCCGGACGCGGACCCGGCGCTGCTCGTCCCGGGCTCGCTCGTCTTCCGCAAGACGGCGGGGCCGGTCGGCCTGCAGGACGTCCGCAACTGGTGGCAGTACGTCCCGGGCGCGTCGTGGCGCCGGCCGGGCGGGCCCGGCACGACGATCAACGGGCGCGACCGCCATCCGGTCGTCCACGTCGCGCACGAGGACGCGGAGGCGTACGCGCGCTGGGCGGGCGGCGAGCTGCCGACCGAAGGCGAGTGGGAGTTCGCGGCCCGCGGCGGGCTCGAGGGCGCGAGGTTCGCGTGGGGCGACGAGGACATGCCGCGCGGGAAGCCGATGGCGAACACGTGGCAGGGCGAGTTCCCGTGGCAGAACCTGAAGCTCGACGGCTTCGAGGGAACGTCGCCCGTCGGCAGCTTCCCGCCGAACGGGTACGGCCTCTTCGACGCGACCGGGAACGTGTGGGAGTGGACGGCGGACTGGTTCGCCCCGCGCCACGCCGACGCGGTGGCGAGCCCGTGCTGCGCGCCGCCGGAGTCGAGCTTCCGGGCGGGCGAGCCCGGCGCGAACATCCCGCGCCGCGTGATCAAGGGCGGCTCGCACCTCTGCGCGCCGAACTACTGCCTGCGCTACCGGCCCGCCGCCCGGCAGGGCGAGGCGATCGACACCTCGACCGGGCACATCGGCTTCCGGTGCGTCGTCCGCGCGGGCTGAGCTACTGCGATCGCACGTACTCGATGTAGCCGCGGACGTCCGCGGCGGGCTCCGAGTACGCGTCGCCGAGCGTCGACTCCATCCGCGCCATGTACTCCTCGGCCCAGGCCGGGAACTCGTAGTCGATCGCGCGCAGGAACTCGAGCGTCGCGGCGAGGCGGATGTCGGCGATCGACGGCTCGTCGCCGCCGATGAACGGCTTGCCGTCGAGGAAGAAGGCGCGGTACACGTCGAGCGGCTCGGCGAGCGCGGCCTGCGCGTCCTCTGCGCCTTCGCCTTCATCGCGTCGTCGGCCGCGTCGGAGGTGCCGACCTCGCCCGGGTACTGCGGGAAGCCGAGCGCCGGGTACGTCGCCCGCGCGAGCAGCGGATAGACCGTGCCGATCAAGTAGAACATCGCGTTGTCGACCATCGCCCGCTCGGCCGGGGTCGGTCGGGTAGAAGCTGTCGAGGCCGTGCTTGTTGCAGAGGTAGGCCATGATCGCGCAGCTCTCGCCGAGCGGTGCCGCGCGGCAGGCCCGTCCTCCTCGAGCATCGGCGTGAGGTGCGCCGGGTACTTCGCGAGGTACTCCGGCTCGGTCGTCGTGCCCCACACGTCGGCCTCCTCGAACTCGATCCCCGCGGCCCGCACGAAGATCCGGACGGTCATGTTGTTCACACTCGGCTTCAGGATGTTCAGGTGGTTCTCGGCCACTGGCTCCTTCCCTCGTCGTATCAGCGCTCGACGAAGCTTCGACTTGTACTCGCTCCGCTGCAGGCTTCCCCACGGCGACGAGCTCGACCGCGGTCTGAACCACGAGCACGCTCGCGCAGTCTGTCACGGATCGCGTCGGCGAGCCCATCGTCGGCCGTCCGCGCCGCGCGCGAGCTCGACGACGACCGGCAGCGGCGGCTCCTGCTTGACGCCATGCGGCTCCGCGGCCTGACGAGGACGTAGCCGCTGACCTCGCGGCGCGAACGCGCTCACGACCTCGCGCACGGCCGACGGGAAAGACGTTCACGCCGCGGACGATCAGCATGTCGTCCGTGCGGCCGATGCAGCGGACGCGCGGGCCGGTGCGTCCGCACGGGCACGGGCCCGTGCGGATCCGACGTGGTCGCGCGTGCGAAAGCGCAGCAGCGGCGCCGCGCGGTGGCGGAGGTGCGTGAGCACGAGCTCGCCCGTCGGCGCCGTCCTCGAGCGGCAGCGCCTCGCCCGTGACTCGGGCTCGATCAGCTCGGGGTGGACGAAGCCGCGCGCGCCGAGGTGCATCCCGTCCTGCTCCTCGCACTCGCCCCAGAGCGAGACGCCGATGTCGCCGATGCCCATCGCCTCGGTGACCTTCGCGCCCCAGCCCGTCCTCGAGCTGCGCGCGGAACGCCGGCTCGCCGCCGCCGGGCTCGCCGGCGACGAGCACGCGCTCGACGCTCGAGCCGCGCAGGTCGAAGCCGCGCTCGGCCGCCCACTCGAGCGAGGTGGGCGGCGTACGACGGCGTCAGCACGACCGCCTCGGGCCGCAGGAGCTCGATCGCGCGCAGCAGCCGCTCGGTGTTGCCGGTCCCGACCGGGATGTGGCAGAGGCCGATCCGCTCGAAGCGACGTCGAGCGCCGCGCCCGCGACGAACGGGCCCGCGTTGTAGGTCGAGACGATCCGCTGGCCGGCCGCGATCCCCGAGGCGGCGTAGCTGCGCGCCGAGCCGGTGACCCAGTTCTCGAGGTCGCCGGCGGTGAGCGGGACGTAGCTCGGCGTGCCGGTCGTGCCGCTCGTCGAGTAGATCCGGACGAGCTCGACGCGACTCGGCGCAGAGGTGCGCGCCGATCGGGTTCTCGCGCGTCGCGGTCGCCTTCAGCTCGTCCTTCTCGGTCAGCGGCAGCGTCGCGATCTCGGCGAGGCCGCCGGCCGCTCCGCGGTCGCGAACCCCGCGCGGCGAGCTTCTCGCGGTAGAACGCCGAGCGCTCGAACAGGTACGCGAGCTGCTCGCGATAGCTCGCGTCGTCGAGCGCGAGCTGCTCGTCCCACGGCCGGGTCTCGACCTCGGGCTCGAGCATCAGCCCGCCGGCGGCTCGTACTCGACCGCCGTCCTCGGCCGCGCGCGGCCAGCCGCAGGCCGATCGGCCGCTCCTGCTCCTCGGCGAGGTGCGCGAGCAGGCTCGCGGTGCGCGCGAGGATCGGCACGGCCTTCACCGTCGCGGACGTCGAAAGCCGAGGTCGAGCATCACGGCCGCGATCGGCATCGAGACGTTCATCGTCAGCGGCCTGCCCCACTCGCTCGGCGACGGCGTCGCGGAGCGCGCGCGCGAGCGCGACGTGCGGGCCGCTCGACGCCGTGCTCGTCGGCGAGCTCGAGGATCCGCTCGGCGCGCGGGTCGACCGGCCGGTGCACCGGATGGCCGAAGCCGGGCACCTTCGCCGCCGGCGGCGTGGATCGCGCGCGCCGCCCGGCGGCGGCCTCCGCCGAGCGCCGCCTGCGCGCCTGCTCGAGCAGCCGCGCGCACTCCTCCGCGGTGCCGAGCAAGACCGGCCCGGCAGCCCGAGGATCCCGGCCGCGACCGCGCCCTGCAGCGAGCCCGGGTCGCGCGGCGAGCGTCATCCGCGCGGCGATGTTCGTCGGCATCAGCCCGTGCTCGGCGATCGCGACGAGCAGCAGGTCGAGGAAGAAGCGCTGCTCCTCGGTCGGCTCGTCGCCCGGTGAGCAGCAGATGGAAGTACTCGGTGAACTGAGCCGGCCCATCAGGTCGCCGGAGAGGTCGCGCCCGCGCACCTCGACCCGGTCGCGGGTACGCCCTGCGCGATCCCGGTGACGGCCGGCCCCTCCTTCCCGATCCGCATGCGGGCAACCTAATGCAAAGCCGGCGGACCGCCCCGCCGTCAAGCTGTTCGGATGCTTTCCATGCTCGAGCCCGCCGGTTGGCGCTCGACCGAGCGCCGGCGCGACGACGGCGCGGTCGAGAGCGAGCAGCGCGCGCTCGGGACGGGCGCCGCGGTCGAGCTCTCCGAGCGGGGCGCGGCGCGAGCTCGGGCCGCGTACTGGCGCGAGCTCTCGCGGACGACCCGCGGCCTCGTCCGCTGCCGCGAGCGGACGGCGGGATCGCGCTGCTCGGCTGCTCGGCGCCGGCCCGGCGCTGCTCGCGTTCGGGCCCGCCGAGGTCGCGGTCGAGGGCGAGCGGGTGAGCTGCCGGTACCCGATCCGCGGCGGCGTGCTGGCACGCCGCCCGGGCGGCGCGCTCACGCTCGCGCAGGGAGGCGGCGAGCTGACCGTGACCGTGAGCGGCTATCTTCCCGCGTCTCGCGCGGGCGCTGCCTCGGGCTCCAGGGCCGCGCGCACGTCGCGATCGCGCGGCGCTACCTCGGGAGGCTGACCTCGGGGTGAAGATCGCCGTCCTCGGCGCGACCGGGTTCGTCGGCGGTGCGCTCGTGCCGGCGCTCGCCGACCGGGGCGAGGTCGTCGCGGTCTCGCGGAACCCCGGCCTCTCGGCGCAGCCCGGCGTGCGGACCGTCGCCGCCGACGCGGGCGACGCCGAGCAGGTGCGGCGCGCCCTCGACGGGCGTCGAGGTCGTCTACTACCTCGTCCACTCGCTCGGCGCGGCGGACTTCGCGGAGCGCGACCGACGCGCCGCCGACGTCGTCGCCTCGGAGGCCGAGCGCGCCGGCCTCGCAGCAGATCGTGTACCTCGGCGGCCTCGGCGACGACCGGCCCGACCTCTCGGCCCATCTCCGCAGCCGGCTCGACACGGCCGCCGCGCTCGCCGCCGGCCGCGTGCCGGTGACGACGGTCCGCGCGGCGGTCGTGATCGGCCGGGGCAGCGCGGCCTTCGAGACGATCGTCGCGCTCGTCGACCGGCTGCCCGCGATGGTCGCGCCGCGGTGGATCTCGACGCCGACGCAGCCGATCGCGCTCGACGACGTCGTCCGCTACCTCGTCGGGGTCGCCGGCCATCCCGACGCGATCGGCCGGAGCTTCGACGCGGGCGGGCCCGAGGTGCTCACGTACAAGCGAGATGCTCGAGCGGATCGCGCGCATCCGCGGGCGCCGGCCGCTGATCGTCGAGGTGCCGCTCCTCACGCCGCGGCTCTCGTCGTACTGGCTCCATCTCGTCACGCCGGTGCGCGCGAGCGTCGCGCGGCCGCTGATCGAGGGGCTGCGCAACCCGACGGTCGCCGGCGACGACCGGATCCGGCGGCTGCTCCCCTTCCCGCTCACGTCGTTCGACGACGCGGCCCGCGCGGCGCTCGCGTAGCCGCGAGGCCGTTTACCGGCTACTTACCGCGCGTCCTCCCGGGCGTTCACCGGCCGGCGATTCACTGCCGCCGTCAGCCCCGACGGAAAGGACACGACATGAGCTACACGCTTCTCCTCCACGACGCAGACCGCGAAGTGCGCGCCCTTCGCAGGCACTCGGAGCCCCGGCATGCGCGCGCCGAGCTCGTCCGCGAGCGCCGCCGCGGCACGAGGCGCTTCCCCTCGTTCCTGCATTTCGGCCGGGTCTGGACGGCGAACGGAGCCGGTGCCTCCTCGTGAGGCCCGGCTCTAGTTCTTCACGGCGACGTGCGCCCAGGCGGTGGCGCCGGAGAACTGGTCGAACCCCCACTTCGTCACGTTCGTGCTCGTGATGTCCTGGTTGTACGACCAGCGGTAGGACACCCACGGGACGACCACCGTCGTCAGGTACCGGTCGAGGCTCTCGTAGCAGGAGAGCCTCGCCTGGCCCGCGAGCGGCGCGCACCGGTCGAGCCTCCCGTCCACGCTCGGGACGCCGGTCACCGAGCCGGTCGCTCCGACCGCCTTCGCGATCTTGGGCGTGACGCCGACGAGCGAGTAGTTCGTGTTGCCCGTCGCGATGATCGTGCGGCCGTCGAAGAGCGGCCCGAAGAACGTGATGGGGTCGGCGTAGTCCTTCGCCCAGCCCGGGAACTCGCCGATCGGGATGTTGTTCTTCGGCGTCTGCAGCGTCGGGAACGCGCCGTTGACGACGCGCACCTTGAAGCTGATCCCGATCTTCGCCGCGCTCGCCTCCATCACCGGGACGATCTTCGTGTCGACGGCGTGGGCGTCGGCGAGCAGGAGCACGTTCCTGCACTGGGGCGCGCTGCACGTGCCGTCGTGCTTCGTGTCGTACTTCGAGCCGCGCATCGCCTGCTTCGCCTTCGCGAGGCTGCCGTCGCTGCCCGCCGTGCGGTACGGGTCGAAGTCGGCGAGCTGGTTGTCGAACAGCGTGTCGGGCGCGATGTGATGGGCGATCTTGCCGGTGAGCGGGCCGCCCCACGCCTGCTGCAGGGCGCCCTTGTCCATGATCCAGTTCAGCGCCCGGCGGACGTGGACGTCGTCGAACGGCGGCTGCGTGAGGTTCATCGTGATGTAGTTCGTCAGGTCGTTCGGAAACAGGTGCAGGAGCGGCTTCAGCTTCGGGTCTCTCGAGTAGTGCTCGAGCGTCTGCGGCGGCAGCGCCGGGATCAGGATGTCGTCGAGCTCGCCCGCCCCGATCTTGTCGACGATGTCCGTCGCGTTCGTGTCGACCGTGAACAGGAACTCGTCCGGCAGGGACTCGCGGGCCTTCTTCGAGTCGGTCGCCGCGTCGTAGTCGGGATTGCGGACGAGCTTCATCGTCGTCTGCCCGTCGAAGCCCGACGCCGTCCTGATCTTCGAGCACGACGAGTCGTCGACCTTGTCCATGCCGGCGATCATGTACGGGCCGGTCGAGACGACGTCGCGGCCGTAGCGGCTCGCGTTGCCGCCCTTGAAGCAGCCGGCCACCTCGTGCGGGATCGGCGCGGTCGCGGGCATCGCGAGCCGGAAGAGGAAGTCGCCGGCGGGGCGGGTCAGGTGGAAGACGATCGTCGAGTCGTTCGGGGTCTCGATCCCGGAGATCGACTTCGCCTTCCCGGCCGCGAACGCGTCCCAGCCCTTGATCACCGGGTAGTAGAAGGAGTACTGGCCGCCGTCGGTCGGCGTGGCGAGCCGGTCGAACGCGAAGCGGACGTCCTGCGAGGTGACCTCGCGACTCACCGGCGGCCCGAACTTGATCCCGGGCTTGAGGTGGAAGGTGTACGTCTTGCCGCCGTCGGTCGGGGTCGGCACCTTGGTCGCGAGGTCCGGCACGACCTTGTTCCCGGCCGGGCCCGCGAGGTGGTCGTAGCCGACGAGCGTCCGCAGCAGCAGGTTCGAGTAGATCCCGAACGCCGCGTAGTAGTACTCGCCGGTCGGGTCGAAGCCGTCGGTGAAGCTGAAGCTGCCCTCCCACCCGACGCGGTAGGTGCCGCCCGCGGACGCGCTCCCGGACGTCGCGGTCGCGGTCGACGCCGCGAGCGACGCGACGGCGAGCAGCGCCCCGAGCGCGGGCGCGATCCGGAGGGTGCGACGTGCCGCCCGAGCCACGGCGGCGAGATTCGCACAGCCGCGCACCGATGACAAGCGACAGCGCGTCCCGTGCTCGATACTCCCCGCGATGGCGGGAAACGGAGTCAAGTCGGCGTCCGGGCTCGTGCTGCTCACGCTGGCCGCCGGACAGTTCCTGATGACGCTCGACAGCTCGGTGATGAACGTCTCGATCGCGACGGTCGCGAAGGACGTCGGCACGACCGTGACCGGCATCCAGGGCGCGATCACCGCGTACACGCTCGTGATGGCCGCGCTGATGATCACCGGCGCGAAGGTCGGCGCGCTGATCGGGCGGAAGCGCGCGTTCGCGATCGGCTGCGTGATCTACGGCTGCGGGTCGTTCACGACCGCGATCGCGCCGAGCCTGCCCGTGCTGCTCTTCGGCTGGTCGTTCCTCGAGGGCGTCGGCGCCGCGCTGATCCTGCCGGCGATCGTCGCGCTCGTCGCGGGCAACTTCCCGACCGAGCGGCGGCCGGCCGCGTACGGGCTCGTCGCTGCCGCGGGGGCGATCGCCGTCGCGGTCGGCCCGCTGATCGGCGGCTTCGCGACCACGTACTTCTCGTGGCGCTGGGTCTTCGCCGGCGAGGTCGTGGTCGTGCTCGTGATCCTCCTGCTCACGCGCCGGATCGCCGACGCGCCGGTCGAGGAGCGGCCGCGCTTCGACGTCGTCGGCGCCGTCCTCTCCGCGCTCGGGCTCGCGCTCATCGTGTTCGGCGTCCTCCGCGCGGGCGAGTGGGGCTGGCTCCAGCCGAAGGCCGGCGCGCCGTCGTGGTTCGGCCTCTCGCCGACGGTCTGGCTCGTCCTCGGCGGCATGTTCGTGGTCTGGCTCTTCTCGCGGTGGGAGGTCCACCGCGTGGTCCTCGGCCGCGAGCCGCTCGTCCGCCCGGGCTTCCTGAAGAACCAGCAGCTCAGCGGCGGCCTGACGATGTTCTTCTTCCAGTACCTCGTCCAGGCCGGGATCTTCTTCGTCGTCCCGCTGTACCTCTCGGTCTGCCTCGGGCTCTCGGCCCTCGACACCGGCGTCCGCCTCCTGCCGCTCTCGGTGACGCTGCTCGCCGCCGCGATCGGGGTCCCGCGCCTCTTCCCGAACGCGTCCCCGCGGCTCGTCGTCCGCGCCGGCCTGCTCGCGCTCCTCGCCGGCGCCGTCGTCCTGCTCGCGAAGCTCGACCCGAGCTCGGGCGCCGAGATCGTGTTCGTGCCGATGCTGCTGATCGGGCTCGGGATCGGCGCGCTCGCGTCGCAGCTCGGCGCCGTCACGGTCTCGGCCGTGCCCGACGACCAGAGCCCGGAGGTCGGCGGCGTCCAGAACACGGCAACGAACCTCGGCGCGTCGCTCGGCACCGCGCTCGCCGGCTCGATCCTGTTCGCGACGCTGACGACCGCGTTCATCTCGAACATCCAGCACAGCTCGGCGATCCCGGACCGGGTCAAGTCGCAGGCGTCGGTGGAGCTCGCGGGCGGCGTGCCGTTCATCTCCGACGCCGACCTCGAGGCCGCGCTCGACGACGCGCACGTGAGCCGGAAGGCGAGCGACGCCGCGCTCAACGCGTACCGCGACGCGCGGATCGCGGGCCTGCAGTCGGCGCTCGCGATCCTCGCGCTCCTCGCGCTGGTCGCGCTCTTCCTGGCCGGACGGATCCCGACGAGGCAGCCGGGGTCGCCCGAGCTCAGTGAGCGACCAGTACCTTCAGCAGAACCACGAGCAGGCCCAGCCCCAGGTTGACGCAGGTCGCGAGGATCGTCCGGACGGGCCCGAACCGCTCGAGGCGCGCGAAGCGGAAGCCCTCGTAGCCGAGCGTCGCGAGCCCGATCGTGAGCGCGAGCCACACCGCGGCCGTCTCGTGGAGGACGCCGGCGGCCCCGAGGCAGAGCGCGAGGATCGGCAGCACCGCCGCGAACAGGATCCCGACCTCGACCCGCGCGACCGCCAGAATCGCGTGCCGGTCCGGCCGCACGCCGGCGATCGTCTCCCCGAGCATGTGAGCGTAGAGATGCGCGAACCAGAGCACGCCCGCCGTGCTCGCGACGATCGCCGCGAGCCGCCACGGGTCCTTCTCGGTCGCGTACGCCGCGGTCAGCGTCGCCATCACGAGGACCGTCCCGTAGACGGTGCTCGCGATGCTCCGGCCCACCCCGAAGAAGACGGCCGTGGCCGCACGCGAGAGCGACGGCCGTTCCCCGGGGTCGGCGGCCACTACGTCGCGGGCTCGCCGGCCGCGGCTGCCCCGGTCAGAGCCGCCATTGCGTGTCGTGCCCCTGCGGATCGGCGTCGAGCTCGGCCTCGAACGGGTCGGGCGCGGCGCCGTCAGGCGCCTCGGCCACGAGCTCCGCCCTCGCCTCGAGGAGCGCCTGCCGTGCGACCTCGCCCACCGTCGGGAAGCGCGGGTCGATCTCGATCAGCGCGTTCGCGATCACCGACGAGACGGCGATCCGCGCGAACCACTTGCGGTCGGCCGGGATCACGTGCCAGGGCGCCCACTCCGTGCTCGTGTTCGACAGCATCGCCGAGAACGCCCGCTGGTACTCGTCCCAGTACCGCCGCTCGCGCACGTCGGCGGCGGAGAACTTCCAGTTCCGCTCGGGCACGTCGATCCGCCGCAGGAAGCGGCGGCGCTGCTCCTCCTTCGAGAGGTTGAGGAAGAGCTTCACGACCCGGAAGCCGTTGTCGACGAGGTACCGCTCCCAGCCGTTGATCTCCTCGTAGCGGCGCTTCCAGACGCCCTTCCCGCGCGCCGACCGCGGGAGCTTCTGCCGCTCGAGCAGCTCCTCGTGCACGCGGACGACGACGACCTCCTCGTAGTGCGAGCGGTTGAAGATCGCGATCTCGCCGCGGCGCGGGAGCGCCTTCGCGTACCGCCAGAGGTAGTCGTGGTCGAGCTCCTCCGCGGACGGCACCTTGAAGCCGTGGACGGAGACGCCCTGCGGGTTCACACCGCTCATGACGTGGCGGATCGCGCCGTCCTTGCCGCCGGCGTCCATCGCCTGCAGGACGACGAGCAGGCCGTAGGTGTCCTGCGCCGCGAGCCGGGCCTGGTACTCGGACAGCAGCTCGACGCCCTGGGCGAGCAGCGCGACGCCGGCCTTCTTCGAGTCGACGCCCGCCTTGAACGCGGGGTCGAAGTGCTTCGCGAGCGTCACCGTCGAGCCGGGCCGGACGCGGAACGGCGCGGTGAACTCGGCGAGGCGCTTCCGCTGCTGGCGCGTGAGCGGCATCCGAGGCGTCAGGCGAAGCGGCGCACGAACGCCAGCGCCTTGTCGGCGACGTCGCGCCAGCCGGAGTCGATCGTGAGCGAGTGCCCGCGGCCGGGGATCACCTCGTACTCGGTCACGGCGTCGTTCTTCGCCTGCTTCTTGTACGCGGCCTTCGCGAGCGTCGGCGGGACGGTGTGGTCCTTCTCTCCGACGAGGATCAGCAGCGGCCCGCGGTCCGGGTTCTTCGCGTCGACCTTCGCCTCGGTCCACGGGTTCAGGTTCGCGGACGCGGCCTGGAAGAGCGGCACGCCCGAGCCGGGCACCGAGTACGTCTCGTAGAGCTCCTTCGCCTCGTCCTCGCCGACCTCGTTCGCGAACGCGTACCGGAACTGCTCGAACGTCAGCGGGATCGCCTTGCTGCGGTTGGCCGGGTTGCCGAGCACGGGCGAGGCCGACCTGAGCGCCGAGATCGGGAGCGGCAGCACGCCGCGAAACGGCGCCGGGTCGATCGCGACCGAGACGGACGCGAGCCCGCGCCCCGCCAGGATCTGCGTGAGCAGGCCGCCGAACGAGTGCCCGAGGATCGCCGGCCTGCGCTCGAGCCCGGCGATCACGGCCTGCTGGTAGTCCGCGATCTGGCCGACGCTCTTGTGCGCGAACACCTCGGGGTGCGCCTTCGCCTCCGCGACCGTCTCGGGATCGTCGGGCCAGCCGGGCGTGACGGCGACGAAGCCGGCCTCCTCGAACAGCTCGACCCACCGGTCCCAGCTGTTCGGCAGCAGCCAGAGCCCGTGTACGAACGCCACCGGCGGCTTCCCGGACGCGTTGGCGCGCTCGACCTGCTCGGCCTCGTGGTCGGTGATCGCGATCGGCTCGGTCGTGGCGCTGCTCATGCGGGTCCCCCTCTGTTCGCGGCTCGTGTCCGGCTTCTATCAGACGGCGGCGCGGCGGCTCACGCGGGGCGGAAGCGGACGAGCGCCGGGCCCTCTCCGGTCGGGTGGAAGACGGCCCGCACCGGGTCGCCGACCCGGATCGCGTCGACGTCTCCGTCGACGAGGTTCGTCAGCATCCGCGGGCCCTCCTCGAGCTCGACGTACGCGAGGACGTACGGCTCGGCGCCGCGGTACGGGCCCGACGCGCCTCGGCGGACGACCGTGAAGCTGTAGACGGTTGCGCGCCCGGTCGCCTCGAACCACTCGGTGTCGGCGCTCCCGCAGCGCGGGCAGAGCGACCGCGGGTACCAGATCGGCCGGCCGCAGGCCGAGCAGCGCTGCAGGAGCAGCCGTCCCTCGGCGGTCGCGTCCCAGAACGGCCTCGTCTCCGGGTCGACCGGGGGCGCCGGCGCCGGCAGCGGCTCGCTCACGCGTCCTCCCGCCCGAGGACGAGCGTCGCGCTCGCCATCCGGCTGCCGATCGAGCCGCCGGTGCCGTGCGCGAGCGCGAGCTCGCAGTCCGGCACCTGCAGCTCGGGATGCGCCTCGCCGCGGAGCTGACGCACGGCCTCGATCACCTTGGTCATCCCGCCCCGGTTTCCGGGGTGGTTGTTGCAGAGCCCGCCGCCGTCGGTATTGAAGGGCAGCTTCCCGTCGGGCGCCCGGAGCGCCCCGTCGGACACGAACGCGCCGCCGCGCCCCTTCTCGCAGAAGCCGAGGTCCTCGATCGTCTCCAGCACGGTGATCGTGAAGGAGTCGTAGATCGAGGCGTAGTCGATGTCGGCCGGAGCGACCCCGGCCTCCGCGAACGCCGCCGGGCCCGAGCGCACCGCGCCGGTCGCGGTCAGGTCGGTCGGCCCGCCGTCCACGTACTTCGCCGCCGCCCCGTGCCCGAGGAGCTTGACGCAGGTGCGCGGGAGGTCGCGGGCCACCTCCGGGGCGACGACGACCAGAGCCCCGCCGCCGTCGGTGATCACGCAGCAGTCGAGCCGGTGCAGCGGGTCGGCCACGAGCGGCGAGGCGAGGACGTCGTCCACCGAGACCTCGTGTGGAAGGAACGCGTTCGGGTTGCGGCTCGCGTGGCGCGACGCCGCCACCTTGATCTCCGCGAGCTGCTCCGAGGTCGTGCCGAACTCGTGCATGTGGCGCCGGGCCGCGAGCGCGTACAGCGCCGGCGTCGTCGGGCCGAACGGCGCCTCGAACGCCGTCTCGGGGGCGAGCGGGTCGCTCAGGGCCCGGCCGGGCGGCGCGCCGCCGGTCCGCGGCTTGCCGGCGAGCGTGATGAGCGCCACGCTGCACATCCCCGCGGCGATGGCCGCCGCCGCATGCCCGACGTGGACGAGGTACGAGGAGCCGCCGGTCTCGGTCGAGTCCAGGTGGCGGAGCTTCAGGCCCAGGTACTCCGCCATCGAGACGGGGCCGAAGCCCGGCGCGTCTCCGGCGCAGAAGTACGCGTCGACGTCGGAGAGCGCGAGCCCCGCGTCGGCCAGCGCGCCGCGCGCGACCTCCCCGTGGATCTGGGCCAGCGACGCGTCCGGGAGCTCGCGGCCCGGATGCTCGTACGCACCGGCGACGAACGCCTTCCCCCGGAGACTCAACGACCGTGGTCCCGGTGGCCGGCGCTCACACGGCTGAGCCTACTGGAGCGCCCGAGCGGCGCCCGAGCGTCGTTCGCGTAGCCCTCCCTACGTGAGCGGCCCGACGATCGTCCCGTAGAGCTCGGGCCTGCGGTCGCGGAAGACCGTGAGGTAGGCGCGCTGCGCGGCGAGCCCCTCGGCGGTCAGCTCGGCGCGGACGACCTCCTCCTCGTCGGTCTCGGAGATCGCGATCAGCTCGCCGCTCGGCGCGGCGACGGCGCTGCGTCCGTAGAAGTGCCGGGACCCCTCGTCGCCGCTGCGGTTGCAGCCGAGGAAGTAGAGCGCGTTCTCCATCGCCCGCGTCGCGGTCCGCTCCTGGATGCTCGTGACCGGGACCTTGCCGCCCTGCACGAACGAGGCCCAGATCGAGACGATGATCTCCGCGCCTTCGAGGGCCTGGACGCGGGCCATCTCCGGGAAGCGCGCGTCGTAGCAGACGTTGATCCCGATCTTCCCGAGCGCGGTCTCGAACACCTCGATCGACTCGCCCTCGCCGTAGTAGTTCTTCTCGGCGAGGCAGGCGTGGACCTTGCGCTGCACCCCGACGACCTCGCCCGCCGGGTCGATCAGCACCGCGGCGTTGAGCAGGACGTGCGGGATGCGCGGGTGCAGCTCCGAGATCCCGGCGACGACGTGCGTCCCGCCGGCCCGCGCGGCCTCTCCGAGCGCCTCGGTCGTCGGCCCGGGGATCCGCTCGCTCTGCTCCTGGAGCGCCTTCGCGAACGCCGGGTCGGGGTGCGCCTCGACGTACCCGGTCGACGAGAGCTCCGGAAAGACGACGAGATCCGCGCCGTGGCGTGCCCCCTCCTCGACGACCAGCTCCGCCATCCGCCTCGCATTGGCCTCGCGGTCGAGGTGCGCCGAGGCGAACTGCACCAGCGAGACGTTCACCCGCTCCTTCACGCGCCCGACCCTAGCGCAGCGCGACGGCGAGGTCGCCGCGCGCATCAACTCGTAGACTTTTCCGCGGTCGGCACGGCTTGCGACGATGCGATACCGCTACCTGATCGAGAGAACCGTCCGGCTCTACGGCGAGCTGCCGGCAGTCGTCTGCGGCGAGCGGACGCTGAGCTTCCGCGAGGTGTACGAGCGCGCGTGCCGGCTCGCGAGCGCGCTCGAGTCGCGCGGGCTGCGGGCCGGCGACCGCGTCGGCGTGCTGCTCCCGAACTGCGCCGAGTACGTCGAGATCGACGTCGGCCTCGCGCTCGCCGGCCTCGTCCGCGTGTCGCTGAACGCCCGCGCGACGCAGGCCCAGCACCGCCAGGTGCTCGACGACGCGGGCGTGAAGGCGCTCCTCCACGCACCGTCGCTCTCCGCCGAGGGCGCGGCCGTCGAGACGATCCTCGAGCTCGGCGACGCGTACGAGTCGGCCCTCCGCGCGGCCGACCCGGCGCCGCCCTCGGCCGACCCCGCCGAGGACGACCTCTACTGCCTCTTCTACACGTCGGGGACGACCGGCAAGCCGAAGGGCGTGATGCTCACCCACCGCGGCTACCTCGCGGTCGGGTTCACCCTCCTGCTCGAGTTCGGCCCGGTCGCGCCCGGCGAGAAGATCCTGCTCCCGCAGCCGCTGAGCCACGGCGCCGGCTTCTTCCTCCCGGCGTGGTTCATGAACGGCGGCGTCGCGGTCGCGATGGAGAAGTACGACCCGGCGCTGCTCCTCGAGCTCGCGGAGCGCCACGCGGTCGAGACGATCAAGGTCGTGCCGACGATGCTGCTCCAGCTCCTCGCGAACGGGGTCGACGTGCGGCGCGAGCTGCCGCGGCTGCGCCAGGTGATCTACGGCGCCGCGCCCATGCCCGCGCAGGCGCTCGAGGACCTGCTCGGCCTCTACGGCGGCGTGTTCGCCCAGCTGTACGGCCAGGCCGAGGCGCCCATGTGCATCACCGTCCTCTCGCGGGACGACCACGCCTCGCCGGACCGGCGGCTCCTGACCTCGGCCGGCAGGGCGTTCCGCAGCGTCGAGGTCCGCGTGGTCGACGAGGAGGGCCGCGACGTCGCGCCGGGGGAGCGCGGCGAGGTCACCGTCCGCGGCGAGCACCTGATGGCGGGCTACTGGCAACAGCCCGAGCTCACGGCGCAGGTGCTCAGGAACGGCTACGTCCACACCCGCGACCTCGCCGAGGTCGACGAGCGCGGGTACGTGTACCTCCACGGCCGGACCGACGACATGATCATCAGCGGCGGTTTCAACATCGCGCCGCGGGCGGTCGAGGACGTGCTGGCGCGGCATCCGGCGATTCTCGAGTCCGCGGTGATCGGCCTCCCGCACGGCACGCTCGGCGAGGAGGTGGCGGCGTTCGTGAGCCTCCGGCCCGGCCGCGAGGCGACCGAGGACGAGATCATCGAGTACGCGCGCACCGAGCTCGGGTTCCAGAAGCCGCGGCGGGTGACGATCGTCGAGCGGATCCCGCGGAACGCGTACGGCAAGGTCGCGAAGGCCGAGCTGAAGGAGCTGGCGCATGGCTGACGCCGGAGGCGTCGACTCGATCTACGAGCTCGACGCCGGTCCGAGCGTGCAGGAGAGCTACGGGCCGGACGACCTCGAGCGGCGCGGGATCGCGGAGGCGGACCTCGGCGCGCCGGGCTCGTTCCCGTACACGCGCGGCGTCCGGCCCGACGGGGTCCGCAGCGCCCCGACGCTGATCAAGATGTACTCCGGGCTCGGCCTGCCCGAGGAGAGCAACCGGCGCTTCCGCAAGCTCGCCGACTGGGGCGTCGACATCCTCCAGATCGCGTCCGACCTGCCGTCGCAGATCGGGTACGACCCGGACCACGTCATGGCCGCCGGCGAGGTCGGGCGGGCCGGCACCTCGATCGCCTCGCTGCGGGACATGGAGGTCGCCTTCGACGGGCTGCCCCTCGACCGCTTCAAGCGCGTCGGGACGGTGATGAACTGCCTCGGCCCGGTCGCGCTCGCCCTCTTCGCGGCGCTGGCCGAGAAGCAGGGCCTCGCGGTCGACGGATTCTGCGTCGACCTCCAGAACGACCCGTTGAAGGAGTACGTCGCGCGCGGGACGCAGTTCCTCCCGGTCGAGCCGGCGGTCCGGCTGGCGTGCGACGTCGTCGCCTGGACCGCGGCCGAGGCGCCGCACTGGTATCCGCTCGACGTCTGCGTCAACCACCTCAACACCGCCGGCGCCGGCTCGACCCGCGGGACGGCGTTCGCGCTCGCGAACGCGCAGTGCTACATCGAGGAGCTCCTCGGCCGCGGCCTGCCGATCGACTCGTTCGCGCCGTCGCTCCAGCTCTTCCTCGACGAGCGCGAGGACTTCTTCGTCGCGCTCGCCAACATCCGCGCGACGCGCCGCATCTGGGCGGAGCTCCTCCGCGACCGGTACGGGGCGCGCGACCCGCGCTCGCTCGAGCTCCAGGTGATGGCGTACGGCCACGGGCGCGAGACCCGGAACGAGCCGCTCAACAACATCGCCAGGATCGCGCTCGGCTCGCTCGCGTACTACCTCGGCGGGATCCAGTCCATGTACACCGCGTCGTACGACGAGGTGCTGCAGACCCCGTCGGACGAGTCCGTGAAGATCGCGATCCGGACGCAGCAGATCCTGGCGAGCGAGCTCGGGTTCGGCCTCACCGCCGACCCGCTCGGGGGCTCGTACTACCTCGAGACGCTGACGAGGGAGCTCGAGGAGCGGATCCGGGAGGTGCTCGCCGAGGTCGAGCGGGACGGCGGCGCGGTCGCCGGCATCGCCTCCGGCGCGATCCGGGCCGCGATCACCGACGGCGCCGTCCGCCGCCAGTCCCGGTTCGAGCAGGGGCACCGCCCGTGGGTCGGCGTCGACCGCTTCCAGGCCGAGGCCGAGGACGAGTCGTGGATGCTGCGCCCGGTCCAGCGGATGTCGGACGAGGCGGAGGAGCGGCGCCGCGACGAGGTCGCGGCACTCCGGCGCGAGCGCGAGCAGCGCCGCGTCGCCGACGCGCTCCGCGAGCTCGAGCGGGCGACGGCGGCGGGCGAGAACACGGTGCCGGCGACGCTCGAGGCGGTGCGCGCGTACGCGACGATCGGCGAGATCGCCGACGTGTTCCGCGGCGTGTTCGGCGAGTGGCAGCCCGACACCGCGTTTTGAGCGCACGCCGGCCGATCAGGGTCGTCGTCGCGAAGGTCGGCCTCGACGGGCACGACGTCGGCGCCCGCGTCGTCGCGCGCGGCCTGGTCGAGGCCGGCATGGAGGTCGTCTACACCGGCCTGCGCCGTACGCCCGAGCAGGTCGTCGCCGTCGCGCTTCAGGAGGACTGCGACGTGATCGGCCTCAGCATCCTCTCCGGCGGGCACATGCCGCTCGTGCGCCGCGTCTGCCGCCTGCTGCGGGAGCAGGACCTCGACGACGTGCTCGTGATCGTCGGCGGCGTGATCCCGGACGACGACGTGACGGCGCTGAAGCAGGAGGGCGTGAGCGAGGTGTTCCACCCGGCGACGACGATCCCCGAGATCGCCGGCTTCATCCGCGCGCGCGTCGGCGCGGCGGCCACCGGCTGACTACTCGAGGCAGAGGATCCGGCCGCGGTCGATGATCTTCTCGCCGTCGATGTACACGTCCGGCTTCGAGATCACGCCGTCGAGATGCACGAAGTGCGGGCGGTACTCGTCGTTCTCGTCGTACATGTCGATGTAGCGGTTGCCGACGGCGACGTGGACGGTCCCCATCGTCTTTCGGTCCTCGAACATCGACTCGCCGTGCGGCGTCGCCGACGGGTTCGTCGCGATCGATCCGAGCTCGATGATGTTGTTGCTGTCGGACACCTGGTCGAGGATCCGCCGGAGCCGCTCGGCCTGCCAGCCGCCCTCGATCTTCGTCACCTTCCCCTCCGCGACGGTGCAGCGGATCGGCTCGCGGAGGAGCCCGAGCATGTGCATCGCGGTGTCGAAGACGACGGTGCCCTCCGCGTCGCCGGGGTTGGTGCCGATGCAGCCGGTGGCGAGCACGAACACCTCGCCGTCCGGGAAGCAGCACCAGCTTCCGACCTCGCGCGCGAGGCACTTGTTCACGCCGACCGAGAGGCTGCCGCTCAGCCCCTCGCGGATCAGCCCGGTCACGTCGGTCCCGAGCTCGCTCGTGATGCGGATCCGCTCGCCCTTGCTGACGACCTCGAACACGGCGTCTCCGATCCGCCCGACCTCGGCCCAGTCGGCGCGCGCGCCCGGCCGCACCATCACGTTCGCGGTCGCCTCGGCCATCTCGACGAGCCGCCAGCGGCGGTCCGCGATGTCGCGCACCTTCGAGCCGGGGCCCCAGCTCATCGAGTGGAGCATGTCGGTGCTCGCGACGGCGAAGACGACCTGCGCGCCGTCGATCGCGCGGCCGACGAGGGGCGTGAACGGGTCGCCGTTGATCGCGCGCGGCGACATGCTCGTGATCGTCACCTCGCCGCCGGCCTCGCGGCTCGCGGCCGCGAGCGCGTTGACGGTGATCGGGTCGGAGCGGTAGTCGGTGATCACGAGCACCTGCTCGCCGGGCTTCACCTGGGTCACGTCGCGGACGAGTGTCCGCGCCGTCTCGAGCACCTCGGCGATGAGGGCCTGGTCGGTCATCAGGCGATCGCGATCGGGCGGATCATCGACCCGGTCGCACCCGTGATCGTGAGCGGGAGGCACACGAACAGGAACTCGTAGACCGAGTCGCGCGCGAGCCCCTCGAGGTTCACCCATTCGAGGATCGGGATCCCGAGCTGCTGGATCAACAGGTGGTGGCACGGCTGCGGGTTGCCCTCGACGCCGGTCGGGGTGCACTCGAGCTGGACGTTGTCGGCGCCCACGGCGAGCGGCTTGCGCTCGGCGAGCCACTCGGCCCCGTCGAGCGCGACGCCCGCCCCCTCGGCGACGTCCATCGCGACGGGGTCGGGCCAGTAGGCCATCTGCCCGCAGCGGACGAGGACGGTGTCGCCCTCGCGGAGCTCGGTGCCCTGTTTCTCGGCCGCGGCCGCGAGCTCGGCGGCGCCGATCCGGAAGCTCCGCTCGCAGTGCGGGAGGCCGAGCAGCCCCGGGATGTCGAGGAGGACGCCGCGCGAGACGATCGCAGGGAGCTTCGAGGCGTCCCCGGAGAGCGCGCCGAAGTCGCCGAGCTCCTCGTCGACGTCGTGGCCGCCGTACCACTGGTTGCCGCACGTGACGTGGCAGAGCGCGTCGATGTGCGTACCCGTGTGCGTCGTCCCGAGCACGAGCTCGGAGATGAAGCTGTAGCCGACCGTGTTGCTCTCGCCGAGCAGCGACGGCATGTCCTTCTGCACCTGGAAGCCGCGCGGCGTCCGGTAGGTCATGACGTTGAAGTGCGGGTGGATCGGGTGCACCGGCATCCCGGGCCACCAGCCCGAGGCCAGGTCGTAGACGGCTCCTCCGCTCGGGATCCGCAGCGCGCCGAGGACGCTCTCCGCCGTGATCTGCGACGCGCTGCCGCGGTCCACGTCGGTCTCATGCTGGGTCATTCCCGCCTCCCTCCGTTCGAAGTGCCGCCCCGCCGGGGCGCCGATCGTACCAAGCTCGTTCCAGGGCTCGAGCGACGCCGGCGAGCTCGCGGTCGGCGCCGAAGCGCCCGACGACCTGGATGCCGACGGGCAGCCCGTCGACCGGCGCCGGCATCGCGAAGACGGGCTGGCCGGTCGCGTTGAACGGCCGCGTGAGCCGGGTCAGCGGCTCGCGGACGTCGGCCTGCCCGACCCGCGGCGCGACGATCGGCGTGCACGGCAGGAGCACGGCGTCCCAGCCCGCCATCGCGTCCTCGACCTCGACCCGGAGCGCCGCGCACGCGTGGAGCGCGTCGACGTAGTCGACCGCGGGGATCGCGAGCCCGCGCGGGATGTGGCCCTGGATGTCGCTGCCGAACCGGTCCGGGAAGCGCGCGAACCGCTCGCGGTGGAACGCGGCCGCCTCGACGAACAGGACGGTCACCGCCGGCTCGGCGACGCGGGCCCGCTCCGGAAACTCGATCTCCGGGAGCCCGGCCGCGACCGAGCGCCACGCGCGCGTCCGTCTCCTCGTCGAGGTCGACGGCCCAGCCCGCCGGGACGGCGAGGCGGAGGTCGCGGCGCCCGTCGTCTTCGAGCGGCTCGTTCGATCCACTCATCGCCTCGACCGCCGCGAACGCGGTCGCGACGTCGGGCGCGAGCGAGCCGACGGTGTCGAGGCTCCACGCGAGCGGGACGACGCCGGTCGTGTCGATCGCGCCGAGGCTCGGCTTGAAGCCCACGACGCCGCAGAGCCCGGCCGGGATCCGGATCGAGCCGCCGGTGTCGGTGCCGATCGCCCAGTCGCACGCGCCGACGGCGACCGCGACGGCCGACCCGCCCGACGACCCGCCGGCGACCCGCGACGGGTCGTGCGGGTTCCGGATCGCGCCGAAGTGCGGGTTGTCGCTCGTCGGCCCGAACGCCCACTCGTGCAGGCCCGTCTTGCCGACGAACGAGAAGCCCGCGGCCCGCAGCCGCTCGATCAGCGGCGCGTCCCGTTCCGCGGGCACGTCCGGCATGAGCGGGCTGCCGGCGGTGGTCACGGTTCCGCGGACGTCGATCAGGTCCTTGACCGCCACCGACGGACGGCGGAGATCTCCCGTGAGGGAGACGAACGCGTTCAGCTCCCGGGCGGCGTCGAGCGCGCTCGCGGAGACGGCGCCGTCAGCCACGCCCGGAACGGAGGCTCAGGATCGCGCGGGCCTCGTCGGGCGTCGCGACCGGTCGTCCCAGCTCTCCGGCGAGCCGTACGAGCCGCTCGACGAGCTGCGCGTTCGACTCGGCGAGCACGCCGCGCGCGTAGTACACGTTGTCCTCGAGTCCGGTGCGGACGTGCCCGCCGGCGATCAGGCAGAACGTGTTCAGCGTGAGCTGGTGCCGCCCGATCCCGCAGATCGACCACGTCGCGTCGGCCGGGAGCAGCGAGCGCATGTAGAGGGCCTGCTCGATCGTGCCCGGCGCGCCGCCGGGGACGCCGAGGACGAGCTGGAAGTGGAGCGGGTCCTCGACGAGGCCCTCGTCGCGCAGCCGGAGGGCGTTGGCGATCTGCCCGACGTCGAAGCACTCGAGCTCCGGCTTCGCCCCCGCGTCGAGGAACGCCCTCGCGACGTCGCGCAGGAACTGCGGCGAGTTCTCGAACACCCAGTCCCCGAAGTTGATCGAGCCGCAGTCGAGCGACCCGAGCTCCGGCCGGAGCTGCAGGCACACGTAGCGCTCGGCGCCGCTCGCCCGGCCCGCGGCCGACCCGGTGCTGAGGTTGAGGATCGCGTCGCAGCCGGCCTCGCGAAGCCCCTCGACGATCGGCTCGAAGCGGTCGAGCCGCTGCGTCGGCACGCCATCCTCGTCGCGCGCGTGGAGGTGGAGCATCGAGGCGCCGGCACGCCATGCCTCGAGCGACGACTCGACGATCTCGTCGACCGTGATCGGCAGGTTCGGGTTGCCGTCGCGCGTCGTGACCGAGCCGGTCACCGCGGCGCAGATCACGACCGGCGCCCCCGACGCGCGCACCGTCATCCGAGCGTCGCTGCAGCCGCGTCGTCGAACGCCGCGAGGAGGCCGTCGACCTCGGCCTCGGTCGTCACCGCGCACGTGGAGAGCTGGCCGCGCGGCGCGATCGCGTAGCCGCGTTCGAGGAGCGCCCAATACAGGTCGACCATCGCGCCCGGCACCGGGCGGCGCACCTCGCCGAACGTCCGGGGCGGCTCCCGCGTCAGGTGGACGTTGCCGACCGACCCGTAGCCGCTGGCGGTGAGCTCGAGCCCTCGCGCGCGGCCGACCGCACGGATCCCGTCGACGAGCCGCTCGCCCAGGAGGTTCATCCGCGTGATCGTCTCACGGTCGAGAACGTCGAGCGCCGCCAGTCCGGCCGCGAGCGCGACGGGGTGGCCGTTGAACGTCCCGGCGTGCCGGATGTGGTCGGGCCGGCGCGGGTCGAGGATCGCCATCACGTCCTCCCGCCCGCCGAACGCGCCGATCGCGAAGCCGCCGCCGATCGCCTTCCCGAGGCAGACGAGGTCGGGCGTCAGCCCGTGGTCGCCGTGAGCCCCGTGGTAGCCGGTCCGGAAGCTCGCGACCTCGTCGACCGTGACGAGGACGCCGTTGGCGCGGCACCAGTCGGCGACGCCGCGGAGGTAGCCGTCGGCGGCGGCGATCACACCGGCCGAGTTGAGGAAGACCTCGAGGAGGACCGTGGCGAGGCGATCGCGGCTGCGCTCGAGCGCCTCGATCGTCCCGGGCAGGTCGTTGAACGGGAACAGCACGATCGCGTCCGCGAGCCCGGGCGGCATCCCGGGCGTCTGCGGGTGCGGGACGAGCGGCTCCGGGCCGAGCGTCGTGACGCTGAAGTCGGTGAGGTCGTGGCTCCCGTGGTAGGCGCCCTCCGCCTTCGCGACGGCGAAGCGGCCGGTGAACGCCCGCGCGGTGCGGATCGCGTGCATCGTCGCCTCGGAGCCGGAGTTCGTGAACCTGACCCGCTCGAGGGCCGGCACGCGCTCGACCAGCGCCTCGGCCATCGAGACCTCGACCGCGGACGGGAACCCGAACGGCGCCCCCGACTCGAGCGCTGCCCGGGCGGCCTCGACGACGTGCGGATGCGCGTGCCCGACGGCGCACGCGGTGTAGTCGAGGAGGAAGTCGGTGACCTCGCGGCCGTCGTCGAGGACGAGCGTCGTGCCGCTGGCGCGCGCCGCGTAGCGCGGGCGCGGCGGGACGAAGAGCTGCGTCCGCGTGTTGCCGCCGGGGAGGACGCGCGTGGCCCGCTCGAACAGCTCGTCGCTCATCCGCGATCGACCTCCGACAGCGGCTCCCGCTCCCCCGCGAGCCGGCGCCGCAGCTCCCTCGTCCGCCCGGGATCGACGCGGCGCGACGCCTCGTCGACGACGACGCCGTACGCGTCCCGCGCGTGCGCGGTCGTGACCTTCCCGTCGAGCCAGTCGGCGAGCACGTCGTCCGGGTCGCGCTCGAGCGGGTCGCCGTACCCGCCCCCACCGCCGGTGCGCACGGTGAGCACGTCGCCGGACCGGAGCTCGAAGATCGTCTTCCCCGGCACGAGCTCGTCGCCGCCGCCGGCGCGGTGGACGGTCGCGTCCCACCGGGCCCCGGGCCCGCCGCCGTGGAGGCCCCACGGGGACGTGTCGTGCCGCTCGTGACGGAAGCACGAGACCGCGTCGCCCCGAAGCAGCTCGAGCTCGCGCTCCATCCCGAGCCCGCCACGCCAGCGCCCGGCGCCGCCGGAGTCCTCCCGCAGCGTCGCCCGGTGCACCCGGACCGGCGCGCCCAGCTCGAGCGCCTCGGTCGGGATGCTGAGCAGGTTCGTCGTGTGCATCTCGATCGCCTCGGTGCCGTCCCGTCCGAGCAGCGCGCCCATCCCGGCGGCGATGTTCGTGTCGGTGATGGAGAAGGCGCGGCCGGTGAGCGGGTCGACGCCCGCGTACGAGAACGCGCCGTTGATGCTCGCCGAGCACGCCGGGATCCGCCCGGGGAGCGCCTCGACGAGCGCCCCGAGGAGGACGTCGACGACGCGTCGGCCGAGGTGCGCGCGGAGGCTCACGGGCGCGGGCGGCAACGGGTTGACGATCGTCCCCGGCGGGAGCACGAGCCGGATCGGCCGCTCGCTGCCCCCGTTGATCGGCGTCTCCGGGTCGCTCAGCGCGCGGAGGACGTACGCGACCGCGCTGAACGCCGTCGACGGCGGTCCGTTCACGGGCCCGCGCGTCTGGGGGTCGGTGCCGGTGAAGTCGACGACGAAGTCGCCGTCGCCGACCGTGATCGCCGCCTCGACCCGGATCCGGCGGTCGAGGTCGAGGCCGTCGTGGTCGAGGTAGTCGTGGAAGCGGTACGTGCCCGCGGGGATCGCGGCGATCGCGGCCCGGGTCATCCGCTCGGAGCGGTCGAGGAGCTCGGCCGCGGCGGTCGCGTAGTCGGCGATGCCGACGTCGTCGACGAGGTCGAGCAGGCGCCGCTTCCCGGTCGTCACCGCCGCGACCTGGGCGTCGAGGTCGCCGCGGAAGCTCTGCGGCAGCCGGACGTTGCGCGCGATCAGCCTCAGCACGTCGTCGTTGAGCCGGCCGCCGTCGTACAGGCGCAGCGGCGGGATCACGAGGCCCTCCTGGAAGAGCTCGGTCGCGTGCGCCGGCATGCTCGAGGCGACCATCCCGCCGACGTCCTGGTGATGCGACAGCGCCGCGGTCAGCGCGATCGGCCGGCCCTCGTGGAAGACCGGCGCGCTCACGATCACGTCCGGCAGATGCGTGCCGCCGCCGTACGGGTCGTTCATCACGTAGACGTCGCCGTCGCGGAAGTCGTCCCGGTACCGGGCGAGCACGGCCTCCATCGCCGGACGCATCACGCCGAGGTGGAGGGGGATCGCGACCGCGTGCGCGAGCGCCTCGCCGGCCCGTCGAAGATCGCGCACGTCGCGTCGCCGCCCTCCTTGATCACGATCGAGTGGGAGCTGCGGAGCAGCACGGTCTCCATCTCGTCGGCGATCACGTCGAGCCGGTTGCGGACGACCTCCGTCGTGAGCTGCGAGGCCGCCGTCGCCGTCATTCGGCCTCCCGCACGAGCAGGATGTCCGCCGAGCCCTGGACGGTCGCGCGCCAGCCCGGATGGACGACGATCGTGGAGTCCGGCTGCTCGACGATCGCCGGCCCCGCGACGACGTCGCCGGCGCCGAGCCGGCCGCGCTCGTACACGGAGGCGACGGCGCCGTCGGGCGCGGCGGGGAAGTGCACGAGCCGCTCCCCGGTCGGGCCCGCCGCGCGTCCTGCCGGCGCGACCGGGCGCGCCGGCGGCGGGAGCGGGAAGCGCGCGGTCGCGCGGAGGTTCACGAACTCGACCGGCGCGTCGGCGCTCGCGTGGCCGTACGTCCGCTCGTGGAGCGCGCGGAACTCCGCCGCGGCCCGCTCGAGCGCCGCCGCGTCGACATCGGCCGCGAGCGGCACCTCGAGCTCGTACGACTGGCCGACGAAGCGCATGTCGGCCGCATGCCGGAGATCCGTCCCGGCGACGTCGACGTCCTCGTTCTCCATCCGCCGGAGCACCTCGCGCCGGAGCTCCGCGAGCCGCGACTCGACGTCGGCGGGGTCGGCGTCCTCGCTCCGCCGCGCGAACGTGACGGACTGCTCGTGCTCGACCGCGGAGACGAGCAGGCCGTACGCCGCGAGCACGCCGGGCCGGTCGGGCACGACGACGAGCGGGATCGACAGCTCCTCGGCGATCGGGCAGCCGTGCATCGGGCCGGCGCCGCCGAGGACGACGAGCGCGAACCGGCGCACATCGTGGCCGCGGCCGACCGACGTGAGGCGGATCTGGCCGGACATGCTCGAGTTGACGATGCGGTGGATGCCGAGCGCCGTGTCGATCAGGCCGAGGCCGATCCGCTCTCCGACGCCCGCGACCGCAGCGGCGGCCGCGTCGACCTCGAGCCGGAGCCGGCCGCCCGCGAACGCGTCGGCGCCCAGGTACCCGAGCACGACGCTCGCGTCCGTCACCGTCGCGTCGGCGCCGCCGCGGCCGTAGCACGCGGGGCCGGGCTCCGCGCCGGCGCTGCGCGGGCCGACGCGCAGCCCGCCGCCGCCGTCGACCCAGGCGATGCTCCCGCCGCCGGCGCCGATGCTGACGACGTCGATCGTCGGCATCCGCAGCGGGAACCCGCGGATCACGCTGCCGCGCGTCACGACGGCGCGGCCGTCCCGGACGAGCGCGATGTCGCTGCTCGTGCCCCCGATGTCGATCGCGATCAGGTCCTCGACGCCGGTGCGCGCAGCAGCGTCGACCGCGCCCTGGACGCCGGCGGCGGGGCCGGAGGCGACGAGCATGACCGGCCGCTCGAGCGCGTTCCCGACCCCCGAGATCGCCCCGCGCGACTGCATCACCTGGAGCTTCGCCGCCACTCCCGCGTCGGCGAGCGCCGACTCGAGGCGCTCGAGGTACCGCGAGACGGAGGGCCGGATGTACGCGTCCGTGCACGTCATGCAGAGTCGCTCGTACTCGCGGAACACGGGGTCGACCTCGGACGAGATCGAGACGTCGAGCGCGGGGTGCGCCTCGCGGACGAGCTCGCGGGCGCGGCGCTCGTGGTCGGGATTCAGGAACGAGAAGAGGAAGCAGATCGCGAGCGCGCCGACCTGCTCCTCGTCGACGAGCCGGCGCGCGGCGCGGATGACGCCGTCCTCGTCGAGCGGCACGAGCACCTCGCCGGCCGAACCGACGCGTTCCGCGACCCCGATCCGCCGTCGCCGCGGAGCCAGGAAGACGGGCGTCTGCGGGCCTGGATCGAGGCGGTACAGCGCCTCGCGCGGACGCGCCTGCCGGCCGATCTCGAGCACGTCCTCGAACCCGGCCGTCGTGATCAGCCCGACCGGCGCGCCACGCTCCTCGAGCAGCGCGTTCGTCGCGACCGTCGTCCCGTGCATGAACCGCACGATCGTCTCCGGCCCCGCGCCGGCCGCGTCGAGGATCGCGCGCAGGCCCGACTCGACCCCGCGCACGAGGTCGCCGGACGTCGACGGAACCTTGGTCGAGAAGACCGCGCCGTCGTCGTCGTGCGCGACGACGTCGGTGAAGGTGCCGCCGATGTCGATCCCGATCGAGAGCACCTACGCCGCGCGCTCGATCACGATGTGGCCGTACTCCGCGACGCGACCGGCCCAGCCCGCGGGGACGAGGATCGTCGAGTCGACGTCCTCGACGAGCGTGCACGGCGGGATCGCGTCGCCGGGCGCGAGTGCCTCCCGCCGCCGGACGCCGAAGCGCTCGCCCGTGAGGGCCACCATCCGCGTCCGCTCCGGCCCGGCGCCCGCCGGCGGCGCCGTCCCGGCCGCGAGCCGCGGCCTCGGCAGCGGCCGCGTCGCCACGACGTGGAGATTCACGACCTCGACGGCCCCGGCGGCGCGCGACCCGAACTCGCGCTCGTGCCGGTCCTCGAACGCCTCGCGCGCGCCGTCGAGCGCGAGACCGTCCCGGGCGAGCTCGACGCGCAGCTCGTGGAGCTGGCCCGTATAGCGCATGTCCGCGAGCCAGCGGGTGCCGACGCCGCCGTTCGCGGACGGGAGCGCGGCGAGCGCCCGCTCCTCGAGCGCGCCGTACGCGTCGATCAGGCGGGCGAGGTCGATCGTCTCGATGCGGCCGACGAGCGACCGGCTGACGGCGTAGCTGAGGTCGGCGGCGACGAGGCCGAAGGACGAGAGCACGCTCGCGTAGCTTGGGAAGACGACCCGGCGGATCTCGAGCTCGGCGGCGACGTGCGCCGCGTGCTGGCCGCCCGCGCCGCCGTACGAGACGAGCGTGTACCCCCGCGGGTCGAGACCGCGCTCGACGGTGAGCTCCCGCACCGCCTGCGCCATGCTCGCGTCGACGAGCAGGTGGACGCCGCGCGCGACCTCGAGCGCATCGAGGTCGAGCCGCCGGCCGAGCCGGTCGAGAGCGGCGAGCGCCGCGTCGGGATCGACGGCGAACGAGCCGCCGAGGAAGTAGTCCGGGTCGAGGATCCCGAGCGCGAGGTTGGCGTCGGTGGTCGTCGCCTCGGTGCCGCCGCGGCCGTAGCAGGCCGGGCCCGGCCGGGCGCCCGCGCTCCGCGGCCCGATCCGCAGCCGGTCGCCGGAGTCGACCCAGGCGATGCTCCCCCCGCCCGCGCCGATCGAGGTGATGTCGATCGCCTGCACGCGCGCCGGGATCATCCAGTCGACCCACACCGTGTCGCTGCGGCCGGGCTCACCCGCGGTGACGATGCTGACGTCGCAGCTCGTGCCGCCGAGGTCGAGGCAGACGAGATCGCCGTACCCGAGCTGCTCGCCGACGAACGCCGCCCCGAGCACGCCGCCCGCCGGACCGGAGCGGACGAGCGAGATCGGGAGCTCGCGCGCGGCCGCCGCCGGCAGGACGCCGCCGCCGGAGTGCATGAAGAGCAGCTCGTCGCGCAGGCCCGTCCGCTCGACGAGCTCGTCGACGTACGCGGCGACGCGCGGCTTCGCGTACGCGTTGAGGACGGTCGTGCTCAGCCGCTGGTACTCGCGGATCTGCGGGTCGACCTCGGACGACAGCGAGACGGGAACGCCGGGCGCGAGCTCCTCGATCAGCGCCCGCGCGCGCCGCTCGTGCTCGCCGTTCGCGTACGCGTGGAGGAAGCACACCGCGAGCGACTCGGCGCCGAGCTCGAGCAGCCGGCGGAGGGCGGCGGCGAGCCCGGCCTCGTCGAGCGGCACGAGCACCTCGCCGCGCGCGTCGACACGCTCGGTCACCCCGAGGCGGAGCGCACCGGGGACGAGCGGCTCCGGCCGCTGCCACTGGAGGTTGTACGGCTCGTCGCGGTACGTGAGCTGGAGGTCGAGCAGATCCTCGAAGCCGGCGGTCGTCAGCAGCCCGACCGCCGCCCCGGCGCGCAGGAGCACGAGGTTCGTGACGAGCGTCGTCCCGTGCATGAACAGGTCGACGGCGCCGGCCTCGAGCCCGAGCGAGGCGAGCGCGGCGAGCACGCCCTCCTCGGGCCGCTCCGGCACGGTCAGGACCTTCGCGCGCCGCAGCTCCCCGGACTCGCCGTCGTGGAGGACGAGGTCGGTGAACGTCCCGCCGACGTCGATTCCCAGGCGCTTCATGCCCGACCGCCGCGGAGCCGCGCCGTCGCCTCCGCGTCGAGCGCGGGCGGGTCGCCCGAGACGGCGACGCCGTACAACCGCTCGGCCTCGCCGACGCTCACGTGACCCTCGCGGACGTCGCGGAGAACCGCGTCCGGATCGCGCTCGAACGGCGGGCCGTAGCCGCCGCCCCCGCCGCTCGCGAGCACGAGGCGGTCGCCGCGGCGGAGCGGGACGTTCGCGAACTTGGACGGGCTGGCGACGCCGAACAGCTCGTCGAACCGGCCCTCGCGGCCGTCGCTCCGAACACGCTGCGTGCACGGGACGCCGTCGCCGCCGCCGAAGAGCCCCCAGGGCGCGATCTTGTGCCGGTCGTTCAGGGCCGTCACGCGCGCGTCGTCGAGCAGCACGAGCCGGCGCTCGATCCCGAGCCCGCCGCGCTGCCGGCCCGGGACCGGCCGAGGGCCGCTGCCAGCCCTCGCCCTCGAAGAGGAGCGGGAACCGCTGCTCGACGAGCTCGATCGACTCGAGCTTGCAGTTCGCGAGCGTCCACCAGACGCCGTCGAGGCCGTCGCTCGTCGCGCGTGCCCCGCCGCCGCCGCCCGTGTAGTGCATCCACGAGCGCTCGTCGCCCGTCTCCTCGTCGACGAACGCGACGACGACCACGGTCCCCGTGCCGTACGAGGCGGCCGTGACGCGGTCGGGCACCGCCTGCGCGAGCGCGCGGAGGACGAGGTCGAACACGCGCGGCATCGGCGCCCCGGTGCCGTGGAACATCGGCGCCGGGTACACCGGGTTGACGAGCGTCCCCCGGGGCGCCGAGATCTCGACCAGGTCGAACCAGCCGGAGTTGAGCGGCAGGTCGGGATCGACGAGCGACAGCATCACCACCAGCACCGCGCTCCGCGTGTTCACGAAGCTCGTGTTCGCGGGCCCGCGTGCCTGCCGATCGGTGCCGTCGAAGTCGACCGAGATGCGCTCGCCGTCCTTCCGTACGGTGAGGGCGATCCGCAGCGGCCCCGCGCCTGCGCCGTCGTCGTCGAGGAAGTCCTCCGCCGACCACTCGCCGTCCGGGAGCGCGCGGAGCCCGACGAGGAACCGCTTCCGCGTGTACTCGAGGTACGCGTCCGTCGCCGCGCGGAAGGCATCGAGGCCGTACCGGTCGACCGTCGAACAAATGCGGGCGGCCGCCGTCTCGAGCGACGCGAGCTGCGACTGGATCGTGCCCCACGCGTCGTCCGCGTTCCGCACGTTCGCGAGCACGAGCCGCGCCAGCTCGTCGTCGAGCTCGCCGGCCTTCACGAGCCGCACCGGCGGCACGAACAGCGCCTCCTGCAGCACGTGCGTCGCGCTCCCCGCCCAGCCGCCCGCGGACATGCCGCCGACGTCGCTCCAGTGACCGCGGTTCGCGACCCACGCGACGAGCTCGTCGCCGTGGAAGACGGGCCGCGCGAAGGCGCCGTCCGCCTGGTGCGCGCCGCCGCCGTACGGGTCGTTGTGGAAGAAGACGTCGCCGGGACGGAACGAGTCGTACTGCGCGAGCACCAGCTCGATCGCCGCCGGGAACGTCGCCGCGTGCAGCCCGAGGCCCTCCGCCTGGAACGTCAGCCGGCCGCGCGGGTCGGCGATCGCGCACGTGAAGTCCTCCCCCTCCGCGAACACGGTGCTGTGGGCGCTCGCCTTCGTCGTCCGCATCATCTCGCGGACGGTCGAGGTCATGGAGCCCTGGATGACCTGCAGCGTGAAGGCGTCGGCGGCGGGCCCCGACGTCACCGGCCGCGAAGCCCCTCCGACGCGCGCCGGAGCGCGTCGACCACGCGAGAGAACGGCTCCGGATGGTCGCGCGCCATCGCGAACGCGATCCGCACGTGCTCGCCCGGCCCGGCGACGGGGCCGAAGCACGAGCCGGGCACCGTCGTGATCCCGTAGTCGCGCATCAGCGCCTCGGCCGCGTCCTCGGACGAGAGACCGAGCCCCGTCACGTTCAGGTAGCCCATCGTCCCGCACGTGGTCGGCACGTCCATCGTGATCCCGGGATCGCCGGCGAGCCCGTCGAGCAGCAGGTTCCGCCCCTCCCGGTACGGCCGGATCATCTCCTGCACCCAGTCCTGCGGCCCTTCGAGCGCGGCCGTCGCCGCGGCCTGCGTGATGTGGTTCACGCGGAGGTTCACCCAGATCGCGACGCTCAGCAGCGGGTCGACGATCTCGGGCGGGCCGACGAGGCAGCCCGCGCGCCAGCCGTGCAGCGAGTAGTTCTTGTGGAAGCTGTACGAGACGACCGTGCGCGGACGCAGCGACGGGATGCTCGCCGCGCTCATGATCGAGTCGATCGAGTGCGTGAACTTCTCGTACGCCTGGTCCTCGACGAGCACGAGGTCGTGCCGCTCGGCCACCTCGCCGAGCGCGAGCAGGTCGTCCTCGGTCGGCGCGTAGCCGGTCGGGTTGCACGGGTTCGTGTAGAGGATCACGCGCGTGCGCGGCGTGACCGCTGCCTCGATCGCCTCGACGTCCCACGCCCAGTTCGCGGCCGCGCCGCCCGGCACCTGGACGGGTACGCCGTTCACGATCTCCACGGAGTTCCAGTAGTAGAACTGCGGCGTCGGGATCACCACCTCGTCGCCGGACTGGAGCAGCCCGGCGAGCGCGATGAACGTGGCGTTCATGCCGCCGTTCGTCGCGATCAGCTCGCGCTCCGGGTCGACGGCGATCCCGAGCTCGCGGTCGAACATCGCCGCGAACGCCGCGCGGAACTCCTCCGTCCCGCGCTCGTCGATCCGCTGCGCGTTGTGCCCGGCCGCGCGCCGGCTCGCCTCGAGGACGTGCGGCCCGGGCTCGTCGCGCGGCGAGATCAGGAGCGGGAAGAGCTCGACGCCGAGCTCGCGGTACCGCGCCGGCTTGCGGTAGAGCCATTCGACCCACTCGGTCCCCTGGTCGGGCTTGAACTTGACGGGCGAGACGGCCATCTCCTGCTCCTTCCGGACATGTGCGAGATGTGCGCCCGGAGCATGCACCACGAGCCGCCGGCACGTGCCTCGGGCGGGGCCGCTGCCCGGCCTCGACGGAGACCGTAGGACGGGACGGTCGATCCGTCCAACATCTCTCGGGACTGTCTGTAAGACTCCGTGCGACTCACCGTGGAGCTTCGCCACCTTCGCTACTTCGTGGCCGTCGCCGAGGAGCTCCACTTCGGCCGTGCGGCCCAGCGCCTGCACATCTCGCAGCCGCCGCTCAGCCAGCAGATCCGCCGGCTCGAGGACGAGCTCGGGGTGCAGCTTTTCCGGCGGAACCGCCGCGGCGTCGCGCTCACGGGCGCGGGCCGCCTGCTGCTCACGTCGGCTCGACCGCTCCTCGCCGACGCGCTGCGGCTCGAGCGGGTGATGGCGGAGGCGTCGCGGAGCGCGCACGGCATCCTCAGGATCGGCTTCGTCTCCTCGGCGTCGTACGAGCTCCTGCCCGCGATCCTGCGCAGCTTCCAGGCGCAGTACGCCTCCGTGGAGCTGAGCCTGCAGGAGGCGACGACCGAGCAGCAGGTCGCCGCGCTGCTCGCCTCGCGGATCGACGTGGGGCTCCTCCGCCCACCCGTGCCCGATCCGCAGCTCGAGCTCACGAGCCTCGTCGAGGAGCGGCTGTTCGTCGCGCTCCCCGCCTCGCACCCGCTGCGGGCGCAGACGACGATCCCGATCGCCGAGCTCGCCGGCGAGCCGTTCGTCTTCTTCCCGCGCCGCGTCGGCGGCTCGCTCTACGACGACGTGCTCGCGGCGTGCCGTCAGGCCGGCTTCACCCCGGACGTCGTGCAGGAGGCGAGCGAGCTGCAGACCGTGATCAGCCTCGTCTCGGCGGGGATCGGAGTCTCGCTCGTCCCGGGCTCGGCCACCGCGCTGCGGCAGTCCGACGTGGTCTACCGCCGCGTCGCGGACACCGACGCGTCGACCGCGATCGCGGTCTCGCGGCGATCCGACGACGACTCGACGCTCGTGCTCGAGCTCCGGCGGATCGCGCTCGAGGTCGCGGCGGCGACGCGCGGACGCTGAGCGCGGCTACAGCGGCAGGTCCGGAGGGATCGGCACCTCGAGCGGCGGGAGGCCCGTCGCATCGTCCCAGCTCGCGAACGCCTCGCCGTCGCCGCCCGCGTGCTCCCCGGCCCCGCCGACCGCGAGGAGGACGACCGGCTCGGCGGGATCGCGGTTCGCGAGCTGCCGCCGCACCTCGGGCGCGACGAGGAGCGCCTCGCCGGCCGCGAGCGTCGACTCCTCCTGCTCGACGGAGACCGTGAGCGTCCCGCTGAGCACGACGTACACCTCCTCCTGCGCCCCGTGGCGATGGATCCGCAGCCGCTGCCCGGGGAGCAGCGTGATCGCGTTCAGGCCGAAGGCCTCCACCCCGAGCGCGCGGCCGATCCGGCTGAAGCGCTCGCCGTCCTCGAACTCGATCCGGGTCCGACTCGTTCTCGGTTCCACGATTTCCTCCGTATCGTCGTCAGTCGATCCGGCGGTCGTATCAGTTCCGGCGCCAATTCGCCGTTCTGCGACGACCGTCGCCGGGTATAGGTTTCGCATCTGTGCCGAGCGCCTCGAGAGAGACGGTTCGCCAAGACCGCAAGACGGAGATCGTCGCCGAAGCAGCGCAGCTCTTCGCGGCGAAGGGCTACCACGCGACGTCGATCCAGGACCTCGTCGATGCGACCGGGCTCCAGCGCGGCGCCCTCTACTACTACATCGAGAACAAGAAGGACCTGCTGTTCGAGATCCACAAGCGATTCATCGAGCCGCTGCTCGAGGAGGCGCACCGGATCGAGCTCGAGTACCGTCCCGCCGACGAGACGCTCCGCGAGCTCGCACGCGCGCTGATGGTCGACATCGAGCGGTTCCGGAACGAGGTCACGGTTTTCCTCCACGAATGGTCGACGATCCGCGACGACCCGAAATGGGACACGGTGCGCGTCGCCCGGCGGGAATTCGAGTCCGTGATCGAGCGCGTTCTCCGGAGCGGAATCGACGACGGCATTTTCTCCGTGCAGGACGTCCAGATCGCGAAGCTGGCGTTCCTCGGGATGATCAACGGCAGCTACCAGTGGTTCGACGTCGAGGGCCGGCTGTCGGCGGGCGAGATCGCCGACTGCTTCTCGTCCATCTTCCTGGACGGCGTCCGTGACTGACGCCCGCTGAGGTGCTCGACCGTCGCGCGCTCGGCGGCGGCGGCCTCGCGGTCTCGAGCATCGGGCTCGGCTGCGCCTCGATGTCCGAGTACTACGGGGCGAGCAGCGACCGCGAGTCGACGCGCGCGCTGCGACGCGCCCTCGAGCTCGGGGTCACGCTGCTCGACACGTCCGACAGCTACGGCTGGGGCGCGAACGAGCTCCTGATCGGCAGGGCGCTCGCGGGCCGGCTCGGCGGCGTCTCGGTCGCGACGAAGCTCGGGTTCGTTCGCGGTCGCGACGGGACGGCCTCCCTCTCGGGCCGGCCCGAGCACGTCCCCCGCGCGTGCGAGCTCAGCCTCGCGCGGCTCGGGGTCGAGACGATCGAGCTCTACCAGCTCCACCGCGTCGACCCCGCGACGCCGATCGAGGAGACGGTCGGTGCGATGGCCGAGCTCGTGGCGCTCGGGCACGTCCGCCATCTCGGCCTCTGCGAGGTGTCGGGCGAGCAGATCCGGCGGGCGGCGGCGACCGCGCCGATCGCGACCGTCCAGTGCGAGTACTCGCTCCTCGAGCGGGAGGTCGAGGCCGACGTGCTCCCGACCTGCGAGGCGCTCGGGATCGGGTTCGTCGCGTACGCCCCGCTCTGCCGGGGCCTCCTCACCGGCCGGTTCCGCGAGGGGGCGGACTTCGGCCTCGGCGACTGGCGGGCGAGCGGCTACTTCCCGCGCTTCGTCGGCGACAACCTCGAGCGCAACCTCCGCCTCGTCGCCGAGGTCGAGGCGGTGGGAACGGAGGTGGGCGCGAGCGCGACGCAGGTCGCACTCGCCTGGCTCCTCGGCCGGCGACCCGCCGTCGTGCCGATCCCCGGCGCGCGGCGGGCCCCGCACGTCGAGGCCAACGTGGCGGCCGCCGCGCTCGAGCTCCCGGCCGACGCGGTCGCTCGCCTCGACGCGCTCGGGTCGGCCGCGGGCGAACGCTACGACCAGTCGCGGCGGCCGCGCTCGTCCGCGCTCAGACCTTCCGATACAGCCTCGTGACGTGCTGCACGCGCCCGGCGAACGGCCCCCAGCCGCGGCGCTGCTCGAACTCGTCGCTCTTCAGGGCCTCGGGGCCCGACACCTGGTACACGCTGATGTAGCGCCGGCCGTCCTCGCCCTCGTACACGTACCGGTCGGCGGAGGCCCAGCCGGGGCAGCCGAGCATGTCGGGGACGTGGACCTCGTCGTACCAGCGATTCCAGTCGTCCTCGACCTCCGGATCGACGTGGTCGACGTGCGCAACCAGTAGCCACTCGGGCATGACCTTCCTCCTCTGTCGACGTGTTCGCCGCGGCGCGGTCAGAGCTCGACGCCGGCGACCTTCCGGACCGCCGCGGCGATCCGCTCCTCGTTCGGGATCACGGTGTCCTCGAGCACGGGCGAGAACGGGATCGGGGTGTCCGCGCCTCCGACGCGCTCCACCGGGGCATCGAGCTCGTCGAAGGCCTCGTGGCCGACGCGGGCCGCGAGCTCCGCGCCGAACCCGAACCCCTGCCAGGCCTCGTGCACGATCACGAGCCGGTGCGTCTTGCAGACCGACGCGACGATCGTGTCGGTGTCGAGCGGCGAGAGCGAGCGCGGGTCGACGACCTCGACGCTCAGCCCCTCGCCGGCGAGCGTGCGCGCGACCGAGAGTGCCCGCGACACCATGCGCGACGTCGCGACGAGGGTGACGTCGCCGCCCTCGAGCTTGACGTCGGCGCTCCCGAACGGTACGAGGTGCTCGCCGTCCGGGACGGGCTCGGGCTCGGTGCTCATCAGGAGCATCTTGTGCTCGAGGAAGATGACCGGGTTGTCGTCGCGGATCGCCGTCTTCAGCAGGCCCTTCGCGTCGGCCGCGGTCGACGGCATCACGACCTTGAGCCCCGGCACGTGGCAGAACCACGCCTCGAGGCTCTTGGCGTGCTGGGCCGCGGACGACCGCCCCGCGCCTCCCTGCGTGCGGATCACGAGCGGCACCGTGACCTGCCCGCCCGACATGTAGCGCAGCATCGCGGCCTGGTTCACGACCTGGTCCATCGCGAGGGTCATGAAGTCCACGTACATGATCTCCGCGACCGGCCTCATCCCGGTGATCGCACTGCCGACGGCCGCGCCGACGATCGCCTCCTCGGCGATCGGCGTGTTCCGGACCCGCTCCGGCCCGAACTCGGTCGAGAGCCCGAGCGTGACCTTGTAGCTGCCGCCGAACGGATCCGCGATGTCCTCGCCGAGCAGGAAGACGCGCTCGTCGCGGGCGAGCTCCTCGCGGAGCGCGTCGCGCACCGCCTCCTTGTAGGTCAGCTCGGGCACGGACGGCTACGCGTAGACGTCCTCGAACGCGAGCTCCGGCGGCGGGTCGGCGCTCGCGCGCGCGAACTCGACGGCCCGCTCGATCTCCTCGCGCAGCTCGGCCTCGGCGCGCCTCGCCTCGTCCCCGGTCAGGACCCCGGCGTCGCCGAGCCGCGCCTCGAACGCCCCGATCGGGTCGCGCGCCTTCCACCCGTCGAGCTCGTCCCGCGTCCTGTAGACGCCGGGGTCGCCGATGTAGTGGCCCATGAAGCGGTACGTCTTCGCCTCGACGAGCGTGGGGCCCTCGCCGCGGCGGGCGCGCTCGACGGCCTCCCCGACCGTCGTCCGCACGTCGAGCACGGACATCCCGTCGACGGTCGTGCCGGGCATGCCGTACGACGCCGCGCGGACGGCGATGTCGGCGACGGTCTGCTGCACGCGGCGCGGCGTCGACTCGGCGTAGTCGTTGTTCTGGCAGACGAACACGACCGGCAGCGCCCAGACCGAGGCGAGGTTGAGCGCCTCGTGGAACGCGCCGATGTTCGAGGCGCCGTCGCCGAAGAAGCAGACGCACACCTGGTCGGTCTTGCGCATCGTGGCGGAGAGCGCGGCGCCGACGCCGATCGGCAACCCGGCGCCGACGATGCCGTTCGCGCCGAGGACGCCGAGGCTGAAATCGATGATGTGCATCGACCCGCCCTTGCCGCGGCAGTAGCCCGTCTCCTTGCCGAAGAGCTCGGCCATCATCCGGTCGGGCCGCGCCCCCTTCGCGATCAGGTCGCCGTGGCCGCGGTGCGTGCTCGTGATGTAGTCGTCGGCGCGGAGGCACGCGCACGTGCCGACGCACGTGGCCTCCTGGCCGATCTGCGAGTGGAGGAACCCGGGCAGCTCGCCGGCGGTGAAGAGCTCGATCGCCTTCTCCTCGAAGGCGCGGATCTCCCACATCTTCCGGTGCAGCCCGAGCAGCAGGTCGCGCGGCAGACCGAACGGCGAGGCTTCCTGAACGGCGGCGCTCATCTTGGAGTGGTCGACCGCCGGCGAGGTCGAGAGGGTCGCCGGAGAGGATGGAGACTAGACGATCCTCGGGGCTCGCACCCGGCCGGGTGGACGCGGCCGGTGCCGAAGTAAGGTTGGACGATGAGCGGCGGCGGTCCTCTCGGCGGCCTGCGGGTGATCGACGTCGCGACGTTCATCGCCGCGCCGTTCTGCGCGACGCTGCTCGCCGAGTTCGGCGCCGAGGTCGTCAAGGTCGAGGATCCCGGCAACGGCGACTCGCTGCGGAAGATCGGCGAGCAGTACCGCGGAGAGGGCCTGTGGTGGCTCCAGGAGAGCCGCAACAAGCTCGGGGTCACGTGCAACCTCCGCGACCCGCGCGGCCAGGACCTGCTCGTGCGGCTCGCGGCCGACGCCGACGTCCTCGTCGAGAACTTCCGACCGGGGACGATGGAGGCGTGGGGCCTCGGCTACGACCGGCTTGCGGCGGTCAACCCGGGGCTGATCATGGTGCGCGTGTCGGCGTACGGCCGGACCGGGCCGAACGCGCCGAAGGCCGGGTTCGGCCGCGTCGCCCAGGCCTTCGGCGGGCTCACGTACCTCGCGGGCTTCCCCGACCGGCCGCCGATCATCCCCGGCTCCGCGACGCTCGCGGACTACGTCGCCGGCCTCTTCGCGGCGTTCGCGACGCTCGTCGCGAAGGAGCACCGCGACCGCACCGGCGAGGGCCAGGAGATCGACGTCTCGCTGTTCGAAAGCATCTTCCGGCTCCTCGACACGGTCGCGATCGCGCACGAGACGCTCGGCCTCGTCCGCGAGCGCACCGGCTCCGACGTCCCGCACGCGGCCCCGCACAGCCACTACCCGACCGCCGACGGCAAGTGGATCGCGATCGCGTGTACGAACGACAAGATGTTCGGCCGGCTCGCGGTGGCGATGGCCCGCCCCGAGCTCGCCGACGATCCGCGCTTCCGCACGGTCGCCGACCGCGTCGGCAGGCGCGAGGAGATCGACGCGCTCGTGATCGAGTTCACCTCGGGGCTCGCGCTCGACGAGCTCATGGTCGTGCTCGACCGGCACGAGGTCCCGGCGGGCCCGATCTACTCGATCCGCGAGATCTTCGAGGACCCCCACTACCTCGCCCGCGAGACGCTGCTCGCGATGACCGACGAGCGCGTCGGCCAGGTCCGCGTGCCGAACGTCGTCCCGCGGCTGTCGCGGAGCCCCGGCGAGATCAGGCACCTCGGCCCGGACCTCGGGCGCGACAACGACCTCGTCTACGGCGAGTGGCTCGGCCTCGGCGAGGCCGAGCTCGCCGGGCTGCGCGCCGACGGCGTGATCTGACGGCTACGCGGCCGCGGCGGCGCGCACCGCGTCGACGATCTCGGCGGTCGACGAACCGGGCCCGAACACCCCCGCGACGCCGATCTCGTCGAGCTCGGCCCGGTCGTCGGGCGAGACGATCCCGCCGACGAAGAGCTTCACGTCTCCCGCCCCCTGCTCGGCCAGCAGCCGCACGATCTCCGCGCTGTACTCGACGGGCGCCCCGGACAGGATCGAGAGGCCGATGCAGTCGACGTCCTCCTGGAGCGCTGCGGCGACGATCATCTCCGGCGTCTGCCGGATGCCGGTGTACACGACCTCCATGCCCGCGTCGCGCAGCGCCGCGGCGATGATGCGCGCCCCGCGGTCGTGGCCGTCGAGGCCCGGCTTCGCGACGAGCACGCGGACGACCGGTCCGGTCAGGCCGCGCCCCTCCGCATCGAGCCCCACTCGCCGTACGCCGAGCGCCACGCGTCGCAGATCTCGCCGACCGTCGCGCGCGCCCGGACCGCCTCGATCGCCGGCGGGATCGACGACGAACCCGCCGCGGCCGCCCGCGCGACGCCGGCGAGCGCGGCCTCGACGGCGGCGCCCTCCCGGGACTCCTTCGCCCGGCGGAGGCGCTCGAGCTGGCGTTCCCGGACGGAGGGGTTGTGGCGGAAGATGTTGACCGACGCGTCCTCGTCCGGGTCGACGAACTCGTTGACGCCGACGATCAGCCGCTCCCGCCGCTCGACCTCCTGCTGCTGGCGGTACGAGCTGGCGGCCAGCTCGTTCGCGAACCACTCCGTCTCGACCGCCGCGCCCGCGCCGCCGAGCTCGTCGACCTCGCGGAGGATCGCACGGATCTCGTCGACCATCCGGGCCGAGGTGGCCTCGACGTAGTAGGAGCCGCCGAGCGGGTCGACGGTGTCCGGGATCCCGCTCTCGTAGGCGATGATCTGGTTCGTCCTGATCGCGAGCTTCACGGCCTCCTCGGTCGGGATCGCGAGGGCCTCGTCGTAGCACGCGGTCCTCGTCTGGGCCACGCCGCCGAGGACCTGCGCGAGCACCTCGAGCGCGATCCGGACGACGTTGTTGAGCGGCTGCTGCGCCGTGAGCGGCGCGCCGGAGGCGACGCCGTGGACGCGCGGCCGCACGTCCTCGACCCCGTACCGCTCGTGGAAGAGCTCGCTCCAGAGCCTCCGCACGACCCGGTACTTCGCGACCTCCTCGAAGAAGTCCATGTCCGTCGAGAAGTGGAGCTCGATCCGCTCCGCGCAGGTCGCGAGGTCGAGCCCGCGGTCCCGCAGCACGTCGCCGTACGCGAGCGCGTTCGCGAGCGTGAACGCGACCTCCTGCACGCAGGTGCCGCCCGCCTGCTTCATGTGCGCGCCCGAGACGCTGATCGGGTACCAGGGCAGGCCCTCGCGCACCGCGAACTCGACGACGTCGCAGGCGAGCTCGACCGCCGGCCCGACCGGCAGGAACTGCGTCCCGCGGGCCACGTACTCCTTGAGCGGGTCGTTCTGGATCGTGACGACGACGTCCGCGGGGTCCTCGCCCTTCTCCTCCGCGAGGCACCAGAACCACGCGAGCGCGATCGGCCCGATGCAGTTCGCGGTCGTGAAGATCGAGCCGGCGCTCGCGAGGTCGATCCCGTCGAACAGGTCGATCACGTCGTCGAGCGTGTTCAGCGTCACGCCGACCCGGCCGACCTCGAACCGCGCCAGCGGGTGGTCGGCGTCGAGGCCGATCTGCGTCGGCAGGTCGAGCGCGATCGAGACGCCTCCCGTGCCGCCCTGCTCGAGGAGATAGCGGTAGCGCCGGTTCGCGTCCTCGGCGGAGCCGAAGCCCGCGTAGAACTCCCAGTTCCAGAGCTTCCCGCGGTATCCGGTCGCGGTCTCGCCCCGCGTGTACGGCGGCTGGCCCGGGAAGCCGATGTCGTCGGCGTACGAGAGCCCGTCGAGGTCCGCGGGCGTGTACAGCTCCTTGATCTCGCGCCCCGAGCTCGAGCGGAACGACGGGCGCCGCTGGGAGCCGAGCTCGGCCGCGTGCGCAGCCTTCCAGGCCTCGGTCTGCGCGCGGATATCCTCCGGCGAACCGTTCAGGTCGCCGAGCGAGCTCGAGCCCGGTCTCCCGTCACCCCGCTCGGCCACTCGGACCCCCTTCGGAAGAACGCCCTCGCTGGACATGGATCGTCACGCACACGACTCGGATTCTCGCGGATCGGCGCTCCGCCCGCCGGGCCGGTGAGCGGCTCCGTCCACGTCGCGGGCGCCGGGATGCATCCGTTCGGGCGCTTTCCGGGCCTCTCGCTGAAGGATCTCGCCCGCACTGCGGTCACGCGCGCGCTCGCCGATGCGGGGCTGACGGTCGGGGACGTCGAGGCGGTCTACTCGGCCAACGCGATGGGCGGGCTCCTCCAGGGCCAGGAGCAGATCCGCGGGCAGGCCGCGCTGCGGGACGTCGGCCTCGAGCGCGTCCCGATCGTCAACGTCGAGAACGCGTGCGCGAGCGGCTCGTCGGCGCTGCGCGAGGCCGCGCTCGCGATCCGGGCGGGGGCGGCTGACGTCGCGCTCGCGGTCGGGTTCGAGAAGATGTTCGTCGAGGACCGCGAGCGCTCGCTCAACGCGCTCGAGTCGGCCGCCGACCTCGAGCTCGTCGACGGGCTCGGGATCCAGTTCACCGCGATCTACGCGATGCGCCTGCGCCGGCTCCTCGACGAGGGCGCGCTCGAGCCCCGCCACCTCGTCGACGTGACCGTGAAGAGCCACCACAACGGCTCGCTGAACCCGTTCGCGCAGCACCGGAAGGAGGTCACGCCCGAGGAGGTGCGGTCCGCGCGCCCGATCGCCGACCCGCTCACGCTCCTGATGTGCAGCTCGATCTGCGACGGCGCCGCGGCGGTCGTGCTCACGAACGGGACGCGCGCCGGAGGCGACAGGCCGCGCGTCGCGCTCCGCGCGGCGGCGGCGCCGGTCGGGCTTCACGCGGGCGGAGCCGGACGAGCCGTCGACCGCGACCGAGGCCGCGCGGCTCGCCTACGAGGAGGCCGGGATCGGCCCCGGCGACGTCGACGTCGCGGAGGTCCACGACGCGATGGCGCCGGGCGAGCTCATCTACTACGAGCACCTCGGGTTCTGCGAGGAGGGCGGGGCGGGCGAGCTGCTCGACAGCGGCGCGACGCGGATCGAGGGCCGGCTCCCGGTCAACCCGAGCGGCGGGCTCTGCTCGCGCGGCCACCCGATCGGCGCGACCGGGCTCGCGCAGGTCGCCGAGCTCCTGTGGCAGCTCCGGGGCGAGGCCGGCGACCGGCAGGTCGAGCGGCCGAGGATCGCGCTGGCGCAGAACAGCGGCGGCTGGCTCGCGGGCGAGCCAGCCGCGTGCAACGTGCTCGTGCTCGAGCGGGAGACGCCGTGGAGCTGAGGGACTCGCTGCTCGACGTGGGCACGTACGACCGCCCGCGGGTGAGCCGCGAGGACGGCTGCCTCGTCGGCTCGCGCTGCCGCGCCTGCGGCGCCGCCTCGTGGCCGAGCCGGGCGGTCTGCCACCGCTGCGGGTCGCCGTCGACGCACGAGACGCTGCTCGGCCCGGACGGGACGCTCACGAGCTACACGGTCGTCTGGGTGCCGAGGCCGGGGATCGAGGCGCCGTACACGATCGGCGAGGTCGCCGTCTCGGGCGGCGTGACCGTGTTCGCGCACGTCCACGGGCTGCCCGACGGCGCGACCGTGCCGCTGCCCGGCCGGATCGTCGTGGCCGCCGAGGAGCGCGTGCCTCCGTTCTGGTTCGAGCCCGCGCCCGCGGAGCAGTCGTGACCGGCCTCGCCGGCCCGGTCGACCTCGCGACGCCCGAGCGGCGTGCGCTGCTCGAGTCGGCGAGGGAGTTCGCCGCGCGCGAGATCCTGCCGCACGTCGCCGACTACGACCGCGAGGAGCGGTTCCCGGCCGCGATCGTCCGGAAGGCGGCCGGGCTCGGCTGGATCGGCGCGGTCCTGCCCGAGGCCTACGGCGGCCAGGGTCTCGACTGGGGGTCGTTCGCGCTGCTGATCGAGGAGATCTCGCGGACCTGTCACATCGTCGGGCTCGCGATCTCGATGCCGAGCGGCCTCGTCGGCGCGGGCATCCTCCGCTACGGCACCGAGGAGCAGCGGCAGCGGCTGCTCGCCCCGCTCGTCCGCGGCGAGACGTTCGCCGGGACCGGCGTGACCGAGCCCGGCAGCGGCACCGACGTCGCGAACATGGCCACGACCTGCCGCCGCGAGGGCGACGAGTACGTCCTCAACGGGGCGAAGGCGTGGATCAGCATGCTCGACGTCGGCGCGTGGTTCCTCACCTTCGCGACGCTCGACCGGTCGCTCGGGCGCGGCGGCATCTGCGCGTTCGTCGTGCCGCGCGACACGCCCGGGCTCGAGCTCCGGCCGTACCACAACAAGCTCGGCTTCCGGCCCGTCGCGACCGGCGACCTGATCCTCGAACGACGTACGCGTGGCGGTCGAGAACCGCGTCGGCGAGGAGGGCGAGGGGTACGCGGTCGCGATGACCGCGGTCGAGACCGGCCGCCTCTCGGTCGCCGCGCGCGCGGTCGGCCTCGCGCAGGCCTGCCTCGATGCGTCGACCGCCTACGCCCGCACGCGCCTCGTGCTCGGCCAGGAGATCGGCCGGTTCCAGCTCGTCCAGTCGATGATCACGGACATGGTGGTCGGGATCGAGTCGGCGCGCGACTTCGTCTCCGTCTCGCCGCCGCGAAGGACGCCGGGGCTCCCGCGCCCGCGGCGGGAGTCGAGCCTCGCGAAGATGCACGCGACCGACGTCGCGATGATGGCGTCGACCTACGCCGTGCAGATCCACGGGGCCTACGGCGTCTCCGACGAGTACCCGGTCGGCCGGCACTTCCGGGACGCGAAGGTCTTCCAGATCATCGAGGGGACGAACCAGCTCCACCGCGCGCTGATCGCCGAGTACGAGCTCGGCTACCGCCGCAACCGCTGACCGCGGCTACGACGCGCCGACGGTGAACGTCGTCCCGACCGCGTACTGCAGGAACGCGTCGGGCAGCGAGCTCGCGACGCCCGCGATGCAGCGGAAGCCGCTGCAGTGCATCGGCGCGATGCGGCGGGCGTTCAGCTCCCCGAGCGCCACGACGGTCTTGTCGACGACGTCGTCGGGCGTGCCGGGGAACCCGAGGTGGAAGCCTCCCATCACGAGCGCGACGTCCTCGACGCCGGTGATGCGCCTCGCCTGCCGCACGGTGTTGATCACCCCGCGGTGCCCGCAGCCGGTGATCACGACGAGCCCCTCGCCCGCGACATTGATCGCGAGCCCGAGCTCGTCGAGCACCTCGTCGGTGACGAACTCGCCGTCCCGGAGCTGGTAGATCCCGGGGTCGTACGCGGTCGGCTTCGCCGCGGGCGGCGGGCCCTCGAACTCGACCTCGAGCGGGATCTCGCCGGTCGAGACGATGCCCGGGGCGATCACCACGGGGTCGCGCGCGAGCACCAACCGCGCGCCCGCCCGCTTCAGCTCGTCCGGCTCGAGCGCTTGGTTGTAGAAGGACGCGACCTCGCCGGAGCCCATGATGATGTAGCGCGGGTAGAAGGCGTGCGGGTGCACGAGCACGGGTGTCGGATGCCCGATCAGCTCGAGCGTGCCGGCCAGGCCGCCGTGGTGGTCGAGGTGGCCGTGGCTGATCGCGATGTGGTCGACGTCGCCCGGGTCGAGGCCGAGCGCGCCGAAGTTGTGCGCGATCACGTCCGGGGTCAGGCCGGAGTCGAAGAGGACGCACGAGCGCTTCCCGCCGACCCACGTCTCGATGAACAGGCTGAGCCCGCCCTCGGCCTGCAGCGGGCGCTCCTTCCGGTCGAAGTGGTGGATCAGCCCGCGCCGCGTCACGCCCTCCGGCTCCGAAATCAGGATGTCGATCCAGTTCTCGACGAGGATCGTGATCTTGACCCCGTCGACGGCGCGCATCGTCGGGCCGCTCACAGCCCCAGCGCCTCCGCCATCGCCAGCGTCTCGCGGGCGCCGTTCGCCATCGCGATGTCGATCATCGTCCCCTCGAAGCGGACGGCGCCGGCGCCGCCCTCCTCGGCCGCCTCCATCGTGGCGACGATCTTCCGCAGCCGCTCGAGCTCGTCGGCGGTCGGCGTGAACACCTCGTGCACGACGGGCACGTGCGACGGGTGGATCACGTACATGCCGGAGTAGCCGAGGTTCCGGCCCACGATCGCGTACGCGCGCAGCCCGTCGAAGTCGTCGAGGTCGATCCACGTGCCGGTGAGCCCGTAGCGGATCCCGGCGGCGCGCCCCGCGAGCAGGAGCCGCGAGCGCAGGAACAGGCTCTCGGTCCCCTCCCGCGTCCACCGGAGGTTGAGCGCCCGCGCGACGTCGGCGTCGCGGGCCACGCCGCCGAAGTACGAGCGGACCCTCGGCGACGCGAGCATGAGCTCGAAGGCGTTCTGCATCCCGGCCGCCGTCTCGAGCAGCAGCTGGATGTCGACCGATCCCGGCTCGACTCCCTCCTGCTCCTCGACGTAGTCGAGGACGAGCGACACAGCGGCGACCTGTGCGGCCGACTCGGGCTTCGGCATCACGATCCCGGTCAGGCCCGGGACGACGACGGCCCTCAGGTCGTCGAGCCAGTGCGGCGTCCCGATCGCGTTCACCCGGACGAACACGCCGACGCCGGCATCGGCGAGACCGGGAATCGCGTCGCGGACGTAGCCGCGCGCCTCCCGCTTCCGGTCCTCCGCGACCGCGTCCTCGAGGTCGAGGACGTACGAGTCGGCACCGAACTTCGGCGCCTTCGCCATCCAGTCCGGCTTGTCGGCCGGGACGTAAAGAGCGGTGCGATAGGGTCGGCTCTGCACGATGCCTCAGCGCCGGATCTTACAACCGCGAGTGTCCGATTGACCGAAGAGGAAGGAGCGTCGGTCGAGAGCGCGGGGCCACTCGCCGACGTTCGCGTTCTCGACCTCGGACACGTCGTCGCCGGCCCGTTCGCGGGGACGCTTCTCGCCGATTTCGGTGCCAACGTGATCAAGATCGAGGAGCCCCGGCGCGGCGACACGATCCGTACGCTCGGACCGCAATTCGAGGGCACGCCGATCTGGTGGAAAGTCGCGGGACGAAACAAGAAATCGCTCGCGCTCGATCTGCGCGCCGAACGCGGTCGCGAGATCCTCAGGCTCCTCGTGGATCGAAGCGACGTGATGATCGAGAATTTCCGTCCGGGAACGCTCGAGCGATGGGGTCTCGGGCCCGACGTGCTGCTCGACCGCAATCCGCGGTTGATCTTGCTCCGCATTTCCGGATTCGGCCAGGGACCGCTCGGCGCCCAGCGCCCGGGGTACGGCCGCGTCGGCGAGGCGATGAGCGGGGCCGTCCACCTCACCGGCGAGGCGGGCGGCACGCCGTTCCACGTCGGCTTCTCGCTCGGGGACGCGACGAGCGGGATGATGGCGGCCTTCGGCGTCGTCTCCGCGCTGCACGCGCGCGAGCGAACCGGCCGCGGCCAGGTGATCGACCTCGCGCTGTTCGAGAGCCTCTTCCGGATGATCGAGTGGCAGATCCCGATCGCCCAGAAGCTCGGCCAGGTCATCGGCCGCCGCGGGAACACGTTCCCGATCGGGTATGCGGTCGGCGGGTCGTTCGAGGCCGCCGACGGCCGGTGGGTCACGATCTCGTCGGCGACCGCCGAGGCGATCAGCCGGCTGCTCGGGGTCGTCGGCGGCCCGGAGATGCAGCACGACCCGGACTTCGCGGACTTCGAGGCCCGCTCGCGGCCCGGCCACATGGAGCGGATCGACGCCAAGATGGCCGAATGGGTCGCGCGGTACCCGGCCGACGAGGCGATCGCGCGGCTGAAGGAGCACGACGTCGTCGCCGGGCTCGTCTACGACGCGGCGATGATGATGACCGACGAGCTCTTCGCCGAGCGCGAGGACATCGTCGAGCTCGACGACCCCGACATCGGGACGCTGAAGATGCCGGGCGTCGTGCCGAAGCTCTCCGACACGCCGGGGCGGATCCGCTGGAGCGGGCCGCGGCTCGGGCAGCACACCGAGGAGATCCTCTGCGGCGAGCTCGGGCTCTCGCTCGGCGAGCTCGCCGAGCTGGACGACGCCGGCACGATCCGCTGGGACGGCCGGCCGCCCGGCGACGCTACCCGGCCCTGACGCGCGCGGCCTCGCGCGCGATGTGCGCGTTGACGCTCTCGCCGTCGACCCAGACGCGCGCGATCACGTTGCCGAACCGGTCCCGGCCGGCCGGCTCGTACTCGATCACGCGGTCCTGCACGAGCCGCTGGTTGACCGTGCGCAGGAACGCGCCGCCCGGCATCGGCACCTGCGGCACGGTCACGTCCTCGTAGACGATCGTGCCCGCCTCGGTGACGATCATCGCCCCGTCCACGACGGCGAGGCACGCGGTCTGCTCGCGGCCGCTCATCGCGCGGCCGTGTCGAGCGCGACGACCGCGGTGCCGTCGGCGACGAGCTCCCCGCGCTGGTTCGTCGCCGTCAGCGCGATCGTGACCCGGGTGCGGTCGCCGTCGTCGTCGTTCCCGGTCACCTCGCCGCCGCACGCGACGACGTCGCCCATCGTCACGAACCTCCGCACGCGGACGGCCACGCGCTCGAGGAAGCCGGCGTCGCCCATCCAGCTCGTCGCGCACTGCACCATCCATGCGATCCGCTGCGGCCCGAGGTCGTACGCCGCGGCCGCGCCGGCGCGCCGCGCGAGCTCGTCGTCCCAGTGCACCGCCTCCGGCGAGTCCTCGTACCCCCACGGCGTGACGATCACCGCCCGCGGATGGCGGCGCCGCCAGATCGCGGCCGTGTCGTGGGCGTACATGAACATGCCTTCCCGGGTGCCGCCGAAGCCGCCGCGGATGAACGCGATCACGTCGGTCGCGGTCAGCGGCCCCTTCACGACGTCGGGCAGGCTTTCGCCGACGCGGACGTCGGCGCCGGCGCGGGGCAGATCGCCGCGGATGCTGTGACGCAGGATCCGGAGCTCGAGGTCGCGCAGCTCCTCGGGCGAGTACTCGGCGTGCACGACGTGCTGCTGCGAGCCGCGCTCGCGCGCCGCCCGGCGCTCCGTCCGGAGGTTGAAGTTCCGGGCGCGCGCGACCACCCGGCCGTCGCGCTCGTACACGGTCTCCGTCCCCTGGAGCACCGACCGCCCGGCGAACTTGCCCTCCTTCTCGCTGATCTCGCAGGGGTGGCCGTGGCTCGCGATCACGTCGTCGGGCCGGATCACGTCGTACCACTCGAGCTCGCAGCCGGTGTAGAGCGCGTGCACGCCCGGAAGGCCGGTGCCGATGTCCCACCCGCCGAGGCTGAAGACCATCGTCGGCGGCGCGAGCGTGCCGGCGTGCGGCGTGCGCGGCCCGTACCACGGGTCGGTCCAGAGCGGGTTGATGTCGCCGATGCCGAGCGCGAACCGGTCGATCCACTCCTGCGTCACGACCGCGACGCGGTCGAGGTGGCGGAGCGGCTTTCCGATCCGCGAGCGGAGCTCGGCGATCCCCTCGTCCGTGATCTGCCCGTCGGAGCGCCCGCGGGCGTGGTCGGGCTCCGCGGCCATCCGGCTCAGAGCGGCTCGACGAGCGCCGCGTAGAGCTCGGGGCGCCGGTCGGCGAGGAACGACGTGGCGGCGCGCTGCTCCTGCAGCTCGGCGTCGGTGAGCGTGGCGCGCAGCACCTCCTCGGCGTCCGTCTCCGAGTTCGCGACGATCCGGCCGTCGGGCCCGGCGACGACGCTGCGGCCGAAGTACGTCTTGGCCCCCTCGTGGCCGCTGCGGTTGCACCCGACGTAGAAGACGGCGTTCTCCTGCGCGCGCTGCCGCGACCGGAGCGCGATGCTGTCGGACGGCGCCTTGCCCGGCTGGTAGTACATCGCCCACGACGCGACGATCAGCTCGGCGCCCGCGAGCGCCTGCATCCGGGTCAGCTCGGGGAAGCGGACGTCGTAGCAGATGTTCATCCCGATCACGCCGAGCTCGGTCTCGTGCACCCCGACCGTGTTGCCGGCGATGAAGTAGTCCTTCTCCTCCAGCGCGGCGTGCACCTTCTGGTAGATGCCGATCACGGCGCCGTCCGGGCCGATCAGCGCGGTCGAGTTGTAGAGCACGTGCGGGATCTTCGGGTGGGCCTGCGAGATGCCGACGATGACGTGGGCGCCGTGCCGTGCGGCGGCCTCGCCGAGGAGCTCGGTCGTCGGCCCGGGGATCGGCTCGGACTGCTCGAAGATGCCGCGGGTGACGTCGAGGTCGGTCATCCACGGGACGATGTAGCCCGTCGTCGCGAGCTCCGGGAACACGACCAGGTCGGCGCCGTGCTCGCCCGCCTCGGCCTCCACGAACTCGGCCATCCGGCGCGCGTTCGTCTCGCGGTCGAGCCAGACGCAGTCGAGCTGGACGACCGAGACGCGGACGGAGTCCTTCACCGCGATCGCCTCCCGGCGCTCACAGCGGCGCGGCCAGGGCGCCGTACAGCTCGGGCCGCCGGTCGGCGAGGTACGAGGTCGCGGCCCGCCGGGCCTGGAGCGCCTCGTCCGTGAGCACCGCCCGCAGCACGGTCTCCTCGGAGCTGTCCGAGACAGCCACCGGCTGGCCGTCGGGGCCGGCGATCACGCTGCGCCCGAAGTACACCTTGCTCCCCTCGGCGCCGCTGCGGTTGCAGCCGACGAAGTAGACCGCGTTCTCCTGGGCGCGCTGCCGCGAGCGGAGGATGATGCTGTCGGAGGGGGCCTTCCCGGGCTGCTCGAACATCGCCCACACGGCCACGATCAGCTCGGCTCCCGCGAGCGCCATCGTCCGTGCGAGCTCGGGGAAGCGGACGTCGTAGCAGATGTTCAGGCCGATCACGCCGAGCTCGGTCTCGTGCACGCCGACCGTGTTGCCGGAGATGTAGTACTGCTTCTCGTCGATCGCCGCGTGCACCTTCTGGTAGACGCCGATCACGTTCCCGTCCGGGCCGATGAGGACGGACGAGTTGTAGAGCACGTGCGGAACCTTCGGGTGCGTCTGCGAGATGCCGGCGATCACGTGGGCGCCGTGCTGTCGCGCGACCTCGCCGAGCGCGTCGGTGGTCGGGCCCGGGATCGGCTCGGAGGCCTCGTAGATCCGGCGGGTGAAATCGGGGTCGAGCAGGTGCGGCTGCACGTACCCGGTGTTCGCAAGCTCGGGGAACACGATCAGGTCGGCGCCGTGCTCGCCCGCCTCGGCGGCCACGAACTCCGCCATCCGGCGCGCGTTTGCCTCGCGGTCGAGCCAGACGCAGTCGAACTGGACGACGGAGATGCCGACGGTGTCCTTCACGACGCGACTCCCGCGGGCCGGTACAGCTTCGCGCTGTAGGTCACGCGGTCGGCGAACGGCCCCCAGCCGCGGCGGGCCTGGAACTCGTCCGTCGTCAGCGCGTCAGGCCCGTCGAGCATGTACACGCTGATGTAGTGACGGCCGTTCTCGTCCTCGGTCACATATCGCGAGCCGGAGATCCAGCCAGGGCATTCGACCATCTCGGGAACGTGGACGGTGTCGTACCAATCGTTCCATTCCGCTTCGACTTCGGCGTCGACGTCGACTTGCACCGTGTACAACCACTCGCTCATCATTCCTCCGTCGCCGCTCCGAGCCGAGGCTCCGGAACATACCGGACCCCGGCGCGAGGAGCGGCGGCGGCCGTCCCCCGAGCGAAAGCGAGGTCGCCCACGTGCCTGCCGATCCGGAGCGGCGCGTCTCCGCCGACGCGGAACGATTCCTCCGAGCCCTCCACCCGCGCGACGCGCTCGAGACGATCGGGCCCGGGACGATCCGCGTCGGCGTCAGCGGAGACGTCCCGACGGACTACGTCGACGGCGGCCGCCACGTCGGCATCCACGGCGAGGTTCGAAGCCGCGTCGCGGAGATCCTCGACCTCGTCGTCGAACCGGTCGAGATGGCGTGGCCCGAGATGCTGCCCGCGCTCGCCGCGCGGGAAATCGACCTCCCCGGTTTGGGAACCGCGTGGACGCCCGAGCGCGGAAAACAGTTCCGATATAGCCAACCGTTTCAGTACTTCTTCTACGGCGTCGCCGGCCGAAATGCTCCGCCGTTCTTCGAGATTGGGGAATTGCAGGGGACGACGGTGAGCGCCGAGGCCGGCTGCTTCAACAACGACGAGCTCGCCGCCTTCCTCGGCTCCGGACCGGTGACGCTCCGCGCGACGCCCGGCGAGATCGTCGCCGACCTGCTCGAGGGTCGTTGCGAGATCGCGATCTACGACTTCCCCGTGCTCGTGCGCATGCTCGAGAGCGAGCCGGCAGGCGCCGGGTTCGACGTCGTGCCCTTCCGCCTCGACCCCCGGTTCCCGCTCACGACCGGCCGGTTCTCGTGCCACCTCGCGTTCCACCTCGACGCGGTCGGACTGCACATGGCCGCCGGGCTCGCGCTGGACGCGCTCGCGCACGCCGGCGAACTCGACGCGATCTACGGGCGCTACGGCTTCGGCGCCGCGGAGCTCCGCTCGATCGTGCCGGGCGGCTGAGACTCCGCGTACACCGCGACGATCTCGTCGTCGCCGATCTCCTTCCGCTCCTCGACGATCGCCACGATCCGCGGCAGCGCGAGCGCGACGGCGTCGGGCTCGGGGTTCTCGACGCCCAGGCTCTCGAGCTTCCGGGTCAGCGAGTAGGTCCCGCTCCCCGGCCCGACCGCGAGGCGCCGCGTGTTGCCGACCACCGCCGGGTCGAGCCCCTCGAGCAGCGTCGGATCGAGCTCGGTCAGCCGCACGTGCGCGTCGAGCTTCTGGGCGAATGCGTCGCGACCGACGATCGGCGCATCGGGCGCGACCGCGCGGCCCGCGCGTGCAGCGACGTCGCGCGAGAGGCCGTGGAGTTTCGTGAGGTCGATCGAGGTCGTGGCGCCGAAGAGCTGCTCGAGCGCGGCCACGAGCTGCTCGAGCGAACAGTTCCCGGCCCGCTCGCCGTAGCCGTTCACGGTCACGTCGGCCGCGCGGGCGCCGGCCGCGATCGCGGCGAGCGCGTTCGCGACGCCGAGGCCGAAGTCGTTGTGGGTGTGGACGCCGACGGTCCAGCCCGGCCGGCCGGCGAACCGCCCGATGAGCGCCGCCATCTCCGCGGGCGCCGCGACGCCGCTCGAGTCCGGGATGTTGAAGTGGCTCACGCCGGCGGCCGCGACGGTCTCGAGCATCTCGTCGAGCACCTCCGGCCTCGAGACGGGTGCGAACGACGGGCAGAACCACACCTCCGGAAACGCCTCGACGGCGGCCGCGCAGAGCCGGCCGGAGAGCGAGATCGCCACCGCGGGATCGAGCCCCATGGTCGCGAGCTGACGCTCGCCGCTGCGCACGAGGATCTCGAGCACGTCGATCCCCGACCCGGCGGCGCGGCGCAGGTGCTCGTCCGCGTCGGGGTGGAACCCGAGCAGGAGCATGTTCACGCGCGCGCGCACGCGGGACTTGATCTCCGCCGCGAGCTCCTCGTCGGCGCCCGCGAACCCGACCTGGATCACGTCGACGCCGGCGTCGTCGAGCCGCTCGGCGACCTCGATCCGCTCCGACCGTGTGAGCGCGACGTTCGCCGCCTGCATGCCGTCGCGGAGCGTGATGTCGACGATCGTCACGGCCGCGCCGGCGAGGGCGCCTCTTCCGAGGGACTCCACGCTCACGCCTCCCGCCACGCGATCGCCTCGATCTCGATCCGCCACCGCTCGTCCGCGAGCGCCGAGACGACGACGGTGGTCGCGGCCGGCCGCCCGACCGGGAACCACGGCGTCCGCAGCTCGCGAAACGCGCGCAGCGCCTCCGGGTCCGTCACGTACGTCCGCAGCAGGATCACGTCGTCGAGCGAGTACCCGCCCGCGGCGAGGACCTTCGAGAGGTTCCCGAGCGCGAGCTCGACCTGGGCCTCGATCCCGTCCGGGACGCCGCCGTCCGGCAACCGCGGCACCTGCCCGCTCACGACGAGGAGGCCGCCCGCGCGGACGGCGTGCGAGGTCGGCGGCGCCGGCGGCGGCAGGCTCGGCTCGTTGACGGGGACGGGGCCGGTCACGCGCTCCGCTCCGCGACGACGGCGCCGCCCTGGCCGAGCCGCGCGACCCAGCCGGAGGGGATGTAGTGCGTCGAGTCGACCTCGGCGACGAGGAGCGGACCGTCGACCGTCGAGCCCTCGTCGAAGTCCTCCCGCCCGAGGACCGGGACGTCCGCCCCCTCGAGCTCGACGAACCGCGACCGGCCGGGCTCGGAGCCGCCCGGCGCCGCGCCGTCGCGGTCGATCGCGTCGAGCTTCGGAAGCCTCCGCCGCGCGATCACGCGCACGTTGACGAGCTCGACGGGATCGCCGAGGCGGGTGCCGTAGATCGTCTCGTGCGCGTCCTCGAAGCGCACGACCATCGCGGCGTGGTCGTCCGCCTCGGGGTCGAACGGCACCGACACGTAGTGCACCTGGCCGAGGTAGCGCAGGTCGAGGAGCACGCCGAGCTGCGGCTCCGACGCGCCCGTGACGTCGCACTCGAGGTTTCGCGCGCTCGTCTCGCCGACGGTCGCGATCGTCTCCCGGAGCACGTCGAGGTCGACCTCGTCGAGGAGGCCGAGCAGCGTCCGCGCCTGCGAGATCGTCAGGTCGGCGGTGAGGAGCCCGAGCGCGGAGTACGTGCTCGCCTGCGGCGGGAAGAGCACGCGGGAGACCCCGAGCTCGTCGGCGACCGCCGTCGCGTGCTGCCCGCCGGCCCCGCCGAACGCGACGAGGTCGAACTCGCGCGGGTCGATCCCCTTGTCGACGGTGATCTGCCGGATCGCGAGCGCCATGTTCATGTTCACGACCCGGTAGATCGTCATGGCGGCGTCGAGCACGTCGAGCCCGAGCTCGCCGCCGATCCGCTCGAGCGCCGCGACCGCCGCGTCGCGGGACAGGGTCATGCGGCCGCCGAGCAGCGTCTCGTCGATCAGGCCGAGCACGAGGTTGGCGTCGGTCACCGTCGGCTCGACACCACCGTTCCGGTAGCAGGCCGGCCCCGGAACCGATCCCGAGCTCTGCGGGCCGACGAGGAGGGCTCCGCCCGGGTCGATCCACGCGATGCTTCCGCCGCCCGCCCCCACCGACTGGACGTCGATCGAGAGCGTGCGCGCGGGGATGCCGAAGTCGACGTCGATCGAGTCGCGCATCTCCGGCTCGCCGTCCCGGATCAGCGCGACGTCGGTGCTCGTCCCGCCCATGTCGAAGGTGATGAAGTCGCGGCGCGGGCCCTGATCGGCGAGGTGGACGCCGGCGAGGACGCCCGCCGCCGGGCCCGAGCGGGCGAGGAGCACCGGCAGCGCCTTCGCCGTCGACGCCGGGATGATCCCGCCGCCCGAGTGCATGAAGCGGACGTCGTGCGGCAGCTGCTCCTCGAGCGCGTCGACGTACCCGTGGAGCGCGCGCTGCGCGTAGCTGTTGATCACGGTCGTGCTCGTCCGCTCGTACTCGCGGATCGTCGGGTCGACCTCGTGGGAGAGCGAGAGCGGCACGCCCGGCAGCCGCTCGGTGAGGATCTCGGCGGCGCGCCGCTCGTGCGCCGGGTTCACGAACGAGTGCAGGAAGCAGATCGCGACGCCTTCGACGCCGAGCTCGGCGAAGCGGCGCGCGGCCTCCTCGACCTGCGCCTCGTCGAGCGGGTGGAGCTCGGTCCCGAAATGGTCGACGCGCCCGTCGGCCTCGAGCCGCTGCTCGCGCGGGACGAGCGCGGGGCGCTTGTCCCAGTACACGTAGTTGAACGGGTTCGGCCGGACCGAGTTCTGGATCGCGAGCAGGTCGCGGAAGCCGGTCGTCGTCAGCAGCCCGACCTTGCCGCCGCGCCGCTGGAGCAGCAGGTTCGTGACGAGCGTCGTCGCGTGCAGGAAGAGCGAGATCTCCGTGTCGTCGAGGAGCCCGGCCTGCTCGAGGGCCGCGAGGAACGAGCGGTCCGGGTGGTCGGCCTGGGTCGGGACCTTCAGGCGGTGCAGCTCGGCGCGCTCCTCGTCGTACCAGACGAGGTCGGTGAACGTCCCGCCGATGTCGATGCCGACGCGCTTCACGTCCCGGCCGCGGTCCCGAGCACCGCCCGGAGCGCGGCGGTCCCGGCCTCGTCGAGCTCGAGCGTCTCGGCGTCGACGGCGACCGCGTAGTGCTCGCGGGCCGACTCGACGCTGACCAGGCCGGCGCGGACGTCCGCGAGCACGAGCTCGACCGAGCGCGCGGCGGGCGGCCCGTACCCTCCGCCGCCGCCGGCGTAGATCCGGTAGACGGCGCCCTTCGGCGCCTTGACGTTCGCGAACTTGGACGGGCTGATCGTGCCGAACCTCGTGCAGAAGTCCTGCTCGTCGCCGTCGACCTCGAGGGTGAGGCCGTTGCACTTCCCCGGCAGGCCGCCCGCGAGGCCGAACGGCGGGAAGACGTTGCGGTCGATCGTCGCCGCGAGCGACGTGTCCTCGGTCAGCTCGAAGGCCTTCACGTGTCCGAACCCGCCGCGCCACGTCCCCGGGCCCGCCGAGTCCGTCCGCAGCCGGTAGTCGACCATCCGCAGCGGGTACCGGTTCTCCCACACCTCGCCCGACTCGTTCATGCAGGAGCCCATCGCGTGCCACTCGCCCGTGTTCCCGTCGGCCCAGGCCCGGGCGCCGCAGCCGCCGGGGCCGAACGAGTACCAGACGAACTCGCGCCCGTCCTCGGTGAAGCCGGACCCGGTCGTGCAGTTGCCGGTCGAGTACGTCCCCGCGGTCACGCGGTTCGGGACGACGTCGGCGAGCGCGAGGAAGACGGTCTCGTAGATGCGGTCGGTGGTGTCCGCCAGGCCGGCGAAGACCGGCGCCGGGTAGACCGCGTTCACGATCGAGCCTTCCGGCGCGACGATCTCGACGGCGTCGAGGCACCCCGAGTTGATCGGGATCTCGGGGTCGATCACGTTGAGCAGGGCGGTGTAGACGCCGGCCTTCGTGTCGGCGAGCGTCGCGTTGATCGGGCCCCGGACCTGCCCGCTGCTCCCGGTGAAGTCGATCGTCATCGCCGTGCCCTGCTTCGTGATCGTGACCTTGATCGCGCGCGGCTCGGTGGACTGGCCGTCGTTCTCCATGTAGTCGATCGCCGAGTAGGTGCCGTCGGGGATGATCGCCATCTGCTTGTAGAACCGCTGCCGCGAGTAGGCGATCGCGCGCTCTCCCGCTTCGACCACCGCGTCGACGCCGTACCGCTCGCACAGGCTCGCGATCCGGCGCTCCGCGGTGATCGCGGACGCGATCTGGGCCTGCAGGTCCCCCCACGCGAACTTCGGGATCCGGACGTTCCGGAGCAGGAAGTCGCGGATCTCGCGGTCGACCACGCCCTCCCGGTAGATCTTGACGCCCGGGATGATCAGCGCCTCCTGGATCACGTGCGTCGCCCCGCCGCCCCAGCCGCCCGCGGTCATCCCGCCGACGTCCGCCCAGTGGCCGCGGTTGACGGCGAAGCCGACGAGCTCGCCGTCGACGATCATCGGGCGCATCGCGCCGACGTCTCCCTGGTGCGTCCCGCCCGAGTACGGGTCGTTGTGGATCACGACGTCGCCGGGGCGGAACTCGTCGAACTTGTCGAGGACGTCGAGCACCATGTCGCCGAGCGCCCCGGCGTGAACCGGGATCCCCGAGGCCTGCGCGATCATGCGGCCGCGCGTGTCGAAGAGGGCGCACGTGAAGTCGAGGGCCTCGCTGAACACCGTCGAGTACGCGGTCCTCGTCGTGGTGCGGACCATCTCGTCGACGGTCGCCATCAGGTACCGCCGCATGATCTCGATCGTGAGCTCGCGCCCCCGATCCCTCTCGCTCGTCTTGTCGGAAGTCGCGGTCATGAGCTGCCCCTCGGTGCCCGAAGCGACCGCCCGGCCGCTCCCCGGCCCGAAACACTACTCGAAGCCGTCGCGACATCGGAATCGGTACGCGCTCATTTCGTACCGGAATTTCTCTTTCTATCGCCCGGCTTCGGTGGAAAACACTCTCCGAATCCCGGCAGGCTGTCGCGAAGGGCAAATTCGAGCCGCGGTGTCGCAACCGGCGCTCCCTCGCGAGGGCCGCGGTATTCTCACGCCGATGCAAGCGGCTCGCACGGCCCGTGGCTAAGCGGATCGGCATCGACGTCGGCGGGACGTTCACCGACGTCGTCCTCTACGACGAGGACGCGAACCGCCTCTCCCGCACGAAGCTGCTCACGGCCGTCGACCGTCCGGGCGAGGTGATCCGCGAGGCCCTCGAGCGCCTCGACTCGTCCGCCGAGGAGCTGTCGCTCCTGTTCCACGCGACGACGCTCGTCACCAACCTGATCATCGAGCGCCGCGGCGCGACGGTCGGCCTGCTCACGACCCGCGGCTTCCGCGACGTGCTCGAGATCGGGCTCTCGTACCGCCCCGAGCCGTTCGACCTGCTGCGTCCGAAGCTGCCGCCGCTCGTTCCTCGCCCGCTCCGCCGCGAGCTCGATGCCCGCGTCGGGCCGGACGGAGAGGAGCTCGTGCCGCTCGACCCGCGGCAGGTCGTGGACGAGGTCTCGTCGCTCGTCGACGCCGGGGTCGAGGCGATCGCGATCGCGTTCCTCCACTCGTACGCGAACCCGGCGCACGAGCGCGCCGCGCGCGACGCGATCCTCGTCGACTTCCCGGAGCTCGCCGTCTCGATCTCGAGCGAGGTCGACCCGCAGATCCGCGAGTACGAGCGGACGAGCAGCACGGTCCTGAACGCGTACGCGATGCCCGAGGTCGCGCGGTACGTCCGCAAGCTCGCCGCGAGCATGAGCGCCACGCCGGGCCGGACGTTCTACATGCACTCCGGCGGCGGCGTCGCCCCGCCGGCGCGTGTCCAGTCGCGGCCGGTCGAGCTCGTCCTCTCCGGCCCGAGCGCGGGGGTGCTCGCCGCGGCCTACCTCGGCGAGCGGCTCGGCCTCCCCGACCTGATGACCTTCGACATCGGCGGCACGAGCTGCGACGTCTGCCTGATCGAGGGCGGCACCGCGCGCGAGCGCGACAGCTTCGACGTCGAGTGGGGTATGCCGATCCGGGTGCGCTGCATCGACGTGACCTCGGTGGGCGCCGGCGGCGGCTCGATCGCGTGGATCGACGCCGGGCGCGCGCTGCGCGTCGGGCCGCGGAGCGCCGGCGGCTCGCCCGGGCCCGCGTGCTACGGCTTCGGCGGAACGGCGCCGACCGTCACCGACGCGAACCTCGTGCTCGGCCTGCTCGACGCCGGGCGCTTCCTCGGCGGCCGCATCGAGCTCGACCGGGAGGCCGCGCTCGCGGCGATGGCGACGCTCAGCGACGAGCTCGACGTCGGCCCGGAGGAGCTCGCGAGCGGCATCCATCGGATCGCGACCGCGAACATGGCCGGGGCCGTCCGCGAGATCACCGTGCAGCGGGGCATCGACCCGCGCGGCTTCACGCTCGTCGCCTTCGGCGGCGCCGGCGGCCAGCACGCGATCGACGTCGCCGAGGAGATGGAGCTCCGCAGCGTCCTCTTCCCGCCGCTCGCGAGCACGCTGTCGGCCTTCGGCCTGCTGACCGCGAGCCTGCGCACGACGGAGCAGCGCGCGTGCCTCGGGCTCCTCGCCGACGGGCTCGCCGACGCCGACGAGATCTTCGCCGAGCTGCGGGTGACCGCCGCGGCCGGCCTCGGCGAGGCGAACGGCTCCGAGCTGACCGAGCGCCGGTTCTGCCACCTCCGGTACCTCGGACAGACGCACGAGCTCACGATCCCGCTCGACGACGGCTGGGACGGGATGCGCGAGGCGTTCGAGGACACGCACGAGCGGATGTACGGCACGCGGCTCGGCGACCCGGTCGAGCTCGTCGCCGTCGGTGCCACGCTGAGCCGAAGCCTCCCGAGGGCCGATCTTCCCGCGATCGAGCCCGAGCCCGGCGACCCGCTCCTCGGCACGACCGCGCTCGTCGGCGTGGGCGAGGTTCCCGCGCTCGCGCGCCCGCGGCTCGCGGCGGGAACCGTCGTCGAGGGGCCGTGCATCCTCTACGAGGTCGACTCGACGATCTACGTCGCCGACGGGTGGCGCGGCCGGATCGGCGAGCTCGGCGAGCTCCTCTGCGAACGCGTGGCCCGGTGACCGCGCCCCGGGTCGTCGACTTCAGGATCTCGGTGCCGCACCGGCTCGACGACGCGACCCCGGCGGCACGGATGCCGGACGAGATGGCGCGCTACGAGGAGCTCTACGGGGTCGAGGGCCGGCAGAACCTCACGCTCGACGCGCTCCTCGCGGAGATGGACGAGCACGGCGTCGAGCTGGGCGTGCTCCACGCCGAGTTCGAGTGGGGCGACCCGGCCGAGTGGAACGCGACGGTCGCGGAGGCGGTGCGCCGCCACCCGACCCGATTCGTCGGCATCGGCTCCGTCGATCCCGCGGACGGAGCGGCCGCGGTGACCGAGGCGCGCCGCTGCTTCGAGGACTACGGCTTCCGCGGGATCAACCTCCAGCCGTGCGTGAGCCACGTCCCGGCGACCGACCGGCGCTCGTACCTCGTCTACGCGACCGCGCTCGCGTACGACGCGATCGTGACCCTCCATACCGGCGTCAACTTCTTCCGCCGCTCGCCGATCTCGCTCGGCCGGCCGCTCGACGTCTGCGAGGTCGCGTGCGACCTGCCCGAGCTCCGCATCGTCGCCTGCCACGGCGGCTGGCCGTGGACGGCGGAGATGGCGGCGGTCGCGTGGAAGCACCCGAACGTCTACGTCGAGTTCGGGGCGATCGCCCCGAAGTACGTCGCCCGCGAGGGCACCGGGTGGGAGCCGCTCTGGAACCTCGCGCACAACCAGCTGCGCCGCCAGACGATGTTCGGGACGGACTGGCCGATGCTCCACTACGAGCGGGCGTTCCGCGAGCTCGCGGACGCCGGCGTGACGCCCGACACGCACGCGGCGTTCTTCGGCGCGAACGCGCTCGAGCTGCTCGGGCTCGCTCCGGCCGACGCGTGAGCGCGGCCGCGCGCCCGGCGCCGGCCGACGCGCTGACTCGGGCGCTGGATGCTCGCAAGGTCGCCGTGTTCGGCGCCTCGAGCACGCCGGGGAAGTGGGGCTACGTGGTCGTCGAGCAGCTCCTCGCGCAGGGCTTCGACGGCGAGGTCGTGCTCGTGAACCCCCGCGGCGGGAGCGCGTTCGGGCTTCCGCTCCAGGACGCAGCGGCGGCCGCCGGCGCCGATCTCGCCGTCGCCGTCACCCCGCCGCCGACGGTGCCCGCGATCGCGGCCGCGTGCGGACGGCTCGGGATCGGCGTGCTGTCCGTGCACACGGCCGGGTTCGGCGAGGTCGGCGAGCACGAGCTGGAGGCCGAGCTGGCGCAGGCCGCGCGGAACGCGGGCGTCCGCCTCCTCGGGCCGAACTGCCTCGGCCTCCACGCCGCGCCGGCACGGCTGAACGTGACGACGCTGCCCGATCTCCCGACCGGCCGCGTCTCGTTCGTCAGCCAGTCCGGCGGGCTCGCGCTCCAGGTCGCGCGGCGCCTGCGCGCGCTCGGCGCCGGGCTCGACGTGCTCCTCAGCCTCGGCAACAAGCTCGACGTCGGGTTCGCCGACGCGCTCGCGGCGATCGGCGCGCGCGAGACCACCGGCTCGGTGCTCCTCTACCTCGAGGGTCTCGGCGAGGGCGACGTACTGCTCGACCGCGTCGCGGAGCTGTCCGCCGCGATCCCGGTGGTCGTCGTCGCCGGCGGGCGCTCGGAGCCCGGCCGGACCGCGGCGCGCTCGCACACCGGCGCGCTGCTCCGCAGCTGGGACCGCGCCGCCGGGCTGCTCGCGGCGGCCGGGGCGCAGGTGCTCGAGAGCCTGCCGCTCGCGGTCGCGGCGGCCGCGGCCTCCCGGCCGCCGCGGCGCCGCCCGGCCCGCTCGCGCGTCTTCGCGCTCGTCGACGGGGGCGGGCACTCCGTCCTGCTCGCGGACGCGCTCGCCGCCGCCGGACACGAGCTGCCGCCGCCGGGCGACGGGCTCGCGCGCGCGCTCGGCACGGAGCACGCACGCGTCGAGAACCCGCTCGACCTCGCCGGGGCGGCCGACGGCGACCCGGAGATCTACGGCCGCGCGCTCGCGCACGTCCTCGAGGACGGCGGCTACGACGCGGTGCTCGTCGGCGGCATCTTCGGCGGCTACGGCGAGCTGTTCGGCCGGCACCTGGCGGAGGCGGAGCTGAGGGCGGCCGCGGAGATCGGGAGGCTCGCGACCGAGCACGGCGCGACCGTCGTCGTCCAGTCGACGTACGCGACCGCCGGCGCACCGGCGCTGGAGGCGATGCGCGACCGCGGCGTCGCCTGCGTCGAGTGGGCCGAGGAGGCCGTGGCCGCGCTCGGGCCGCACTCCGCGCCTCCGCGCGCGGGGCCGGAGCCCGCCGCCGACGCGGCGGACGTGCGGCTCGCCGGGGACATCGCGGCCGTCCTCGCGGCGCTCGACGAGGCCGGGATCCGGCACGGGCTCGGACCGCTCGTCGACCGCTCCGCGCTGCCGCAGGCCGGCGGCTCCTGGGTCCTCCGGCTCGACGGCTTCGCGCACAAGGTGCAGACCGGCGCGATCCGCCTCCGCGTCCCGACGGCCGGCCTCGCCGACGCCTGGGACGAGCTCGCGGCGCTCGCGCGCGGCCGCGGGATCGAACCGCTCGTCCGCGTCGCGCCGTTCGTCGCGACCCGGCACGAGCTGCTCGTCAGCTTCTGGCGCGACCCGGACGAGGGAAGCGGCTACGCGATCGGCTCGGGCGGGACGGACGTCGAGCGCCTCGCCGACGTCGCGATCGGCCGGCCGCCGCGATCGGCGGACGACGTGCTCGCGACCCTCGAGCGGACGGCGGTCGGCGCAGCGCTGGACGCCGGCGAGCTCGCGGAGCTCGCCCCGTTCGTCGCCCGGCTCGCCGCGACGTTCCGGGACCGGCTCCCCGAGCTCCGCGAGCTCGAGTGCAACCCGGTCGCGCTCGTCGACGGCGGCCCGATCGTCCTCGACGTGTTGCCGGGCCGGTGAGCCGCACCGTCCTCGTCACCGGCGCGGCCGGCCTAATCGGCTCCGCGGTCGCCGCGTCGCTCCGCGCGCGCGGCGCCGACGTCGCAGCGGTCACGCACCGCGGCGGCGAGCTCGCGTGCGACGTCGCCGACCGCGCCGCGGTCGCCTCGGTGGTGCAGCGCGTCCGGCCGCACACGGTCGTCCACACCGCCTACCTGCTCGCCGACGCGACGGGCGAGCGCCTCCGCGAAGCGGCGGAGGTGAACGTCCTCGGCTTCGTCAACGTGGTCGAGGCGTCCGCGGCGGCCGGCGTCCACTCGTTCCTCTACGCCAGCTCGATCGCCGCGGCGGGCGCGCCGTCGAGCGCGTACGGGCTGATGAAGCTGCTGAACGAGCGGCAGGTCGAGGCATGCGGGTGCTTCCCGCGCCACGCCGGGGTGCGGATCGTGAACGTGTACGACGACGTGGTCGGGCGCGGACAGACGGGGTGGCTCTCGACCGCCGTGCGCGCCGCGCTCTCGGGCGAGCCCGCCGCGGTGCAGCTCGCCCCCGATGCCGAGATGTCGGTCGTCTGGTCCTGCGACCTCGGCGACCGGCTCGCGGCGGTCGCGCTGCAGCCGGACGGCGAGGAGTGGCCGCCCGTCGTCGAGGGCGGCGGCGAGGCCGTGAGCGGCGCGTCGCTCGCCGACTCGCTGACCCGGGCGGGGGCCGCGGCGGTCGAGCCCGGGACGGATCGCTACGAGTATCCGTCGCGGCTCGACTCGCCCTGGCTCGACGCCGTCGCCGGCGCGGGCGTGCTCCCCCTCACGACCGCGCTCGAGCGGATGCGCGACCTCCGCGTCAGCCGGGACGGGTGACGGCCTCGGCGGTGCTGGTCGGCCCGGCGCGGAGGATCGCCGCGATCCGCCCGACGCAGAGGAGCGTGATCGCCGGCCCGAGCAGCAGCGCCGTGAACCCGAGCCCGAAACCTCCGCCGCCGTCGCGGATCGCGCCGATCATCGTCGGGGCGATCACGCCGCCGACGAACGCGGTCGTGTTGATCGCGCCGACGACCGCGGCCTGAGCCTCGCCGCCGGGGCCGCGGACGACGCGCGGGACGAGCGAGAGCAGGATCCCGAACGGGAGCCCCGAGCCGAAGCCGAGCAGGAGCAGCCCGAGTGCGAACAGCGCGAGCGGGACCGGGAGCGCGACGACGACGAGCGACGCCGCGAGCACGCCGCACGCGAGGCGGACGACGTTCAGCCCGCCGAGCCGGCGCGCGAGGAGCACGCCGGCGATCGTGGCGGGGAGCAGGCCCCAGCCGATCAGCGACGAGATCAGCGCCGTCGTCGAGTCGCCGACGCCGCGGTGGTCCTCGAGGTACGACGTCGCCCACGAGCCGACGCCGACGTTCGCGATCGTGATCCCCATGAAGCAGCCGCCGAGGAGCCACGTCCCCCACTGGGCGATGCCGCTGCGCGCGTCGGCGAGCGAGATCGGCCGCTCGAGGGGCCGCCGCGGGACGAGGAAGGCGGCGAACGCCGCGAGCGCGAGCCCGATCGCGCCGACGACGACGAACGCGGCGCGCCACGAGCCGAAGACGAGCGGGAGGACAAGCAGGCCGACGACGAAGCCGAGGCCCCAGCCGCTGCCGAAGATCCCCTGACTGCGCGGGTTCTCGCCCGGCGCGGCGGTCCGGGCGAGCGCCGACGCGACCGGGAACATCATCCCGGCCCCGGCGCCGCAGACGGCGCGGAGCACGATCAGGACGCCGAACGAGTGCACGAGCCCGGAGCCGACGAACGCGGCGCCGCAGATCGCGTAGCTCGCGACGAACATCGCGCGGAGGCCGAAGACGCCGCTGGCGATCCCGGTCGGGATCTGCACGGCCGCGTAGCTGATCACGAACGCCGACGAGAGCAGGCCGAGCTGCGTGTCGCTCAGCGACATGTCGTCCTGGATCGTGGATCCGAAGGCCGGCAGCGCGTACAGCGCGGCCGTCAGGAACGTCATCGTGACCGTCGCAAACGCGATCGCGGCCCCGGCGCTCGACACGCGTCCGTCCCGACTCGTCCAAGTCAACTCGCGCTCCACCACTCTCCGGTGTCGGCGGTAGATCCCCCTCCGTCGGACGATCCTCCTCGCCCGAATCGAAAGGAGTATTTCACGCCGGTGCGGCTGCCGTCCGTAGTGCCTCCTGGCATCTTCGGAGGATCTATACTTCGGCGGCCCGGCCGCGTCTCCAATCCTCGCGGGCCTTCATTTCTCGTGGAATATCACGACCGCGACAATCGTGCTGGAATTTCCGTCGTCAATTCGACGTCCTTCGCATGAGCGCGGTCGCGGAGAACGGCGGCGCGGCCGCGCGGTACGAGGAGATGCTCCTGATCCGCCGGTTCGAGCAGGTCGTGCTGGAGCAGCACGGCGAGGGCAACGTCCCGGGCCCGCTCCACCTCGCGCTCGGACAAGAGGCGGTCGCGGTCGGAAGCTGCGCGGGGCTCCGGCGGACCGACCGGATCGCGTCGACCCACCGCGGGCACCACCACTGCCTCGCGAAGGGCGCCCGCCCCGACCGGCTGCTCGCGGAGATCCTCGGGCGCGCCGACGGCTACAGCCGCGGCCGCGGCGGGTCGCTCCACGTCGCGATCCCGGAGCTCGGGATCCTCGGCACGAACGGCGTCGTCGGCGGCGGGCTCCCGATCGCGGCGGGCGCCGCGTTCGGCCTGACCGTCGAGGGCGGCGACGACGTCGTGGTCTGCTTCTTCGGCGAGGGGGCGAGCTCGACCGGCGCGTTCAACGAGGTGCTCAACCTCGCCTCGCTCTGGCGGCTGCCGCTCGTGCTCGTCTGCGAAAACAACCGGTACGCCGAGCTCACGCCGCAGTCCGTCCACGTCGCCGGCCGCATCTGGCGCCGGGCCGCCGGGTACGACATGCCGGGCGAGGAGATCGACGGCAACGACGTCGGCGCGGTCGAGGCGGCCGTCGGAGCGGCGGTGGCGCGCGCGCGCCGGGGCGAGGGCCCGAGCCTCGTCGAGGCGATGACGTACCGCTGGTCCGGGCACTACGTCGGCGACCCGGAGCGGTATCGCGACCCCGCGGAGGTGCAGGCGTGGATCGACGAGCACGACCCGCTGGCGCCCGTCCGCGGGCAGCTCGACGCGCACCGGGCGGAGGAGATCGCCGACGCCGTCGAGCGCCGGATCCGGGACGCGCTCGCGTTCGCGCTCGCGAGCCCTCCGACCTCGCGCGACCTGCTCGCGCTCGACCACGTCGCCGCGTGAGCCTCGCGACCGAGACCCGCACGCTGAAGTTCTGGCAGGCCGTGAACGAGGCGCTCCTCGAGGAGATGGAGCGGGACCCGACCGTCGTCCTCGCCGGGCAGGACATCGCCCGCTCGGGCGGCACCTACGGGGTGACGCGCGGCCTGCTCGACCGGTTCGGCGCCGCGCGCGTCCGCGACGCGCCGATCAGCGAGGCCGCCCTCGCCGGGCTCGGCGTCGGCGGCGCCGCGGTCGGGCTCCGGCCCGTGATCGAGATCATGTTCATGGACTTCACGATGCTGGCGATGGACCAGATCGTCCAGCAGGCGGCGAAGTACCGGTACTTCACGGCGGGCTCCCCGCTCCCGCTCGTGATCAGGACGATGTGCGGCGCCGGGAGCGGCATGGGCGCGCAGCACTCGCAGAACCTCGAGGCGTGGTTCTGCCACGTCCCCGGGCTGAAGGTCGTGATGCCGTCGACGCCGGCCGACGCGAAGGGCCTGCTCAAGGCGGCGATCCGCGACGACGATCCGGTGATGTTCGTCGAGACGACCGCGCTCCTCGCGAGCCGCGGCGACGTTCCGGGCGGCGACCACCTCGTGCCGATCGGCCTCGCCGAGGTGAAGCGCACCGGCGACGACGTGACCGTGGTGGCGATCGGCCGGTACGTCGGCCGGGCGCTCGAGGCGGCCGAGCTGCTCGCCGCCGAGGGGATCTCCGCCGAGGTCGTCGACCCGCGGACGCTCCAGCCGCTCGACCTCGCGACGATCCTCGAGTCGGTGCGGAAGACCGGCCGGCTCGTCGTCGCCCACGAGGCGCCCGGCCCGTTCGGGTTCGGCGCGGAGGTCTGCGCCGCGGTCGCGGAGGCGGCGTTCGACGCGCTCGACGCGCCACCGCGGCGGGTCGCGGCGCCGTTCACGCACGTGCCGGTCTCGGCGCGGCTCGCCGAGGAGCGGATCCCGAGCGTGGACGACCTCGTCACGGCCGTCCGCGACGTCGTGGGCTGATCAGGAGCCCGCGAACCGCGGCTCCCGCTTCTCGAGGAACGCGAGCAGTCCCTCGACGCGGTCGTCGGTCCCGAAGTTCACGAGCCACGCCTCGATCTCCATCGCGATCGCCTGGTCGAGCGCCATGCTCGCGCCCTGGTTCAGAGCCTTCTTCGCCTGCCGTACGGCGACCGGCCCGTTCGCGGCGATCGTGGCCGCGAGCTCCCGCGCGGACGCGGCGAGCTCGTCGTCCGGCACGACGCGCTCGACGAGCCGCAGCCGCAGCGCCTCCGCGGCGTCGATCCGCCTCCCGGTCAGGACGAGGTCCTTCGCGGCCCCGAGCCCCACGAGCCGGAGCAGCCGCTGCGTCCCGCCCCAGCCGGGGAAGAGCCCGATCTTCGTCTCGGGGAGGCCGAACGTCGCGCGCTCCGAGGCGATCCGGAGGTCGCACGCGAGCGCGAGCTCGGTTCCGCCGCCGAGCGCGTACCCGTTCACGGCGGCGATCACGACGAGCCGCGAGCGCTCGATGCGCAGCAGGAGGTCGTGGCCGCGGCGTACGAACCGCTCGCCCTCGGGCACGGTCATGCGCTGCATCGCGGCGATGTCCCCGCCGGCGACGAAGGCCTTGCCCGTGCCGGTGAGCACGACGACGCGCACCGACGCGTCCGACTCGAGGCGGTCGAACGCGGCCTCGAGCTCGCCGAGGACCTGCTCGTCGATCGCGTTCAGGGCCTCCGGGCGATCGAGGACGACGTCCGCCAGCGGCGGGTCGACCTCCACCCGGACGAACTCGCTGGTCGCTGTCACGACAGGCTCCTTTCTCTCGTCGATGTCGGTCTCAGTCGGCGGACGGCAGCGGCTTCGGCTCGAGCGGTCGCATCTCGTTGCCGCAGCAGTGCACCGTCCCGTCTCCGGGCTTGGTCACGAGCGTCTCGGTCCCGCAGGTCTCGCACACGAACCGCTTGCCGAGCTGGTTGGTCACGTCGCCTCCTCCCGGTCGGCCGCCGCCGGGGGCGGCGCGGTCGCGCCGCGCACCTCCATCTCGCGACCGCAGCAGCTCAGCGTCCCCTCGCCGCCGCGCGTCACGAGCAGCTCCGAGCCGCAGTTCGAGCACACGTAGCGCTTACCCGTCTCGTTCATCGGTGTCGATCCCGCTCCTCTCGTCGTCGAACAGCATGCGCACCTCGGCCCGGATCACCTTGCCGAGGGCGTTCCGCGGCAGCGACCCGACGAACACGATCCGATCGGGCCGCTTGTGCCCGGCGATCCGCGCGCGGCAGAACTCGACCAGCTCGCCGGCCGAGACTGGCGGCTCCGCACGCGGGACGACGGCGGCGGCGACGCGCTCCCCCCACTCCTCGTCCGGGACGCCGACGACCGCGGCCTCCTCGACCGCCTCGTGGGACTCGAGCACGGCCTCGATCTCCTGCGGCGCGATGTTCTCGCCGCCGCGGATGATCGTGTCGGAGAGCGCGGCCGCGCGAGGAAGACGTAGCCCGCGTCGTCGATCCACGCGAGGTCGCCGGTCCGCAGCCAGCCGTCGTGGAGCGGCCGGCACGAACGACGATCTCGCCGACCTCCCCGTCGGGAACGCGGGCCGCCCTGCTCGTCCACGACCCGAAGCTCGACGTCGGGCAGCGGCCGCCCGACCGACGCGAGCCGCCGCACCTTCGCCTCGACCTCCGCGGGGCTGCCCTCGAGGCGGTGGTCGTCGGGCGTCAGCGTCGTGACCGTCGGACGCCGTCTCGGTCTGGCCGAACGCGTTCACGAACCGGACCGTCGGCGGCAGCTCGTCGAGCGCGCGCCGGATCACGGCGAGCGGCATCGGCGCCGCGCCGTAGCCGAGCACCTCGAGGCTCGAGAGGTCGGTCGCCCGGAACCGCTCGTGCTCGAGGATCCGCCGCAGCATCGTCGGCACCACGAACGCGCGGGTCACGCGCTCCTCCTCCACGAGACGGAGCCATTCGCCCGCGTCGAACTGACGCATGAGCACGATGCGCCGCCCGGCGAACGTCGCCGAGAGAATCGCGGTGAGGCCGGCGACGTGGTGGAGCGGCACGGCCACGAGGACCGAGCCGGCGTCGGCGTCCCCGGCGGGATCGGTCGTCGAGAGCACGTACTCGACGAGGCTCGCGTGGCCGAGGAGGACGCCCTTCGGGCGGGACGTCGTCCCGCTCGTGAACATCAGCACGGCCGGCAGGCCGTCGACCGCGACGGGCTCGAGCGGCCGCTCGCCGGAGCCTCGCGTCCTCGACCAGCGGCGCGACCCGGGTCGACGCCGGCGCCGCCGCCCGCGCCTGCTCCAGGTACCTCGCGCCGGCCAGCAGCAGATCCGGCGCCGCGGTCTCGAGGAGGTCGGCGAGCTCCGGGCCGCGGGCCCGGAAGCTCAGCGGCGCGAACACGCCGCCGATCGCGGCCGTTCCGAAGAGCGCCGCGACCACGCCCGGCGTGTTCGCCTCGAGCACGGCGACCCGGCGACCCGGCTCGATCCCGAGCGCGGCGGCCGCGGCCGCGGTGCGGTCGGCAAGCTCGGCATAGCCGAGGCTCGCGCCCTCGAAGCGAAGGATCTCCCGCCCCGGGAACATCTCGGCCGGGATCGTCAGCAGCTCCGCGACGTTCACGCGCGCACTCCCGCCGCGAGCCGCGCCTCGAGCCGGAGGCCCTGCTCGAGTGTCAGCTCGCCCCCCTCTCGCACGGCCCGCAGCAGGCTCGCGACGGCCCGCGGGTCACGCGCCGCGAGCTCGCGCGCGAGCACGTCGGCCTCGGCCCGGAGGCGTCCGGCAGGGACGACGCGCGAGACGATCCGCAGCCGTTTCGCCTCCCGGGCGTCGATCCGCGAGCCGGTGAGGGCGAGCGAGAGGGCCGTACCCGGGCCGGCGACGCGGGCGAGCGTCTGCGTCGCGCCGGCGGCGGGCATCAGACCGAGCCGGCCCTCGGGCAGCGCGAACACCGCGTCGTCGGCGGCGATCCGCACGTCGCAGAACAGCGCGAGCTCGAGCCCGGTGCCGAGCACGTAGCCGTGGAGGGCGGCGAGCTTCGGGATCCCGAGCGTCGCGAGCAGCCGCCAGACGTCGCGGGCGAAGCGGATCCGCCGACCGGCCGTCGGCGACGGCGCGTCGCCGAACTCCGTCAGGTCGGCGCCGGCGCAGAACGCGCGCCCGGCGCCGTCGAGCACGAGCACCCTCAGCTCGCGATCGTCGCGGACGGCGCGCAGGACCTCGAAGAGCTCGTCGCGCATCGCGACGTCGAACGCGTTCAGCACCTCCGGGCGGTTCAGCGTCACGCGGGCGACGCCGCCCTCCGTCGCGAAACGGAGCGTCTCGAACATCAGCCGCCGCCCTCGACGACGACGCCGCGCGCGACGAGCCGGTCGACGGCCGCCGGCGAGAGCCCGCCGAGGCCGCCGAGCACCCGCCGGCTGTCGGCGCCGAACGCCGGCGCCGGCCGCTCGTCCCGCACCGGTGACGACGACCGCCACGGCAGACCCGCGTGGTGGTGGCAGGCGCCGGCGGCGGGCGCGGCGGCGGGCGGGCGGTCGGCCAGCATCGCCGCGAGCTCGCCCGTCGGCGGCGACGGCGGGCGAAGGCCGTTCGAGCGGAGGAAGGCGCGCGCGACGTCCCACTGCGCGAGCTCGAGCCTCGCGCCGGCGCCGGTGCGCCCGCGCGCGAGCAGCGCCGCGAGCACCGACGCCGCGCCGTAGCAGCCGCTGAGGAAGTCGAGGTACGGCACCGCCGCCGGCTCCGGGCGGCCGTCCGGCCCGGCGAGGCCGAGCCCGGCCGCGAGCTCGAGGCCGCCGCCGTAGCCGACGAAGTCCCGCCTGCGGCCGGGCCCGAACGCGGGCATCGAGAGGACGACCGCCGCCGGGTTGGCCTCGCGCAGCGCGGCGTCGTCGAGGCCGAGGTTCGGGAGCACGCGCGGGCTGAAGTTCTCGACCACGACGTCGGCCGACGGCCACGAGGCGCAGGAACGCCCGCCGGCCGTCCTCGGCGGCGAGGTCGAGGACGAGGCTCTCCTTGCCGCGGTTGAGATCGCCGAAGAGGCCCCAGCACCCGCGGCCGTCGGCCGGCCGCGTGCCGTCGGGCCGCGTCGGCCCCTCGACCTTCACGACGCGCGCGCCGAGACCGCCGAGCAGCCGCGCGCAGTACGGGCCCGCCCAGACCATCCCGAGGTCGAGCACGGTGACGCCGGCGAGCGGCGCGCGGGCCGGTACGGGCCACTCGACGGCGCGCACCGGCTCGCACGCCGTGCCCTCCGCCTCGACCTCGCCCGGCGCGAGGACGGGGAGGACGGGGAGCCGCCAGAGCTGGCCGAGCTCGACGAGCTCGTCGCGCCGCAGACCGCCGAGGCGGTCCTCCACGAGTCGGCGCGACGTCGGACGCGTCGCCGGGCGCGCCCGCCGCGGCGGCGAGGGCGGCGCGGTCCGGATCCGTCGACGCGGCGACCGTGACGTGGCCGTCGGCGCAGCGGGCGACCGCCGGCCGCGTGTCCGCGGGAGGCGGCTCCTCGCGTGCGCGCGGGCAGGTCGCGTGCGCGAACGCGGGGCCGAGGCACGCCGCTGCGACCTCGAGCGCGTCGACCGTCACGCGCGCCGGCCGCGCCCGGACGAGCGCACCGAGAGCGGCGACCGCCGCGTGTGCGCCCGCTAGCTCGCTCACCGCCTCGGGCGGGATCAGCGCGGCTCCCGGGCGGTCGGCGACCGTCACCGCGACTCTCGCGCCGGCGGCGGGCGCGGGCCCGATCGCGACGTCGGCCGCGCCCGGCCGCCGCCCGTCCACGACCCGGGCCCCGACCAGCCGGAGCAGCCGCACGGCCGCGCGCCCGGCGTCCGAGTCGGAGCGATCGAGCACCACCGGCCCGGGGGCGGAGAGCCTCATCGCCCCTCGAAGCGCGGCGGCCGGCGCTCGCGGTGCGCGCGCAGGCCCTCGGCGCGATCGGAGGTCGTCTGCAGGAGGGCCGCGAGGTCGGCCTCGAGTCGCAGGCCCGCCTCGAGCGGCAGGTCGAGCGCCTGGCCGACGGCCTCCTTTACGTACGCGAGCGCGATCGGCGCCGTCGCGCGCAGCGCGTCGAGCAGCGCGTCGGCGGCAGCGTCCAGCCCGGCCGCGGGGACGGCGTCGTGGACCAGGCCGAGCTCGCGCGCCTCCGCAGCCGGGACGACCTCGGCGAGGAGCAGCAGCCGCAGGGCGGTCCCGAGCCCGACGAGCCGCGGCAGCCGCTGCGTCGCGCCGGCCGCGGGCATCCGCCCGTGAGCGAGCTCCGGGCTCCCGACCCGCACGCCCTCCGCCGCGAGCCGCAGGTCGCAGGCGAGCGCGATCTCCCAGGCCGGGCCGACCGCGTCGCCGCCGAGCACCGCGAGCGTCGGCGGGTCGAGCCGGGCGAGGGAGCCGGCGATCGCCGCCGCGGCGGCCCCGGCGTCGTCCCACTCCAACGGGCCGGCGGCGGGCGCGAGCAGAAACGAGTCGCCGGCGCCCGCGAGCACGACGCACACCGCGAGCTCGTCGCTCTCGGCGACCGCCCGGCAGGCGTCCTCGATCTCCCACGCGAGCCGGTCGGCGCGGGCCGGGAGGACCGGCTCGGGGACGACGAGCCGCACGACGCGGTCGTCCCGCTCGACGCGGAGCACGGCCACCGTCAACTCACCACCCCGTCCTCGACGAGCCGTTCGAGCTCCTCCGGATCGAGCCCGAGCAGGCCGCAGAAGACGTACTCGTTGTGCTGGCCGAGCAGCGGCGCCGGCGTGCGCACCGAGCCGGGCGTGCGCGTGAGCCGCCACGGGATCCCGTGCACCATCTCCAGGCCGACGAGCGGGTGCTCGACCTCCCAGTGCAGGTGGCGCGCGCGGACGTGATCGTCGAGGAACTGATCCTCGACGTTCATCGCCGTCCCGGCGGCGACGCCGTGCGACTGGAGGACCGCGACGGCCTCGTCGGCCGTCCGCCCGCTCGTCCACTCCTCGACGAGCGCGTCGAGCTCGGCACGGTGGCGCACGCGCCGGAAGGCGTCGGCGAAGCGGGGGTCGCCGCACCAGTCGGGATCGCCGATCGCGGCGCGGAACCCGCGCCACTCCTCCTCGCTCCCGACCGCGATCGACACCCACCGGTCGTCGCCGGCGCAGCGGTAGTTGTCGTGCGGCGCCATCGCCGGATCGGCGCTCCCGACGCTGCGCGGGATCGTCCCCTCGAGCTGGAAGCCGAGCAGCGCCTCCTCGAGCCCGCACACGGCGGCCTCCCACTGCGAGAGGTCGACGAACTGCCCCTCGCCGGTCCGCTCGCGGTGCTCGAGCGCGAGCAGGATCGCGAGCACGCCGTGCAGGCTGCCGTTGGTGTCGCCGTACGGCGGCATCAGCCGCCCGAGCGGGTCATCGCCCGGGTAGCCGATCATCACGCTGAGGCCGGCGAGCGAGCTCACTGTCGGCGCGAGCGTGAGGATGTCGCTGAGCGGGCCGTCCTGCCCGGCGCCCGAGAGGGAGAGCGCGATCACGTCGTCGCGCAACGCGCGGAGCGCCTGGTAGTCGAGCCCGGCGCGGGCCATCACGCCCGCGCTGAAGTTGTCCGTGACCACGTCGCACAGCGGGACGAGGCGCCGGACGAGCTCGCGCCCGGCGTCGCTGCCGATGTCGACCGTGACGCCGAGCTTGTTCCGGTTCAGGCCGTGGTTCAGCGGCTGGAGCTCGGGCGCCTGCCCGTCGTCGCCCGAGCCGCCGCCGATCACCGGGCGGCCGAGCCGCGTTCCGTCGAGCCGCTTGCGCGACTCGACCTTGATCACCTCGGCGCCGAGGTCGGCCAGCGTGTGCGTCATCGCGGGGCCCGCCCACACCCAGCAGAAGTCGAGGACGCGGCAGCCCTCGAGCGGCAGACGGCTCACGCGATCCCCGCCTGCCGGAGCCGGGTGAGCGTCGCCGCGGCCAGGCCGAGCTCGTCGCCGAGGACGGCCGCGGTGTGCTCGCCGAGCCTCGGGGCCCGGGAGTGCTCGAGCGGCTCGATCGTCGAGAAGCGGGCGGGCGAGCCGGGAACGCGCAGCCGGTCGCCGTCGAGCTCGAGCTCGTCCCAGAACCCGCGGGCGGCGAGATGCTCGCTCGCGAGCGTCTCGTCGACGGTCAGCCCGGGCGCGAGCGGGAACCGCTTCTCGCGCGCGAGCTCGAACAGCTCGGCGCGGGTGTGCGCCCGGAGCCAGTCGACGAGGAGGGCGTCCACCTCCTCCGGGTACTCCTCGAGCATCGCCCGGCGGTTCCGGTAGCGGGGCTCGAGCGTCCACGCCGGCGTGCCCATGCACTCGAGGAACGCGACCCAGTGGTGGAGCGGCGTGCAGGTCAGGCAGACGAACCCGTCCTTCGCCGGGAGGAACACGTTCGGGTACAGGCCGATCCCGCGGTTCCCCTGCCGGAGCCCGCTGACGCCGAGGTAGAGGTAGGTCAGGATCGACGCGCCGGTGTGGAGCGTCGCCCACACCTGCATCTCGGCGGTGTCGACCTGCTGGCCGTCGCCCGTCCGGCGGCGCGCGAGCAGCGCCACGACCGCGCCGGCGGCGGCGGCGAGCCCGGCCTGGAACGCGCCCAGCGAGTACGGCGGCGCGAGCGGCCTCCGCCCGGGAGAGCCGATGCCGACCGAGACGCCGCCGACCGCCGCGGCGGTGAGCGACCGCCCGACCCGGCCGGCGTACGGCCCGGAGCGGCCGAAGACCGTGACCGGGACGTGGATCAGGCGCGGGAAGCGCTCCGCCAGCAGGTCGTCGCGCAGGCCGACGCGCTCGGCCTCGGGCCGCGAGAGGTCCTCGACGAGGACGTCCGCGTCCTCGAGCAGCCGGCCGAGGAGCCCGGCTCCGGTCGGCGTCGCGACGTCGAGGGTGACGCTCCGCTTGCCGACGTTGAGCGCAGCGAAGAGCGCGCCGCTCTCGCGGTCGAGCCGTCCCGGCGGGAACGGGCCACGGCGCCGGAGCGGGTCGCCGTTCGGCGGGCGCTCGACCTTCACCACATCGGCGCCGAAGCGCGCGAGGAGCCGGGCGCAGTACGGCGCGGCCCGGTCGGTGCCGACCTCGACCACCCGCAGCCCGGCAAGCGGGCCGGGTCCGCGCCGCGGCGGCTCGCTCCGGCGCCGCGCGGCCGGCCGCGGTGGCTCGACGGTGAGGCGGGACGGGGCCGCGCCGGAAGCCGCGGCCGCGGCCGACGGGGCGGCGGGCACCCCGGCGGCCCGGAGCTCCGACGCCGCGTCCTCGGCCCCGCGCGGCGCGGCCCACTCGGCCAGGAGCTCCTCGAGCTCCGCCCGACGCTCCCACCGCGCGAGCCCGTCTCCGAGACCCGGCTCGTCCGCGAGCTCCGGCCGGCCGATCGCGGACGCGAGGCCGCGCCACTCGTCGTCGCTCTCGACCGCGACCGCGAGCCACGGCTCGCCCGGCCGGCAGCGGAAGAGGCCGTGCGGAGCCATGATCGCGTCCTCGTTGCCGGTCCGTTCCTGCGCCTGGCCGGCGAGGAGCGCGATCGACCCGGGCGCCGACAGGTCGACCACGAGGCCGCGTCCGGTCCGCTCGCGGCGGAGCAACCCCGCGAGCGCGGCGAGCGCCACGAACATCCCGACGGCGGCGCCGACCGGGCCGCCCGGCTCCGCCGGCGGGCCGTCGGCGTAGCCGGTCGCCTGAGAGAGCCCGGCGCGCGCGGCGAGCAGCGGCGCGGGGCCGTCCCCGGCGACCGAGACGACGACGAGCCGCTCGTTCGCCGCCAGCAGCGCGTCCGCGTCGAGCGTGGCGCCGACCGCGACGTCGGCCGTCGCGGCGAGGTCCGGCGCGAGCTCGGCGCCGGTCCCGACGACGCGGGCGCCGAGCACCTCGAGGAACGCCGAGCGCCGCCCGTCGACGTCGAGCACGACCGTCCCGGCGAGCGGCGCCGCCACCGTCAGACGACTCCGGTCGCGACCAGGAGCGCGGACGTCGCGTGGTCGAAGCCGAGCTCTTCCAACAGCGCGGCGTTGTCGGCGCCGAGCCGCGGCGCGGGCCGGTCGCCGCCGGGCGTCTCGCCGCGCACGGCGAACGGCAGCGACGGACGCAGAAGGCCGCCGCCCAGCACCTCGTGCGGGAGCAGCGCCTTCGCGACCGGACAGCCGAGGTCCCGCCCCCGCGCCTCGAGCTCGTCGACCGGGCACGTCGCGGTCTCGGCCGCGAGCAGGTCGCGGACCTCGCCGGCGCGCGCGAGTCGCCCGGCCTGGGTCGCGAGCGTCGGGTCGTCCGCCCACGCCGGATGGCCGAGGAGCTCGAGCAGCGACGACCAGCCGCGATCGTCCTCGACGACGCACTGGATCCAGCCGTCGCGGCACGGGAGCATGCCGCCGACGGACGGCGGCTCGGGCCGGGCGAGGGCGGCGAGGACGTCGTGCTTCGAGACGTCGACGTGCCGCTCGCCCCGCCCCGCGAGCGCCGCGAGACAGCGGACGGCGGCGGCGAGCCCGCACTGGAGCTCCGCGAAGAGCCCGCCGGCGACCGCCGGCGGACGGCCCTCGCCGGCGGGGAACGCGTGGCCGGCGGCGTGGGCGGTCGTCAACGGCCGCGCCTTCCAGTCCCGGCGCGGGCCCGTCCGCCCGAACGGCGAGATCGACACGACGACGAGCCGGTCGTCGGCGGGGACGTCGAACGTGCCGGGAGTGAGGTCCTCGACGACGACGTCGGCGCCGGCGGCGAGCCGCGCCGCGATCTCGATCCCGGTGGCGGTCGCGAGCTCGAGCGTCAATCCGCGCTTGTTGGCGTTGAGGAACAGGAACGCGGCGCTCGCCTCGTCGTCCGGCACGCCTCCCGGGAACGGGCCGCGCCTGCGCGCCTCGTCACCCCCGAGCGGCTCGACCTTCACCACGTCGCAGCCGAGGTCGGCGAGCAGCCGTCCGCAGAAGGCGCCGGCGGGCGTCTCGGTGAGCTCGAGCACCCGGAAGCCGTCGAGGAGCGGGACCGTCACGGCACCACCACGACCTTCCCGATCACGCCGCGCCGGGCGAGCAGCTCGTGGGCGGCCCGGGTCTCCTCGAGCGGGAGCTCGGCTCCGATCACGGGCCGCACGGCGCCCTCCGCCCGGAGCGCGAGCAGCTCCGCCATCGCCTCGGCCACGAGGTCGGGCAGGAGCTTGAGGACGCGCGCGAGGTAGAAGCCGTGGACGCCGACGTTGCGGCCCGCGAGCACGCGGACGTCGACCGGCGGCCACGGGCCCGCTGCGTAGCCGACTGCGACGATCGCGCCCAGCGGCCGGAGGAGGGTCAGGCTGACCTCGAAGATCGGCCCGCCGACGGGATCGAGCACGGCGTCGACGCCCTGGCCGCCGGCCGCCTCCCGGACCGCGTCGGCGAAGTCGTCTCGCGTGTAGTCGACCGTCGCGGCCGCGCCGAGCTCCGCGGCGACGCGGCGCTTCTCGTCCGAGCCGGCGGTCGCGATCACGCGGGCGCCGAGATGCGCCGCGAGCTGCACGGCCGCGCTCCCGACGCCGCCGGCCGCGGCGTGGACGAGCACGGTCCGGCCCGGGCCGACCCGGAGCTGGCGCGTGAGCGGAACGTACGCGGACAGGAACGCGAGCGGGAACGCGGCGCCCTCGGCGTACCCCATCCCGGCCGGGAGCGCCCACGTCGTCGCGGCGTCGACGACGGCGAGCTCCGCGAACCCGCCGCCTCCCGTGATCGCGAACACGGCGTCCCCGGGCCGGAACGGCGTCCCCTCCCCGCCCCGGATGACGTCGCCGGCGACCTCCCTCCCGAGCACGGCGGGCAGCTCGGGCGGGGCGGGATACCGGCCCTCGCAGACGAGCACGTCGGCGAAGTTCAGCGCCGCCGCGCGGACGCGAACGAGCGCCTGGCCCGGCCCCGGCTCGGGCTCCGGCGCCTCCGCGAGCTCGAGCGCGGACACGCCGCGCGGCGCCGTGAGCACGACCGCCCTCACGACGCCGCGTGCAGCTCCGAGAGGAGGGCGGCGTAGGCGGCGGAGAGCACCTTGTAGTCGATCGAGCAGACGATCAGGCGAGCGCCGCGGTGGCGCCACTCGCGGCCGGCCGCCGCGCCCGTGACGTACATGCCGAGCGTGACGCCGTGCCTCGCCGCGGCCTCGGCGATGCGATCGAGAGCGCCGGTCACCGCCGGGTCGTCGAGCCGGCCGGCGACGCCGTAGGACGCGGCGAGGTCAGAGCGCCCCGGCAGGACAGCGTCGAGCCCCGGCATGGAGAGCACCTCGTCGAGCGCCTCGACCGACGCGGCGTCCTCGATCTGGCCGACGACGAGGACGTCCTCGTTCGACCGCGCGGCGTAGGCGGCGAAGTCGTCGAGCCCGTACGCGACAGCCCGGCTCCCGGTGCACGCGCCCCGGTCGCCGGCCGGGTGGTAGCGGGCGGAGGCGACGAGCACGCGGCTCCGCTCGTCCGCGCCGAAGTGCGGGAGCACGATCCCGGCGGCGCCGGCGTCGAGGCTCGTGGTCACCGCGTCCGGTCGCGTGACACGGACCAGCGCGGCGATCCCCCGCGTGTCGGCCGCGCGGACGAGGTTCTCGACGTCGCGCGGGCCGAGCGACGCGTGCTCGGTGTCGACGACGACGAAGTCGAAGCCCGCCGCCCCGACGAGCTCGCAGACGGCCGGGTCGGGCGAGTAGACGAACGTCCCGAACGCCGGCCGGCCCTCCTCGAGGGCGGCCCTGATCGCGGGCGGACGAACGGTCACGCGTCCGCGTTCACGTTCGGGCCGACCCGGGCTCTCAGTCGAAGTACGTGCCCTTCGGCGGCCACGCGTCGACCTTGCCGAGGATGCTGATGAAGGCCGCCGTCGTCCGGCCCCGGTTCGTGTACAGGTACTTCACGTCGGCCGGGATGAAGAGCATGTCCCCCGGCTCGAGCGGGAACGGCTCCCCCTCGATCGTGAACTCGATGTCGCCCTCCAGCAGGAGGATGATGTGCTCGGCCGTGTTCGAGTGGAGCGGCGTCGTCTGCCCGAACAGCATGAGCACGAGCCCGGCGCTGAACTGCGTCCCGTCCATGCCGTTGCAGCGTCCGCGCCAGAAGCCGGCGGTGTCCGCCTTCGGCAGATTCCAGCTCGGCTGCTGGTCGCGACTCTTCAGGATCCACGGCGCCGTCGGATCTGCCGCCATCAGCTCCTCCTTCGCTCGGCGGCGCCCGCACTAGCCGGGCGGGGCGCTCGCAGTGACATAGCCGTACTCCCGGTCGCGGGCGGCGCCGGCCGCATCGCGCTCGGCGGGCGAGCCGTAGCCGCCGCCGCCGGCCGAGTCGATGATGAGCTGCTCTCCCTCCTCGAAGGGCAGGTTCGCGAACTTCGAGTTCGAGGAGAGCCCGAACCGCTCCTTGAGCGAGGTCGCCTCGCCGTCGTTCGTGATCATCCAGTACCGGTTCGGGCGCCCCCGCTCGCCGCCGTCGACGCCCCACGGGCCGACCTCCTGCCGGTCCACGGTCGAGCTCACGAGCGTCCGCGCGAGGACCCGCATCCGCCGGCGGAGCCCGAGGCCGCCGCGGAAGCGGCCGGCCCCGCCCGAGTCGTCGATCAGCGAGAACTCCTCGAACCTGATCGGGAACCGGTGCTCCCAGATCTCGACGGACTCGTTCCGGCAGTTCGCCATCACGTGCCACTCGCCGTTGTCGCCGTCGTGGTCGTGCCGCCCGCCGAGCCCTCCGGCCTGGAACGAGAACCACTGGAACGGCTCGCCGCCCGCCTTCACGCCGGAGCCCGTCACGTTGAGGCCGCCCTGCGGGCTGCCGGCGACGACCTTCTCCGGGATCACCTGCGCGAGCGCCTTCAGCACGGTCTCGCCCGCCTTGATGCACGGGTCGGCGGTCGAGAAGAACACGGGCGCCGGGAACACCGCGTGCGCGATCGTGCCGGGCCTCGTGACCACGTCGACGAACTCGAGGAAGCCCGAATTGAGCGGGACGTCGGGGTCGAGCGCGGCCACGAGGGCGACGTAGACCGCCGAGTGGGTCGTAATCTCGGACGCGTTGATCGGGGCTGCGACCTGCTCGTCCGAGGCCGAGAAGTCGGCGACGATCTTCTCGCCGCGCTTCGTGAGGCTCAGCCGCAGCCGGTACGGGCCGCCGCCCTGGCCGTCGTCCTCGAACATCTCCTCGCTCTCCCACGTGCCGTCGGGAAGCTGCTCGAGCGCCCGGCGGAAGCGCGTCCGCGAGTACTCCAGCGCCGCCGCCATCCCTTCCTCGACGACCGGCCGCCCGTACCGGGCGACGAGCGAGTGGAGCCGCCGCTCGGCCACGACGGTGGAGGCGACCTGCGACTGGAAGTCGGCCCAGTCGGCGACCGGGACGCGGACGTTCGCGAGGATCAGGTCGCGGAGCCGCTCGTCGAGCTTCCCCGCCGACACGATGCGCATCGGCGGGATCCGCAAGCCCTCCTGGACGACGTGTGTCGCCGTGCCCGACCAGCCCCCCGCGGCCATCCCGCCGACGTCGAGCCAGTGGGCCCGGTTGACGGCGAAGGCGAACCGGTCCCCGTCGACGAAGATCGGCCGGGCGACGAGCACATCGGCCTGGTGGAGCCCGGCGATGTACGGGTCGGAGAGGATGTACACGTCGCCGTCCTCGAAGGTGTCGAAGGAGTCCAGAAGGGCATTCATGCCGCCGGGCAGGCTGCCGGCGTGGAGCGGGATCCCCTCGCTCTGGGCGATCATCCTCCCGCCCGCGTCGAACAACCCGCACGTGAAATCCAGCGCCTCGGAGATCACGGTCGAATACGCCGTTCGTTTCGTGGCCTCGGCCATTTCCCGCACGGTCGAGATCAGATACGAGCGAATGATCTCGAGCGTGAATGCATCCGTGCTCCAGGCCGCGGCGTTCCCGTCTTCGCGTGTCGCCATCGTCTCTGACATCGCCTACGTGAAACTCAATTCGGAATGGAACGATCGGTCCAACGTGCCGCTTTCTCGCCCGCCAATCTTCCCCGGTCGCGCGATCATACCGCCTCCGGCCCCGAAATCCGCTCGCGGAGGACGCGCTTCAGCACCTTCCCCGACGGGTTGCGGGGGAGCGCGTCGATGAGCGCGACGCGCCTCGGCACCTTGAACCGCGCCAGCTTCGCCCCGCAGTGCGCGATCAGCTCGTCCTCGCCGACGGCGAAGCCCTCCCGCAGCGCGACGAACGCGAGCGGGACCTCCCCCCAGCGCTCGTCGGGCATGCCGATCACCGCGGCCTCGAGCACCGCCGGGTGCTCGTACAGGACGCGCTCGATCTCCGGCGACGAGACGTTCTCGCCGCCCGAGACGATCATGTCCTTCTTCCGGTCCTCGATGAACAGGTAGCCGTCCTCGTCGAGCCGACCGACGTCGCCGGTGTGGAACCAGCCGTCCCGGATCGCGGCCGCCGTCGCCTCGGGGTCGCGCCAGTAGCCGCGGAAGACCTTCGGGCCGCGAAGGACGATCTCGCCGAGCTCGTTCGGGGCGACCGGGTCGCCGGCGTCGTCGACGACCCTGAGCTCGAGGTGGAGCACCGGCCGGCCGACGGATCCGAGCTTGCTCAGGACGTGCTCGCGGTCGAGGAACGTGTCGCCCGAGACGGTCTCGGTCAGGCCGTACGCGTCGGCGAACCACGCGTTCGGGAACTGCGCGAGGACCCGCTCGATCAGCGGCACCGGCATCTTCTCGCCGCCGTTGATCACGAACCGGACGCTCGAGGTGTCGTAGCGGTCGCCCGCGTCGAGCGCGAGGACCATGTTCACCATCGCGGGCGCCAGCCAGACGTTCGTGACGCGGTGGGTCTCGATCGCCTCGAGGACCGCGGTCGGGTCGAAGCGCGGCAGGATCACGACGCTGCCGCCCGCGTAGAGGACGCCGGTCGCCGGCAGGTCGAGGCCGCCGACGTGGTAGAGCGGGCCGGCGACCAGCGTCCTGTCCTCGCTCGTGAGCCCGAACTCGACGATGTGCGCGACGTTCTTCGCGAGCAGGTTGCCGTACGTGATCGGAACGCCCTTCGGCCGCGAGGTCGTGCCCGACGTGTACATCAGCCGCTGGACGTCGTCGTCGCCGACCTCTGCGAGCGGGACGGTCGCGCCGGCGGCCGCCTCGAGCGCGTCCTCGTACGCGCGCCAGCCGGCGGGCGCGTCGGCGTCGAGCGACCAGAGCGACTCGACGCCGGGGAGCTCCGGCCGCACCGATGCGATCGCCTCGTGGAACTCCGCCTCGGTGAGCAGCAGCTTCGCTCCCGAGTGGTCGAGGATGTAGCGCCACTCGTCCGGCGCGAGGCGGTAGTTGAGCGGAAGGAAGATCGCCCCGAGCCGGTTCGCGGCCAGGATCGCCTCGAGGTACTGCGGGCAGTTCTGGAGCAGGAGCGCGACGACGTCGCCCCGGCCGATCCCGGCTTCCCGCAGCGCCGCGGCGGCGGCCTCGACGCGCGCGGCGAGCTCGCCGTACGAGATGTCCCGGCCGCGGAACGTGACGACCGTCCGGTCGGGCCGGCGCTCCGCGTTGCGACCGACGATCTCCGCGTAGTTCGCCATCAGGCGGCTCCCGGGCGCACGAGGATCCGCAGCGGCGCCGCGGGATCGGACAGGAGCCGCTCGAATCCGCCGGAGACGACGTCGCCGAGCTCGATCGTCGCGCCGGCCAGCGACCGCGGATCGAGGCGGCCGGCGGCGAGCAGCGCGAGCACGCGGCGATGGTCGAAGCGGTAGCCGAGGGCGCCGACGACCTCGCGCTCGAAGTACACGAGCCGGGTCGCGTCGACCTCTGACGCGGCGTGCGGCAGCCCGACCACGACGATGCGGCCGCCGCGGCGGGCGAGCTCGATCGAGGACGCGAGGGCCTCGGCGCGTCCCGTGCAGTCGAACACGACGTCCGCCCCGATCCCGCCGGTGCGGAGACGCACCTCCCGCCGCAGCGCCGGCAGCTCCGGGTCGAGCGCCTCCGTCGCCCCGAGGCCGACTGCGACGGAGCGGCGGAGCGGCAGCGACTCGACCGCGAGGACCGCCGCCGCGCCGGCCTCGCGCGCGCACAGCAGCACCGTCGCGCCGATCATGCCGAGCCCGACGACGACCACCGTGTCGCCGAGGCGGACGCCGCCCGAGAGCACCGCGTGCATGCCCACCGCGAGCGGCTCGACGAGGGCGGCCGCGTCGTCGGGGACCGCGTCGGGAACCGGCTCGAGAACGTAGTCGGGAACGTCGAGCAGCCGGGCGAAGGCGCCGTCCGCGTGGAGGCCCACGGAGCCGCCGAGCTCGCAGATGTTGTACTGGCCGCGCAGGCACCAGAAGCAGCGGTTGCACCGAAGGCACGAGTCCCCGCAGACGCGGTCGCCGGGAGCGAGCCGGTCGACGCCCTCGCCGACGGCGGCGACCCGGCCGCAGTACTCGTGCCCGAGCGTGAGCGGCGCGACGCGGCCCGTCAGCGGGTGCGGGCGCCCGACCGGGATCGCGTGCGGGCCGTCGCGGAACTCGGCCACGTCGGAGCCGCAGATCGCGGCCGTCGACACCTCGACGACGACGCGACCCGGGGCGGGCTCGCCCGGCTCGGCGACGTCCTCGACCCGCACGTCGCGCGCGCCGTGCCACACGGCCGCCTTCATCCGTCCACCTCGACGCCGTGCTCGGCAAGCGCGCGCGCCCGAGAGAGCAGGCCGTCCTCGACGTCGCGCCGGATCCGCTCGGGGTCGCGACGCCGCGGATCGCCGTAGCCGCCGCCGCCCGACCAGACGGACTCGATCCGCTCGCCGACCTCGAGCCGCTCGATCCCCATCGACGGCAGCTCCACCACGGTCCCGTCGCCGAGCCGCTTGCGGGCCGCCGCCGGACCGCCCGCCTTCCCGCCGGCGATGCCCTTCGGCGGGTACACCGCCGCGTCGCCGTAGTACGCGACGGACATCGGCTCGAACCGCGGCCCGAACTCGGTGCGAACCGACGGCGCGCCGTTCCACTCGCCGGCGCCGGCGGTGTCCGGCAGGAGCTCGATCGCGTCGTACACGATCGGGAAGCGGAGCTCGTTGACCTCGACCGAGTCGATCCTGAGCACGCCGCCGGTGACCGCCTTGTTGTACGTCAGCCAGCCGTCGTGCCCGTGGAGGGCGGGGCCGCCGCCGAAGCCGATGATCGTCTGGTTGACGAACGTCGAGTCGGTGCGCGGGTCGTGGCCCGAGATCACGCCGAAGCTCGGCGGCCCGCCGCAGCTCCCCTCGGCGATCCCGTACGGCTCCCCCGCGCGCACGAACAGCGACTGGACGAGGTTGTAGAGCCGGTCGGTGACGTTCGTGGTCGCGACCGACGTCCCGACGCCGGGGCGGGGCCGGCCGACGACGGCGCCCTCGCGCATCAGCACCTCGATCCTCGAGAGGCTGCCGGCGTTCCGCGGCACGTCGGGGCCGAGGTTGTTCAGGATCCCGCCGTACACGGCGGCGAGCGTCGTGGCCGGGGTCATGTTGAGCCCGCCCTCGACGTTGTCGACGTTGTCGCGGAGGTCGACGACGATCCGCCCGGCGGCGGGATCGATGCGGATCGTCGCGCGCACCGGGATCCCGTCGGGGGCGAACGGGACCGGGTCGTGCCGCGTCTCGCCGTGCCACTCCGCCTCGGGGAGCCGGGCGATCGCGGCGGCCATCATCCGGTCGCCGTACGCGAGCCACTCGTCCACGAAGGCCCTGATCGTCGGGAGGCCGTGCTTCTCGCAGAGCTCGAGCGCGCGCCGCTCGCCGATCCGGAGCGCGCCGACCTGCGCGAGGTGGTCGGCGTACACCATCTCGGGCACGCGGACCGCGTACGTGAGGATGCGGAGCACGTCGGCGATCGGCTCGTGGCGGCGCTGGACCCGGACGCACGGGAAGTGGATGCCCTCCTCCTGGACGGTCGCCGCGAACGGCAGGTACGTGCTCGGGACCGGAGCGCCCGTGTCGGCCTGGTGGGCGCGCGACACGACCCAGAAGAGCGGCTCGCCGTCGACGAACACCGGCGCGCAGAGCGTGAAGTCGGCGTGGTGGGTGTTGCCGAGGAACGGCGAGTTGTTGAGGAACACGTCGCCCGGCTCGACGTCGTCGAACAGGTCGACGACCGCCTCGACCGCGAGCTGCGCCCCGCCCGCGTGCACCGGAAGCCCCTCGTCGATCACGAACGGAGCGCCGTCGCCGAGCAGCAGGACGGAGGAGAAGTCGCGCGCGCTGCTGATCACGCCCGAGCGAGCGGAGCGGAGCAGGCTGTTGCTCATCCGGACCGTCAGCGCGCGGAACTGGGCCGCGAGCACGGAGACGAGCCGCGGCTCGAGCGAGCCGGTCGTCACGTCGAGGAGAGCTCGCGGGCGGCGGCGAGCGGATCGCCGAGGCGGACGCGGTCGACGAGCAGGAACGCGCCGTCGCCTCCGGGCTCGAGCGTCCAGCCCGGCGGGACGACGACGGTCGTCGTGGCGTCCTCGACGATCGCCGGCCCGTCGACCTCGGACGCGGTCCGGGCGAGCTCGCCCGGAAGGACGCGCACCTCGTGCCAGGAGTCCTCGAAGAACGCCCGGCGACGGCCCTCCGCGCCACCGGCCGCGACCGCCACCGACCCGACGTCGTTCGAGTCGATGCGCGCGACGGCCCCGACCGTCCACTGGAGGAACTCGACGACCTGGCCCGGTTCGGAGAACCCGTACGTCTGCTCGTGGAGACGGTGGAAGCGCTCGACGAGATCGGGCAGCCGGCGCACGTCGAGCGGCACCTCGGGAAGCGGGAGCTCGAGCTCCCAGATCTGCCCCGCGTACCGCGCCTCGCAGCTCCCGAGGAGCAGCCACGTGCTCTCGTCCCGGCCCGTGCTGCGGAGGAAGCGCTCGGACGAGGCGACGAGCGCCGCGAGCACCCCGCCGAGCGCGTCGAGGTCGCCGTCGTCCGAGCGCACGAACCGGGCGGCGGAGAAGTCGTGCCGGATGTCGGAGACGAGCCCGCCCCACGCGCTGAGGGTGCCCGCCTGCGCCGGGACGAGCGCCCGCCCGATCCCGAGCTCGCGGGCGATCGCGACCACATGCGCCCCGCTCGCGCCGCCGCCGGCGACGAGCGTCGACTCGGCGGGATCGACGCCGACGCGGATCGTCGCGTCCTCGATCGCGTTGACCATGTTTTGGTTCACCGTCGCGTAGATCGCGGCCGCGGCGGTCACGAGGTCGACCCCGAGCCGCCCGGCGATCGATCCGACCGCGCGCTCGGCGGCGCCGAGATCGAGCGTGACCGAGTCGCCGAAGGTCCCGCCCGCCGGCAGGTAGCCGAGGATCAGGTCGGCGTCGGTGACGGTCGGCCGCTCCCCGCCGCGGCCGTAGCAGGCCGGGCCGGGCTCCGCGCCCGCGCTCGCCGGGCCGACGTGGAGGACGCCCCCCTCGTCGACGGACGCGACGCTGCCGCCGCCGGCCCCGATGCTGCGCACGTCGACGCGCGCGATCCCGAGCAGGTCGGCGCCCACGCGCGTCTCCCGGGACACGTGCACCCGGCCGCCGCTGACGAGCGAGATGTCGAAGCTCGTCCCGCCCATGTCCACGACGAGCAGGTCGTCCGCGTCGATCCCGTTCCGCCGCGCGGCCTCGCGCGCCGCGACCGGCGCGAGCGTCGGCCCGGAGCCGACGGTGAAGATCGGTCGCGCGGCCATCTCCGGGACGGACATCACGCCTCCCGACGAGGAGATCACGAGCAGCTCGCTGCGAAGCCCGGCGTCGCGGAGCGCGGCCTCGACCGAGGCGAGGTGGGGCCGCACCACGGTCTGCAGCGAGGCGTCGATCGCGGTCGCGATCGTGCGGCGGTACTCGCGCAGGATCGGGTTCACCTCGTGGCTCAGGACGCACGGGATCCCCGGCGCCTCCGCGAGCACGAGCTCACGCGCCGCGAGCTCGTGCTCGGGGTTCACGAACGACCAGAGGAAGGCGACGGCGATCGCGTCGACGCCGGCGGCGAGCAGCCGCCGCGCGGCCTGCCGGACGTCCTCCGGCTCGAGCGGCTCGAGGATCGCGCCCTCCGCTCCGATGCGGCCGCGGACCGGGAGCGTCAGGCTGCGGGGCACGTACGGCGCCGGATAGTCGACCCGGTAGTCGAACGCGCTCCCCTTCGCGCCCTCGCGGATCGCGAGCACGTCGCGAAATCCCGCCGTCGCGAGCAGCCCGACCTTGCCGACCCGGCCGGTGATGACCGCGTTCGTCGACACGGTCGTCCCGTAGACGACGAGCTCCGTCTCGCCGAGCAGCTCTGCGAGCGACCGCCCGCGCGCCGCGGCCACCGCGGCGACCGCACGCGCGACGGCGCGGCCGGGGTCGGCGGCCACCGTCGCCGTCTTCCCGGTCGCGAGGTCGCCGGTCTCGAGATCGACGACGCACAGGTCGGTGAAGGTGCCGCCGACGTCGATGCCGATCCGGTAGCTCATGGCTCGGCCGGGACGGGCTCGTCGGGCACGGGCCCCTCGCCGCGGGGCGACTCCGCGGGATCCGGGAGGCGCGAGAACGGCCAGCGGATCTCGCGGCCGCCGGTGATGCCCGCCGGCCGCAGGATGAGGATCGAGAGCATGAAGACGGCGAGCACGATCTGCTCGGTCCCGTTCGGGGCCGTCACGTGCACCGAGAGGACGTTCACGCCTCGCTCGACACGGAGCAGCACCTCGGTGACCGTCGAGACGACGATCGTGCCGACGACCGCGCCGGTGAGGCTGTTGATCCCGCCGATCACGAGCATCGCGAAGGTCAGGAACGTGAGCGGCAGGTAGAAGGCGTCGGCGCTGAAGGCCCCGAGCAGGTGCCCGTAGAGGGCGCCGCCGACACCGACCCAGAACGCGCTCAGCGCGAACGCGATCGTGCGCTCGGAGAAGACGCCGATCCCGATCGCACGCGCCGCCGGCTCGTCCTCCCGGGACGCGCGCAGGCGCAGCCCGATGCGCGACTCCTGGAAGACGTAGGCGACGACGATCGCGATGCACGCCCACGAGAGCACGCCGGTCATCGTCGTGTCGAGCGGCACGCCGAGCATCGTCTGCTGCCCGCGCGTGAGCGCGGTCCAGTGGCCGATGACCGTGTACACGACGATCAGGAACGCGAAGGTGCCGATCCCGGCCGCGATCCCGTTCAGCCGCATCAGCGGGAGCGCGACCAGGATCGAGACGAGCATCGCGACCGTGCCTCCGATCAGCGCGGCCGGCACCGTGGGGATGCTCGCGGCCTGGAGGAAGTGCGGCAGGTCGGGGAGCAGGAAGCGCTTCTGCTCGCTCGGGATCGTGAGCAGCGCGGACGTGTAGGCGCCGATCGCCATGAAGGCCATGTGGCCGAACGAGAGCACCCCCGAGTTGCCGACGAAGATGTAGAGGCCGACGACGACGATCAGGTAGATCTCCGACGTCGTCACCGTCTGTTGCAGGACGCTCGAGCCCCTGGTCGAGAGGAGGACGATCGCGACCACCGGCACGCAGATCGCGATCGGCGTCCAGGCCCAGGCGACGGCCGCCAGAGCGCGCGGGCCGATCCGGTCGGCGGCGCCGGGTCGCCGACGCTGCGGGGAGCTCAAACGCGCGTCCTGGTCTGCCCCATGATCCCCTGCGGCCGGAAGACGAGGATCAGGATCACGAGCCCGAACACGAACGCGTCCCGGAAGGGCCGGAGCGAGAGCGGCAGCCACGCCTGGAACGCGACGGTGATGAAGCCGAGGAGGAAGCCGCCGAGCGCCGCGCCCACGAGGCTGCCGAGCCCGCCGATCACCGTCGCGACGAAGCCGACGAGCACCGGGCCGACGCCCATCGTGGGTGTAAGCAGGTCGGTCTGTGCGAGCAGGAGCACCGAGACGACGCCGGCGAGCGCGCCGCTGATCCCGAACGCGACCGCGATCACGCGGTTCGCCGGCACCCCGAGCAGCCGCGCCATCCGGAAGTCCTCGGCCGCGGCGCGCATCTCCCGTCCGGTGGCCGTCCGCGTGAAGAAGAGGACGAGCAGGGCCACGAGCACGATCGTCGTCACGACCGTGATCACCTGGACGGTCTGGATCAGCAGGTTGCCGACCGTGAACGAGCTCCCGAGGAACTGCGGCAGGACGGGCGTCTTCGGGAAGTCGCCGATCGTGCTGATGACGATGTTCTGGATCAGGAAGCTCAGGGCGAACGAGGTCACGAGCAGCGTCGTCGGCGTCGCGTTCCGAACCGGCCGGAAGGCGACGCGCTCCATCGAGAGCGCAACCGCGGCCCCGACGGCGATCGTCGCGAGCACGACGACCGGGAACGGCAGCTTGAGCATGTACGCCATCGCGTAGGCGCCGACCATGATGATCTCGCCGTGGGCGAAGTTGACGAGGCGCATGATCCCGAAGACGACCGCGATCCCGAGCGCGATCAGCGCGTCGTAGCTCGCCAGGTTGATCGCGTCGACCACGTACTGCAGGAAGGTGGTCACGCGACCGCCGTCTCGTCGGCGAAGCCGAGGTACCGGGTCTCGAAGTCGTCCATCGCGAGGAGCTCCTCGCGGGTCCCGCTGATCTCGACCCGGCCGCCTCGCACCACGTAGGAGCGGTCGGCGGCCTCCACGGCGAGCGCGGCGTTCTGCTCGACCAGCAGGATCGTGATCCCGTCGGCCTGGAGCTGCTTGAGCACGTCCATGACGATGTCGACGATGACCGGCGCGAGCCCGAGCGACGGCTCGTCGAGGAGCAGCAGGGTCGGCCGCGAGAGCAGAGCGCGCGCGATCGCGAGCTGCTGCTGCTCCCCGCCCGAGAGCTTTCCGGCGGACGAGTCGAACCGCTCGTGCAGGATCGGGAAGAGCTCGAAGACGCGGTCCAGGTCGCCGGCGACGTCGTCACCGCGAGGGCGCGGCGTGGCGCCGAGCAGCAGGTTGTCGGCGACGGTGAGCGTCGTGAAGATGTGGCGGCCCTCCGGCACGAGGGCGAGGCCCTTGCGGACGATCCGCTCCGGCGACCTGCCGACGAGCGACTCGCCGCCGAAGTCGATCCGGCCCGCGGTCGGCTTGATCACGCCCATGATCGCGTTCAGCATCGTGGACTTGCCCGCTCCGTTCGGGCCGATCACGCTGACGAACTCGCCCTTCGCGATCGCGAGCGAGAGACCTCGCAGGGCCACGATCCGGCCGTAGTGGACCTCGAGGTCCTCAACCGCGAGCATGGCGCCTTCCGCTCCGGGTTCCGAGGTACGCGGCGATCACCGCGGGGTCGGACTGGATCTCGGCGGGCGAGCCGATCGCGATCGTCTGCCCGTGGTCGAGCACCTGGATGCGCTCCGACACGCGCATGATCAGGCGCATGTCGTGCTCGATCACGAGCACGCCGCACCCGATCTCGTCGCGGATCCACACGATCGTCTCCATCAGGTCGTCGCACTCGAGCTCGTTGAGCCCCGCGGCGGGCTCGTCGAGGAGGAGGAAGAGCGGGTTCATCGCCAGCGCCCGCGCGATCCCGAGGCGGCGCTCGTCGCCGTAGGCCAGCGACTTCGCCGGCAGGCGCGCCTTGTCGCCGAGCTGGAGCCGCTCGAGGATCGCGCGGCCCCGTGCCCGCGCGGGCCGCCGCCCCATGCCGACCCCGACGCCGCCGCACTCGACGTTCTCGAGCACGGTCATCTCCCGGAAGAGCCGGATGTTCTGGAAGCTCCGGCTGAGGCCGAGCTGCGCGAGGCGCTGGGGCGACCACGACGTGACGTCCCGGCCGGCCAGCACGATCCTGCCGCTGTCCAGGCTCTCGAAGCCGCTGAGCGCGTTGACGAGCGTCGTCTTGCCCGCGCCGTTCGGGCCGATCAGGCCGAGGATCTCGCCGCGCGAGAGGGTGACGTCGACCCGGTTCACCGCGGCGACGCCGCCGAAGTGGACGCTGATGTCGCGGCCCTCGAGCCGCTCCGTCTCCCCTTCGCCGGAAGGGGAGACGGAGCTCGAGCGAGTCGGCCGACCGCCGATTCGAAGCCGCGCCAGCACGGACTAGAACGTCGGTGCCGGGACCTTCTTCGGGGGCTGCACCAGCCCCTTGAGCACGACCTTCCCGTTCTGGATCTCGTTGACCACGACGGGGAAGTAGTTGTAGTGCTTGGTCGGGGTGTACGTGACCGGGCCGGTGAGCGTCGGCACGTTGGTGAAGGAGTTCAGCGCCTTCAGCAGCGCCGGGCCGTCCGTCGTCCCGGCCTTCTGGATCGCCTTCGCGATCAGCTGCACCTCCGTGTACGCCATCAGGCTCAGCGAGACCGCCGCGGGCTTGCCGCCGAGCTTCTGGAGGTGGGCGAAGAACTTGTTCACCGCCGGCCGCGGGTCGTTGTTGAACAGCGAGCCGTAGCCGAGGTAGTAGTAGTCGCTCAGCGTCGGCAGCGCCTTGAACCAGTCGCGGCTCTCGATCCCGACGCCGCTGAACATCGGCGCCTTGATCCCGGCCGCGCGGATCTGGCGGATCGCGTTCGGTCCGCCCGGAAGGTACGTGCAGAGGCCGATCACGTCCGGGCGGAGTCTTCAGCGACTTGATCCGGGTGATCTGCGCCGCGATCGAGGGATCGCTGTTCACGAACGTGTCCTCGCCCGCGATCGACGTGCCCGGGAGCGACTGCCACGCCGCCTTGAACGACTTGCACTCGTCCGTCGAGTACGCGAGCGACGAGTCGACGAGGAAGTACGCGGTGCGGGCGTGCAGCTTGTCGTACGCGTACGTGGCCATCACGCCGCCCTCCTCGTTCGTCGTCGGCGAGACGTCGAACGCGTACGGGCCGAGGTCCTGCGCGCCGAACTTCGGCGAGCTCGCACACGAGAAGGCCGGCACGTTGTGCTTCTGCGCGACGAGCGCCGCGGGCGACCCGAAGTCGAAGTCGCACTGCGTGATCAGCGCGACCGCGCCCTTGTTGATCAGGTCGAGAGCGACGGTCGAGCCGACCGAGAGATCCGACTTCGTGTCCTCGGGGATGTACTGGAGCGGACGGCCCAGAACCCCGCCGGCGGCGTTGATGTCGTCGACCGCGGCCTGCGCCCCGAGCTTGTTGATCAGGTCGTACGCGCTGAATCCGCCGCTGAGCGCGATCGCGCCGCCGATGACGATCGGCTTGCCGCTCGGCTTCCCGGCGCTGCGACTCTGCGCTCCGGGAACCAACGCGAGCGCTGCCAGCAGGAACACGAGCAGCGTCGGAACGAGAAACAACCTCTTTCGAACCACGACAGGTCCTCCTTCCACTGCCTCGTCTCAGGGGGTGTCGACGAGCGCCCCGTACAGCTCGGGTCGTCGGTCCCTGAAGATGGTCAGATACATGCGCTGTTCGCGAAACGCGCGGTCGGTGATCTGGCCGCGTACCACCTCCTCGCCCCCTGTCTCCGCCTGGGCAATGGCTTCGCCGTTGCAGGAAGCGATCACGCTCCTGCTCGCGCGAGGATCGGGCCGTCCGGCGGCGTTGCAGCCGAGGACGTAGACGAAGTTCTCGGTCGCGCGCGACCGGCACTGGACGACGATCGCGTCCGCCGGGCCGCCCTCCGGCGGCTCGGTCGCGCCCCAGAGCGTCGCGAGGATCTCGGCGCCCTCGAGCGCCTGGACCCGTGCGAGCTCAGGAAAGCTGACGTCGTACGAGAGGCTGACGGCGATCGTCCCGAGCGCGGTCGGGAACACGCCGACGGCGTCGCCGGCCGACAGAGCCGCGCGCTCCGCCGGCAGGAGGTGCAGCCGGCGGTAGGCGCCGGCGAGCTCGCCCGCCGCGTCGAGGAGCACCGCGGCGCTGTAGAGCTTCCCGTCCGGACCGAGCTCGAGCACGCCGGCGAGGACGTGGACCGCGTGCTGCCGGGCGGCCTCCGCGAGCGCGTCGCTCGTCGGGCCGGGCACGGGCTCCGCGACCGCACGGAGCTCGTCCGCCGACCGACCCGCCGGCGACCCGATCGAGGCGAGCTCCGGGAACACGATCAGATCGGCGCCGAGCGCGGACTCGGCCTCGACGTGGCCGACGAGACGGGCGGCGTTCTCCCCCGGCTCCATCGGCCCGGGCGCGAGCTGCACGAGTGCGACCGCCAAGGTCTCCTTCATCCGCCGCCGCCTCCTCTGGAGATCTGCACGAGTGTCGCCAATGTCCGTTCCTAGTATGAGCGCGGGAGCGCGAGGACGTATTGCGAGACGAAGTTGAGGATCATCTCCTGGCTGACCGGGGCGACCTGGAACAGCCGGGCGTCCCGCCAGAGCCGCTCGACGTGGTACTCGGTCGAGTAGCCGTAGCCGCCGAGCGTCTGCATCGCCTGCTCGCAGGCCGCGTAGCCGACGTTCGCGGCGAGGAACTTCGCCGCGTTCGCCGCCGCGCCGATCTCGCGGCGATCGTCGCTCGTGTCGTAGAGCCAGGCCGCCCGGTAGGTCGCGAGGCGCGCCGCCTCGAGCTCCATCCGCAGCCGGGCGAGCGGGAACTGGATCGCCTGGTTCGAGCCGATCGGCCGGCCGAACACGGTGCGCTCGCGTGCGTAGTCGCACGCCAGCCCGAGCGCGAGGTCCGCCGTCGCGATGCACCCCGCCGCGGTGACGAGCCGCTCCGAGTTCAGCGTGTCGAGGAGGTGCCGCCAGCCCTGGTCCTGCGTGCCGACGAGCCGCGACTCGGAGACGCGGACGCCGTCCAGGTTGACGATGCTCGCGCTGAGCGTGTTCGTCCCGACCTTCGCGATCGGAGCGAAGGAGATCCCTTCGGCGTCGGTGTCGATCACGAGCAGCGAGAGGCCGTCGGAGCGCTTGCCGTTCTCCCCCGCCGGCCCGGTCCGCACGATCGCGAGCACGAAGTCCGCCTCCGGCACCGCGGTGACCCAGATCTTCTGCCCGCTGACGACGAAGCCGTCGCCGGACCTCGTCGCCGTCGTCCGCGTCGCCATCGTGTTGCTGCCCGCGTCCGGCTCGGAGAGCGCCATGCAGAAGTTCACCCGGCCGTCGGCGATCCCGGGCAGGAGCTCGGCCTTCAACGCCTCGCTGCCGTGGAGGCGGATCGTCTCGCCGCCGAACACGGGCGTCGCCATGAAGAGCTGCGAGAGCGTGGCGCCCGCGCCCGAGCTGCACGCCTCCTCGATCACGAGCACGCTCTCCAGCAACCCGAGGCCGGCGCCCCCGTACGACTCGGGGATCGTCACCCCGAGCCAGCCGCCGTCTCCGAGCGCGCGCCAGAACTCGGCCGGGTAGCGCTTCTCGCGGTCGCACGCGGCCCAGTACTCGAGGCCGAAGTCCCGCGCGACCTCGCGCACGCCCTCGACGAGCTCGCGCTGCGCGTCTGTAGCGGCGAAGTGCAGCTCGCGGCCCTCTAGCCCCGCCGCTCGGACGCGCTGCCGAACGCACTCGACGGCGCCCCGGAGCCGGCGCGGCCGTCTCTCTCGGCGATGCGCGCCAGCAGCGGAGTGGGCGCCGCGACGGGCGACGGCTCCCACCGGTCGTCCTTGCGCACCCAGAGACGTCCGTACGCGTCGCGTGCGCGCTGCTCGTCGATCAGGCTCAGCAACATCGCGCTCCCACCCTCGTCCGACGGCCTGCCAGTCCCCGTTCCGACTACGTACCGAACATCCGGTACAGACCTTCACAGGTCGGGAGAGCTCTGTCAAACCCGCACCGTTGCGTCAGGCGAGCGCCTCGACCTCCTCGGCGACAACCGCGTCGTAGCCGACCGCGTCGTGGAGGGCTCGCGCCCGCTCGGCGTAGGTCTCGGCGAGGACGGCGACGTCGATCGAGTGGCAGAAGAAGCGCACGTCCTGGGCGCGCCACATCCGATCCTCCTCCGGGTCGTACGAGAGGATCCCGGGCCACTGACCGGCCCGGCCGCGCGCGGACTCGTACACGCGGTCGACCGCCGCACGCACCGTCGGATGGTGGATGTCCATCACCCCGAGCGAGGCGCACAGGTCGCGGCGGCCGACGAACGGCACCTCGAGACCGGCGCCCACGATCTCCTCGATGTTCTCGACGCCGGCCGCCGACTCGATCAGTCCCACGAGCAGCAGCTCGCGGTTCGCTTGCTCCGCGTAGTCGGCGAAGTTCGCCCCCCGCGATCCCCACTCCGAGGCGCGCGTGTAGTAGCAGGCGCCGCGGTGCCCGTCCGGCGGATAGTGCATCGCCGCGTGCGCGCGCCGGACGTCGTCGGCGCTCTCGACGAACGGGACGACGATTCCCTGCGCCCCCGTCTCGAGCGCGCGGAGGATCGTCTTCTCCTCGTTCTGGTGCACCCGGATCAGCGGCGTGACGCCGGTGAGCTGCGCGGCGCGGACGAGGTTCTCGACCGCCGCGCCGGCCCGGGCCACGTGCTCGGTGTCGATGATCACGAAATCGAAGCCGGCGCGGCCGATGATCTCGACGGCGGCCGGGTCGTTGAAGTACACGAACGTGCCGACGACCGGCTCGCCGCGCTGGAGCCTGGCCTTGGTGCGGTTGAGGTGCATGGCTCTCCCTTCCTCGCGGTTGCCCGCGTCCAGTGATCGAGTGTGGCTCATCGGGGCGGCCTCAGGCGCTCATTCCGCCGTCGACGACGAGCGACGCGCCCGTGATGTACGAGGCGCCGTCGGAGGCCAGGAACAGTGTCGGCGCCACGACCTCGTCGATCGTCGCGAGCCGCCCGAGCGGGGTGCGGTCGAGGACGTCCGCGCGAAGGTGGTCGACGGCGAGCATCGCCGCGGTCATCTCCGTCTCGACGTAGCCCGGACAGACGGCGTTGACCCGCACGCCGCGGTCCGCCCACTCGCGGGCGAGCGTGCGGGTGAGCTGGATCAGGCCGCCCTTCGAGGCGCCGTACCCGGCGAGGCGCGGGCTGCCGACGAGGCCGAGGACGCTCGCGACGTTGACGACGGCGCCGCCGCCGGCGAGGAGCTGCGGCGCGACGGCCCGGCTCATCGTGTACGCGCCGGTGAGGTTGACCTCCAGGATCTCCCGGAACGCCGCGAGGTCGTGCGACTCGGCGCGCTGCCGCACGGGCGCGATCCCCGCCGCGTTGACGAGCACGCCGACCGGGCCGACGCGCGACGAGAACTCGGCCGCGACGCGCTCGCAGGCCGCGCCGTCGGTGACGTCGGCCGCGAGCGCGACGCCGCCGATCTCGGTCGCGACCTCCTCGCACTGCTCCTCCGTCCGCGCGACGACCGCGACCGTCGCCCCTTCCGCCGCGAGGGCCGCGGCGACGCTCCGGCCGATCCCGCGCCCGCCGCCCGTGACGATGCACCGGCGCCCGGCGAACCGCTGCGCGCGCGGGCTCACTCCGGCGGCCACTCGCCGGGGTCGAGACCAGCGAGCCAGCGCGCGAAGCCCATCGCCCGCTCGCGGTCGTAGTGCGCGAGGATCGTCAGCTTCTCCGCCTCGATCGAGCCCTCCGCGTGGACGGCGAGCACGGCCTGGTAGCCGGCGTACTCGCCGGCGGTCAGGTCGCTAATCAGGTTCATCACGCGGAGGCGCTCGGCGCCGTCGACGCCCCCGGCGCCCTCGAGGTAGCGGCGCAGGAGCGGCGCCGTACTCGGGGTGGTCGAGGTCCTCCGCAGCGGGGTAGGTCACGAGCAGGCCGCCCGCGATGTCCTGCACGTGCTGGAACGCGGTGTGCAGGCCCTGCGCGAACTGGAGCTTCGCGATGTTCACGAGCAGCGTGTCGGGAACCGCGACGCCGCCGACGAGCTTGCAGCCCCCGGCGGCCTGACGCGTGAGGGCGCGGAGCGTCTCCGCGTACGCGATCAGCCACGAGAGCTTGTCGCGGACGTGGCCGGCGCGCTCGAGGCCGTTCACCCGCGCGGCGAGGAGCGCGGAGCCGACCAGCGCGTCGACGAGCGGCAGCTTGTACGAGATCGCCGTGAAGCGGTGGAACTCGACGAAGCCGCGTGCGAGCGGGCCCGCCAGCTCGTGCTCGCCCGCCATGAAGACGCGCTCGGCGGGGACGAAGACGTCCTCGAAGAGCGTCGCCGTCTCGGCCATCTTGCGCGTCGCCGACAGCGGGTGCTCGGACTCGAGCTTGCCCTCCGTCGAGAGGTACGGGCTGACGACGAGCGTGAGCCCCGGCGTGTCGAGCGGCACCGCGAACGAGACGGCGTACGCGCGGTCCGCGGGCCCGAGCGCGCGCGTCGGGAGCACGATCAGCTCGTTCGCGTTCGCCGAGACCGACGTGTGCGCCTTCGCGCCGCGGACGACGATGCCGTCGGCGCGCTCCTCGACGACGCGGAGGTACGCGTCCGGGTTCGGCTGCTCGCTCGGACCGAGCGAGCGGTCTCCCTTGAAGTCGGTCTGCGCCACGCAGAGCGCGAGGTCGCCGTCGCGGCAGTGGCGGTAGAAGGCGTCGATCCGCGCCGGCGTACGGCTCGCCGAGGCCGTCCGCCGCGGCGAGCAGCGCGAAGAGCGCGTCGGAGCCGATCTCCTTGATCAGGACGACGAGCGTCTTCCCGGCGCGGGTCGCCGTCTCGATCAGCGCGCTGCGGGCGAGCAGATCCTCCGCCGAGCGCGGCACGTGGAAGTACCGGCTGTGCCCGTCCGGCCCCGTCGAGAGCTCGCGGTACCGCGGCTCCTCGGCGAGCTCGTAGTCGAGCGCGGCATGGTCGACGGCGTGGCGGAGGACGGGGTGCGTCGTCACGTCCTCGACCGGCTGCCCGCGGAAGAAGAGCCGCCGCCCGTCCTGCAGGCTCCGGCGGTAGTCCTCCGGCGATCTCATCTCCGGGTGCGGCCCAACGCGGCGCTAGCCTACGCGACCCTCGGAGCGCAAGCCGCGACGCCCGGGCTAGCCGATCGGCGGGCGGAGGTAGATCACGTCCTCGTGCTTGACGGGGACGAAGACCGACCCGATCGCGAGCACCGTGTCCTCGACCTCCCGGTAGACGTCGTCGGTCGAGTGCGGCGAGCTTCCGCTCGGGCGCACGACGATGCCGACCTCGTCCTCGGCTTCCGCGTCGTACCCGTGCTCGAGGAGAAGGCGAAGCAGCCGGTCCCGATCCGGGATCCGCGCAGCCTCGACCTGGATCACGTTCGACATCCGAGGACACCTCCCTGTCCGTCGTTTCTGGATCCGACAATCCGTTGGGGCCGAAGAGCCTACCAGGCTTCAAGCCAGTCGGAGTTGTTCTCGCTGCATCTTCGTATGCAATCGACGTGTCTGGCCTTCCGTCGTTTGCAGTAGGGTCGCGCCGATGACGGAGCTGGTCCTCGCCCGGTACGGCGACGCGGCGCCCTCCCTCCCGAGCGTGGAGGCCGCCTCGTCGGCGGCGCTGTTCCGGGTGCTCGAGGGCGAGGCGGGCGGCTTCGTCGCGCTGTTCGAGACCGGCGACGCGGCGGCCGTCGAGAGCGTCCTCCGCGACGGCGATCCCGTGCTCGAGCGCTACGCCGAGCTCTTCCTCGCGCCGGACGCGCGCCCGGTCGCGGAGTCGGCCCGCTACGTCTTCGCGATCCGGATCGCGGTCGCCGACGACCTCGACCACGCTGCGTTCAACGAGTGGTACAACGGCAAGCACGTCCCGGAGGTGGCCCCCGCGGGCCTGCGCCGCGGGAAGCGGTACACGTCGGAGCTCCCGGGCTGGCCGTACCTCGCGCTGTACGACATGGACGACCGTGACACGCTTCAGAGCGAGGCGCTGGCGAAGGTGCGCGGCTTCTATCAGTTCACGCCGCAGGTGCTCACGCTCGAGCGCACCGTGCTCGAGCGGATCGCGCCGCCGGTCTGACCTACCGCATCAGCAGGCCGCCGTTGACGTCGAGCGTCGCGCCGGTGATCCAGTTCGCCATCGGCGAGACGAGGAAGAGCACCGCCTCCGCGACGTCCTCCGGGCGGCCGACCCGGCCGAGGGGGCTGAACTCCGGCCCGTCGACCTCGACCCCTTCGTTCAGGCCGATCCACATCGGCGTCATCACCGGCCCCGGCGAGACGACGTTGACGGTCACCCCGTACGCGGCGGCGTCCTTGGCGAGCCACTTCGCGATTCCGTGCACGCCCGCCTTCGCGGCGACGTAGTGCGGGCCCGACGAGACGCCGCCCTGCTGCGCGGCCACCGAGCCGATGCAGACGATCTTGCCGCGGCCCGCCTCCCGCATCGCCGGGTAGACGGCCTGGAGCACGTGGAACGTCCCCTTCAGGTTGATCGAGAGGATGCGCTCCCAGTCGGCGTCGTCGATCGCCTCGAGGCGCGTGCCGGAGACGACGCCGGCGCCGCTGATCGCGATGTCGATCCGGCCGAACTCGGCGAGCGTCGCCTCGACCGCACGAGCGACCGTCTCCTTCTCGGTCACGTCGACGCGGAAGTCGAACGACAGCGCGCGGCCACCCGCCGCGCGCACCTCGTCGGCGAGCGCGCGCCCCTCGTCCGGGCTCAGCGAGCTGAGCGCGACGGCGGCGCCTTCGCGGACGAGCGCGGCGACGGTCGCGCGCCCGATCCCGCCGGTGGCCCCGACGACGAGGGCGACCTGGCCGGTGAGATCGAGCCTCGAGCTCGCGGGGGCGGCCACCTCAGGCCACCCGGTCCGCGGCCGGCGCGGCCTGCTGGTCGTCGGCCTGCCCCGACTTGCGCCGGCGCAGCCTGCGGAGGCTCGCGACGGTGACCTCCTTGCCGCCCGTGAGGCCGTCGGGGCGCCGGATCAGCACGACGAGCATCGTGAGCGCGATCAGGACCTCGGTCGAGCCGGACGGGATCTTGACGTGGACGCCGACGACGTTCGTGCCCGACTCGACCCGCCGGAAGACCTCCGCGAGGAACGAGATGAGCAGGCTCCCGGTCACCGCGCCCCAGAGGCTGTTGCGGCCGCCGACGATCAGCATCGCGATCGTGAAGAACGTGAGCGGCAGGTAGAAGCTCGAGGTGCTGAACGGGATGAAGTACGCGTACATCACCCCGGCGCAGCCGACGAGGAACGCGCTCAGCGCGAACGCGATCCACCGCTCGATCACGACGTTCACGCCGATCGCCTGCGCGGCGAACTGGTCCTCGCGGGCGGCGCGCAACCGCAGGCCCGCAGCCGAGATCTGGTACAGGTAGGCAGCGACGACCGTCAGCAGGGTCACGACCAGGGTCGTGCGCAGCGTCGAGTGATTCGGCACGCCGATCATCGTGTTCGTGCCGCCCGTGACGTTCTGCCAGCTGGAGATCACGACGTAGATGATGATCAGCAGCGAGAGCGTCGCCATGCCGGCCTGGAACGCGGAGAGGCGCATCAGCGGGAAGCCGATCACCGCCGCCACCAGCGCCGTGAACCCGGCCGCAGCGAGGCCGCCGGAGATCGCGCCGAGCTGCGTGTGGCCGACGAAGTGCAGGTACGGCGGGAGGTTCGGGAAGAGGAACGACTTCATGTTCGTCGGGATCGTCAGCAGTGCGACCGAGTACGCACCGACGGCGACGAACCCGACGTGGCCGAACGAGACGATCCCGGAGTTGCCGACGAAGACGTACATGCCGACGACGATCATCACGTTGATCAGCGCGGTGACCGCCGTCGTCTCCGTGGCGAAGCTCCCGAACGCGATCACGAGGTACGCGGCGACCGTCAGCAGCACGCACGGCGCGGCGAGCGGCACCAGCAGGTCGAGGAAGCGCCTGAACGGCGAGGTCGCCACTCCGGCTCACACCCTCTCGACCACGTAGGAGCTCGACACCAGCCCCTGCGGCCGGAAGAGCAGGAACAGGATCACGATCCCGAACAGGATCGCGTCGCGGAACGGCCGGGCCGTGAGCGGGAGGCTCGCCTGCAGGACGATCGTGAGCGCGCCGAGCAGGAAGCCGCCGAGCGCCGCGCCCACGAGGCTCCCCATCCCGCCGATGATCACCCCGGCGAACCCGATCAGGACCGGCTGGATCCCGAGCGCCGGCGTCACGTCCCCGAGCTGCGCGATCAGGGTGAACGCGACCACGCCGGCGAGGAGGCCGCTGATGCCGAAGGCGACTGCGATCACCCGGTTCGCGCGAACGCCGAGCAGCCGCGCCATCGAGAAGTCGCTCGCGGCGGCGAGGATCTGCAGCCCGAGCTTCGTCCGCTGGAAGAAGTACCGCAACCCCAGGAGGAGGATCGCCGTGATACCGATCGTGATGAGGTCGAGGTTCGGGATCTCGAGCCCGCCGATGGTGAACTGGCGGGAGAAGAAGCCGGGGAGGGCGACCGACTTGGTCCGCGACGAGAAGATGATCGTGTCGAGGTTCTGCAGCAGGTAGCTGAGCGAGAACGACGTGATCAGGAGCGTCATCGGATCGGCCTCGCGCAGGGGCCGGAACGCGATCCGCTCCATCAGCAGCGCGACGATCACGACCACGATCAGCATCAGCGGAACGGCGATCCCGATCGAGACGCCGGCGAGGACGAACAGCGCGTAGGCGCCCGTCGTCACCAGGTCGCCGTGCGCGAAGTTGACCAGGCGCATCAGGCCGAACACGAGACCGATCCCGAGGGCGATCAGCGCGTCGATCGCGCCGAGGCTGATGGCGTCGATGGCGTACCGGAGGGTGGTCATCGGCGCTACTCCGCGGACGGCCCGCCCGCGAGCCCCAGCAGGTAGTGCTCCTCGAAGTCGATCGAGGCGCGCACCTGGTCGGGCGTGCCTGACGAGATCACGACCCCTCGATTCAAGGCGTAGACGGTATCGGCAAGCTCGAGCGTCTTCGCGACGAACTGCTCGGCGAGCAGGATCGTCACGCCCTCGTTGCGAAGCTCGCCGATCGTCGCGAACACGAGGTCGACCAGGATCGGCGCGAGCCCGAGGGACGGCTCGTCGAGCAGCAGGATCTTCGGCCGGCACAGGAGCGCGCGCGCGATCGCGAGCTGCTGCTGCTCGCCGCCCGAGAGGTTCCCGGCGCGTGAGGACTCGAGGCGCTTGAGGACCGGGAAGTAGGTGTAGATGCGCTCGAGGTCGGCCGCGATCCCGTCCCTGTCGCGCCGGATCGTCGAGCCGAGCTGGAGGTTCTCCGCCACGGTCAGGTGCGTGAAGATGCGGCGGTTCTCGGGGACGAGCGCGACGCCGAGCCGCACGATCTCCTCGGGGGCGAGGCCGACGATCGACTTCCCGTCGAGCGTGATCGAGCCCTCGCGCGGCTTCCGCAGGCCGACGATCGTCGAGAGCGTCGTCGACTTCCCGGCGCCGTTCGGCCCGATCAGCGCGACGACCGTCCCCGACGGGATCTCGATCGAGACGCCGCGCACCGCGGCGATGCGGCCGTAGGCGACGTGGAGGTCCTCGACGACGAGCATCAGCTGCTCCCCAGGTACGCCTCGATCACGAGCGGGTTCGCCCGCACCTCGGCCGGCGTGCCCTCGGCGAGCGTCCGGCCGTAGTCGAGCACCTGGATGCGGTCGCAGAGCTGCATGATCAGCCGCACGTCGTGCTCGATGATCATCACGGCACAGCCCCGCTCGCGCTTCATGGCGCGGACGCTCTCCATCAGCTCGTCGCTCTCGGCGTCGTTGAGGCCGGCGGCCGGCTCGTCGAGCAGCAGGAAGCTCGGGTTCGTGGCGAGCGTGCGCGCGAGCGCGACCCGCCGCTGCATCCCGTACGACAGCGAGCCGGCCGGCGTCTCGGCCACGTCGGCGAGCTCCATCAGCTCGAGCAGCTCGGCCGCGCCCTGGCGGGCGCTCTTCGCGAGCCGCCGCGCGGCGACCCCGGCGACGAGGACGTTCTCGTAGACCGACAGCTTCCGGAAGAGCCGGACGCCCTGGAACGTCCGGCCGACGCCGCTGCGGCTGAGCCGCCGCGGCGACCAGCCCGACGCGTCGCGGCCCTCGACGTGGACCGAGCCCGAGAACGGGCGGATGAAGCCGCTGAGCACGTTCAGCAGCGTCGTCTTGCCGCTTCCGTTGGGACCGATCAGCCCGAGCACCTCGCCCTTGACGAGGCCCACGCTGACCGAGTCGAGGGCCAGGAGGCCCCCGAAGCGGACCGAGACCGCCCGCGCCTCGAGCAGCGCGGGCGGTTCGGCCGTCATCCGGGAGCCTCCATCGGGCCTTCCAACCGATGTGTCCTACTCGCTTTCGACGTTACTTGAACGGGTTCGGAACGTTCGTCGGTCGGATCGCCGTGACGTAGAGCTCCTTGCCGTTCACGTACTTGTCGATCACCTCCGGTGTCTGTGGTGCGTGCACCGTCGGGGTGAAGGTCACCGGGCCCAGCACCGTGGGGAAGTTCGTCAGGTGCGTGAGCTTTGCGTTGACCGCCGCTCCGTCCGTCGTGCCGGCCTCCTTCATCGCCTCGGCGAGCACCTGGATGGCCGCGTAGCCGGTGAGGAAGTACGCGTTCGGCGGGAACGAGCCGTACGCCTTCTTGTACGCCTGCGCCGCCTCGTAGTCGCCCTTCACCTTGCCGGGAGAGTTCACGAACCCGAGCGCTCCGTGCCACGCGTTCGAGAACTTCGGGATCCCGTTCAGCCAGTAGGTGCCGTCCCAGCCCGCGCCGCCGATCAGCGGCAGGTTCACGCCCGCCGCCCGGACCTGCTTGACGGCCGCGGCGAGACCCGGGTTGAAGGACGAGAGCACGACGAAGTCGGGAGCGGGCTTGACCGCCTTCAGCCGCGTGATCTGCGCCGCGATGGACTGGTCGGCGTTGGACATCGTGTCCTGCCCGACGACCTTCCCGCCGAGCTGCTTGAAGACCTGCGACGTGTACTGCGCGATCCCCTTCGTGTACTGGATCGTCGTGTCGGTGAGCACGTACGCCGTGCGCCAGTGCATCTTGTTGTACGCGAACTCGGCGAGCGCCGCGCCCTCGAAGTTCGTGGTGTTGGCCATCGAGTACGCGTACGGGCCGATGCCCTGCGCGCCGAACTTGGGATCGCCGGCGCAGGTGGAGATCCCGGGCATCTTGTGCTGGTTCGCGACGATCGCGGCGGGGGAGCCGAAGTCGAAGTCGCAGGAGGCGAGGATCGCAACCGCACCTTGCCCGATCACCTGGATCGCACCCGTCGCGCTCAGCGACGGCTGGGTCTTCTCGTCGAAGAACGCGATCTTGAGCTTCTTGCCGAGGACGCCGCCAGCCTTGTTGATGTCGTTGATTGCGAGCTGCGCGCCGTTGTCGGGGGGATCGTCGTAGGCGGCCATGGTCCCGCTCGAGTTCGCGACCATGCCGATGATGATCTCGTTGCTCGCGTTCGACCGCGCGCCGACGGTCTGAGCGAGCAGCGCGGCCGTGCCGACCACACCCATCAGCGCCGCGGCCGCGAGCCATTTCCTGTGTCGCATGCTGTTCCTCTCCTTCCCTTGCGTTGGCGGACATTGCCCGCCCGTACGGGCGGAGACGTTCTGCGCCCGACCTTGTTAGTCGGGCGTTCCCAACTCGAGGAGGACGCGGTGATACGTGCGCGTCCAGTCGGCGACGTCGTGCTGCCAGACGCCGCCCCAGGACTCCTTGCCCCGCAGCGCCTCGACGAAGTTCTGCGGGTCGTCGATCTCGTAGACCGCCCAGTAGCGGTGACGGGCGTCTCCGATCTGGCTCGCGCTCGACTCGTGCTCGAGCCGCCAGGCACGGTGGAAGCCGGGGTTCGACGCCACCTCGGGCATGTGCTCCTCGTCGTACCAGCGGTTGAACTCGTCCTCCCGCTCGCCGACGTAGTTCGCGCGGACGACGGCCCAGTGGGAGCCGGAGCCGCCGTTCTGCTCCCACGCGGCCCGGATGCGGAAGAACGTCCGCTTCCACTTCTCGACGCGGCCCTCCCAGTCGAACCAGCTGTGCCCGGCGGTCGGGCTTTCGTCGAGGGCGGCTTCGAAACTCGCGATCGTATCCAGTTCGTAGATCGCGGCGTACTGCTCGTCGAGGTCCCCGAGCTCGTGCTCGGACTCGATCTTCTCCGTTCGCCATGCGTGCGAGATGCCGGGCTGACTCAGGAATTCCGGGACGTGGACGTTGTCGTACCACGGATTGAACGCAGCCGAGTCCCGATCGGTGTCCACCAAGCTGACCCGGACGACGCTCCAGAGTCGCGGCGCCGCCATCCACCCGACAGTAACAGGTTCGGATCCAAGACACAGACCGGTCAGCCGGCCGGCAGCAGCCGGAGGAGGCCGACCCCCTCGAACCGCCGGCGGCGCGCCCAGGCCGCGAACTCGTCGAGCCGATCGGCGAGGGCTCCGAACACGACCACGGTGTTGGGCCCGCTCGGAAGGCGGCACTCGGCCTCCCCGTAGACGAAGCCGAGCTCGCCGAACTTCGGGTCGTACGTGAGATCGCCGGGCCGGACGAGCCGCACGTGGTTCTCGGCCTCCGCGACGCCGATGTCGACGGTCGTCGTCCCCATGCACATCTCGCCGCTCCAGGCGACGTGGACAACCGGCACCTCGAGCGGGAGCGCGGCGGCGATCCCGGCCGCGGTGCGCGGGACGCCCTCGTCGAAGAGGACCGCCTCGGCACGGCTCCCGTCCCACTCGACGGCGATCCGCAGGCTGCCGCGCCGGAAGTCGCTCCACTGCCGCTGGAACCACCAGCTGTCGGCCAACTCGCCCGTCACGGCGCGAAGTCGCCCTCGTTCGCCCACCAGTGCTCGGCGATGTCGATGCGCCGCGCGAACCAGACGCCGCCCTTGCCGAGCGCGTACTCGAGGAACTTCCGCACGGCGGCGGTGCGCGCCGGCTGCCCCGCGAGCCTCGCGTGCAGGCCGATCGACATCATCCGCGGGTGCGTCGCGCCCTCGCGCCACAGCTCGTCGAATGCGGCGCGGCACGTCTCGAAGAAGTCGTCCGGGCTCGGGAAGCCCTGGAGCGCGAAGCGGATGTCGTTGTGGACGATCGTGTACGGCACGACCAGGTGCCGGCGCCCCGAGACCTCGACGAAGTACGGGAGGTCGTCGTTGTACGCGTCGGCGTCGTAGCGGAAGCCGCCCTCCTCGACGACGAGCTCGCGCGTGTTCACGCTCGGCCCGAAGCGGCAGTACCACCCTCGGGGCCGCTCGCCGCAGAGCCGCTCGATCGTCTCGACCGCCGCGTGGATGTGGCGGCGCTCCTCGTCCCGGTCGAGGAGCCACTGCTCCGACCAGCGCCAGCCGTGCGCGGCGACCTCGTGCCCCGCCTCGACGGCGGCCCGCGCGACGGCCGGGTTCCGCTCGAGCGCGACCGCGGTCGCGAAGAACGTCACCGGGACGCCGAGCTCCTCGAACAGGCGCAGGAGCCGCCAGACCCCGGCGCGGCTGCCGTACTCGTACACCGACTCGTTGCGCAGGTCGCGGTACTCGGGCGGCGTCAGGTGCGGGAGCTCGCCGACCGCCTCGTTGCGCCCGTCGCCCGCCAGGACCGTGTACTCGGAGCCCTCCTCGTAGTTGATCACGACGTTGATCGCGACCCGCTCGCCGCCCGGCCAGTGCACGGCCGGCGGCTGCGGGCCGTAGCCGACGTAGTCGCGCCGCGGGCCGGGGAGGTCGCCGTCGACGAGCGGCGGAAGCCCGGAGTCGCTCATCCGCCGCCGTCCCCGTCGCCGTAGAGGGCGGCCGCAGGCCCCGGCGTGACGTAGCCGGCCTCGACGTCGGCGCGCACAAGCGCGCGGTCGCGGTCGTGCGGGTCGCCGAAGCCGCCGCCGCCGCCCTGGATCGAGACGAAGACGTCGCCGGCGCGGAGCGGGAGGTTCGCGAACTTCGACGGCGAGTCGAGCCCGAAGGTCTCCTGCATCGACCGGCGCTCGCCGTCGCGCTCGAGCGCGAAGCCGTTCGGCAGCCCGGGCCCGCCGCCCTGGAGGCCGCTCGCGCCGACGAGGTGGTGGTCGGAGATACCCGAGAGGCGCGTGGGCTCGGTCACGCGCATCCGCCGCTCCGTTCCCAGGCCGCCGCGGAACCGGCCCGCGCCGCCCGAGTCCGGGATGAACCCGAAGGAGAGGAACTCCACCGGGTAGCGGGTCTCCCAGACCTCCATCGACTCGTTTCTCGAGTTCGCCATCAGGTGCCACTCGGCCGAGTTGCCGTCGGCCCACGGCCGCGCGCCGCAGCCGCCTGCCTGGTACGCGTACCAGAGGAACTGCGAGCCGTCCTGGCGCAGGCCGCCGCCGGTGCAGTTGTTCCCGGTCGAGTACGAGCCGGCGGGGACGCGCTCCGGCGCGAGCCGGGCGAGCGCCTTCAGCAGCGCTTCGGAGACGCGGTCGGACGGGTCCGCCGTCGCGCCGAACGTCGGCGCGGGCGGAAGCGGGTTCACGAGCGACCCCGGCGGCGCGACGATCTCGAGCAGCTCCGTCACGCCCGCGTTCAGCGGGATGTCCGGGTCGACGACGGCGATCAGCGAGCAGATCACGGCCGCCTTCGTGCACGCGAGCGTCGAGTTGACCGGCGCGAAGGCCTGCGGGTCGGTGCCCGTGAAGTCGACGGAGACACCGGTGGAGCTCTTCGTCACCCGGACGCGGATCGTCAGCGGGCCGTGGCCGCGCCCGTCGTCCTCGATCACGTCGCTCGCCTCGGCGGTCCCGTCCCGCACCTGCTCGAGGCCGACGAGGAAGCGCTTGCGCGAGTAGTCGAGCGTGCCCTCGACGACCGCCTCGAAGCCGTCGCGGCCGTGCCGGTGCACGAGCTCCGCGATCCGCCGCTCGGCGACCACGTTCGACGCGATCTGCGCCTGGATGTCGCCCCAGAGCTGCACCGGCAGGCGGACGTTGCGGAGGATCATCCGCTTCACGTCCTCGACGACGACCCCGCCCGCGACGAGCCGGACAGCCGGGATCATCAGCGCCTCCTGGGTCACGTCCTCGGCCGAGCCCGACCAGCCGCCCGGAGCCATCCCGCCGATGTCGGTCCAGTGCCCGCGATTCGCCGCGAAGCCGGTCAGCAGCCCGTCGACGAAGATCGGCCGGCAGATCAGCCCGTCGGCCTGGTGCGTGCCGCCGTTGTACGGGTCGTTGTGGACGAAGACGTCCCCCTCGACGATCGGGCCGGCGCCCGCGATCACGTGCAGGACCGCGTCGCCGAGGGCGCCGGCGTGCACCGGCACGCCCTGGTCCTGGGCAACCAGCCGGCCCTCCGCGTCGAAGATGCCGCACGTGAAGTCCTCGCCGTGCGCGAAGCACGTCGAGTACGCGGTGCGGGTCGTCGTCGCGACCATCTCGCGGACGGTGCTGACGAGGTACGAGCGAAGGATCTCGAGCGTGAACGAGTCGAGCGGCGCGGCGATCATCCCGCGAGCTCCAGCGCGAGGTGGCTGCCGACGATCCGCGCGGTCGCGCCGGGCGGCACCCACGTCGCCGACTGCGCCTCCTCGATCACGCACGGCCCGGACACCTCGGCCGTGAGCGCCGACCGCGCGTGCACGGGGACGACCTCGTCGGCGAGGAACACGTACCGGGAGGCGAGCTCGTCGCCGAACCCGCGCTCGCCGTCGCTCATCCTCCAGATCGACTCCGGGAACTCCTCGGAGATCGTGAGCGCGACCGAGCACTCCACGATCTCGAGCGGGTCGCCGAGCCGCGTGCCGTACAGGCGCTCGTGCTCGTCCTCGAAGCGGGCCGTGAGCCGCGCGTCGTCGGCGTCGAACGGGACCGCGAGGTGGTGCCACTGGCCGACGTAGCGGACGGCGACGAACTGCTCGACCAGCACCTCCTCGGCCTCCGCCGCGACCGGGCCGAGCCGGCGCGCCGCGTCGGCGCCGAGCTCGTCGTACGCTGCCGCGAGCTCCGTCGAGCCGAGCGCGCCGAGCGGCAGGAGCACCGTGCGGGCGGAGACGACGCGCGTCGGCGCGGTCATCAGCCCGACCGCCGAGAGGACGCTCGCGTGCGCCGGGATCACGGCGTCGCGCATGTCGAGCGCGGCGGCGACCTCAGCCGCGTGCTGCGCGCCCGCGCCCCCGAACGCGATCAGCGTGCACTCGCGCGGATCGATCCCCTTGCGGACGGTGATCTCCCGGATCGCCTGCGCCATGTTGGCGCTGACCTTCGCGTACACGCCGCGGGCGGCCTCCTCGGCGCCGACGCCGAGCTGCCGCCCGAGGTCGTCGAACAGCGCCCTCGAGGCATCGACGTCGAGCGGCACGGCGCCGCCGAGCAGCCCGTCCGGCGAGAGGAGGCCGAGGAGCAGGTTCGCGTCGGTCACGGTCGGGCGCGTGCCGCCGCGCCCGTAGCAGGCGGGTCCGGGCACGGCGCCGGCGCTCCGCGGGCCGACCTGGAGCGCGCCTCCGGTGTCCTGCCAGCAGATGCTGCCGCCGCCGGCGCCGATCGTCTGCACGTCGATCGACTGCGTCCGGGCCGGGATCCCCCACCCGAGCTCGATCTCCGTGCGGAACTTGAACTCGTCGTCCCAGATCAGCGAGACGTCGGCGCTCGTCCCGCCCATGTCCATCGTGATCGCGTTCCGGCGCCCGAGCTGCCGGGCGACGGACCGGCCCGCGAGCACGCCCGCGGCGGGCCCGGAGAGCGCGAGCTGGATCGGCCGCGCCCGCGCCTCCTCCGCGGGGAGCGCACCGGCTCCCGACTGCATGTACTGGACGGCGCGCGGGACGGCCTTGCCGAGATCGTCGACGTACGCCCGCATCCGCGGCACCGCCATCGCGTTGAGGACCGCGGTGGAGAGCCGCTCGTACTCGCCGATCCGGCGGTCGACGTCCGTCGACACCGTCACCGGCAGGTCGGGCGCGACCCGGGAGATCACGCCCGCGACCTGCTGCTCGTGCGCCGGGTTGACGTAGGCGTTGTAGAGCGCGACCGCGATCGCCTCGACGCCGCGCGAGACGAGCTCGGCGACGACCGCGGCGACCTCGTCCTCGTCCACGGGCTCGATCTCGTCGCCCGCGGTGCCGATCCGGCCGGACACCTCGAGGCGGAGCGGTCTCGGCACGATCGGCGGCGTCTTGTCGTAGTCGATGTCGATGCTCCGCTCCCGGTAGGACTGCTGGATCTCGAGCAGGTCGCGGAAGCCGCGCGTGGTGACGACGCCGACGGTCGCCCCGGTCCGCTCGATCAGCAGGTTCGTCACCGCCGTCGTCCCGTGCGTGAGCCGGCGGACCGCCTCGGGCGCGATCGACGCCGCGTCGAGCGCCGCCGCCACGTCGGCACGCGGGCCCTCCCCCTCGCCGAGCACCTTGCTCACGACCGTCGCGCCGCGCTCCGGGTCGAACGCGACGAGGTCGGTGAACGTGCCGCCGATGTCGACGCCGAGCCTCACGCCGCGAGTCGGTCGCGACGGCTCTCCAGGAACTCCCTGACGATCTCGACCGTGCGGTCGACGTCGGAGTCGTCGTGCTCGCCGGACACGAAGGCGCGGTTGACGTAGCGCTTGTGGACGTAGATGCCGCGGTCGCGCAGGAACGCGAGGTACTCGTCGTTCAGCTCGAGCACCTCGGGCGTGAGCGAGCGCGCGAGGTCGCGGTACTGGCGCACCGCGCGGGTGCCGAGGTACAGGTTCCAGACCGAGCCCTCGCTCTGGCAGACCGCCTCGAGCCCGAGCTCGTCGATCGTCTCGTTGATCCCGGCGGCGAGCCGGTCGGCGAGCCCCGAGATCCGGCCCGCGACGTCCTCGCGCTCGAGCACGTCGAGCGTGGCGTGCGCCGCGGCGACCGAGAGCGGATGCCCGTTGAAGGTGCCCGAGTAGAACACCGGCCCCTCCGGCGCGAGCAGCCCGATCAGGTCGGAGCGGCCCGCGAGGACGGCGAGGATGTAGCCGTTCGCGATCGCCTTGCCGTAGACGCCGAGGTCGGCCGGGCCCTTCGGGGCTCCGGCGCCACCGAGGCCGTTGCGGAACCCGCTCATCACCTCGTCGTAGATCAGGAGCGCCCCGGTCTCGGCGCACAGCGCGCGGGTGACGTCGACGAACTCCTGCTCGACGTGGATGCACCCGGCCGAGTACAGGACGGGCTCGAGGATCACGCCGGCGATGTCGCCGCCGTGCTCGGCGAACGCGCGGCTCATGCCCTCGGCGTCGTTCACGGTCACGACCACGATCGCGTCCACCGCCGCCTGCAGCGAGCCGGCCGAGTTCGACCTCCCGACCGGGGCCGCGTCGGCGAGATCGACGTGGCCCGGGCGCGTGCTCACCCCGACGTCCGCGTGCCACCCGTGGTAGCCGCCCTCGACCTTGACGATCTTCGTCCTCCCCGTCGCTGCGCGCGCGACGCGCACGGCGTGGTAGATGGCGTCGGAGCCGCCGCCGCCGCAGAGCGCGACGCGCTCGGCGAGCGGGATCAGGTCGCAGAGCCGCTCGGCGAGCCGGACCTCGCCCGGGTGGGGAAGCCCGACGAACGCGCCGATCTCCTCCGTCGCGGTCCGGACCGCCGCGTCGACCTCGGGATGCGAGTAGCCGAGGATGGCCGTCCCGAAACCGGCGTGGTAGTCGAGGTACGCGTTCCCGTCCACGTCCTCGAGGCGCTTACCGTGGCCGCTCACGAAGCTGATCGGGAACGGCTCGGAGTAGCGCCCGTCGCCGTTCACGCCCATCGGCAGCACGCGGCGGGCCCGTTCGTGCAGCTCGCGCGAGCGGCGGACGCCGGCGGCCGCTTCCTGCGTGACGGTGGGACTGGGGTCGGCGGTCATGACACGCTGCTCCTTGTCCGGGGCCGCGATAGCCTGGGAGCGATGCGGCCGCTCAACGGGGTCGAGGTGGTCGAGCTTAGCGACACGATTGCGGGCGCGCTGTGCGGCAAGCTGCTCGCCGACGCCGGGGCCGCGGTGACGCGCGTCGAGCCCGAGGACGACGTCCTCGAGGCTTCGTGGAGGCGCTATCTCGACGTCGACAAGCGCGCGGCCGGCCCGCCGGAGCTCGACGCGCTGCTCGCCGGCGCCGATCTCGTGCTCTCGACCCACCTCCACGACGCCGTGTCGGCGCAGGGTCTCGACTGCGACTCCCTGCTCGCTCGCCAACCGCGGCTCGTCGCCCTCTGCCTCACGCCCTTCGGTCAGGACGGGCCGTACGCGCGGCTGCGGAGCGACGACGCCGTCCTCTCCGCGCTCTGCGGGCTTGCGGACTCGACGCCGGGCTTCCCCGACCGCTGCGAGCGACCCGACGACCCGCCGGTGCAGAGCCTGGCGCCGCTCGCCGAGGCGGCGGCCGCGATCACCGCGGCGAACGCGGCGCTCGCGGCGCTCCTCGCGCGGGACGGCGGCGGTGCGTGGCCGCGCCACGTCGAGGTGAGCGCGCTCGAGGCGGCCGTCTCGATGATGACCTACGAGTGGGCGGTCACCTCGTACGGCGGCGAGGTCCGCGGGCGCCGGCCGGGGCCGGCCGACCTCGAGCCCAACTGCTACGTGCCGTGCCGCGACGGGATGGCGATCGTGGTCGCGTTCGGCGACGCGCAGTGGCGCTCGCTCTGCGAGCTGATGGGCGATCCGGCGTGGGCGGCCGAGCCGCGCTTCGCGACCGCGGACGCGCGCCGGGCGAGCTGGCGCGAGCTCCGCGAGCAGATCGCGGGGTGGGCGGCGGGGCAGGACGGGCTCGCGATCCTCGAGGGCGCACAGGCGCGCGGGATCCCGTGCGCCCCGTCCTTCGAGCTGCGCGACACGGTCGCGAGCGAGCACGTCCGGGCGCTCGACGGGCTCCGCGAGCTCCCGGGCGGGCCGATCCCCGCCGACCCCGCGATCGTCGACGGCGTGCGCCGCGCACCGCCTCGCCACGGCGCGCCGCCCAGCGAGACGCCGCCGTGGCGGGCGGCCGCGACGGCCGGCCGCCCGCTCGCCGGCGTGCGCGTCCTCGACCTCACGCAGTACGTCGCCGGCCCGTTCGCCGGCCAGTTCCTCGCCTCGCTCGGAGCCGAGGTGATCCTCGTCGAGACGTCGGGGCGCACGATCTCGCGAGGCTTCGGCCCGTTCGCGGGCACGCCGGCACACGACGCCGGCAGCACGTTCAACCACCACAACCGCGGCAAACGCAGCGTGCTCGTGAACCTGAAGACCGACGAGGGTCGCGCCCTCCTCGGGCAGCTCGTCCGGGCGAGCGACGTCGTGCTCGAGAACTTCTCGCGGCGCGCGGCCGAGAGCCTCGGCGTCACGTACGCCGCGCTCGCGGAGGAGCGCCCGGACGTCGTGCTGGCCTCGATCAGCGGGCTCGGCCGCAGCGGCCCGTGGGGCGGCTACGTCGCGCTCCACTCCGGCGTGATCCTCCTCAGCGGCCTCGCGAGCGCGACGCGGGACGCGGACGGCCGGCCGCGTCTCGTCGGCTCGACGTACCCCGACCAGCTCACCGGCGCGTACACCGCCCTGCTCGTGCAGCAGGCGCTCGCCGCGCGCGCCCAGACCGGGGCCGGCTGCCGGATCGAGGTGAGCATGCTCGACGTCGCGCTCACGGGCATGGGCGGGCTCGTGACCCGGGCAGCCGCCGGCGAGGAGCTCGGGACGCACCCGGTCCGCTTCCTGCCGTGCGCCGAGCCCGGGCGGTACGTCGCCGTGAGCGGCGCGGACGGCGTCGACGTCTCGGGGCTGACGCGCCGCGAGGCGATGCAGCGCCTGCAGGCCGAGGGCGTCCGCGTCGCGGCGGTGCTGGATCTGCGCGAGGTGATCGACGACGAGCACCTCCGCGCGCGCGGCTTCGTCGTCGCCGACGACCATCCGGTCGCGACCGGACGGTCGATGCCGGGCGTCGCGTGGCGGTACGACGGCGTCCGGCCGGGCCTCGCCCACGCGCCCGTCCTCGGCGAGGGAACGCGCGAGGTGCTCGCGAGCCTCGGCGGCCTCGACCCCGACGAGCTGGACGCGCTCGAACGGACCGGCGTGCTCGTCTGACGGTATAAGGCGGGGATGACCGGGGCCGGGCTCAGGCTGGGCGTCGACGTGGGCGGCACGTTCACCGACGCGGTTTCCGTCGACGCCGCCGGCCGGATCGCCGTCGCGAAGACGCTGACGACGCCCGCCGACGTCTCCCGCGGAACGGTCGCCGCGGTGAGCGAGCTCTCGCCCGACCTCGGCGCCCTCGGCGCGATCGTTCACGGGACGACGCTCGTCACGAACGCGCTCCTCGAGCGCAGCACGCCCCCGGTCGCACTGCTCACGACTGAGGGGTTCCGCGACGTCCTCGAGATCCGCCGGACGCGCCGCGAGCACCTCTACGACCTTCGCTGGGCGAAGCCCCCGTCGCTCGTCCCGCGGCGCCTCCGCCTCGAGGTGCGCGAGCGGATCGACCGGCACGGCGACGTCCTCGCGCCGCTCGACGAGGAGTCCGTCCGCTCGGCCGCCGGGCTTCTCGCCGCGCACGGCGTCCGGGACGTCGCGATCTGCTTCCTCTTCTCGTTCCGGAATCCCGCGCACGAGCAGCGGGCCGCCGAGCTCGTCAGCGAGTCGATCCCGGACGCGCGGATCTCGCTCTCGTCGGAGATCGTCCCGGAGCTGCGCGAGTACGAGCGGAGCAGCACGACCGTGCTGAACGCGATGGCGACCGCGGCGATGGAGCGGTACCTGACGACGATCGAGGACGAGCTCGCGGGCCGCGGGTTCGCCGGCCGCCTGCACATGATCAAGGCCGACGGCGGCGTCGGGACGGCCGAGTACCTGCTCCACCGGAGCCTCGAGGCGTACAACTCGGGGCCGGCCGCGGGCGTGGCGGCGGCGGCGGAGCTCGGGCGGCTCGTCGACCGGCCGCACGTGCTCACCCTCGACATGGGCGGGACGTCGACCGACGTCAGCCTGATCTGGGAGGGCGAGCCGCTGCGGACGATGGAGGAGGAGCTCGCGTTCGGGATCCCGATGCGCATCCCGATGGTCGACGTCCGCTCGATCGGCGCCGGCGGCGGCTCGATCGCCTGGATCGACTCGGCCGGCGCGCTCCGCGTCGGCCCGCACAGCGCAGGGGCCGACCCGGGGCCGGCCTGCTACGGGCGCGGCGGCACGGCCCCGACGCTGACCGACGCGAACCTCGTGCTCGGCCGCATCGACCCGGACTTCTTCCTCGGCGGGTCGATGGCGCTCGACCGCGGCGCCGCCGAGGCCGCGGTGCAGGGGATCGCCGAGCGGTTCGGCTGGCCGCTCGAGCGGACGGCCGAGGCGATCAGCCGCATCGCGAGCGCGCACATCGTCCAGGCGGTGCGCGAGGTCTCGATCGACCGCGGGCACGATCCGCGCGACTTCACGCTCGTCGCCTTCGGCGGGGCGGGCCCGCTGTACGCCGCCGAGGTCGCGCTCGAGCTCGGGATCCCCGAGGTGATCGTCCCTGTGCGGGCCGGAGTCCTGAGCGCGCTCGGCTGCCTCTGCGCGGACGTGACGCACGAGTGCCTCCGCACCGTCCTCGTCCCGGCCGAGGCCGAAGGCGCGGACGCCGTGCGGGACGAGTGGCGGCGCCTCGAGGACGAGGCGCGCGTCCGCGTCGGCGACGACGGGGCGAGCATCGAGCGGTTCCTCGACATGCGCTACGTCGGCGAGGCGTTCGAGCTCACGGTGCCGTACGACGCCGATCCCGGCGACCCGAACATGATCGCTCGGGCCGCCGCGGCCTTCCACGGCGAGCACGACCGCCTGTACGGCTTCCGCCGCTCGGACCCCGTCGAGATCGTGAACGCCCGCGTTCGCGCGAGGGTGCCGGTCGACCGTCCGCGCTGGCAGGCGCCCGACACGGCCTCGCGCGGCACCACACCCGCGGACGCGACGGGCGGCGGGTTCGCGTTCTGCTTCCGCGCCGACCTCGAGCCCGGCACGCCGGTGGCCGGCCCGCTCGTCGTCCGCGACGCCGACGCGACCGCCGTCGTCCACGCCGGGCAGACCGTCTCGCTCGACGAGCTCGGCAACCTCCGCATCGCGGTCGACCCGACGGGGAGCGCCCGGTGAGCACGCGCTCCGCCGCCGGCTCCGCGGCCTGGCTGATGGAGGAGTACGAGCACCTCGACGCGGTCACGTTCCAGGTGGTCGGGAGCGCGCTCGTCTCGGCCTGCCGCGAGATGGGCCTGACGATGATGCGGACGGCGTACTCGCCGATCTTCGTCGACGGGATGGACTTCTCGTGCGGGATCCTCGACGCCGGCGGCGAGATGGTCGCGCAGGGCGAGTACTGCCCGGTGCACCTCAACTCGATGGCGTACTCGGCGCAGTGGGCCCTCCTCGAGCGCGGCGCCGAGAGCTTCCGGCCCGGCGACGTCCTGATCCACAACGACCCCTACCGCGGCGGCACGCACCTGAACGACTTCAACGTGATGAAGCCCGTCTTCGTCGACGGCGAGCTCGTCGCGATCGCGTGCAACCGGGCGCACCAGATCGACATGGGCGGGAAGGCGCGCGCCGGGTTCGCGGGGGACGCGACGGAGGTCTTCCAGGAGGGGATCCGCGTGCCGCCGATCAAGTGGCACGACGCCGGCGAGGAGGTCGCCGACATCGGCGACTTCCTGCTCGCGAACGTCCGCCAGCCTCACATCCAGCGGGGAGACCTCTCGGCCCAGCTCGCGAGCTGCGAGACCGCGGCCCGCCGGATCGTCCAGCTCTGCGAGCGGTACGGGACGAGCACCGTCCGCGAGTGCTTCGAGGCGATGAAGGACTACTCGGAGCGCCTCGTCCGCGCATCGGTCGCGAGGCTTCCCGACGGGAGCTGGTCGTTCGGCGACCGGCTCGACCACGACGGCGTCGACGAGGCGCCGATCGCGATCGAGGTCGACCTGACGATCGAGGGCGACTCGCTAACGATCGACTTCACGCGCAGCGGCCCGCAGGTGCGCGGCCCCGTCAACGCCACGTACGGGATCACCGCCTCGATGGTCTTCACCGCGCTCCTGCAGGTGTGCGACCCGGGCATCCCCGCGAACCACGGGTGCTTCCGGCCGGCGCGGATCGTCGCCCCGCGCGGGTCGATCACGAACGCGCAGTTCCCGGCGCCCACGATGGGCGGGAACACGGTGACGTCGATGGCGATCTACGGGACCGTGCTCGGCGCGTTCGCGCAGGCGGCGCCGGACCGCGTCGCGGCGTGCTCGTACAACAGCCACCACTTCACCGGCGGCGGCCGCGACGAGAACGGCGACTGGCTCTTCTACTTCTTCACCGACGGCGGCTGGGGCGCGCGGCGCGGCGCCGACGGGTGGAGCGCGATCTTCCAGGCCAACGGCAACTGCAAGGACTACCCGGCCGAGGTGATCGAGACGACGTTGCCGATCCGGTACGAGGCGGTGCGGCTGCGCCCGGACCTCGCCGGGGCGGGCGAGTTCCGCGGCGGCTGCGGGACCGAGCGGGTGTTGACGTTCCTCGAGCCGGGCGAGGCGAACTCGATCTGCGAGCGGGACGACTTCCGGCCGTACGGCCTCCACGGCGGCCGGGCCGCCGGCGGGAACGGGCTCGTCGTGCGCCGGGACGGCCGCGAGGTCTCCTTCGGCGACGCGACCGGCGCGCGCTTCCCCCTGAAGTTCGCGAACCGGCCGTTCGCGGCCGGGGAGACGGTGTCCATCGTCAGCACCGGCGGCGGCGGGTACGGCCCGCCCCACCGCCGCGCGGTGGAGGCCGTGCTCGAGGACGTCCGCGATGGCCTCACGACGCCCGACGAGGCGCGCTCGACGTACCTCGTCGCCCTCCTCCCGGCGGGCCCGGGCGAGTGGAAGGTCGACGAGGCGGAGACCCGCCGGCTGCGGGAAACCGCCGTCGAGGACGCCGGCGCCGTCGACCGCGGCCGCCCGTGGCCGCCTCTCGAGACGACCGGCCCGAGCGCCGAGGGGGTCGCGGCCTCCGCGCAGCTCGTCCGCCTGCTCGCGCGGCGACCGGACGCGTTCTGCGTCGGCGAGTGTCCGAAGCGGGGGCTGCCGGACCGCTGCCCGCTGTTCAACGAGGAGGCGGTCGACTACTGGACGCCCGAGAACCTCGTCCGCTGGATCCAGCGGACGTGCCCGCGCTCCGACGACTTCGCGAGCGAGTTCCGCTCGACGAGGCTGTACTCGTGACGGCGGAGCGGGAGCTGGCGGAGCGGCTGCTCGGCCGCATGGCGCTCATCCGCGCCTACGAGCGGCACGTCGAGCGGCTGTTCTACCAGGGCCGGCTCACGGGGTTCCACCATCAGGCGATCGGCGCCGAGGCGATCTGCGCCGGGACGGCCGCGGCGCTCGCGCCGGGCGACGCGCTGCTCGGGACGCACCGCGGCCACGGCGACGCGGTCGCGATGGGAGCGCCGCTCGACTCGCTGCTCGCGGAGCTCCACGGCTTCGAGGCCGGGTGCACGAAGGGGCGCGGCGGGTCGATGCACATCGTCGCTCCCGCGGTCGGGTTCCTCGGCGTGACCGCGATCGTCGGCGGGAACCTCGCGATCGTCGACGGGCTCGCGCTCGCGGCGCAGGAGCGCGGGGACGGCTCGGTCGCGGTCGCCGCCTTCGGCGACGGCGCGACCAACCAGGGCGCCTTCCACGAGAGCCTCAACCTCGCCGCGCTGTGGCGGCTCCCGGCCGTGTTCGTGTGCAACCAGAACGGGTTTGCCGAGTCGACGCCGCGGCGCCGTCACCAGTCGGTGCGCCGCGTCGCAATCCGCGCCCGGGCGTACGCGATGCCGGGCGTGACGGTCGACGGCCGGGACGTCTTCGCCGTGCACGGCGCCGTCTCCGACGCGGTCGCGCGGGCGCGGGCCGGCGACGGGCCGACGCTCGTCGAGTGCACCGCGCCGCGCTGGGTCGGCCATTACGTCGGCGATCCCGCGACCGCGTACATGACCGACGCCGAGCGGACGCGGGCCCGCCGGCGCGACCCGCTCCAGGTGAGCCTCGCGCGCGCCCGGAGCGGCGGCTGGCTCGACGACGGCGACCTCGACCGCCTCGAGCGCGAGGCGGAGGCGACGGTCGAGCGCGCGCAGGCCTCGATCGAGGGCCTTCTGCAGGCGAGCGCCTCGTCCGCGCTCGGCGACGTCTCCTTCGCCGACCTGGGGATCCTCGGGTGACGGCGGTCGCCGAGCAGGCCGGAACGCGGACGCTGACGTATCGCGACGCGATCCGGCTGGCGCTGACCGAGGAGATGGAGCGCGACCCGTCGATCGTCCTCGTGGGCGAGGACATCGGCGCGTTCGGCGGCGCGTACAAGGTCACGAGCGGCCTCCTCGAGCGGTTCGGGGAGCGGCGGGTGCGGGAGACGCCGATCTCCGAGGGCGCGATCGCGGGCCTCGCGCTCGGCGCGGCGCTCGGGGGGCTGCGGCCGTGCGCCGAGATCATGTACGTCGACATGACGACGCTCGCGATCGACCAGATCGTGAACCACATCGCGAAGTGGCGGTACATGACGGGCGGCACCGACGTCCCGGTCGTGATCCGGACGCAGGGCGGGGCCGGGACGCAGGCCGGCCCGCAGCACTCGCAGTCGCTCGAGGCCTGGTACGCGCACGTCCCGGGCCTGGCGGTCGCGATGCCGGCGACGCCCGCGGACGCGGCGGGCCTGCTGAAGACGGCGCTGCGGGGCCGCGACCCCGTGGTCTTCATCGAGCACAAGCGGCTCTACGCGACCGCCGGCCCGGTGCCGGACGTCGTCGAGCCGATCCCGTTCGGCCGGGCGAGAACGGTGCGGACGGGCGACGACGTCACCGTGGTCGCGACCTCCGCGATGGTCGGCGTCGCCGCCGAAGCGGCCGCGGAGCTCGCGGACGCGGGTATCGGCGTCGAGGTGCTCGACCCGCGGACGCTCAAGCCCCTCGACCTCGGCGCGATCCTCGACTCGGTCGGCCGGACCGGCAGGCTCCTGATCGTCCACGAGGCGAACCGCACCGGCGGCTTTGCGGGCGAGATCGGCTTCCTCGTGCAGGAGCGGCTGTTCGGGTCGCTCAAGGGCCCGATCCGGCGCGTCGCGGCGAAGGACGCGCACATCGCGGCGCACCCGGCGCTCGAGGCGGCGGTGCTCCCGAGCCGCGAGGAGATCGTCGACTGCGTCCGGGCGATGGTCGGATGAGCGAGGTGCACATGCCGAAGCTCGGCGAGACGATGACCGCCGGCACGGTCGTGCGGTGGCTCGCCCGCGAGGGCGACCGGGTCGAACGCGACGAGCCGCTCGTCGTGATCGAGACCGACAAGGTCGAGCTCGAGATCCCGGCGCCGTCGAGCGGCCGGCTCGCGCAGATCGTCCACGACGACGGCAGCGAGTGCCCGGTCGGGACCGTGATCGGCCTGATCGCCGACTGACAGCTACGAGATCCGGCGCGTGCGGCCGGCCCAGAACGGCTCGCGCAGCTCGCGGCGGAGAACCTTGCCGGCCGCGTTCCGCGGGAGGGCCGGCGCGAACTCGACCGCCTTCGGCAGCTTGTACCGCGCGAGCCGGCCCTCGGCAAACCGGATCAGGTCGGGCGCGTCGACCTCCGCCCCGGGCCGCTTCGCGACGACCGCGTGCACGGCCTCGCCCCAGTAGTCGTCCGGGACGCCGAACACGGCGACCTCGAGCACGGCCGGGTGGCGCGCGAGCGCCTCCTCCACCTCGCGGGGGTAGATGTTGACGCCGCCCGAGACGATCTTGTCGTCGCGCCGGTCGACGAGGTAGAGGTAGCCCTCCTCGTCGTGCCGGCCGAGATCGCCGGTCGCGAGCCAGCCGTCGCGCAGGACGCGCGCGGTGTCCTCGGGCCGGTTCCAGTAGCCGTTGAAGAGGTACGGGGAGCGGACGTGCACCTCGCCGACCTCGCCCGCGGCGACGTCCTCGCCGTCGTCGCCGACGAGCCGCACCGACGTGACAGGGAACGGCAGCCCGACGCACTGCTGCTTGCGCAGCTGGTCGGCGGGCCGCAGCGTCGAGATCAGGCTGGCCTCGGTCGAGCCGTACGACTCGAACAGGACACCGTCCCCGAAATGCTCGACGATCTGCTCCTTCATCGCCTGCGACAGCGGCGCGGCGTTGCTGATCAGGCCGCGGAGCCGCGTGGCCGGGTGGCGGCGGAGCACGTCCTCGCCGAGGCCGAAGATCGCGTTGAAGTGCGTCGGCACCATGAACACGGTCGTGAGCTCCCGCTCGGAGAGGAGGCGCAGCGTCTCCTCCGGGTCGAAGCGCGGGCTGAGCACGCACGTGCCGCCGAAGAAGATCGTCGCGACGCAGAACGAGAACCCGCCGCCGTGGAAGAGCGGCGCGATCGCGAGCGCCGCGTCGTCCGGCGTGTAGCAGCCGTACTCGACGGCCATCGCGAAGAAGGTGAGGACGCGCGCCCGGTGCGAGAGGCGGACGCCCTTCGCGCGCCCGGTCGTCCCGGCGGTGTACGGGAGCAGGAAGTCGTCCCACTCCTCGAGGCGGACGTCGGGCCGCCGCGGAGAGGCGGCCGAGAGCCACTCGTCGTAGTCGCCGCCGATCACGATCAGCCGGTCGACGTCCGGCAGCTCCGCGGCGCACGCGACCTCCTCGAGCGACTCGTGGACGAAGAGCACGCGCGCCCCGGCGTCGCCGCAGAGCTCCGCGAGCTCCGCCGCGCTCGAGCGGGCGTTGACGAGCGCGGGCGCGACGCCGGCGTCCGCGAGCCCGCAGGCGATCTCGACGAACTCGAGGCAGTTCGGCGAGAAGATCGCCGCGTGGCTTCCCGCGTCGAGGCCGAGCCCGGCGGCGGCGCCGTTGCCGACGCGGTGGATGCGGTCGACGAGCTCCGAGAACGCGAGCCGGCGATCGCCCTCCTCCAGCGCGAGCTTGCCCGGCGTCCGGCGGGCGGCGAGCCGGATGCCGTCGGCGATCGTGACGGGGACGTACGTCGGCGGACGTTCCACTAACGGGCGCCGCGGCGGTAGAGCGTCCGCTTGTCGAGCGTGGCGACGAGGTCGCCGTGCTGGTTGACGAGCTCCTGGCGGACCGTGACGACGCCGCGGTCGTCGTCCTTCGGCTCGAGCGCGAGCACCTCCCCGCGCAGGTGGATCGTGTCGCCGATGAACACGGGCTTCACGAACCGGACGCGGTCCATGCCGTAGAACGCGAGCACGTTCGCGGCCTCGCCGAGGAGCGAGAACTCGAGCCCGGTCGAGATCGTGAGCGTGAGGCCGCCGTGCGCGATGCGCGCACCGAACGGCCCGGCGGCCGCCGCGACCGCGTCGGTGTGCAGCGGCGTCCAGTCGCCAGAGAGAGCCGCGTAGGCGACGACGTCGGCCTCGGTGACGGTGCGCCCGCGCGAGGCGATCGTGTCGCCGACGCCGAGCTCGTCGAACGGGACGTCGAGCGTCTCGAGCCGCCGCGCCACGCTCAGCCGGCGGCGCGGAAGTTCGGGATCCGCATGCCGTCCTCGTGGTCCTCGAAGAACAGCTCGACGCGGGTGCCGGCGGCGACCGAGTCCGGGTCGCAGCCCTCGACGTTCCCGACGACGCGCACGCCCTCCTCGAGGTCGATCATCGCGACGACGTACGGCACCTGGTCGGCGAGCACCGGGTTCACCGGATGGTGGACGACGAGCCAGCTGTAGACGGTCCCGCGCCCGGTCGACTCGATCCAGCGGGTCTCGGTCGCCTGGCACACCGGGCACATCGGCCCCGGCGGCCAGCGCCGCGCGCCGCACGACGCGCACTCCGGGACGAGGAAGCGATCGTCCCCGCAGCCGTCCCAGAAGGCTGCGTGTCGAGGTCGGGAACGGGAGCCGGCAGGCCGCGGAGCACGGTCAGTCCTTCCTCAGGATCACGGCGGCGGAGAGCTGCGCGACCGAGCTGCACGAGAGGATCAGCTCGGCCCCCTCGACCTGCGCGGTCGACGTGCCGCGCAGCTGGCGGACGGCCTCGATCACGTGCGGCAGCCCGTGGATGTAGGCCTCCGAGTGGTTCCCGCCGTGCGTGTTCACGGGCAGCTCGCCGTCGAAGCCGATCCGGCCGCCCTCGACGAACGGCCCGCCCTCGCCCGGCTCGCAGAACCCGTACGCCTCGAGCGAGATGATCACGAACGGCGTGAAGTGGTCGTAGATCATCACCGCGTCGATCTCCTCCGGGCCGACCCCGGCCGACCGGTACACGTCGCGCGCGGTGTGCACGGACTCCGGCACCGCGAGGCTCTCCCGGAAGACGATCCCGAGCGCGCGCGTGCCGCTCCCCTGCGCCGCGCCCATGATCCACGCGGGCGGGTGGCGGAAGCTCCGCGCGCGGTCGGCGGCCGTCACGATCACGGCGCACGCGCCGTCGCTCTCGATGCACAGGTCGAACAGCCGCAGCGGCGCGGCGATCATCCTCGAGCTCTGGTGATCGTCGACCGTGATCGGCGTCCGCATCATCGCCCGCGGGTTCATGCTCGCGTGCCGGCGGAGCGTCACCGCGACCTCGCCGAACTGCCGGCTCGTCGTCCCGTACTCGGTCATGTGGCGGCTCGCGAACTGGCCGAACTGGTGCACGGGCGCGAGCATCCCCCACGGCGCCTGGAACGCCTGCTGGCCGCCGCCCTCGAGGAGCGCCCGGAAGTCGGCCCGGCCGTAGCGACGGCCGGACCGCTCGTTCAGCGCCCGGTAGCAGACGACGGTCGTCGCGAGCCCCGCGGCGATCGCCGCCGCGGCGTGGACGACGACCGCGTTCCCGCCGGTGCCGCCGTACCCGGTGTGGCTCATCCAGCGCAGGTTCCGGAGCCCGAGGTGCGAGGTGAGCGCGACCTCGTCGATCGCGTCGTAGTCGAAGCGGACGAGGCCGTCGATCTCGCCGACCGGGATGCCGGCGTCGTCGGCGGCCTTCTTGATCGCCTCGCACGCGAGCGAGAGCTCAGTCCGCCCCGAGTTCTTCGAGTACTCGGTCTCGCCGACGCCGACGATCGCGGCCCGGTCGCGAACGCCGTCCACTCAGCCGGCGCGGCGGATCTCTCCACCGGGATCGTCGGGGCCCACCCGGGCAAGGCTAGACCATGGCGACGATCGCGACGCTCGGCTCCGACGACCGCGGCGCGTCGAGGTGCGCGCGGTACGCGGCCTCGGCCGGGGCGAGCGCGCGGACGAGCTCCGCCGCGTCGGGCGCGAGTGCGCGCCAGAGACGGCCCGGCCCGGCGAGCGCCATCTCGCCCGGCGGCGCGGGCCCGTCCGGCTCGAGGCCGAGCAGCGCGAGCGACGCCAGCGCGCGCGCACCGTCGAGCTCGACCGGCGATGCGCGCGAGCCGGCGCGGATCTCCAGCGCGTCGCGGAGCAGCGGGACCCCGGCGAGGTCGCACCGCGTCGCGCCCCGGCAGCGCCCGGCGTCCTCGCCGTCGCGGCCGAGCACGACCAGCTCGCGGATCAGCGCGGCGGCGCCCGCGGCGAGCTCCAGCTCGACGACCGTGACGACGTCGCAGCCCGCGGCGAGCACGAGCGGCTGGGGCAGCCACGCGAAGCGCCCGCCCGCTGCGACCGTCGCCGCCAGCGACTGGTGCGCGGGCTCGGTCGCCGGATGGGCGATCGTGGCCGCCAGCGTCGTGAGCTCGAGCGCCGCGCCCGGGCCCACCACGACGTCGACGTCGACGCGGTCGCCGCCGAGCAGGCCCGCGGCCGTCTGGACGAGCACGACCCGCGCGAGCGGCCCGCCGCCGACGACGCGCGCCGCGAGAGGCGCCGCCCCGAGGCACTGCGTGACGACGCTCCGCCCGCCGCGCGACTCGACTCCGAGGCGGACCCTCCCGCTAGTGGCGGTGGACGTGACCGTGCTCGTGATCGTGGTCGTGGCCGTGCTCGGCCGGCGCGAGGGCGCCGGCGCGGAAGAGGCGAACCTGCTCCCGGACCCACGCGGCGACCGGCGCGGCCTCCCTGTCCTCGACCAGCGAGAGGAACTGCAACGGCCGCCCGTCGCGCCGCGCCTCGGCGTCGTCGCGCATCCGGGCGAGGTCGGCGCGGACGTACGGGGCGAGGTCCTCCTTGTTGATCACGAGCAGGTCCGAGCGCACGATCCCCGGGCCGCCCTTGCGCGGGATGTCGTCGCCGCCCGCGACGTCGATCACGAAGATCTGGGCGTCGACGAGCGCCGGGCTGAAGATCGCGGTCAGGTTGTCGCCGCCGCTCTCGACGAGCACGAGGTCGAGCACGGACGCTGCCTCGAGCTCGGCGACTGCCTCGAGGTTCGCGGAGATGTCGTCGCGGATCGCGGTGTGCGGGCAGCAGCCGGTCTCGACGGCGGCGATCCGGTCGTGCGGGAGCACGCCCTCGCGGCGGAGGAACGCGGCGTCCTCGCTCGTGTAGATGTCGTTGGTGACGACGCCGATCCGGAGCTCGTCGCCGAGCGCGCGGCAGAGCGCCGCAACGAGCGAGCTCTTCCCCGAGCCGACGGGCCCGCCGATCCCGATCCGGAGCGCGCGCTCAGGTGGCAAAGAGCCTCCCTTCCCGCCGCGCATGGTCGAGCGAGCGAAGCTCGTGCGCGGGGGCGAACGGCGAGGGGAGCAGGCGCGGCTCGGCGCGGGTCGCGGCCGCCCGCTCGGCGAGCGCGTCGATCGCGACCTCCGCGCCGGCGATCCACCCGAGCGCGTCCGTCGTGTCGACCGGGAGGAGCCGCACCGCGGCCGCCGCCGTCGCCGCCGCATCCTCGTAGAGGTACACCGCGGCCGTCTCGCGATCGTCGAGCCCCGTCCCTGCGGCGACGACCCCGAACGCCACCGGCCGCGGCGTCGCGGTGCTCGCGGCCCGGTACTCGCGGACGACGGCGCACTCGGGCCAGATCCGCCGCCGCAGCGCGGAGGAGCTGCGCGCCGAGCCGGCGCGCGGCGGCGCGGAGCGGCGGGCTCGGGCACCGTGCCTCGGCCTCGGCGTCGAGGACGCGCAGCGCCGCCAGGTCCCCGGCGCGCGCGGCGCGCGCGGCCGCCACCGCGAGCATGCTCTCCGGCAGTCCGACCGCGGCGAGCCGGCCGACGAGGAACGTCTGCGCCCCGTCGACGCCGAGACCGTCCGCGACCGCGGCCTCGAGGCCGCCCGAGTGCGCGTACCCGCCCGCCGGGAAGCGGCCGTCCGAGAGCAGCAGCAGCGAGAGCCGCGCCATCAGAAGAGGAAGTACCGCTGCGCGAGCGGCAGCTCGGTCGCGGGCTGCGGCTCGACCGCCTCGCCGTCGATCCAGACGCGGAAGCTGTCGGGCTCGACGCGGATGTCGGGCCGCGCCGTGTTCTCCGGCAGGTCGTCCTTGCCCAGCCTGCGGGTGTCGCCGACGGCCTTGACGGTTCGCGTGAGGCCGAGGCGCTCCGGCAGGCCGGCCTCGACCGCGGCGGCGGCGACGTACGAGATCGACGACTCCGCGGCGACCCGGCCCGAGCCCGCGAACATCGGGCGGCCGAGCACGGGCTGCGGCGTCGGGATCGACGCGTTCGCGTCGCCGACCTGCGCCCACGCGATCGTCCCGCCCTTGAGCACGACGTGCGGCCGGACCCGAAGAAGCGCGGGTCCCACAGCACGAGGTCGGCCAGCTTGCCCGGCCTCGACCGAGCCGACGTCGGCGTCGATCCCGTGCGCGACCGCGGGGCAGATCGTGTACTTGGCGACGTACCGCCGCGCGCGCGCGTTGTCGGCGGCGCCCTCGCCGAGCTTCCCGAACCGGGCCTTCATCGCGTGCGCGGTCTGCCACGTCCGCAGGATCGTCTCGCCGACGCGGCCCATCGCCTGCGAGTCCGAGCCGATGATCGAGATCGCGCCGAGGTCGTGGAGGATGTCCTCGGCCGCGATCGTCGTACCCCGGATCCGGCTCTCGGCGAACGCGAGGTCCTCGGGGACGCGCGGGTTGAGGTGGTGGCAGACCATCAGCATGTCGAGGTGCTCGGCGATCGTGTTGACGGTGTGCGGCCGCGTCGGGTTCGTCGAGGACGGCAGCACGTTGGCGTACGAGGCGATCCGGATGATGTCCGGCGCATGGCCGCCCCCGGCGCCCTCGGTGTGGTACGTGTGGATCGTCCGCCCGCCGATCGCCTCGACGGTCGACTCGAGGAACCCGGTCTCGTTGAGCGTGTCGGTGTGGATCGCGACCTGGACGCCGCTCTCGTCGGCGACGCGGAGGCACGCGTCGATCGCGGCGGGCGTCGAGCCCCAGTCCTCGTGCAGCTTGAACCCGCCGGCGCCGGCGCGGAGCTGCTCCCACAGGCTCTCGGCCGAGACCGTGTTCCCCTTGCCGAGGAGGACGACGTTCACCGGGAAGTCGTCGAGTGCGGCGTGCATGCGCGCGAGCGCGAACTCCCCGGGCGTGACGGTCGTCGCCTTCGTCCCCTCCGCAGGCCCGGTGCCGCCGCCGATCAGCGTCGTCACGCCGGAAGCGACCGCCTCGACGACGATCTGGGGGCAGACGAGGTGGACGTGGCAGTCGACCGCGCCGGCGGTCAGGATCCGGCCCTCGCCGGCGAGGATCTCGGTGCCCGGCCCGATCGCGAGCTGCGGATGGACCCCGTCCGAGATGTCCGGGTTCCCCGACTTGCCGAGCGCGCAGATCCGGCCGTCGCGGACGCCGACGTCGCACTTCACGACGCCCCAGTGGTCGAGGACGACGGCGTTCGTGATCACGAGGTCGGGCGCGCCCTCGGCGCGCGTCGTCGTGCCCTGCCCCATCGACTCCCGGATCGTCTTGCCGCCCCCGAACACCGACTCGTCGCCGCCGAAGCAGTCGTCGCGCTCCACCTCGATCCAGAGGTCGGTGTCGGCGAGCCGGACGGCGTCGCCGACGGTCGGGCCGTAGAGCGAGGCGTAGCGGGCGCGGTCGATCCTCACGGCAGGCCGCCCTCGGGCCGCAGCCCCGGCACGCGGCGAAGGCCGGCGAGGGCGACGAGCTCGACCTCGCGCGAGACGCCGGGCTCGAACCGCACGGAGGTCCCGGCCGGAACGTCGAGCCGGAAGCCACGGGCCTGGGTGCGGTCGAAGCGCAGCGCCGGATTGCTCTGCGCGAAGTGGAGGTGCGAGCCGACCTGGATCGGCCGGTCGCCCGCGTTCGCGACGACGAGCGTCCGCCGCTCCCGCCCCGGGTTGAGCTCGTGCTCGCCGGGCGCGACCCGGAGCTCGCCGGGGATCACGGGATCGGCTCGTGCAGCGTCACGAGCTTCCGGCCGTCGGGGAACGTCGCCTCGACCTGCACCTCGTCGACGAGCTCGGGCACGCCCTCGAGCACGTCGTCCCGCGTCAGCACCTCGCGCCCGGCCTGCATCAGCTCCTCGACCGTCCGTCCGTCGCGCGCGGCCTCGATCACCCAGCACGAGAGCAGCGCGACCGCCTCGGGATGGTTCAGCCTCACGCCGCGCGCACGCCGGTCCCGGGCCACGATCCCCGCCACGTACAGGAGCAGCTTCTCCTGCTCGTTCGGAGAGAGCCTCACCGGCGGCATCCTACGAGACGCGGCGCGGCGGACGACGCGCGCACTTGCCGGCCCCGACCGCTGTAAGCTCGCACGCTCGTGGCGCCGCCGAGCGAACCCGCCGCAGGACATCGATCGCCGAGACCGTCGTTGGGCTGATGCCCGGGTTGAAGGCCGACCTGGCGCGGCTCGTCGCGATCCCGTCGATCTCGCAGCCCGGGTTCCCCGAGCCGCGGAAGCCGCTGCTCGACACGTACGAGCTGACCGCCGAGCTGCTCCGCGGCGCCGGCGTCGAGTCGATCGCGCCGCTCGAGCTGCCGGACACCGCGCCCGTCCTCACCGGCGAGATCCCGGGGCCCGACGGCGCGCCGACCGTGCTCCTGTACGGGCACTACGACGTCGTGCCGTCCGGGCGACGAGACGAAGTGGGAGTCGCCGCCGTTCGAGGCGACCGAGCGGGACGGCGCGATCTACGGCCGCGGCGCCGCCGACTCGAAGGGGAACATCGTCGTCCACCTCGGCGCGCTCCGCGCGTGGGGCGGGAGGCCGCCGGTCGGGATCAGGGTCGTGATCGAGGGCATGGAGGAGATCGGCAGCGCGTTCACGACCTTCCCGCCCTCGCGGCCGGAGCTCTTCGCCTCCGACGCGATGGTGATCGGCGACATGGGCAGCGTCCGGCCCGGCGTGCCGACGCTGACGACCGGGCTGCGCGGGATGGCGAGCGTGATCGTCGTCGGTGCGGACGCTCGGCGGGCCGAAGCACAGCGGCCAGTTCGGCGGCGCCGCGCCCGACGCGCTGCTGACGCTGATCCGCGCGCTCTCGACGCTGCACGACGACAACGGCGACGTCGCCGTCGAGGGCCTCCGCCGCGAGGAGTGGACCGGCGCGTCGTACACCGACGACGAGTTCCGCGAGCTGGCCGAGATCGAGCCGGGCCTGCCGTTCCTCGGCACCGGCGGGCTCGGCGAGCGGATCTGGTCGGGGCCGGCGATCACCGTCACGGGCCTCGACGCGCAGCCGGTCGACCGCGCGCTCAACGCCGTCGTCCCGTTCGCGCGCGCGAAGATCAGCCTCCGCATCCACCCCGAGCAGAACCCGTTCGAGGCGCAGGTCATGCTGATGCGCCACCTCGAGGTGCTGCGGCCGTTCGGGATCGCGCTCGAGATCGAGCCGGCCGAGACGGGGAAGGGCTTCGCCCCGCGGACGGACGGGCCGGCGTACGACGCGGCCCGCGCCGCGCTCTCGACCGCGTGGGGCGCCGAGACCGTCAGCATCGCGACCGGCGGCTCGATCCCGCTCGTCGACCGCGCTCGGCGAGGCCGTCCCCGCGGCGGAGATGCTGCTGATCGGCGCGACCGACGGGTTCGCGAACATCCACGCGCCGAACGAGCGCGTCCTCGTCGACGAGCTCGAGAAGGCGATCGTGGCCGAGGCGGAGTTCTTCCGCGAGTACGCCGAGCGCGGCGCGGCGTCGTGAGCGAGCCCGCGACACCGGCGGCGGCCGCCGAGCCCGAGCACACCTTCCTCGAGCGGATCCTCGACGGGATCGAGCGGGTCGGCAACAAGATGCCGCACCCGGCGATCCTGTTCCTCGTCGCTCTGCGGGACGTGATCGTCCTCTCGCAGGTCCTGTACTGGTTCGACGTCAAGGCCACCTTCGAGGTCGTGAAGCCGCCGCCGGTCTCCGCCGAGGAGACCTAGTACGGCGGCTCGATCGAGCCGAGCGTACGTCGGCCCGACCGAGTCCGAGCCGGCCGGCGACTACCAGATCGTGACCGAGACGGCGAAGGTGAAGGGCCTGCTGACCGGCGAGGGCGTCCGGTTCCTGTTCACGTCGTTCGTCTCCAACTTCCGGAACTTCGCCGCGGTCGCGATCATCCTGGTCGTGATGATCGGCGTCGGCCTGGCGGAGGCGGCCGGGCTGATAGGCGCCCTGATCCGCAAGCTCGTCGGCGTCTCGTCGCGCGGGACGCTGACGTTCATCATCGTCCTGCTCGGGATCATCTCGAGCATCGCCTCCGACGCCGGCTACCTGGTGCTGATACCCCTCGGCGCCGCCGCGTTCAAGAGCGTCGGCCGGAACCCGCTCGCCGGGATCGCCGCGGCCTTCGCGGGCGTCGCGGCCGGCTTCGGCGTGAACTTCCTGATCACGCCGCTCGACGGCGTGCTGACCGAGATCACGAACGACGCCGCGCGGCAGCAGCAGCGGCCAGCACATCGACATCGCCGCGAACCTCTACTTCGGGATCGGGTCGACGATCTTCGTCGCGTTCGTGCTCACGATCGTCACCGCGAGGCTCGTCGAGAACCGCCTCGGCGAGTGGGACCCGGCCGACGCCGGCGCGGGGATCGCAGACCGCCGACGAGACGCCCGAGGTGTCGCCCGAGGCCGAGTCGCGCGGCCTGCGGCTCGCCGGGCTGGCGACGCTCGGGGTGCTGATCGCGATCACGCTGCTGACCGTGCTCCCGGACGCGCCGCTGCGCAATCCCGACACGCGGGAAGATCATCGGCGACTCGCCGTTCATGGACAGCCTGATCGTGATCATCACGCTCGTGTTCTTCGCGGCGGGGCTCGCGTACGGCCGCGGGGCCGGAACGATCACGTCGAAGGAGCAGGTGATCGAAACGATCACCAAGTCGTGGTCGGGGCTCGCGGCGCTGCTCTTCCTCTTCCTGCTGATCGCGCAGTTCATCGCTTACTTCAACTTCAGCAACATCGCCGAGGTGGCGGCGGTCAAGCTCGGCGACGTTCTCGAGCGCATCAACATCGGCGCCGTCTGGCTGCTGATCGGGGTGATCGTCATCACCGCGATCGTCAACCTCATCATCCCGCAGGCGATCGCGAAGTGGGCGCTGCTCGCGCCGATCTTCGTCCCGCTCTTCATCCGCCTCGGCGTCGCGCCGCAGACGGTGCTCGCCGCCTACCGCGTCGGCGACTCGCCGGGGAACGTGATCACGCCGCTGATGGCCTACTTCCCGCTGATCGTCGATCTTCACCCAGCGCTACCGGAAGGACGCCGGCATCGGGACGGTCGTCGCGATGATGCTGCCGTACGTCGTGGTCCTGTCGATCGCCTGGACCCTGTTCTTCGTCGCCTGGTACCTGATCGGCATCCCGCTCGGGCCCGGGTCGCCGGTGCACACGTAGACGACCCCGGCGTCCCGAACGCCGTGAGCGACATCACGATCAGCTTCCTCGTGCTCGGCGCGGTCGTCGTGCTGTTCGTGTGGAACCGCTTCCCCGTCGAGCTCGTCGCGGTCGGCGGTGCGCTCACGCTGTATGCGACCGGCGTCCTCCACCTCGACCAGGCGCTCGCGGGCTTCGGCGACCAGACGGTGATCTTCATCGCGACGCTCTTCGTCGTCGGCGAGAGCCTCGACTCGACCGGCGTGACCGCGTGGGCGGGGCAGCTTCTCGTCCCGCGGGTCGGCCGGAGCCGGGCGCGGCTGCTCGTGCTGACGATGCTGCTCGTCGCGTTCCTCACCGCGCTGATCAGCGTCAACGGCTCGGTCGCGGCGCTGCTGCCGATGGTCGTGCTGCTCGCGGTGCGGCTCGGCCGGTCGCCGTCGCAGGTGCTGCTCCCGCTCGCGTTCGGCGCGCACGCGGGCTCGCTGCTCACGCTGACCGGCACGCCGGTGAACGTGATCGTCTCGAACGCCGCCGACGAGGCGACCGGGTCCGGCGTTCGGCTACTTCGAGTTCGCGCTCGTCGGGATCCCACTCGTGCTCGGGACGATCGCGATCGTCGTCCTCTTCGGCGAGCGGCTGCTCCCGGTGCGGCGCGCGGACACGATCCCGCCCGACCTCAGCGAGCACGCGCGGACGCTCGCCGAGCACTACGAGCTCGACGCGCCGGCGGACGAGCTGATCACGCGCGAGCGCGGCGTCGCGGAGGTCGTGGTCGCGCCGCGCTCGGATCTCGTGGGCGCGCCCGTCTTCCCCGGCATGGTCACCGACAGCGGCGACTTCGTCGTGCTCGCGGTGCAGCGGAAGGGCGAGGACGTCGAGAGCGAGACGGCGCTCGCGGCCGGCGACACGTTGCTCCTCCGCGGCACGTGGGAGGCGCTCGAGGGCGGGCTCGACGCCGACCCGGACGTGCTCCTCGTCGACGCGCCGGCGATGGTCCGCCGGCAGGCCGTGCCGCTCGGCGCCGGCGCGAAGCGCGCGCTCGCCGTGCTCGGCGGGATGGTCGTGCTGCTCGCGACGGGAGCGGTGCCGCCGGTCGTCGCGGGCCTCCTCGCGGCCGGCGCGCTGATCCTGCTCGGCGTGATGGGGATCGAGCAGGCCTACCGCGCGATCTCGTGGACGACGGTCGTCCTCGTCGCCGCGATGTTCCCGCTCTCGACCGCGCTGCAGGAGACGGGCGCGGCGGCGAAGCTCGCGCACGGGCTCGTCGACGTGGTCGGGAACTCGGGCGGCTACCCGCTCCTCGTCGGGCTGTTCCTGCTCACGGTCGCGCTCGGCCAGCTGATCAGCAACATGGCGACCGCGCTGATCGTGATCCCGATCGCGGTCTCCGCCGCGGGCGAGGTCGGCGTGTCGGCCCGGCCGCTGCTGATGACGGTCGCGGTCGCCGCCGCGGCCTCGTTCCTCACCCCGGTCGCGACCCCCGCGAACCTGATGGTGATGCGGCCCGCCGGCTACCGCTTCGGCGACTACTGGCGCCTCGGGCTGCCGCTGCTCGGCTGGTTCCTCGCCGTCTCGGTCGCGATCATCCCGCTCGTGTGGAGGTTCTGACGGACGCGTTCGTCTCGACCGGGCAGCTCCCCGACCGCGAGCGGGCCCAGCGGCTCGTCGCCGAGGCGTACGAGCGGTACCGCCCGGTCGACGACGGCGAGCTCTCGACCGTGTACCCCGCGCTCGCCGCCGTCCCGCCCGGGCTCTTCGGCGTGTGCGTCGCCGGCACGAGCGGCAACCAGTACGCGGCCGGGGACGCGGAGGTCGAGTTCGCGCTGATGAGCGTCGCGAAGCCGTTCGTGTTCGCGCTCGTGTGCGAGGCGCTCGGCCCGGAGGAGGCGCGCGCGAGGCTCGGCGCGAACGCGACCGGCCTGCCGTTCAACTCGCTCGACGCGGTCGAGCGGAGCGACGACGGGCGGACGAACCCGATGGTGAACCCCGGCGCGATCGCGACCGCGAGCCTCGTCCCGGGCGCGACCGTCGAGGAGCGGTGGAGCTTCGTCCTCGACGGCCTCTCGCGGTTCGCCGGCCGCACGCTCGCGCTGAACGACGAGGTGTACGCCTCCGCGTCCGCGACGAACCACCGCAACCGCGAGCTCGCCGCGCTGCTCGACCGGCGCGGCCGCGTGTACGTCGATCCCACCGAGGCGGTCGAGGCGTACACGCGGCAGAGCTGCCTGAACGTGACGGCCCGCGACCTCGCGGCGATGGGCGCGACGCTCGCGGACGGCGGCGTGAACCCGCTCACGCGCGAGCGCGTCGTCGGCGAGGAGGCCTCCCGGTACACGCTCGCGGTGATGACGACCGCCGGCCTGTACGAGACCTCGGGCGACTGGCTCTACGACGTCGGCCTCCCGGGGAAGAGCGGGATCGGCGGCGGGATCGTCACCGTCTCGCCGGGGAAGGGCGGGCTCGGCACGTTCTCGCCGCTCCTCGACGCGGCAGGGAACAGCGTCCGCGGCCGGCTCGCGGCGCGGTTCCTCTCGCGCGGCCTCGGCCTCGACCTCTTCGTCTCCGAAGCTCAGAGGTAGCGGTTCCGCTGCAGCCAGCGGAACGCGAAGAACCCCCAGACCGGCGGCAGGTAGAAGGTCGAGAGCCGGTAGAGCACGATCGTCCCGAGCGCCGCTGACGGGGTCATCCCGGCCGACGTGAGCCCGGCCTCGAGCGCGAACTCGACGACGCCGATCCCGCCGGGCACCGGGATGAAGCTCGCGAAGAGCGACGTGCCCGAGTTGATCAGGATCAGCGTCGGCAGCGGGATCCGGTAGCCGAACGCGTACGCCATCAGGCCGAGCGCCGCGGCGAACAGGACCTCCGTCGCGAGGTTCCCGCCGATCAGGAGCAGCAGCTTGTTGCGGGAGCGGAGCGTCCGGAACGACGCCTTCACCTGCGGCCACCAGACCCGGACGCGCGACACGAGCGCCCTCCGGATCCGGCCGACGGCTGCGACGACGAGCACGGTCAGCGCGAGCAGCCCGACGACGATCCAGAGCAGCCGGAGCGAGCCGGGGCCGGGCGTCTCGAGCTCGAGGCCGACGTCCTCGCTCGAGAAGAGCAGGAGCGAGAGCACGAGCAGGGCCTGGATCGCGTTGCCGGCGAGCGAGTCGATCGCGCCCGCGGCGACCGCGGCGGCGGGCGCGAGACCCTGCCGCTGGAAGAAGCGGACGAAGACCGTCATCCGCGCGAGGCTCGACGGCAGCGCGAGGTTGAGGTACGAGGTCGCGAGCTGGAGGACGTACACCGGCCCGAAGCGGATGTCGGCCGCGATCGAGCCGAGCGACGCGGCCGCCTGCGTCAGCCGCGGCAGCTGCGCGGCCACGAACGCGGCGGCGACCCAGCCGAGCGACGCGTTGTCGACGTCGGTCCTGAGCTGCTCGTAGTCGACGTTCCCGGCGACCTTCATCAGCGCGCCGACCGCGAGCAGGAGCAGCGCGAGCTGGATCACCGTCCCCCACGTGACCCGGCGCAGGCGCGCGAGGTCGGGGTCGGTCGCGCCCACCGCGGCGGACGCCTCCCTCCGCAGCTCGTCGACGTCGAGGCCGCTCTCCTTCAGCGCGCGGCGGAGAGCGGCGCCGAACGCCGGCGGCTGCAGGTACGGAAGCAGCGTGGCGACGCCCTCCGGGCCGACCGCGTCGACGGCCGCACGCACCGCGCGGTCGGCGCCCGCGACGGTCGCCGACGCGGCGAGGAGCTGCGCGCCGTCGGTTCCGAGCCGGTCCGCGCTCGGGGTCACCGTTCCCTGGCCGAAGTCGAGGACGCCCGGCTCGCCGCCGACGAGCCCGACGGTCGCGGGCTGGACGTCGCCGTGGCCGACCCGGGCCTCGCGGAGCCGGGTGAGCACGCCCCAGAAGCGACCGAGCGTCGCGTCGTCGAGCTCGTCCGAGGTCAGGTCCGCGAGCGGCCGGGCGTCGCCGGCGACCACGAGCAGCGCGTCGCCGCGCACGGTCGCGCCGGCGCGGACGACCTCGCGCGCAGGCACACCGGCCCGCGCCGCGAGCAGCGTCACGAGCGCCTCGCGCTCGACGGCCTGCGCGCGGCTGAGCCCGAGCGTCGGGCCGCCGTCCTGGTACCACAGCGTCCGCCAGAAGGTCGCGAGGAGCTGGGTGTCGTACGCGTCGCGGCCGTAGATCTTCACGAGCAGCGGCCGCCCGGCGCCGTCTTCGGCCTCGAGCGAGAAGACGCCGGAGACCTGGCGCCGCAGCGCCTTCAACCCCGTCGCGTCGACACCGAGCTCGGCGAGCGACGCGGCGACGTCGGTCAGCCCGGGACGGCCGATCGAGGTACCGAAGACGAGCCGGACACCGGTCGCCGCGACGACCGCGACGAGCACCGCCGCGAGGCTCCCGGCCGGAGCGGCCGGGTGGAGGAAGAGGCCGCCGACGAGGCCGAGCGCGAGCACCCAGCGACCGACACGCTGCAGCCCGCGCACGAGGTACGGGCTCACCGCGAGGATCACCGCGCCTGCCTCGGCGATCCGGAACGCGGGGAAGCCCGTTCCGCCCGCGCGGCCCTCGATCGCGCCGCCGAGTCCCGGCCACTCGCCGACAGCGAGCCGCGCGGTCACGAGCCCCAGCGCGAGCGCGACCACGGCCGCGGCGACCGTCTGCAGCACGACCGCACCGCGCCGGCTCGCGACGACGGCGACGACCATCGCGATAGCCCAGAGGGCGAGCAGGTCGTAGAGGAAGCCCCAGATCGGGGACGGCCAGCCGGAGAGCGTCTCGAGCAGCCGCGAGAGTGCGCGCTCGGTCCGGCCCGGCGGGTACGCGGCGCACAGGATCCCGAGCCCGACGAGCGCCGGGACGAGGAGCAGCCCGTCGGTCGCACGGCGGGCGGTCGGCGCGCTTCGTGGCGAGGAGTAGAAGCGAGCCCTGCGCCGGATCGTGGCCACCTGGGCCGTCGTCACCGCGCGAGGATAAACCGGGCCTCAGCCGAGCGAGATCTCGGCGGGCAGCTCGACGGTCTCCGGCGTCGAGGGCGCGAGCCGCTCGCGGACGAGCGTGTCGTAGTACACGTACACCGTCGTCAGGCCCACCAACGGCATCGCGACCGCGTACACGATCCCGGCGACGACGTTGATCAGACCGAGCGGCGCAGCCGGGATGAAGAGAAGCAGCGCGCCGAGGAGCGGCCCTGCCGCGATCGCGATCAGCGCGGCGACGACGACGAGCGTCCCGACCTTGAACCACTGCCGGCGCACGAGCACGGCGCTGCGGCGAAGCGCGTGGCGCCACGTCGCGTCCTCGAGCTCGACGACCGGGACGAGGAGCGCCCAGCGGAGGGTGAGCCACACCGCGAACGGGAGCAGGAACAGCGAGCTCGCGAGCAGCGTGACCACCGCGACCGCGACCGCGAGAGCGCCGAGCAGCGGCCCGACGCTCCCGGCCGCGAGGCGGTACGCGCGGCGAGTCGTGATCGGCCGGCCCGCGTCGATCTCGGCGACGGCGCGCGCGGTCGCCGCCTGCACGAGCGCGAGCCCGAGCAGCGTCAGCACCGTCCCGACCGCGACGCCCAGCGTGACGCGCAGACCGCCGTCCTCGCCCTCGAGCGGCACGCCCGCGAGGCCCGTGGCGCGGAACAGGAGCCACTGCACGCCCGTGATCACGAGCGAGATCGGGATCGTCACGAGCCCGATCCCGAGGAAGAGGAGCGGCCGCGACGCGTACATCCGCGACGCCGCCGTAAGCGTCTGGCCCCACGAGCGGCGGCGCGCCACGCGGAGCGGCGACGACGGCCGCCAGCTCGTCCGGCGCGCGAGCACGACGGCGAGCACCACGAGCGCGGCGAGGATCCCGAGCACCCAGCCGGGGTTCCGCGCGAGCTTGACGACGAGGTTCGACCCTGCCGCGACCGCGCCGCAGAACGTGTCGGTCGCGCTCGTCCCGAGCAAGCCGCCGGCCGGGACGGCGAGGCTGTACCCGCGCCACCCCTCGGACCACGTGATGGGCTCGGTCCACTGCGTCTTCAGGTTCGGGCCGGTCGGCCCGTTCAGGAACGCACGCTGCCGCTCGCCCCATCGCCCCTCGTACGCGATCCACGGGTACGCCTGCCGCGCCGCCTCCGGGTCGGTCGGGATCAGGCGCACGACCGGCCGCAGCTCGCGGCTCGGACCGGTCGTGTCGTCGCAGCCGACCCCCTGCTCGGCCGACCGGCCGAGGTACAGCGCATCGCCGAAGAAGTTCGCGTGCGACCCGGCCGCCGGGTACACGACCGGATGCGTGCCGCCGACGAGCTCGAGCTTCTCGTCGCCCCACATCGCGCTCTCCGCGCCCTCGTGCTGGCTGTAGCCGACCTCGACCGGCGGCACCGCAAGCGCGGCCTTCGCGTCGGGCGCGTCGAAGACGAGCTGGATCATCTCCCAGTCGCCCTCGTGGTTGTTGTTCCACTGGTTGAACGGGTACCAGAGCCAGTACTGGAGCGAGAGCCTGCCGGGCTTCGCGGCTTCGGTCGCGACGTGCGCGTACACCGTCGGCTCGTGCCCGGCCGTGAGCATCCGCGCCCAGCGCTCGTAGTCGCAGCCGGGGTCGAGCGGGCTGCCGGGGAAGTCGAGGTTGTAGCCGTACAGCCCCTTGCCGAGCTCGGCCGCGGTCGGCGCGACCGCGATCAGGTCGTTGCTCTGCCACGGGCCGCGGAGCGAGACGGTGTCCTGGCCGAGGAACGCGTTCACGTCGCTCGGCTCGAACGGCTCGCCGGGCCCGCACTCGTCCGTCTGGTCGACGAGGCGGACGACCGGCGCGTACCGCTGCGCCAGCTGCCCCGCGGGATCCGCCGCCGCGGCCGCATCCGCGATGAGAAGCGCGCCGAGGAGCCCGAGGGCGAGGATCGGGACGCGCAGGCGTCGGGTCGACACGGGGGCGAGAGCGTACCGCGCGAGGGCGGTTGCCAACCCGGCGACCCCGGCCCATACTTGCCGCGTGGCCGGGGACGTCGAGAAGCGCGCGGACGCCGAGAAGCTGATCACCCCGCGCCGGGTGGCCGTCGGGCTGATCGTGCTGTACCTGCTCCTGTTCGTGCTCCTGAACACGCGCCGCGTCCACGTCAGCTTCGTCGTCTTCTCGGTGCGGACGCACCTGCTGACCGCGCTCATCCTCTGCGCGGCGCTCGGCTTCTTCGCCGGCTTCTTCGTCCGCGGCAAGTCGGGCGGAAGGCTCTTCGGCCGCTCGCACGCCGACGAGGCGCCCGCGGCGCCCGGGCCGGACGCCTAACTCCGCAGGCGCCGCTGGCCGAGCCACGCGAGCGCGAGCGTGCCCGCGACCGTGACGACGAGCGCGACCGCCTTCTTCCCGCGCAGCTTCGACTCGCCGCCGGCGCGCTCGGCCATGTTCACCGGCACCTCCTCGAGCCGGAGGCCCGCGCCGGAGATCCGGATCAGCGCCTCGACCTCGGGCGCGCCGCTCGAGAACGGCTCGGCGAGGAGCGGCAGCGCCTTCGCGTTCACGGCGTACATGCCGCTCGTCGCGTCGCCGAACGGCCGCGAGAGCACGAGCGCCATCGAGCGACGGAGGACCGCGGTGCCGAGCCGGCGCGCGCCGCTCGGCCGGTAGCGGTACGCCTCGTAGCCGTCGCCGGAGACGAAGCGCGACCCGACGGCGACGTCGCAGCGGTCCTCGCGGACGAGCGCGAGCAGGCGCGCGAGCTCCTCGGGCGGGTGCTGGCCGTCGGCGTCGACGCGGCCGCAGAACGCGTAGCCGTGCTGGAGCGCGTAGCGGTAGCCGTCGGCGATCGTGGCCTGGAGGCCGCGGTTCACCTCGTGCGAGAGCACCTCGGCGCCGTGCTCGCGCGCGACGTCGGCGGTGCGGTCGGTCGAGCCGTCGTCGACCACGAGCACGTCCGCGTCCGGAAGCCGGTCGCGCAGCCCCTCGAGCACCGCCGGCAGGTTCTCCTCCTCGTTCCACGCCGGGACGAAGACGAGCGTGTCGCTCATCGCCGCCCCCGGGCGAGCTCGGCCCGCGCCGCGCGCAGCTGCCACGGCGAGACCGGCAGCGCCGCGAGCTCCCACGCGATCGCGCCCGGCCGCGGCGCGCTCCGGACCGGGTGGAACCCGGTCGCGATCCCGCGCGCGCCGTAGAGCCGCCGGAAGAAGTACCGCGTCCGCAGCAGGTGCGGGAGCGCGCAGACGACCGCCGCCCGCTCGATCCCGCGCTCGAGCACGAGCGGCAGCGTCCGCGACGCGTTCTCGGCCGTGATCCGCGCGGTCGGCTCGAGCACGAGCTCGACGTCGGGCCCGCGCCACGCGTCCCGCATCTGCTCCGCCTCGGACGGCCCGGGCACCGGCGTCCAGCCGCTGAGCACGACGAGCTCCGGCTCGATCGCCGCCGCGAGCCGCTCTGCCTCGGCGAGGACGCGCAGGCACCGCTCCGTGATCCGGTACCGGCCGCCGGGCCGGAACGACCCGTGGCCGGGGACGACGATCGCGACGTGCATCGCGACCGAGCGTACTCGGTCAGCCGCGCTTGGCCATGCGGCGCAGGAGCGGGCGCTGCAGCTCGGCCTGCGAGAGGTGGAACAGGATCACCGCGACGAGCCCGGTCCAGCCGGTCTGGTGCGAGGCGCCGAGGCCGGCGCCGTCGTCGCCGTGGAAGTACTCGTAGAAGAGCAGGTGGTCGTGCCAGTTCGGGTCGTCCTGGAACGTGCTCGAGCCGCCGAAGACCGGCCGGCGGCCGTTCTCGTCCTCGAGGAAGATGTGCGTGAGCCGCCGTGCCAGCTCCCCGGCGACCTCCCGCAGCCGCAGCTCGTTGCCCGAGCCGGTCGGGTACTCGATCGTGAACGTGTCCTCGTAGAACTCGTCGAGCTGGAGCAGCGCGCGCAGGATCAGGATGTTGACGGGGAACCAGATCGGCCCGCGCCAGTTGGAGTTGCCGCCGAACATGCGCGTCGAGGACTCGGCCGGCTCGTAGTCGACCCGGAACTCGTTGCCGTCGACCATGAACGTGTACGGGTGCTCGAGGTGGAAGCGGGAGACCGAGCGCAGGCCGTACGGCGAGAGGAACTCGTCCTCGTCGAGGACGTACCGGAGCACGCGGCGGAGCTGCTCCTCGTTCAGCACCGACAGGATCCGGTCGCCGTCCTCGCCCACGGTCCGCGGCGTGCTCGCCGCGAGCTCGGGGTGCCGCGCGAGCAGCGTGGCGAGCCGCGCCATCAGCGCCGGGTGGCGCTCGACCGTCTCGCCGGTGAAGACCGTCGCCGCCGCGAGCGGGAGCAGGCCGACCATCGAGCGCACCTTGAGCCGCGTCGCCGTGCCGTCGGGCAGCCGCATCACGTCGTAGTAGAAGCCGTCCTCGTCGTCCCACATCCCCTCGGGCCCGGTGCGGCTCATCGCCGCGCGGATCCAGAGGAAGTGCTCGGCGAACTTGTAGGCGAGGTCCTCGTACTCGGGCCGTTCGTCCACGAGCTCGAGCGCGATCGCGAGCATGCACTGGCTGAAGAGCGCCATCCACGCCGTGCCGTCGGCCTGCTCCAGCTCGCCGCCGGTCGGCAGCGCGTGCGAGCGGTCGAAGACGCCGATGTTGTCGAGGCCGAGGAAGCCGCCCTGGAAGACGTTCTGCCCGCGCGGGTCCTTCCGGTTCACCCACCACGTGAAGTAGAGGAGCAGCTTCTGGAAGATCCGCAGCAGGAAGGAGGTGTCCTCCTTGCCGGTGGTTGCGGCCTCGACGCGGTAGATGTAGAGCGCCGCCCACGCGTGCACCGGCGGGTTCACATCCGAGAAGTCCCACTCGTACGCCGGGATCTGCCCGCTCGGGTGGAGGTAGGTGTCGCTGACCATCAGCTCGAGCTGGTTCTTCGCGAACTCGATGTCGACGAGCGCGAGCGCGACGGTGTGGAACGCGAGGTCCCACGCCGCATACCACGGGTACTCCCACGTGTCCGGCATCGAGATCACGTCGGCGTTCTCCATCTGGTACCAGGCCGCGTTGCGAGTGGCGCCGCCGTCGAACGGCGAGCGGCCGCGGTCGCGGAGCCAGGTCGCGACGTCGTAGGCGTAGAACTGCTTGCTCCAGAGCATCCCGGCGAGCGCCTGGCGCATCACGTGCTTCTCGTCGTCGGAGACCGACTCCGGGAGCAGCGTCGCGTAGAACTCGTCGGCCTCCGCGATCCGGGCCGCGACGATCACGTCGAAGTCGGCGAACGGGTCGGCCAGCTCGCGCGGTCGCGAGCCGGAGACGCACCGTCCACGTCTCGCCGGCCGCGACGACGGCGTGGACGTGCACGGCCGCCTTCGTCCCGGTCCCGTCGGGGTTCGTCGCGCCGACGTCGCCGTCGACGATCGCGGCGTGGAAGGCGTCCTTCACGAACGGCGTCGCGTTCTCGCCCTCGCCGAAGCGCTCGCGGTTCGTCTCGTTGTCGGTGAAGAGGAGCTCGCAGTCGCCGTCGACGTGCAGGACGCGCGACCCGAGCGCGGGATGCTCGGCGCGCAGCGCGGACGCGCCGGCGCGCTCGAGCCGCGGGCGCTCCTCGGCGCCGCGCGACCACGTGTTCCGGAACCAGAGCGTCGGCAGCAGGTGGAGCGGCGCCGCGTCCGGCCCGCGATTCGTCGCGCGGATCTCGACGAGCAGGTCCTCGGGCGAGGCCTTCGCGTAGTCGACCTCGACGTCGAAGTACCGGCTCTCCTCGAAGACGCCCGTGTCGAGCAGCTCGTACTCCATCTCGCGCGGGCCGCGGCGCCTGTTCTCCTCGACGAGGTCGCCGTACGGGAACGGCGCCTGCGGGTACTTGTAGAGCCACCGCATCCACGAGTGGGTGGGCGTCGAGTCGAGGAAGAAGTAGTACTCCTTGAGATCCTCGCCGTGGTTCCCCTCGACGTTCGTGAGGCCGAACGCGCGCTCCTTGAGGATCGGGTCGCGCTCGTTCCACAGTGCGAGCCCGAAGCAGAGGAGCTGCTTCTCGTCGCAGATGCCCGCGAGCCCGTCCTCGCCCCAGCGGTACGCGCGCGAGCGGGCCTGGTCGTGGGTGAGGCTCTCCCACGCGTTCCCGTCGGAGCTCATGTCCTCACGGACGGTGCCCCACTGCCGCTCCGACAGGTACGGGCCCCAGCGCCTCCACGGCGCTGCGTCGCTCAACCGCTCTCTCTCGCTCGCCATCGCCGCCTTCCCTCGGGCGCGCATCCTACGCGCTGTCGAGGCGGAGGACGTACGCGTCGAACGGGTCGAGCAGGACGTAGAGGCCGCGGCTCGCCAGCTCGTCGCCGTCGCGCTCGAAGACGCGCCCGCCGTGGACGTCGCGGAGCGTCCAGCTCGCGCCGGCGAGCTCGGGGCCGAGCCGGACGAGGCCGTCGGCGACCGAGCCGGTGGAGTTGACGACGACGACGTGCCGGTCCCAGCGCCACGCGAGCAGGCGCTCGTTGCTCGCGTTGTCGGGCCAGCCGTCCACCTCGAGGAGCCGCCACGCCCCGGTGCGGACGCCCTCGTCCGCGACGAGGCGGAGAAGCGCGTCCCAGAACTCGGCGCTCTCCGCGTCGCGCGGCTCGGCGGGCGCGCGGCCGAGGTGCATCGGCGTGTGGACACGCCGCGCCTCGAGCTGGCCCTCGTACAGGAGCGGGACGCCCGGCAGCGTGAGGAGCGCGATCGCGGCGACGCGGCCGCGCTCCGGCGCGAACGTCGCCGCGGCGCGCGGCTCGTCGTGGTTCTCGAGGAAGCGGACGAGCCGCGCCTGCCATGCCGGGTCGGCGGCGAGGTGCCCGCGGATCCCGGCGACGTCGCCCTCGACGAACCGGTCGTACAGCCGCTTGTCGTAGCAGAGGTCGATCCCGTCCTCGAACAGCCGGCCCTCGAGGTCCCAGTACGCCTCGGCGAGGAAGACGAAGTCGGGCGCCGCCTCGCGGACGCGACGGATGACCTCGACCCAGTACGGCTCCGCCCGCGGCGGGGCGAGGCGGTCGCCCCACGTCCGCTCGGCGACGTCGTCGAGCATCAGCATCGCCATGTCACAGCGGACGCCGTCGCAGCGCTCCGCGATCGAGACGAGCGTCTCGACGACGGCGTCGCGGAGCGCGGGCGCGCGCGGGTCGAGCTGGACGACGTCCGGCCACGGCGGGAAGTTCGGGTCGCGCCCGCGCGCGACCGGCCCGTGCGCGGTCTCGAGCCACCACGACGGCTCGGCGGCGGCGTCCTCCGCAGTGCCGCGGACGAGGTACTCGGGATGCGCGTCGACCCACGGATGGTCGGGCGCGACGTGGTTCGGGACGAAGTCGAGCAGCAGCTTCAGCCCGCGCTTCGCGAGCTCGGCGCGCGCGACCGCGAGGCCCGCGTCGCCGCCGAGGTGCTCGTCGACCTCGTAGCCGCGGATGCAGAACGCCGAGCCGACGACGTCTTCGTCGGTCGCGTCCGCGAGCGTCGCGCTCGTCGCCGCGCGGAACCCCGGCTCCGCGAGCGCGATCGCGCGCCCGGCCGGGCTCCGCCGCCACACGCCGAGCAGCCAGACAGCGTCGACGCCGGGGAGCCGGAGCGCGTCCCAGTCGGCGGCCGGCACGTCGGCGAGCGTCACCGCGCGGCCGTCGCGGTCCGACAGCGCGCGCAGCCACGGCCAGGTGAACACCTCGTAGACGGCGAGCGGAGCGATGGTCAACCGTAACGCCTCCGGAACGCGAGGTACGCCGCGCCGCCGATCGGGATCGGGAGCCAGAACGCGACGAGCCGGTAGGCGAGCGTCGCGACGACCGCGTCCCCGCCGCCGACGCCGGCGAGCGTGAGCGTCGCGACGAGGCCGGCCTCGACGAAGCCGAGCCCGCCCGGCGTGAGCGGGATCGCGGCGAGGAACGACGAGGCGACGTACGCGATCAGGACGAGCGACGGCACCGGCTTCGCGCCGACCGCGCGGAGCGCGCAGAGGAGCGCGAGGAAGTCGAACGCGGGCGAGCCCGTCGCCGCCGTGAGCGCCCGGAACCAGTGCTCGCCGAGCGTGCGCTTGATGAAGTCGCGCTCGGCGAGGATCCTCAGCGCCAGGTCGTGGACGGGCTTCCGCCGCCGCACCGTCCGGTTCAGCGCCCACTCCACGGCGCGGCCGACGTGCCGCAGCGGGCCGTCGGTCGCGAACGCGACGCCGCCCGCGCAGAGGAGCGCGACGAGCGCGATCGCCCCGAGGTACGCCGCGACGGCGAGGTTCCGCGCGATCGGCGCGCCGCCGACGATCGCGGGCACCGAGAGCAGCGGCAGCGCGAGGAGCGTCGCGACCATCAGCGCCTGCGCGGCCGCGAGCGCGGCGGCGGTCCGCATCCCGCCGATCCCCGCGCGGCGGAGCATCCCGATCTGCATCGCCGTGCCGGTCGCCGAGCCGCCGGGGACGACGCGCCCGAACGAGGTCCCGGCGAGGTGCGAGGCGGCGATCGGGAACCAGCGCCGCGTCCGCAGCGCGACCCGCTGCAGCAGCCAGATGGAGACGAAGCTCGCCGCCTCGGCCGGGACGATCAGCCCGGCCCACACCGGGTCGAGCCGCGAGAGCGAGCGCCACGACGAGAACACGTCGACGAGCTTCGGGAAGAGCAGGTACAGCGAGAGCGCGGTGAGGCAGAGGAGGCTCGCCCGCTTGACGATCCGCCGCCTGGTCCACGTCGGCGGCGCGACCCCGCCCGGTGCCGCCGCGCCGTCGTCGAGCGGGCCCGTCTCCATCGTCCCCGGCCCGAACTCTCGCATCTCCACCGGGTGGTGGTAGGTTCACGCGGATGGCGGCGAGGTCGCGTGACGTCGCACTTGGCCTGGCGGTCGCGGCGGCCCGCGCCGGCACGACCGCGATCCGCATCGTCACCCTGCCGGCCCGCGCCGTCGTCCGCTCGCCGGCCGGAGCGCCGCTCCGGCTGCCGACCGACAGCCTCGCCGCGACCGGGCGCGAGGCCGAGTTCCGCGCGCGCCGGCGGCTCGAGTCCGCGGCGGAGGGCCTCCTCGACGGGCCGCTCCCCGAGGCGTCCGCGCGCGCGCTCGCCGAGCACAACGTCGCACAGCGCATCGCCGCGGAGCTGAGCTCGTCGCTCGACCTCGAGGCCGTGGCCGCCGGAGGCGCTCGACAACGAGACGACCGAGCGGCTCGTCGCGCAGGTGCTCGCGAGCCCGGCGTTCGAGCGCCGTCTCGGGCAGGTCGTCGAGGCCGTCCTCACGAGCCCGGAGGTGCGCGCCGCGATGACGCGGCAGACGACCAGCTTCGCCGAGGAGCTCGTGCTCTCGGCCCGCGACCGCGCGGCCGCGGCCGACGACGACGCCGAGCGCGTCGCGCACCACCCGATCCGCCGCACGCCCCGCGAGCCCGGGCCGTACGCCGGCGTCGCGAGCCGGGCCGTCGGGCTCGTCGTCGACGCCGCGCTCGCGCAGCTCGTCTTCCTCGCCGCGACCGGGGTGATCGCCCTTCTCGTCGCGCTCGCCGGGTCGCTTCGGCCCGAATGGCTCGTCGCCACGATCGCCGGCGTCGCGTGGGCGGTGATCGTCGGCACGTACTTCGTCTTCTTCTGGAGCACGGGCGGCCAGACGCCGGGGATGCAGCTCATGGGCGTCCGCGTCGCCGGGCCCACCGGCCGGCCGCCGGGCGTCGGCCGCTCGATCGTGCGGCTGATCGGCCTCGTGCTCGCGATCATCCCGATGTTCGCGGGCTTCGTCCCGGTCCTGTTCGACCGCCGCCGCCGCGCCCTCCCGGACTACCTCGCGGGAACAACGGTGCTCTACGAAGGGCGGCGCGCCGACGAGCCCGAGCGCGCGCCGGCAGAGCTGCCCGTGCCGCGGCTGACGTAGGATCGGCGCGCCGTGAAGGTGATCCGCTACCTCGCCCTCTCGTGGGCCGCGAACGCGATCGTCCTCGCGGTGCTCGCGCTCGTGATGGGGCCGGTCAGGTTCGGCGGCGTCGGCGACCTCCTCACCGCGGCGGCGCTGTTCGGGATCCTCAACACGTTCCTGAAGCCGTTCCTGCGGCTGCTCACGCTCCCGTTCGCGGTGATCACGCTCGGACTCGTGTGGTTCTTCGTCTCGATGCTGATGCTCGCACTCACGAGCTGGATCGTGAGCGGCTTCGAGATCGACGGCTTCTGGGCGCTCGTCTGGTCGACGATCGTCGTCTGGCTCGTGAACATCGTGCTCGACCTGTTCGGGCCGTGGCGTGGCACGCGCCGCGACTGAGCCGAGCCCAGCCGCGGCGCGCCCGCCGGATCACTCCGTGCGCTGGCCGCCGTACACGACGAGCCCGTAGATCACGAACCCGTCGAGCACCATCGCGCTGAGCGCCCACACCGGGTAGGCGTGCGCCCACGCGAGCTGCGCGATCGCGTTCAGGAACGCGACTATCACGCCGGCGATCGCCGCCCACGGCGCGCCGCGGAAGATCGCGAGGCCGATGAGGATCTGGAAGACCCCCCAGATCAGGAAGAACCAGCCCCACGCGTGGAGGTTCGCGAACAGGAGCTGGTTGGCGAGGTACTTCGAGTCCGAGATCGCCGCGATCCCGTCGATCACGTTGAAGCAGCCGACGAGGATCAGCATGATCCCCGCGAACGTGACCCAGCCGGCGCCCTCGATCTGCGGGCCGTACCGGTCGGCAGTAGACATGTGCGTGCTCCTCTCCCCCGTCGTTTCGCGGGAGCTTGACGCCCGCGGCGGACGGCCTCTCAGTGCTCGACGGTAAGCAGCAGCTCGTCCCGGGCGACGACGGTAACCGTGTCGCCCGCGTCGGCTCCGGCCTCGCAGCGCGCCTGCCAGAGCTCGCCCGCGACCGAGACCTGCCCGACCGGCCGGCACGCCGTCACGACGCGGGCGCTCCGGCCGATCAGCGTCTCGGAGCCGACGCGGACGGTGAGCCGGCGGACGCTGCGCGACCAGCCGAAGACCTCGAAGCAGCCGAGGATGATGCAGATCCCGAGGGCGGTCCAGTTCCACGGGTCCGGGAGCACGAGCACGAGCACGATCCCGAGGACGAAGAACACAGGCTGATCGTACGGCCCCTCGTATGATGTCGCCTCGTGAGCGCGCAGCCCTACGCCGAGCCGGTCAGCTGGGCGCCCGAGGTGCCGAGGCTGAAGCCGGTGCGCGTCGTGCTCGGGTGGCTCGTCTCGGCGCTGTCGCTGCTCGCGGCGGCGGCGATCGTCCCGCACGTCTCGATCCCGAACTTCTGGGGCGCGGTCGCGACGGCCGCGCTCGTCGCGATCGTGAACGCGATCGTCCCGCCGGTGATCGCGGCGCTCCGGATCCCGTTCGTGCTCGCGTTCGGCTTCCTGCTCGTGCTCGTCGTCGACGCGCTCGCGCTGCTGCTCGCGTCGAACATCGACGACCGAGCGATCCAGGTCGACTCGTTCTGGTGGGCGCTGCTCACGGCTCTCGTCGCGACCGCGGTCACGATCGGGCTCGCCGTGCTGTTCGGGACGAACGACGACGACGAGTACTCGCTTCGCGTGACGCAGCGGATCGCGCGCCGGCAGGGCCTCCTCTCCGGCGCCGACGCGACACCGGGGATCGTCTGCCTCGAGATCGACGGGCTCGGCCTGCCGACGCTGCGGCGCGCGATGCGCGACGGCAGCGCGCCGAACATGGCGCGCTGGCTCGAGGACGGCTCGCACGAGCTCGTCGAGTGGGAGACCGACCTCTCGTCGCAGACCGGCGCGAGCCAGGCCGGGATCCTGCTCGGCTCGAACGAGAACATCCCGGCCTTCCGCTGGGTCGAGAAGGAGACGGGCCGGCTGATGACGTGCTCGGCGCCGCCCGACTGCGCCGAGATCGAGCGGCGGCACGCGACCGGCGTCGGCCTGCTCGTGAACGGCGGCGCGAGCCGCGGCAACCTCCTCTCCGGCGAGGCCGACGACACGATCCTCACGGTCAGCCGGATGGAGGCCGAGAAGGGCGCGAATCCCGGCTACCGCGCGTTCTTCGCGAACGGGTTCAACGTCTCCCGGGCGCTCGTCCTCTTCTTCTGGGAGGTCGTGCTCGAGTGGTCGGCGGCGCTGCGTGCGACCCGGCGCGACGTGCGCCCTCGCGGCCATCGCGGCGGCGCGTACCCGTTCATGCGCGCGGCGATGTGCGTCGTCGTCCGCGACCTGATCGTGTACGGCGTCCTCCAGGACATGATGCGCGGACGGCCCGCCGTGTACGCCACGTTCTCGAGCTACGACGAGGTCGCGCACCACTCCGGGCTCGAGCGCGCCGACACGATGGAGGCGCTGCGGAAGGTCGACCAGCAGTTCGGCCGCATCGCCCGCGCGCGCCGCTACGCGCCGCGGCCGTACGAGATCGTCGTGCTCTCCGACCACGGCCAGACGCAGGGCGCGACGTTCAAGCAGCGGAACGGCTACGGGCTGCAGGAGCTCGTGCAGCGGTCGCTGAGCGGCGGTGGCGCCCGCGTCGACTCGTACATGGGCGGCGACGAGCAGGCGTCGATGGTCAACCTCGCGGTCGGCGAGGCGACCCGCGGCGGCGACAAGCAGAAGAAGCGGAGCAAGAACGACATCTCGGGCCTCGAGGTCGTCGTCCTCGGCTCGGGCAACCTCGGGCTGATCTACCTGATGGACACGCCGCGACGGCTGACGATGGAGGAGATCGACGCGCAGCATCCGCAGCTCCTCGGCGCCCTCCGCGAGCACCCGCACGTCGGTTGGCTGCTCGTGCGCTCCTCGGAGCGCGGGGCGGTCGCGCTCGGCGCGCACGGCGCGCACTGGCTCGAGAGCGGGCGAGATCGAGGGCGAGGACCCGCTCGCGGCCTTCTCGCCGAACACGCCGCGGCACCTGCTCCGCACCGACGGCTTCCAGCACGTCGCCGACATCATGGTCGGGAGCTTCTTCGACGAGGCGCTCGAGGAGGGCTGCGCCTTCGAGGAGCTGATCTCGTTCCACGGCGGGATCGGCGGGCCGCAGACGCGGGCGTTCGTCCTCCACCCTTCCACGCTCGCGCTCCCGGACGAGCCGCTCGTCGGCGCCGCCTCGGTCCACGCGCTGATCGCCGGCTGGCGCAACGAGCTGCAGGGCGAGGACACGATCCCGCTCGTCGCGCCCGCCGAGCCCGCTCCCGCGAGCGCCTGACCCGAGCTCTCAGACCGGCGGCGTCGAGCTCGAACCGGCGAGCAGCTTCGCCTTCGCGGCGGCGAACTCCGCGTCGTCGATCGTCCCCGCATCGTGGAGGCGGCCGAGGCGCTCGAGCTCCGCGCTCGCGCCCGACTCCCCGCCCCCGCTCCGGCGAAGCGACGAGACGGCGCCGCGCGCGGAGGCCGCCATCGCGCCCGGCTCGGCGTCGGGGAACTCGCGCGCCGTGATCCGCCGCAGGGTCTCGATCCCCACGAGCAGCAGTGCGAGGAAGAGCAGGACGTTCAGCAGGAACGCGAACTGCGGCGTCGGCTTCCACCAGAGGATGAGGAGGTACGCGACGAGCACGCCGCCGTACGCGATCTCTGGCCGGCGCAGGTACGGGGCGAGCCAGCGGCGGGCGTCGGTCGCGCGACCGCCCGGGCCGGCGAGCCAGACACCGACGAGCGCGACGACCCCGACGATCACGGCGGTCCAGCCGGCGCCCTTGAGCAAGTGCGTGAGGATCGCGTACGCGTGCGACGCGGCGGGCCGAACCGAGTCGGCGACGACGAGCTTGCTCACCAGGTACCGGCCGGCGATCGTGCGGGCGGCGAGCACGAGGAACCCTGCGACGACGATCCCGATCGCGATCGCGCGCACCTCGATCCGCCGGCGGCCGACGGCGAGCCAGACCGCGGCGGCCCAGAACACGAGCACGAGCACCCAGATCCAGTCCGCCACGGCGCGCAGCGCCTTCGTGATGTCCTGTGCGGCCTTGAGCTGGCTCGACTTCAGGATCGTGATCTGCGCCGCGCCCGGTGGGACACGGGTCTCGAGGTCAGGGATGAAGCTGAAGCGCTGGCCGAGATCGAGTACGAGCGGCCGCAGGTCGAGCACGACCTTGCCGTTCGTCGTGTCGAGCACCCTCGTGTCCCCGTCGAGGACCGCCACGAACTGCCTCTGCGCGAGCGAGGCGGCGTTCACGAACGCGCTCTGCACGCGCGGCCGCTCGAGCAGCGTCTGCGCGGCGCGGTTCGACCCCTCGCGGGCGGCGCCGGCGATCGGCCCCGCGAGCCCCTTCAGGTTCTTCGGAAGCCGGTCCTCGAGCGCGGCGGAGACGTCGACGTTCGAGTAGAGCTGGTCGACGAGCGTCGTCGCGAGCTGGTTGCGGATGACGTCGTCCGCGACGAGCGCCCGCGCGTTCGTCTGGAACTGCGAGTTGTCGAGCGCGGTCCGCTTGACGTAGTTGGCGAGGATGGCGATCACGAGGATCAGCACCCCGAGGACGGTCAGCGTCCGCGCCGCGATCAGGCGGCCGCGGCCGGCGGACCGCACGGCTGGGCTCGGGGCTGGGGCAGGCGCCTGCGCCACCGCGCGATCATATGCCGGTTCGCCCCGGCCCGGGGCCGTGGACGACCGGGGCGCGCGGTCGGTCGATCAGCGCCCGGATCCTGAGCGCGAGCTCCTCCGGCGTGAACGGCTTCTGCACGAACGCCGATTCCCGGGCGCGCCCGCCGCGCTCGAGCACCTCGGCCTCCGCGTAGCCGGAGACGTAGAGCACGCGCAGGCCGGGCCTCGACTCCTGCAGCCGGTCGGCGAGCGCGCGCCCGCCCATCCCCGGCATGACCATGTCGGTCACGAGCACGTCGACCGGCCCGGGGTACGCGTCGCAGAGCGCGACCGCCGCCTCGCCGCTCGGGGCCTCGAGCACGCGGTAGCCGCTCTCCTCGAGCGTGACGCGGACGAGCGTCCTGACCATGTCGTCGTCCTCCGCGACCACGACCGTCTCCGTCCCGATGGTGGACTCGGGCCGCGGGTCGGCCGGCGGCGGCTCGTCCACCTCGGCGTCGACCGCCGGCAGGAAGACCCGGAAGACGGCGCCGCGGCCCGGCTCGCTCTCGACCTCGATCGAGCCGCCGCTCTGCTCGACGATCCCGTAGACGGTCGCGAGCCCGAGCCCCGTCCCGCGGCCGAGCTCCTTCGTGGTGAAGAACGGCTCGAACACACGCTCGCGCGTCGCCTCGTCCATCCCGATCCCGTCGTCGGCGACGCTCAGCACGGCGCACGCGCCGTCCGGGCCGGTCGCGTTCGCGGTCCCGATCGAGATCGTGCCGCCGCCCTCGATCGCGTCGGCCGCGTTCACGACGAGGTTCACGATCACCTGCTCGAGCTGGCTCGCATCGGCCTCGACCGGGACGAGCCCGTCCTCGAGCGCGATCTCGAGCCGGATGTCCGCCCGGATCAGGTGCCGGAGCAGCGTCTCGGTCTCGCGGACGATCCGGTTGACGTCGACGACCGCGGGCTGCAGCACCTGCTTGCGGCTGAACGCGAGCAGCTGGCGCGTGAGCGTGGCGGCGCGGTCGGCCGCGCGCTCGACGTCCTCGAGCCCGCTGCGGACGGGGTCGCCGGGCTCCGTGCCCCGGAGGAGCAGACGGGTGCTGCCGATGATCGCGGTGAGCAGGTTGTTGAAGTCGTGCGCGACCGCCGCCCGCGAGCCGGCCGATCGCCTCCATCCGCTGGCCGTGCCGGAGCCGCTCGGCCGCGGCATGCGCCTCCTCCTCCGCGCGTCGCTGCTCGGCGAGTGCCTCGTCGAGCTCACGCGTCCGCCGCTCGAGGTCGGCGACGAGCCGGAGCGCCTCGTCGCGGCGGCGCGCCGGCCGCGCTCGACGAGTACGGCGATCGCGATCGTCTCGACGAGCCCGAGCGCGAGCACGAGCCACGGCACCGCCCACGTGAAGTCGCTCACGAGCCGGTGGCGCGGGGCGAGCGTGACGAGGAGCTGCTCGTTCCCGATCGCGACGACGTCGGTGACGATCCCCGAGCCGCTCGGCGCGCCGTCCGGGCTCGCGAGCAGAAGCCGGTCCGGCCTCGGCACGTCACCGAGGTAGATCGCGAAGCGGAGGTCGGTCGTCTCCACGCCGCCGGCGGGCGCCCGCGCGCCGGTGCCGTTCCCGGCGATCTCGCCTCAGACGACGAGCGTGCTCCGGGGCTGCGACGTGGCCGCGAACCCGACCACGCGCCCGCCGGGGCGGTAGGGCCCGCTCGCGACGTAGGTGATGTCCAGGCCCGAGCGCGCGACCCGGGCGAGCCTCGCGCGCGCGGCCGGCGACAGGTGGCCGAGCAGGAGCGGCGGGCTCCGGCCGACGCTCGCGAGGAGGATCGGTCCTCCCGGCCCGAGGCGGACGAGCGAGAGGTCGGAAAAGAGGCTCGACTCCACGCGCAGCGCGGTGGCGCGCTTGAACGCGAGCGGGTCGCCGTTCGTGTACCGGGCCGCCGCGGTGCCGGCGGACACGATCGCCTCGACCTGCTGGGCGACCGTCTGGATCACGCCGAACGTCTGGGCCGTGTGCTCGCGGACGAGCGAGTGCTCGGAGTCGTGCACGCTCGCGAGCGCGAGCAGGAAGAGCAGCACCGTCGTCGCGGCGCCGACGAGCAGGACGAGCACCGACGGAACGCCGATCCGCCGGCGCTCCGCGGGTCCCGCCTGCGGCCTCTGCATCGCATCCATGTGGTCCGCCTACCCGTCGCCCCCGAGCGGAGGGCGAGAAGCCTAGTCGCTGCCGGCGGGGGGCTCAAGCCCCGCGCGGCACCGCCGCGGCCGGCGTGCGATGCTCCGGCGAGACGGTGTGTCCGACACGCCGGGAAACGAGCCGAAAGGAGGCCACACGATGGCCGAAGCAGGAGATCTCGGAGTCCTCGCGGAGGGCAACGCCCCGGTGCTGGAGACGCTGGCCCAGATGACCGCCGACACCCTCGAGCGGTCGGGCCTCGATCCCGAGACGTACATGCTCGTCCGGATCGCCGCGCTGGCGGCGATGGACGGCGCCCCGATCTCGTACCTCCTCAACATCGGCACCGCCGACGAGCTCGGGATCCCGCTCGAGACGATCCAGGGCACGCTGGTCGCGATCGCCCCGGTGATCGGGAGCGCGCGGACGGTGTCGGCGGCGAGCAAGATCGTGCGCGCTTTCGGGCTCGCGGCGGCGATCACCGACGACGACGACGACCTGAACTAGTGGATCATCAGGCAACGTTCGCCGGTTTGAGGGCAGGGGCTGCCTTGTGTGCGAGGGGGCGTCGGGTGAGGTGACGGAGTTTGGGTTTGTCGCGGTGGGCGTTGCGCCAGTCGATGTAGTCGGTGATCAGCCTGGCCTGTGTCTCGTGGTCGGGGTGGTCGGTTCCGTCAAGGCAGAAGTAGCGGAGCCCCTTGAACTGCGGCTCGATCCGGTTCAGCCAGGACGCGTAATGCGGGGTGTACGCGAGCTCGACGTTGTTGTCGGCGGCCCAGGCGCGGACCTCGTCGCCTTTGTGGACGGAGAAGTTGTCGAGCACGAACGCGATCCGCGTTCCGGCCGGGTAGCGGGAGCGGATCTGGTTGCAGAAGGCGAGGAACTCGACCCGTGTCTTGCGCTCGGTGCGCTCGCCGCTCAAGAGGTCGTCGCCGACGTCGAGCGCGCAGAGCAAGTGGCGGACGCCGTGTGGGCGGGTGTAGGTGGCGCGGATCCGGCGCGGCTTCTTCCGTGGCGCCCAGGAGCGTCCGCCCGGCTGAGGTTGAAGGTTGAGCGGCCCGAACTCGTCCAGGCAGATGATCACGGTCGGATCGTCCGGGCCCGGTTCGGCGAGCCCGTCAGTGATCGCGTACAGCTCGAGGATCCGGTTCTTCTTCGCCTCGAACGCAGGGTCGTTGGAGCGTTTCCAGCTCCTCACGGCTTGAAAGCTGACGCCCTCCTCGCGCAAAAGCTGCCGCAACCCTTCGTGGGAGATGTCGTCGACCACCCCCTCGGCGACCAGATAGTCGGCGAGCTTGGCGAGGCTCCAGGTCGAAAACGGCTGGCCAAGGTCGGTCGGGATCGCGAGGGCGACCCGCTTGATCTGCTGCCGCTGCGGCAGCGTGAACGTACGCGGCCGGCCGCCCCGGTAACGCGGATAGAGCGCTTCGAAGCCGTCCTGATTGAAGTCGTGGATCACCTCGCGCACCGTGTCCGGATCGCTGAACACGACCTGCGCGATCTTGGTCGCCGGCATCCGCTGCGCAGCCAACAGCACGATCTGCGCCCGACGCCAGGTCACGATAGAGCCGCTCGTACGGCGGATCATCCGCAGCAGCCGGTTGCCCTCCTCGTTGCTGATCTCCCGCAACTCCACCCGCGCCGCCACTGTCCCCTCCCGGTCGATGATCGATCGGGAGTCGCTCTTCGACGCGAACGCAGAGGACCCTCTACCGAAACCGGCAAACGTTGCCGGTCAAACCACTAGGTCAGCTCGAGCGTCCCGCCGACGGGAAGCACCCGCACGTCGACCTCCGGGGCGGCGGTGGCGGCGGCGAGCGCGAACGCCTCGGCCGGCGCGCTGCCGCCGCCCCGCGACCACGCGACGCGGTACGTCCCCCAGTGGATCGGCACCGCGATCGCCGGCCGGAGGAGCGCGAGCGCCTTCGCCGCGCCCTGCGGGTCGAGGTGCCCGGGCGGCAGCCTCGGGCCCCAGCCGCCGACCGGGAGCAGCGCGACGTCGAGCGGCGCGAGCGCGGCCATCCCGTCGAAGAGGTCGGTGTCGCCCGCGAAGTAGATCGAGCGCGAGCCGCGGACGACGTAGCCGACTGCGCGGACGCGCGGTCGGAGGGGGCCGGCGCCGCCGTCGTGCTCGGCCTCGACCGCCTCGACGCGGAGCGACCCGACCTCGACCGTCTCGCCCGGCTCGACCTCGAGCACGCGCCCGAACCCGCGCAGCGCACGCCCGCCGCCGCGCGGCACGACGACCGGGAGCCCGCGCCCGAGCCGGACGAGCGAGCGGACGTCGAGGTGGTCGTAGTGGAGATGCGAGACGAGGACGCCGTCGACGTCCCGCGGAGTGCGCGCGGGAACGTCGCGGCGGAGGTGGAAGACCTGCCGGCTCAGGACCGGGTCTGTGACGAGTCGCGTCCCGTCGAGGTCGACCACCACGGTCGCGTGGCCGAGCCACGTGACCGATGCGGTCACGCCTCGCGGCCGACCCGGCGCAGCGAGAACGCGAGCACGAAGTCGTTGACGGCGCGGGTCAGCGCCATCGCGCCGACGAAGACGACGAGGAGGATGGACTTGCGCGTGAAGTCGCCGGCCGCCCAGAACCCGAGCAGCACCTCGACGATCCCGATCGTGAGCCCGAGCCACCACAGGTCGTTCTCGTGGCGGAAGCCGAGCGCGACCGCGATCCCGAACCCGCCCCGGATCACGAAGTAGAAGCTCATCAGCGCCGCGAGCGCCTTGAACGTGTTCCCGGGATGGATGAACGAGACGATCCCGATCACGACGAACGCGGCCGCCAACAGGCCGTGCGCGACCCTCCACCAGCCCGACGACGCGACCAGCGCGAGCACCTCGACGCAGGCGGCGCCGAGCATCGCGATCCCGAACAGGATCGAGATCGACGCCACGGTCGACCACTGGAACCGGAAGACGAGCACCGCGAGCAGCAGCCAGCCGGCGCCCGTGACGAGGAAGAGCCACCACCACTCGCCGGCCTCGCGTCTGGTGTCGGCGTCGCTCACCATTCGCGGGTCATCCTACGACAGCCGCGCGACGCCGATCGCATAGGCTCTGACGCCTGTCGCTGAAGCGGGTCCTCCTGGCGGTCGCCGGGATCGCGGTCGTCGCCGCGACCTTCGCGTACGCGCTCCCGAAGATCGCCGACTACGGCGCGGTCTGGGACACCCTGAAAGAGCTGACCTGGCCGCAGATCGCGCTGCTCGTCGGTGCGACGGCGCTCAACATCGTCACGTTCGCACCGCCGTTCATGGTCGCGATCCCGGGCCTCGGGTTCGTCCGCGCGCTGACGCTCACGCAGGCGTCGACCGCCTCGACGTACCTCCTCCCGGGCGGCGCCGCGGTCGGCGCCGGAATCGGCTTCGCGATGCTCCGCGGCTGGGGGATCACGGCGCAGGCGGCGACACTGGCGGTCGCGGTGACCGGCGTCTGGAACCAGCTCTTCATGCTCGGAGCGCCGGCGCTCGCGCTCGCGATGCTCACGATCGCCGGCGGCGCGAACCCGCTCCTGCAGACCGTCGCCGTCATCGGCCTCGTCATCTTCGTCGTCGCGGTCGCCGCGCTCGCCGCGTCGTTCAGCGACGCCGGGATCGCGCGCTGGGTCGGGAACCTCGCCGCGCGGCTCTCGAGCTGGGCGCTCGCGCGGATCCGCCGCGGCCCGGTGAAGTGGGACGGCGAGGCGCTCGTCCGCTTCCGGCTCGCGGCGATCGGCCTCCTCCGCACGCGCTGGTGGCTGCTGACGCTCGCGACGATCGCGGGCCAGATGACCGTCTTCCTCGTCCTGCTCGCGTGCCTGCGCACGCTCGGCATCTCGGCGTCCGACGTCAGCGTGGTCGAGGCGTTCGCGGCGTGGACGCTCGTGCGCCTGCTCGGCTCGATCCCGATCACGCCGGGCGGGCTCGGGATCGTCGAGCTCGGGCTCACGGGCGCGCTGATCAGCTTCGGCGGCAACCGGGCCGCGGTCGTCGCCGCCGTGCTCCTCTACCGCTTCCTCACGATCGTGCCCACGCTCGTCCTCGGCCTGATCGCGGGCGCCACGTTCCGGTTCCAGCGCCGCGAGCCGGCGGCGGAGACGTGAGCGGCGTCGAGGTCGAGCACCGCCCCGACGAGCGGCGGTACGAGCTGCTGCTCGACGGCGAGCACGCCGGTGAGCTCGTGTACCGCGACCGAGGCGGGGGCGTGCTCGCGTTCCTCCACACCGAGGTCGACCCGGGCGTGCAGCGCCGCGGGCTCGGCTCGGCGCTCGTCGCGGCCGCGCTCGGCGACGCCCGCGCGCGCGGGCTGAAGGTCGTCCCTTCGTGCCCGTTCGTGGACGCCTACGTCCGCCGGCATCCGGAGTACGCGGACTTCGTCGTCGCCGACCCGGCTCGGCGATGACGGTCGAGCAACAGCTCGCCCGTCGGCGCGCCGCGCTCGTCGACGCGTGGGATCTCGGCGATGAAATCCTGCTGATCGGCGCCGGCTCGCCCGTCGGCATGCCCGGTCGCCGTGACCGGACGTATCCCTTCCGCGCCCACCTCGAGTACCTGTACCTCACCGACCGCGAGCGGCCGGGCGGCGTGCTCGCGTTCGACTCAGCGGAGGGGTGGGTCGACTTCGTGGTGCCGGTCACGCGCGAGGAGCGGCTGTGGGAGGGCGCCGCCGACGGCGATCCGGCCGGGACGACCCCGATCGGCGAGCTGGTCGAGTGGCTCGCCCGGCGCGAGGGCCGGCCGGCGGCGCTGCTGGGCAGCGCGTTCGCCGGCGCTCCGGCGCACGACGAGGCGCTGACCGACGAGCTGCGGCGGCGGCTCAACCACGTGCGCCGCCCGAAGGACGAGCTGGAGCTCGAGCGGATGCGCCACGCCGAGCGGGCGACCGCCGCCGGTTTCGCGCGACTCGTCGAGCTGATCCGGCCCGGTCGGACCGAGCGGCGGCTCCAGATCGAGCTCGAGGCCGAGTTCTTCCGCAACGGCGCCGACGACGTCGCCTTCGACAGCATCGTCGCGGGCGGGCCGAGCTCGGCCGTGCTGCACTTCCCGCCGACGCAGCGCGAGCTCCGAGCCGGGGAGCTCGTGCTCGTCGACGCCGGCGCCGAGGTCCGCGGCTACGCGAGCGACGTCACGCGCACGTACGCGGTCTCCGGGAAGCTCTCGCCCGAGCAGCGCGACGTGTACGCGATCGTGCGCCGCGCGCTCGAGACCGCCACGGAGCGCTGCCTGCCGGGCGCCGAGTTCCGGGACGTCCATCGCGCCGCGCAGCTCACGATCGCCGCGGGGCTCGCCGACTTCGGGCTGCTGCGGGGTTCTCCGGAGAGCCTCGTCGCGAGCGAGGCCGTCTCGGTGTTCTTCCCGCACGGGGTCGGCCACCTCGTCGGGCTCGGCATCCGCGACGCGAGTGAGGTCCTGCCGGGCCGGGAGCGCGACGAGTTCCCGCGCCTTCGCTCGGACCTGCCGCTCCTGCCCGGCTACGTGACGACGATCGAGCCGGGCGTCTACCTCGTGCCGGCGCTCGTGCACGACACGGAGCTCCGCGCCAAGCACCGGCACGCGGTCGACTGGGCGAGGGCCGAGGCAATGATCGGCTTCGGCGGCATCCGCCTCGAGAACGACGTGCTCGTGACGGACGACGGCTACGAGGTACTGACCGCGGACGTGCCGCTCTGACGCTACTCGCCGTCGGCGAGCGCGACCGCCGCCCGCGTCCGCTCGGGACGCGGGATCCGGAGCGCGGTCGCGCCGATCGCCGCGGCCGCGGCCGCGAACGCCGCGCCGAGGAGGAACGCGGCGTGGTAGCCGCCGACGAGCGCGGCGAGCGGTGCGGCGCCGTCTGCCGCGAGCGTGCTCGTCCGCGACGCCGCGAGGCTCGCCAGCACGGCCAGGCCGAGCGCGCCGCCCATCATGAACGCGGTGTTGACGACTCCCGAGGCGAGGCCCGACTCGGCCGGCTCGACGTCGCTCATCGCCGCGAGCAGGACCGGGTTGAAGCCGAGGCCGACGCCGAGCCCGACGAGGAGCATCGCCGGGAGCACGTCGGCGACGAAGCTCCCGCCGACGGGCGCGCGCGCGAAGAGGAGCAGGCCGGCGGCGACGAGCGCCATCCCGGTCGCGAGCGGCGGCTTGATCCCGAAGCGCATCACGACCTTCGCGGAGAGGCCGAGCGAGAACGCGCCCATGATCACGTTCGCGGGCAGGAAGGCGAGCCCGACCTCGAGCGGGCTGTACCCGAGCACGAGCTGGAGGTACAGGGCCGCGAGGAAGAACCACGAGAACATCCCGGCCGACCAGAGGACGCCGACGACGTTCGCGACCGTCACGTTGCGTCGGCGGAAGATCCCGAGCGGCACGAGCGGCGCCTCGACGCGTGACTCGATCCACACGAACGCGGCGAGAAGCGCGGCCGCGGCGGCGAGAAGGCCGATCGTCCGCGCGGAGCCCCAGCCGGAGCCGTTGCCGTTCACGATCGCGTACACGGCGAGCATCAGGGACGCGGTCACCGTCACCGCTCCGGCGACGTCGAGCCGACCCGACGCGGTCTCGCCGCGCGTCGCGGGCAGGAGCGTGCGGCAGAGCAGGAACACGGCGATCCCGATCGGGATGTTCACGAGGAAGACCCAGTGCCAGCTCAGCGCGTCGGTGAGGACGCCGCCGACGAGGACGCCGATGCTGCCGCCGCCGGCCATCACGAAGCCGAAGACGCCCATCGCCCTCGTCCGCTCCGCCGGCTCGACGAAGAGGGTCATGATCAGCGAGAGAGCGACCGCCGAGACGACCGCGCCGCCGAGCCCCTGGACCGCGCGCGCGGCGACGAGCATGCCCTGCGAGGTCGCGAGCCCGCAGCAGAGCGAGGCGAGCGTGAAGAGGGTCAGCCCGGCGAGGAAGAGCCGGCGGTGGCCGAAGAGGTCGCCGAGCCGGCCGCCGAGGAGCATGAAGCCGCCGAACGTGATCACGTACGCGTTCACGACCCAGGCGAGCGAGGTCTCGCTGAAGCCGAGGTCGGTCCGGATCGACGGCAGCGCGACGTTCACGACCGTCATGTCGACGACGATCATCAGGTCGCCCAGGCAGAGGGCGTACAGGGCGAGCCAGCGGGTGCGGCTGTCGGCGGTCATCGGCGGTCTCCTCTCGGTCTCGTCTCGGAGGTTCGACCGCGGCCGGCCGCAGAACTCATCGCTACGCGGCGCGCTCGGCCTTCCGGAGCCCGCGCAGCGCCCAGACCATGAACAGGGCCGCGAGCGCGAGCGCGGCGAGGTACGCCGGCACGACCTCGGTCGGCGAGCCCGAGATGAAGCCGCGGCCCGCCTCGAGCACGCGCGTGACGGGGTTGACCGTCGCGACCGCGTGGATCCAGCCGTGGAGCAGCGCGAGCGGCACGTACACCGGCGCGAAGAAGAGGAGCAGGAAGACCGGCATCTGCATCACCGGGCCGGCCTGCATCGACCGCAGCCGCATCGCCACGCCCGCCGACCACAGCACCGCCGCGAGGTTGAGGAAGAGCGCGAGCGTGTACAGCCCGAACAGGTCGACCCCGCCCCCGCCGACGCGCATCCCGACCGCGAACGCGACCGCGGTGATCACGGCGACCGTCACGAGCCAGCGGACGACGGCCGCGATCGCGTAGCCGAGCACGATCCCGGTCCGGTGCGGCGCCGCGAGCAGCAGCCGCCGCGCGAAGCCCATCTCGAAGTCGCGCGCGATCCCGAACCCGGTGAACACGCCGCCGAACGCGGCCGACTGGAGCACGACGAACACGAACTGGAACGACGTGTAGCTCCCCGGGAAGTCGAAGCCGGGCACGTGCCGGATCCCCGAGAGCCCGCCCGCGAACGCGACGAAGAAGAACAGCGGGAAGAGCATCGCGGGCAGGAAGAACGACGGGTTCGAGAAGAAGTTGTGGAGCATCCGCCACGAGACGCCCTGCGCGACCGAGAGCAGCCTCACGTCCGCGCCATCCGTTCGCGCAGCGCCCACGTCGCGAGCGCGAGCGACCCCGCCGTGAGCACGGTCGCGACGCCGAACCCGAGCGCGAGCGCCTCCGCGTCCCAGCCGGTCACGATCAGGCTCCGCACGAACTCGATCAGGTACGAGACCGGGTTCGCGGTGGCGGCGTCGCGGAACCACGTGACGTCGATCAGGTTCCGCGGGATCGCCATCGACGAGATGAAGAGGAAGACGAAGAAGATCGGGAAGAGGCTCTGCACCGCCTCGCCGGACCCGGTGCGGAGCGCCGCGAACGCGCCGAACCCGCCGAAGCCGAGCGAGATCAGGATCGCGAACACGTACAGCACGAGCACGCCGGGAAAGCCGGACGCGAACCGCACGCCGACCGCGAAGCCGACCACGAGGTACACCGTCGCCTGCGCGATCCCGAGCACGACGACGCCGCCGAGTTGGCCCGCGAGGAGCGCGATGCCTTTCATCGGGGTCAGCGAGAGGCGGTTGAAGAAGCCGGTCTGGATGTCGCGCGCGAGGTCGGTGCCGGCGTTCATCGTCGCGAACAGCGCGCCCTGGATGAACGGCACCGCGAGCAGGAAGCCGACCATCGAGTGCGTCGGGAAGCCGGGCAGCCTCGACTCGGAGCGGAGGCCGCCCGAGTTGACCGCGAGCAGGAGCATCGGGAAGACGAGCGGGAAGACCACGTTCGCCGGCTGGCGAACCGTGCGCACGACGGCGCGGCGGGCGAGCTGCCCGACCTGGTCCGCGAGCGGCGAGGTCATGCCTCGCTCGGGCGCGTCCGCAGAGGCCGTGTCCCGGTGCCGGGAACCGCCGCAAGAGCGCAGGAGCGCCGCGGGCTCATGCCGCCTCGCGTTCCGGGTCGGCAGGCTCCTCGGCCTCAGGCTCCGCGACGCCGGAGCCCTCGAGCGAGCGGCCCGTCTTCGCGAGGAACACGTCGTCGAGAGACGGCTGATGCAGCTCGAGGTGCGAGACCTCGAGGCCGGCCGCGTCGAGCGCGCGCACGACGTCGGCGAGGCCCGCGTCGAGGCTCAGCAGCACGGCGACGCCGCGCGCGCTCGGGCACGAGTCGCCGAAGCGGGCGAGGATCTCCGCGACGCGGAGGTGCTGGTCGGGGTCGGCCGGCGTCGCCTCGACGGTCGGCCGGCCGATCTCGGCCTTGAGCGCGTCCGGGGTGCCCTCGGCGACGATCCGGCCGTGGTCGATGATCCCGACGCGGTCGGCGAGCACGTCGGCCTCCTCGAGGTACTGCGTGGTGAGGAACACGGTCACGCCGTCCTCGCGCGCGAGCCGCCCGACCTCCGACCACAGCGCGGTCCGGCTCTGGATGTCGAGCCCGGTCGTCGGCTCGTCGAGGAAGAGGATGCGCGGCGAGTGCACGAGCGCGAGGGCGAGGTCGAGCCGCCGCTTCATTCCGCCCGAGTAGCCGCGCACGCGGCGGTCGGCGGCCTCGGTCAGCCCGACGCGCGCGAGCAGCTCGGCGGCCCGGTCGGCGCGGATCGCCCGCGGCAGCGCCTGCAGCGCGCACTGGAGGCGGAGGTGCTCGCGGCCGGTCAGCAGCGGGTCGAGCGCGGCTTCCTGCAGCGCCGCCCCGATCGCCATCCGCACCTGCGGCCCCTGGGCGACGACGTCGAAGCCGGCGACCCGCGCCGTGCCGGCGGTCGGCGGGAGCAGCGTCGTCAGCATGTGCACGGTCGTCGACTTGCCGGCGCCGTTCGGCCCGAGGAAGCCGTAGATCTCGCCCGGCGCGACCGCGAGGTCGATCCCGTCGACCGCGCGCGGGCCCTTCTTGAACTCCCGGACGAGGCCGATCGCCTCGATCGCGTGGTCGCCCATCGCGCCAAGGCTAACGATGACTTCGCGCGTGCCGGACGGTCTGTTCTCCGGGAATGTCCGCGCACGCGCCGCGAACGATCGCCTTCGCCGTCCGCGGTCCGATCGCGCGCGGCGACCTGCCCGGGCTCTGCGACCGCGTCTGCGCGCTGCTTCCCGCGAACGCGATCGCGCTCTGCGACGTCCGCACCGTCGAGCCCGACGCGGTCACGGTCGACGCGCTCGCACGGCTGCAGCTCGCGGCGCAGAGGCGCGGCACCGTTGTCCGGCTCCGGCACGCGTCGGCCGAGCTGCGCGAGCTCGTCGCCCTGCTGGGGCTCGCGGACGTCCTAGTCGACGTGGAGCGGTAGCCCGAAGAGCGGGAAGAGCGCGTCCGTGTCGAGGAAGAACGTGAACTCGCCGACGCGGTCGCCGTCGAGCTCGAGCACCTGCAGCGCCCACGGGTCGAAGCCCGGGCCGGTCTCGCTCGGCTTGTACTGCCCGAACGCCGGCGAGCCGTTCGCCGAGCCGGCCGGGAGCACGCGCGAGCCGCGGCAGCCGATGCCCGGCCCGAACCACCACGTGAGGATGTCGTCGCGGCCGCTGAGCCAGAGGTCGAACGGCGGCATCGACTGCGTCGCGTCCTCGCGGATCAGCGACGTGAGCTCGTCCATGTCGTACGCCTCGAACGCGGCGACGTACCGGGTGAGGAGGGCGCGGCGCTCGTCGTCGAGCGGCGGCGCCGGCGCGGCCGCGGCCGGCACGCCGGCGGAGAGCGTCGCCCGCGCGCGCTGGAGCGCGCTGTTCACCGACGCGACGCTCGTGTCGAGCAGCTCGGCGACCTCGGATGCCTGCCAGCGGAGCACCTCGCACAGGATCAGCACCGCGCGCTGACGCGGCGGCAGGTGCTGGAGCGCGGCGACGAACGCGAGGCGGATCGTCTCCCGCGCGACCGCGACCTCGGCCGGGTCGCCGTCCGGCACGAGCAGCCCGTCCGGCGCCGGGGTGATCCACGTCGCCTCCGGCAGCGTGTGCAGGTGCTCGAGCTCCGGCGCGCCGGCCGGCCCGAGGTCCATCGGGCGCGCGCGCCGCTTGCGGCCGTCGAGCATGTCGAAGCAGACGTTCGTCGCGATCCGGTAGAGCCACGAGCGGAGCGCCGCGCGGCCCTCGAAGCGGTCGTACGCGCGCCATGCGCGCACCATCGTCTCCTGAACGGCGTCCTCGGCCTCGAACGCGGAGCCGAGCATCCGGTAGCAGTGCGCCGTCAGCTCGAGGCGGTGCTGGTCGAGACGCTGTCCGAGCTCCTCCTTCGACGCGGTCGCCACGGAGAATGATCCTACGCCGAGCGCCGCTCGAGCCGCTCGCGCTGCGGGACGATCGTGTACTTCGGGTCGCGGGCCGACTGCTTCCCGGCCTCGAAGACGGAGAAGCGGAGCGCGAGCCCGCCGGCGAGGACGAGGCCGCCGCCCGCGACCGCGGCCGCGCGGCTCCGCCCTCCGGCCAGCGCGAGGAGGCCGGCGCCCGCGCCCGAGCACAGCGCCGCGACCCGGCCGAGGCGCCCGGCCGCGCCGCGGTCGTAGACCTCGCCGACGAATCCGAGCCGGCGCCGCATCGTCGCCATCGTGACGAGGCTCCCCGCCGCGGCGCCGACCGCGAGGCGGCGTGCCGGCCCGGCGTCGCGCGGCTCGAGGAACATCGCCGTCGCCGCGCCGGCGGTCGCCATCGCGCTCGCGCCGAAGAGGAGCGGCAGCTCGCGCCGGGCCCCGCTCCACACCGGGACGGCGGTGTTCGCGAGCAGCGCGCCGGTGTACGTCGCGAGCGGCGGGCCGGCCGCGAACGCCACGGCCTCGGCCGCGCGCTGCAGCGGCTTCAGGATCCCGAGCACCTCGAGCGTCGCGGCCGCGCCCGTCGACGTGCCCGACGCGAGGAGCACCCACGAGCCGACGCTCATCGGCGAGGTCACCTTGAAGACGCGGAACATGTTCAGGAACCGCTCGGGCCGGCCGAGGTCCGAGATCAGCAGCGGCGGGGAGATCGCCTCGGCGGCCGCGCCGACGAACAGCGCCGTCCGCGCCAGCTCCCGGCGGCCCGCGATCTCCGCGAACCCGTGGAGCACCGAGCAGGCGCCGGCCATCCCGCCCGTGAAGAAGTACAGCGGCACCGACGGCAGCCACACCGGCTCCTTGATCACCGGCCGGCCGTAGTACCCGACCGTCTCTGCGGACTCGGTCATCGCCGGCCCCCGAGGAACGCGAGCCCGGCGGCGACGATGGTCGCGCCGGCGGCGATCGCGGTCGAGAGCCACAGCTCGGGCAGATGCCTCGTCGCCGCGACCGGGTCGGGCGGGAGCCCGTACACCTCGGGCTCGTCGAGGAGGAGGAAGAACGCGCCGAACCCGCCGACGCCGTTGTCCGGATCCTCGCCGTACAGCCGCGCGCCGTTCCAGCCGTCCGCCTCGAGCCGCTCGAGCCGCGCCTTCGCCCGGTCGCGCAGCTCGTCGAGCGGGCCGAACTGGATCGAGTGCGTCGGGCACGCCTTCGCGCACGCCGGCACGCGGCCGCCCTTCAGCCGGTCGTAGCAGAGCGTGCACTTCCACACGCGGCCGTCCTCGGGCTCGAACAGCGGCAGCGTCAGCCCCTCGTCGCCCGGCGGCGCCGGCAGGTGCCGGCGGTCGATCACGCCGAACGGGCACGCCGGGACGCAGTAGCCGCAGCCGTTGCAGACGTCCGGCTGGACGACGACGGTGCCGAACTCGGTGCGGAAGAGCGCGCCGGTCGGGCAGACGTCGAGGCACGCGGCGTGCGTGCAGTGCTTGCAGACGTCCGAGCTCATCAGCCAGCGGAGCGGCTCCGCGTCGAGCGCGGGCGCCTCGCCGTCGAGCCGGAGCGGCTTGTGCTGCTCGACGAACGCGACGTGCCGCCACGTGTTCGCGCCGAGCGCCGAGGTGTTGTCGTAGCTCTCGCCGGTCCAGAGGAGGCCGTCCTCCGGCACGAGGTTCCACTCCTTGCACGCGACCTCGCACGCCTTGCAGCCGATGCAGACCGACGTGTCGGTGAAGAACCCGACCCGCGTGCCGGGCTCGGCGACGCTCACCGCGCGGCCTCCCGGATGCCCTCGACGAGCCGCCGCAGCGCCGGCCCGCGCGGGCGCCGGCCCGGGCGGATGTCGCACGTCAGCGACTTCGCCTCCTGGATGTGGACGTTCGGGTCGAGCGCCATGTGCAGCAGGTCGTTCGCCGAGCCGCCCGTGGTGAGGCCGCGCGAGCCCCAGTGGTACGGGAGCCCGACCTGGTGCTGGACGCGGCCGCCGGCCTTCACCGGGCGCATCCGCCGCGTGACGAGCACGCGCGCCTCGATCGCCGAGCGCGCGGTCACGATCGTCGCCCAGCCGCCGTGCTCGAGGCCGCGCTCGCGCGCGAGCTCCGGGTGCACCTCGACGAACATCGCCGGCTGGAGCTCGGCGAGGTACGGCGTGAAGCGCGTGATCCCGCCGGCCGTGTGGTGCTCGGTCAGCCGGTACGTCGTGAGGACGTACGGGTACGCGTCGGAGCCCGGCTCGCCGGCCGGCGGGTTGTACGGGTCCTCGGGGACGTTCCGCGTCACCTGGCGGCGCGGGTTCGCCTGCCTGCCGTAGAGCGCGTTCCGCTGCGGCGACTCGTGCGGCTCGTAGTGCGTCGGCAGCGGCCCGTCCTCGAGCCCGGCCGGGACGTACAGCCAGCCCTCGCCGCCGTCCTGCATCATGAACGGCTTGTCGCCCGGGATCGCGTCGAGGCCCGTCGCGCCGGCCGGCGGCACGTAGCCGGGCGGCTTCGCCTCGTCGAAGTCGGGCGCGTCGAGGCCCGTCCAGCGGGCCGCGTCCTCGTCCCACCAGACGAGCCGCTTCCGCTCCGACCACGGCTTGCCCTCGGGATCGGCCGACGCGCGGTTGTAGAGCACGCGCCGGTTCGCCGGCCACGCCCACGCCCACTCGGGCGCGACGCAGTCCTGCTCCCAGTGCGGCTTGCGTCGCGCGGCCCGGTTCTCGCCGTCCGCGTAGACGCCGGAGTAGATCCAGCAGCCGCACGCGGTCGAGCCGTCGGCGCGGAGCTCGCCGAAGCCGCCGAGCAGGCGGCCGTCGGCGTCGCGGCCGTTGATCTCCGCCAGCACGGCCTCGGCGCTCGGCTCGTCCGTCTCGCCGGACGTCGGGTAGTCCCAGGTCAGGTCGAGGAGCGGCCGGTCGCGCGGGTCGTCCGAGCCGGCGAGCCGCTCGCGCAGCTTCCGGCCGAGGTGGTAGTAGAACCAGAGCTCGGAGCGGCAGTCGCCCGGCGGCTCGACCGCCTTGTGGTGCCACTGGAGGAGCCGCTGCGTGTTCGTGAACGAGCCGTCCTTCTCCACGTGCGAGGCGGCCGGCAGGAAGAACACCTCGGTCGCGATCTCCTCCGTGCACGAGCTCGCCGGTCTCGATCTCGGGGCTGTCGTACCAGAACGAGGCGGTCTCGATCTCGACGAGGTCGCGGACGACGAGCCAGTCGAGCTGCGCGAGCCCGAGCCGCTGTGCGCGCCCGTTCGCCGATCCGACCGCGGGGTTCTCGCCCGCGACGATGTAGCCGCTGACGCCGCCGCGGAGCATCCGCTGCACCGTCCAGTAGTGCGAGTTGTCGTCGTCGATCAGCGGCAGGTAGTCGAAGCGGAAGTCGTTGTCGGCGGTGGCCGCGTCGCCCCACCACGCCTTCAGCAGCGAGACGACGTACGCGTCGGCGCGGCCCCAGCCGCCGGTCGGCGTCGACGCGCGCTCGACGTACCCGGCCAGGCCACCCTCGTCGTCGACGCGCGGCATCGCGAGGTAGCCGGGCAGCGAGTGGTACAGCGTCGGGATGTCGGTCGAGCCCTGGATCGACGCGTGCCCGCGCAGCGCGAGGATGCCGCCGCCCGGCCGGCCGACGTTGCCGAGCAGGAGCTGGACGATCGCCGCGGCGCGGATGACCTGCGCGCCGGTCGTGTGCTGCGTGAAGCCGACCGCGTACACGAACGCGCCCGTCCGCTCGCGGCCCGAGTTGCGGCAGATCGTCTCGGCGTACCCGAGGAACTCCTCGACCGAGCAGCCGCACGCGTCCGCGACGGCCTCGGGCGTGTAGCGCGCGAAGTGCCGCTTCAGGATCTGGAGCACGCAACGCGGGTGCTGGAGCGTCTCGTCCTCCTCGCCCGAGAGCCGCCAGGTCGAGGTGTCGTACCGCCCGCGCTCGGGGTCCCAGCCGGAGAAGAGCCCGTCGAGGTCCTCGGTGTCGGCGAACTCCTCGCCCACGATCGCGCGCGCGTTCGTGTACCGCCGCACGTACTCGTCGAACCAGAGCCCGCGCTCGAGGATGTAGCTCACGACGCCGCCGAGGAACGCGATGTCGCTGCCCGCGCGGATGCCGACGAACCGCGTCGCGGTCGCGCTCGTCCGCGTGAAGCGCGGGTCGATGTGGACGACCTCGGCGCCGCGCTCGCGCGCCTCCATCACCCACTGGAACGCGACCGGATGGTTCTCGGCCATGTTCGAGCCCATGATCGTGATCACGTCCGCGTCGACGAGATCCGCCGGAAGGTCGTCGCCCCGCCTCGTCCCAACGTGGTGCCCAGACCGGGCACCGTGGAGCTGTGTCATATGCGGGCCTGGTTCTCGACCTGCACGACCCCGAGCGCCGTGAGGAGCTTCTTGATCAGGTAGTTCTCCTCGTTGTCGAGCGTCGCGCCGCCGAGGTTCGCGAGCCCGAGCGTCCGCCGCCCCGCGTCGTCCCAGCCCGCCGCGCGGGCGGCGAGGACGCGGTCGACGATCATCTCCATCGCGTCGTCGAGCGAGAGCTCCTCCCACCGCGTGCCGAACGGGCGGCGGTACTTCACCCGGTACTCGCGGAGCGGGCTCTGGACGTAGTTCTTCGACGCGGAGCCCTTCGGGCAGAGCCGGCCGCGCGAGATCGGGCTCGCCGGATCGCCCTCGATCTGGATCACCTCTCCGTCCTTCGCGTACACGAGCTGCCCGCACCCGACGGCGCAGAACGGGCAGACCGAGCGCACGACGCGGTCGGCGCCGTCGAGCCGGGGCACAAGCGTCCGCGAGCGCCGCGAGCGCGCCGCCCGGCCGCGCCCGGTCGGGTCGCGGTCGAGGAGCTGCCGCACGACCGGCCACGACTCGATCGCCTTCGTCAGGTCCACCTCGCGGAGTAGATACCAAAACTGCCGGCGGCGAAAGCGCCGGGCCCCGGCGGCCCGGCTATCTCAGGGTCTTGATGTAGGCGATGAGCGCGCGGGCCTGCGCCGCGGGGAAGCAACAAGCGTCGAAAGCCCGAGCTTCTGCTGCGTGAAAACGCTGGCGAACCCCAGCAGGACCCCGCGCTTCGCCGCGGCATTCCAGAGAGCCGGCCGGGTCGCTCGTTCCGCGCGGAGGAGGCGGCCGAAGCGCCGCCGGACTACTTGGTGTGCTTCGCGGAGCGCTCGTTCGAGAGCGGCCCCTCACCGACAGAGTTCACAGCGCTCACCTTGTAGTAGTAGACGGTGTTCTTCGCCGCGGCCCTGTCGGTGTAGCTCGTGAGATTGCCGACGGTGGCGAGAAGAGTCTCGCCGCCGGACCTCGTGCCCCGGTAGATCCTGTACCCGGTGATCGCGGCGCCGCCGTTGGAGGTCGGGGCGGTCCAGCCGAGCCCGATGCTGCCGGTGCCGGCGGTCGCGGAGACGAGGTTGGGCGCGCCGGGGACGGTCGCGGACGCGGCGGGCCTGGCGGAGAGCTCACCGGAGAGCGGCCCCTCGCCGACGGAGTTGACGGCGGAGACCTTGTAGTAGTACGTCGTCCCGTTCGCGACCGAGCTGTCCGTCCAGCCGGTCACGTTGGCGAGGGTCGTGAGCAGAGTCTCGGCGCCGCTCGAGGTGCCGCGATACACCCTGTACCCCGTGACGGCCGAGCCGCCGTTCGACGACGGAGCCGTCCACAGCAGCGCGACGCTCCCGCTCCCGGCCGACGCCGAGATCAACGTCGGCGCGCTCGGCACCGTGACCGGCGTCGCGCCCCGCTCGTTCGACAGCGCGCCCTCGCCGACCGAGTTGAGCGCGGAAACCTTGTAGTAGTACGTCGTCCCGTTCGCGACCGAGCCGTCGGTCCACCCGGTCACGTTGCCGAGCGTCGTGACGAGTGTCTCGCCGCCGCTCGAGGTTCCGCGGTACACGCGGTACCCGCTCACGGCCGCGCCGCCGTCCGAACTCGGCGCGCTCCATGCGAGCGTCACGCTGCCGCTCCCCGCGGCCGCCGAAACCAACGACGGCGCGCCGGGCACTGTCGCCGCCGCCGCCGGCGTCGCGCTGCGCTCGTTCGACAGCGCGCCCTCGCCGACCGAGTTGACCGCGGAGACCTTGTAGTAGTACGTCGTCCCGTTGGAGGCCGAGCCGTCGGTGTAACCGGTGACGTTGCCGAGCGTCGTCAGGAGCGTCTCGGCGCCGCTCGAGGTACCGCGGTAGACCCGGTACCCGGTCACCGCCGAGCCGCCGTTCGACGACGGAGCCGTCCACGACAGCGCCACCGAACCGCTCCCCGCGGACGCCGACCCGAGACTCGGCGCGCCCGGCACGGTGACCGGCGTCGCGCTGCGCTCGTTCGACGGCGCGCCCTCGCCGACGGAGTTCAGCGCGGAGACCTTGTAGTAGTACGTCGCCCCGTTCACGACGGAGCTGTCCGTCCAGCCAGTCACGTTGCCGACCGTCGTCAGCAGCGTCTCGGCGCCGCTCGCGGTGCCGCGGTAGACGTTGTACCCGGTCACGGCCGCACCTCCGTCCGAACCCGGCGCGCTCCAGCCGAGCGCCACGGTCCCGTTGCCCGCCGAAGCCGAACCGAGACTCGGCGCGCCCGGCACCGTCGCCGCCGCAACCGGCGTCGCGCTCCGCTCGTTCGACAACGCACCCTCACCAACCGAGTTGACCGCGGAGACCTTGTAGTAGTAGGTGACGCCGTTCACGACCAGGCTGTCCGTCCAGCCGGTGACGGTGCCGAGGGTCGTGAGCAGAGTCTCGGCGCCGCTCGAGGTGCCGCGGTACACCCTGTACCCGCTCACCGCCGCGCCACCGTCCGAACCCGGCGCGCTCCACGCGAGGGTCACGCTCCCGCTCCCGGCCGAAGCCGACACGAGGCTCGGCGCACCCGGCACGGTCGCCGCCGCCGCCGGCGTCGCGCTCCGCTCGTTCGACGACGCTCCCTCGCCGACCGAGTTGACGGCGGAGACCTTGTAGTAGTACGTCGTCCCGTTCACGACCGAGCCGTCCGTCCAGCCGGTCACGTTCCCGACCGTCGCCATCAGCCGGGGGAACGGGTCGCCCGCGACCACGCTCCGGTACACCCGGTAACCGCCCACCGGCGCACCGCCGTCCGAAGCCGGCGCGCTCCACGTCAGCGCCACGCTCCCGTTGCCCGCCGACGCCGAGAGCAACGACGGCGCGCCAGGCACGGTCGCCGTCGCAACCGGCGTGGCCGAGCGCTCGTTCGAGAGCGCACCCTCGCCGACCGAGTTCAGGGCGGAGACCTTGTAGTAGTACGTCGTCCCGTTCACGACCGAGCTGTCCGTCCAGCCCGTGACGTTCCCGAGGGTCGTGAGGAGTGTCTCGCCGCCGCTCGAGGTGCCGCGGTACACGCGGTACCCGCTCACGGCCGCGCCGCCATCGGAAGCCGGGGCGCTCCACGCAAGCCCGACGGTCCCGTTCGCTCCCGAAGCCGAACCGAGACTCGGCGCGCCCGGCACCGTCGCCGCCGCGGCCGGCGTCGCGCTCCGCTCGTTCGACTGCGCACCCTCGCCGACCGAGTTGAGCGCAGAGACCTTGTAGTAGTACGTCGTCCCGTTGGAGACCGAGCCATCGGTGTAGCCGGTCACGTTCCCGACCGTCGTCAGCAGCGTCTCGGCCCCGCTCGAGGTGCCGCGGTACACGTCGTACCCCGTCACGGCCGCGCCGCCGTTCGACGACGGAGCCGTCCACGCAACGCCACCGAACCGCTGCCCGCCGAAGCCGAAGCCAACGACGGCGCGCCCGGCACCGTCGCCGCCGACCGGCGTCGCGCTCCGCTCGTTCGACAACGCACCCTCACCGACCGAGTTCAGCGCGGAGACCTTGTAGTAGTACGTCACACCGTTCACGACCGAGTTGTCCGTCCAGCCGGTCACGTTGCCGACCGTCGTCAGCAGCGTCTCGGCCCCGGTCGAGGTGCCGCGATAGACGTTGTATCCGGTCACGGCCGAGCCGCCGTTCGACGACGGAGCCGTCCACGCGAGCGCCACCGAACCACTGCCCGCCGACGCCGAACCGAGACTCGGCGCGCCCGGCACCGTGACCGGCGTCGCGTTCCGCTCGTTCGACAGCGCACCCTCGCCGACCGAGTTCAGCGCAGAGACCTTGTAGAAGTACGTCGTCCCGTTGGACGGCCGAGCCGTCGGTGTAACCGGTGACGTTGCCGACCGTCGTCAGGAGCGTCTCGGCGCCGCTCGAGGTACCGCGATAGACCCGGTACCCGGTCACCGCCGAGCCGCCGTTCGACGACGGAGCCGTCCACGACAGCGCCACCGAACCGCTCCCTGCAGACGCCGACCCGAGACTCGGCGCGCCCGGCACGGTGACCGGCGTCGCGCTGCGCTCGTTCGACGGCGCGCCCTCGCCGACGGAGTTCAGCGCGGAGACCTTGTAGTAGTACGTCGCCCCGTTCACGACGGAACTGTCCGTCCAGCCGGTCACGTTGCCGACCGTCGTCAGCAGCGTCTCGGCCCCAGTCGCGGTGCCGCGGTAGACGTTGTACCCGGTCACGGCCGCGCCTCCATCCGAACCCGGCGCGCTCCAGCCAAGCGCCACGGTCCCGTTGCCCGCCGAAGCCGAACCGAGACTCGGCGCGCCCGGCACCGTCGCCGCCGCAACCGGCGTCGCGCTCCGCTCGTTCGACAACGCACCCTCACCAACCGAGTTGACCGCGGAAACCTTGTAGTAGTACGTCACCCCGTTCACGACCAGACTGTCCGTCCAGCCAGTCACATTCCCGACCGTCGTCATCAGCGTCTCGGCCCCGGTCGAGGTGCCGCGGTAAACCTTGTACCCGCTCACCGCCGCGCCACCGTTCGACCCGGGCGCGCTCCACGCCGAGCACCAGTCCCGCTCCCGGCCGACGCCGAGACCAGCGACGGCGTACCCGGCACGGTCGGCGCGGCACCGTTGCTCACGGTGACGGTGGCGGACGAGGTCGCGGTGTTGCCGGCTACGTCGGTCGTGAGCTCGCTCAGCGTGTGCGATCCGTTCGCGACGGTGGTCGTGTCCCAGGCGTACGTGAAGGGGCCCGTCGTGTCGGTCGCCTTGGTCACTCCGTCGACCTGGAAATCGACCTTCCACACCCCGACGTTGTCCGATGCATTCGCGGCGACCGTCGTCGTACCCGACACGGTCGACCCGGAGGCCGGGCTGGTGAGCGCGGTGACCGGAACCGCCGTGTCGATCGTGATCGACAGGGCACCCGACGGGGCGCTGTAGTTGTTGGCCTCGTCGACCGCGCGAGCGGTCATCGAGTGAACTCCGGCGGCACGCGGCGACGGCCTCGCCATCCAATGGCCTGTCGAATCTGACACGGCCCCGCCGATCTGCGCCAGGACCGTCGTACAGGAGAATCTGTTGGTTCGGCTGGGAGGTGCCGAGGAACGACGGGTTCGTGAACATCGTCACGTTGTCGCCCATCAGGCCCGAGTCACTGTACGACGCGAGCACAGGCGTCGATGGCGCGGGCGGCGGGACGGTGTCGACCGAGAAGTTGAACGGCGCCACCACGTTGCTCGTGTTGGGCGCCAGCTCGTTCGCCGTCAGGGTGTGCGCGCCCTCGGACAGGGGCACCGTCACGCCGATGCAGACGTTCGAGCGCGAGTCCGAGGCGAACGTGCCGATCGCGACGCCGTCGATGAAGACCCGATACGAGGACCTGTTGCCGTCGCCGTAGAGCAGGAACCAGGGCGTCGCGCTCGAGATCACGCTCGGGTCGGCGCCGCTCGGCACGTTGTTGTTGCACGTCCCGTCGTCGAACTGGGTCTGATTGAGCACCCACGTCGCCGAGGCCGTCCCGGGCACGAGCGCGAAGACCATCGCGAGCACGGACGCGGCGAGCAGCACTCGGACGCGGAACACGTTCGAGAAACGGTGACGGGTGCGGGAGGAGCTCGACGTCATGCGACGGATCCGTTGTCGGCACGTGCCGCCCCGGGCTTGAGAGCGAGACACTCAACCGAGGGTGGGCCGACGCGGCCCGACGTAAGAAGATTGCGGTTAGGGGGAGGTTCGATCGCGGTTAGGCGCAGATTCACATAGGCTGCGAATCGGCCCGCGGGACAGTAGCAGCCGCTCCGCGCGCAAGGCAACGCGATCTGGCCGCGTGGAACGCGCGGAGTGCGGGTCGGAGAACCCTCTCGGGCTCAGCGGTGAAGCTGTCCGCGGATGGCGCCGTTCAGGTGCTTGGCGGTCTGCACGTTGACGTAGTACGCGCCCGGGCTCGCGACGACTGCCTTGACTGCACCGATCGACGCGCCGCTGCACCCCTTCGGCGAGTACCGGCCGCCGAGCCGAATGACTGCCGGACCCGTCTTGCCCGGCGCCGCGCGGAGGACGTGCGCGGTCAGCGCGCCGGGGACCCCCTTGAGCGTGAACGTCCAGCAGACCTTGCCGATCTTCGGGTCGAGCGTGATCGTGACATTCCCGGAACTGGACGACGACACCGGCGGCACCTCGGCCTTGCCCGTCAGCTTCGCCGAGAAGGTCGGAACCTTTGCGGATCCGGACGCGAGCGCGAGCGACGGAAGCAGCACGGCGCCTATTCCCGCGGCGAGCGCAGCCACCGCAGCCACAGTTCGGAAATGCTTACGCACGTGAAGTTCCTCCTCTGACGTAGTCCCGTATGGCATAGACCTCGAAGCAGTCGTCAGCCGCAGACCTACCGACCCCTTCAACGCCTGCCGAGACAGGAGTTGTCGATGCGCACGCACTGTAGCGCCGGGCGACGTGAACCGCTCCACCCAAGAGTCGAGACGTCGCGGGGGCGATTCGCTGCGACGCAGGTCCTGGCCGGTCCAACGGGCTCGCCGGGCGAAACTCCAGCAACGGCCTCGGCGAGAGCGTCGCGTGCGCCTTCGAGCCCGTCGAGCTCGCCGGTGTCTCTCCCGGTCGAGCCGTAGCCGAACCCTCGACGGCCGACTGCGCGGCAAAGCGGAGAAAGGCCTCGCGCGCGGGCGCGCGAGAAGACTCGCGAGGCGTCGCAGCCACGAGCCGTCGGCGAAGCTGACCCCCGACTGTTGACCCCCGACTGTTCGACGATGAAGCTGTAGTCGAGGTTGAGATTGGGTCACGAACCCGAACGTGCGCGCCTCCGTGAGTCCGGGTTTGGTCCCGCCCGTCAGGAAGGAGCCCTCGCCGCTTGATCTTCCCGCGAACACGAGTAGAGTCGTTGGTAGCGGGGGTGGACTCCTGTTAGGCGAGGTCGCCTAACTGCGGAAAGGTCTTGTTCATGCGGTGGTGGCGACCGTCGGTACCGGGGGGAGCCGGTTCGGTGGTGGCCCATGCTGCGGTCACGTGTGGCGACGCCGACTTTGGCGACGCCAACTTTAGGAAGGAGTGGTGAGGATGAGGGCTGCGCGTTTCGCAGTGAATGGACGCGTTGGTTGGCTTGGGGCATTGGCGGTGCTCGTGGCGTCGCTGGTGTTGATCGGTGAGGCGACGGCAGCGCCGCCGGTCTACGGGATCGCGACCGGTAAGTCGTGCGCGGGCCCGCTAAACGTCGGCGACGCGTACGTCTGTACCGCGTCGATCAGCAACACGAACTCGAGCTCAGAGGGAACGGTGACGACCAGTGCGGTCCAGGACCAGGTCTTCCACCCCGACGGCACGACGGCCGGGGCGCCGCAGACGGTCTTGATCAACTCCACCACGTTGGCCTCCGGGGTCGTTCACCTGATCGACGACGGGATCCCTCCGGCGCCGAGCTGCGACGCGACGAAGTGCACGATTCCGTTCGGCGACGAGATCGAGGTCGACCTGTCGCACTACACGGTGCAGGTCGGGGACGTCGGGAGCTCCCTCCTCGGTCAGAGCACCCTGAGCGACATCGCTAACTTCACCTACAGGCAGGTGTGCGACAAGCCGGTCGCCGGGTTCCCGTGCAGCACGGCAGCCAGCCTGTCGGGCTCGGGCGCGGCGACGGACGTGAATCCGGTTCCGACGTCGACCACGACGGCGATCCATGACAGCGCCGGCGGGGCCGTGACCTCGGTCCCCGCGGGAGCCACGGTGCACGACTTCGTCACGGTCACCGGTCCGGCGGCTCAGCCGGCGCCGACCGGGACGGTCGATCTGCAGTGGTTCACCGACGGCGGCTGCACCCAGCCGTTCACCTCGCACAAGATCGAGACGCTCGTTCCCGGTGCTGGTGGGGTCAGCACCGTCGATGCGACCGACTTCCCGCAGGGGCCGCTGGCCGCCGGGAACTACTCCTTCCAGGCCAACTACCTCGGCGACGGCAACAGCCCCAGCCAGTTCGCACCCTCTCAGGGAGCCTGCGAACCGCTGACGGTGCAGGCCCAAAACCTTCGGGCCGGCGCTGACGCCGGGGTTCTGGAAGAACCACCAGGCGGCGACCACGGCGCTGCTGCCGGTCAGCCTCGGCAACTACGTCGTGAACACGTTCGCGAAGGCGAGCGACATCTTCGACGCGATGAAGTGCTCCTCGCCGATCAACTGCCTGGCGGGGCACCTGCTCGCCGCGGAGCTCGACCTCAAGGGCGGCTCCAACCCGAGCATCCAGCCCACGATCGACAAGGCGAACGCCTTCCTCTCGGGCGGCGTGGCCGATGGCGTGACTGGCGTCAACTACGTCGGCGTGGCGAACTACACGCTCACCGGCGCACAGAAGGCAGAGGCGCTGGCGCTCGAGGCGCTGATCGACGCCTACACGAACCAGTAAGCGCCAACCGGGCGCGCACGTTGCACTAACGAGAGGGGCCGGCGAAAGCCGGCCCCCTCTTCGTCAACCGGGAACGCCGCGACGGCCTACGCAACCGAGAGCGAGGGCGGGCTCGCGAGCGTCTGGAAGACGACGCAGTACCGCTCGGTCAGCCGCAGCAGCGTCGCGAGCTCGTCCGGGCTCGCCTCGCTCTCGAGCTCGAACCGGAGCCGGATCGCCGTGAACCCGACCGGGGTCTCGCGGTCGACCGCGAGCGTGCCGCGGAAGTCGAGGTCGCCCTCGGCGTGCACCGAACCGGCCACCTCGAGCCCGAGCGCGGTCGCGACCGCCTTCAGCGTCACGCCCGCACAGGCCGCGAGCGCCTGGAGGAGCATGTCGCCCGAGCATGCCGCGATGCCGTCGCCGCCGCTCGAGGGGTGCAGCCCCGCGCGGACGAGCGCGCGGCCGGTCTCGACCGAGCACGCGATCCCGTCGTCGAGCTCGCCCCGGGCCCGCAGCGTCACGAGCGCCGCCTCCGGCTCGTCGCGGTAGCGCTGCTTCAGCGGCTCCTGGAGCGCGCGCAGCTCCTCGCCCTTCATCCCGCCGACACTAGCCGAGCGCCGCGAACGTGCGCGAGCTGGAACCCACCGATTCGGGCTGTTTCGCTTGCCCTTCCCCTACCGGGGGCGGTACAGTCGTCGCAGGGGGGAGAAGCGCGTTAGGCGAAGTTGCCTAACTGGGGAGAGGCCTTAGTTCATGCGGTGGTCGGGGCCGTCAGCGCCGAGGAACAGTTCGGTCGCGGTCGACGATGCGGATTTCTGCGGCGGCGCCGACTCTGGCGACGCAGCTTTTACGTGTGGCGGCGCCAACTGTGGCGACGCCAACTTTAAGGAGGAGTGGTCGGGATGAGGAGCAGCGCGTTTGGCAATTAGTGGGCGTAGCGGGTGGATCGCCGCGTTGGCGGTGCTGGTGGCGTCGCTGGTGTTCATCGGTGAGGCGGCAGCGCAGCCGGTCTACGGGATCGCGACCGGGAAGCAGTGCGCCGGCCCGATCAATGTGGGTGACGCGTACACCTGTGTCGCGTCGATCAGCAACACGAACTCGACGCTCGCTGGGGACGGTGACGACCAATCTGTCGCAGGACCAGGTCTTCCACCCCGACGGTACGACGGCCGGGGGGCCGCAGACGGTCGTGATCAACTCGACCACGGTTGCCTCCGGGGTCGTTCATCTGATCGACGACGGGATCGCTCCGGCGCCGACCTGCGATGCGACGAAGTGCACGATTCCGTTCGGCGACGAGATCACGGTCGACCTGTCGCACTACACCGCGCAGCTCCAGGACGTCGGGAGCTCCGCCGCTGCCGGGCAGAACACCCTGAGCGACATCGCGAACTTCAGCTACAGGCAGGTGTGCGACAAGCCGGTCGGCGGGTTCCCCTGCAGCACCGCACTCAACATCTCGGGCTCGGGCGCTGCGACGGACGTGAATCCGGTGCCGACGACGACCACGACGGCGATCCACGATGCAACGCACGCGACCGTGACCTCGGTCGCGGCCGGCACGACCGTCCATGACTTCGTGACGGTGAGCTCCGGCGCGGGGAACCCGATCCCGACCGGGAACGTGACGGTCGACTGGTTCCTCAACGGCACCTGCACGGGTGCCCCGGCGGTGACAAGTACTCCGACCGCGTCTCGGTGCGGGCGGGACGGTCGACGTGACCGGGTTCGCGTCACAGTCAACTCGGCCGGGCAGCGCGCGTTCATGGCGCACTATCTCGGTGACGGCAACACCCCCAGCCAGTTCGCGACCTCCACGGGGGGCTGCGAGCCGCTGACGGTCGTCGATGGGTTCATCCAGATCACGCCGCAGAACGCTGCGAACGCGGTGGGCACCAACCACGTCTTACGATCACCGTCAACGCGACCAGCGGCGGCGTCCTCGCGTCCGGCACGGCGACGGCGAGCATCCTCACGCCGCCGAGCACGACCGGCACGTTCGTCGGCTCGCCCTCGTGTAACTACACGGGTGGCGCGGCGACGGCGAGCTGCACCGTGACGATCACCTCCGCGGTCGCGGGCTGACCCGGTGCAGGCGACTTCAACGTCGGCTTCACCAACGCGACCGGGACGTGACCCGCGCGACCGGGACGGCCGCGAACGTGACCGCCGGTTGCACGGTGAACTGCGGGACGCAGCCAAGAACTGGGTGGACGCGTTCATCCAGATCACGCCGCAGAACGCGTGCGAACGCGGTCGGCACGAACCATGTGCTGACGATCACGGTCAACGCGACGAACGGTGGCGTGCTCGCGAGCGGTACGGCGACGGCGAGCATCCTCGACGCCGCCGAGCACGACCGGCAGCTTCGTCGGCTCCCCGAGCTGTAACTACACGGGCGGGGCGGCGACGGCGACGCTGCACGGTCACGATCACCTCGGCCGTCGCAGGCACCACGAGCGTGCAGGCGACCTCGAGCATCGGGTTCACCAACGCCGTCGGGACGGTGTCCCGCACGACCGGGTCCGCTGCGAACGTGACCGCGGGCTGCACGGTGAACTGCGGGAACGCGTCCAAGAGCTGGGTGGACGGGTTCATCCAGATCACGCCGCAGAACGCGGCCAACGCGGTCGGCAACAACCACGTGCTCACCATCACGGTGAATGCCACCAACGGCGGCGTTCTCGCGGCGGGCACGGCGACGGCGAGCATCCTGACGCCGCCGAGCACGACCGGCAGCTTCGTCGGCTCGCCCTCCTGCAACTACGCGGGCGGGGCGGCGACGGCGACGTGCACGGTCACGATCACCTCGGCGGTCGCCGGCACGACGAGCGTGCAGGCGACCTCGACGATCGGGTTCGGCAACGCGGTCGGCACCGTCTCCCGCACGACCGGGACGGCTGCGAACGTGACCGCGGGCTGCACCGTGAACTGCGGGAACGCGGCGAAGAACTGGATCGATGCGTTCATCCAGATCACGCCGCAGAACGCGACCGACCCGGTCGGCGACCAGCACGTGCTCACGATCACGGTCACCGCGACCAACGGTGGCGTGCTCGCGGCCGGGACGGCGACGGCGAGCATCCTGACGCCGCCGAGCACGACCGGCAGCTTCGTCGGCTCCCCGTCCTGTAACTACGCGGGTGGGGCGGCGACGGCGACGTGCACGGTCACGATCACCTCGGCGGTTGCCGGCAGCACGACGGTGCAGGCGACCTCGAGCATCGGGTTCGGTAACGCGGTCGGGACGGTGTCCCGCACGACGGGATCGGCGACGAACGTGACCGCCGGTTGCACGGCGAACTGCGGCAACGCGAACAAGCTCTGGGTGGTTCCGGCTGACGCGTTCATCCAGATCACGCCGCAGAACGCGAACAACCCGGTGGGCACGAACCACGTGCTCACGATCACGGTCACGGCGACCGGCGGCGGGATCCTCGCGGCCGGGACGGCGACGGCGAGCATCATCACGCCGCCGAGCACGACCGGCAGCTTCGTCGGCTCCCCCACCTGCAACTACGCGGGCGGGGCGGCGACGGCGACGCTGCACGGTCACGATCACCTCGGCGGTCAGCGGCATCACGAGCGTGCAGGCCACCTCGACGATCGGCTTCACCAATGCCGCCGGAACGGTGACCCGCACGACGGGGACGGCGGCGAACGTGACCGCCGGCTGCACGGCCAACTGCGGCAACGCCACCAAGAACTGGGGCGACGTCACGGTCGTCACGCACGTCCGTGACGCGGCCGGCGTCGACGTGACCAACAGCACCACGATCACGCCGGGCACGGTCGTGCACGACGAGGCCACGGTGACCAGGACCGCCGCAACACCCGCAGCGGTCCCGGACCCGACCGGGACGGTCACGTTCACGCTGTTCAACGGCACGACGTGCAACGGCACCGTCGTGGCTACCGACCCGAACAAGCCGCTGGGCGCGGGCGGGCTCGCGACGTCGGCGACGTTCACGACGCCGGCCGCAGGCGGGCCGTTCTCGTACCTCGCCCACTACAACGGGGACGCGAACTACCCGGCCAAGAACGCCGGCTGCGAGCCGTTCACGGTGCAGGTCCCGAGCTTCGGGCCGGCGCTGACGCCGGGGTTCTGGAAGAACCACCAGGCGGCGACCACGGCGCTGCTGCCGGTCAGTCTCGGCAACTACGTCGTGAACACGTTCGCGAAGGCGAGCGACATCTTCGACGCGATGAAGTGCTCCTCGCCGATCAACTGCCTGGCGGGGCACCTGCTCGCCGCGGAGCTCGACCTCAAGGGCGGCTCCAACCCGAGCATCCAGCCCACGATCGACAAGGCGAACGCCTTCCTCTCGGGCGGCGTGGCCGATGGCGTGACTGGCGTCAACTACGTCGGCGTGGCGAACTACACGCTCACCGGCGCACAGAAGGCAGAAGCGCTGGCGCTCGAGGCGCTGATCGACGCCTACACGAACCAGTAAGCGCCAACCGGGCGCGCACGTTGCACCGAAGAGAGGGGCCGGCGAAAGCCGGCCCCTCTCGTGCAAGGCGGGCGAGGTTCCTCGCCGGGCCTTCGCGGAGGCGCCGGGCGGACGTCCACGCCCGGCGCGCTCGGCGCCGCCGCCGGCTTCCCGGGGTGGGTTGTTTCAGCGCCTCCTCGAGCTCGCGCGGCTCGGAGGAAGGCGGCGACCGCCACGTCGTGGAAAGCCACCCATTCGGGTTGGATCGCTTGATCTTCGCCCGGTAAGGGACATAGAGTCGACCCTGCTACGGCTCAACAAGCTGCGGAGAAGACTGCGGAACGGTTTCTTTGTGCGGTGGGGTGAGGTCAACATCGCGGCCGGTTCGGTCGCGGTTGACGCCGTGGTTTCGTGTGGCGACGCCAACTTCAAGGAGGAATGGTCGGGATGAGGGCAGCGCGTATGGCAATTGGTAGGCGTAGCGGTTGGCTAGCCGCATTGGCAGTGCTGGTGGCGTCGCTGGTGTTCATCGGCGAGGCGGCGGCACAGCCGGTCTACGGGATCGCGACCGGCAAGGAGTGCGCCGGCCCGATCAATGTGGGTGACGCGTATGTCTGCGTTGCGTCGATCAGCAACACGAACTCGACGTCGCTGGGGACGGTGACGACCAATCTGGTCGTCGACCAGGTCTTCCACCCCGACGGAACCACGGCCGGGGCGCCGCAGACGGTCGCGATCAACTCGAGCACGGTCTTTCCCGCCGGGCCCGTTCATCTGATCGACAACGGTGTTCCTCCGGCGCCGACCTGCGACGCCACCAAGTGCACGATTCCCTTCGGCGACGAGATCACGGTCGGTCTGTCGCACTACACCGCGCAGCTCCAGGACGTCGGGAGCTCCGCGCTCGGTCAGGACACCCTGAGCGACATCGCGAACTTCAGCTACCGGCAGGTGTGCGACAAGCCGGTCGGCGGGTTCCCCTGCAGCACGGCGCTCAACATCTCGGGCTCCGGCGCGGCGACGGACGTGAATCCGGTTCCGACGTCGACCGCGACGGCGATCCACAACAACGCCGGCGGCGGCACCGTGACCTCGGTCGCGGCGGGCACGACCGTGCACGACTTCGTCACGGTGACCGGCGTTCCCGGCCAGCCCGGCCCGGCCGGGACGGTTGACGTGCAGTGGTTCACCGACGGCGGCTGCACCCAGCCGTTCACCTCGCACAAGGTCGAGACGCTCGTCCCGAATCCGGGCGGCGGCTTCTCGACCGTCGATGCGACCGACTTCCCGCAGGGGCCGTTGGCCGCGGGGCATTACTCGTTCCAGGCCAACTACCTTGGCGACGGCAACACGCCCAGCCAGTTCGCGCCCTCGCAGGGGCCGTGCGAGCCGCTGACGGTCGTGGACGCCTACATCCAGATCACGCCGCAGAACGCGCCAACGCGGTCGGGACGAACCACGTGCTCACGATCACGGTCAACGCGACCAGCGGCGGGGTCCTCGCGGCCGGCACCGCGACGGCGAGCATCCTCACCCCGCCGAGCACGACCGGCAGCTTCGTCGGCTCCCCGTCCTGCAACTACGCGGGCGGGGCGGCGACGGCGACCTGCACGATCACGATCACCTCGGCGGTTGCCGGCACGACGAGCGTGCAGGCGACCTCCGACGATCGGCTTCGGGAATGCCACCGGGACGCGTGTCTCGCACCACCGGGACGGCCGACAACGTGACCGCCGGCTGCACCGCGAACTGCGGGAACGCGACGAAGAACTGGGCCGACGCGTTCATCCAGATCACGCCGCAGAACGCCGCGAACGCGGTCGGGAACGAACCACGTTCTGACGATCACCGTCAACGCGACCGGCGGCGGCGTCCTCGCGAGCGGTACGGCGACAGCGAGCATCCTCAAGCCGCCGAGCACGACCGGCAGCTTCGTCGGCTCCCCCTCGTGTAACTACACGGGCGGGGCGGCGACGGCGACCTGCACGGTCACCATCACCTCGCCGATCGCCGGCAGCACGAGCGTGCAGGCGACCTCGACGATCGGGTTCACCAACGCGGTCGGGACCGTGTCCCGCACCACCGGGACGGCCACGAACGTGACCGCGGGCTGCACCGTGAACTGCGGGAACGCAGCGAAGAACTGGGTGGACGCGTTCATCCAGATCACGCCGCAGAACGCTCGAACGCCGTCGGCACGAACCACGTGCTGACGATCACCGTCAACGCGACCGGCGGCGGCGTCCTCGCTGCCGGCACGGCGACGGCGAGCATCGTCATCCCGCCGAGCACGACTGGCAGCTTCGTCGGCTCCCCCACCTGCAACTACGCGGGCGGCGCGGCGACGGCGACCTGCACGGTCACCATCACCTCGGCGACCTCGGGCCTGACCCAGGTGCAGGCGACCTCGACCGTCGGCTTCACCAACGCGCTCGGGACCGTGTCGCGCACGACGGCGACGGCGGACAACGTCACCGCCGGCTGCACCGTGAACTGCGGCAACGCCAACAAGAACTGGGTGGACGCGTTCATCCAGATCACGCCGCAGAACGCGACCAACGGCGTCGGTACGAACCACGTCCTCACGATCACGGTCAACGCGACCGGCGGCGGCGTCCTCGCGAGCGGCACGGCGACGGCGAGCATCCTGACACCGCCGAGCACGACCGGCGCCTTCGTCGGCTCCCCCTCGTGTAACTACACGGGCGGGGCGGCGACCGCGAGCTGCACCGTCACGATCAGCTCGGCGGCCGCGGGCCTGACGCAGGTGCAGGCGACCTCGAGCGTCGGCTTCACCAACGCGACGGGCACGGTGACCCGCACCACCGGGACGGCCGACAACGTCACGGCCGGCTGCACGCTGAACTGCGGCAACGCCAACAAGAACTGGGCAGACGCGTTCATCCAGATCACGCCGCAGAACGCAGCGAACGCCGTCGGCACGAACCACGTGCTCACGATCACGGTCAACGCGACCGGCGGCGGCGTCCTCGCCAGCGGCACGGCGACCGCGAGCATCATCACGCCGCCGAGCACGACCGGCACCTTCGTCGGCTCCCCCACCTGCAACTACGCGGGCGGAGCGGCGACGGCGACCTGCACGGTCACGATCACCTCGCCGGTTGCCGGCACCACGAGCGTGCAGGCGACCTCGACGGTCGGCTTCACGAACGCGGCCGGCACCGTCACCCGCACGACGGGAACGGCTGCGAACGTGACCGCGGGCTGCACCGTGAACTGCGGCAACGCGTCGAAGACCTGGGTGGACGGGTTCATCCAGATCACGCCGCAGAACGCGTCGAACGCGGTGGGCACGAACCACGTGCTGACGATCACGGTCAACGCGACCAACGGCGGCGTGCTCGCGAGCGGCACGGCGACGGCGAGCATCCTCACGCCGCCGAGCACGACCGGCAGCTTCGTCGGCTCGCCCTCCTGCAACTACACGGGCGGCGCGGCGACCGCGAGCTGCACGGTCACGATCACCTCGGCCGTGGCCGGCACGACCACCGTGCAGGCGACCTCGAGCATCGGCTTCAACAACGCGGCCGGGTCCGTGAGCCGCACGACCGGCACGGCCGACAACGTGACCGCGGGCTGCGCGGCCAACTGCGGAAACGCGGCCAAGACGTGGGTGGATGCGTTCATCCAGATCACGCCGCAGAACGCGACCAACGCGGTCGGCAACAACCACGTGCTCACGATCACGGTCAACGCGACCAACGGCGGCGTCCTCGCGGCCGGGACGGCGACGGCGAGCATCCTCACGCCGCCGAGCACGACCGGCAGCTTCGTCGGCTCGCCCACCTGTAACTACGCGGGTGGCGCGGCGACCGCGAGCTGCACGGTCACGATCACCTCGGGTGTGGCCGGGACGACGAGCGTGCAGGCGACCTCCACGGTCGGCTTCACGAACGCCGCCGGCACCGTGTCCCGCACGACGGGGACGGCCGCGAACGTGACCGCAGGCTGTGCGGCCAACTGCGGGAATGCGGCCAAGAACTGGGCCGATGCGTTCATCCAGATCACGCCGCAGAACGCTGCGAACGCGGTGGGTACCAACCACGTGCTCACGATCACCGTGAACGCGACCGGCGGCGGCGTCCTCGCGGCCGGAACCGCGACGGCGAGCATCCTCACGCCTCCGAGCACGACCGGGAGCTTCGTCGGCTCGCCTTCCTGCAACTACGCGGGCGGCGCGGCAACGGCGACCTATGGGCCGGCATGGCGGTGCCCGCGAAGTCGGAGCTTTGCCAGATGCGCGAATCACCCGAGGGCGCGAGGCCAAGCCCCTTTATCTCGAGCCAGGTGTTGGGCGCAATGGTGGGACTATCACCCTCGGCATTTGCGACCTCTGTGATCTCCGGAACGGTTGCCGTTGCGCGTGTGCCGGGAAAATACGCGGTCACGTACATGTCGTGTGCGAGCACGTCGGTTCCTTCAAAGCCATTGCCAAACCAGAAGCTCCATTCGAAACCGGTCGCCGGAACCGCAGTGCCGCAGGGTTCCGTCACTTTGTCCGCCTGGCAAGTCCAATAGAGATAGGGCCGAATGCCGGTGAACGGACCTACGGCAATGGCGGGCAGAGTAACTACCGGCGTGCCCCTCGTCAAGCCCAATTGGTTGTAATACAGGTCTTGAAACAGCGAACTCGCCGTGGAGCAGGAATAGGAGGCGGCGCAGCTTGGATCGGCCGCCGGCATCTGCCAGTTCGTTTGGCCAAGGTATGCCGCGGCATTCATATTCCCGATGAGTTGGGTGGCCGAATTGAAGTTCATCGCACCGTTCTGGCCGACGCACAGATTCGGGCTGCCCGGCGCTTTGCACAGCGGCAGGCCAAACGTGTTGCTGGCGGCGAGGTTCGCGTCCGCCAGCCAAGTCACGTTGGTAACAGGGTCATAAACGGTTTGGCCGCCGGGATTGACTTGCAACCCTGTGCCCGAGGCCGATGGGGTTCCGGTGATCTTGCCGTGGATCATCGGGAGGAGAAACAGGAGGTTCGACGCAATATTCGATCCCTGCCAGCCGCTATTAAATGAAAAGGTGGCACAACAGCCGATGTCGCCAGTGGGCTGTGGAAGGGAGGTTTGCGACCAATAAAGATCGGGTTGAAGATTGTTGAATGGACCTACTTTTATGGTGGCCGGGGGAACCGCCGTATCCGGCGCCTTCAGGCCCAACGCAGTGTATAGGGAGGCTAGTGCGCTGGCCGCGCAACCCCAGCCGAACGAATTATTTTGCGGGCCGGTAAACGAGCAGGCGGCATCGAAGATTGGTGTGGTTGGGATCTGCCAGTTGGTGTGTCCCAGATAATTGGCGGCGTTCATCGCCTTCACCCAGGCCGCCGCAGCTTGATAGCTCATCGAACCGCTGGGGTTGACGCATGTTTTCGTGTCGATGGCAGAGCTGCCGCACACTGGAAGACCGAATCGGTTGGTGGCAGCGCAGATTGGCGTTGGCGAGCCAAGTGACCCCGTTTGCGCTGTCATAAACAGTAACGCCGTCGGCGCTGGGAACCAAAGCCCCGCTCGCGTACGGGGAATTCAAGCTGCACGCGATGAACGCCAAGACGAGCTTAGGGATGACGCCGTGCGTAGTTCGGTGACTGAAGAGTCTGGTCATGTTGCCTTCAATCTCTTTGTTGTTATTCTAGACCGACATTTATCTCAGGATTTTGACTGGGCCTACCGACGGAGTTACGATGGTGGCCTTGTCGAAACTATCTGAACTCCTCCTCCGCACCGGCGAGGTTAGTAGTCCCGGCGTGAGGCGGCTGATTGCCGGAAGCTCACGGTGAATAGCAAGCCAGCGCGTTCGTGTACTACATCAGTCCTTCACAGATCAACGTCCTGACGCCACCCGATGCACTTTCCGGCACCGTGCCGGTGGCCGTAACCAACGGCGGCATTGTGAGTGCGACGTTTACCGCGCAAGCGCAGGTGGTGTCGCGATCACGCTTTACGCCAACGGCTTCGGGCCCACGTCCACTGCCATCGTGAGCGGATCGGTGTTGCAATCCGGAAATCTCTCGTCAGTAGACCCAGAAGTTAAGGAATCCATGCCACGGTCCGAAATCGTTGCGCGCCCAAAGGTAGAGTCCGCCAGCGCCGGGGTGCTTTTCGGATTGCGCGGCAACGGCGATGGCGAGCGGGATGACGATCAGGATCGCGGCGAGGATCCAAAGAACGATGGTTCCGGGTCCACCGTGCGCGGCAACAGAGATCCAGCGCGGGCCGACCATCAAGGCGATTAGGAATAGTGCCAGGTCGCGAAGGCCAAGTTCGCGGCAGCGTTGCGGGCCCTCAGACATGCGACTCGCGCGTGTTGTTGCGGATGCCCGCGGTCATTTGGAGCCTGAGGGATAACACATTGCTTTCCTCTTTTCCGTCATACGAAACCCGGAATGTGGGACACTGCCTCCTGAGGTGCTTCTCCGTGATGACTCAACGGCCGAACCGACGTTCGTTGCTGACGCTGCTGCTGGGGGCTGCGATTGCCTCCGGGCTTGCGGGGCAGAGTGCGCAGCCGAAGCGTACAACTTATTTCCCCGCTGCCGGCACGTGGCAGCACAAAGCGCCGGCTGAAGTCGGGAATGGACGCCGGGAAACTGGAGAAGGCCGTTGAGTGGGCCGAGACCCATGGCTCCAAGTGGGACTTCGAGAAAGACCAAGTCCGTGTGTTCGGCAAAGTGCTGGGCGCGCTGCCTGCGCAACGCGCGGCAACCAACGGTATCATTCTGCGCCACGGCTATATCGTGGCGGAATTTGGCGATACAAAGACCAATGATCCGGTCTACAGCGTCGGCCAAGAGCTTCCTCTCCACGACCGCCTCGATCGCGTTTGCGAAGGGCCTGATCCGCAGCGTCGATGACACGGTGGCCGGCTATGTCCACGATGGCGGATACGACTCACCGCATAATGCGAAGATCACGTGGAAGAACCACCTGCAGCAGGAAAGCGAGTGGGAAGGCGAGATGTGGGGCAAGAACGCGAACTTCCTCGGCGTGGAGGAGTTCGGCAACGGCCAGATGAAACCGCGCGAGATTCACGATCCGGGCACGTATTACGAGTACAACGACGTGCGCATCAATCGGCTGTCGCTTTCCCTGGCGCGGGTCTTCGGCAAAGGGTTACCCGAGGTGCTCAAAGAGAACATCATGGACAAGATCGGCGCTTCTCAGGAATGGAGATGGCAGGGGTATGGGCCGAAATCGACGGTTGAGATCAATGGGAAGCCGGTGGAGTCAGGTGAGCGGCGGCACGCGCTGGGGCGGCGGGCTGTGGATCAACTCGCAGGATCTCGCGCGTTTCGGACTGCTGATTCTGAACAAGGGCAAATGGGAAGGTACGCAACTGGTCTCGGAGAAATGGATTCGAGGAAGCGACGACACCCTCGGCGCACGGGCCGGACTACGGCTATTTGTGGTGGCTGAACACGAAGCGAAAGCAATGGCCGAGCGGGCCGGCGTCGAGCTTCGCCGCGGTCGGCAATGGCGGAAATATCGTCTGGATCGATCCGGAGCATGACATTGTTCTGGTGTGGCATTGGCACGAGCCGGGTAAAGCGGTGGACGGGATGATCCAGAGGATTGTGGCGTCGGTCACGGGGCCCTGATAACCATCGCTGCCGGAATTATGCCGGTTTCATTCGCTCACCGCGAAAATACCGCGCGGCGGCGGGACGAAAAAGAAGCCATGTGATCGCGGCAAAGAACAGAGAGTGGATGGCGAGTTCGTGAAACGCGTGAAAGGCGCTCAGGCCAACGTGGAAACCCATCCAGGCGATCGCAAGCCAGCGCGCCCAGTTGTGGCCGCGGAGCATAAATGCTCCACAGATAATCGCCAGAACCTCGACAACTTCAATCCAGATGCCATCGTATCGAAACGCATTTGTCGCGTGGACCGGGGGAAGTGGGTAACAAAGCCGATCGTACCTACCGCGATATACAACAACGCGAGGATCGTGACGGACAGCGGGCGCATGCTTCGCGTCATGGCAGCAGCTCCAGCACGGCCTCGCTGGGCTCCAGTTCCTCCGCGTTGGGCGGTAGAGCCGCCCCGGCGTTCAGGAGCGCCCGAATCGTTCCGACGAAGTCCCCGGTGTCTCGATGCCAACCATTCCCGGAAGCGTATATCGCCCACCCAAGTGCCGTTCCCTCATAGTTCCGCGATTTCAATTCCAGGGTTGGGTGGAACCGCAAGATCTCGCGAGTCATCTCCGCATTGCCGTTGAACCCGGCCCAGTGCAGCGCCGTTGCTCCCATCTCTCCCGGCGTATCTACCGGCCAACCCGCCTCCAGCATCAGACGGACCGCTTTTGTGTTGTTGTTCTGTGCGGCGTTCGGCAGCTTGCGCTGCTCCGCCTCCGATAGCGTTTTTGCCGCGTCCGGATGCTTCGATAGAAATTCGTGAAACACGGTTTCGTCGCCGAGCTCACACGCCAGCGCCAGCTTCAGGTCCTCCGGTGTCCGCTCGAGCAGCAATTGGAAGACCTGCTCGTGACCGAAATCGCGCGCCACTGAGTGCGCGGTGCGGTGCGCCCCCAGCTTCCAGATGTAAATGGCGCCGCCGGCGCGCGGATCCTGCTTTGGAAACCACTCCTCCGATACGCTCATGCGGATGCATGCCGGATCGGCATCCAGGTGCCGCCGCACGAGATCGGCATCGCCCAGGGCCGCAGCCATGAGGATGTCCGTCCGGCATCCCCGCGCAACCAGGTACCGCGCCACATCCTGCCGGTCTTGCGGGTAGTGCCGCTTTTGCTCCACGCGCAGCATGTACTGCGCCGGAGTCGATTCGTGATCCACATCGCGCGCATCAATCGCGGCGCCGTTCGCCAGAAGGAATTCGGCAACCTCTACGGTGGAGGCGAAGTGCAGCGGCGTTTGCCCGTCCCCGCCGCGCGCGTGGACCACGTCAGGGCCGGTGGCTACGAGTTCCCGCAGCTTATCCATCATTCCAGGCCGCATTCCCAGCCGCGACGCCGAATGCGCATCCAGCAGCGCGCCCCGGTCTAACAGAAACTCCAGCATGCCCGGATCACAATCGTCCAGCACGCCGAATCCGCCGGCCCACCACTCGGTTCGCTTGTGGATGTTCGCGCCCGCGCGCAGCAATACATCGATGGTGGCCCGATCGCTTCGCTGCACCGCCGCGAATAACGCATGTTGACCGAAGCCGTAGCCGGGCAGCGGATCGTCGATCTTCGTCCGCAACTCCGGATATCGCCCGAGGATCTCGAGCACGCGCGCCGCATCGCTGTCGCAGACCGCGGCCTTCAGCGCCTCGGCGGGACTGAGCCCCAGCGCCTGCACGTGTAACTTCAGCTTCGCCCAGGTGGCGAAACCGTACTCGTTGGCCAGCGCAAGTTGCGCATCCGCCAGTTTGCACTGCCGCATATTGCGCAGTTCTTTGGCTTGCTTTTTGAGATATTCGAAATTCGGTTTTTCAGGTAGCTGACGAGACATCACTCCTCCTTCTATGGCCCGGTGTCCGCTATGACGGGCAGAAGAGAAGTCAATGCTCGATGCTTAAAGACTGATTCAGGGGGGATCATCCCTTTCCGCGGACGGGGTGCATCCTGAATTGCAGCTCTCACTATACCAACTGGCGGTCTTCGTTTCTATCGTCCTCAAAGGTAGACAGTCACGCGCAAGAAGGTTGCAGGGATTGAAGTGCCACCGTTAGTGCTTTTGTTCTGCGCTTTCGCCAGCTCCAAAAGCTGGTTGTGGAGTTCCTCTGCTTTTCCGTTCTTTTCGGCCGCTTCGAAAGCGTTCATGGTTGGGCCATAGAATCGTCTGAATGACTCCACTACATCTGTTGGGCTTTTGCCGGGCGAAATGAAGTGGAACGTGTCCTTGACCATGGATATCTTATCTTTGGGCACTCCGGCCTGGCCAAAGCGCTCGATGATGTGAGTATCCACTCCCCACGTCATCGGGCTGACGAAGCCTTCCGGAGGTGGAGGCGTAAACGATGAGCTGATCTTCAACAACTGCGCCACGAAAGTCGGATCGTTCGGAATCCAGTTGCCCATCACAATGCGACCGCCTGGTTTTGTGACACGGACCATCTCCCGGGCTACATCGAAGGGCTTGGGAGCAAACATGGCACCGAATACCGAGAGGGTCAAATCGAACGAATGGTCCTCGACGCCTTGCAAGTTGCACGCATCTCCCTCCTGGAATCTCAGCCGGTCGAGACCCGCCTCCGCCGCTCTTTTGTTCCCGGCGTCAACGAGGTTCCTGGCTATGTCGATTCCAACGACTTCAGCACCCAATCGGGCAAGTGGAACCGCCGTAGTGCCGTCTCCGCAGCCGAGGTCCAAGACCCGCAGCGGGGCCGTGACTCCTAGAGACTTCACGAGGGCTTCTCCAGATTCACGCATCAAGGCGGCAATCTCGGTAAAATCACCTTTCTCCCACAACGCTTTATTCGGATTCATGACAGCTCCTTTATGTCTCCAGCTTCTATGTCTTCCAGCTTCAGCCCAGCCGGTATGGTGAGCATACTCGATATTCGACGCGGCGTTTGCACGAACGCGCCCGCCACCGCAAAAAGCCCTCTCTGAGGGACGGAAAAATCGTTCAGCCGCGCTGCGGCGCCCGTCGCTTTGAGCATGAATTTCCTTTGCCCCGAGGCATCGGGTCCGAGCCTCTCCGCTGTGTTCATCAGGCGGGTGGACGAAGACTCCGTGAGCCTGACTTCCCAGCGAAGCGCCGCGCTGATGTTCACGTTGAACTGGGCCGGGCCAGTCCATTCGATATCGATCGGGGCGACGACGTTGTGCGTGATTTCGGTGCCGAAGTAACGCGAGCACGTCAGTTGGAACGGAAGCCCGATGACTGCGTATCCGAAGAAGCGGCCGGGTTTCATGGTTTCTCCTAATTGGCGATCGTGCTTCAGTCGCCGACGAGCCGTGCGGCGACAACCGGCGCAGGCATGGCGGATGGACGGGTCACGACGGGCCGGGGCATTCCCGGGACGATCATCGGGACGTGTTTTCGATACTCGGCGTACTCGGGGTGTGCCGCCATCAGGTCGCGCTCTTCAAACTGGATTGCGACTAGAATGTAGACCGTGGTCACGAGCGCGAAGAAGAGGTGAGTGACGGTCATTACCGGCGTAAACCAGAAGGCGCAAATCCAACCTACATACAGGGGATGGCGAACGATGCGGTAGAGAAGGGGCGTGGCAAACGTCGAACCGGTTTCAGGTTTCCCTAACAGATGGAGCCAGGCTTGCTGGAGGCCGAACAGGTGAAAGTGGTTAATGACGAATGTGCTGAACAGGACGAGCAGCCAGCCGAATGCGAAGCCGCCGTAGAGCGACACCTTTCCAAGTTCGTTTTGAACATCCCACACGGTCCCGCCGAGAGGCCTCCACTGCCAAAACAGAAACAGGAGCGCGAGGCTGCTGGCGAGAACGTAGGTACTGCGTTCCACAGACGCGGACACGACCCGCATGAGGATGCGTTTAAAGGCCGGCCGGGCCGTGATGCTGTGGTGCAGCGCGAAAAGCAACAACAGTCCCAGGTCTATCAATAGAGCCGGTTGCCAGGGACCGATGGCTGGAGAATCCATTGACTTCGGCACAGCAAAGTTGCCGATAAACCCAATTGCGTAGAGAAACGTTGCCAGGAAGACGGCGTAGCTGCCCGCTCCGTAGAGAAACGTGAAAATGCGATTCATGCTCTATTGCTCCTTTGAATGGACTCGACGCTCAGCAAATTGCGGGGAGTCCTGTTCAGGTCTACAATTGTGCAGTGCGACTACTGGAAAACCCATGCCCGAGCGTCGCCATGATTTGCTCGAACGGCTCCGGGAAGCTGATCCCTTTGCGCGGCGGCCAGGAAACTTTGCAGAGCAGTCCGGAGGACTGAATGGATGCATTCTCCGAGATTCTGAGCGGAGTGAAGTTGAACGGCGCTGTGTTCTTCAGCGCTGAATTTTCGGCTCCGTGGGGTTTTTCGGCGCCCGCGTCGAATAAGATGGCGGCCACGCTCGGGCTGGGAGCGTCACACCTTGTGCTTTACCATTTCGTCATCGACGGCGGAGCAGTCGTCGAGTTATCGGATGGACAGTCCATCGAGCTTAGGCCCGGAGATGTCGTCATCTTTCCGCATGGCGATGAGCATCATATGAGCAGCGGTAAAGGGGCGATCCGGCCATTCCCTAATTACGGGATTACGGCGAAGATCAAGGCGCGGGACTTGAGTCCTTTGCATGCGGGCGGCGGCGGTGACACTTCCCGGTTCGTGTGCGGGTACATGACTTGCGACCCCTATCTGAGCCGGCCGATACTGAACGGACTGCCGCGGCGTTTTTAAGGTCAACATCCGAACGGATCGTTCCGGTCACTGGCTTGAGAATTCCATCTTGCACCTGGTGGAAGAAGCGGCTTCGGGACGGGTGGGCAGCGAAGCCATGCTTGCCAAACTTTCGGAGGCCTTGTTCGTCGACACCTTGCGGCGCTACGTTGCCGGCTTGCCCGAACAACAGATTGGGTGGCTGGCGGGAGCGCGCGATTCCGTCGTTGGGAGAAGCCTCGGATTGCTGCATAGCCGCGTTGCCCATCCCTGGACGATCGCAGGTCTCGCGGACGAGGTTGGCATTTCGCGGTCCGCTCTAGTGGAGCGCTTTACGCGATATCTCTCCGAGCCACCCATGACGTATTTGACCCGCTGGAGGCTTCAATTGGCAGCACGGTCGCTCGAAGGGACATCGCGGGGCGTCGCGGAAATCGCCGCTGACGTCGGATATGAATCGGAGGCGGCGTTCAATCGCGCATTTAAGCGTGAGTTTGGGGATCCTCCAGGGCGATACCGCAGCGATCATAAGAGTTCGCGTCCTGTCGCGTGAACACGTGGGCTTGAAAGCGCTCCTTCACAGTCGCGGCTCGGCGTGCGGGGCGCGTGTATTGCAAGGGTTAAGCGAGGCTATGCGATTCAATCCGCGCGTAGGGCATCTACGGGATTCAATCTGGCCGCTCGTTTTGCGGGGATCCAGGATGCGATCAGTGCGACGCCGATAAGCAGGGCCGGGGCGACTGCGAATGTAAAGGGGTCGCGGGGGCTGGTCTCATATAGCAACGTTTCCAGGAAGCGGCTTAATGCCAAAGCTCCTGCGAGCCCGGCGAGGGCGCCGGCCAGTGTGAAGCGGAGAGCCTTGCCGGCGAACATTCCGGTGATGGCGGATGGCTGGGCTCCCATGGCTACCCGCACGCCGATTTCGTGCGTTCGCTCCGATACCGTGTAGCTGAGCACTCCGTAGATCCCTATCGCGGTCAGCAGTAGCGCGAAGACTGAGAACACGGCCAGCAATGACGCGCTGAACCGTTCTCGCCCGATCGTGTCCGCGAGCACCTGCTCCATGGTGGCTACCTCAGAGACGGTCACCCGCGAATCCATCCGCGGACGATTTGCTGGGCTGGCAGCGCGATGGATTCCGGCGCCGCTGCTGTTCGAATCAGCACTATGAGCGATGAGAAGGTCAAGTGCGCGTGCACATAGTATACGGTGGGGCGCGTGCGGCTCTCGCGGGTACCGTCCGAGACATTGCCCGTGATCCCGATAATCTCGCCGAATGGATTTTTGGCTATCCATCTTCGACGCTGATCCGCCGGCCGAGCGGGTCTTCTTTGCGCATGTATTTATCGGCGAAGGCCTCATCCACGATGAACCGGAAGGGCGCGTCCATTCGATTGTCCGCAGCGTCGAACTCGCGGCCTCGGCGCACGGGGATGCCCGCGGCCCGAAAATACCCGGGTGTGATCACTCGAACGGCCGCATCTGGTTGGTTCCCAGGTCCGGGATCGGGATGACCTTCGATCTTTACCCCGGTTCCGACGGGGGTTCCGTGCAGCGGAATCAAGCTGACGGCGGCCGCCGACTGGACTCCCGGGAGCGCGCGAATGCGCGAAAGAGTGTCATCGAAGAATCGCACACGCGTAGCGAATTCCCGATAGTCCGAGGCCGGGAGCGAGACCTTCATCGTCAGCATGTTTCGAGCGTCATAGCCTGATGGCGCGGCTTGGAGGTGAACGAGAGTCCGGAAGAGGAGTCCCGCGCCGGTCATCAGCAGCACGCCTAAGGCAACCTCCGCGCCTACCAGCAGCCATCGTAATCGCTGACCGCTGCCGCCGGCTCTTTGATTCTGCTGGAGCCAACTGGCTGCGCTCGAGCGTGACGCGACATTCGCTGGTATCAGGCCGACTGACAATCCGACGATTACGGACAGGGCTATCGCAAAGCCCAGGATTCGAATGTCGATGCCGAGATTGCCGGCCCAACTCAGGTCCTGAGGCGCGAGCCGACATCGAGTCCGCGAATTGCGACGTATGCGACTGCGATCGCCGCCTAAGACCTCCAATGCAACCTAGCGCTAAACATTCCGTCAGTACCTGGCGGATGATCCTGGCGCGACCCGCTCCGATGGAGACGCGCACTGCGAGTTCATGTTGCCGGGCTGGAGAATCGCGACAGCAGCAGGTTCGCCACATTTGCGAAAGCTACGCCGAGCAACAAGCTGACGGCCCCGAGTAGAACATAGAGAGACGTTTCGACATTGTGGACAAGCGTTTCGCGAAGGGTCTCGACCGTTGACGTCCACGCTGTGTTGAAAGCGGGATAGGCGGTGGCAAGTTGCTGACCGATTGCCGACATTTCGGTTCTGGCGGCATTAGTGACACTCCCGGACGGAGCCTTGCGACGCAGGACATGAAGCGGCCGGATGTCGCCCTGTAATTACGCGACGGATCGAGCAGCGAGCGGCATCCAGATATCGACGTCCCGGTCGAGGAAATAGAAGCTTGGCGGGAGGACGCCAACGATCGTTGCGGGGGCGCCGTCTATGCGCACGACTTTGCCGGTCGCGGACTGCGTCTCCGCCGAAGCGACGCCGCCAGAGCCGATCGCTAATCAGCGCCACGCGCGCTGCGCCCGGGCGCCCGTCCTCCGGGCTAAATACTCGCCCGATGTGCGCGCGTTGTCCCGAGGAGCGGGAAGAATTCGGCCGTGACCGAGCGATACCCAAGTTCCTCGGCCGGACCGGTCCCTTCGCTGAACGCGACGGTGGCCTGATATCCGATCCCCGCCATTTCCGAGAAGACGTGGTTCCGCGTCTTCCAATCGAGGTAGTTGGCTGGCGAGATGACGTTGTTGCGAAAGCCTTGAGTGGGCTTTCCTCCCAAACCATCACCAGACCCTCGGGAGTCTTGGTAGGGCAGCGGCCGCAGCAGGACGTTGTCGACGACGGTGAAGATGGCCACACTGCCTCCGATACCGAGTGCAAGCGACAAGATGGCTGTGGCGGCGAATCCCGGATTGCGGCGGATTCCCCGCAGGGCATAGCGAATATCCTGATAGGCGGTTTCGAGCCAGACGAAGGTCCACATATCACGCATTTCCTCACGGATTTTGGTTTCGTTGCCGAAGGGCGGCGCCTTTTCTTCGAGAGCCCGCATCTCCCGATGAAAAGCGATTTCCTGTTGCAGATCGCGATCGAGCGCGCGCCGTTTTCGAATTTTCAACCACCAACGCATCAGGTTTCCATGACTCGGGCGATGGCCAGCACGAGGCGATTCCAATTGGCGGACTCCGCCGTCAGATGTTTGCGGCCGGCGGCGGACAGCCGGTAATACTTTGCTCGGCGGTTCGTTTCCGACGTGCGCCATTCGCTGGTGAGCAGGCCCGCCAGTTCCAGCCGGTGGAGAGCCGGATATAAAGAGCCTTCCTCGACCCGGAGAACGTCGTCGCTGCGGTGCTCGATGGCGACGGCGATTGCGTATCCGTGCATGGGTCCGCGAGCCAGCATCCGGAGAATCAGCATGTCGAGGGTGCCTTGGACGAGTTCGCCGTTGCTTCGCTGTTTTGGCATAGACCGTCTTTACCTAGACGGATTATACTTGAAACAAGGCTTAGTAGTTGGGGGTGTTGTTCGTGGGAACGCCGGAGTAGCAGTCGCGGCCCTCGGTGCATCGGTGGGGGTGAACGGGGCCATCATCGGGGCCGACGGGGTCTCCGGTTTCGATACACCAGAAGATCGCATTCGTGATGAAGCCCGAGTCCCAGGTTACGCGTTCGCCGTAGGGAACCCAGCCGCCTTTGGTGCGGAGACGAGTGCAGACCAGCGGCGTCATGCAGAGGCGGCCTGCAGGATTGTTCGCCGGACGACCGCTTCCAAAATGGGAACCTTGTAGGCGTTCTTGGACAGTGGCGTCGCACCTGCTATGGCGGCACGGGCGGCTTCTGCCGCGCGTTCGTCGTTGAGACTTTGGCCGGCCAGAATCCGTTCACTCTCGCTGGCGCGGCGGGGCGTTGGCGCGACCCATCCCATGGCGATGGCCGCCGTGCGGACCGCTTTGCCCTGCATCTCCAGCACGACGGCCACGTCGCAGATCGGCCAGTCGTAGCTGTCGCGCTCAGTCTGCTTGTGGTAGGCGGATTTCGTCCCTTGCGGCAATGCGGGAAGAACTACATGCGTCAACACTTCGCCTGGTTCTATGGCGGTGGCGCGACCGGTATTGAAGTCCGGCGGCAGGAAAAATTCACGGACTGGAACTGTTCGTTTTTTTCCTTGTTGGCCGGTGAGTTCGACGGACGCATTGTAGGCGATGAGGGCCGTGGCCGGCGTGGATGCGTGCACCATGGAGGTGGTGCGATTGTCGAAGATGGCGTGATATTGGTTCTGGCCCGAGAGTGCTGGATCGCGGTCGATTTCGCCGCGATGAAAATTCTCGTTCCGGAAATACCAGCAGCGGGGCTTCTGGAGCAAGTTGCCGCCGATCGTTCCGGCGTTGCGCACTTGGGGCGTCGCGGCGTGGCCGGCCGCTTCGGATAGAGCCGGATATTGCTCACGAATTCGCCGGTCATTATTGATGCGGGCGATTGTTGTCAGCGCGCCGATCTCCAATTCACCGGAGGGCCGGACTTTGATCTCGTCGAGCCCTGGAATGGTTTTCAGGTTGATCAGGCGCGTTGGAGCGAGGATTCCTTCCTTCATCAGATCGAGGAGATCGATGCCCCCGGCCTTGGCTATGACGAAACCGTTCGAGGCCGGATCGCCGAGCAGTTGTACTGCCTGCTCAACTGAAGTGGCGTCCACCCATTCAAAACTTTGCATTGTATCGTCTCCTTGCGTTAGGACTCTAGGGCAGCCAGCACGTTCGCCGGATTCATGGGCAGTTTGCGGATTCGCTTGCCGGTCGCGTTATAGAAGGCATTCGCTAGGGCGGCGGCAGTGGCGACGTTGGCCGGCTCGGCGACTCCGCGCGCGTCGGTGGAGGAATGTCCGCCGTGTTGCTCGAGCAGGTGGACCTCGATCTTGGGCGTCTCGAACGCACCCACCATTTTGTATTGATCGATGTTGGCGTTCATCTGCTGGCCCGATTTCGCGTCGAGGTGACGCTCCTCATAAAGCGCGTAGCTGACGCCTTGGATGACACCGCCCAGGATCTGACTCTCCGTCAGCTTGGGGTTGATGGGCCGACCGCAATCGTGGACGGCGACGATGCGCTCGGCTTTCACGCGGCCGGTTTCGATATCGACCGAGATCTCGGCGAACTGTACTCCGCCGATCCCCTGCTTACCGACGGCGAAGAACGGGGTCTTCAGAAGATATCCGTCATAATCCTCATTTCGTACCGCGCGGCAGGAGATCTCGTCGATTTCCGCTTTTTGCACGGCTTCGCGGAACGGCATTGCAGAACCCGGCTTGCCGCGAACGCTTACTTTGCCCTCCGCGAATACGATTTCTTCCGGTTCAGCTTTCAGTATGGGAGCTAATCTCGCTGCCAACTCTTGAGCGGCCCGGTAGGCGGCATTTCGAGCGGCCGGCGTGAGCGAACCGGTCACGCGGCTGCCTCCTGAGGGCGGTCCCGGCGGATAGCGGGTGTCGCCGATGTAGGCGCCGATTTCGTCGTACTTCAGTCCGAACTCCTCCGCGACCACTTGCGCGAGAACCGTGCGCGTGCCGGTGCCGATGTCCTGCGCCCCACTGAGGGCCTCGACGGATCCATCGGCGAGGACTCGCACTTCGCATGCCGTCGCTGGATAGATGACGGAAACCCAGTGTGACTGCGCCACACCGTGACCTCTCTTGATGGGGCCCGTCTTGTTTGGTCCGGATGACGAATTCGGCTTCGATCTCGCTTTCCAGCCGAACCGCTCGGCTCCAATCCGGCGCTGCACCGCCCGGGCTTTCGAGTCCTCAGTTCCCGAGGTATCGATTTTGTCCCTGAGAGCGAGTGGGTCCATGCCAAGCTTCTCAGAGAGTTCATCGAGCGCCTGTTCGAGGGCGAAGATGCCCTGCACCTGTCCGGGCGCGCGGAAGGCCGCGCAAGGGCCCGCGTTGGTGTAGACGTCGTACTCTTCTGTGAGAACGTTCGGACACGGGTACATGACGGAGGCGGCAAAACCGACGCCCGCGCCCGCGGCAACACCACCGGTGCCGTACGCTTCGAGTTTGATGGCTGACAGCGACCCGTCGCGCTTCGCGCCGATCTTCAGCCGCTGAATGCTGTTGGGCCGATTGCCGCCGTAGATGTGTTCTTCGCGGCGATCGAGCATGAGGCGTACGGGGGCGCCGGCCTTTCGCGAAAGATAGATGGCCATGAGGCCAAAATTACCGATGCCGTATTTGGCGCCGAATCCGCCGCCGGTGAAATCGCTGATGACGCGCACCTTGTTTTTGGGGAGATGGAAATGTTCCGCGGCCTCATCCCGGACACTGCCGAGAAACTGCGTGGAGGCGTAGATGGTGAGCTCGTCCTCGCGCCAGTCGGCCACAACTCCGTGGGTTTCCATGGCGGTGTGCGTTTGCACCTGAGTTCGGTACTCAGCTTCGACGATCACGTCCGATTCGGAAAAGCCTTTGCCGAGGTCGCCCCTGGGCCCACCGACGAGGGCGCCTTTGTCGGGACCACGAACGTTGCCGTGCTCGGGAAGTCCCGGAGTGGCGCCTCCTCCTCCGGCGGTTGCCGCCATCTCAGTGGGTCCCGGAAACACAGGCGGCGACGAATCTTTCATCGCCTCCTCGAGCTCTGTTACGTGCGGGAGGGGTTCATACTCGACCTTCACGAGCTTTGCCGCGGCTTCGGCTGCCCTGGGCGTGTCGGCGGCGATCGCGGCGATGGGCTGACCGGCATAACGCACGGTGGGGTAGCGTGAAGTCCGCTCGAGCTTTGGGTCGCGCAGTACGGATTGCTGGAGTATGGTCTCGAGCACGTGAACGGCTCGAACGCCGGGGTACTTTTCAGCTTCGGAAACGTCGATGGATTTGATCCGGGCGTGGGGCAGTGGGCTGAGCACGCGGCGGGCATGAAGCATGCCGGGCAGATCGACGTCAAAGGTGTAGCGGGCTTTGCCGGTGACCTTCAGCTCGGCATCGAGCCGCGGGTATGGCTTGCCGATTGCGGAGAGCTTGGCGTTTTCGGGAAGCGGGGGCGGTTCGAGAATTGGAACGTCGCGCTTAGTGCTTTCGAGCGGCTCACCGATGATGCCGGTTTGCAGTGTTCTGGGCTCGAATAATTTGGTTTGCTGCTCAGGCATTTTTGTTCTCTTTTCGGAATTGGCCGCTTGTTGACATTACGGCCTTGAAAATATTGTTGTAGGTTCCGCAGCGGCATAGATGGCCGCTGATTGCCTTCTTTACGTCATCCAGGCCGGGGTTCGGATTGTGTTCGACCAATGCCGCGCAACTCATCACCATTCCAGGGGTGCAGAAACCGCACTGCATCGCGTCGTGTTCGATAAAGGCCTGTTGGATGGGATGCAACCGGCCATCCTGCGCGAGACCTTCGATGGTGGTGATGTTCTTGCCGCGGACGTCCAGGGCAAACGTCATGCAACTCGCGGCGACTTCTCCGTCGATCCAGACCGTGCAGGCCGAGCATGCACCGCGATCGCATCCGATTTTTGTTCCGGTTAACTCCAGATGGTCGCGGAGGATTTCTGCGAGTGTGGTGGCGGGATCTATGAGGAACGTGACGCTGTCGCCATTGATTGAGAGGGTCAACGGCGTTCGGAAACGGTCAGTGAACACGGCTTGGTCAGGCGAGGCGTCCCGAGGAGTATCGAGTACAGCTGAACGAGTCGAGCGTCCGGCTTCTTTATCGGCAAACTGGTTTGATTTCATTCCATTCCTCCCGATCTGGCCGTTATGGGATTGTTGATGCGACGGCGACGACCGCCGGTTGTTGTCGTGGTTGTATAGCGGTTAGATGCTGTTGGCGGATTAATGTTTTCAGCTTTTCAAAGCCGGCTATCGGTGCTCTGTAGACCTATTTATATGTTTATTGCGTCAGTTGGCGGATGCTGCCAGATCGGGAGCTCGCGCCGATTTTCGAAGTGGGTCGTTAGAAAGCAAATCCGGCCAGAGTTTCCACTTCGTTGCGCGAGATGCCTCCGCCATTGGCCGTGACGTCGCCGTAGTGCGAAGGCACGGTGCCGTTGAAGTTGCCATCCAGGCGGAAGGACGGTCCGAGCACCGCGGCGCCGTTCTTCACAGGACCTCGCGGGGAAAATCAGGCGCGGGGCGATAGCCGGCAGTTTCGGGTAGTATGGACGGTAATCATGTTTTTATCCGGGCGAACTCTTGTGCGGTTCGGGGCCACTGCGGCGATTACCTGGCTGATTTTATCGGGTGCGGCTTACGCGAGATCGCACAAGAGGCGAACGCCGGATAGTCAGTCGTCTACATTTGCTTACTACCTGCTGGCGTTGTCGTATGCGCCCGATTTCTGTAGTGAGCCGCAAGGTGTCAAAGATCCGCGCGAGTGCGGTTCCGGACGTCATATCGGCTTCGTCGTGCATGGACTTTGGCCGCAAGGTGAGAATAGCCGTGGCCCGGAGAACTGCGGTAGTTCCAGCCCGGTGGCGCAGAGTATTGTCCAGCTCATGTTGAAATATATTCCTACGGAATCGCTAATTCAACACGAGTGGGCTACTCATGGCACTTGCAGTGGCTTGAATGCGGCTGACTATTTCAGTTTGGTTCGCAAGGCTCGCGATTCGGTTTCACTCCCGAACGATTTGAATCAGCCGGGGCAGAAGTTGCAGCTTAGTCCGGCGCAGATTGAGGGCAAGCTGGCGGCGGCGAATGCTAAGTTCCCGGCGGCTGCGTTTCGGACGTCTTGTTACGGTGACGGCGCGTTGCAGGAAGTGCGGGTTTGTTTTGGCAAAGATCTTTCTCCTCGTGCTTGTACTTCAAGTGCTGGTGAATGCAGCCGTTCGATTTTGACGATTCTGCCGGTACGTTAGCCGCTGACCGGCTACGATTTCTCTTGTGCCGGCCGATAAGACGCTCAGGGTCCGCGAGATCGAATGAGGTCCTTTGCGTGGTCATGTTTCCGGTCGGCTCAGAAGTACGTTGGCGACTCCCTTACGGTCGCGGCTCGGCTTGACGCTCGAGGTCCGCGAGGTGGTATGAGGCCGTCGGCCCGGAAGGCACTCCTGGCTCTGGCGATATGTCTTAGCTTCGTTCTGCTGATGGTTGTGTGGCGGCCTCCGTCAAAGGTGCAGAGCCGGGCCTATCGCATCGGCGTGACCAATAACCCGCCGCTCTCTGAGATTCTGCCGGACGGCCGACCAACGGGGCTGGCCGTCGAATTGATTAGCGAAGCGGCGCGCCGGCGCCACATCTCGCTGGAATGGGTTCCGATGCCGACCAACCTTGCCTCCGACGACGCATTGATATCGGGTTTCGTCGACCTCTGGCCTATCGTGGGCGTCACCAAAGCGCGCAGGCGCATTTTCCACTTAACCGAGCCGTGGTTTTTTAACGCATTCTGCTTGATTGAAAGGCAGGACGGCGGTAATCGGATGCCGGGTGATGTCGCTGGGAAGAAGGTGGCCGTCACGGGATTTCCTCTGGCCACTGCGCTCGCCCTCGAATATCTTCCGCGGGCCTGGTTAGTCAAGAAGGATAGACGCGCGGGCGTACTCGAGGCTGTGTGTTCGGGGGCAGCGGCGGCGGCATTTGAGGAGGCCTCCTATACCAATACGATGTTGCTGAACCGGCCGGCCGGGTGCGCCGGCGTGGCTCTCAAGGTCAATCTCGTGAAAGGCGCAGTCGCCAATGGCGCGATTGGATCCACCTTTGCCAGCGCAGCAGTTGCGGACGTGCTCCGGGACGAGATTGCAAAGCTCGCCGCCGATGGCACTATGGCTGCCAGCCTCGAGCGTTGGAGTTCATTTTCGGCCAATGAAACCAGGTCGGTGCTGGCCATGGAGGCGACGGAGCAGCAGCGCCGGATCCTGCTCTACGGGTTGGCGGGTGCGGTGCTCGCTTCGCTCTGCCTTTTCTGGCAGGTCCAACGAGTTTCCAGCGCCAAGAAGCTCGCCGAGCAGGCCAGTGTGGTGAAATCGGAATTCCTGGCGAACATGAGCCACGAGATACGGACACCGATGAACGGCGTTTTGGGTCTTTTGGATCTCGTTCTCGATGGGGAGATCACGCCGGCCAGCCGGAAGGACCTCATGATGGCGAGGCAATCCGGTCATTCGCTGCTGGCGATCTTGAACGACATTCTCGATCTCTCGGCGGTGGAGGCTGGCAAGTTTCGCATCGAACGGTCTGTGTTTAACTTGCGGAATACCCTGCAAGAGTTAGTTGAGTTTTTCAGACTCCGCTGCTCCGAGAAGGGCTTGCAGATTCACCTCGACTATCCCGCGTCGCTCCCGTATAGCTTCTACGGCGATCAGCGGCGGATCAGACAGATTACGACGAACTTCGTTGGAAATGCGTTCAAATTCACTGACCGTGGCTCTATCTCAATTGCCGTTGAGGCGGTGCAGACGCGGTTGAATCAGTTCATGCTTCGTATTTCGGTGACCGATACGGGTATCGGTATTCCGGCTGAAGAAAAACACCGCCTGTTTCAGAAATTCACGCAGCTTGACGGTTCAGCGAGCCGCAGGCATGGCGGTACGGGATTGGGCCTGGCGATTTCGCGGCAAATGGCGGAGATGCTGGGCGGGTCTGTTGGAGTTGAGAGCGGTTCGGGCGGTTCCACGTTTTGGTTTGCTCTGCCTATTGAGCCTCGTCCCGATTTGGAGTGCGCTCAGTTACCGCTATCCACTTCGGCTGTCGTCAGCGAGCGATCCGCGGCGTTGATCCCCCGGCGGATTCTGATCGCCGAGGACAACAAAGTGAATCAGCATGTGCTGACGCAATCGCTAAGGAAGCTGGGTTATGCGGTGGATGTGGCGGCGAACGGGCTTGAGGCGGTTGAACGATGGGAGTCGGCTGAGTACGACGCGATCCTGATGGATTGCCAGATGCCGGAAATGGACGGTTATGAGGCTACGAGGACGATTCGGCGGCAGAAGAGCAGGCAGTCCGGGCTTCCGATTATTGCTCTCACCGCTCATGCCATGGTTGGGGACGAGGAGCGATGCAAGATTGCGGGGATGGATGCTTACTTGAGTAAGCCTTTGATATTTGCGGATCTGGAGCGGGTGTTGAATGAGTATGCTCCGAATGGGCGGGGTTAGATCGTTTCGAACGAGTGGGTGATGTCGAAGAGGGTGGTGGTGGTCCGGCGGCGGATTAGAATCATTGGTACGCGATCGGTGGGATTTTGGCCTGGGCCTACTCCGGTGAATATGGTCGTTCCTGGTTCGCCTTTGACTTGAAGAACCAGGGCTGCGCTTCCGTTTTGCCAGCGCGCTGTCCAATCGCCGTCTGTCTGGCTTTGCTGAACTTGTTCGATGTGGTTATACCCCAGGCTTGGACCGAAGGGGTCCTTCTGCGGCTGGTGCATATCGACTGACGTGGTGAGGACTCCGGAAGCGTGGAATGCCCAGTCGTAGACGTGTTCGGTTTCGGATTCGCAATGGAAACGATCTTTCAAGGTGGCTCCGCGCAATTCCAACTCGCGTCGTAGCGTGACTCCGGCATAGACTGCCGCCTCCGCCGCGAGCGATGTCTTTTCGGCATCGCTGCTCCAGGCTATGAAGGCTCCGTCGGCGTTGGATTGTTGGGCTTGATTTACGCATACCGTGTTGTGCGCGATGGTGGTTCTATACCACTCGCGGTGCAGGGGCACACCGTATGCGATCGAGCCGGGATCGAGGCCGAATAACCGGTCTGCCCCGTAGGTGACGATGTTTAGCATGTCCGGGTGGCCGTGGCCTGAGCCATGCATTCCGAAGCGAACGGCTACGCTCGCCTCGGGAGACCGGAGGACGGCATACCCCGATTCGCGCAGGAGGCTGCTTTTCTTTGGAATCACGTCGCCTGAGGGAATGGTCTCTGCGCCATAAAGCAGAGCGGTTAGTCCGGCCCGGGGCGCGAGGGAGAGGAGATGACCGTATTCGTTGCGCTTCCAGCGGGTGAATGCCAGTTCATAGACGCCGGCCCAGCCGCTTAGGGAGCTTGCGGAATTGTCGTTGAAGTTGGCAAGACTGCCGTCGGGGAGAGCGAGTGCTATGGGTGCGTCGAACATCGCCTGGTAATTCTCGTTTGCGTATAGATCGACGCCTCGCAGGCGAGCCGCTTCGGCCAGGGGCCATAACGCTTGCAGCGCGTATTGGTGATAGCCGAGCGTTCCTTCGCTCCAGAGACCGCCGGGCATTACGTTGCGGGCCATCAAGGTTCGAAATCCACGCGTAGGGTTGTCGAGCGCTGTTGTGATGAGATTTTCGTTTTCTAGTGCGAAGCCGACGCAACCTATTGCGCTGTCCTTCCAGCATTGGATGTTTGGCAGTCTGTCGGAGACTGGGGCCGATGATCGTTTCCGTGGCCGGGAGTAAGAGTCCGGATTCGATTTGGCTTCGCTCTGCCTCGTCGAGGCTTTCGCGGATTAGCGCGTAGGCCCAGGTGACGGGGATGAGCCAGGCGGCTTCGTCCAGGGTCTGGCTTCCGACTCTGCCGGCGGTCACTGTGTCCTTGCCGTTGTTGTCGTGCCTTGGATATGAGAGATATTTTTTGCTGTAACCGGAGAGCAGTATCGCCGTTTTCCGGGCAAATTCCTGGCGGCCTGTGAAGCGATAGGCTAGCGCCATGTCCCGCATGCTGGTGCTGTTGGCGCCGTGGATGAAGGTTAGATAGACGGAATCGTATGGCTCGCCGGTGTAGATGGTTCCGCATTTCGGGCAGCGATGGCGGGTGGGCGAATCGGCGATCAACGGCGTGCCGTCTTTTTTGCAACTGTACCAGTGACCCCATTGCCCGCCGCGATCGGGAATATTGATTGGGACGGCTAGTGCGGATTCGGCCGCATCCATCAACCGCTTCATTGCTTTCGCGGCCCAATCGATTCTTGCGGCTTTTTGGCGGACTGCGTCGAGGCCGGTTTGACTGACTAGCAGGTAATCCTGACGCGCGGCTGCTCGCAGGGTGGTGAACAGGGTTCCAAACCCTATGATTGCGGTGCGTCGATTCACGTTTGATGATAACGCTTGACCTTCAGGGTTGATTTGCCTTACTCTGTTGGAGAAATGATTGGGCAATTCGAACAGTTGGTGCTGACGGCGATTATGACGCTACGCGAGGACGCCTATGGGGTGACGATTCAGGCCAAAGTCGCGGAGTTGGCTCGTCCCAGGGAGATTTCGCTGGGTGCGGTTTACGTGACTTTGGATCGGATGGAGGACAAGGGTCTGGTGTCGTCGTGGCTTACCGACCCGACGCCCGAACGAGGCGGGCGTGCCAAGCGTTGTTACCGTTTGGAGGCGGTTGGCGAGCGGGCTTTGCAGGAGTCGGCCGTAACAGCGAAGCGTATCTGGGATGAACTTTCGAACGCTCTGGGGAAGCGGTGGGTGAAGGAGATTGGACGATGAAACAGACTCCTCCGGCGTCGATTGAGGCTTTGGTGGCATTTCTCATTCCTCCCGCGTGCCGTGAGCATGTGCTGGGCGATCTTTGCGAACGCTACGAGAATCCGCGGCAATACTTGGCGGATGCCGCTCGGACGATTCCGTTGGTTGTTGCGAGCCGGATCCGCCGAACGGCAAATGCGCAAATGCTCCTGATGGAGGCGTTCGCGGTGTATATTTCTTTTCTGGCCGCGGCGTGGTGGTTGGCGGGCGCGCCGTTTTTATATGGACAGTCGGGATTTCTTCGATTGGCGATCCCTTCGGCTGCGGCTTTGGTTGGATTGGTGGTGGCCGGTGCTTATGTGGATCTCCGACCGGTGGTTCGGGCGTTGTGCGGCGTCGGTGTTGGATTCCTGCCGGAAATCGTGCTTTGGGCTGTCAGGCCGGATTTGGCCGTGCCTAGTTGGATCATGATTGCGGGCGCGGCGTTGAGCCTCACGATGGTTCGCGCGGTTGGAGTGTTTTTTTCAGCGATCTTTGCGGGACGTTCGGCGGTGACATTGAACGATATTCCTGCGAAGGTCCGAGAATTCAGGCGGATATTCGGCGGAAGAATCTTCAATTTGGGGCCAGTGTGCTGATCCTTGTGTTTCTGGGATGGTCTTCGTTGGTTACGCATGAGTTGAGCCGGCGCGTGGCGGGTGGTCTCATTCTGGCGGATGCTTTGTACGTGGGGTATCAAATTTACAAGAGACGGCCGTCGAGGGCGATTCCGCAAGATGCGGCGCCCGGACTTTTGGTGGAGTTTTATCGAGCCGAGCTTCAGCGACGGCTGGCGGCGCTTCGTGAGATCTGGTGGTGGTATATCGGACCCTTCGTTGGCGCTTTGCTGATGTACGTGTTGTGGGTTCCGTTCGCGTATATGGACAGGCCGCAGGTCTGGGTGAACATTGTTCCGTTTCTGACGCTGTCGTTGTTGTGGGGTTTTGGCATGGGCAAAATGACCGAGCGTGCCGCCCGCAAGCTGCAGGAGGAGATCGATGAGCTCAATTAAATTTTGGTTGTTGTCGTTGATTTGCTTGGCCTCGGTAGTAGCAGCACAAACACCGAAGGTCGCGGGCGATTATGCGGGCGTGCTTGGACCGCTTCATCTCAAATTGCATTTGAAAACGGGAACCGGCGGCGCGCTTGACGGGACGCTCGACAGCGTCGACCAGGGGGCGATGGCATTGCCGTGCGCGAATATTCGACTGGAACAGAAGACGTTGAGTTTTGATGTACCGAGCGTTGGCGGCAAATGGCACGGCACGGTGGCTGATGACGGAAAAACGCTGACCGGCAGTTGGTCGCAAGGCGCGGAGATGCCCCTGGTTTTTCGGCATGAGGAAGCATTTGAGGGCGCTGAGAAACCGTCCGCCGTGGATGGTATCTGGTTGGGAACGATTGAAACACCGGCCGCGAAACTTCGGGTGCAGGTGCAAGTGAAGAGCGACCGGAGTGGCAAGGAATATTGTTCCCTGGACAGCCTGGATCAGGGCGCTGCCGGCCTGGCCTGCGACAACGTCCGGTTTGAGGGTGATCGCTTTTCGTTTGAGGTTCCGGTGGTGCATGGGCATTGGTCGGGAACACTTAGTGAGAACGGCAATCAACTGAATGGGACGTGGTCGCAGGCGCGGCGACTTGCCGCTACAGTTGACACGGCAGGCCACTGCGCTCGCGGTGAAAAAACCGGAACCTCCGAAGTACGACGACGCGATGGCTCCGGTGACGGTAGACCGTCTGAAATCGGTCTTGAATGCAGATCTGGCGGTTGCTTTGAAGCGTGGCGCTTTGTCGGCTGAAGCGCATGGAGGTGCGGTGATCGGAGTGGTGCACCATGGAGCCCGTCAAATATTTGTCTACGGTGACACGAAGGAGAATTCTATTTTCGAGATTGGGTCGATTACGAAAACTTTCACGGGACTGATATTTGCGCGGATGGTGGAGCAGGGCAAGGTGAAGCTGGACGAACCGGTTCGTGAGTTGTTGCCGAAGGGAACGGTGGCGAAGCCCGACGGCCTCGAGATCACGCTCGTCGACCTGGCAACCCAGCATTCGGGACTCCCCCGGTTGCCAGACAATATGCACCCCGCCGATATTAAAGATCCCTACGCGGATTATGGTCCTGCAAATCTTTATCAGTTTATTGCTAAGCAGGGTGTTTCGAGGCCGGCGAATGCGGGCTTTGGGTATAGCAATCTCGGGGTGGGGCTACTTGGCCAGGCTCTAGCAACCGTGCCGCGACTTCCTATCCGGAGCTGTTGAAAATGGAAATCACCGGGCCTCTTGGGTTGCAGGATACTGTGGTGAAACTTTCGCCGGAGCAGGAAAAGCGCTTCGTGCAGGGCTACGATCCGCAGCATCATCCGGCGCATGCTTGGAGCCTGGACGCGCTGGCTGGGGCGGGTGCTATCCGGTCGACGGCTAGCGATATGCTGACCTACCTTGAGGCTGAGTTGCATCCGGACAAGGGGAAGGATCTCGCGAGCGCGCTTCGGCTGTCACAGGAACTGCGCGCGGATGTCGCTCCGACGATGAAGATAGCAATGGCTTGGCTACATGACACCAAGACTGGTAACTACTGGCATAACGGAGCGACGGGTGGTTACAGCAGCTATGCGTTTTTCAATCCGAAGGAAGACTATGCGGCGGTGGTGTTATTCAACGCGACGATCGGTGGGAACGGGAGCTTTGCCGATCGGTTGGGCGAGCATGTTGCGGAGCGCCTTGCTGGTAAGCCGGCGATTTCGCTTGGCGAGTAAAGCACTACTTGAAGTTCACGGTTACCGAATTCGCCGCCTGGCCATCCACGGTTAGCGCGACCGTTGCGTTTCCAGTTCCGCGGAGGGACTTCGGTAGATTTACGTTCACTTGGTCGAGTCCTACGTAGCCGCCCTGCTGGCCGGCGTAGGCTACCGGTAGAGTAGTCGATCCGATTTTGCAGGTGACTGCCTGGCTGTGGCCTCGAATTCCGGTGCCGTATAGTTCCAGCACGACCTGGTCGGTATCCAGGCCGAGATCGATCGGGAGCGCGGTGCAACTGCCGCCGGCCGGGCATTGAAACGTGTAGACGAAACTGTTGGTCCCGTTCGCGTGGAGGGTGTAGACGATTGCCGACGCAACGCCCTGTCCGGTGGCGTTGGCGGTATAAAGCCCTGGCGCTACCGCGGCGATCTGTGCCGTGCCTAAGGCGACCGGATCCCCGTTTACCGAGACAGTAACTGAAGCCGCGCCGGTGGCAACTCCGGGCGGGATCTCGTAGGCGATTTGCGTTGGAAAGACGTAGAACAACTGCGCCGCGCGGGAGATCCCGTTGGCATCCTTTATTAGTACGCTGGTGCCGCCGAGATTGGTTGGCAGCGGCGCGGCGCCTGCCTGCTGCGTTGACGTGGCCAGATTTGCTCCGAACGAAGCGGCGATGGCTTCGGGCGCGAGTGTGGTCACGTAGTTCGCTGAGTTGAGACTAGTCAACGTGCCGGGTCCGCCCGCCGCGATCGCCGTGTAGGCTTGGGCAACCTTGGTGCCTGTTGCCGTCAGGCTGGACTGCGTAATGAGATTGCTACTGTCGAAATACGCCAGTGCTACCGAGTGACTTTGGGCGTATGAGGTGATGTTTGTGTGGTAGGGTTCGCTGTCGTTGCAGCCGCCCCATTCCGCGATGGCGGCGGCGTGGCCGTGGTGTTGCGCATAGCTCACCAACGGGTCGAAGTTTTGTGGCCAGTTCGCGGCGCGCGGGGAGGCGGCTGTAGTGCATGCCCCGCTGGGGCCGGCGTAGAGGTGAAAATTCCAGACGATGTTTGGCCAAGCCAGGTCCGGCAGGGCTCCTGAGACTATCGATTCGAATGCGGTGCCGGTGTCTTCGACGAATATGACCGACTGAGGACTATAGGTGCGAATTGCGGCGATCAACTCGTTCTCGTCGTTGCTCCATGTGTTGGCGTCGATGCCGTGCATGTCTTCCCAGGTGTCGTAGAGGATGGCCGGATCGGTTGCGTACTTTTTCGCGAAGGCTCCCCAAAAGTTGAACGCTGCATCGATGGTGTTGCCGGTGGTGTCCTGCGCGGCGCATACCGAGGGATTGGCCTGACAGTTCAAGTCGCCCTGGTTGGGCGCTGGACAGTTCTTGCCGTCTGCTCCGCAGGGCGCATCAGGAAACTGTCCCGCTTTTACAATCAGAACGTAATTGCCGTACTTCTTGGCCCTTTGGATTAGCTGATCGATGTAATTCTGATAGGTCAGGTTGGCGATTGGAACCTGCACGTTGCCCGTCCACCAGGCGGCGTTGACGAAGATCCGCACGAGATTCATCGACAGCAATTGGTTTTGAGTTGCGTAGTCCTGGTCTGTCGCGGTGGCGTCGGCGTTTCCGGATCCGGTGGCGCTGCGATTGAGTCCACGAAGTAAAACTGGCTTGCCCGAATTGTCGAGGATAATGCCTGACGGGGAAACGTGGAGGGGTTGGGCTTGGAGGGCCGCGGCGAGAAGCAATGCTAATGTCAGCCTCATTGCACGGTCACCCACATGGGACTCACCCAGACGACTTGCCCGTCGGTCTGAAGACCTCGCACGTAGTAGTAGCTCGTCTTGCCCTTGGGCGCGGTTGGATCCTGCCAACTGAACGACAGTACGCGATCTCCGCTGGTGGAATAGACGACGTTGTTGTCCTTGATCACGGATACGTTCTGGAATGGGGCCGTCCCGTATAGGCGCACGGTGAACACCGGGGCGCTGCTGGTGGTGAAGGTTTCTCCCATGAAGTGCGTGCCGCTGCGGAAGTCCGCCAGGATGTTGTCGGTGGAGCCGTACATCCGGCGTTTCTTCATTGCGTCCATGATGGCGGCGCGAGTGGGAGCGGTGACCCAGAGATTGGTGAACGAAATGTGCGTGGAGATGTGATCGCTCGATGCCTCAAATCCGAGTTGATAACCCATGCCGAGGGCATTCGAAACGAATCCGGCGGCCTCGTATCCCGAGATGGAATCCTTTGCGGTGTTGGCTCGCGGCGCGCCGGGCATCTCGTAGTCCTGGCGGTCGCCTTGATAGATTTCAACAAAGGGTTCGACGTCCGGATCGTGGTTACGCCAGTCTGTTCCCTGATCGGTGGCGCTGGTGTGCGGGGCCGAGATTCCTCCGAAGAAATGGAGATAGGCGTAGAGCATCGTCGTATCGGGCGCGGGCGTTGGCGGCGAATCGGGTGAGGTTACGGGAAGACGGGGCAGCGGGCGGATGCCTCGTTGGGCGAACATCACATTACGATGTCCTTCCGGATACGCCACGCTTCGTTCGTAGTAGTACATCGGGATGAAGTTCGTGCCGAGCGTGTAGGCATCAGTGAACTTCTGTGTCAGCCACCAGGTGTATTCCCGGGCGTCGCCATTGTCGTGATCGCAGCAACCCACCCAGCCGAGAGAGGCCGCGTCGATGAAGTAGCGGTAACTGTCGATTAGCGGACCATCGCGCGCGCCGTCGAAGGAGATTTCCGTGTGGCGATGGAAATCGCCGCGCAGCAACTGGTACTGTTGGCCGTTCACGGTTGGCCGGTAGCTCTGATTCAACGTCGCCGCTGCGGCTTCAGCGGCGACTGAGGGATCTGCGGGATCAGGAATCATGGGGCCGAGTTTCTGCAACTGAGGAGTCTGTTGCGTTCGGGTGACCGCCAATTCGGACTGGAAAACATCTGAGCTGACGCCGTCGGCCTTCGGCGTCCCGTTGGGTAGCGGGGCGAGCCGGTGGTCCGAGGAATGGGCGATCAATAGCCGCCCCGCCCCCAGCGCGGCCATCGATGGCCGATTGTCGCCAACAGCGTCCGTAAAGCCAAGAACTCCCGGCCCGTGCCACTGGCTGCCGTCGAAATAGACCATCGAACTAATCCAAATCGAACCTACGGAAAGACCACCGGTGGCGTGGCTGGAGGAAAGCCCGCTGCCCGCCGCTTGGCGGAATGCGAGATAAACGGTTCCATCCGGATCGGTGGCGAGGCGCGGGAACGTGTTCCTCGGCCCAGCCGGTGGTCCAATGCCATTGTTCGCGCCGCGCGTTTGAGCGAGCGTGGGATCGGGTTGCGTTGCGAACGGCCCTTTTGTTGTGGGTTGGAATAACTTCGCCGTTTCCTGACCGGGCAGGACATTGGCAACGTCGTCGGTGGTGGTGTACAGATCGTTCCCGATCAGACAACGGACCTGAATGGTATGGCCTGCGTAGAGCGGAAGCCCGGTTGTGTCATATGCGCCGAAGTCTTTGCCCCATTTGGATCCGGCTAGCTCGTAGGCGATCCATAAGCGGTTCTGGGAATCGTATGCCAAGGAACTGCGGCCTTCGAAATTGACTGTTGCGGCAACCGGGATGGGATCGTCCATACCGATCTGGTCGGTAAGCCGAATGCGGCGGACGTAGACGTCGTAATCGCCCTTGTCGTAGGTGTCCCAGGAAATGGCCACGTCTCCGTTGGGCGCGGCTGCGATGGCCGGGTCCCAATCGCTTGCGGCGGATGTGGAAACGATGGCCTCGGGCAAGAAGCCAGCGCCGCTCTGGACCGTGGTTAAGACCTCGAGATTCCTGTTTCGAAAACCTTGCCACGCGACCCATACGCGACCGGAGGCGTCGGTGGCGGCCACTGGAAACAGGTCGGTTCCGGCGTCGGTGGTCAGGCGGATTTCGGGCGTCATCGTGCCGTCGGCTGCGGCGCTGCGGGCGTAGATATCAAAATTGCCGGAACGTTGCGTGGAGTAAAAGATCCAGGCTTTTCCCTGGCCATCCACGGCTACTGCGCTGCGCATGACGTCTTCACCGGGGTTGGTGACGGGAAACGGCCCGGTCCAGACGCGTTGGGACACGGAATAGTGCATCAGGAGGACCTGATCTCCGCCGGCCTTCCGCGCGAGAAACGAGAAATCGGTGATCGGCTGCGTCGTCCCCGTGCCGACTGCCAGGGAGCGGTCGCCGTGGACGAATTCGGTATAGGTCAGGTAGACGTCGTCGCCCGACCTGGCCATCGACGGGAAATCTTCTTCCTCGGCCGAGGACGTCAATTGAAATTGAGCGCCTGTTTGGGCGACTAACGCTCGGCCGTTGAGGAATGTCTTGCTGACGCCGAATGGCAGGTCCTGTGTGGAAAAGCTGAAGTTGCCTTGTGCGGTTGTGACGTTTACTGTGGCCGAAGTGGCCGGAATCGAGATTTTGACGATGAGGCCGTTTTCCTGAATCGGCCCGGGGGGTGTCAGGGAGGGCGTGGTGCGTGTGCTCAGTTTCCAATTCGAGTTATTGGAAGAAATAGAGTCGGCTCCGGTGAAACGCCAGCCTCGGAGGATCTGGATGTTTGCTCCGTTCACGGTGATGGAGCCGTCCCAATTGGTTTCGGCCGTGTCGCCAACGCCAAAAATGACCAGAAAGGACTGCGCGGCCGCGATGGAAACCGGGGCGGGCGGAGTGGTGACCTGGGAAAATAGGAGCCATTTACTGCCGACGGCGGCGGCAGCGAGCGAAAGTATAAGAACGACGAGGTATCGCCATCGCATACTCACGAAAGACCTCCGGTTGCGTGAAGTCGCGTACGCTGGGGGGCCATTTGGTCCCCGATTTGTAAATTAGTATACGTTAGATAGTCCCAGTTGGAGTACTCTTATTTACATGGTCTTAGCACTTTTTTTAGTGATGATTTCGCCAGATGCGTTGCGTGGAAAGATCGAAGAGATCGCCCGTGCCGCCAACGGGCGGGTGGGTGTTGCGGCGACGGTGCTGGAAACGGGCGAATCGACCGGCTTACGGGCGGATGAACGGTTTCCGATGCAGAGCGTTTACAAGATGCCGATTGGGATGGCTGTTCTGCATGATGTGGATGGTGGTGTTTTGCGGCTGGAACAGCGAGTCCGCGTGGAAAAAAGCGATTTGGTTCGACCGGGGCTGTATAGTCCGATTCGGGACGCGCATCCGGAGGGCGTTGAGTTGACGCTCGGCGAACTGCTGCGGTTCATGGTTGCGGAGAGCGATGGCACGGCTTGCGATGTGTTGCTGCGATTGGCAGGCGGCGGGCCGCGCGTTACTGAGTATTTGCGTGGCATTGGAGTGACGGGCGTTGTGGTGGCGACCAGTGAGAAAGAGATGAGCGCCGATGAAATGGTGCAGTACCGGAACTGGGCTTCGCCGCAAGAGATGGTCCGTTTGCTGCGCGCGGTGCATGAAGGGCGCGGGCTTTCGACGGCGAGCCGGAGTTTGCTGCTGAAGCTGATGACTGAGACTCCTTCGGGACCGCAGCGAATTAAAGGACTGCTGCCGGAGGGCACTCGGGTCGCGCATAAGACGGGCAGTTCGGGGACATCGAGTGGGCTGACGCGCGCTACGAATGACGTGGGGCTTATCACTTTGCCGAATGGGCACACTTTGGCGATTGCGGTGTTTGTTTCGGATTCTCTCGCTGACGGGCCGATTCGTGAGGGTGTGATTGCGAAGATCACTCGGGCGGTTTGGGACTCCGTTGTTCGCTAGGACGGATGCTTGGCCTATGGCTTGTCTTCCTTGATCGCGGCTTCTATTGCCGCTTGTGCGGGCGGGTTGTTGAGCAACTGCTCCACACTCCAGTGTTGATGGTCCAAAAGGTAGGCCACCAGTAAATGAAAACGCCCGTACTGACCGGACTTTTTGAGGTCCATTTCAGGCGTTCCCGCGAGAAATGCGCGCTTGGCCTCGCCGTAGTCAAACGAGGTTCCTTTGCCAACGTAATCGGCATATCCTTCACGCACCCATCTTGGCAATTTGTAGAAGCGAAGCGGGCCAATCGCGTGACCGGTGAGCTGATGGGTGATTTCATGCGCTACGTAATAGTCCAGAGTCCGGTCTCCCGTGACGGGATTTCCGCTTGGGGAAACCAAGCGATTGTCCTCGATCAGTGCGCCGCGTAGAAAAACGTTGGGTGTTACCGGGTACTGCGCGACGCCGCCTACGCCGTAGTCCTTGTTGAATAACAGCATCTGCCGCCAGCGTGAGTTGCAGATGTAAACGCTATGATCCGTGTGACCGGAATAGAGCGGTGAGCGTGCCAACTTTTTTTCGGCGAGTTCCAACACTTGCCGGCCGGCGGCTTCGGAAAATTGCCGATCGGAGTGAAGCACTAAAGTATCGGCTCGCACGGTGAATGGGAAGAGCGGTTGTGGGGCGCACAACAACCCTGCGTATGCCGCAATCAACGTAGCACTTGCCAAGGCGATTCTCACGAGAGCGGCTTTGCGGGTTTGCATATTATTCCAATTATCCAACTATACGGAACGCTCCCTCACGGTCGCGGCTCGGAACGGGGCGCGGCGGATAGTTCGAGGCGCGGATGTGCGGTATAAGTTAGGCGGCTAGCCGGAGGCGAGAGCGGCTTGGCGCGTAGGGTGGCGGGTTGTGATGGTAAGCTGGCGGTCGAATGTTGCTCACTAATCCTCGTGGTAATTATTCTTTCTTGAAGGGCATCGGCCCGTACTCGGGGGGCGTGGCCGCGGCGCCAGGATTCACTATTGAACACGTGCGGCTGTCGCGTCCTATTCCTTGGAAGGCAGGGTTTGATCGAGTGGACGCTCACTTGCACTCGGTGGGCAGGCCGCGGCATGCCCTTTGCGCGATGGCGCTGCGGTCACCCAAGCCGTTTTCGTTTGCCGGGTTCAACGAGTTCAATGCCGGGTATGTGGAAGTTCTCAAAAAATGGGACATGATGGAGAACGGCGTGAATCCGGTGGCGCGGACGAATGTCGCTCCTGAGATGGACCCGCCGGCTGAACCGTGCCTGTATTCGTTCGCTTACACCGTGGAGGCTCCGCATGCTCCGGCATCGTTCGTGGTGGCGGGCGCCGGTGAACTGCCGGAGGGATCGCTCGATCCGCATGACGTGGTGCGGGCCGGTGAGACTTCGCGCGATGCGCTGGCGGCCAAGGCGCGGTTTGTGCTCGGTCTGATGGACGGGCGGGTGCGCGGGTTGGGCGTGACTTGGGATCATGTTACGGTCGTCAATGTCTACACCGTGCATGATTTGAACGCGCTGCTGGCGACGGAGATTCTGCCGCGCATTGGACACAGCAAGCAGCACGGCGTAACCTGGAACTACACCCGTCCGCCGATCGTCTCGATTGAATATGAGATGGATCTGCGGGGTTGCGGGCGCGAATTGGTAATCCCGGTTTGATATCGCAAACCTGGGGCCCAGTAATTGGGCCGCATGCTAAATTGAAGTCAGTTCACTATGCAGAAAACTAAAAACGTCGAGGAGTTGCAGGCCATCTGCCGCAAGGTGCGCCGCGACATCATTGTTATGCTGACAGCAGCCAAGTCGGGTCATCCTGGCGGGTCGTTGTCGGCCGTCGAAATTCTTGTCACTCTCTACTTTGATGTGCTGCGCCACGATCCTGCGAACCCGAAGTGGCCGGATCGCGACCGCTTCATTCTTTCCAAGGGCCATTGCGCTCCGGTGCTGTATTCGATCATGGCTGAATGCGGTTACACGCCGATCGATCAACTGAATACTCTGCGCAAACTGGGTTCCATCTATCAGGGGCATCCCGATGTGCGGTATATCCCGGCGCTCGAGGCTTCCACCGGATCGCTTGGTGAAGGACTTTCGCTCGGCATCGGCATGGCGCTGGCTACGCGGCTGGACAACCGGCCCTCGCGCACTTATGTGATGTTGGGGGATGGCGAGAGCCAAGAAGGCCAGATCTGGGAAGCGGCGATGTTCGCTCCGGACAAGAAGCTGGACAATCTGGTGGCGATTATCGACTACAACAAGATTCAGCTCGACGGTTTTGTGAAAGATATTATGGACGTTTCGCCGCTGGCCGAAAAATGGAAGGCTTTTGGCTGGCACACCATTGAACTGGATGGCCACAGCATCCCGGCGCTGCAGGCGGCGTATGCCGAAGCGGCGCAGGTGAAGGGAAAACCGACGGCCATCATTGCCAATACGATTAAGGGCAAGGGCGTCTCCTTCATGGAGAATAATCCGAAGTATCACGGCGTCGCTCCGACGGAACAGGAAGAGAAACTGGCGTTACAGGAGATTGGATAGATGGCGACGAAGACCAAATACGAACTGAAAACCGGCGTAGCCACGCGCGAGGCGTTCGGCCGGGCGCTGGCGGAACTGGGGCGCGAAAACAAGGACGTGGTGGTTTGCGACGCGGATCTCTCGAAGTCGACCATGACGCTTTATTTCCAGAAGGAATTTCCGGAACGGTTCTTCGAATGCGGCATCGCTGAAGCCAATATGGTGGCCATTGGCGCAGGACTGGCGTCGGCCGGCAAGATTGCGTTTGTTTCCAGCTTCTCGTGCTTTGCGATCAACAAAGGATTCGAGCAACTGCGCGTCACAGTGGCGTATCCGGGGGTTCATAATTTTAAGGTCGTCGGAACGCATAGCGGGATCTCGATCGGCGAGGACGGTCCGTCGCAGATGAGTATCGAAGATATCGGCCTGGCATGCTCGCTTCCTGGTTTCACGGTGATTAGTCCTGCCGACGAAATCTCGACGAAGGCTTTGGTGAAAGCTTCGGCTACTTATGCCGGACCTGTTTTCATTCGCACGGGACGTCCGAAGGTGCCGATTATTTATCAGGCCGATCAGAAGTTTGAGATTGGCAAATCGATTGAGCTGGTGGAAGGCAGCGACATCACGCTGATCGCGCACGGGCTTCTGGTGGCGGAGGCAATTCGCGCCGCTGAGACACTCGAGGCCGAGGGGATTTCCGCTCGTGTGATCGATATGCATACCATCAAACCGATCGATCGTGATGCGATTGCGCGCGCGGCGGCCGAAACAAAGTGTATTGTGGTATGCGAGGAGCACTTGGTGGAATCGGGCCTGGGCGTGCGCGTGGCGCAGGTTGTATCGGAAACAACGCCGTGCGTGATGGAGTTTCTTGGCATTCAGAATACTTACGCCGAGTCGGGTACGCCGGAGGAACTGATCGAGAAATACGGGTTGACGGCGAAGAATGTAGCCGCCACGGCTCACAAAGCGCTGGCCAGAAAATAAAATACAGATGACTGATCCGCAACGGCTGCTAACCCGGATGTTGGTATCGACGATCAACGCACGGGAATTGGAGTCGGGGCGTGTGGCTCGCACGTTGCACGATGAAGTGGGCCAGGTATTGAGCGCGGTCGGTTTGCAACTGGATGTGCTCAAGCTGGATTTTCAGGACAAGCTGCCGGAGTTAGTCGACCGGACGCGGGAAATTCAACGGCTGCTGGACAGAGCGATGAGCGAAGTGCGGGCGCTCAGCTACGATTTGAATCCGGCGGTTGTTGAGCGGATCGGATTGCGCGATGCGCTGGACCGGCTGGTGGGGCGTTTCCGTCAGAATTACTCCGGGGCGATCCGATTCTTATTCGATTCCTCGGCTCGCGTACCGCTCGCAGTTGGCAATGCCTGGTATAAAATCACCGAGATGGCATTGGATAATGCAATTCGCCATTCGGGCGGGACGAAGATCGAAGTTCACCTGCGGCAAACGGCGAAAGCGCTCACGCTGGAGATCAAGGACAATGGGACCGGGTTCTCGCCGATGGACGCAAAATGGAACTCCACTGGATTAGGATTACTGTTGATGGAGCATTACGCCTCACAGGCGGGTGTTGACGTTACCATCACGTCGATCCCGGGAAAGGGGACGGCCGTAAAGACTTCCCTTCTGAGGGGTAAGGAATCGCGATCCGAGCCGCAGAGATGAGAGAGCGCTTGTTTTAGCCGATCATTTTGTTAGACGATCATGGAGACACCTTTATGCGTTACGAAGTGTTACTCGTCGACGATCACAAAATCATGCGCGATGGCATCAAAGCCATCCTCAAACATAGTGACGAATTCGATGTAGTTGGTGAAGCGGAGACGGGCGCCGATGCGGTCCAGATGTGCAAGAGGCTGCGTCCGTCCATCATCCTGATGGATATCAACCTGCCCGGCCTGAATGGCATCGAGGCGACTTCGGAGATTCTTCGCCATGTTCCGGAGACCAAGGTGGTCATCCTCTCGATGTATGACGATGAGCCTTCAGTGGTGGGTGCGATTCGTTCGGGGGCGCGGGCTTTCGTTCTGAAGAAGGCTTCGGATAACGACCTGCTGGAAGCGTTGCGCACGGTGGCTAAAGGTGGATCGTACTTGAGTCCGCAAATTTCCGATCGGCTGCTGCACCGCATCCAGCGTGGGGACCAGGAGGCGAAGACGGTGCCGTCGGCGCTGGAAGGACTATCGCCGCGGGAGTTGCAAGTGCTGCGCCTGGTGGCCGAGGGCAAGACGAGTAAAGATATCGCGGTGATGCTCGATCTTGGCTTGCAAACGGTGCGGAGCTATCGCAAAACGATGATGAAGAAACTTGGCGTGAATAATGTTGCGGGTCTCACGCAACTGGCACTGTCAGCGGGGTTGACGCGATTCGCCGCGCCTGAAGGGCAGAAGTAGTGATCGCCGACTCACACGTTCATTTTTTCTCGCATCGTTTCTTTGCCACATTGCCCGGGCCGGAGAATTTAGGCTGGGAGTTGCCGGGCCCGAATTCCATTGAACTGGCAGAGCGCTGGGTGGACGAACTTGACCGCAATCACGTGGATCGAGCGGCGCTGATTGCGAGTATTCCGGGAGACGAGGGTTCGGTGAGCGCGGCTATTGCCGAGTACCCGGACCGCTTCTACGGATATTACATGTGTAACCCGCTGGCTCCCGATGCGGGGGATCGAGTGGAGAAAGCTCTGGCGGCGGGATTGCAGGGCGTTTGCCTGTTCCCGGCGATGCACAGGTATTCCATTCAGGACGAACGCGTACGTCCGATTTTGAAACTCATGGCGTCGCGGCCACGGACGATTGTGTTCGTCCATTGCGGAGTGCTGAGTGTGGGCGTCCGCAAGAAGCTTGGAATGCCTTCGCCGTTCGATATGAAGTACTCGAATCCGATCGATCTGCATGCGGTGGCGCTGGAGTTCCCTGCCCTTCCGTTTGTGATTCCGCATTTTGGCGCGGGGTACTTTCGCGAGGCGCTTATGGTTGGGGATCTGTGTCCCAATGTGTATCTGGATACTTCGAGCAGTAACGATTGGGTGAAGTATCAGACGGAGACATTGACTCTGGCGCAGGTGTTCCGGCGGGCGATTGATGTGGTGGGAGCGGAGCGGCTGCTGTTTGGGACGGACTCGTCGTGGTTTCCCCGTGGGTGGGTGAGCGGGGTGTACGAGGCGCAGTCTCAGGCGGTGACGGATGCCGGGGTGGCGCGGAGTGAGGCTGCTTTGATTTTTGGTGAGAATTTGCATCGGTTGTTGAGCGGGAGCTAGGGCTGTTGTGCCGCGGGTGATTCACCGTCATTTCTCCGCTCCCCTGATCCTCTGGAACGCTAACCGCCACAACCTCTCCCGGTGAAGCGCAAAGCCGGAAATCGCCCCGTTAGTGCGTTCGAATTCCAGGAGCCATGGGCCCACTTCAAATCGATCCGGAGCCGCTTCTGTCAAGGGAATTCGCCAACCCGCAGCAGTCGTGATCAGGAGTGAACGATCTGATACCACGAGGTCCCATTGAACGTTGAGCTCGTCGATTGCGAAGTGCCCGGCATATGGACTCAGGTCAGAATGGCTGGGCGTCGCCGGGCGAAAGCGCGTAAACGAATTTGGCCGGTCACCTTCCCATCCCAACTCGACGATGTCCTGACCTCCGCGCCGCAATATGAATTGCAAGCCATCGGACATGGTGGCGAACTCCTTCTTGTTCTTGGATCGAACGACATCACATGCTTCTCGCCCGCAATCGAAGCGACGAGATGGTCACCGTCCACTTTCGTTGAGAGAATGAAAACTCTGCCTTGATTCCCAAATGCCGGAAAGGTCCGCTGGGAGCGCACGCGCCGTGGCTTGCCGCTCCGCCGGTGCTTGCACCCGGCGCCCTCGTGCCGAGGTACACTTCGGCAATCTGGCGCAGTTCTGGATATGCGTGTGACGTCTCCCCGATTGCACAAGCAGACTACCGACAGATGTTCTTTAGGGAAATGCACGACATCCGCCTGAAAACCCGTACCCAGCCATTGTGAGAGATGGGCCTACGTCCCTTGTACCGGTTCCACTTG
>CAVSMT010000008.1:0-32500 GCA_963729135.1 uncultured Actinomycetes bacterium
TTCGAGAGCGGCTCTGCCGCCGGAGGTCGCCGCGATCAAGGCGGGAACCGAGAACGCCAGCGTGGCGCAGCACCCAGACAAGATCGGCTCGCTCGGCATCGCGACCCTCTACGCTGCCGTGACGGGCAAGACGGTCCAGAGGAACGTCGACACCGGCACCTCGCTGATCACAGCCGCGAGCGCCAAGTAGGGGCACGTCGGCGGGCCTCGCGGCGCTCCTCCTCGCCGCGAGGCCCGCCCCCACCCGCCGTGGCAGTCGACTCCCACCATCACTTCTGGAACCCGGCCAGGATCCCCCAGTCCTGGATGACGGACGAGCACGCCGCCATCGCGCGCCCGTTCGAGCAGCACGACCTCGAGCCGCTGCTGCGGGCGGCCGGCGTGACGCGAACCGTCCTCGTCCAGAGCGCGGCGCGCGACGACGACACCGACTACATGTTCGAGCTGGCCGGCGACGTGTCGTGGGTCGGCGCCGTCGTCGCCTGGTGCCCGCTCGACGACGAGCACCGCGCCCGCGCCCGCCTCGACGAGCTGCTCGGCAGGCCGAAGCTCCGCGGCATCCGCCACCTGATCCACCAGGAGCCCGACCCGCACTGGATCCTCCGGCCCGAGGTCGAGCCTGCGCTGGCGATGCTCGAGGAGGCGGGACTCGTGCTCGAGCTGCCCGCGGTGTTCCCCGACCATCTCGGCGACGTGCCCGAGCTCGCCCGCCGCCATCCGGGGCTCGCAGTCGTCGTCGACCACCTCGGCAAGCCCCCGCTCGGCACCGCGCAGATGGCCGCGTGGGGAGAGCTCTTGCGGGCGGCCGCCGGGCAGTCGAACGTGCACGCAAAGGTCTCCGGCCTGAACACCCTCGCGCCCGCGTCGTGGAGCGCGGCGGACCTCGAGCCCGCGGTCCGCGTCGCCGTCGACGCGTTCGGCCCGCCGCGGCTCGTCAGCGGCAGCGACTGGCCGGTCGCGCTGCTGAACGGCAACTACGAGCGCGTCTGGCGCGAGACGACGGCGGCGATCGAGCGCGCCGCCGGAGCCACAGCCGGGCAGATCCTCACCACAACCGCGACCCGGCTGTACCGGCTCGATCCGTGACGGCGCGAGGTAGCGTGCACGGCGAGGTTCGATGAGCACCGCAACCGGCCGCACCACCGACCAGGCGATCACAAAGATCAAGGGGCTGATCAGCTCCGGCGAGTTCACAGCGGGCGCACGGCTGCCGACGGAGCGGGCGCTGACGCAGCGCTTCGGCATCTCCCGCAGCTCGCTCCGCGAGGCCGTGCGCGCCCTCGCGCTCGTGGGCGTGCTCGAGGCCCGCGTCGGCGACGGCACCTACGTCACCACGCTCGAGCCGGACCTCCTCCTGACCGGGATCGGCTTCCTCAGCGACCTCGCGAGCGCCGAGTCGCTGCTCGAGATCCACCACGTGCGGCGCGTCCTCGAGGCCGAGGCGACGAGGCTCGCGACGCCGCGGCTCACCGAGGAGGACTTCCGGCGACTCGAGGACTGCCTCCGCGCGATGGAGACGGCGAACAACACGCCCGCGTTCATCGAGGCGGACACGATGTTCCACCGCATCATCCTCGACGCGTGCGGCAACGCGACCCTCGCCTCGCTCGTACAGAACCTCTCGAGCAGCACCCTCCGCGCACGCCTCTGGCAGTCGCTCGTCGCGCGCGGTGCCGTCGAGGCAACGCTCGAGAGCCACCGAAGCATCTACAAGGCGCTCGTCGGCCGTGACGCGGCCACGGCCGCAGCCGCGGACGTCATGCACCTCGCGATCGCCGAGGAATGGCTCCGCAGCTTCGTCGAGCCGGCGAAGCGCGACCCCGGCGGCGGCGAGACGTAACGGGAGGAAGGCCCTGGCCGGCGAACCATCAGGACGTCTGGCCGGCCGGGTGTGCCTGGTGGCCGGCGGCGCTTCGGGCATCGGGGCGGTCACCGCCGAGCTCTTCGGGCGCGAAGGCGCAGCCGTCGCCACGGTCGACCTGCGTCCGGCGGAGTGAGCTCACGCTGACCGGTGACGTCGCGGACGAGGACGACGTTCACCGGGTCGTGGAAGAGGTCGCCGACCGCTTCGGACGGATCGACGTACTGGTCAACAACGCGGGCATCAGCGGCGTCGGCGACCTGGCCGAGACGACGCCAGAGCGAGGGGACGAGGTGATGCGCGTCAACGTCCGCAGCGTCTTCCTGATGAGCCGGGCGGTCGTTCCGGGGATGCTCGAGCGGCGGTTCGGCGTGGTCGTCAACGTCGCCTCCGCCATCGCCGAGACCGGTCTCGCAAGGCGGGTCTCGTACGCCGCCTCGAAAGGCGCGGTACTCGTGTTGACGCGTTCGATGCAGGTCGACTGCGCGCCGTTCGGCGTCCGAGTGAACGCCGTCCTCCCCGGGACCATCCACACATCGGTCGTCGAGCGCTACCTCGACGAGTCGTACGCCGACCGCGAGGAGGGACTCCGCGCGATCCGTGCGCGCCACCTCACCGGCGAGCTCGGCCGGCCCGGGGACGTCGCCAACGCGATCCTGTTCCTGGCCTCGGACGAGTCCCGCTTCGTGCTCGGCAGCGGGCTCACCGTCGACGGGGGGCTCACCGGAACGTGCTGCGCTGCGGCCTCCCTTCGACGAGAGCGATGGTTTGTCGGCGTGGCCGTGCCGCACGAGCTGCCAGGCGACGATCTCGCGCATGCAACAGTCAATGATCGCCAACAGATACGTCCAGCCGTGCTCGGCCACTCACACGCTCGACATGTCGAGCTGCCAGGGCTGCCGCGGCCGCTCGACCCGGAAGAAGCCGGGCGGCTTGCGCCGCTCGAGTGGCCGCCGGCGCTGGATCAGCTTCCGTTCCCGCCAGGAGTACCCGTCGCACAGCACTCGGCGAAACGCGCACGCCCAGTCTAAGTAGCTCGCCCGCGACCCGCGGGTAGCCCCAGCGCGGGTTCTCGCGCCAAGCGCAGAACGAGCTCACGTACACGGCGCTCGACCGGCCGTCCACCGGTCAACGGTTCGAGTCCGTCAGAGGGTCTTCGCTTATCTCCTGCTAGAGCGCCGTCTTGGTTGTCTCGAGAGGCGACGTGCGCTGGTTTGAACGTCCACCACGGCTGCGTTGACCGAGTCGAGGAGTCCGATCGCGTGTTCGCGGCTGTCGCGGGCGAGGTGGCCGTAGTGGCGGTGGATCATGGTCAGGCCGTCAGTCACTCTGCGCCTCGGCCTTGGTGCTGAACCCGCCCACCTGCAGCCTCGCCGAATCGCGACCCGCAACGCGATATCGGTATGCCCACAACGGCTCGCCATCCGCGCATGTCGCCTGCAGCTTGAACACCTGACCCTGCTGGATCACCTCGGAACCTCCTCGATCGACAACCAGATCGAGGAATCACACCCGAGCCGGAACGGCGACCACCTCGCGCGCACAGAGGGCGTCGCGGCTTCGGACCACGCCGACCGGCGATGCTTGTCGCCGTGACCGGATCAGCAAACACGCCAGCCTCACGTTTGTGGTCGTGCGTGTGCCGTGCCGACGAGCAGATCAGGCGGCGAGCGTTTCCGATTGGGGCGAGATCAATCCGCGGAGGGTCGTTTCGAGGACGGCGGTGAGCTCGGCCAGGGTCTGGCGGTCGGCGCTGACCAACGTCATCTCTCGTTCGCAGACGATGAGCCGTGCGAGTTCGATTTCCCCCTCGTCCCCTGACAGGCCGCCAAGGTCAAGAGCCCGGGTGTCATCTCCAGGCCACGAGAACGCCCAACCAGTCGGGAGCGCTTCGCCGATGCACTCCCAGAGGTCATCCTCCTCGAGCGCGTCGATGACCGACTCGTCATCGTCGATCGACCACACTGAGGCGTGAAGTTGGACGCCCTCTGGGAGCGGCTCGGCGGCATCGTCGGGGTGGAAGCCGAGGACGACCAGGGCGGCGGCCGCAGGATCGGTGGGCAAGCTTGCGCACCGCGCCTTCCAGCGTCGTTCGCTTCCGGCCGCAAACCGGACAACGCTCCCCCACAGCGTGGGCATGGATGTCGCACGAACGACCCGCGCCACGAGGATCTCGCCGATCTGAAGACGCTCGAGCCCGTCCTGCGAGGGAAGGCGCAGCCGCGAACCGCCGATCAGCGGCTCGATCTCGATCCAGAGATCTGCCGGCTTCGCGACGACGCTGTAGACGTCCAGCCGGGCCTCCGAAAGACCGCGCGCGATGGCAGCCGAAGACGGATCGAGGTCGACGCGTTCTGCGTAGCGCGCCATCAGCGGGCGTCCGCCGTCGGCGGGTCTGTAGTCGTTGAGCGCCCAGACGAGGCTCATGTGACGGCCCGTCGGACCGCGCAGAAGCGAGACCAGCGTGGTCTCGCGGCTCGCGTCCTCCAAGGTCTGCTCGTGCTCCTCCTTCAACCACGAGATCACGTCGGCCAGGAACGTACCGCGCTCTCGGAGCTCGCGCGCCACCGTTTCACGCCGCTCGAGACAGCAACGCTTGTACTTGCTACCGCTCCCACAGGGGCAGGGCTCATTGCGCGAAGGCATAGCGGCAGCGTATGGCCACATTCGGACAGCGAAGTAGGCCGCGGTCCGCCGGGTTGCCTGCATGGCGCGGGGGCAGCGCCGACAGGCGCGGAACGTAGAGTGTCCTGCCAATACGGACGTGTCCGAAAGCGATCTCAAGCACCGGCTCGATCAGTCAGCTCGCGAAGTCGAGCGTTTGCGCGCCGAGAACGAGCGCCTGCGGACACTGCTCGGTCTCTCGCAACGCTCTCCATCGATCCGCATCGCCGCGGGAATGAACGGCCGCGCACCAGCACCGCTACGCGAGGCTCTGGTGCACGGGACATCTTCGCGGGCTGAGAAGGTGGGGCTGATCCGGAGCCTGTTTCGTGGCCGCGAGGATGTTTACGCCCTGCGCTGGGAGAACACCCGCACCGGAGAGAACGGCTATGTGCCCGCCGTGGTCGGCGGCTGGAGCGGAGCCCGTGGCGGCCCGAAGACGTATCTCCACCTGGCCGATGAGACGATCGAGGAGCATCTACGCGGCCGTGAGTCGATCGGTGTCTACCCGCTGCTCGAGGACGACACCTGCTGGTTCCTAGCCTGTGACCTGGACGGCAGGACGTGGCAACTCGACGCGGCGGCGCTCCTCGAGGCGTGCGCCGACAAGGGCGTGCCAGCAGTGCTGGAGCGGAGTCGTTCCGGCGACGGCGCTCACGTCTGGATCTTCTTCTCCGTGGCGGTAGCGGCGGCTTCGGCGCGGCGGCTGGGGGCGCTCCTTCTGCGCGACGCGATGTCCCGCCGCGGAGAGCTCGACCTCGCAAGCTACGACCGGTTGTTTCCGAATCAGGACTTTCTGCCCCAGAAGGGGTTCGGGAACCTGATCGCGCTGCCGCTCCAGGGCAGATGCCGCGAGGCCGGAACGAGCGTCTTCTTGGACCCGGTGACATTCGAGCCTGCGCTTGACCAGTGGGCTCTGCTCAGCTCACACGCACGGCTGCCATCCGAACAGCTCGAAGCTCTGCTTGCCGAGAGCAACGACGTCCTAGTCGGCCCGGCTGCGATCACCAAACGCGCGGAAGACCGGAATAGTCGGCCGCCGGCGGCGATCAGCTGCACGATCGGGGCCGACCTCGCGATCCCGAAGGCAGGCCTGCCGCCTGCACTTCTTGCCGAGCTCAAGCACCTCGCCTCGATCCATAACCCGCTTTTCTACGAACGCCAGCGGCTGAGATTCTCAACTCATCAGACACCGCGGCTGATCCGATGTTACGACGAGACGCTGACGCACCTGAAGCTGCCGCGCGGCCTCCGCGAGCAGCTCGAACTTGCGATCGGGGCGGCCGGAAGCCAGCTCGTGATCGACGACCGTCGCCCGACGCACGACCTGCTGCCGCTGGAGTTTGCCGGCGCGCTTTCGCCGCTTCAAGAAACAGCCCTGGCCGCCGTGCTCGCGAGCGACGATGGTGTCCTTGTCGCCCCGCCGGGAACGGGCAAGACCGTGATCGCCTGCGCAGTGGTCGCCGCGCGGCGGCTCCCAACGCTCGTTCTAGCCCACAGCAAGCCGCTCCTCGAGCAGTGGCGAACACAGCTCCAGGCGCTGCTCGGACTCTCTTCGAAGCAGATCGGCCAGATCGGCGGCGGAAGGCGCAAACTCACCGGGATCGTCGACCTCGCGATGATTCAGAGCCTCAAGGCCATCGATGACCTCGAAGCGTTCTTCGGCGGCTATGGCCTGATCGTGGTCGACGAGTGCCACCACCTGCCTGCCGTCTCGTTCGAGTCGTACGTGCGACAGGCACCGGCCCGCCACTTCCTCGGCCTGACCGCAACCCCGTATCGAAGAGACGGCTTGCAGGAGATCATCACCATGCAGTGCGGGCCGATCCGCCACCGAATCGCGAGCAGCGAAGGCCCCGCCGGTGACCTCACGCTCGATCTCAGGGTGCGCGAGAGCAACCTCGTGATCGCAGGGGCAGCCGAGAGCCCAATCCAGGAAGTGTTCCGGCTCCTCGTCGACAATGACGCCCGCACGGCGCTTATCTGCGACGACGTAGTCGAAGCTCTCAACGAGGGCCGACACTGCCTCGTTCTCAGTCAGTGGACGGAGCACTGCCATCTACTGGCCGACGGTCTCCGCGCGAGAGGCGTGTCGCCGCTTATCCTCGAAGGAAGCCTAGGAAAGCGCGCCCGCGCCGCGATCATCAAGCAGATCGAGAACAGCCCGCCCGGGGAGCAACTCGCCATTGTCGCGACCGGCCAGTACCTCGGCGAAGGCTTCGACTCGCCTCAACTCGACGCCCTCTTCCTCGCGTTCCCCGTCTCGTTCAAGGGCCGCCTCGTCCAGTACACCGGACGACTCATGCGCGCAAGAGGAAGGCAAGACAACCGTCCGCGTCTACGACTACGTCGACAGCCATGTACCCGTGCTGCGCGCCATGCACACCCGCCGCCTCAGAACGTACAAATCGCTCGGATTCACCCGCGACCCTGCCCCCGACGTCGTCTCGCCCTCCCAACTCGCGGTCCCGCTGCCTCGCCCATGACGAGCACAGCGACCATCACGTGGCATCTCGCGTGAGCCCTCTAGACCTCCGAAGCACCATGATCGGGATTGCGGCGATCAGGGCAAGCTAACAACGCTTGACTTCTAGAATGTTTGCCTTATAATCTTCGGGTGTGGGATGTCGAGTACACCGACGAGTTCGGCTCCTGGTGGAACACGCTCACAGAGGACGAGCAGGAGCGAGTCACGGTCGCCGTGGGGGTTCTGGAGCAGATGGGACCGGCCCTGGGACGGCCGTGGGTCGATACGCTCGAGCATTCGAGATACACCAACATGAAAGAGCTTCGGCCTCGCGGCGGCCATCTACGCATCCTGTTCGTGTTCGATCCGCGCCGGACCGCGATCCTCCTCATGGGCGGCGACAAGACCAACGAGTGGTCGGCCTGGTACGAGCGCGCGATCCCGGAAGCGGACCGACTCTACGACGAACACCTCGCTGAACTCCGCGAAGAAGGAACCTACCCATGAGTCCAAAGACGAAGAAGTTCCACGACCTTACCGCCCCGGTCTACGCCGATCCGAAGCGACGAGCCCGCATCGAGGCTGAGACGAAGGCGATCCTCACCGGCCTTCGCCTGGCCGAACTCCGCACCGCCCAGGGCCTCACCCAAGTCCAGGTCGCCGAAAGGCTCGGCATGACACAGGAGAACGTCTCACGCATCGAACGGGCCGAGGACACCCAACTCTCAACCATCCGGCGATACATCGAGGCACTCGGAGGCAACCTCGAACTCCACGCCGTGTTCGCCGACCGAGACGTACCGATCACGACATGACCTCCGGCGCGCGCCCGTCCGATCAGCGACCGGGACGCAGAGAGAAACCGCCTCTGCATGCGTTCATCGCGTGGAGCGCCTTCAGGCAGTCACCCGCGCCGAGTGGCCGCGGGCGAAGCTGTCCTCTGTTTGGAGAACAGGCAACGCGACGCGGGTACGAGACGGGTACACGAGACTGAGCACGAACGGTCACGCGCGGGCACTGCCGACACTGTGCCAGCAGCTGATTTGCAGGACAAACGTGCTCGCGGATGACCGCGCGTGCCCGCGGTTACCGCCTCAGAACCTCCATGGTAAGGAATGCCATGAAGAAGGGCCTCCCCGGCTGACAGGCTCCGGCTTGTCGTCTGGAGCTATCGAGAGGAGGCCCGAGTTCAATGTTGTACGCCGGTTTGGATCTCAGTCGGAAGCGTCTCGACTTCCACTTGCTGGATGGTGAAGGTGCGACGGTCGAGGTTGGTGCCTCGCCGCCCGACGCCGATGGTCTGCGCGGCCTGACCGAGCGCCTTGACCGTCACGGTGTTCCGATCCGGGCGGCGATCGAGTCGATGAACGGAGCGCGCTTCGTGCACGATCAGCTCGAACTCGCCGCGTGGCAGGTCGAGATCGCGGACGCGCAGAAGGTGAAAGGGCTCGCGCCGCTGGCCTGCAAGACCGACCGCATCGATGCCTGGGTGCTGGCCGAGCTCGCCCGCCGTGATCTCGTGCCGGCGATCTGGCTGCCCGACCCGCGCGTGCGCGCCGAACGCGAACGGGCCCGCTGGCGGCTGCACATGGGCAAGGTGCTGTTCACCTTCCAATAAGCGCCGTTACCGACCTCGAGTCACCCAACTCACGAGGACGAATGCGTTGAAGACTGCCCGTCACCGCTCTGGCATGCCGTCCAGTGACCCCGTCTCTAATGGTGGCCAACCAACGGTTCAACCAATAGCCGTGTGGTCTCCGCTTCGGCCGGTTGCCACGCCGGCTACCGGAGCAGCTCGATCGTCTCCGCGATGCCGTCGCGGAGGGGTCTCGGCGCGATCGTGCCGACCACCTCCTCGAAGGCGCTGGTATCGACCACCTCGGGGAACGGGAGCGCCTGATCGTCGATCTCGATCTTCCCGCTGACCGCGGGAACGAGATCTTCGATCGTGGCGACGATCTCGGCGACCGTGACCGCCTCTCCCGGGACGTTCACGATGGTCGATCCCGCGTACGCAGACCGCGTCGCCGCGACGAATGCCGCCGCGACGTCGGGGGCGTACTGGAGCTGGCTCCTGCCGCTGTAGGGGATTCGGTGGCCTTCGCCGCGCGCTGCGGCGGCCATGGCCTTCGTGGGTTCGGACGTCATTCCGTGGTCGCGTCCAACGCCGTAAACGACGTAGGGCCGCAATCCGATCGAGCGCACGCCCGATTCCAGCCAGTACACGCGGGCGGTGCCTTCGTTCGCCCACTTGTAGACGCCGTAGTGGGTGCTCGGGTGGCCGCTCGGGTCTGCGCCGGCGACTCCTTCGACGCCGTCGAGCTGGTCGTAGGCGGCGACGGAGCTTGCGAACGCTACCGGGGTTCCGAGGCCTGCCCGGCGAGCGGCCTCGAAGAGCGACACCGTGCCGACCACGTTCACCGTTGCTCCGAGGACGGGATCGGCGCGGCATGCAGGCACCTGGAGCGCGGCGAGATGGATGACGTTCGTCGGTTCGTTGCGCTCGAAGATCCGTTCGACCTGGACCGCGTCCGAGACGTCGGCTTGCTCGAAGACGAGGCGCTCGCGCCAGTCGGGACCCACAAGCGCCACGACGCGGTGGTCGCTTCCACCCGAATCGACCGCGACGACCTCCACTCCGTCGGCGACGAACTGGCGAAGGATCCAGGCGCCGATGCAGCCGAGAGCGCCGGTCACGAGGAAGCGCTCGGCCATGACGCGACGCTAACAGAGCCGGCCGGGAGCAGAATGCGCGAATCGGTTGACAAAGATCGGATGTTTATGACTAAATGGCGGCCTGATGGGCGTCCGACAGACGATTGAGCGGCAGAAAGATCGGGCCGTTATCCCTCCTGGCGAGGACCACTCGTGAGCGGCTCGACGACAATCACGAGGCTGGAGGCGCGCGACATTCGCTTTCCCACCTCACAGTGGCTCGACGGCTCGGACGCGATGCACACCGATCCCGACTACTCGGCCGCGTACGTCGTGCTGCGGACGGCCGCTCACGACGGCGTCGAAGGACACGGACTGACGTTCACGAGCGGTCGCGGCACCGAGGTGTGCGTCGCTGCCGCCCGCGCGCTCGAGCCGCTCGTCGTGGGCCGCACGCTTGAGGGAATCGTCGCAGACATGAGCGGCTTCTGGCGGAGTCTCGTCTCGGACACGCAGCTGCGTTGGCTGGGGCCCGAGAAGGGCGTTCTCCATCTCGCGACCGCCGCGGTCGTCAACGCGGTCTGGGATCTGTGGGCGAAGCGTGAGGGCAAGCCGGTGTGGAAGCTCCTTTGCGACCTGTCTCCCGAGCAGCTGGTCGGCTGTGTCGACTTCCGCTACATCGAGGACGCGTTGAGCCGGGACGAGGCGCTCGACCTGCTGCGCGACGCGCGACGCGGCGCGGCGGCTCGCGAGGAGGAGATCGTCGGGGCGGGGTACCCGGCGTATACGACCTCGGCGGGCTGGCTCGGGTACTCCGACGACAAGGTCGAGGCTCGAGTGCGCGAGGCGCTGGCGGCCGGCTTCACGCACGTGAAGATGAAGGTCGGCGCCGACATCGAGTCCGACGACCGTCGGGCCGGCTTGATCCGTCGGGCGCTCGGGCCCGGCGGCGTCCTGATGATGGACGCGAACCAGGTCTGGGGCGTCGACGAGGCTCTCGTCGCGATGGAGCGGCTGGCTGTCCACGAGCCGTGGTGGATCGAGGAGCCGACGAGTCCTGACGATGTGCTCGGGCATGCGCGCATCCGCCGCGAGATCGCGCCGATCCGGGTCGCGACTGGCGAGCACGTGCAGAATCGCGTCATCTTCAAGCAGCTCTTCCAGGCGGAGGCGATCGATGTCTGCCAGATCGACGCATGCCGGCTCGGCGGCGTGAACGAGGCGATTGCCGTGCTGCTGCTCGCGGCGAAGTACGGCGTTCCGGTGTGCCCGCACGCGGGGGGCGTCGGCCTTTGCGAGTACGTCCAGCACCTGGCGTTCTTCGACTACATCGCGGTGAGCGGCTCGCTCGACGACCGTGTGGTCGAGTGGGTCGACCACCTGCACGAGCACTTTCGCGATCCGGCGGTCGTCCGGGACGGTCGGTACCTCGCTCCGACGGCGCCGGGCTACAGCATCGAGATGCTGCCTGCGTCGCTCGACGAGTACGAGTTCCCGGTGGGGCCCGTCTGGTCGGGGGTCGAGGTCGCGGTGGGCGGCGAATGACGGTGACGGCGGCGAAGTCGGAGGAGCGCACGACGTCCCGCGGGATCCTCCGGTTCGATCGCTACCGGCTGCTCCAGGGCGGGCTGCTCACTCTGCGTGCGGGGCCGGCGCTGATCCTTTTCCTGCTGATCGTCGTCGTCAGCCTGACGACGCCGGTGTTCTTCACCACGCGGAACATCGGGAACGTCTTCTCCCAGACCTCGGTGATCGCCGTGCTCGCGCTCGGCCAACTGCTCGTGATCGTGACGCGCGGGATCGACCTCTCCGTCGGCTCGACGATCGCGCTCTCGGGCGTGGTCGGCGCGATCGTCTACGGCGATACCGGCTCGAGCGTGCTGACGATCGCCGCGATCCTCGGCACGGGGCTCGCAGTCGGCGCCGCCAACGGGCTGATCTTCGTCTACGGCCGCGTCCCCCACCCGTTCATCGTCACGCTGGCGACCCTGAGCATCGTCCGGGGCCTCGCGCTCTGGGCAGCCAACGGGACGCTCATCCCGGGGATGCCACCGATCGTGCAGACGATCGGCGGCGGCTCGATCAACTGGATTCCGTACTCGATCTTCGTCGTGATCGCGCTGGCGCTCGTCTGCCTGCTTCTGACCACGAGGCTCGTTTGGGGCCGCTGGCTCTACGCCGTCGGCGGCAACCCGGAGGCGGCCAGGCGGTCGAGCATCCCGACGCGCCGCGTGCTCGTCACGGTCTACGTCATCAGCGGCCTCGCCGCCGGCGTCGCCGGCCTGCTCACCGCAGGCCTGATCGACGGCGGCTCGCCGACGGCCGGCGACCTCGCCGAGCTGGACTCGATCGCGGCGGTGATCATCGGCGGCGCCGCGTTCGCGGGCGGCCGCGGCAACGTCGGGAACGCGCTCGTCGGCGCATTCACGATCGGCGTGATCCGCAACGCGCTCAACCTGCACAACGTCGACCCCTTCTACCAGTTGATGGCGATCGGAGTCGTCGTGCTCCTCGCGGTCGAGGCCGACGTCCTCCGCGGCTACGTCGAGGGCCGCGTCCGGGTCGCGCAGGCGACGAGGCACGCGTGAACGCGCTCGCCTCGCCGTCGATCGAGACCGTTCCGGCGCTGGCGGTCCGCGGCGCGACGAAGCGGTTCGGCGCGGTCGGCGCGCTCGACGGGATCGACCTCGACCTGCGCCGCGGCGAGGTGCTCGCGCTGCTCGGCGACAACGGCGCGGGCAAGTCGACGCTGATCAAGTGCCTGAGCGGCGTCCACCGGCTCGACAGCGGCACGATCCGGATGGACGGCGCGACGGTCGCGATCCACGCGCCCGCCGACGCACGAGCACTCGGGATCGAGACGGTCTACCAGGATCTGGCGCTGTTCGACAACCTGCGCCCGACCGACAACTTCTACGCGGGCCGAGAGCTCGCCTGGCCCTCGTGGGCGCCGCGCTCGCTACGACTGCTCAAGCGCCGGAAGATGACCGACGAGACGCGCGAAGTGCTCGAGCGTCTCCAGGTGACGCTCCCCGACTTCAACGCCGTCGTCGGTCTCATGTCGGGCGGGCAGCGCCAGGCGGTCGCGGTCAGCCGGGCCGCGGCGTTCGCATCGAAGGTCGTCATCCTCGACGAGCCAACCGCCGCCCTCGGGGTGCGCGAGGCGCGCAAGGTGCTCGATCTGATCCTGCGGCTGCGCAGCGAGAACAAGGCGGTGCTCGTCGTCTCGCACGCGATGGATCACGTGATGGAGGTCGCCGACCGCGCCGTCGTGCTGCGGCGCGGTCGCAAAGTCGGCGAGTTGATCCCGACCGCGGAGACCTACAAGGAGATCGTCGCGCTGATCGTGGGAGGTGGCGAGTGATCGGACGCTAGAGGGAGCACCCGGCCGGCGTGGTCGAAGCAGGCCACGAAGCGGAGACTTCCGCCGCTACTGCAGGGCTGCGGAGGCGACATCCAGGCGGATCGAACGCGATTCGCGTCAAGTCTGTATGCCTCGAGAAAGGAAGCACGATGTCGAAGAAACGACTCTTCAGCGGCGTGGTTCTCGTGACCGTGCTCGCGGCGGCGTCGGTGCTCGCGATGACTGCGAGCGCCAAGCCGGCAAGGCAGAACGACGCGGTGAAGCTCGGCTTCATCACCAAGTTCCCGGTCGACTTCTACTTCACCCTCGTCGACGCGGCGAAGGCCTGGGACAAAGCAACGCCCGGAGCGTCGGTGATCTACGCCAGCGGCAAGAGCGGCACCGACGACGCCGGCGAGATCGCCGCGATCCAGAACATGCTCGCCCAGGGCGTCAAGGGCATCGCCATCACCCCGACGAGCCCGGCGGTGTCGTCGGCGCTCGACAAGGCGATCAAGCAGGGCGTCAAGGTCGTGCTGATGGACAACGACATCCCGACATGGAAGAGCAAGTCCTCAGTCGTCGCGACGAACAACTACGTCGGCGGCGTGCTCGCCGGGAAGTACCTCGCGACGAAGCTGAAGGCGGGCGACACTCTCGGGATCCTCGAAGGAGTTCCCGGGAATCCCGCGCTCGTTCAGCGGGTCACCGGCATGCTCGCCGGCCTCGGCGCCCTCAAGAACAAGATCAAGGTCGTCTCGAAGCTCGAGACCGACTGCGACCAGACCAAGGGCGCAACAGCCGCCCAGACGATCCTGACCGCGAACAAGAACCTGACGGCGATCTACTCCGCCTGCGGGCCGCCTGCACTCGGGGCGATCCAGTCGATCAAGAACGCCGGGATCAAGCCCGGCGCGATCATCCTGGTCGGCTTCGACGCCTCCCCCGACGAGGTGAAGGCGATCCAGGCCGGGACCGAGACCGCCAGCGTGGCGCAGTTCCCGTCGAAGATCGGCTCGCTGGGCATCGCGACGCTCTACAACGCCGTACTCGGCAAGAAGGTGCCGAAGGACGTCGACACCGGCACCGCGCTCGTCACGAAGGCGAACGCCGGGAAGTACGGCTAGCGAACGAGTTCTCACGAGAGGCCCCGTCGACCGGCCGGGTGGCGGGGCCTCTTCTGGGGAGCACGCAACGTCAGAATCGGAGCGATGACCACGATGATCGTCGATGCACACCACCACTTCTGGAACCTCGACCGGGAATCCCAGCCCTGGATGACGGACGAGCACGACGCGATCCGGCGAACCTTCGGGCCCGCAGACCTCGAGCCGCTCCTCGAGCGCGCCGGAGTCGGCACGACCGTGCTCGTCCAGGCCGCGTGCACCGACTCGGACACCGACGCCATGGTCGAACACGCGGCCGAGCGCGCCTGGATCGGCGGTGTGATCGCCTGGATCGACCTCCTCTCGCCGGAGCGGACGCGCGAGCGTTTGGACGAGCTCCTGCGTCGGCCCAAGCTCAGAGGGTTCCGGCATCTGACCCACGACGAGAGCGATCCGCACTGGATCCTCCGGGACCAGGTGCTCGAGAGCCTCGCCGTGCTCGAGGCGAGGCAGTTGATCCTCGAGCTTCCGTGTGTCTTCCCGCGCCACCTCGGCGACGTGCCGGAGCTCGCCGCGTCGTTTCCCGGGCTCACGATCGTGATCGACCATCTCGGCAAGCCGCCGCTCCAGACCGACGAGATGGGCCGCTGGGCGGAGGGGCTCGCAGCAGCGGCGTCGCAGCCCAACGTGGCCGCCAAGATCTCGGGGCTGAACACGATCCTGGCGTCGGCCGAGTGGGACGCAGGGGATCTCCGCGACGCTAGTCGCCGTCGCGGTCGACCTCTTCGGCCCCGACCGCCTCGTCTGCGGCAGCGACTGGCCGGTGGCGCTCCTGAACGGCGGCTACGAGAAGGTGTGGCAGGAGACGGTGCGCGTGGTCGAGGACGTGGCGCCGGCCGACGCCGAGCGCCTCCTCTCGGCAACCGCGCTCCGCCTCTACGACCTCGCGCCGGTCCCGGCCACGACCCTCGGGGCGAACGCATGACCGCGCTGACCGATCAGGCGATCGCGGAGATCAAGAACCTGATCATGTCGGGCGAGTTCGCCGCGGCCTCGAAGCTTCCGAAGGAGCAGGACCTCGCTCGGCGCCTCGGCCTCTCCCGCAACTCGCTGCGCGAGGCCGTGCGCGCGCTGACGCTGATCGGCGTACTGGAGCCGCGCGTCGGTGACGGCACATACGTGACGAGCCTCGAGCCCGAGCTCCTACTCACCGGCATGGGTTTCGTCAGCGACCTGCTCACCGGACCGACTCTGCTCGAGCTCCATCAGGTACGACGGATCCTCGAGCCCGTCGCGACCGGGATGGCGGCGTCGAGGCTCGACGACGACGACTTCGTCGCGCTCGAGGCCTTCCTCGCCGAGATGGAATCCGCCGAGACGACCCAGGCGTTCATCGCCGCCGACGAGGAGTTCCACCGCATCATCGTGTCGGCGTCGGGCAACTCGACGCTCGCCTCGCTAATCCAGAACCTCTCCGGCGGGACGCTCAGAGCCCGACTGTGGCGGTCGGTCCGCGAACAGGACGCGATCGAGACGACGAAACGCCGCCACTGGGACATCTACCGCGCGCTCCTCGATCGCGACGCCGAGCGCGCGAGCGCCGCCGACCTGATCCACCTCTCGGAGGGCGAGCAGTGGCTCCGCCAATTGATCGAGAACGAGGACGCGCGCGCCGTCCTCTCCGGCGGGGACACCGCCGAGTGACCGCGGTCTACTACGAGGGCGAGGGCCGGTTCGCGAGCGGCGAGTCCGAGCGTCTGCCGCCCGGCCCGGGCGAGGTGCGGCTCGACGTCGCCTACTGCGGCGTCTGTGGCACCGACCTCCACATCGCCCACGGGCACATGGACGGGCGCGTCAGTGCTCCGCAGGTGATCGGCCATGAGATGTCGGGCACCGTCGCCGAGGTCGGCCCGGACGTCGCCGGCCTCGAGCCCGGCGACGCGGTCGTCGTCCGTCCGCTCGACACACGCGGCGAGACGCCCGCGGACAAGGGCTTCAGCCACATCTCGCGCAACCTGAAGTTCATGGGATCGACAGCCCCGGCGCCTTCCAGCAGACCCAGTCCATGACGATCACCGCCGTGCAGCCGAAGGACACGGTCGGCCAGTTCACCGACAACTGGACGCACACCTACAACGTCACGGTGAATCCGTGTGACGGCACGTTCACGGGCAGCGGCTCGGTCAGCGGCACGCCGACCGACTCGGACTCACGCGGCTTCCTCGGCAACGAGACGATCACGGGCCAGCTCAACGGCGACAACACCATCAGCTACACGGCGACCCGCGTCGAGAGCGGCGAGGTTTACTCGCTGACCAACGCGAAGCTTGACGGCACCACGGAGGCGCTCGCCACCTCGAACCCGGCCGTTTCGTTCCCGATCACTTTCCACGTGAGCGCGACAACCGCCGACCTGACGCACTACAAGAACCACGGCGACTACGTCAGCTCGCAGGGCGGCGGCTCCGACGCAGCCCACTCCTGCATCGGGATGCCCATCAAGTAAACGGCATCGCGCACTCGCTGTTCTTCGAGGGCGGCCTTCGGGCCGCCCTCAGTCTTGTCCGAGCCGCTCAAAGGCGTGACGTCGATCTCGACATGCACGTGTGGCAAGACGTGGCCGTCGTTGTTCGCTGTCGGCGCGGCGACGGTGCGGCTCGTGACGCCGCGACCCGCCACACTGGGAGCGCCTCAGGGAGGATCAGTGCGTGAAAGAACCGGCAGACTCCGTAGCGGCGCAACGACAGCGGGTTTCGCCGCGCGGTCGATGGGCAGCCCGACACAAACGACACAACGGGAGGCCTGATGAAGGCGAAGCTGCTGAACGACGCAGGAGATATCGCCAAAGGGGAGGCCGTCGAGATCAAGTCGAGCGCGGGTTGTAACGACGTTCGGTCGGATAAGGACGTCGGGGGACGGAGCAGGAAGCCCGCACCGGTCTACGAGGTGTCCGACAGCGAATCAAACACGGAGAAGGTCGACACACGAGACCTCAGGTGCTGCCTAATGGGTCGACACCGCCGGAACGAGTGGGCAAAGTGGGCAAGCGGCGATAACCGCCCACGAGCGCTCGTGTTCGTTGTCAGCGGTGACGAGATTGAGACGACGAAGCGGCGTTGCTACCCAGTTTGCTTCCGCTCGCCTCCGGCGCGGAGTCCCGAAGCCGGGCGTTTCGTGGGTCGAGTTGCGAGGCCGGGTCAGGAGCGCCCATCCGTCCGTCTACCGCGGCGCGAAGAACTGCGCGAGTGCCCCCGTACGGAACGGTTGCGGGTTGACGGAGAGGTCGCCGGAGAACGGATAGGTCAGGTCGAGGAGCACGACGAGCGAGAGGGCGAGGACGAGCGCGATCGCGCCGGCGCCGATTGCGTGGAACCAGAAGCTCCGGGAGCCGACGAGGGCCGTGTAGCCGACGATGACGATCGAGCCGACGACGAGGAGGGCGCCGATGACCCAGGGGAGTCCGCCGCCGGCGTCGTCGAGGCGGTTCCGGCGGGCCACGAGCGCGGTGCTCAGTTGCTGCACCGAGTCGTCGTAGAAGACCATGGCTCTGGATGACCGCGGGTCGATTCCCTGGATCGCCGTGTACATGCCGTCGACGGCTGCCGCTGCGCGCGCGCTGTCCTTGCCCTGGTGCATGCGCGGCCACTCGTCGTCGACGACGGCACGCACGTACGCGCCGACCGCGCCGCGGACGCGAGCACGGTCGCGCGGCGGGAAGGCGCCGCTGTCTCGGACGATCGCCGCCAGGGCGTCCGCCTCGTTGCTGACGTTGGTCTGGGTGTCGCCGTAGTTCTGGTACGAGATCACGACGATGAACGCGAGCAGCAACCCGAACAGCGCCGCGACGACGCCGAGCATCTGCGAGGAGACCTCGGCGTCGAACCCCTCACGGACCGGGGGCACGAGCCTCCGGATCAGCCAGACGAGCGGGACCACGAGGCCGACGATCGCTCCGACGACGAGCGATCAGGAGCAGCCAGATCGGGACGTGATTGATCAGCCCGCGGAGCACTCGCCTCAGACGCCCGTCTCGGCGGCGACGCGACCGGATGCCACCGCCTCCTTCAGCGCACGGTAGTCCCGTTCGTTCTGGTCGGCGTAGCGACTCGGCGAACGAAGCCATCGCGCGGTCGAAGGCGTCGCCGCTGCCGAGATAGGCGGCGATCGCGATCCTGTCGCCCGAGCGCGCGTGAGCTCTCGCGAGCGTCCAGCCGCAGACTCTCGCCGTATGCCTCGAGCCCCGAGGGGTCCATCAACTCGACCTCCGCGGAGCCCTTGGAGTCCCAGAGCTGCCGGATGTAGAAGTCTCGCTTCTCGCCGTCGATCGTGATGATCCGCGCCCAGCCGAGCATGACGTCAGGCGCGGCCTGCATCATCCGCTGCCCCTCGACGACGCGCTGCCCGTGCTGCGCGTACCGGCTCCGCCCGAGATACGGCTCGAGCACCGAGGCCTGCGCCTCCTTGAACTGGAGGAACAGCGGATCGGCCTCGTCACGGCCCGTCAGGAGCAGGATCCACGTACGCGCACCCACGCTCCCGACCCCGACGACCTTACGGGCGGCGTGCACGTATCGATAGCCCTCGAGCAGATGCCGGCGGTCGCGCGGAAGTGTCCGTCGATACGTGCGCAGCATGCGCCGCACGACGTCCTCGAGGTGCTCCTGCTCCGCTCCGGGCAGCACGTCCTCGATCGGGGTCACGAGGGGAGGATTGCCGACGATCCGCAGCTCGCCGTCGACGGTCCGGCACATCTTCGCGAGCGCCCGCATGCTGTCTTTCGTGCGTACGCTCGAGACGTCGGACTGGAAGCGCTTCATCTGCTTGCCCGACACCCCGGCCCCGAGCTGGTCGCGGATCGACCCGACATCCAGCCGCGCGTACCAGACGTCGATGTTCCGCATCGAGGCGAAGCGCGCCATCGCTTCGCGGTATTCGCGCGCCGCCGCCGTCACGACGGCGCGTCGGGCCGCCTGGTCGAAGCGCCGGTCCCGGCCGGCGACCGCGAGACTGGCGGCGAGCCGCTTCACGTCCCACTCGAAGGGGCCCGGCAGCGTCTCGTCGAAGTCGTTGAGGCTGAACACGAGCCTCCGGTCGGGTGCGGCGAAGATGCCGAAGTTCGAGAGGTGCGCGTCGCCGCACAGCTGGGCGTGCAATCCCGTGCGGGGCCCGTCCGCGAGGTCGGCCGCCATCAGGGACGCACCGCCGCGGAAGAAGGCGAACGGCGACACCAGCATGCGCCCGTACCGGATCGGGGCGAGCTCGGGCAGGCGCATCCGCGCCTGCTCCTCGAGCAGGTCGATCGGGTCTCGGCGACTGGGCGCCGGCTCCCACGCCCCATGCGCGGAGCGCGGCAGCTCGGCGCGGGCCGCCTTTCCCCGCGCGGCACGCTCGGCCGGCGTGAAGTGCGGGACCGCGCTGCGCCGCGACGACCGATCCTCCGCGGTCGCGCGCTCCTCGAGGACGTGGCTCGCGGCCTCTTCCGGAGCCGTCGCCGAGTCCGCGTTCACCCTGTTCACCACACTCCTCCCTTCGTACGCCTGACCCGACCGCCGGCCATCGCGCCGCGGCCGCAGGGGGAAGTTACGCCGATCGGGCGGCCCGCGCGGTCGCGTGGTACGGCGTGGTGACCGGGCGCGTGCCTCCGTTGAGGACTTCGTCGGCGGTGGTGGCGCCGAAGAGCTGGATCAGCTTCGCGACGGCGCCGGTCCAGCCGGTCTGGTGGCTCGCGCCGAGCCCGGCGCCGTTGTCGCCGTGGAAGTACTCGTGGAAGAGGATGAGGTCGCGCCAGTGCGGGTCGTCCTGGAAGCGCGCCAGGTCGCCGTAGACCGGTCGGCGGCCGTCGCCGTCGCGGAGGAAGATCGCGATGAGCCGGTCGGCGATCTCCTTTGCGACCTCGAACAGGGTCAGACTGGTTCCCGGAGCCGGTCGGGCACTCGATCCTGAACTCGTCGCCGTAGTAGAGGTAGTACTGCAGCAGGGCGCGGATGATCAGCAGGTTGACCGGGAACCAGATCGGGCCGCGCCAGTTGGAGTTGCCTCCGAACATGCCCGTGTCGGATTCGGCCGGCAGGTAGCCGACGCGGAACTCCTGCCCGGCCGACCTCGAACACGTACGGATGGTCGAGGTGCCAGCGCGAGAGCGAGCGGATGCCGTGCGGGCCGAGGAAGCGCTCCTCGTCGAGCATGCGCGCGAGCACGCGGCGCAGCTTCGTCTCGTCGAGGATCGAGAGCAGGTGACGGCCGTTCACCCCCGGCGCCGAGGGGTCGGCGATGTTGGCCAGCAGGTCGGGGTCGCGACCCACGTGCTCGCGGACGCGCTCGGTGAGGGTCGGGAACCGCTCGATCACGTCGGCCGAGATCACGGTGGCGGCGCAGAGCGGGAGCAGGCCGACCAGCGACCGGATCTGGAGTCGTGTCGCCGATCCGTCCGGGAGGCGGAGCACGTCGTAGAAGAACCCGTCCTCCTCGTCCCAGAGCTCGTCGTCGGTGTCGCCCACCCGGTCCATCGACGCGGCGATCCAGAAGAAGTGGCGGACGAACTTGAGCGCGAACTCCTCGTAGCCGGGGTCGCGCGTCGCGAGCTCGAGCGAGAGCTCGAGCATGTTCTGGCTGAAGAGCGCCATCCACGCGGTCCCGTCCGCCTGCTCGAGATGCCCGCCGGTCGGGAGCTCGGCGCTGCGGTCGAAGACGCCGATGTTGTCGAGGCCGAGGAACCCGCCCTCGTAGACGTTCCGTCCCTCGGGGTCCTTGCGGTTGACCCACCAGGTGAAGTTGAGAAGCATCTTGCTGAACGCGTCGCGGAGGAAGTCGAGATCGTCCTCGCGCGTGCCGCCGAGCCCCGCGCTGTAGGCGAAGAGCGTCGCCCAGGCGTGGACGGGCGGGTTGACGTCGCCGAAGTTCCACTCGTAGGCCGGGATCTGCCCGCTCGGGTGCAGGTAGGCGTCGCTGAGCATCAGCTCGAGCTGGCGCCGCGCGAACCCCGGGTCGACCATCGTCAGCGGCACGCAGTGGAACGCGAGGTCCCACGCCGCATACCAGGGGTACTCCCACTTGTCCGGCATCGACAAGACGTCGGCGTTGCGCATGTGGAACCACTGCTGGTTGCGAACCGCCCGAGAGGGCGACCGCAGCGGGTGCGCGCCGAGCTCGCTCAGCCACCCGTCGACGTCGTAGCCGTACCACTGCTTCGTCCACAGCATCCCGGCGAGCGCCCGCCGCATCACCATCGCAGCGTCCTCATCGAGCGCCGGCGGAGTGATCGACTCGTAGAACTCGTCGGACTCGGCCCTGCGCTCTGCCAGCACCGACGCGAAGTCCGAGCCCAGCGGCCCGCCCTCGACCGCCGGCGCGTCCGCGGGGCGCAGGCGGACGTCCACCACGACCTCGGAGCCAGCCTCGACCGTCAACCGGTGCCAGGCCGCCGCCTTCGTCCCCTCCTGCGCGGGATTGACGGTCGCCTGTCCCGAGACGACGTGATCGTTGATCCCGTCCTTGACGAATCGCGTGGAGTTCTCGCCGCCCCAGAGCCGCGCGACGTTCGTCTCGTTCTCCGTGAACATCAGCTCAGCCTCCGGCGACACATCCATCCGCCAGGCACCCAGCTCGGGATGCGTGAGCTCGATCACGCCTGGCTCGACCCGGCGCATGCGCGGGCGGGACTCGCGCTGCTCGCCCCAGGTGTTGCGCCACCACAACGTCGGGAGCACGTGCAGGTCGGCCGCATCCGGTCCGCGGTTGGCAACCGTGACCCGGCAGAGCACGTCGTCGGGCGCCGCCTTCGCGTACTCGACGAAGACGTCGAAGTAGCGGTCGTCGTCGAACACCCCGGTGTCGAGCAGCTCGTACTCGAACTCCGTCCTCGACCGCTCGCGGTTGGTGCGGACGAGATCCTCGTACGGATACGCCGCCTGCGGGTACTTGTAGAGCATCCGCATGTACGAATGCGTCGGCGTGCTGTCGAGGTGGAAGTAGTACTCCTTCACGTCCTCGCCGTGATTCCCCTCCGAGTTCGTCAGCCCGAAGAACCGCTCCTTCAGGATCGGATCCGCCCCGTTCCAGAGCGCGAGCGAGAAACAGAGCAGCTGCCGGTCGTCGCTCAGCCCAGCGAGCCCGTCCTCTCCCCGGCGGTACGTACGCGAGCGCGCCTGATCGTGCGTGAAGTAGTCCCACGCGTTCCCGTCCTCGCTGTAGTCCTCGCGCACCGTGCCCCACTGGCGGTCGCTCAGATACGGGCCGAACCGCCGCCACGGAACCCCGTCCGCGTCGGCCTCCCGCAGCCGACGCTCCTCCGCCGTCTCCGGCAGCCGAGACGCCGGGCTCACGGCATCGCGGCCGGACGACGACGAGGTTCCACGCACCGGCGATCATAGAGAACGACCTGCGCCATACGTCACGACGTGATGTTTCGTTCCAATCGAGGCCGCAGCGGGGCCCTGCCGACCGCCTGCCAGTCCACCGGCGGAGATCCCCATGAGCGTTGCCTCACGACGGAGGCCACGACGCCTGCCGACGAAATCACGGGCGGCCTTCAGCTTGGGTGGCGCGGGCGCGCCCCGGGGCCGCCGCCTGCCGCATGGGAGGCATGGCCCGCGTTCACGACCAAGAGTCGTCGGAACGCGCCCGCTCACTCAGTACGAGCGCAGGCGGGCCGAAAAAGGTTCGGGAGGTTTTCGGCCCCAGGTGCTGCGCCGGGCGCGTCGCCCTCCCCGGAACGCGCCCGGCGCGCACGTGCGGCACCTGTCTGAGACGCCGCAGCAGCCGGTCGAGTTAGACCGGGCCCGGCCCGAGCCTCAGCACGGGTGGTCGTGACCCGGCACCCACGACGCCTGGCCGATCGTCTTGCTGCCGGAGCCGAGGACGGCGACCTCGAAGTTGTCGTAACGGAACCACTTCGCGGCGGTCGAGGCGTCCTGGCAGATCGTCCTCGCCTGGCCGGTGGAGGCGTCGCTCGCCGGCAGCTTCGTCTTGACGACGAGAGAGACGGCCTTGCCGTGCGACTTCGGCAACCCGCTGAAGCCGACGCGCGTGATCCGGCGGTAGTCGGCCGGATAGCAGGCCTTCATGACCTGCTGAACCTTGTAGCTCGCGTCGGCGGCGACGTCGGCGACGAAGCCCGGGCCGTTCTCGGTGAAGCACGTCGCCTTCTTCGGGCCGCCCGGGCAGCCGAGGAAGTCGGCGAGAACCGCGAACGAGACGCCCTGGACGTAGCTCCCGCAGAGCGGTACCGCCGGGGACCGGGTCAGGAAGAGCCACGACCCGAACGACTTGCGGAAGAAGTTCAGCCCGTCGGCGCCACCGCCGTACTTCGCACACGGGCCGCTCTTCCAGTCCTTGGCCAGCCACGTCGCGAAGTCGGGATCCCAGGTCGAGACCCTGATGATCGGACGGTTGCAGGCGGGTGGGCCCGGATCGAAGCTCCCCATGCGCGCGACCACCGCCATGATCCCCGCCCGTTCCGTCTGGTTCGCGGGACGATCGGCCAGCGCCGAGGACGCGGTCACGAGCGCCACCACGGCGACGACGAGTGCTCGTTTCACCGGCGCGTCACCCCAGGTCGAAGTCGAACCGATCCGAGTTCTTCCCGGCTGTCTGCCCCACCGTGCCCTCCGACACCTGGCCGTGCGCGCCGGTGTACCGGCCGGTGCCGCCGGTCACCGCGAGCGTGAAGTCGGATGCGCCGAAGTCGACCGGGCCGGCCGCGAACAGGCTGCCGTCGTTCAGGTTGAAATCCGCCCGGCAGAGCGCGTGCTTCGCGAAGTTGTCGGTGCACGTGTCCACGGCAGAGCCGATCTGCTTCTTGAGGTTCGCGCCCCGGTAGATCTTGAACATGAGCTGCGCCTCGTCGCCCGGGAACGGGCCCTTCCCCTTCTCCCTCGCCTCGGTGCGCGGCACGAGCGTCTTGATGTCGGCGTTGAACGGGTTCTTGTTCAGGCCGCGCGCCCGGTCGTCGGCGTGATCGACGAACGTCGCGTGTGACGCGACCGCGTAGACGGTCAGCGCCTGCGGGCTCCTCGCCTGCGCCGAGGCGGCGCCGACCGCGACCACGGCGGCGGCGGCGAGCAGCGATGCGGGGCCTCTCACCGTCATTGCAGCGCGAAGGCGAACCGCTGAGCCTGGTGCGGTGCCGGGGTCGCCTTCACCTGGCCCTGCGCGCCGAGATAGCCGCTCGTCCCGCCGGAGACAGAGAGGTCGAACCGCGTGCTGTTGAACATCACCGATCCCGTCGCGAGCACCGTCCCGTGCGCGAGCAGGAAATACCCGTCGCAGCTCGCGTGCTTGGCGACGTCGTAGTAACACGTGAACACCGCCGACCCGGCCTTCTGCTTCAACGCCGGATTCGAGAACAGCTTGAAGCTGTAGAGCACGTCGTCGCCCGGAAACGGGCCGTTCTTCTTCTCCGTCCCCTTCACGACGACCACGAGGTCCTCGACCGGTTGATCTCGAACGGGTTGTTGGTCATACCGCGCCGACGATCGTCCTCGTGATTCATGAACTGCACCGTCGTCGGGACCGCATACACCGTGAACCGCTTCGCCCCGACCGCGGCCGACCCGCGACCCACGAACAAGCCACCACCGACCAGCACGACGGCCAGGACAACGAGACGCAGCTTTCCCCATCGCGCTCACCGCGGCCCGAGCAGCTGGAAGTCGACCCGCTCCGCAGACCCCGCCGCAACCGCCGACACCGCACCCCTCGCATCCTTGTACCTGTTCGTCCCGCCCGTCACGACCAGCTCGAACCGCTCACTGTTGTCGAAATTCACAAGACCCGACGCCAGCAGCGTCCCCGAGCCCCCGTTCATCTCGTAATACGCCATACACAGCGCCCGCTTCGCGTCGTTGTAGTAACACGTGTACGCCGCCGACCCGATGTTCTGCTTCAGATCCGGCTTCGCATACAACGACAACGTGAACACCGCCACGTCACCCGGAAACGGGCCACTCCCGGCGTCCGACACCCTCGGCCTGAGCCTGCTCGTCCTCACGTCAAACGGATTGTCATGCACGCCGCGCCCGCGATCATCTCTCGAGCCGATCCGGCCTTCGAACCCATGACGACGGCGCCTCATTCGCCCGAAAGCCGTCTGCGACAACGCTGCCGGTAGAGCGCCTCGCGCCTCCCCTCGACGCGGGCATTCTATCGCGGCTCGAGTCAGCCGACCGTGATCTCCCAGCGCGTGCCCGGGAGCGCGTCGACCCGCAGGTCGTAGACGCCCGGCTTGAGCCCGACCGTGCCGCTCCGGGCGCGCGTGAAGACGAGCTGCGGGTTGACGATGTCGGGGCGGCGGTTCACGACCTTGAGCGCGAACAGACCGCCGAAGATGCCGCCGCTCGTCGACCACCGCAGGGTCGTCGCGCGGTTGACCCGGAACGCCGAGAGGTTGCTGCCACCGGTGCCGTCGTAGCGCAGCCCGGCCGGCGCGGCGGCCGCAGTCGAGGCGAGGACAGCCGCAGTGAGGAGCACACACGCGAGGCGGATCATCCGTCGATCGTCGCACGCGGGCCGCGGTTCCGCCAGCGCGCATTTTACGGTCGCCTTACGGAGCCCGAATCGGCCCGTGACCGACCTCGTCGACGCTGGATTCCGTCCAGACCCCACGGCAAGGAGAGTTCATGAAGACGAGGATCACGATTGCGGCGCTGCTCACGTCGGCTGTTGCGGGACTCGGCCCGGCGGCGTCGCTCGCTGCGGGAACCGATCCCGTCTCGACCCTCCAGACCGACCTCACGAGCCTCCAGACCGCGGTCTCGACGGCGCACGACACGCTCGTCGCCGACTTCACGAAGATCCAGACCGACGCCACGAGCCTTCAGGGGACGACCGACAAGGCGGCGGCGCGGGCGACGCTCAGGGCGGACCTCCAGCAGCTCCGGAGCGATCGCCGGTCGCTCGTGCCCGCCGTCCAGTCCGCGCGGCAGCTCGTGATCGCCGACCTGAAGGCGGTCAAGGCGGCGAACGTCGACCCGGGCACGGTCAAGCCGCTCGTGAAGGACGCCGTCAGGTCCGACCGCGCCGCGGTGCGCGAGGTCCGGCAGGCGGCGCGCCAGGCGGCGCGCGCCGTCCTCCTGCTCGCCCACGGCTTCCGCCGCTAGACGGCTTCCGCGATCCAGTGCACGACGGGCGCCCCGGGAACTCCGGGGCGCCGGTCTTTCGACGTCAGCCGCGCCGCTCGCCGAGGTTCGCGTACGCGTCCTGAACCACGGCGAGCGCCTCCTGGAGCTCGCGCGTCCGCTCGGGTGGCGCGTGCTGGAGCTCGCGGCGGAGCCGGCGCTCGCGGAGCCGGAAGAGGAGCTCCGTGCCGGTCTCCTCGTCGATCCCCCCGGACTCGGCGCGCGCGTCGAGCTCGGCGAGGAGCGCGACGCCGGCGGCATCGAGGGGCGTGCCGTCGACGAGGTGCGCGCGAAGCGCGCGGTTCGCCTCGTCGTCGAAGTGCTCGGGCGTGAGCGAGGCGAGAAGCGACCGGAGAGACGGGTGCGCGACCACCCCGGCGAGCGCGTCGCGCTCGGCCCGGTCGCCGGCCCGCGCGACGCGCGGCGACGCCGCCGCCGCACGCGCGGCGGGAACGGCGGCACGGAGCGTCATCGTCCCGAAGTGGTCGATCGCCCACCGCCAGGCGTCCTGCCGCTCGGGCGACTCCGGGATGCCGTCGAGGAACGCCTTGACCGCGCGGTACCCGGCGGCGCGGTCGTCGGCGCGGAGCGCCTCGATCTGCGCGCGATGGACCACGTACGGCTTCGCGGCCGCGAGCTTCGCCTCGAAACCGGCCGGGTCGTCGGCCGGGTCCCTGCCCGGCTCGAGCGCGACGACCCTCACGTCGAAGTCCTGCGCCGCCGCGAGCTCCATCCCGCGCAGCGTCGCGGACTCGCCCGCGGCGTCGCCGTCGAACGCGAGCCAGAGCCGCTTCGTCAGCCGGCCGAGCTCGCGGAGCTGCTGCTCGGTGAGCGCCGTCCCCATGCACGCGACGACGGGCTCGAGGCCGGCCTGTCGAAGCGCGATCACGTCGGTGTTGCCCTCGACCACGACGGCGCGGTTCTCGCGTGCGATCGCGGCCCGCGCGCGGTCGAGCCCGTAGACGACCGACCCCTTGTGGAAGAGCTCCGACTCGCGCGTGTTCACGTACTTCGCCGCGAGCCGGTCGTCCTCGTGGATCCGGCGTGCCTGGAAGCCGAGCACGCGCCCGCGCGCGTCGGCGAGCGGGAACACGAGCCGCCGCTGGAAGTAGTCGCCGCCGCGCTCGCCGGTGAGCCCGGCCGCGCGGAGCTCGTCCAGCGTGAAGTCCTTCGCGAGCGCCTTCCGCGTGAGCGCGGCACCGCCGGGCGCGAAGCCGAGTCGGAACTCCCGGCACGCGTCCTCGCCGAGCCCGCGCCCGGCGAGGTGGTCGCGCGCGACCGAGCCGGCCGGCGAGTCCCACAGCACGCGCTCGTAGTACGCGGCCGAGTCGTCGAGGAGCGCGAAGAGGCGCTCGCGGCGCCGGCGGCGCGCATCGTCGGCGGGTGAGGACTGCTCGTACTCGATCGGGATCCGGAACCGGTCCGCGAGCCATTCGATCGCGCCGGCGAAGTCGAGTCCCTGCGTCTCGCGGACGAACGCGATCATGTCGCCGCCCTTGCCGCAGCCGAAGCAGTAGAAGAGCTTGTCGACGGGGTTGACGGAGAAGCTGGGCGTGCGTTCGTCGTGGAACGGACAGCGGCCGGTGAGGCGCGCGCCGGCCTTCCGCAGCGGCGTCCGCTCCTCGACGACGGCGACGAAGTCGGCGTCGCGGCGGACCGCCTCGACGGTCGTGTCCTTGATCCGCGCCACTACCCGATCCGCTCCGCGTAGTCGAGCGCGAAGCGGTCGGTCATCCCGGCGACGAACTCGGTGATCTCGTCGGCGGGGTCGCCGCGTTCGGCGAGCGCGGCGAAGATCGTGCCGATCGCCTCGCGGGCGCGCTCGTGCTGCGGGCGCGTCTCGGGCCCGAGGTAGACGCGCTCGAACATGAACGCGCGGAGCGAGAGCATCGCGGCGCCGATCTCGTCGCTCTGGACGATGTCGCCCTCGCGCGCGGAGCTCTCGACGAGATCGTGGACGAGCGTGTCGATCCGCCGCGAGCCGGTCGCGCCGAGCACGGCGATCTCGTCGCGCGGCAGATCGCCCTCCTCGAGGATCCCGTAGCGGATCGCGTCGTCGATGTCGTGGTTGATGTACGCGACGCGGTCGACGATCCGGACGATCTTCCCCTCGAGCGTCTCCGGCGCCCGCTCGCCGGTGTGCGTGAGGATCCCGTCGCGCACCTCGCCGGTGAGGTTGAGCCGTTCGGCGATCCGCAGCGACTGCTCGTTGTGGCGGAAGCGGCCGCCGAAGCGCTCGCGGAGAGCGACGTCGAGCGCCTCCTCGCCGGCATGCCCGAACGGCGGGTGCCCGGTGTCGTGGCCGAGCCCGATCGCCTCGACGAGGTCCTCGTTCAGCCGCAGCGCTCGCGCGACGACGCGGGCGATGCCGGTCGTCTCGAGCGTGTGTGTCATCCGCGTCCGGTAGTGGTCGCCCGCCGGGTCGATGAAGACCTGCGTCTTCCCCTTCAGCCGGCGAAACGGCTTCGAGTGCACGATCCGGTCGCGGTCGCGCTGGAACGGCGTGCGGACGAGGCACTCCTCCTCGGGCCGCAGCCGCCCGCGCGTCTCGTACGAGCGCACGGCGAGCGGCGAGAGGGTCGCCTCCTCCGCATCGCGGACGCGGCTCGCGAACGTGTCGGCGACGGATCCGGCCAGCTCGGTCATCGCCCGAAGCGTAGAGCGTCGGGTGGTTGCCGGCTCGGCGGTCACCCGAGGTGATCGCCGACGCGTTGCCGTGGAGGTTCGCGTCGTGCAGTGGTCGGGCCGCTCGCGCGCGTGACCCCCGCCCGGGTGGGGCTAACCCACCGCCCTCGCAACCGACGATATCGGCTTTCCCGTGACGGGACACGCACACGGAAGTGCCAATTTCGCAACGATGTTTCCCCAGCGCGGCGCCGCTTACAGGATGATCGGGACGGTGCCGCCGTCGGCGCTCCAGGCCGCGCCGGTGACGTAGCTCGCGCGGCTCGAGCAGAGGAAGACGATCACCGCGGCGATCTCCTCGGGTCGCGCGTAACGCCCGAGCGGGCGGCCGGCGGCGACCCGCGCGAAGACCTGCTCCCGGTCGCCCTGCTGGTCGGCGAGCCCTCCCTCGCCGAGCCAGGCCTCCGTCTCGGTCGGCCCGGGCGTGACGGCGTTGCAGCGGATCCCGTCCTTCGCGTACAGATCGGCGACCAGCCGCGAGAGCGACAGCATCGCGGCCTTCGTGACCGAGTAGTCGGGCATCCCGGTGGACGGCCGCTTCGCCGCGGTGGACGAGACGTTCACGATCGTTCCGGCGCCGCGCTCGCGCATCCCCGGCAGCACCGCCCGGGTCGCGCGCACGGCGCTCATCACGTTGAGCTGCCACGACCGCTCCCAGTGCTCGTCCGTGAGCTCCTCGAAGCGCCCGATCTCGGCGAAGCCGACGTTGTTGACGAGGCAGTCGACGCGGCCGAACCGCTCGAGCGTCTCGCCGATCAGCCGCTCGGGCTCGCCCGGCTTCGAGAGGTCGGCGCTGACGTGGAGCTCGCCGATTCCGTCTCCGCGGCGCCCCGAGGTGACGACGTGCGCTCCCTCCTCGCCGAGCAGCCGGGCCGTCGCGAGCCCGATCCCGCCGGTCGAGCCGGTGACGACGCACACGGTGTCGCGGAGGCCGAGATCCATCGGCGGCTACCTTAGCCTCGTGGCCGCGACGATCCTCCTCGTGCGGCACGGCGAGACCGACTGGAACCGCGAGCGGCGCTGGCAGGGCCACGCCGACCCGCCGCTGAACGAGCGCGGACGCGAGCAGGCGCGCGAGCTCGCCGCGCGCCTCCGCGACGTCGCGCTCGACGCGATCTACGCGAGCGACCTCGCGCGGGCGCGCGAGACGGCCGAGATCGTCGGCGCGGCGACGGGCGTTCCCGTCACGACCGATCCCGAACTGCGCGAGATCGACGTCGGCGAGTGGTCCGGGCTGACGACGGCCGAGATCGAGCGGCGGTTTCCCGAAGGGATGCGGCGGCACGGCGACGGCGGCGACGGCTGGGAGCGCGGCGAGACTCATGCCGCGATGAGCGTCCGAATCGTCGGCGCGGTGGCGCGCCTCGCGGCCGGGCACCCCGGCGAGACGCGTCCTCTGCGTGCTCCACGGCGGCGTGATCCGCGCTCTGCTCGCGCACGCCGCCGGCGTCGACCTCGGCGACTATCGGCGGACCGTCCCGGGCCCGGTCAACGGGGCCGTGGCCGGAATCGCCGTCGAGGGCGCCACATTCCGGCGGATAGACTGACCGCGCGTGGAGGACTACACCAACAAGTACAAGGGTGAGCAGGTCGAGATCGCCCTCTTCGGGGGCGAGTACCAGGACGGCGTGCTGACCGCGTACTGCTACGTCGAGGACGTCGCCCACATCGAGCTCAACGGGCACATCCTGATCCCGCTGCAGAACATCGCGTCGCTCCACTGCTCGAGCCGCTGCGACGCCCCCGAGCCCGACTGGCCGCCGCACGGGCTCGCCGAGGACGACGCGGACGAGCGCGACGACGAGGCGTAGGCGGCCGCGCCGTGCGGCAGGCCGTCGCCGTCGCGACGAACCTGACGAAGGTCTGGCTGCTGCTGCTGCTCCCGGCGGCCGGGATGGGCTTCGCCGGCTGGGAGCTCGGCGGGTACCGGCTCTCGATCCTCTTCGGCGGCTCGGTCGTGCTGCTCGGAGCGGCGCTGTACTCGTACGCCGACCGGATCGCGATGGGGATGGTCGGCGCGCGCGAGTTCCTGCCCGGCGAGGCGCCGGCGCTCCATGCCGACGGTCGAGAGCCTCGCAGCACGCGCCGGGGTGGCGCGGCCGCGGCTCTACCTCCTCGCGGACGGATACCCGCGCGCGCTCTCGGCGGGGCGCGGCGCGGGCGGCGGCGCGGCGCTGGCCGTCTCGGCGGGGCTTCTCGGCGTCGCGACGCCGGCCGAGCTCGAGAGCATCGTCGCGCACGAGCTCGCGCATCTTCGCCGGCGCGACGTCCTCGTCCAGACGACCGCGGTCACGGTCGCGGTCGCGGTCGTCGAGGCCTCGCGACTCGGCGGGTGGCTCCAGCGAGCGCTCCTCTTCGTGCTCGGTCCGCTCGCGGCGTCGTTCGTCCACCTCCTGCTTTCGCCGAAACGGGAGTACGAGGCCGACCGGTTCGCGGCTGCCGCTCTGTGCGTCGCCGCACGGGCTCGCGGATGCGCTCCTGCGTCTCGAGCAGTCGATGGGGCTGGTCGCGTTCGAGGCGAGCCCGGCGACCGAGCCGCTCTACACGGCGAACCCGTTCGCGGAGGAGGGCCTCGCGGCGCTCTTCGTCACGCACCCGCCGCTCGGCGAGCGGGTGCGGCGTCTGCGAGCGCTCGATCCGGAGTGGCAGGAGCGACTTCGCGCCGCTTGAGCAGAAAGGAGCCCCGTCGCCGGGGCTCCCGCGAAAGAAATGGGCGGCGTCCTACTCTCCCGGGAGATTGCTCTCCGAGTACCATCGGCGCTGGCGGGCTTAACTTCTCTGTTCGGAATGGGAAGAGGTGTTTCCCCGCCGCCATGACCGCCCAACTTGTGAGGAAACGTGCGTCGCAGTCGCGCGCCCACCCTCAAAACTCCATAGCAGCGTGTGTGAGTTCTAAATCAAGACCTCGAGCAATTAGTACGGGTCCGCTGAACACATTGCTGTGCTTGCACGTCCCGCCTATCGACGTGGTGGTCTTCCACGGCTCTTACTCTCTCTAGGAGATGGGAGGCCTCATCTCGAGGTGGGCTTCCCGCTTAGATGCTTTCAGCGGTTATCCCATCCAGACGTGGCTAATCAGCAGCGCCGTTGGCACGACGACTGATACACCAGAGGTCCGTTCGTCTCGGTCCTCTCGTACTAGAGACGACTCCTCTCAAGCCTCCAACGCCCATGGTGGATAGGGACCGAACTGTCTCACGACGTTCTGAACCCAGCTCGCGTACCGCTTTAATGGGCGAACAGCCCAACCCTTGGGACCTACTCCAGCCCCAGGATGCGACGAGCCGACATCGAGGTGCCAAACCCTTCCGTCGATGTGGACTCTTGGGAAGGATAAGCCTGTTATCCCCGGAGTACCTTTTATCCGTTGAGCGACGGCACGTCCACTAGTTACCGCCGGATCACTAAGGCCGACTTTCGTCCCTGCTCGAGATGTCTCTCTCGCAGTCAAGCTCCCTTATGCCTTTGCGCTCTACGCACGATTTCCAACCGTGCTGAGGGAACCTTTGCGCGCCTCCGTTACATTTTGGGAGGCGACCGCCCCAGTCAAACTACCCACCAGATGCTGTTCCCGCCCCGGATCACGGCAGCGGGTTAGAAGCCCAG
>CAVSMT010000008.1:37500-454579 GCA_963729135.1 uncultured Actinomycetes bacterium
CGATCGCGACCGAGTCGTACGCCTGCATCAGCGGGTACAGGAGCTCCGAGACCGAGATCGGCTGCTGCGCCGCCATCCGCTTCGCGAAGTCGTCGCGCTCGAGGATCCGCGCGACGGTGATCGTGCGCGCGAGCCGGACGACGTCCGCGTACGAGAGCTTCGAGAGCCACTCGCCGTTGCAGCCGAACCTCGGTCCGCTCGGGGTCGAGGATCGACCATCGCCTGCTCGAGGTAGGTGCTTCGCGTTCGCGTCGATCTCCTCGTCGGTGAGGATCGGGCGCTCGCTCGACCGGCCCGACGGGTCGCCGATCCGGGTCGTGTAGTCGCCGATGATCAGCACGCCGACGTGGCCGGCGTCCTGGAAGGCGCGCATGCGCTGGAGCGGAATCGCGCGGCCGACGTGGATGTCGGGCGAGGTGACGTCGATGCCGAGCTTCACGCGCAGCGGCCGGCCGAGCGCGAGCTTCGCCTCGAGGCCGCCCTCCGGGCAGCACGTCGACCGCGTTCCGCGTCAGGTCCCCGAGCATCGCCGCGGCTACACTAGCGGGCGTTCTGGCGCTGTTCCGGAGAAAGCCTCGGCCGCCGAAACGCCGGCGCATCCGCAAGCTCAGACTGCTCGCCCTCATCGTCATCCTCGGGCTGCTCGGTCTGGCGGCGTTCACGCTTCGGCGTGCTCATCGCGCTTCGGCGCCGAGCTCCAGCGCTCGATCCGAACAAGCAGCAGCACGCGCCGGAGCAGAACACCTACGTCTACGCGAGCGACGGCACGACGATCCTCGAGATCCTCCGCGGCTCGCAGGCGCGCATCGTCGTCCCGTCCGACGAGATCTCGCCGTGGCTGAAGCACGCGATCGTCGCGATCGAGGACAAGCGCTTCTACGAGCACCACGGCGATCGACGTGCGCGGCATCTTCCGCGCCGCCGTGAACGACGTCCGCGGCCGCCCGGTCCAGGGCGGATCGACGATCACGCAGCAGCTCGTCAAGAACTCGATCACCGGCGAGCGCGCCGACGTTCGGCCGCAAGCTCCGCGAGGCGGCGCTCGCCTGGCAGCTCGAGCAGCACTGGACGAAGGACTGGATCCTGACCGCGTACCTGAACACGATCTACTTCGGGAACGGCGCGTACGGCGTCGAGCAGGCCTGCCGCGATCTACTTCGGGCACGGCGCCGACACGGTGCAGCCCGGCCGAGGCGGCGCTGCTCGCCGGGATCCCCGAGGACCCGAGCCTCTACGACCCGGTCGCGCACCCGGCCCAGGCGCGGGCGCGGCGCAACCTCGTGCTGCGGCAGATGTACGAGCAGGACTACCTCGACCGGCAGCAGTACCGGTACTTCCGCAGCGAGCCGATGCCGCGGCCGCGAGGACGTCCGCCTGCCCTCGACGCAGGCGGCCGGCCAGGCGCCGTACTTCGCGAACTACGTCACCGACCAGCTCGTGCACGCAGTCGGCGACGCAGCGCGTCTACGGCGGCGGGCTGCGCGTGAAGACGACGATCGACCTCGAAGCTGCAGAAGCTCGCGCGCGAGGCGATCGCGAAGGCGCTGCCGCCGTCGGTCGGGCCGACCGCGGCGCTCGTCGCGATCGACCCGCACACCGGCGCGGTGCTCGCGATGGTCGGCGGCCGCGAACTACCACCAGAGCCAGTTCAACCTCGCGACGCAGGGCGAGCGGCAGCCGGGCTCGGCGTTCAAGCCGTTCGTGCTCGCCGCCGCGCTCGAAGACGGGATCGCGCCGTCGACGACGCTCGACTCGAAGCCGGTCACGATCGACATCGGCGGCCGCCTCTGGCCGGTGAACAACTACGAGGGCGAGTACCTCGGCCCGATCGACCTGACGAAGGCGATCGCGTACTCGGACAACTCGGTCTTCGCCCAGCTGACGGACATCGTCGGGCCGGCCGCAGGTCGTCCGGGCCGCGAAGCAGCTCGGGATCACGACCCCGCTCAAGCCGTACTTCGCGATCGGGCTCGGCGCGGAGCCGGCGACGCCGCTCGAGATGGCGCGCGCGTTCAGCGCGCTTCGCGAACGGCGGCTACCGGATCGACGGCTCGATCTTCCGGAACGCGCCGCGCGCGGTCGAGTGCCTGATGAAGGGCAAGGGCAGGTCGTGCAGCAAGGAGAACGCGATCGATGCCGCGGCCGGCGCTCGGCCCCGACTCGGTCGTGAGCGGCGAGCGCGCGGCGATCGTCGACTCGCTGCTCCAGGGCGTCGTCCGGTACGGGACGGGCACCGCGGCGGAGCTGCCCGGCCGCGAGGTCGCCGGCAAGACCGGCACGACGGAGAACTACGGCGACGCGTGGTTCGTCGGCTACACGCCCGAGCTCGTGACGGCGGTCTGGGTCGGGTATCCGAACAAGCTCCGGCCGATGCAGACCGAGTACCACGGCGCACCCGGTCGCCGGCGGGACGTACCCGGCGCTGATCTGGAAGGCGTTCATGACGAAGGCGCTCGCGCGGCTCACGACGCCGCCGGCGGCCTTCCCCGCCCCGCCCTCGATGTCCGCGTCGCCGGTGCAGGTCACGTTCCGCAGCGGGAAGATCGAGCGCGACAACGGCCTCTGCCGGAACACGTTCACGCTCGAGATCCTCACGGGCTCCGAGCCTCTGCCGCTCGCCGACTGCAAGAAGAACGAGGTGGAGGTGCCGGACGTCCGCGGCGCGACCCTCGCGAAGGCGCAGGCCCGGCTCGAGCTGCAGCCGCTGCTCGCGACCGTCGTCTACAAGCCGGCGCGGACGGGCGAGCGCGTGCGCGTCGTCGTCGACCAGATCCCGCAGGGCGGAACGCTGTCGGCGTGGGACAAGGTGACGCTCGTGCTTCCGAAGGCGCTCCACGGCGTCGTCCCGCGGCTCGTCGGGCTGAGCGTCGCGCAGGCGCGCGCGAAGCTCGCGCAGCTCAAGGTCGGCGTGCGGCTCGAGGGGCCGGCGACGGGCGAGGTCGTCTCGCAGCGCCCGAGCTGGGGCGTCGCGGCGGGGCCCGGGATGCGCGTCGTCCTGCGCGTCAAGGGCGCGCCGCCGGGTCGCGCGGGAACGGGCGGCTGACGAAGCGCGAGCCCGCGAGGCCGTAGCGCCACGGCCGGTCGATCGCCGCGCGTGATCCCGATCCGCGGGCCGGTCACGACCTCCGCCGGCGCGGCGCGCTCGCGGAGCTCGAACGGCGGCCGGTCGAGCGGGAGTCCGTCGTGGGCGCGCGTGATCCCGAGCGCCTGGCAGAGCCGGCCCGGACCGGAGCAGAGCAACCGCACGTCGGTCACCCCGCGCCGCTCCCGCATCTCCTCGAGCCCGCGGGTCGGCTCGAGCGCGCGGACGAGCACGGCGCTCGCGACGCCCTCGCCCTCGCAGACGAGGTTGACGCACCAGTGGATGCCGTACGAGCGGTACACGTACGCGTGGCCGGGCGGCCCGAACATCGACGCGTTCCGATCGGTACGCCCGCGGTACCCGTGCGCCGCCGGGTCGCCCGGGTCGTATGCCTCGAGCTCGACGATCGTGCCGCCGACGCCGTCCACGTACAGCTCGGCTCCGATCAGCTCGGGCGCGACCTCGTGGACGCTCCGCGCGAAGAACTCGCGGTTCACTCGTCGGCGATGCGCTCGAACAGCACGTGGTCGCGCCACTCGCCGCCGATCTGCAGGTACCGCCGGGCGAGTCCGAACCGCTCGAAGCCGTTCTTCTCGAGCACGCGCTGCGGGCGAACGTTGTCGACGAGCGTGCCCGCCTCGAGCCGGTGCTGGTCGAGCTCGCCGAACGCGATCGGGACGACCTCGGCGAGCGCGGCGCTCGCGAGCCCGCGGCCGGCGGAGGCCTCGGCTACCCAGTACGAGACGATCGCGCTCTGCATCGGCCCGCGGACGACGTTGCCGAGCGCGATGAAGCCTGCGGGCTCGCCGCCGTCGAGGATCAGCCAGTCGTGCCGGCCGGGATCGGCGATCCGCGCGCGCTGGGACTCGACCGTCCAGAAGCCGGCCGGCCGGACCGGCTGGTACGGCGCGAGGAAGTCCCGGTTCGCGAGGCTCAGCTCGAGGAGGAGCGCCGCGTCGTCCGGCTCGAGCGACCGGAGCGTCAGAAAAGGCTCTCCGGCTCGGGTCGTGCGGTCGCCTCGAGCAGCCGCCGTGCGCGGCGGCCGAGGTCGACGACGTCGAACCGACCCTGCTCGGCGGCGTCCGCGACGCGCTGGGCGAGGTCGAGCGCCTCGTCGAGCAGCCGCTCGCCCGCCGCGGCCGGCGCGCCGCCCATCGCCGCGATGATCGCGCGCTCGGTGCGCGAGGCGACGATCGCCTCGGCGATCCCCTCGACCCACACGCGCGTCCGGGCGCCATGCCCGCGCTCGCCGGCGGCGAGCGGCTCGAGCGCGTAGATCTTGTCGGCGCGGGCGTACTTGCCGAACCCGAGGAAGACCATGCTGGGCACGCCGTCTGCCACGGCGGGATTATCGCGCGCGGGCTACCGGAGCGACGCGCGGAGCGCCTCGGCGACGCTCTCCTGGTCCTCGCGCGCGAGGCGCGCGTGGAACGGGAGCGCCATCGTCCGCTCGCTGCAGTCCTCGCTCACCGGGCACAGGCCCTCCGCGAAGCCGTAGCGCTCGCGCATGTACTGCTGGAGGTGGATCGACGGCAGGTACGGCGCGCAGTCGACGCCGAGCTCGCCCATCCGCACGATCAGCCCGTCGCGGTCGACGCCGCGCGGGAGCCGGACGACGTATACGAACCACGAGCGGACGTGGTCGTCGTCGTCGGCGAGCGGCACCTCGAGGTCGAGGCCCGCGAGCAGCTCGGCGTACCGCGCCGCGACCGCACTGCGGCCGGCGAGGATGCGATCGAGCTTCTCGAGCTGCGCCGTCCCGAGCGCCGCCGAGATGTCGTCGAGCCGGTAGTTGAAGCCGAGCCGACCGTGCTGGAGCCAGCTCGACGTCTCGAGGCGGCCCTGGTTACGGAGCGAGACGAGGAGCTCGTGCTCGACCTCCGACGCGGTCGTGACGGCGCCGCCCTCGCCGGTCGTCACCTGCTTGTTCGGATAGAACGCGAACGTCGCCGGGTGGCCGTGCGACCCGAGCGGCCGGCCCTTGTACCGCGCGCCGAGCGCCTCGCACGCGTCCTCGACGAACGCGAGGCCGTGCCGGTCGCAGACCGCGCGCAGCTCGTCGAGCTCGCACGGGTAGCCGAAGACGTCGACCGCGACGACCGCCTTCGTCCGTGGCGTCACGGCCGCCTCGACCGCGGCCGGGTCGAGGTTGTACGTCCGCTCGTCGACGTCCGCGAAGACCGGCGTCGCGCCCTCGTAGATCGCGCAGTTCGCCGAGGCGACGAACGAGTACGGCGTCGTGATCACCTCGTCGCCGGGCCCGACGTCGGCGAGGCGCATGCACAGGTGGAGGCCGGCCGTCCCGGACGAGACCGCGGCGCAGAACGGCGCGTCGACCGCGTCCGCGAGCGCACGCTCGAAGACCGGCCCGGCCGGACCGAGCGAGAGGCGCCCGGAACGGAGGACCTCGAGCACGACCTCCTCGTCGCGCTCGTCGATCCAGGGTGCGGAGAGCGCGATGCGCTTCGTCGCGGTGCTCAAGCGGCGCGCGACATGCTCGGCACGAGCTCGCACCACTGCGACCAGCGCTCGCTCCCGCCGTGCACCGCGTCGAGGTACGCCTTCTGGAGCTCGAGCGTGACCGGCCCGACGCCGATCTCGTGGTCGTCCACCGAGCGGACCGGCGTGACCTCGGCGGCGGTTCCGCACATGAAGACCTCGTCGGCCAGGTAGAGGTCGGAGCGGATCAGGTTCTTCTCGACGATCTCGTAGCCGCGCTCGCGCGCGAGCTGGAGCACCGAGTCGCGCGTGATCCCGTGGAGGATCCCGGTCGAGAGGTCGGGGGTGTACACCTTCCCGTCGCGGACGACGAAGATCGTCTCTCCCGGCCCGTCGGCGACCGTCCCCTCGGGGGTGAGCATGATCGCCTCGTCGTAGCCGGCGCGCTGCGCCTCGGAGACGGCGAGCATCGAGTTGAGGTACACGCCGGTCGCCTTCGAGGCGTGCGGGATCACGTTCGGCGGCACGCGCTGCCAGGTCGAGATCTTGACGCGGATGCCGGTCGCGAGCGCCTCCTCGCCGAGGTACGCGCCCCACGGCCAGGCCATGATCGCGACGTCCACCGGGTTCCCTCGCACCGAGACGCCGAGCTCGCCGAAGCCGAAGAACGCGATCGGGCGGATGTAGCACTCGCGGAGCGCGTTCGCGCCGAGCAGCTCGTTCGTCGCCGCCGCGCAGCTCGTCCACCGAGTACGGGATCTCCATGTACAGGAGCTGCGCCGAGTCGTGCAGGCGCTGCATGTGGTCGGTGAGCCGGAAGATCGCCGGCCCCTTCGGGGTGTCGTAGCAGCGGATCCCCTCGAAGACGCCGGTGCCGTAGTGGAGGCCGTGCGCGCCGACGTGGACGCGGGCGTCGTCCCAGTCCACGAGCTCGCCGTTCATCCAGATCTTCTCCGTCGGCTGCATCCGCGCAACTCTAGCGAGGCGCGACCAGATCGGCCGCCTCTCCGCGCGTGAGCCGGAGCAGGTCCGCGGGCGAGAGCGAGGCCATGTGCGAGCTCGACCCGGCGCCGACCCACACGGTCGGATGCTGGAAGAGCAGCCGCTCCACGAACGTCCGCGAGACCGACCGGTGCGGGAACGGCGCGACCGCGCCGGGCTCGAATCCGGTCGCCTCGACGACCTCGGGCGCCCGCGCGATCCGGGCCTCCGCGGCGCCCGCCGCGGCCGCGATCCGCGACACGTCGCCGCGGCGGTCGCCCGGGACGAGCGCGAGCACGTACGCGCCGTCGCACACGAACACGAGGGACTTCACGATCCGGTCGGTCGAGACGCCGACGGCCGCGGCCGCCGCCTCCGCGGTCGGCGTCCCGCCGGCGAACTCCTGCACCGTCGCGTCGATCGCGGCGGCGCGCATCACCGCCGAGACGCGCTGGACCGGCTCCGGCCAGATCTGGGTCGGGCTCATCCGCGCAGAGGCGCGCCGCTCTCGTAGGCGTCGAACGCGCGCGGCACGGCGACGCCGCGCTCGATCTCCGCACCGAGCTCGACGAGCGCGAGCTCGACCGCGGCGAGCGCGGCCGCGATGTCGAAGACGTCGAACCAGCCGATGTGGCCGATCCGGAAGATCTTCCCCTTGAGGTGGCCCTGGCCCGGCGCGAGCGTGACGCCGTGCCGGTCGCGGAGGTGCCGGAGCAGCTCGGTGCCGTCGACGCCGTCGGGGACGCTCGCGGCGGTGACGACCGCGGCCGAGTCGTCGTCGGGCGAGAAGAGCTCGAGCCCCATCGCCTTCAGGCCCGCGCGGGTCGCGCGCCCGAGGCGGATGTGGCGCTCGAACGCGGCCTCGAGCCCGTCGTCGAGCAGCATCCCGAGCGCGACGTCGAGCCCGCGGATGAGCGAGACCGCGGGCGTGAACGCGGCGTCGAACGCCTGCTGCGCCTTCCGGTTGCGCCGCCAGTCGAAGTAGAAGCTCCGGCCGGGCGGCAGCCGCTCCCAGAGGTGCTCGGCGACGCTCGTCATCGCGAGGCCGGGCGGGCACATCAGCGCCTTCTGCGAGCCCGAGACGACGACGTCCACGCCCCACGCGTCGGTCTCGAGCGGCACGGCGCCGAGCGACGAGATCGCGTCGACGACGAGCGTCGCGTCGCCGACCGCGCGCTTCAGCGCCTGCACGTCGGAGACGACGCCGGTCGACGTCTCCGACTGCGTGCAGAAGACGACGGCCGCGCCGCTCTCGGCGACCGCGGCGCCGACCTCGTCGGGCGACGGCGTCTCGCCCCACTCGAACGCGATCCGCTGGACGTCGAGCCCGTACTGGTCGCAGATCGCGACCCAGCGCTCGCCGAACGCGCCGGCGGAGACGACCGCGACGCGGTCGCCGGCGGCGCACAGGCTCGCGGCGGCGGAGTCCATCGCGCCCGTGCCGGACGCGGCGAAGAGCAGCACGTCGGCCTCGGTGCGGAACACGGCCTTCAGCCGCGCGAGGCAGCTCTCGTACACGGCGCGGAAGTCGGCGCCGCGGTGGTGCACCATCGGCTCGGCCATCGCCGCGAGCACCTCGGGCGGGACGGGCGTCGGGCCGGGCGTGAACAGGTAGCGCTTCTCCATCCGCGCCCCAGGCTAGCTGGCGGCGAGTCAGACTACGACGATGGACGCGCTCGTCGCCTTCGCCGCCGCGCTCGTCGCGCTGCGGCTCGCGGGCTCGCTCCGGCAGAGCGGCCGGACGTGGTGGGCCGGCGCGTTCCTCGCGTACGCGGCGGCGGCCGGCGCGTCGGCCTGGGGCGCCGCGCACGGCTGGGACGCGCGCGTCTTCCGCGTCTACTACCTGGCCGGCGGCCTGCTCGTCGCGCCGCTCCTCGGCGTCGGCTCGCTGCTCCTCGTTCGGCGTGCGTGGGCCGCGACGCTGGGGCTCCTCTGGACCGGGCTCGCCGTCGGCGTCGCGATCGCGATGCCCGTCCACGGCACGTTCGGGACGGCGATCCCGGCTGCGCAGGACCACCTCGACTGGGCGCCGCGCGCCGTCGCGATCGTCGGGAACTCGCTCGGCACGCTCGCGGTCGTCGCGGTCGCGGTCGCGACGTTCCGCCGCCGGCCGCTCGGGAACGCGCTCGTCCTCGCCGGGATCGCCGTCGCCGCGATCGGGTCGGCGTTCTCGGGTCTCGGCGTCTCGGCCGCGAGCGGGTTCGCGCTCGCGGCGGTCGTGCTGCTCTACCTCGGCGCGGCACCGCCGCGGCCGGCGCTCGTCAGAGGACGTACCTCTCGCGCCGAAGCTGGCTGACGAGCTGCGCCGCCGCGTTCCTGTGAGCGCGACGAGCTGAGCCTTCGCGGGCTTGGCCGTCTGCGCGGGCGTCGCGGCCGGCGCCGGCAGCCGAGACGCCGAGGGCGCGGCGGCGGGCGGCGGCGCGTTCGTCCAGACCGCCCCGGGCGGTGCGGTCACCGAGACGACGGGCTTGCCCGCGACGAGCTGCCACGAGACGCGGATCGGGCCGCGCGGCGTCGGCACGACGCCCTTCGCCCACGTCGAGGTCGCTCGGGTTCGGGGTGACCGTGAAGGTGGCGAACCCCGGCGAGGTCGGCTGCACGCCGAGCACCTGCGAGGTGAGCGCGGGCGCGGCGCCGCTCGACCAGCCGTGGTCGAGCGAGCCGTTGCCGACCGGCCGCCCGGTGCCGGTGTCGATCGTCTCCCACATCGTCCCCGGCCCCGAGACGAGCATGTAGCCCCACGTCTTCCGGATCAGGTCGAGCGCGGAGTCGTCGGCGCCGGCGGCGTACCGCGCGAGCACGTCGAAGTACGAGATGAACGGGTAGATCCGCCCCCGGCCGCCCGCGCCCCAGCGCGGGCCGTCCCACGCGCTCGAGTCGACGATCGTGTCGCCGATGCCCGACGTCATCGCCCGGCCGATGTACGAGAGGATCGACTGCTGCTGCGCCGGCGTCGCGAGCCCGGCGAGGATCGCGAACACGTTCCCGTCGAGCGCGTGGACGTCGTCGTCGTTCGCCGTGTCGGAGAACGCGCCGGCGGACGGGTCCCAGAACGCGCCCGCGAACTGCGCCTTCACCGCCGCGGCGCGCGCGAGCCACGCGGACGACCGGCCCGCGTCGCCGAACCACTGCGCGAGCGAGGCCGCCATCCCGAGCGCGCGGGCGTACTGCGCGTTGTAGTACGCGACCGTGTCGCCGCCGCGGTCGATGTACGCGTAGTCGTTGTCCCCGAGCCAGTTCACGAGCAGGCCGTTCTTCGACGTGCGCCCGGGTACAGGCCGTCCACGAGCCTGATCAGGTTCGGGTACACGCTCTTCAGCAGCGTCAGGTCGCCGGTGTAGAGCGTGTAGTCGTAGAGGTCCTCGATCCAGTACGCCTCGTAGTCGACGAGGACGAGCGAGCCGTCGAAGATCGGGCTCGCCGGGATCTCGCCGTCGCCGTCCTGCTGGGACGCGTACCACGCGATCATGGCGCGCACCGCGCTCGTGTCGCCGCCGGAGAGCTCGAGCGTCAGCCCGGTGACGGCGAGGTCCCCGACGTACGGGCAGCGGTCGCGGACCGGGCTGTCGAGTACGACGAGCGGAAGGTCGATGTCGCAGTCTCGCGAGTCGAGGTTGACCGGCTTCGAGACGGCGTCGTCGGCGGTCTTCACCGACGCCTGCCAGATCGACGTGAGCTGCGGGTCGCTCGCCTGGAACGAGCCGTCCGCGAGCGCGAGCTGTGCGAGGACGAGTGCGCCGGCCGCCGCGGCAGCGAGCAGAGCGGCTGCGCGGGTCACGGGCGGAGCTTCTCGCGCAGCCGCTCGCTCACGACCCGTGGATCGGCAGCGCCGCCCGTTTCCTTCATCACCTGGCCGACGAGGAACCCGAGCACGCCCTCCTTGCCGCCTCGGAACGCTCGGCCTGCGCCGCGTTCGCGGCGAGCACGCCGTCGATCACCGGGTCGAGCTCCGCGACGTCGCCGATCGCCTTCCGAGCGAGGTACGGCGCCGCGGCGAACCCGTCGTCGCCCGAGCGCGCGAGCCCCTCGTCGAAGGCCGCGCGCGGGATCTCCGAGCGCGCAGCGATCAGCTTCGCGAGCTCGGCCGGATCGACGCGCGCCGGATCGACGCCGCTCGCGACGAACGCGTTCGCGAGCACGTTCGCCGCCTCCTTCGGGTCGGCGCCCGCGTCGACCGCGGCGGCCCACAGCCGGTCGAGGCCGCCGGTGACGAGCACGTCGGCGTCGTAGAACGAGAGCGTGTCCGCGATCCGGCGGATGCGCGCGCCCGGCAGCTCGCCGACCTGCGCGCGGAGCCGCTCGACGAGCTCGGCGCGGCGGATGCACCGGCACGAGGTCGGGCTCCGGGAAGTAGCGGTAGTCCTGCGCCTCCTCCTTCGAGCGGAGCGGCGGCGAGTGCTCGTTCCCCGGGTCGAAGTGCAGCGTCTCCTGCACGACCTCGCCGCCGGCCTCGTAGATCCCGATCTGCCGCTCGACCTCGCGCTCGATCCCCTTCGCGGCGAAGTTGAACGAGTTCATGTTCTTCAGCTCCGTCCGCGTCCGCAGCTCGTCGGAGCCGGACGGCCGCACCGACACGTTCACGTCGAAGCGCATCGAGCCCTTCTCGAGCTCCGCGTCGGAGAGCCCGAGCTCGACGATCGTCTGGCGCAGGAGCTGGAGGAAGCGCTTCGCGACGTCCGCCGAGTGGATCTCGGGCTCGGTCACGATCTCGACGAGCGGCGTGCCGCAGCGGTTGAAGTCGACGAGCGTCGCGGTCGCGCCGTGGATCCGGCCGGACGCGGCGACATGGACGTTCTTCGCGGCGTCCTCCTCGAGGTGCGCGCGCACGATCCCGATCTCGACCTCGCCGTCGGGCGTCGGCACGGCGAGCCGGCCGCCGCTGCAGAGCGGCTCGTCGTACTGGGAGATCTGGTACGCCTTCGGGTTGTCGGGATAGAAGTAGTTCTTGCGGTGGAAGACCGCGCGCGCGGCGATCTCGCAGCCGAGCGCGAGCCCGAGCTCGACGCAGTCCTCGATCGCGGCGCGGTTCGGCACCGGCAGCGCGCCGGGGAACGCGAGGCACACCGGGCACGTGTTCGAGTTCGGCGGCGCCGCGTACTCGACCGGGCAGCGGCAGAACATCTTCGTCCGCGTCTTCAGGTGCACGTGGATCTCGAGGCCGATGACCGGCTCCCAGTCAGCCATCGGCGAGCACCTCCTTCGCCGCGCGGAGCGCGTCCTCGATCGGGCCGCGCACCTCGACCATCCCGAGCCGGTGCTCGAGCACGCCGTGGCGCTCGATCAGCCAGAGCTCGCGCTCGCCCGCCTCGAGCTGGAGCTTCACGTCGCCGACGAGCACCGCGCGCGAGCCGTCGAGCACGCGCGGCCGCTCGCCGAACACGCGCTCGACCGCCGGCACGAAGTCGGCGGCGCTGTCCGCAAAGCGCTTCAGCGGAGCCGCTCCGGGACGGGGTCGAAGCCGATCGCCTGCTCGAGCGCGTGCGCGGCGCGGTACAGCGCGTTCTCGGAGAACTGCGGCCCGATCAGCTGCAGCCCGACGGGCAGTCCCTCGGAGAGACCGCACGGGAGCGAGAGGCTCGGCAGCCCGGCCATGTTCGACGGGATCGTGAGCACGTCGGTCAGGTACATCGCGAGCGGGTCGGCGGACTTGGCGCCGAGCGGGAACGCGACCGTCGCGCACGTCGGCGAGACGAGCACGTCGAAGCGCTCGAACAGCGCGTCGTGCTCGCGCTTGATCACGGTGCGCACCTTCTGCGCCGAGGCGTAGTACGCGTCGTAGTAGCCGGACGAGAGCGCGTAGGTGCCGAGCATGATCCGCCGCTTCGGCTCGTCGCCGAACCCGGCGTGGCGGGTGCGCATGACCATCTCGCGGAAGTCGGCGCCGTCGACGCGCGGGCCGTAGCGGACGCCGTCGTAGCGGGCGAGGTTCGCGGAGGCCTCCGCCGGCGCGATCAGGTAGTAGCAGGGCAGCCCGTAGTCGACCGAGAGCGGCAGCTCGCACGACTCGATCTCGGCGCCGAGGCTCGCGGCGAGCGCGATCGCCGCGTCGACCGCCGCCTTCACGCCGGGCTCGATCCCCTCGACCTCGTTGAGCTGCCGCGGGACGCCGATCCGCAGCCCGCGGAGGTCGTCGCCCTCGGGCAGCTCGACCGGCGGCACGTCGACGGTGGTCGAGTCGTTCTCGTCGCGGCCGCCGATGATCCGGTAGAGGAGCGCGTTGTCGCGGACGTTGCGCGTGACCGGCCCGACCTGGTCGAGGCTCGAGGCGAACGCGACGACGCCGTAGCGCGAGACGGTGCCGTAGGTCGGGCGCAGGCCGACGTTGCCGCAGAACGCGGCCGGCAGCTTGATCGACCCGCCGGTGTCGGAGCCGAGCGCCCACGGCGCGAGCCCGGCCGCGACCGCGGCCGCCGAGCCGCCGCCCGAGCCGCCCGGGACGCGGGTCGGGTCCCACGGGTTCCGCGTCGGGCCGTACGCCGAGTTCTCGGTGGACGAGCCCATCGCGAACTCGTCGGTGTTCGTCTTGCCGAGGAGCGTGAGCCCGTGCGGCCTTGCAGCGCGCGGCGACGGTCGCGTCGAAGACCGGCACGTAGTCGTCGAGGATCTTCGAGCCGGCGGTCGTGCGGACGCCCTTCGTCGAGATCACGTCCTTGAGCGCGATCGGGATCGCCGTCGCCGTCGGGCTCGTCCGCGAGCGTGAGGAACGCGTTGCAGCTCGCCGTTGCGCGCGTCGATCGCGGCGCGGTACGCGGCGAAGAGCTCCGCCGGCGAGGCCTCGCCGCGCTCGACGAGCCCGAGCGCGTCCTCGGCCGAGAGCCGCAGCGTGTCGATCCCGGGCGCGCTCACGCCGGCGCCGCCTCGAGGGACGGGCCGCGCCCCGGCGCGCGCCGACCCGGCGGCGGACACGAGAGGTTGTCGCGCGCGCACGCGCGCGCATGGACCCCCGAGGGGGCGCGAGCCCCCCTACCGGAAGCGTCGCAGGAGAAGGCGTACGTGTCTGTCACGGCTCTGTGCCGAATGTGTGACATCAGGCGGGCGGGGTGCGGAAGAGGTCGTCCTCGCGGTCCGGGCGCGTTGGCGAAGACCTCGTCGACCGGCAGGCACGGGCGCGGCTCGTCGTCGGCCCACGCGTTCGCGATCTCGAGCGGGTGCGACGTCGGCGGCACGCCCTCGAGGTCGAGCTCGGAGACCTTCGACACCGCCTCGAGGATCGCCGAGAGCTGCTCCTGGAACCGCGTCACCTCCTCGTCGGAGAGCTCGAGCCGCGCGAGCCGGGCGACGTGCAGCACCTCGTCGCGCGAGATCGCCATCGGCCTGATCCTTGCAGAACTCGCCCGAGGCCTCCGCGGTCTGCGATCCGCCCGGGTCCGACGCGAGTGCCGGCTCCGCCGGCGCCCGCCCGCTGCGAGCCGCCAAGCGTCGGGATGGGGCCCGCGGGGGAGAACCGGAGGTGCTCCCCCGCGAGGAGCTATGCCGCCTGGACGTTCGCGGCCTGCAGGCCCTTGTCGCCCTGCACGACCTCGAACGACACCCGCTGACCCTCGGTCAGCGACTTGTAGCCGTCCATCGTGATCGCGGAGAAGTGGACGAAGACGTCGTCACCACCCTCCCGCTCGATGAAGCCGTAGCCCTTCTCGTTCGAGAACCACTTGACGGTGCCTTCTGCCAACTACGTACTCCTTCAATACCGAGGTGAAAACGCCCGTCGACCGACGGAGCGCGGACAAACATACCAGCGTTACGGAGCGGACAACAGCGTCCCGTCGCGGCGAAAGCGGGCGCAACGAAGGGCATTCTCGAGCAGGCACGCGATGGTCATCGGGCCCACTCCGCCGGGCACCGGCGTGAGGTGTCCGGCGACCTCGGCGACGGCCGGATCGACGTCGCCGACGAGGCCCGACGCGGTCCGGTTCATGCCGACGTCGATCACCGCGGCGCCGGGCTTGACCATCTCCGGCGTGACGAGCGCGGCGCGGCCGGCGGCGACGACGAGCACGTCGGCCTCGCGCGTCTCGCGGGCGAGGTCGCGCGTGTGCGAGTGGCAGACCGTGACGGTCGCGTTCGCCTGGACGAGCAGCTGCGCGGCCGGCTTGCCGACGATCGCGCTGCGGCCGACGACGACCGCGCGCGCGCCGTCGAGCTCGATCGCGTACTCGCGGAGGAGGGCGAGGATGCCGACCGCCGTCGCGGGCACGAGCCGCGGCCGGCCGAGCGAGAGCTCGCCGACGTTCAGCGGGTGGAGGCCGTCGACGTCCTTCGCCGGATCGACCGCGCGGGCGACGCGGTCCTCGTCGATGTGATCCGGGAGCGGGAGCTGGACGAGGAGCGCGTCGATCGCGTCGTCCGCGTTCGCCTCGGCGATCAGGTCGAGGACGTCCGCCTCGGCGAAGGTCGCCGGCTCGCGGCGGTCGATCGTGCGGAACCCGGCGGCGGCGGCGGCCTCGTGCTTGCGGCGGATGTAGAGGTCCGAGGCCGGGTCGTCGCCGATCAGCACCGTCATCAGCCCGACGTCGCCGAGCGCGCGCGCGTCGTCGGCGACGCTGCGCGCGCACCTTCTCGGCGAGCGCCCTGCCGTCCATCACCGTCGCCGCCATTCTGCGAACGTATCGAACCGTGAGCACGCGCTGGCCGAGGAAGAACGACGAGGCGTCGATCCGCGCGCGACAGGAGCTCGTCGGCGTCGACGGGCTCGTGACCTCGATCGACCTCGCGCCGTTCGCGGGCGCCGCCGAGGCCGTGACCGGCGTCGCGGTGATCCCCGTCTCGGTGTGCCCGATCCGGGTCGAGCTCGGCGCGTACGAGCTCTCCGACGGCGGCGACGTCGTCGAGACCGGGCGCGGCGAGGAGACGGTGAACGTGCCGCTCGCGCACACCGAGGGCGGGCTCACGCTCTCGATGACGCGCGGCGCGACGGCGGCCGGGACGGTGCGGACGTACGTGCTCGCCGACCGGATCACGCGCGCGTCGTGCTTCGTGTGCGCCGGCGTGGCGGACGCGATCGCGCTCGCGCGCTGGGTCGAGGCCGAGCTGCCGGCGATGCGGTCGTGGCTCGAGGCGTCGGACGACCCGTCGCTCTCGCGGCGCGCGCGGCTGCGCGAGGTGAAGACGCACGTCGTCGGGCCGATGTGCCACGTGCTCTGGGCGTGGACGACGGGCGACGCGGTCGGGCCGAACATGATGACCCGCAACGCGTACGCGCTGAACATGGGCTACGTGATGGAGCGCGCGCCCGTGCGGCCGGAGCGCGCGATCCTCGAGGCGAACATGGGCGGCGACAAGAAGCCGTCGTACGAGTTCTTCCACTCGGGCCACGGGAAGACGGTCGTCGCGGAGGCGTTCCTCTCCGACGCCGCGTGCGCGCGCGTGCTGCGGACGACCGCGGCCGACCTCGAGGCGCTCTCGTGGGCGGGGACGCACGGCGCGGTCGCCTCGGGGATGCAGTCGGTCGCGTTCACGCCGGCGTCGGCGGTCGCGGCCGTGTTCGCGGCGACCGGGCAGGACCTCGGCATGGTCGGCACGTCGTCGATGGCGCACGGCACGGCCCGCCGCGTCGAGGGCGGACTGCAGGCGTCGATCCGGTTCCCCGGGCTCGAGGTCGGCACGGTCGGCGGCGGGACGACGCTCCCGTCCGCGCGCGACTGGCTCGCCTCGATCGGCTGCGCCGGCGCGGGCCGCGTGTACCGCTTCGCGCAGATCGTCGCGGCGGCGGCGCTGTGCCTCGAGATCAGCGCCTCGGCCGCGATGGCGAGCGCCGGCAGCGAGGAGTTCTTCAGGGCCCACCACGAGCGCGGCGGCCTCCGCTGACCGGTCCGTTCCAGACATGTCCGGGGACTGTCCGCGGACCGGTCCGAGAAGGGCACCGGCCGTGATCGCGCTCGTGTTCAGCTACGAGGTGGCGGACGCCGCCGAGTTCGAGCGCGTCTACGGGCCCGAGGGCGACTGGGCGCAGTTCTTCCGGGCCGGGGCCGGGTACGTCGGCACCGAGCTCGTCCGCGACGTCGAGCAGCCCGGCCGCTACCTCGTCATCGACCGCTGGGAGTCGCGCGACGCCTACAACGCGTTCGTCGAGGCGAACCGCGACGAGTACATGCGCCGCGTCGACGAGACCGCGTTCCTCTACGAGCAGGAGCTGCGGCTCGGCACCTTCGAGAGCGTCTGGTGAGATCCCGAGGGTTAGAAACTCGCGCGCCGGAGAGCACCGCCGGCATGACAATCGAACCCGTCGCAGGAGCAACTGGCCCGGCCGCGAGCGGCTCGTGATCGACGAGCTCGACGAGACGACCCGGCCGCTCCCCGTCGCCGAAGAGGTGACGGCGGTCGCGCCGCCGCCGCCGCACGGGCCCGCCCGGCCCGCCGGTCCCGGTCGACCCGCGCGGCCGGTCGATCTCCGACCAGATCGGGCTCGGGATGATCCTGCTGCTGGTCCTCGTCGCGATCGCCGGCGCGGCGATCGCCGCGGTGCTGCTCACCCGCGGCAACGATCATCACGGCGCCGCGACGACGACGATCGTCGAGACGACGCCGGCGCGCGTCGTGCCCGCGGCGGCCGCGCCCGTCGCGATGCCGTCGCTCGTCGGCCGGTCGCGCGCCGACGCGACGGCCGCCCTTGGCGCGCGACGGCGTGAAGCTCGTCGTCGCCGCGGTTCCCGGCCGCCCGCCGGCTGACCGGGTCGTCGCGCAGGCGCCCCCGGCCGGGCAGCGGCTCCGCCGCGGGCCAGACCGTGCGGCTGAACGTCTCCGACGGCAGCAAGGTCCCCGCGGCGCCCGCGCCGACGCCGTCGACGACGACCCCCGCGACGCAGACGACGGCGCAGCAGACCACGACCGCGCAGCAGTCGACCACGACCTCCGCGGCGCAGACGACGACGGCGGCGGAGCAGCCGACCACGACCACCGCGACGCAGGCCCCGCCCGCGCAGCCGACCACCGTCCCGGTGCCGTCGCTCGCGGGCGACGTGCAAGGACGCGGTCCAGCGGCTCTCGTCCACCGGCCTGCTCACGAGCCTGCAGTACGTGCCGGGCGACGACCCGCTCGGAACCGTCCGGGCGCAGTCGCCCTCGGCCGGCGCCACCGCGCGCACCGGGTCGCACGTCACGCTCAGCGTCTCGTCGGGCCCGGGCGACAAGACGGCCGAGACGGTGCCCGACACGAGCGGGCAGACCGTCCCGCAGGCGCTCTCGACGCTGAATCGGGCCGGGCTGCGCCTGATCATGCTCCGGCGGACGGTCACCGACCGCTCGCTCGCCGGACGCATCGTCGAGCAGACGCCGCGCGCGGGCGCGCAGGCGCCGAAGAACGCCCAGGTGCTCGTCTACATGGGCGCCTACCGGGGCTGAACCGCGGGCGCTACCAGCCGCGGGTCTCGAGCAGCTGGCTCGGCTCGAGCGACGCGGTCGAGATCCCGACCATCGGCTCGCCGAGACCGCCGGAGACGCGCGCGAGCACGTCGGCGTCCGTGAAGTGCGTCGTCGCCTCGACGATCGCGCGGGCGCGCTTCGCGGGGTCGCCCGACTTGAAGATGCCGGAGCCGACGAAGACGCCGTCGGCGCCGAGCTGCATGCAGAGCGCGGCGTCCGCGGGGGTCGCGATCCCGCCGGCGGTGAACGTCACGACCGGAAGGCGGCCGTTCTCGGCCACCCAGCGCACGAGCTCGAGCGGCGCGCGGAGCTCCTTCGCCTCGGCGTAGAGCTCCTCGCCGCGCAGCGACCCGAGCCGCCGGATCCCGCCGAACACGGCGCGCATGTGCGTGACCGCGTTGACGATGTCGCCCGTGCCGGCCTCGCCCTTCGTCCGGATCATGGCCGCGCCCTCGGCGATCCGCCGGAGCGCCTCGCCCAGGTTCGTCGAGCCGCACACGAACGGAACGGTGAAGTCCCACTTGTCGACGTGGTGCTCGAGGTCGGCCGGCGTCAGCACCTCGGACTCGTCGATGTAGTCGATCTCGAGCGCCTGCAGGATCTGCGCCTCGGCGAAGTGGCCGATCCGGCACTTCGCCATCACCGGGATCGTCACCGCCTCCTGGATCTCGCGGATCATCTCCGGGTCGGACATGCGGGCGACGCCGCCCTGCACCGCGGATGTCGGCCGGGACGCGCTCGAGCGCCATCACCGCGACGGCGCCCGCCTCCTCGGCGACCTTCGCCTGCGCGGCGTCGACGACGTCCATGATCACGCCGCCCTTGAGCATCTCGGCGAGCCCGCTCTTGACCCGCATCGTCCCGGTCTCGTGCATCCGAGCCAGTCTATCGGCGCCCGTGAGCGGTCAGGCCACCGGGCCGGTCGAGCCGCCGAGCTCGAGCCTGAACGTGTTCAGCGCGCGCGTCAGCCCGCTGCCGACGACGAGGACGCCGGTCGCGTTCTTGTACTTCCCGGTGCCGCCGACGACCGGGACGGTGACGCTGTTGTTCGCGACCGGGGTCATCTCGCCGCTGAAGATGATCTTCCCGTCGGGGAGCACGGCCTCGCCGTCGAGCCGCGCGGAGTGCGCGCCGGTGACGGTGACCGTGCCCTTGTCGGTGCCGACCTGCGCGTTCGTCTTCTTGCCGAACTGCGCGCCGCGGTTCAGGAGCCGGTCGGTGAAGTGGATCTCGTCGCCCGTGCTCGCGCCCTTCGGCGGCTTGTCGGTGCTCCTCCGCCCCGACACGACCGAGGTGACCGTGATCGTGACCGCCTTCGGCTGCGCGCGGCGCGTTCGCGGTCGTCGTCGTCGCGTGCGCGCTCGCGGCCGGGGCCGGCACTCGCCGCCGCCGCACGCGGCGAGCGCGACCGGGACGAGCAGGAGCGCCGCTCCCATGCGCCATGACCGGAAGAGCAGCCCCTTCATCGACGCATTGTGGCTGGTCCGCCGGGAAACGGCCAGTGCCGGAGCCGGGCTCAGGCGCGACCGGTCAGGCAGACCCGGAAGCCGCTCACGAGCTTGTTGCCGTTCTTCGTCAGCATCCGCACCGACCACGACATCTCCTCGTTGACGAGGAGCGGCACCTTCGCCGGCACGACGCACGAGGTGCCGACCGAGCACGTCACGTAGTCGCGCTCCTTCGGCTCGAGCATCGAGATCACGACGTAGTAGCCCGCGGGGCGCACGTCGCCCGTCCAGCGCGCCTCGACGCGCATCGGGCCGGCGGCGAAGTCGTGGTAGTTGTCGCCGCCGCCGACGAGCGGGCACGATCGGCAGGGCGCGTCCGTTGAAGAGGAGCCGCAGGCCCTGCGGGGCCGGCTGCCCGAGCCAGAGCGCCCGCACCGGCGGCGACTGCGCGGCGACGCCGCCGCTCCGGAGGTCGACGAGGAAGGCGCGGAACTCGAACGTGGCCGCGCCGCCCGAGGTCACGCTCCATTTGCAGGGCTGCGCGGTGCAGCGCCGCTTGTCGAGGTAGTCCGGCCGCGAGTAGCTCGGCGCGGACTTGCCGAGGTCGATGCCGCGGAGCTCGAGGCCGTACCGCGGCCCGAGCGCGGCGTTCGTTCCGGCGGTGAACGTGATCGGGTTGCCGGCGCTGACGGGCCCGTTCGCCTGGAGCGCGACGGTCACGGCACGCGAGTCGGCGCGGCCCGGCGCGGATACCACCGCGAGCGCCGCGAATGCGGCTCCGACCAGCGCGAGCATGCGGGCCCACGCGCGAATCGTCATCGCGCGCCAGGGTAGCAGCGCTCCCGGCGCCGTTCGGCTTGCCTTACAGAAAACGTAAGGCTACCCTTACACGCTCGTGCTGCCGACCTTCGTGATCGGGTTGCGGGAGGGCCTCGAGGCCTCGCTCATCGTCGGGATCGTCGCGGCGTTCCTGCGCCGCGAGGGCCGATCCGACGCGCTGCGCCTGATGTGGCTCGGCGTCGGCGCGGCGGTGGCGCTGTGCGTCGCCGCCGCCGTCGCGCTGCAGGTCCTCGACCGGGAGCTCCCTCAGCAACAGCAGGAGGGGCTCGAGACGGTCGTCGCGGCGGTGGCCGTCGGGATGGTGACCTTCATGGTCTTCTGGATGCGCCGGCACGGCCGGGGTCTCGCCGGCGAGCTCCGCTCGAGCGCGGCGTCGGCGCTCGCGGAGGGCTCGGCGCTGGCGCTCGTCGCGATGGCGTTCCTCGCCGTCGTACGCGAGGGGCTCGAGACGGCGGTCTTCCTGCTCGCCGCGTTCCAGGCCTCGGGCGACTCGCTCTCCGCCGGCGGCGGCGCGCTCGCCGGGATCGCGGTCGCCGTCGCCGTCGGCTGGGGCATCGCGCGCGGCGCGCGCGTGAACCTGGGCCGGTTCTTCGAGCTGACCTCGATCGCGCTCGCGCTCGTGGCGGCCGGGCTCGTGATGTCGGCGATCCACACCGCCCACGAGGCCGGCTGGTTCAACGGCCTCCAGGGCCAGGCCGTCGATCTCGACTGGCTCGTCCGCCCCGGCACCGTCTCGAGCTCGGTTCTCACCGGCGTCCTCGGCCTCCAGCCGCGCCCGACGGTCGGCGAGACGGCGGGCTGGCTCCTGTACCTCGTGCCGATGCTCCTGTTCCTCCTCTGGTCGAGGCTCGGCCGGCTCTCGCTTCGCGCGCGCGCCGCGATGGCGCTGCTCCTGCTCGCGCTGCTCGCGGGCGGCTGCGGCGCGTCGAGCCCGTCCGGCGGCCAGACGCTGAAGGTCGTCCTCACCGACCAGGGATGCTCGCCGGCGAACCTGAAGGCGAAGTCCGGGACGGTCACGTTCGAGGTCTCGAACGGCGGCACGTCGAAGGTGAGCGAGCTCGAGCTCAAGAAGCAGAACGGCGTCATCCTCGGCGAGAAGGAGAACGTCGTCGACGGGATCAAGGGCTCGTTCACGCTCGTCCTCCAGCCCGGCACGTACGTGCTCAGCTGTCCGGGGTCCGACGCCGATAACAAGGGCGTGCTGACCGTGACCGGCAAGCCCGTCGCCGCGCGAGCGCTCCCGACCGCGAAGCTGAACGCCGCGCTGACCGGCTACCGGCTGTACGTGGCCCGCGAGATCGCGCTGCTCGCGAAGGGCACGAACGAGCTCGCGGCGGCGCTCGACGCCGGCGACCTCGCGAAGGCGAAGGCGCTGTACGGCCCGGTGCGCAGCCACTACGAGGCGATCGAGCCGGTCGCGGAGAGCTTCGGCGACCTCGACCCGAAGATCGACGCGCGCAAGAACGACGTCGCGCCCGGGACGCCGTGGACCGGGTTCCACCGGATCGAGCAGATCCTCTGGGAGCAGAAGACGACCGCCGGCACGAAGCCGCTCGCGAAGCAGCTCCGGGCCGACGTCCGGACGCTGCAGCGGAAGGACGCCGACCTCTTCTTCCAGCCGGCGCAGCTCGCGAACGGCGCGGTCGAGCTCCTCGACGAGGTCGCCCACTCGAAGATCACCGGCGAGGAGGACCGCTACTCGCACACCGACCTCTCGGACTTCCAGGCCAACCTCGCCGGCTCGCGGAAGGCGTTCGAGCTGCTGCGGCCCGCGCTCGTCGCGGAGGGCGAGGGCGACCTCGCCGCGACGATCGACAAGCGGTTCGCGGCGGTGCAGGCCGGGCTCGACCGGTACCGGCGGCCGACGCCGCTCGGCTTCGCGCTCTACGGAGCGGTGACCCCCGCCGACCGGCGCACGTTCGCCCAGCAGGTCGACGCGCTGGCCGAGCCGCTCTCGACCGTGGCCGCGAAGGTCAGCGGCTGATGCTCGACCGGCGGCGCTTCCTCGTCGCGGCCGGGGCCGGCGCGGCGGGGCTCGCGGTCGGCGGCGGCGCCGCGTCGCTCTTCGAGCACGACGAGAGCTCGCCGTCGGCGAACGGGATCGTCCCGTTCCACGGCGACCACCAGGCCGGGATCGCGACCGCCGCGCAGGACCGGCTCGTCTTCGGCGCGTTCGACCTCACCGGCGCGAGCCGGTCGGAGCTCCGCGACCTGCTCCGCTCGTGGACGGCCGCGGCGGCGGCGATGACCGCCGGCCTCCCGACCGGCCCGGTCGACGGGAACGAGCTCGCGCCGCCCGCCGACACCGGCGAGGCGCTCGGGCTCGGACCGGCGCGGCTCACGATCACCTTCGGGCTCGGCCCGTCGCTCTTCGCGAACCGCGCGCTCGGGCTCGGGTCGCGCCGGCCGTCGCGGCTCCTGCCGCTCGGCCCGCTCCCCGGCGACTCGCTCGACCCGCTCCGCTCCGACGGCGACCTCTGCGTCCAGGCGTGCGCGAACGACCCGACGGTCGCCTTCCACGCCGTGCGCAACCTCGCCCGCATCGGCCGCGGCGCGGTCGCGCTGCGCTGGACGCAGCTCGGCTTCGGGCGCACCTCGTCCACGACCTCGAGCCAGGAGACGCCGCGCAACCTGCAGGGCTTCAAGGACGGGACGAACAACATCCACGGCGACGACGCCGACGCGATGAGCCGCTTCGTGTGGGTCGGCGACGACGAGCCGCAGCGGTGGTTCCGCGGCGGCAGCTACCTCGTCGCACGGCGGATCCGGATGCTGATCGAGTCGTGGGACCGCGCCTCGCTCGGCGACCAGGAGGCGACGATCGGCCGGTTCAAGGAGTCCGGCGCGCCGCTGACGGGGACCGCCGAGCACGACCCGGTCCGGCTCGACCTGCGCGGCTCGGGCGGCGTCCCGATCGTCCCGGCGAACGCGCACATCAGGCTCGCGGCCCCGGCCACGAACGACGACCAGCGGATCCTCCGCCGCGGCTATTCGTTCACCGACGGAGTCGACCCGGTCACCGGCGAGCTCGACGCGGGCCTCTTCTTCATCGCCTACCAGCGCGACCCGAAGAAGCAGTTCGCCGCGATCCAGACCCGGCTGGGGTCGTCCGACGCGCTCAACGAGTACATCCTCCACACGGGCGGCGGCCTCTTCGCGATCCCGCCGGGCGCGCGGCCCGGCGGCTACGTCGGCGAGGGCCTCTTCGCCTGAGTCAGGCGAGCGTCGCCTCGGCGACCGCGGCCGCCGGGACGAGCACGACCGACGCGACGTTCGCGTTCAGCTGCGGCGGCTGCGCCAGCGCGAGATCGGCCGCGTCGTTCGGGAGGAGGCTCACGTCGACGCCGACCTCCTCGCCGGCGGCGACGACGAGGCCGGCCTCGAGGAGGCACCGCTCGACGCCGCCGTCGAGCCAGGTCATGCCCGGGTTGCGGATCTGCGACATCGTCGGCGGAATCCAGGTCTCGGCGAGAACGGTCCGGGCGCCGACGAGCAGCGAGAACGCCGCCATCGCGCCGACCGGGCTCGGCCCGGACCCGCTGGCGGTCGGGACCGTCCGGGCTCCGTGCCAGAGCTGGAGGTACAGCTGCACGAAGACCGCGTAGCTCCCGGCGGGCACCGCGATCCGCGCGAGCTGGGTGTAGGTCGGGTATGCGGCAATCGGGTGGAGCCCGTCGCCGTCCCGGCGGACCCAGAGCGTCGAGCCCGCGGCGGCGCCGGTGAGCGCGGCGCGAAGCGGCAGCGCCGGCCGCGGCGGCTTCGGGACGACCATCGGCGGCTTCGGCGGCACGAGCGGCACGGCGCGATGCTAACTCGCGTCGCGTCTCGCGAAGGCACTTCGTGGGATGCTCGCCGGATGACGCGCGAGCCCGACGCCGTCGTCGGCGAGGCGCGCTGGCCGATGGCCGGCGCCGTGGTCGCGGCGATGGTCCTCACGCTCCTCCTGCCGGACGAGCTGCAGGCGGGCCCGGGGTGGGTGCTCCCGCTCGCCGAAGGAGTGCTGCTCGTGGCCGTGATCGCCGGCGATCCCGGCAGGATCGACCGCCGGTCGCGCCGGCTCCGGACCCTGTCGATCGTGCTCGTGTCGGTGCTCGTGCTCGGCTCGCTGTGGGCGACCGTCCAGCTCATCGGCGACCTCATCCACGGCGGTCCGGAGACGAACTCGGCGAGCGCGCTGCTCGAGGCCGGTGCGATCGTCTGGGTGTCGAACAACATCGCGTTCGCGCTCCTCTACTGGGAGCTCGACGGCGGTGGCGCCGCGGCGCGCGCGCACCACCTCCCCACCCACGCCGACTTCGCGTTCCCGCAGCAGCAGAACACCAGGATCGCGGCGCCCGGCTGGCGGCCGCGGTTCGTCGACTACCTCTACCTCGGCTTCACGAACGCGACCGCCTTCAGCCCGACCGACGTGATGCCGCTCACGCCGTGGGCGAAGATCGCGATGGCGGTGCAGTCGCTCGTCTCGCTCGGCATCCTCGGGCTCGTCGTCGCGCGGGCCGTGAACGTGTTCACGTAGAGCGCTCGACGCGCGAGCCGCCGACGATCGTCTCCGTCGCCGGAGGCAAGCCGCACGAGCGCCTTGTGGCCGCCGTCGTAGTCGGGCGCCCAGAGGAGCAGCGTCGCGTCCTCGCCGCTCACCCGGCAGGGCTCGCTGCCGAGTCCCTCGCCGTCGAGCCACGCGCGGACGAACGGGTTCGCGCGCCGCTCGTCGCCGATCGTCGTGTCCTCGCGGTGCCCGGGGAACACCCGCGTTCCCGGGTCGAGCGCGAGCAGGACGTCGAGGATCGAGTGCTTCAGCTTGCCGAGGTCGCCGTCCGGGCCGGACGTTCCGCCGACCGTCCCGCGGAAGAGCACGTCGGCCGTGAGGCAGTGCGTGCCGTCGACGAGGAACGCGAGGTGGTCCTCGCAGTGCCCCGGGGTGTGGAGCGCGCGGACGCGGAGGCGGCCGCTCTCGATCTCGTCGCCGTCCGCGAGCCGGGCATCGGCCCGCACGCGCGTGCCCGCGTGCGCGAGCAGCGGAACGCCGTGCCTCGCCGCGAGCTCCTCGACCCCGACGACGTGGTCGGCGTGGCCGTGCGTGCAGAGGACGTGCGTGATCGTGATCCCGTCGCGCTCGACGCGCCGCTCGAGCGTGTCCGTCAGCCCGTTGCCGTCGACGAAGAAGCCGTGCCCGCCGGGGCCCTCGGCGACGAGGTACGCGTTCGAGAGCCACTGCGGATGCTCGACGCGCTCGACGATCATGCGAACTCGATCACGCTGCGGATCCCGTCCTGCGCCTCCATCAGCTCGAACCCGCGGTTCACGTCGTCGAGCCGGATCCGGTGCGACACGAACGCCTCGACGTCGATCTCCCCGGCGAGCGCGCGCTCGACGAGCTGCGGCACCTGGTCGCGTCCCTTGACGCCGCCGAACGACGAGCCCGCGACCCGCCGGCCCGTGATCAGGTACCGCGGCACGATCTCGAGCACCTCGCCCCTGCCGGCGACGCCCGCGACCGTGCAGAGCCCCCACCCCATCCGCGCCGACTCGACGGCCTGGCGCATCACGGCGACGTTGCCGGTCGCCTCGAACGTGTAGTCGGCGCCGAAGCCGCCCGTCATCTCGACGAGCTCGTCGACGACGTCCGGGCCGCCGGCGAGCGTGTCCGTCGCGCCCTGGGCCTTCGCCAGCTCGAGCCGCGCGGGCGAGAGGTCGACGCAGACGATCCGCTCGGCGCCCTGCAGCCGGCAGCCCGCAACGGCGCCCAGGCCGACCATCCCGGCGCCGAAGACGACGCACGTCGAGCCGGGCTCGACCCGCGCGGTGTTCATCGCCGCGCCGAGGCCCGGTCGAGAGCCCGCACGCGAACAGGCACGCGTGCTCCGGCGGCGCCTCGGGGCTCACCTTCGCGAGCGCGATCTCCGGCATCACCGTGTACTCCGCGAACGTCGAGGTGCCCATGAAGTGCCGGATCGGCTCGCCGCCGCGGCCGAGCCGCGTCGTCCCGTCCGGGAGATAGCCCTTGTTCTGCTGCTCGCGGATCGCGAGGCAGAGGTTCGTCCGGTCGCTCAGGCAGTGGACGCACTCGCGGCACTGCGGGGAGAAGAGCGTCACGACGTGGTCGCCCGGCGCGACGGAGGCGACGTCCGGCCCGACCCGCTCGACGACCCCGGCGCCCTCGTGGCCGAGCACCGCCGGCGCGTACCCGGACGGGTCGGCGCCCGACGCCGTGTACAGGTCCGTGTGGCAGACGCCGCACGCGAGCAGCCGGACGAGCACCTCGCCCGCCCGCGGCTCGGCCAGGTCCACCTCCTGGACGACGAGCGGTCGGCCGAACTCCTCGAGGACGGCGGCTCTGATCTTCACCGGGCGAAGCCTCGCACACGGGCTCATGAGTCGCGGCGCCGAGACGCGGGCGCCCCGGCGCCGCTCGACTCATGGACGTCCCGCGGCTACCGGTCGTTCCAGCCGGCGCCGCCCTCCCCGTAGTAGGAACCGAGGCCGCCGCGGTAGCTCTCGTCGCGGTACCGGTTCTCGTCGAACTCGGGTGCGTTCTTGATCTGCTCCTTGGTGCGGTTGACGAACACGGTCTCCTCGTCGTGGTCGACCCGGCTGACGACGCCGGCGGGGAGCATGACCTTCTTGCCGAAGATCCACGGACCGGTGTCGACGATCACGTAGCTCGCGTCGACGTCGTTGCTGGCCTCGTCGATCTTGCCGATGCCGCCGTCGAGTGCCTCGACGCTGTAGCCGGTCAGATCCTCGTTCAACCAGCTCTGGTCGCGGTAGAGCCAGATCTCGGTTCGGACAGTCGCCATCTCGGACCCCCTTCTCTCGTTTGCTCGTTGGCTTCCGCTCGGGCCTATCGCCTCGGCCAGGACGCAAACATCGCGCGGGCCGCGGGCCGTTTCGGCGTCGCCGGGACGGATATCCAAGCTCTGCGACCGCGCGTATTGCGGCGCGCGCGGAGTCGCGGCGAGCGTGGGGCCGCATCCCCCGCTCGCCTCAGCACCGATCGTCGTGCTCGACCGCAGCCGTCGTGAGGATTCGAGTCCGACATCGCGGGTAGGGCATGTGCATGCAGACTCCGCCGAACGGACTCGCAGCCCCGGCCGAGGTCGACTGGGAGAGGTTGTGCGCCGAGCTCCGCCCGAGCCTGGACTACCCGGCGCTGCTCGAGCTCCAGGCGACGCTCGGCTGCGCGCCGCCGGCGCCCGCCGTCGGTCGCTCGGCGTCCTGTGCTCGCCGCGGGGCGGGTGTCGAGGCTCGCCGGTCGAGCCGCCGCAGCCCGCGGGCGCGGATTCGTCGTCTCCCCTGAGAGACCGCGCGACCCGCTTCCCGGGCTCCTGGAGCAGCCGCTTCCCGAGGTTCTCGATTCGTTCGTGACGGGTGTGGGCGCCAGGGCCGAGCACTACCGAGATCGCAGGGCCTGACCGCGAAGGCGATCGGCGAGGACGAGGTCGCCGGTCTTCTCTCCGAGAGCAGACCATCGGCGAGCGCCTCGCGAAGACATACGCCAAGGCGGCGGCGGCCGCCTGACCTCACGTTTCGGCGGGGTTGGACGGCCTGGTCTCCACCCCGCCGCCGGTCCGAAGACCGGGACGCCGCCGGCTTCCGGGCCCGTTCGTTTCGGCGTTTCGGAGCTGGGCAGCACGAGAGCACGTCGACGCCGTCCTCGCAACGGTTCCTCGCGAGGCCGACCAGTTCCGTCGACGTGCGCCAGCAACTGGCCCCAACCGGTCGCCGCACCGGGCGACGGGGCACGCATCGACAACGAAAAAGGAGTGAGCTGAATGGGCTACGGAATCGTCGGAATACTCGTGATCATTCTCTTGATCGCGTTGATCGTCTACTTCGTTCGAAGAGCCTGATGACTCGTTTCCGAGTGGCGGTGTCACCGTTCAACCGGCGGGTGAATAGCCGCGATGCGCGCGAAACGAGAGATGTTCCGCCGGATCGCCAGCTGCGCGCGTCGGGGGACGGGTACGTTGGGGCGGGTCGAGGCCTATTCGAGGAGTCGCAGCGTGTCGAGCGAGCATTCGGAATCTGACGAACCGGAGAGGGCAGTGGGCCCTCAGTCACCCGAGCGGCTCGCGTATCTCGCGGCGGTCGTCGAGGCGTCGAGCGACGCGATCCTGAGCAAGAACCTCGACGGCACGGTCACGAGCTGGAACGCGAGCGCCGAGCGGATCTTCGGCTTCACCGCCGCCGAGATGGTCGGCGAGAACATTCGTCGTCTGATTCCGGCCGAGCTCCAGGCGGAGGAGGACGAGATCGTCGCGCTGCTGCAAGCCGGTCAATTCATCGACCATTTCGAGACGGTCCGCATGACCAAGGACGGTCGGCGACTGAACGTCTCGCTGTCGATCTCGCCGATCAAGAACAGCCACGGCGAGGTCGTGGGCGCCGCCAAGATCGCTCGAGACATCACCGCTCGGAGGGAAGCCGACGATCTCCTCGCCGCCGCCACGGCGAAGTTCGAGTCGGTGTTCAACCAGTCCGGGATCTTCGCCGGAATTCTCGACCTCGACGGGAATCTCCGCGAGGCGAACGACCTCTCGGTCGACTTCTGCGGATACAGACGGGAAGACGTGCTCGATCGGCCCTTCTCCGAGGGGCCCTGGTGGCGGGGCTCGGCGGAGGTGAAGGAACGTATCCGCCTGGCATCCGAGCGGGCCGCTGCCGGCGAGATGTTCCACGAGACGCTGCCGTACTGGCTGGCCGACGGCACCGAGCGCATCGTCGACTTCGCCATCCATCCGATCCGCGACGGCTCCGGCCAGGTGCGCTTTCTCCATCCCACCGGGACGGACATCACCGACCGGACGCGCGCCGAGGAGGCGCTGCGGGCGCGAGAGGCCGAAGAGCGCGAGATCGCGATCGGGCTCCAGCGGACGCTGCTGCCCAATCGCCTCACCGCTCCACCCGGCGTGTCGTGCGCTGCGCGCTACGAGGCCGGCAGCGACGTACTCGAGGTCGGCGGCGACTGGTACGACGCCTTCGAGCTCCCGGGAGGCCGACTCGCCGTCACCGTCGGAGACGTCGTCGGTCATGGACTCGCGGCTGCCGCCGCGATGGGACAGCTCCGGACCTCGCTCGCCGCGCTCGCCGAGTACTCCACGTCGCCCGGCGAGCTGCTGACGCGCCTCGATCGATTCCTGGCGCGAACGAAGACCACCGACTTCGCGACCGTGTGCCTCGGCGTGCTCGACGTCGCAACCGGCGTGTTCGAATACGCATCGGCAGGGCATCTCCCGATCCTCCTCGTCTCCCCTGCCGGGGAGACGCGCTGGCTCGACCATGCGAGCTCACCGCCGCTCTACGGCGATCCCGGCCGGGATCGACCCGAGGCAGTGACCGTTCTCGATCCCGGCTCCCTGCTCGTCCTCTATTCGGACGGTCTGGTCGAGCGGCGAGGCGCGGGTCTCCACGAGCGGCTCCAACAGCTCGCTCGTGCGGCCGCAACCCTCGCCGACGCACCGATCGACACGGTCTGCGACCGCCTCGTCGACGCACTGGGTGTCGCCGCATCTCGCGCCGACGACGTCGCGGTGCTGGCCATACGGCTCGACTTCCTCTCCGCGCCCGTCTTCCGCCGCCGGTTCCCCGGTCGTGCCGACGAACTCGCGACGCTGCGAGCGGCGCTGCGGACGTGGATGAGCGAGAGGGACATGCGCGAGCCCGCGCGGAACGCCCTCCTCCTCGCGGTCGGAGAAGCGTGCGCCAATGCGGTCGAGCACGCCTACGCCGGCCGCGAGCCCGGCGAGGTCAGCGTCGAGATCGAAGAAGGCGCCGATCGGTCGCTCAAGGTCGCGGTCCGGGACTTCGGATCCTTCGGCCCTGCGACCGGCGCCGAGAACAGAGGCCGCGGCAGCGTGATCATCCGGGAGCTCACGAGCGACTTCAGCCGGGAATCGACGTCGGCCGGCACGACGGTACGCTTCGGGCTCCCAATGGATGAATCTGCGCCTTCATGAACGACGATCTCGTCGTGATGGAGCGGGAGCAGCGAGACGGGCTACTGCTTGTTCGTCTCACCGGCGAGATCGACCTCTCGAACGTCGACCGGCTGCAGGAGCAACTCGACCGGGCCATCGCGCGTTCCCCTGCCGTCGCGATCGACCTCGACGGGGTCGAGTACATCGACAGCCAGGGGCTTCGCGTCCTCAAGCAGCTCGCGGATCGTCTCGGCCGCGAAGGCGCCAAGCTCCAGCTGATCGCCCGGCCGGGTGGATTTACCCGGGGAGTCCTCGAGCTGACCTCGATCAGCGACGAGATCGAGGTTCTCGACGCGATCGCGGACTAGCACGACGCCAGCGAGACGACGCCGGGCGGGAGCACCCGAGATCCGAGGATTGACGTCGAGCGACTCGGGTATGACGGCTGCATGAAATGCGGCTTCTGCAACGGGTCGATCTCGAATGAGCAAGGCGAGCAGCCGATCGTCGAGGATCTCGCCCTCGGCGAGCGCGACAGAGCTGACGCATACGTGTGTCCGCACTGCGGCGCGGTCATCTCGATCGAGAAGAAGACCCAGCTGATCCCGTCGTCGCCCGCCTAGCTCCGCGGGCACTGCCGGCGCGGCTGCGCCGGTCTTGACCGTCGGCGGCGCCTCTCGCCTACGCTGCCGGGATGTCCAGTCACGCTCTCGGGCTTCGACTCTCCCCGGTCGTGGCGGCAGCGGCTGTCCTCGCGCTCGCGCCCGGGCCGAACGCCGCCGGCGCCCGCGCCGGCGTGCCGGTGTGCGCGGCGAGCCGGCTCGCGACCGTGTACGTGAACACCACCGCCGGGGCAGGCTCCCGCGACGGCGAGTACGGGTTCCGGAATCGCTCGGCGGGCCGTTGCCGGCTGCGCGGCTACCCGGCGGTGCAGATGCTGAAGCTCTCCGGCGCTGCTCTGTCGACGACCGACGAGCCCGCGCCGGGGGCGTACGGGATCGCGGTGACGCCGGTCACGCTCGCCCCCGGCGCCGTCGCGTACTTCGGCGTCCACTACGCGGCCTCGACCGGGTACGGCACCCTGCGGTGCCCGACGTCGGCCGCGCTCAAGCTGACAGCGCCGGGCACCGCGGCAGGCCTGACGCTCCACGGCCCCGGCGGCCGGATCCAGCCCTACGGCGGGTCGATCCCCCACCTCCATTGCGGGATCCTCCACGTGAGCGCGCTGACCGCACGCCGCTTCCAGTAGCGACCGGCGGCGCCGCCCGGCCAAAACAAAAACCCCGCCTGGGCGGGGCGTTGTCTGTGGGCCCGCCATGACCGAACGGCCCTGTTAAACGGCACCTCCGCAGAAGGCCCATCGAACCGACGTCGCGGTTGCGGTCGCGACCGCCTGAGAAGGATCCATTGACTCGGGCGCGGAGGAGGCGATGATCTCGGGGCGGCGTCGGGCACTCAAGGAACGACCGCTGCGGGGTCTCGGCGCCGCCGATCGCGTGCGGCGATTGAACCGGTCCGCGGGCGAGGGATAGAGTCGCGGTTGCTTCCGAGTCGAACCGACGAGTGGACATGGACAACGACGACGAGCCGGGGGCCGTCTCCGTTGACTCGCAGATCGGTAGCCGGTGCGTACCGAGTTGGCCGACGGGCCGCCGGTTGCCGTGTCGCGCGGCCCGGACGAAGCCGAACCGCCCAACGTGGTTACCTCGGGCGGACGGCCCGGCAAGCCCACCCGCACCTTTTCCGGCCGTGTCGCCTCTAAGGAAGTGCAAGCGGTTCATGCGGCGGCCAGCGCGGCCGAGGGTTGGGTCCCGACCCCCCGGGTTCAACCTTCGTCCGCGCTGGTGCCCGCTTCGCGTCGACGGGCTGGGTAGGCGGCGGCGCACCGCCTGTCTACCCCCCAAGCAGCGCGCGACGCGGCCGTCGCAGCTCGCCGAACTCGCGGTAGCGCTTCTGGGATGCATTCGTCGACGATCTCTGACGGGCTGCGCGCAACATTTTGGCCCGTGCCGACTCGTCCCAGGGGCGGGCGCGTTCCCTCACGACGCTGTGGTCGTGATCGCGGCCACGCCTCCGGTCCTAGGGGGACGGGTGGCGGCGGGCCCCGGGGCGCGCCCGCATAGCCAGCTGGCCACTCTCAGGATCGCTGGGTCAGGCGGTCTTGTGAGCGCTCCACGCGCCGCCGCCTGCCGGGGTCTTGTAGCTCCCCGACATGGACTTGCCCGACACGGTGCCCGTGTAGACCGCGCCGACGCTCACCGCGCCGAAGCTGATCTTGCTGCCGGTGATGTGACCGGTGACGGTGTACGTCCCCGGTGTGGTCGAAAACACGATCGAGCCGTTCAACTTCGAGCCCGTCTCCGTCCAGCGAAGCTTGAACGTCCCCGCGTACGCGCCGCCGTACTTCCCCGACCATTTGCCAGCAAGCTGCGGGTTCGAGCCGCCTGCCGCGCCGGAGCAGATCACCAACGAGGCCGCGGCCAGCACAACGGGAATCACCAGTCCGATTCGGCGACGCGGGTAGATCACGCTCGTAGCCTATTCGGGGGCTGGTAGCTGTTGCAACGCTCTGTCCGGCGCGCACCGCAAGCGCCTTCCTTCCGGGCCGAGGCAGACCCTGTCCGGCCTCGCGGCCAGGCGCACGCTCCCCGAACGCACAACGCCCGCGGAGGGCGGGCGTCGGCAGCGCACATGGCATCTTGGGGAGGACTCAAGCGCGCGACTTCGACGCTACCCGCCGCAGGGCCTCCGCGTGTTTCAGTCTCGTTGCGACGCGCGAACATCCTCGGTGCCGCGCTGAGGTCGAAGGTAGGTTCGCGCCCGTCAGGCGGCCGCGACGTCGGGCGGCGGTCGCGACGTCGCCGAATCAGGAGGAGCCATCGTGCAGAAACTTCGGCGCCTGGGCGTCTCGGGTCGGATCTTGGTCGGGTTCGTCGCCGCGGGGTGTGTGTGTTCGGGATCGCGACCGCGATCCAGGCGGCGATCCCGTCCTCATCCGTGTGCTCACGGGGTGCTACGACTCGGGCGGGAACGTCAAGTTCATCGACACGGACAAGACCTCGACGTGCCCGAAGGGCTTCGCGAGCCCGTCTCGTGGAACCAGATCGGCCCGACGGGGCCGCAGGGACAGACTGGCGCCACCGGGCGAAATTCGTCGACCGTGGCATTGAATCGGGCGTGGCCGAGCCAGGCGTGAGCGATCTCGTGCGCGACGACTGACTCGCGTGTTTCACCCTCTTGAAGGACGATCAGCCAACGCGGGTCGTCGGGAGGGAGCGTCTGCCCTGTATGTCGGGTCCGACGGCGACGAACCGGCAGCCCGCGATCGCAAACTGACGCGCGTTCGGCAGGAGCCGCTCGCCGGTTCGTACGAGCGTCCGCTCGAACTCATGCGGGCCTGAACCACCTAACCATGCGGGTTTCCGCTTGGCTGCATGGGTTCTTATGGGCCCGCCAGGATTCGAACCTGGGACCGACGGATTATGAGTCCGCTGCTCTGACCGCTGAGCTACGGGCCCGGCGCGGCGGACCGTATCGCACCCCGCTCGTCGCATCGCTCGTTTAGACTCACGGGCCGTGAAGGTCTACCAGCGTGAGAAGCAGTTCCGGACGCGCGGCGGCCTGCACGTGACGGACATCACCGACGAGGTGCGCGAGATCGTCCAGGAGTCCGGGATCGTCGACGGGATCTGCTGCGTCTACTCGCCGCACACGACCTGCTGCGTGCGCGTGAACGAGTTCGAGGCCGGGTTCTTCGAGGACTTCGCGCGGCTCCTCCGCCGGCTGATCCCCGACGACACGTACTACGCGCACGACGACTGGGACCGCCGCACCGAGAACATCTGCCCCGAGGACATGGACTTCGCCAACGGGCACGCGCACTGCATGTCGATGCTGCTCGGCTCCGCCGGCGAGTCGATCCCGGTGGCCGACGGCGACCTCGCGCTCGGCACGTGGCAGCGGATCCTGTTCATGGAACTCGACCGCGAGCGCGACCGGCGCTGGCTGGTCAAGGTCGTCGGTTCCTAGCACCGAGCGGCGCCGGCCCGGCGCTACGATCGCCCCGTGAGCTACGTCCTCGTCCCGCTGATCATCCTCGCGGTGATCGCGATCCTGTTCGGCGTCGTGCTGCTGCTCGCGCGGATCCGCGGCGGGCGCTACCTGCGGCCGATCGTCGCGACGCTCGCGAAGATCGGGTTCATGCGCCGGTGGTTCGAGCGCATGAGCACCGCGGCCCTCGAGCGGCAGAACCCGGAGCTCGCGAGCGCGATGCGGAAGCTCAAGCGCGCCGGGCCGAACCCCGACCCGGCCAAGGCGCAGCAGGCGCTCTCCCAGCTCTCCGCGACCGAGCGGCGCGCGTACCTCGAGGCGGTGCAGGAGCAGGGCACGATGCCGGAGCCGGCGAACCGCCAGCAGCGGCGGATGCAGCAGCGGATGCAGCAGGGCACGAGCCGCCCGAGCGGCGGCGGCTCGAAGAAGCAGAACAAGAAGCGCCGCTAACGCCGCACGGCCGCGCGGGCCGCGAAGCCGAGCGCCGCGCGCGAGATGTGCCGCGCGCCGACGAGCACGTCCGCGAGTGAGCCGGCGAACCAGTCGACGTCGTCCTCGACGAGCACGAGCGGCGGCAGGCCCTTCAGCACGTTGATCCCGTGGCCCGCGACCTGGCTGAGGATGCGGTGGTCGCGGAAGAGCGGCCCGATCACGAACTGGCTGAAGAGGCCCGGCTGGCGGCCGTCCACGAACCGCCACGCCCGGCTCCCGCCCGCGGGCTCGCCGAACTCGATCGCCCACATCAGGCCGAGGCCGCGGACGTCCTTCACCACGTCGAAGCGCTCGACGAGCGGCCGCGTCCGCTCGAGCAGCAGCTCGCCGAGCCGCGCCGAGCGCGCGGCGAGCCCGCCGGCCTCGAGCTCGTGCAGCGTCGCGAGCCCGGCGGCCATCGCGAGGTCGTTCGGTGCGAACGTCGAGCCGTGCGAGGTCGAGTGCTCGAGCGTGTCGAACACCGCCTCGTGCACCGAGCGGCGGAGGAGCAGCGCGCCGACCGGGACGTACCCGCCCGAGAGCGCCTTCGCGACCGTGACCATGTCGGGCTCGAGGCCCCAGTGCTCGCACGCGAACATCCGGCCCGTCCGCCCGAGGCCCGTCTGCACCTCGTCGACGCAGAAGAGCGTCCCGTACCGGCGGCACAGCTCCTGCGCCCCTGCGAGGTAGCCGTCGGGCGGCAGGACCACGCCCTGCCCCTGGACGGGCTCGACGAGGAAGAGCGCGACGTCCTCGCGCGCAAGCTCGGCCTCGAGCGCGGCGAGGTCGCCGAACGGGACGTGCGCGACGCCCGGGAGCAGCGGCTCGAACCGCTCGCGGGCGGCGACGCTCCCGTTCACCGACAACGAGCCGAGCGTCAGCCCGTGGAAGCCGTTCTCGGCCGCGACGACGCGCGGGCGTCGGGTCGCCGCCCGGCCGAGCTTCAACGCCGCCTCGATCGCCTCGGTGCCGGTGTTGACGAAGACGACGCGGTCGGTCGAGCCCGGCGCGACGCGGACGAGCGCCTCGGCGAGCAGGCCCGGCAGGTCGGAGAGCCCGAGCTGCGGCAGGCTCGGCGTCTCGAGCGTGAGCAGCTCGGCGAGCGCGGCGCGCACGGTCGGGTTGTTGCGGCCGACGTTGAACATCCCGAAGCCGCCGAGCCAGTCGAGGTACCGCGTCCCCGCGCGGTCGTAGAGGTACGCGCCCTCGGCGCGGGCCCAGTCCCGGTCGAAGCCGATGATCCGCAGCACCTCGACGAAGCGCGGGTTCGAGTGGCGCCCGTAGAGCGCGTACCCCTCCCCCGCGCGCTCCGAGAGCAGTTCGCCGAGCCTGAAGCCGTCCACGCGCGACAGACTAGAAGCTCGTGGCGCGAAACCCTTTCGTTTTCTTTGCAGCACCCATACGACCGCTGGGTAGATAGTCCAGGCGATGAGAACAACTCGACTGACGGCTTTCGGCACCAGCGTCCTCGCGGCGGCCGCCGCGCTGCTCGCCCTCGCCGGCGGCGCGGCCGCCGTGACGCCGCTGCCGCCCAACGTCACGACGAAGGCCGCAAGCTCGATCACGTCCACGTCCGCGAAGCTGAACGGCACGATCAACCCGGCGAGCCAGTCGACCACCTGGTACTTCGAGTTCGGAACGACGACGAGCTACGGCACGAAGACCGCGTCGAAGGACGCAGGCTCGGGGTCGCGGAACGTCGACGTCTCGATGACGATCTCCGGGCTCGCGGCCGCGACGACGTACCACTACCGGCTCGTCGCCTCGAACGGGACCGGGACGACGCTCGGCGCCGACCAGTCGTTCACGACGAACGGGCCGCCGGCGGTCACGACCGGCGCGGCGCAGGGCGTCGCCGTCACGAGCGCGACGCTCACCGGCTCGGTGGACCCGAAGGGCCTGTCGACGAACTGGCACTTCGACTACGGCACGACCACGTCGTACGGCTCGAAGACGCCGAGCAAGAGCGCCGGCAACCACACGGGCGCGGTCGCGGTCAGCGCCGCGATCGCCGGGCTCGCGCCGGGGACGACCTACCACTACCGGCTCGTCGCGTCGAGCTCGGCGGGCACGACGACCGGCTCCGACCTGACGTTCGCGACTCCGGTCGCCGTCACGATCAAGAGCTCCGGGTTCCGGGTCGTCGCCGGCAACTTCGTCACGCTGTCGGGCGTCCTCACGGGAGCGCAGCCGGGCGTCGTCGTCACGATCTACGGCCAGTCGTTCGGCTCGAGCTCGAACGCCCAGGTGGCGACCGTCCTCACGGGCGGCGGCGGCACCTGGTCGTATGCCGCGCGGCCGAGGATCCAGACGACCTACCAGGCCGGCGCGAACGGAGCGACGAGCACCACGGTGACGATCGGCGTCCAGCCCGCCGTCTCGCTCGCGCGGATCACGGGCGCCCGCTTCGCGACCAAGGTCGCGGGGGCGAGCTCGTTCGCCGGCAAGCAGGTCAAGCTCCAGCGGAAGTCGGGCGACCAGTGGGTCACCGTCGCATTCCGGCGGCTGAGCTCGAGCTCCGGGGCGGTCTTCCCGGCGGCGCTGCTGCCGCAGGGCACCTCGACGATCCGCGTCGCGCTCAGCGTGAACCAGGCCGGGCCGGGCTACCTCGGCGGGCTCAGCCGCGAGCTGACCGTCCGCCGCGCCTAGTCGAACGCTCGCGCTCGAGCACTGCGCTCGACGCTGTCGAGCTCGACCAGCTCGTTGCGCTTGAGCCCGTGAAACGTCGTGTCGCGGACGAGGTCCCACGTGCCGAACACGGCGTAGACGGTCGCACCGGTCACGAGCCCGTACGCAGCCGACTTCAGCTCGTGCGACATGAGGCTCCAGAACGCAACCGACGCGATCCCGAACGCGGCCGAGACCGCCGACTCCGGCCGCGACGCCGAGCAGGAATCTGAGCCCGAACACGGTTCGCCACTTCCCGCGCCAGAACGCAGCACGCATCATCGGCGCAGAGCCTAACGCGCCTGCGCGCCGCCGGTCTCGGCACGCGACCTCTCGGCGAGCGCCCCGAGCCGCTCCTCGAGCGCCTTCAAGTTCCGCCTGGAGAGCGGCCATCTCCTCGTACACGGGCTGCGCGCCGGAGGCAGGATCCGCCTGGCCGCCGCGGTCGTCGAGGTGGAAGAGCGCTGCGAGCGAGCCGGCGAGGACGCCGAGGACCGCGACGCCGGTGAACATGAGCATGACCCCCGCGACCCGGCCCGCGGTCGTGATCGGGACGATGTCGCCGTAGCCGACCGTCGTCATCGTCACGATGCCCCACCAGAATGCGTCCCCGACCGTCGCGAACCCAGGGTTGGTCGAGTGCTCGGCCTGGTAGGCGGCGAGCGAGCCGAGCACGAGCATGAGCCCGGCGACGGCTGCGACCTTCCCGAGCCGGGCTGCGAGGCGGCGCAGCCCCTTCGTCGCCATCAGCACGCGCGCGACGCGACCGAGTCGGGCGAGCAACAGGATCGCGCTCGCGCCACTGAACCCGGGGATGAGGTAGTACGGGAACGTCAGCAGGACGATCGCGAGGTCGAACTGCCCTCGCCGCCGGCGGAGGTAGTCGGGCACGATCCGCCGCTGCACGGTCAGGTCGACGACGAAGACGATCCAGGAGCCGGCGCCGACCGCGATCTCGATCCCGCGGCTCTTCGGCGAGGTGACGAACAGCGGCACGAACGCGGCGAGGAGGATCGGCAGATTCCAGAGCCCCTGCCAGCGGTCGCGCGCGGAGAGCTGGTCCGGTGTGAGCGGAACGGCGACGTCGAGACGGGAGCGGCGGAGGGACACGTGCGGCCACGGTTCTCGCCGCGCGCGGCCATCCCTTCCGCGTCAGCCGGGCTCGGCCGCCGCCTGCACGCGGCCCTCGGCGACCGCGTCCCGCAGCGCGGCGTAGTCGCGCTCGTTCTGGTCCGCGTAGCTCTCGGCGAACGCGGCGAGCGCCTGGTCGAACGCCGGCCCCGCGCCGAGGTACGCGGCGATCGCGACCGGGTCGCCCGAGCGGGCATGGCCGCGCGCGAGCGTCCAGCCGCAGAGCGTGGCGTAGTCGCCGAGCGCGGCCGCGGACATGCGATCGACGTCGGCCGAGACCTTGCCGTCCCAGAGCTGGCGGACGTAGTAGTCGTGCGTCGCGCCGTCGGACTCCTCGAGCCGCGTCCAGCCGAGGAGGACGTCGCTCGCCGACTGCATCAGCCGCTGGCCCTCGACGACGCGCCGGCCGTGGTTGCCGAACCGGCCCGGGCCGAGGTACGGCTCGAGCACCGACGCCTGCGCCTCCTTGATCTGGAGGAAGAGCGGGTCGCCGTCGTCACGGGCGAGGAGGAGCACGATCCACGCGCGCGTGCCGACGCTGCCGACGCCGACGACCTTGCGTGCGGCGTCGACGTACTGGAACCGGTCGAGCAGCCGCCGGCGGTCGGGGAGGAGCGTCCGCCGGTACGTGCTGGCGACGCGCGCGAGCGCCTCCTCCTCCGCGGCAGCCCGGTCGCCGAGGAGCTCGTCGATCGGGACGACGAGCGGCGGGTCGGACGCGATCCGCGGCCGGCCGTCCACGATCCGCGTCAACCGGTCGAAGGCGAGCACGCTCGTCTTCGCACGCGAGCGCTCGACCTGGCGCCGGAGCAGGCGGCGCTGCTCGGCGGTGAGCCGCTTGCGCTGACGGGCGAGCATCTCCTCGACGTCGATGCGCGCGTACCAGACGTCGAGCGCGGGCCGGCCCGCGAGCTCGCGCATCGCCTCGCGGTAGACGCGCACCGCGAGGACGCAGATCGCGCGCCGCTCGGCGTCCGAGAGCCCGATCTCCCGGCCGGCGACCGCGAGGCTCGCCGCGAGCCGCTTCACGTCCCACTCGAACGGCCCGGCCAGCGTCTCGTCGAAGTCGTTCACGTCGAACACGAGCCGGCGGTCGGGCGCCATGAAGCCGCCGAAGTTCGAGAGGTGCGCGTCGCCGCAGAGCTGCGCGTCGAGCGCCGTGTGCGTTGCGGCGGCGAGGTCGGCGGCCATCAGCGCGGCGCCGCCGCGGAAGAACGCGAACGGCGAAGCGAGCATCCGCGCGTACCGGATCGGCACCAGCTCGGGCACGCGCGTCGCGGCCTGCTCCACGAGGATCGCGACCGGGTCGCGCCGCGCCGGGTCGGGCGCCCAGCCGGCGTGCGCCGAGCGCGGCACGAGCTTGCGCGCCTCGCGGCCACGGGCTTTCCGCGCGGCAACCGGGGCGAAGCTCACCGGCAGGCGTTCCCGCTCCGCATGGACCAGAGCGTAGGGAAATCGTGTATCAAGGTACGGATGAGAAAGGGTCTCCTCGCCGCGGTGCCGCTCCTCCTCGCGCTCGGCGCCCTCGTGGCGCTCGTTCCGCCGGCCTCCGCGTCGCAGCTCATCGACCGCGGGATCAAGAACGCAACCCTGGCCGTGAACTCGAAGGGCGAGGCGCTCATCACCTACCGCGCCTCCACGGGCAAGACCCGGTACGTGCTCGCGTGGGGCGCGGTCAACGCCCTCCAGCCCACGCCGGGCGGGCACCAGGTGCACTTCGACGTCGACTACGGCGGCGGCTGGGGGAAGTACCACAAGACGTACTGGAAGACGTTCCAGAACGGCTGCAAGCCGTACGACGGGCCGACGCTCTCGTACGTCGTCGCCGCCTGCAAGGCACAGGACGGGTCGTACTGGGCGCTGCAGTCGTGGGACGTCTTCTACCCCGACCTCGGCTTCTCGCCGTGGATGCACTCGCAGTCGACGGCACTGACGCTCTCGCACTGGACCGGGCCGCTCGCGCAGGTCGACGCGCACGTCAACTGGGTCTACGGCGGCCAGTCCCGGCAGCTCTTCGGGACGTTCTCGTACGACGGCAAGCCGGTGTTCGGCTACAAGTCGACGGAGTTCGGCGCGCCCCTCGACTCGTTCGGCCGGCTCGTGTACGTGGACACGTTCGACGCGCCGAAGTACGGGCCCGGGTGGAAGCGCGAGAACAGCTTCGTCGCGCACACCGGCTCGGGCGGCTTCTGCTACGGCTTCACGCCGAACAACCCGCTCCACGGCGGGTACGCCCATCCGCCCGGGTACAGCGGCGGCCTGCGCGGGCCGGGCGTCGGCAAGGAGTACCGCGTCTCCGGCGAGGGGCCGGGCGTCACGCCGGACGTGAGCGTGCTCGTCCCCGACGTGGGCGCGTGGAACGCGAGCGACCCGAAGAAGGTCGCGGCCGAGGATGCGGCGAACACGCTGCTCGACCAGCTCGCGATCCCCGGCTGCGGCCAGCACTGAGCGGACTCAGACCGCGACCGGCTCCGGCTCGAGCACGGGCGGCGCCGCGCTCAGCGAGCGCGCGAACCGCTGGACGAGCTCCAGCACCTCCGGGTGCCGCTCGGGCTCCCAGTCCGCGAGGAGCGCCTCGATCTCGTCGCACCGGGCCCGGTTCATCCTCGCCGCCGCGTCGGCGCCGGCCGCGGTGAGCCGCGGCGCGCCGGGCTCGACGAGCGAGCGCGCGCGGAGGTCGGCGAGGAGCGGCGCGAGCTCGTCATCGGGCAGCTCGAGGCGCGCGGCGAGCGCGGCGTCGTCGGCGGCGTCGTGCTCCTCGAGCCGGAAGAGGAGCCACGCGTCGGGCGAGCTCAGGTCGAGGTCGGCCCGGGTCGTCAGGCGGTCGTAGACGACGCCGCGACGGTGCCGGCTCGCGAGCGTGCTCAACCGGGTCTCGAGCTCGTCGATCGAGGTCGCCTCGCGCGGCGAGGCGAAGCTGTCGCCGATCCCCTGGTCCGCGACCGTCTCGCGGAGCGGGTGCTCCTGGAGCAGCCACGTGACGGCGAACCCGACCGCCGCGATCCCGGCCGCGATCAGGAAGATCGGCCGGATCGCGGCCGCGTACGCCTCGATGTACGGGTCGCGGATCGCGGGCGGGAGCGCGTCGACCTGGCTCGGGCCGAGATGGGCCGGGAGCTGCGCGGCCACGCCCGCCGGGAGGCGGCCCGAGAGCTCCGACGCGAGCTTGTTGGCGAAGATCGCGCCGAAGATCGGCACGCCGACCGTGCCGCCCATCGACCGGAACAGCGTCGCGGTCGCGGTCGCGACGCCGAGGTTCGCGTAGTCGACCGCGTTCTGCACCGCGAGCACGAGGACCTGCATCGTGAACCCGAGGCCGAGCCCGAGCACGAGCATGTACGCGTCGGCGGCGGGCGTGCTCGTCCCGGTCCCGAGGCGTGAGAGCAGCAGCATCCCGACGACCATCAGCGCGGTTCCGAGGATCGGGAACAGCTTGTAGCGGCCGAACCGCGTGATCAGCTGGCCGCTCCCGATCGACGCGATCAGCACGCCCGCCATCAGCGGCAGCATCTCGAGCCCCGACTGGGTCGGGCTCGCGCCCTTCACGACCTGCAGGTACAGCGGGATGTACGTGACCGAGCCGAACAGGCTGATCCCGACGATGAAGCCGACCGCGCTCGCGACGCTGAAGACCCGGTTGCGGAAGAGGTGCAGCGGCACGAGCGGCTCGGCCGCGTACCGCTCCGCGACCACGAACCCGACCGAAAGCCCGACGCCCAGGACGAGCAGCGCGACCATCTGCGCCGACCACCACGGGTACGTCGTCCCGCCGAGGCTCGTGAAGAGCACGATCGACGTGAGCCCGCCCGCGAGGAGCGCCATCCCGAGGTAGTCGATCGCGCGCCGGACGCGGCGCGCCGGCGCGTGCAGGACGAGCTGGAGCACGACGAACGCGGCGATCCCGATCGGCAGGTTCACGTAGAAGATCCACCGCCACGAGAGGTGGTCGACGAAGAGGCCGCCGACGAGCGGGCCGACGACGGTCGAGATCCCGAACACGCCGCCCATCAGCCCGGAGTAGCGCCCGCGCTCGCGGGGCGAGACGACGTCGCCGATCAGCGCCTGCGTGCTGACCATCAGCGCGCCGCCGCCGATGCCCTGCACGCCGCGGAACAGGATCAGCTCGGTCATGTTCTGGCTGAGGCCGCAGAGCGCCGACCCGATCAGGAAGATGACGAGCGCGCTCTGGAGCACGAGCTTCCGGCCGACCGTGTCGCCGAGCTTCCCGGCGAGCGGCGTCGTGATCGTCGACGTCAGCAGGTACGCCGTCACGACCCACGAGAGCTTCTCGATCCCGCCGAGGCTGCCGACGATCGTCGGGAGCGCCGTCGCGACGATCGTCGAGTCGAGCGACGCGAGCAGCATCACGAGCATCAGCGCGCCGAAGATCGGGCCGACGCGCTGCGCGGCGGGCGCCGCCCGGATCGCCTGCGGGACCGCGGTCACGGGCCGCACACTAACGCGGCCTCGAACTCGTAACGCCCGCGACACGAACTCGAAACAACGGCGTCACCTCCGCGTAACGGGCCGCCGGAAGGATCGCCGGGTCCGCGTCCGCATTCGAGTCATCTGGAGGAGCCACGTGCCCAAGGTCCACGTTCGTCGTCTGTTGCTCGCCGTTCTCGCCGTCGTCGCGCTCGTGCCGATCGCGGCGACGCCCGACGCCGCGCCGTCCTGGCTCGGGAAGAAGCCCGCGCCGCTCGTTCTCGACCTCGAGACGCTGACCGGCACGCAGGCCGAGCAGATGATGCAGGCCGGCACGCTCACCTCCGTGCAGCTCGTCCGCGCGTACATGAACCGGATCGACGCGCTGAACAAGGAGGGCCCCGGGCTGAACGCGGTCACCCAGCTCAACCCCGACGCGCTGAAGGAGGCCGCCCAGGCCGACCAGCGGCGCGCGTCCGGGCACCTGCTCGGCCCCGCCGACGGGCTCCCGATCCTGATGAAGGACCTGATCGACGTGAAGGGGATGTACACGTCGGCCGGCAACTACTCGCTCCGCCACTCGTTCCCGGCGACCGACTCCGGCATCGTGGAGAACCTCCGCGCGCATGGCGTCGTGATCCTCGGGAAGCTCGGCCTGACCGAGTTCGCGAACAGCTTCGGCAGCCAGCCGTCGGGGTTCAGCAACCTGACCGGCCAGGTGATCAACGGCATCGACGCCGACCAGAACCCGAGCGGCTCGTCGTCCGGCACCGGTGCGGCGATGGCCGCCGCGCTCGGGATGCTCGGGATCGGCACCGAGACGTCGGGCTCGATCATCAGCCCGTCGAGCACGCAGGGGATCGTCGGCCTGCGCCCGACCGTCGGGCTCGTGCCCGGTGACGGCATCGCCCCGATCGACGTCTCGCAGGACACCGCCGGGCCGATGGTGCGCAGCGTCGCCGACGCGGCGATGACGCTCCAGTCGATCGCCGGCACCGTCCCCGACGACACCGAGTACGCCGACCTGTTCGGGCCGAACTACTACGCGACCGGCGTGATCCCGACGCCGCCGAACCCGCTCCCGGACTACATGTCCGCCCTCGACCTGAACTTCGTCAACGGAAAGCGGATCGGCTACAACGGCACGCTCACCGCGGGCAGCGCGCTCAAGACCGCGTACGACGCGCTCGTCGCCGCCGGGGCGATCATGGTCCCGGACCCCCAGACGTCCGTCGGCAGCCTGCTCCCGCTCCCGAGCGGCTACGAGGCGCACGCGACGATCGACGAGTACTACAAGCGGCTCGGCCCGCTCGCGCCGATCAAGTCGCTCGTCCAGGAGGTCGCCGACAACAACGCGAACGCGCAGCAGGCACTGAAGTTCGGGAACTCGAGCCACCTGAGCGAGTCGCTGACCGACATCAGCCCGGGCGGCGCGAACGAGACGCAGTTCCGGACGAACATGATCCAGCGCAAGACGCAGTACCACACCGCGATCGACACCATGATGACCATGGGCACCGCCGATCCCAGCGACGACGTGATCGGCGTCCTCGGCTCCGTCCCGAGCGGCCCGCAGGCGGGCTACCCGCAGATCACGATCCCGATGGGCTACAACGCGACGACACGGCGGACCGTCAACGTCTCGGTGAACGGCGGCGCCTACGACGAGCGCAACCTGATCGGGATCGGCTACGTGATCGAGCAGGCGACGCACCTGCGCCAGCCCGCGAGCATGGTCGACCCGAGCATGTACCGCTGCGCGCACACCGTCCCGGCGGAGCCGTTCGCCTCGCGCGGGCACTGCAACCCCGACTACGTCACCGTCATGAAGATGCTCGACGGGAAGGCGACGATCCTGCCGTTCTCGCTCGAGACCGAGTCCGCGAAGAGCCTCGAGGACCGGATGGACGCCGGCACGCTCACCTCCGAGGACCTCGTGCGCGCGTACCTGACTCGGATCGCGCTCTCGAACGCGGAGGGCCCGGCGATCCAGGCCGTGCGCGATCTCAACCCCGACGCGATCAAGGACGCGAAGGACAGCGACAAGGAGAGGAAGAAGCACGGCTCCAGCGGGCCGCTGATGGGGATCCCGGTGCTGCTCGACGACTCGATCGACGTCGACGGGCTCCCGACGACGGGCGGCTCGATCGCCCTCGAGGACGCGGCGCCGAAGGACGACTCCACGATCGCCGCGAAGCTCGAGGCGGCCGGCGCGATCGTGCTCGGCAAGACGAACGTGACCGAGCTCGACGGCCTCTTCGACTCGAACATCCCGGAGGGCTACTCGTCGCTCGGCGGCCAGGTGCTGCTCCCGTCCGACACGGACAAGACGCCGGCCGGCTCGTCCGGCGGCTCGGCGGCCGCGACGGCCGCGGGCCTCGCGGCGATCACGGTCGGGATGGAGACGTCGACCGACACGGCGCAGCTGATCGCGCCGGCCGGCGTCGCCGGCGTCGTCGGCCTCAAGCCGACGGTCGGGCTCGTCAGCCGCACCGGCGTGCTGCCCGTCGCGAAGTCGCAGGACTCCCCGGGCCCGATCGGCCGGACGGTCTACGACGTCGCGGCCGAGCTCGACGCGATCGCCGGGCCCGACCCCGACGACCCGGCGACCTCGGGCGCGCCGACCTCGCCCGACTACGTCTCGGGCCTTTCGACGAGCGCCCTCCAGGGCAAGAAGATCGCCGTGATCTCGAACACGACCGCGCCGTACCCGGCGGTCGTGAGCGCGCTGCAGGCGCAGGGCGCGACCACCTCGGTCGTGACGATCCCGACGCCGAGCCCGAACCCGCCGAGCATCGTCGGGACGGAGTTCAAGCGCGACCTGGACGCGTACCTCTCGGCGATCCCGACGGGCCACGGGGCGCACGCGCCGTCGTTCGCCCAGTCGCTCCAGGACCTCATCGACTACAACAACGCGAACCCGGTCGAGGGGCTCAAGTACCAGCAGGGCGAGCTGCTCACCGCGGAGTCGGTCGACCTCTCCGACCCGACGACCGAGTCGACGTACGAGTCGAACCTGACGAACGGGCAGGCCGGGACGCGGGCCGTGATCGACACGATCCTGAACAACGGCACGCCCGGCGACACGAGCGACGACTTCGACGCGATCGTCGTCCCGAGCGGGAACGCGATCGTCGGCTACGCCGACCGCGCCGGCTACCCGGTGCTGACGGTCCCGGCGGGGTACGGCGCGACCGCGAGCGGCGCGGGCCACAACCCGATCGGCGTCACGCTCGTCGGCACGGCGTACAGCGAGGCGAAGCTGCTCGACGACGGATACGCGCTCGAGCAGGCGATGAACGTGCGGCTCGCCCCGAGCTTCACGAACCCGAGCATGTGGCGGTGCGTCCCCGGCAGCACGTTCTTCACCGACGAGCTCTGCAACCCGGGCGACCGCCAGCTCCTGCCGGACGTCACGCTCCCGGCCCTCGGCGCCTCGATCGCGGGCATGGACCTCGACAAGGGCATCACGAACGACTTCACCCACCGGCTCGACGACATCGCGAAGAAGCTCGACGACAAGAACGCGCCGACCGCGGCGTGCGACGGGCTCGGCGACTTCGTCCAGCAGGTCTTCGACGCGGTCGGATCCAAGCTCACGGTCGCGCAGGCCCAGCAGCTCGTGACCGCGGTGGACTCCATCGGCGACACGATCGGGTGCGACGACGACGACCCGCTGGCGGCCACCGCCCAGGCAGAGCAGGACCTGCTCACCCTGATCGGGACGATCGGCGGGATGCCGCTCGACAAGGGCCTCGCGAACAGCCTCGCCGGCTCCGTCGGAGACGTCGGCCGGCAGCTCGCGCACGGCCAGAAGTCGAACGCTTGCAAGTCGCTCGTCGACCTCGGCAAGACGATCACCGACAAGACCGGCAAGAAGAACGGGCTCACGGCGGGGCAGGCGGCGCAGCTCCAGGCGCCGCGCACCGCGATCGTCACGGAGCTCGGCTGCTAGCTCACAGGCTCGCTCGGCGAAAGCGAGGGGCAGGATCGTGCGCGGCGGGGGCGACCCCCGCCGCGCACGAGGGCGGTCCGGGCGGGGCATCACTCGAACGGTGGAATTTCGCGAAGGCCCGGCGCTCCGGAGCCGATGAGAGGGAGGCGAAAGCACTGGCCAACCGACAGCTCACGGCGCGCGGCACGCCGGCGAACCCTCCGGAGGTGAAACCCGATGCGTGCGACTTCCGAACTGCGTCTCGTCAGGGCCGACGGCACACCCGAGGACGGCGAGCCGGACGCGCCGGCCGCCGAGACGGTCGCGCCGACCGCCGAGCCCGAGGGCCCGGCCGCGTTCAGCGAGCTCGAGGCCTTCGTCCGCCGCGAGGTCGAGCTCCGGCAGACGCTCCAGGAGCAGATCAAGGGCTACGAGCGCGAGCTCGCGAAGCTCCGCGCGTCCGGCGAGACGTCGGCCGAGGTCGCCGAGCGCACCGCCCGGCTCGAGGCGGCCGAGCGCGAGCTCGAGGAGCGCATCGCCGGGCTCCAGAGCCGCGAGGATTCGATCGAGGGCGCCCGCGCCGAGCTCGACGCGGCGCGGACCGCGATCGCCGCCGAGGAGGCGCGGATCGCGGAGCTCGCGAACGACGTCGCGAAGCGTGCGGCGAAGGCGAAGCCCTCCCGCACCGACCGTAAGGAGCTCGAGCGTCACGTCGAGGCCCTCGCGAAGCGCGAGCGCGAGCTGGAGAAGAGCCGCGAGGCTCTCGTCGCCGAGGAGGGGCGCCTCGCCGGGCTCGCCGCCGAGCTCGACACCGCTCGCGACGAGCACGCGCGGGCGAACGCGGAGCTGGCGGAGCAGCTCGCGGCGATCGCGGCGCGCGAGGCCGAGCTCGACGAGGCGCGCGCGGCGGTCGAGACGGCCCGGGGGGAAGCCGAAACGCACGCCGCCGCGCGCGAGGCCGAGGCCGCACAGCGCGAGGAGGCGGCGCGCGAGCGCGAGCGGCGCGCGGAGGAGCGCGAGCTCGCGCTCGCCGACACCGAGGCCGGCCTCGACCCGCGCTGGCACGCACTGCACGAGGCGGAGGCCGAGCTCGAGTCGCGGCAGCAGGCCCTCGCCCACGCCGGGAACGAGCTCGAGGGCCGCCGGCACTCGCTCGCCGAGGCCGAGGCCGCGCTCGACGCGCGGCAGGCGTGGCTCTCGGAGGCCGAGGGGTCGCTGGACTCGGCGCGGCAGGAGCTCGGCGCCGCCGAGGCGGCGATCGAGGAGCAGCGGCGGACGCTCGCAGAGACCGAGGCGGAGATCGAGGCGCGCGGCCGCGAGCTCGCCGAGGCGCGGGAGTCACTCACGTCGGAGCGCGAGGCGCTGGCCGGCGCGCGCGACGAGCTGCAGGCGCGCGAGCACGAGCTGGGGCACGCCGAGGACGCCGTGAACGGCCGCGCGCAATCGCTGGCCGAGGCGGAGGCCGATCTCGACGTCCGCGGTCGTGCGGTCGCCGAGGCCGAGGCCGCCCTGGGCTCGCAGCGGGAGACGCTCGCGGAGGCGGAGGCGGCCCTGGACGGGCGCCGCCGGGCGATCGAGGAGACCGAGGCGAGCTTCGAGTCCCGCTGGCACGACCTCTCCGAAGCGGAGGCCGGAACGCGGTCGGAGCGCGAGGCGCTCGCCGTCGCGCTGGCGCCGCCTGGCGATCGAGGAGACGGAGGCGAGGTTCGAGTCCCGCGCGCACGATCTCGCCGAGGCCGAGACCGCCGCGGAGGCGGAGCGCGAGACGCTCGCCGCCGCGGCCGCCGAGCTCGACGGGCGCCGGCGCGCCGTCGACGAGGCCGAAGCGGCACTGGACTCGCGGGCGCACACCCTCGCCGAAGCGGAGGCCGAGCTCGACTCGCGCCGGCGCGCGTTCGCCGAGACCGAGGCAACTGTCGAGGCGCGCCAGCTCGGCGTTCGCCGAGACCGAGGCCGCCCTGGACTCGCGCCGTCAGGCGCTCGCCGACGCGGAGGCGGCGCTCGACCACCGCCGGCAGGCGATCGAGGAGACGGAGACGAGCTTCGAGTCCCGTCGTCGCGAGCTCGCCGAGGCCGAGGCGGCGATCGACGCCGACCGGAAGGCCGTCGACGAGGAGGCGACGGCGCTCGAGCTCCGGACGCTCGCGCACGGCGACATCGAGACGGCGCTCGACTCGCGCGAGGAGGCGCTGGCCGACGCGGCGCGCTCGCTCGACTCGCGTCAGCGCGCGCTCTCCGACGCGGAGGCGGCGTTCGAGTCGCGCCGCCGTGCCGGCTACGGCCCCTCGTCGGGCGAGGCGCTCGGGCTGATGACGGAGCTCGAGGATCGCGTGGCGTCGCTCGAGGAGCGCGAGGAGGCGATCCGCCTCGAGGAGGCGCGCCTCTTCGACCGCGAGTCGCGGGTGCGGTTCCTCGAGGCGCGCGAGTCGGCGGTGCACGAGAGCACCCAGGCCGCGACCGAGGAGCGCACGGCCGAGCTCGAGAAGCGCGAGAACACCCTCGCCACCCGCGAGCGGGCGCTCAGCCTGCGCCTCCAGGAGCACGAGAAGCGCGTCCGCGACGCGTGGGAGGCCGACAACGAGCGGCGGCAGGAGGAGGAGCGGATCCAGTCCGAGCTCGAGGCCCGGGCCGAGCGGATCGCGGAGCTCGAGCGCGAGCTCGCGGTCCAGCAGGCGCAGCTCGAGCGGGTCTGAGCGGCTACACCACCACGGGGCGCCGCTGCCGCAGCCGACGCCTCCGCCTCAGCCTCGGCCTCGCTCGCCGCACGGCGACCGCGGAGGACGAGCACGGCCGCAGCTCCCGCGACGAGGTAGCCGGCGAGGACGAGGAGCGACGTCGCGATCGCGTTCCCGCCGAAGTAGACCGTGTTCCGCACCGCCGTCGTCCCCGCGCCGGCCGGGAGGTACGGGCCGAACGTCCGCCAGAAGCCGGGAAGGTACGGCGACGGCACGGTGCCGCCCGAGGCCGGGGCCCCGAAGATCACGAACACGACCACCACGACGAGCGTCCCGGCCGCCCCGAGCACGGTCTGCAGCGCGGCGGTCGCGAAGGCGACGGCCATCATCACGAGCGTGAAGATCCCCCAGAGCTCGAGGAACTTCGACGTCGGGAGCGCGGAGAGGACCGGCCCGGCGAACGTGTCCGTGAGGAGCGCGCCGACCACCGCGGCGATCCCCAGCCCGACGAGCCGTCCGCGCCGCGTGGCGGGGCCGCCGAACGCCATCGCGATCGTCGACGAGAGGTACCCGCCGATGATGAGGGCCATCACGACGAGGAACGAGACGCTCCCGCCCGCGTCGCCGGCCGGCAGCACGTGCACCTGCACGACCGCGAGCTTCTGACCGGCGGCGGCGGCCGCGGCCCCGAAGACGGCGGCGAGCGCCGACGCACCGGCCGGGCTCGCCGCGGGCGCGACGATCAGCGTCGCTCCCGCCGGGCCCGCGACGAACGCGCCGTCGATCTTCCGCCGGTCGATCGCCGCGCGGGCGGCGGCCTCGGTCGAGTAGCGGCGGAGGTCGAGCGAGAACCGCGTGCCGACCGCGGCCGGCAGCGGCGAGGCGCCGACGACCCCGACCCTGACGCCGTGGGGCTTCGGATGGTGGAGCGCGCCGACGTACGAGAGCACGAACGCGGCCTGTACCGCGAGCACGACGGAGAGCGCCACGATCAGCAGCGGAACTCCGCTGAGCCGGGGCTTCCCCACTCCCGGATCCGAGCCTGTCTCACTCACGTCTCGACCTCCGAGTGCGCCGCGGGCCGACCTTCGAGCCTGGCGATCATAAGCGGCCCGTGCGTGCGGCGAGGCTACGCGTTCCGGAAGAGCTGGTGGACGAACGCGATCGCCATGCTGCCCTCGCCCACCGCGGCGGCGACGCGCTTCACCGGGCTGAACCGGACGTCGCCGCAGGCGAAGATCCCGGGGACGCTCGTCTCGAGCAGGTACGGGTCGCGGTCGAGCGCCCACCGTCCGTCGTCGCGCGCCTCGGGGCCCGTGAGCACGAAGCCGTGGCCGTCGACCGCGATCTCGGGCGGCAGCCACGCGGTTTCCGCGTCCGCGCCGATGAAGATGTACAGCCCGCCCGAGTCCAGCCGCGCCGTCTCGTCCGACGCCGAGTCCCGGACGTCGATCGCCTCGAGCGAGACGTCGCCGTGCGCGGCCACCACCTCGCTGCGGGTCAGCACGCGGATGTTCGGCCGGGGCTCGAGCTGGTCGATCAGGTAGCGCGACATGCTCTTCTCGAGCCCGTCGCCGCGGCAGAGGATCGTCACGCTCCGGGCGTGGCCCGAGAAGAAGATCGCGGCCTGTCCGGCCGAGTTGCCGGCGCCCACGATGTGCACGTCGAGGCCGTGCGTGTTCGGCGCCTCGCTGCGCGCCGCACCGTACGAGACGCCCTTCCCGGCGAGCCGGTCGAAGCCCTCGATCGCGAGGCGCCGCCACGCGACGCCGCAGGCGAGGATGATCGCGCGCGCTCGGAGGACGTCGCCCCCGTCGAGGTGCACCTCGCGGGTCGCGGTGTCGATGCGGGTGATCGTCCGGGTGACGAGGATCTCCGCGCCGAGCCTCCGCGCCTGCTGCAGCGCACGGCTCGCGAGCTCGTCGCCGGACACGCCCGACGGGAAGCCGAGGTAGTTCTCGATCCGCGACGACGTGCCCGCCTGGCCGCCGGGCGCCTCGCGTTCGATCACGATCGTGCGCAGCCCCTCCGACGCGCCGTACACGGCCGCTGCCAGCCCGGCGGGGCCCGCGCCGATGATCACCACGTCGTACTCGGACGCGCTCGCCTCGGTCGCGAGGCCGAGCAGCTCGGCCACCTGACGGAGCTCCGGCCGCGCTACCGTCGTGCCGTCGACGACCCGGATCGCCGGCCAGTCCTCCTCGGCCGGCAGCGGCCCGCCCCACTGCTCGACCGCCTCCGGCGCGTCCGGGAGCACGGAGCGGAACGTGATCTGGTTGCGGTCGAGGAAGAGCCGGAGCTCCGTCGCGGCGTGATCCCACCGGTGGCCGACGACGACGGCGCGCGGCGGCGGCGGCTCCGCCGCGAGGCCCTGCAGCCCGGCCGCGCCGCCGATCCGGTTGGCCGCGAGCCTCCCGACCTGCCTCGCGACCTCGGGGACCGCGGCCGCGACGGAGTGGTAGTCGTGAGGCTCGAGCCGCATCACGCGCGAGGCCTCGGCGGCGCGAAAGCCGACGGGAAACACCGTCCCGAGCGTGATCGGCACCTCGCCGAAGATCTCCCCGGGCCGGCGCACGCCGACGACGCGCTCGATCCCGTCGACGACCTGCACCGCCTCGATGCGCCCGTCGAGCAGGGCGAAGAGCGCGCGCTCGCTACCGGCGGGCGCCGCGTACTCGCCGGCCAGGAGGCGGATGTCGGCCGCGGCGCGGGAGAGCCGCTCGCGCTCGTCGGCGCCGAGAGCGGCGAAGATCGTGACCTCGGCGATCTCCTCGGCGGTCACCATGAAGGGAGCCTTCGTGCCCATGGTCGCCGGCAGCCGCATTCCGGCACCCACGGAGCGCCCGGAGCACGCTCGCCTTCGCCGCAGGCTCGCACGGCGACAACGCTATCCGTGGCGGCCGCACGCGGGGAATCGAACCCGCACGCCGGGAGCGGCTCGGACGGTCCATCTCGATCGACGCGGCGCGTAGGCTGCCGCGGTGGACGTGACGAGCCTCGCCGCCGACGCCGTCGCCTGGCGGCGGCACCTCCACGCGAACCCGGAGCTGTCGTTCGAGGAGCACGCGACCTCGCGGTTCGTCTACGAGCTGCTCGAGTCGTTCGGCGGGCTCGAGCTCGCGCAGCCGACGCCGACGAGCGTCGTCGCCCGGCTCCGCGGCGACCGGCCCGGCCGGACGGTCGCGCTCCGCGCGGACATGGACGCGCTGCCGATCCAGGAGGAGAGCGGCGTCGAGTTCGCCTCGCGGACGCCGGGCGTGATGCACGCCTGCGGCCACGACGGGCACACGGCCGCGCTGCTCGCGGTCGCGCGTGCGCTCGTCGGCCGGCGCGAGGAGCTCGCCGGCGAGGTTCGCTTCCTCTTCCAGCACGCGGAGGAGCAGCCGCCCGGCGGCGCCTCGGAGCTCGTCTCGGCCGGCGCGCTCGACGGCGTCGACGCCGTGTTCGGCGCGCACCTGATCTCGACGCTCGAGGTGGGCAAGGTCGCCGTACACGAGGGACCGTGCATGGCCGCCGCCGACGTGTTCTCCGCCCGGATCGTCGGGAGCGGCGGCCACGCCGCGTACCCGCACGAGACGGTCGACCCGGTCGCGGTCGCCGCGCAGGTGGTGACAAACCTTCAGCACGTCGTCTCGCGGAGCACGCCGCCGCTCGACAGCGTCGTCGTCTCGGTCACGCGCATCCACGGCGGCACGACCGACAACGTGATCCCGGGATCGGTCGAGCTCGGCGGCACCGTCCGCACCTATCGGCCGGAGCTGCGCGAGCAGACGCGGGCATCGCTCGAGCGCGTTCTCCGCGGCGTGACCGCGGCGCACGCGCGCGAGCTACGAGCTCGAGTACACGCTCGGCTACGACCCGGTCGTGAACGACCCGGCCCTCGCGGAGGTCGTGCGCGAGACGGCCGGTGCGGAGCGGCTGGTCGAGATGGACCCGATCATGGGCGGCGAGGACTTCTCCGCCTACCTCCGCGCCGCGCCGGGCTGCTTCTTCTTCGTCGGTGCGGGCCACGAGGGCGCGTTCCCGCACCATCACCCGCGCTTCGAGCTCGACGAGGACGCGCTGCCGGTCGCGATCGCGACGATGACCGGCGCGGCGCTGCGCTTCCTCGGCCAGCGGGCGGTGTGATCTACCCGCCGGGAGGCGGGAACCGGACGTGCATGTGGTACTCGTGGTTCGCGTACGGGATCACGACCCCGGACGGCCCGGAGAGCCCGGTCGAGTAGCCGACGAAGATCATCTGCGCGCCGGCCGCGACGAACCGGTCGAGGAGGTCCTGGGCGAGCCGACGGTCGATCTGGTCGGACTCGACGGGGGCACGCAGCTCGCGGTCGAGCCGCGGGTAGTACACGTCGACGTCGAGCCCGTTCTGGTGGGAGACGTGCTCGTCGGTCATCGGCCCGCCGCCCTCGCGGCTGATGTCGCCGATCACGACGCGCGGCGCGTCCGGGTGCGCGGCGTGGTACGCCGTGACCACCGAGAGGATCGCGTGGATCGTGCGCTCGTTGCCGTACAGCCGCCGCGGCTGGTTCGGGACGCTGTCGGTGACCGGGTCCCACGTCACCCAGTCCGGCCCGTCGATCGGGAGCTGCGTGCCGTCGACCAGGTGCCCGTCGTACGGCAGGCCGACCGACGTCGCGTGGTGCCAGTCGACCCTCGGGAACGCGTCGCTCTTGTGCCGGACGGGCGCGGGCGCGGGCGCCGGCTCGAGACCCGCGCTGCCGTACGCGGCGCCGTAGCGCCGCGGCCGCTCGCCGGCCTCGATGCCCGTCGGCCCGAGCCGGAAGGTCAGGCTCGGCGGATCCTCGAGGACGACCGCCCCTCCGTGCCCGCTGTTCCGGAGCGCGACGATCGGGAGCACGAGCGCCGGCGAGAGCACGAGCGCGGTCGTGCGCGCGCGCCGCAGGTACCGGCGCCGCTTCCACGCGGCGCGGCGCTGCCGCGAGGCGAAGAGCCCCGTGTACGCCGGACGCATCGGCGCCGGGAAGCCGGCCGCCGCGGGCGCGGCCACGACCTCCCGGAACCAGAGGAGGTCCGTGTCGAGCCACACCTCGCCGGGTCGCCAGCTCATGGGGTGACCTCGTTCGCCCGCGGGGGCGAGTGTCCTCCGCCGAGCTCCTCGACGCGCGCCTCGAGGAAGCTGCGCTCGGACGCGTTCTGCGTGAGCTCCAGCGCCCGGCGGTACGCAGCCGCGGCCTCGGCCGGTCGACCGGCGCGGGACAGGAGCTCGCCGCGGGTCGAGTGCAGCAGGTGGTAGCGGTCGAGCGACCCGTCCCGATCCAGGGCCTCGACCAGCTCGAGGCCGGCCTCGGCGCCGTCGGCCATCGCGACCGCGACCGCGCGGTTCAGCTCGACGACGGGCGACGGCGCCACCCGCGCGAGCTCCGTGTAGAGCCCGACGACCTGGGCCCAGTCGGTCTCCTCGGCGGTCGCCGCCTCGGCGTGAACGGCCGCGATCGCGGCCTGGAGCGAGTAGGCGCCGCGGCCACCGCCGGCGAGGGTTCGCTCGACGAGCGCGATCCCCTCGGCGATCTCGGCGCCGTTCCACTGCGTCCGATCCTGGTCGGGGAGGAGCACGATCCCTCCGTCGGCGCCGGTGCGCGCGGCGCGGCGCGAGTCGTGGAGCAGCATGAGCGCGAGCAGCGCGCCTGCCTCCGGCTCGTCGGGCATCAGCGCGTGGAGCGCCCGACCGAGCCGGATCGCCTCGTCGCAGAGCTCCCGGCGCACGAGGGTCTCCCCCGCGCTCGCCAGGTAGCCCTCGTTGAAGATGAGGTAGAGCACGCCGAGCACCGCCTCGAGCCGGTCCGGGAGCAGGTGGTCGGCCGGGACGCGGAACGGGATCCGCGCGTCGCGGATCTTCCGCTTCGCGCGGACGAGGCGCTGCGCGATCGTCGGCTCGGGGACGAGGAACGCTCGCGCGATCTCGGACGCCGTCAGCCCGCCGGCCAGCCGGAGCGTGAGCGCGACCCGGGACTCGAGCGCGAGCGCCGGATGGCAGCAGAGGAAGAGCAGCCCGAGCCGCTCGTCGGCGATCGAGCTCTCGCCCGTCATCTCGGCCTCGTCGGCGTCGCTCTCGTCCGCGTCGAGCGCGAGCAGCCGCGCCTCGCCCTCGAGGAGCGGGCGCTTGTCCTCGAGCACCCGGCGACGGCGGAGCGAGTCGAGGGCGCGATTTCGAGCAGTGGCGTAGATCCACGCGGCCGGGTCGGCGGGGACTCCCGCCACCGGCCAGCGGGCCAGCGCGACGGCGTACGCCTCCTGGATCGCGTCCTCGGCGAGGTCGACGTCGCGGATCTGCCGCACGAGGACGGCGACCGCTCGCCCGGACTCCTGCCGGAACAGGCGTGCCGCCGCCTCGTGCGCATCCAAGCCCTACCCCTCGGTCGGGCCGACTCCGTCGACCTGAGGCCGCACCTCGACCGCGCCGAACCGCGCGCTCGGGATCGCCGCAGCGACCTCGAGCGCCTCGTCGAGGGTCTCGCAGTCGACGACGTAGTAGCCGGCGAGCTGCTCCTTCGTCTCGACGAACGGCCCGTCGGTGAGGAGCATCTCGCCGTCGCGGACCCTGACCGTCGTCGACGAGTCCGTGCCGTGGAGCTCGGCGCCCGCCGTGAGCACTCCGCGCGCGCCGAAGGTGGCGTTGAAACCGAGGTACTCGGTCAGGACGGCCGCACGCTCCTCCTCGGCCACGGCCCGGAACGCGTCCTCGTTCTGGTAGATCAGGAGCAGGTACTTCACGGGCCCTCCTCGTCGTTAGCCGTCCGCGGAGGCGATCCCGACGACCTGCCCGGCCGGGCTCGCGAGCAGCGCGTAGGTCGTGCCGGGCACGCTCGTCGCCGGCTGGACGACCTTCCCGCCGAGCTCCTCCGCCCGTGCGAGTGTCGCAGGCACGTCGGCGACGCCCACGAAGAACGTCACGAGCGCGCTGCCGCCCTGTGTCGGTCCGACGCCGCCGGGAATCGCGCCCTCGGCGCCCGTGTCGACGTACGTGTAGCCGGGCACCGCCCCCTCCGGGAACCCCCAGCCGAAGAGCGGGCCGAAGAACTGCCTTGCCGCGTCGGGATCCTCTGCACGAACCTCGAAGTGAACCACGGGAGTCGCCATCGTCTGCTCCTTCGGTCGGGTTGCCCCGTCTCGCGGGGCTTTCGACAGAGAGACGAACGGGCTCGCGAAAATCGACACGCGGCGGGGTCGGGCCTCGCCGGATGCGAGGCCCGACCCGGATCGCGCCCTCTCAGCTCACGGTCTGTCGATCCACGCGGCGCCGACGGTCTTGTCGGCATCGAGTGTGAGAGTGCAGGTCGGAGCCGTTCCCGCGCTCTGGCAATCCCGTCCCCACCCGCCGAACGCCGGGATGCCGTCCTCGGTCAGCACGACCGTGGAGCCCCTCGGAAGCGTGAACACGCATCCGACCGTGCCCGAGACGGCCTGAGGCGGGCCGCCGCCCGGATCGTTCATCGTTCCCCCACCTGCGATGTGACAGAACACGCCGCCCGAGCTGCCGGTCACCGTGCCATGTGTATCGCTGATCGTGTAGCACGGTGTTCCGTCGCCGCAGTCGTAGGTGACGAGCTTCGGAATGGCCTGGAGCTCGAGGTCCAGGATCACGACGTCCTCATCGACGCACCGGAGGGAGACGGCGTAATGGAGGTCGTCCACTTCCGAGTAGACGACCTTCGTGGACCCCTCGAATGACGGCGCGCGACAGGGGAGCCCCGTGAGGGCGTCGAGGCTTGGCAGCGCGCCGCCGGAGCCGGGAGGCCCCTGCGGGCCGGGGTCGCCCTTCGCGCCGGCTTGGCCCGGGAGGCCGGCGGGTCCCGCCGCCCCCGGGTCGCCCCTGTCTCCCTTGTCTCCCTTCGGGCCGGCCTGACCCAAGGCTCCCGCGGGGCCCGCGTCGCCCTTGAGCCCCTTCTGATCCCAGCTCACGGGCACCTCGACGCCGAGGCACTTCTCGCCCTTCGCGGGGTCGATCACGCGGAGGACGCCGCCGACCTTCCCGTAGCAGCCCTGAATCGTGCCGTCGCCGCCGGGGATCGTCGCCCACGCGACTCCCGCCGCAAGCGCCACGACGCCGAGTCCGACGACCCCGATCCCGGTCGCGCGTGCTGAGCGCTTCATCGGTGTCACCCGTCGCGGCCGGGCGGTGTGAAGCCGTAGGTGCCGTCCCAGTGCCAGAGGCCCTCGCTCGCGTTGTAGGTGACGACGACGCTCGCGTGGAAGCCGCTGAACCGTCCGGTGCCGCCGGAGAAGGTCACGACGCCGGTCTGTGCGGCGAGGTTGAGGACGACGTGGCCGGAGGCGTTGTTGTCGCCGGGGCCGTCGAGGACGAGGTCGCTGTTCAACCCGGCGGCGCCGGCGGCCGAGGTGTAGACGACGTTCATGCCGCGGTCGATCGCGTTCAGGTTCGACGAGGTGATCGTGCAGAACTCGCCGGCGTTGCCGAAGTAGTGCGAGCACTCCTTCGTCACGTGAAGCTCACCGCTCCGTGGAGATGCGCCGGCGGAGCCCGCAACCGCGAGCGCTGCGGCCGCGACCGCGGCGAGGAGCAATCCGAGAACTGGCTTGATGCGGGTCATGACTTCCTCCTTGGGTTGTCGATCGCCGCGGGCGCTTGCAGCGCCACGGCTTCCACGATCCGGTCCGCCGCCAGACCGGCCTGCTCGAACGCCGCCGCGACCTCCTCGGCCGAGTCGGCCTCGACCAGGTGCAGACACGTCTCGTCGCCCGGGATCAGGATCGAACGCAGATAGCGAACGGTGTTTCCGTCGCCGAGACGGGCGAGGCCGGCCGAATCCGGGTCAGCGATCGTGTAGAGCTCGACCAGGAATTCGGGCATCGCTCCACGCTAGGTCCCACTGCGAGCGGCCGAAAGACCGGAAATCAGGGGTCTTTGCTCGACAACCGGCGCGCGAGCTCGGTCCGCGAGCGGACTCCGAGCTTGCGGTAGACCCGCTTCAGCGCGTCTTCGACCGTGTGCACGCTGAGAAACAGCGCCGCCGCGGTCTCCTTGTTGCTCTTCCCCGCCGCGACCAGCTCCGCGATCCGCCGCTCGCCCTCCGTCAACCCGTCACCCGAAGCCGCTCGGCCGCCGATTCGGGCAAGCTCGGCGCGCGCGTTGTCGGCCCAGACCGGCGCAGGCAGCGCCTCGAAGATCACCAGCGCCGCCTCGATCGCCTCCCTCGCCGCCCTCCTCCGCCTGGCCCGGCGGAGGATCGCGCCGTAGATCAGCAGCGTGCGAGCACGCTCGAACGGAACCGGCATCCGCTCGTGCACCTCCAGCGCCCGCTCGCAGCTCGCGAGCGCCCCCTCGAGATCACCCTCCGCCGCAAGCAGCAGACCCCGGCAGCGCGCACCCATCGCCAGCGGCCACGAAGTCCCCAGCCGATGGCCGGCCTCCTCCAGCCAACCGAGCTGCACGCGAGCCTCGTCGAGGTCACCGACCGCGACCAGCGCCTCGATCGCCAGCTCCCGCGCCGGAAACAGGCTCGGCTCGCCCACCCCACGTCCCTGGAGCCACCGGACAACCGGAGCCAGCCTCTCGGCGGCCGAGAGGAAGTCGCCTGTCGAAAGGTCGATGAAACCGAGCAGAGCCAGGTTCCGCCGGACGAAGCTCGGCTCACCCTCCTCGCGAGAGCGCTCGAGTCCTGCAGTCGCGCGGGGGCGTGCCTCGTCGAGGCGGCCGAGGTAGGCATCGACCCGACCCCTGGCCCAGAGCGCTGCTCCGCCCTGTAGGAAGAAGTGCGTCTCCCCGACCTGGAGCAGCTCATCGGCATGGTCGTCGGCGCGGATCCAGTCCCCGGCGCGACACTCGAGGTCGGCGAGAGCGAACAGCGCGTTGATCCGAACGTGCTCCTCGCCCCGGGTCGCGCCGACGGCGTGCACACGCCAGAGAGCCTCGCGTGCCAGCTCGTGCTCGCCCGCGTACATCAGCCGCAACCCCTGGACCCACGTCGGCGTGACATGCGTCGGAAGCGGCCCGACCAGCTCCTCGAGCTCGAGCGCACGCTCGAGCACGCCGGGTGTCAAGCTCCCCGCGATGAGCTCCGCCAGGCTCCGGTGCGCCAGGAAGATGGCGAGCAGGACGGGGTCGCCGGTTTCCTCGACGACGTGAGCGGACTCCCGCGCCAGCTTCACTCCCGCCGCTGGTCCGTGACGGAGAAACGTGGTCAGGACGCGGGGCATGGCGATCTCGGCCTGCAGCCGACGATCGGTCTCGGCTTCGACGAACGCCTGCTCGAGGAGCCGCTCCGACCGCTCGAAGTCGTCGTCCGCCTGCGCGCCGAGCCGCCGCAACACCTCCGCGCGTTCGACACCCGGCGGTAACTGCTCGACGAGCGGGTCGAGGATCGCACGCGAGCGCTCCGCGTCGCCGCTCGCGTAGTGATGGGCGGCAGCGAGCATCTGGCGGCGGCGCCGGACGCCGTCACCGGCGTCGGCGGGCGTGAGCGAGATGGACAACTCGGCCAAATCCGCGGCCGCCGCCGGAGCGCCTCGCGACGCCGCCGTCGAGGAAGCGGTCTCCAGCTCGTCCGCGACCCCGGCCGACGGCCCGTCGGCGCCGAGCGCAAGGTGCCGGGCACGCTGCTCGGGATCACCGACCTGTTCCGCCAGCAGCCGGTGGAGCGCTCGCCGCCGGCGAGGCTCGAGCTCCGCCTCCACTCGCGCGGCCAGCAGCGGGTGGCCGAAACAAACCCGTCCCTCGTCGACCTCGAGGATCCCCGCAGCCTCCGCCACGCGAAGCCGGTCGACCACGCCCGCCGGGTCGGAGGCCACGGCTTCGACGAGCGAGACCGTCGGCTCGCTCAGAAGCGAGACGGGCTCGAGCGCCGCGCGAACGCCGGCCGGCAGCGCCGCCAGGCGCGCCGAGACGAGCGCGGTGAGCGACGTGGGAACAGCCAGCCGCTCCCCGGCTCCGGTGAGTCCGCCTGACCGCGCGAGGGCGCGCCCGAGCTCGAGCGCATAGAACGGGTTTCCGCCCGAGGTCTCGTGGACCTTGACGAGCGTCGGTCGAGGGAACGAGACGCCGAGCCGCTCCCGCAGCAGACGATGGGTCGCCCCGACGCTCAACGGGCCCAGCCGCAACCGCCGCAGCCGCTCATCCGCGAAACGCGCGCTCGAGCCCGAGCGGGGCCGCCTCCTCGCCGCTTGCGCGCCGCGCGACGAGCACCGCAACCGGCGCCGCCGCAAGCCGCCGAACCGCGAACGCGAGCACCGACGCCGACGCCGCGTCGAGCCACTGCACATCGTCGACCGCCACGAACAGCGATCCGCCGCCGTGCTCGCTCAGAAGCTGGAAGACCGCGAACGCGATCGCCCGTTCATCCGGCGCCGACCCCTCCACGTCCTCGAGCAGCAGCGCCGCCGAAAGCGCCCGACGCTGCGGCAACGGCAACCTCCCGAGCCCCTCCGGCAGCACGGGACGCAAGAGATCCGCAAGCGCCGCGAACGAGAACGCCGCCTCGGCGCCTGCCGGCCGACAAGAGAAGACCGCGAACCCCTGCTCCCGAGCGTCCCCCACCGCCGCCTCGAACAGCGTCGTCTTCCCGATCCCGGCCTCACCGTCCAGCACGAGCGCCTGGGGCGACTCGCGCCCGGCGGCCAGAAACGCGGCCAGCACCCCGACCTCGAACTCACGGCCGACAACGCCGCCTCGCTCCCGCCGACCCCGCGCTACGCCCGACCGACGACCGCGAGAAACTGCGGCAGCGACCGGATCAGAATCCTCGCGCGTAGACGGCGCTCCCAGAAAGCTAGGGCGCCGACCTCCGGGAACCCGCGGAGCCGCGCACGTCCGGATCCTAGACGCCGCCGCGCCGCCGGTTCACGGTCGGACGCGATACCGTCCGCTCGTCGAGACGCGGCACGGCCGACGAAGCGGAGGACGCATGGCGCAGCACCGGCTCTCGCGCGATCAGGTGATCTGGTCGTTCGGGCCCGACCTCCGGCCGGTGCTGGAGGTCGAGCCTGGCGACGTCGTCACGTTCGAGACGAACGACTGCTTCACGGGGCAGATCCGGACCGAGGACGACCTCGTCACCGCGATCGACATGAGCAGGATCAACAGCGCGACGGGGCCCGTGGCGGTCCGCGGCGCGGAGCCGGGCGACTCGCTCGTCGCCGAGATCCTCGCCGTGCGCCCGGTCGAGTGGGGCGTCGCGACGCTGATTCCCGGCTTCGGGCAGCTGAGCGACCGGGTGCGGGCGCCGCTGACGCGCCTCTTCGAGGTGCGCGACGGGACGGTGAGGATGAACGACCGCGTGTCGTTTCCGGCAAGGCCGATGGTGGGCGTCGTCGGCGTCGCGACGGCGGGCGAGACGCTCTCGAACGGCCTGGCGGGCCAGCACGGCGGGAACCTCGACGACCACTGGCACGGCAAGGGCGCCCGCATCTTCCTCCCCGTGCGCCAGCCCGGCGGCATGTTCGCCGTCGGCGACATGCACGCGGCGATGGGCGACGGAGAGATCTGCTTCACCGGCGTCGAGATCGCCGGCGAGGTCGACGTGCGCTTCGACGTCGTGAAGGGCAAGCAGGCGACGTGGCCCGTGACCGAGCTCCACGACCGCTGGGTGCCGCACGCGGCGGCCCCCGACTACGCCGAGGCGCTGCAGCTCGTCTCCGAGGAGGCCGCGAAGCTGCTCGTCGACGAGCACGACTTCACGATCGAGGACGCGTTCGTCTTCCTCTCGGTCGCGTGCGATGCCGGCGTCGCTCAGGCGTGCAAGCCGGCCGAGGGCTTCGGCACGATCGCGCGCTTCTCGATCCCGAAGCTCGCCGCGTGCCCCGGGCCCTTCCGGCCGTAGCCCGTCACTCCCGGGCGGAGGCGGAGGCCGGCCTGCCGCAGGACGCCGTCCACGAGCGGCACCCACCGTTCGCCGGTGACCTCGAGCAGCGCGTTCGCGAGGCCTCGTCGCTCCGTTCACTCTCGCCTTCCGATTCGGATCGAAAGGCACGCGCGGGTCTACGCCCGCTCGATCCTCGCAGGGAGGCGCAGGGCCGCCACGAGACCGATGAGCCCGAACACGACGAGGGCGATCAACGCGATCGCGTAGGACCGGGTCCCGGTGGCGACGACGGACACGAGGATCGTCCCGGCGATCGCGGTTCCGAAGGTCGAGCCCAGGTTCGACACGCTGCGCGAGAGGCCCGAGATCTCGCCCTGCTGCGCCTCGGGGAAGCTGGACTGCACGACGTTCACCGAAGGGGTCAGCATCGCGCCGAGGCCGAGGCCGATCAGCAGGAGCCCGGGCACGAACGCGACGACCTTCGACGACGCGTGGACCAGGCCGAGCAGGAGGCCGATCCCGGCGAGGGTGACGACGAACCCGGCCACGATCAGCGTCCGCTGCGAGTACTTCCGGGCGAGTCGTGCCGCGGCGAAGGACGAGACGAGGATGCCGACCGTCGCGGCGGTGAAGACGACGCCCGTCCCGATCGCGCTGTAGCCGCGAACCTCCTGCAGGAACACCGACACGACGAACGAGACCCCCATGAGCATGAGCCACTGCATGTTCTGGGTGACGAGGGCCAGGTTGCAGGTTCGGTTCCTGAAGAGGCCTGTCGAGAGGAGCGGCTCCTTCCCCCTGCGCTCCCGGGCGCGGATGTAGAAGAAGAACCCGAGCAGGAACGCCACGCCGAGCACGAGCAACACCGCGAAGAGCACGTTGTGCGTGCCGGCCTGCAGGATCCCGAAGACGAGGAAGAACATCCCGAGCGCGGAGAGAATCGCGCCGACCGCGTCGAACGGCCGCGTCGGGTCGGCCGGAAGCGGGTCGACGAGGCCGCGGCTCAGCAAGATGATCGTCGCCACGACCACGGCCTGGAAGACGAACGCGGCCCGCCAGCTGATCCCGGTGGTGATCACGCCGCCGATCAGCGGCCCGGCCGCGGCGCCGATTCCGCCGAGCCCGCTGATCACGCCGAACGCCCAGGCACGCGAGGTGAGATCGCTGAACCACAGCGTCGCGAGGATGTAGACGGGCGGGATCAGCAGCGCCGTGCCGACGCCCTCGAACACCGAGTTCCCGAGGATCAGCACGCCGAGGCCCGGGGAGACCGCGCTCAGCAGGGCGCCGATCCCGTACAGGGTGAGGCCCCCGATGAAACAGCGTTTCCGGCCCCACCGGTCGGTCAGCTTGCTGCACGGGATCATCAGGATCGCCATGATCAGCAGGAACAGGGTGATCGCGGTCTGCACGCCCTTCACGGTCGTGTCGAGGTCGTCGCTGATGTCGGCGATCATCACGTTCATGTTCGAGCCGGCGAAGCTGCAGATGAACTGCGCCAGCGCGAGCGGGAGGATCAGCCTCCGCGGCGAGATCGCGGCGCGGCCCGGAACCACGGCCCCGCTCGCCGCGGCCGTGCTGTCAGTCACCCGGCTTCACGCCCGGGAAGCAGCACCCGCGACGCGCCTCCGGCTGGACGAGAACGTTCCACGCGGGACGCATCCTTTCACGAGGATGCCCGATGCGGCGGGCGCGTCCTTGCCCGGCGCCCCGTTGTCCGGGATGATCGGCAGCGAGGTGCATCGATCATCCTGGTGAAGCTGCTGTACTGGCCGATCGGCGTCGCCGGGGGCGTCGTCGGCGCTCGTCTTGCCGGTGCGGTGTTCGAGCGGACGTGGAAGCTCGCGGATCGCGACGGCGACCCGCCGAAGGCGAAGGTCCAGGGACGCGGCCTGGTCGAGGTCGTGGCTGCGGCCACCGTGAAGGGCGCCGTTTTCGGAGGCGTGAAGGCGCTCGTCGACCATGGCACCGCCACGGGCTTCGCCCGCCTGACCGGCGTCTGGCCCGGAGCGAAGGCCGACGACGAGGGCGGTGACTCCGCCGGCTCGCGTCGGCCTCGAACGTCTCGCAACTGAGGGCCTCGCTCGACGATCGACACATCCGCGGGCGCGGCTTGCGCAGTAGCCACGACCGGCGAGAGACGCCGGGCCGCCCGGGAGGGCGACCGACGTTTCGTGGCAGTAATGGAGGCGGCGGGAATCGAACCCGCGTCCGCGGACGCACCGGGAGAGCGTCTACAAGCTTAGGTCGCTCTTTGAGTTTCGCCCGGACGGCTGGTTCGCGACCGACCTACCGCCGGGCTAGCCATCCTTCAGTCTTGCGCCTCCGGCGATTGGCTTTCCTTCGGCGCCAGCCCGTTAGTTGATGCCGCGTACCGAGCCACGGGCAAGCTCGGGGCGACACGTCATCTAGTCGCTTTGACTAGACGGCGAGTGCGAGATCGTTTTCCGCACTTGCGTTTGGTTTCCGGTTGTTTTACGAGGCCGACCGGAGACCTCGGCTTGCAGCTCTACCGGAGAACCGACCACGTCGAAACCATGGCGCCCCCGTATGTGTGTCCGGGGAGTCTACCCCGCTTTCCTCAAGCCGCTGCCGCGGCCCGGGCGTCGTAGTGCCGGAAGGCCGGCATCGCGGCGGCCGCGACCGCGACGCCCGCGATGCACAGCACGCCCCCCGACACGATCGAGGCGCGGACGCCGACGAGCGCGGCGACGAGCCCGCCCTCGACGTTGCCGAGGAGCGGGCCGCTCGAGTACGAGATCTGCTCGATCCCGGCGAGGCGGCCGCGGAGGCGGTCCGGGATCGTCTGGTTCCAGATCGTGCTGCGGAAGATGCCGCTCAGCATGTCCGCGAACCCGGCGACGACGAGGCCCCCGCACGCGAGCACGATTCCCGGCGCGAGCCCGCAGACGACGATCCCGGCGCCCCACCCCGCGGCGGCGAGCATGACCGCGAGCCCGTGCCGGCGGACGCGCGCCGTCCAGCCGCTCGTGAGCGTCGCGAGCAGCGCGCCGACCGACGGCGCCGCGAACAGGAGGCCGACGACGCCGGGGCCGCCGAGCTTCGCGCCGAGCGCCGGGAACAGCGCCTCGGGCATCCCGAAGAACATCGCGACCATGTCGACGCCGTACGTGCCGACGAGCTCCGGCCGGCTCGCCGCGTAACGGAAGCCCTCGACGACGCCGGCGAGACTCGGCCGCTCGGCGTCCGGCGGCGGCGGCACCGCGCGCATCAGCGCGAGGCACGTGAGCGAGACCGTGAACGTGACGAGGTCGAACCCGTACGCCGCCGGCAGGCCGGCGGTCGCGATCAACAGGCCGGCGAGGAGCGGGCCGAGCACGAGCCCGAGCGTCGAGCGGAACGACGAGAGCGCGCCCTCGGCCGTGAGCTCGTCGCGGTCGACGAGCCTCGGCGCGAGCGCCTCGAGCGACGGCCGCTGCAGGCCGTCGAGGCCCGCCATCACGCCCGCGAGCACGAACAGCGGCCACACGTGGGACTCGGCGCTGAGAGCGTTCGCGAGCAGCAGCGCCGAGCAGACCGCGAACGCGAGCTCGACCGCCTGCACCATCCGCCGCCTGTCGACCGCGTCCGCGAGCGCCCCGCCGACGAACGCGGTCACGAGCAGCGGCCCGAGCTCGGCGAGCCCGATCAGCCCGACGGCGAGCGACGAGCCGGTGAGGTGGTAGACCTGCCACGGGATCGCGACGTACGTGACCATCGAGCCGAGGAAGGTCGCGCCCTGGCCGACGAAGAGGAGCCGGAAGTCCCGGTGGCGGCGGAGCGGGCCGACGTCGATGTCGCGAGCCGGAGGAGGCCGCGGACGCCCGGCTCGCGGACGGGCGGGCCCGGGCCTAGCCGGCCCGCCTCGCCCGGATCGTCGGTCAAGACCGGCCGCGGCTCTTGAGCGCGCGCTCGATCTGGCGCTTCGCGTCGCGGTCGGCGACGGTGCGCCGCTTGTCGCGGACGTCCTTGCCGCGGGCGAGGGCGAGCTCGACCTTCACGCGGCCGTCCTTGAAGTAGAGCCGCGTCGGGACGAGGGTCAGGCCCTTCTCGCGCACCTGGCCGTACAGCCGGTCGATCTCGCGGCGGTGCAGGAGCAGCTTCCGCGGCCGCGTCGGCTCGTGGTTCGCGCGGTTGCCCTGGTCGTAGATCGCGATCTCGGCGCCGAGCAGCCACGCCTCGCCGTCGCGCACCTCGGCGTATGCCTGCGCGAGCGTGGCGCGCCCGTCGCGGAGCGACTTGACCTCGGTGCCCGTGAGCACGATGCCGGCCTCGTAGCCGGTCGAGCAGCTGGTAGTCGTGCCGGGCGCGGCGGTTGTCGGCGATGAGCTTCTCGGTCATCCGGGCGATTGTAGGGTCGGATCAGGGGGTTGCCGGATCGACGCCGGGGCGGCCGCGCGGCACGCTGGGCCCATGAGCGAAACAGCGACATACAGGGAACTGCGCCGGAGCGGCGGCGACCGGATGCTCGGCGGCGTCTGCGGCGGGCTCGGCGCGCTACTTCAACGTGAACCCGGCGTTCTACCGCGTCGGCTTCGTCCTCCTCGCCCTGCTCGGCGGGGCCGGCCTCCTGATCTACGGCGCGTGTCTGCTCGTGATCCCGAACGAGGGCGAGCACGAGTCGATCGCGACGGACGCGCTCCGCAACCACCGGCGGCGGCCGGCGATGCTCGTCGGGCTCGTGCTCGTCGCTTTCGCCGGGATCGCGCTCCTCTCCCACGTCACCTTCCACGTCGACAACGACCTGCTCTGGCTCGTCGTGCTCGCGGTCGGCGCGGGGATCATCTACTCCGAGCGGCGGCGCTCGCAGCCGCGCGCGCTGCCCGCCGTCGCCTCGACGGAGCTCGCGACCGCTCCCCGCGTCCGCGGCGACGGCGGCGTCCGCACCACCGCCGCCCGCGCGCGGCCCGTCGCCGTTCCTGCTCGCGCTCGGCGGGCTCGTCGTCGCCGGAGGGATCCTCGGGCTGCTCGCGGCGACCGGCGTCGACGTCCCGTGGGCGGTGGCGCTCGGCGCAGCCGCGATCGCGGTCGGGATCGGCGTCGTCGCAGGCGCCGTGAACCGCCGCCGCGTCGGCGCGCTCGCGTTCCTCGGGATCCTGCTCGCGCTCGCGGCGGTCGCGGCCGGCACGATCCACCTCCACCTCGACGACGGCGTCGGCAACCGCACGTACGCGCCGACCGCGGCGGCCGACCTCCAGCGCGACTACCGCCTCGGCGTCGGCGACCTCACCGTCGACCTCTCGAACCTCGCGGTCGAGCGCCGGCCAGACGCATGTCGTCCAGGCGCACCTCGGTGCCGGCAAGCTCGACGTCGTCGTGCCGCGCGGCGTCCGCGTGCGCGTCGTCGGCCACGCGGACTGGGGCAACGTCGAGGTGCTCGGCCGCAGACGACGACGGCCACGACGTGACCGCGATCGCCGGCTCTGCGGACGCGCCAGCTCGTGATCGACGCGCACGTCGGGGCCGGGCAGATCGAGGTGACCAGGGCCGTACGATGAGCGCGATGCCTCTCGCGCTCCGCCGCAGCGAGCGACGACCGCGTCGTCGCCGGCGTGTGCGCCGGGATCGCGGAGGCGATCGGCGTCGACCCGACGCTCGTCCGGCTCGTGTTCACGCTGCTCGCGCTCGCGGGCGGCGCCGGCGATCGTGCTCTACGTCGCGGCCTGGCTCGCGATGACCGGCAAGGCGGCGATCGCGGTCGTCGCGCTCCTCGTCGCGTCCGCGCTCGCGCTGCGCGGGCTCGGCCTCTCGACCCGCACGTCGCGACGGCGCTCGTCCTGATCGCGGGCGGGCTTCGGCGCTGATCTGGCGGCGCGGCGGCTCGCTCCGCCCGGGCGCGGCCGCTGCTCGCTCGCGGGCCTCGCGCTCGTCGCGCTCGGCGTCGCGCTGCTGCTCGCGCGCGGCGCGTCGTCGTCGGCGCTCCTCGCCCCCGGCGCGGTCGGCGGCGCGCTGCTCCTGATCGTCGGCCCGTGGCTCTGGCAGCTCGCGCTCGAGCGGGACGCCGAGCGGACGGCGCGGATCCGGAGCGACGAGCGCGCCGAGGTCGCCGCGCGCGTCCACGACTCGGTGCTGCAGACGCTCGCGCTGATCCAGCGGCACGCGCGACGAGCCGCGCCGCGTCGCGTCGCTCGCCCGGCGGCAGGAGCGCGAGCTGCGCGGCTGGCTCTACGGCGACGGCGCGGCCGGCGCGCGAGACGCTCGCCGGCGCGCTCGCCGACGCGGCGGCCGAGATCGAGGAGCTGCACGGCGTGCGCGTCGAGCTCGCGCACGGCGGCGACTGCGCGCTCGACGACGAGCTGCGCCCGGTCGTGCTCGCGGCGCGCGAGGCGATGACGAACGCGGCGAAGTTCTCGGGCGCCGACGAGATCGCGGTGTACGCCGACGCCGACGACGAGCGATCGAGCGTCTTCGTCCGCGACCGCGGCGCCGGCTTCGACCGCGCCGCGGTGCCGGCCGACCGGCGCGGCCTCGCCGAGTCGATCGAGGGCCGCATGGCCCGCGCCGGCGGCGCGGCCACGATCGTCTCGTCGCCCGGCGAGGGCACCGAGGTCGAGCTCGACGCTGCCGCGGAGGCCGGCATGAAGCCCCGCGTCGTCCTCGTCGACGACCACGCGCTGTTCCGCGCCGGGCGTGCGCGGCGAGCTCGGCGAGCGCGGTCGACGATCGTCGGCGAGGCCGGGAGCGTCGCCGACGCGGTGCCGCTGATCCGCGAGACTCGACCCCGACGTCGTCCTGCTCGACGTCCACCTGCCGGACGGCGGCGGCGAGGCCGTGATCGCGCGGCGTCGCGCCGGAGCGGCCCGGGCGTGCGGTTCCTCGCGCTGTCGGTGTCGGACGCGGCCGAGGACGTGATCGGCGTCATCCGCGCCGGCGCGCGCGGCTACGTGACGAAGACGATCTCGGCGCGACGAGCTCGCCGACGCGGTCGCCGCGTGGCCGACGGGCGACGCCGTCTTCTCGCCGCGCCTCGCCGGCTTCGTGCTCGACGCGTTCCGCGCGGGCGAGCGGGTGCACAGCGACGCGGAGCTCGACGAGCTGACCGCCCGCGAGCGCGAGGTGCTGCAGCTGATCGCGCGCGGCTACCGCTACAAGGAGATCGCGGCGCGGCTGCACCTCTCGGTGAAGACGATCGAGAGCCACGTCTCGAGCGTGCTGCGCAAGCTGCAGCTCTCGCTCGCGCCACGAGCTGACGCGCTGGGCGGCCGAGCGGCGGCTGATCTAGCGCTCCGCTTGGCCGGCTTCCCCTTGCCCATCTTGCCGCTCCGGGCGAGCGCTTCGCGGCGGCTGCCGCGCCTCGGCGGGCCGGATCGAGCCGTCGCGCCGAGCGCGAGCTCGACCTTGCCCTCGTGCTCGCGATCGACTCGACGCGCACCGCGATCGGGTCGCCGAGCCGGTAGCGCCGGCCCGAGCGGCGGCCGGCGAGCGCGGTCCCGGTCGGGTTCAGCTCGAAGAACTCGCCGGGCAGGCGGCGCGCCGGGAGGAAGCCCTCGAAGACGTCGCCGAAGCGGACGAAGAGGCCGGAGCCGATCGCGCCCGTGATCTCGCCCTCCCACGGCTCCTCCCAGCCCGCGCTCGAGGAGCACGTCCTCGAGCAGCCACGCGAGGCAGATGTCGTCGGCGAGGTACTCGAGCTGCGCCGCCTCGCGCTCGCGCGCCGACGCGTGCTCGGCGAGGCCGATCAGGTCGTCGGGCGGCCGGTCGTCGCCCTGGCCGAGCTCGCGCAGGAGCGCGCGGTGGACGACGAGATCGGGGTAGCGGCGGATCGGCGAGGTGAAGTGGCAGTACGCGGTGCTCGCGAGCCCCGAGTGGCCGAGGTTGCGCGGGTCGTAGCGCGCCTGCTTGAGCGCGCGGAGGACGAGCGACGGGAACGCCTCGCGGCCGCGGCCCGACTGCCCGACGTACGCCGCGACGCGCCGCGAGATCTCGCCGGCGAGCGCCGCCGCGGACTGCGGCGAGAGCCGCTTCGGCGCCGGCGGCGTCGGCACGTCGAGGTCGGCGAGCTTCGCGAGCAGCAGCTCGACCGCCTGCGGGTCGGGCCGCTCGTGGACGCGGTAGAGCGCCTCGCGGTTGCGGCCGGCGAGGAACTCGGCGACGTGCTCGTTCGCGAGGATCATCAGCTCCTCGACGAGCATGTGCGCGTGCGGCTCGCCCTCGAGCCACGCCTCGGCGACGCGGCCCTCCTCGAAGCGGAACGCGACCTCGGGCGTCGACGACCTGCAGCGCGCCGCGCGCGAACCGGCGCCGCCGCAGCTCCGACGCGACCTCGTCGGCGAGCTCGAGCTGCTCGACGATCTCGGGCGCCGCCTCGCGCCGCTGCGCCTGCGCCGTACGTGAGCCGCGCGCGCGAGCGGATCACCGAGCGGTAGAAGCTCGGCTCGCCGCGCGGCGGGATCTCGACCGTGACGGTGAGCCGGTCGCGGTGCGGCCGCAGCGAGCAGAGGTCGTCGGCGAGCTCGTGCGGCAGCATCGGCGCGACGAGCCCGGGCACGTACGTCGAGAGCGCGCGCTCGGCGGCGCCCGAGGTCGAGCGGCGTCCCGGCCGGGACGAAGTACGAGACGTCGGCGATGTGCACCCACGCGCGGATCCCGTCCGGCTCGCGGCGGAACGAGAGCGCGTCGTCGAAGTCCTTCGCCGTGTCCGGGTCGATCGTGAAGCTCGTCAGCTCGCGCAGGTCGACGCGGCCGTCGAAGCTCGGCTCCGGCGGCGTCGTGCGGCTCGAAGTCGACGCGCGCGCCGCGCTCGACGAGCAGCGCCTCGAGCACGTTCTCGATCCGCGACGCCGGTCCGAGCGAGCGCTCGACGCGCGCCCGGCCGCGGCCGGTGCGGACGACCGCGAGGTCGCCGCGCCCGAGGTCGCCGTGGCCCTTCGCGTCGAGCACGAGCGGCACGCCCGGCGTGAAGTACGGCTCGCCGACGACGAGCTTGCCGCGCCGGCCGACTTCGACGACGAGCCGGTCGCCCGGCTGCCCGCGGCTGCTCATCCGCGTGAGCCTACGGTGCCGGCCGTGCGCGGCCGGCGGGCGAGCGGTGCGCCCGCGTCCGTCAGACCTGGAGGAAGCGGCGCAGCGTCAGCCCGGAGCCGAGCGCGCCGAGGGCGAGGCCCATCCCGAGCAGGATCAGCGCCGTGAGCGGGAACGCGAGCGCGTGGACGTCGGGGTCGCTCGAGAGGGCGCTGTGGAGGATCGCGGGCAGCGCGATCTCCTTGCCGAGGACGAGGAAGAGGACCGCGAGGAGCGCGCCGCCGAGGCCCGCAGAGCAGGCCCTCGATCATGAACGGACCGCGCACGAACCAGTTCGTCGCGCCGACGAGCTTCATCACCTCGATCTCGCGTCGACGCGAGAAGATCGACAGCCGGATCGTGTTCGCGATCAGCAGCGTCGAGGCGATCAGGAGGATCGCGGTCGCGACGATGAAGATCGCCTCGATCCAGTGCGCGATCTGGAGGATCCGTCTCGACGCCTGCTTGCCGTCGGTCACGGTCTGCACCCCGGGCGGCAGCGGGTGCAGGCTCGCGGCGACGTCCTGGACGTACTCGCCCTTCGTCGGCGTGATCTCGAGCGAGTCGGGAAGCGGGTTGTACGGGAGGTCGCTCGTCAGCTTCGGATAGCGCTTCTTCATCCGCTCGAGCGCCTTCTCCTTCGAGACGAAGCTCCACGCCCTTGACCTCCGGGTTCGCCTGCAGCATCCGCACGACCGCTGCCTCCTGCTTGCGGGTCGCCTGCGGCTTGCCCGAGCCGGCGGCGCCGGTGTTGAAGTCGACCTTGACGATCAGCTCGCGCTTGACGTGGTTCGACCACGAGACGACGTAGGTGCCGAAGCGCGACGAACAGGCCGAGCAGGAACATGCCCGACGAGCACGGTCATCGTCGCCGCGACCGTGGTCGAGACGTTCGCCCCGAGGCTGCGCCACGCCTCCGAGACGAGCAGCCGCAGCCTCATTCGCCCGTGTACCCTCCGCGCCGCTCGTCGCGCGCGAGGCGCCCGTCCTCGAGCTGGATCACGCGCTTGCGCATCTTGTCGACCATCTCGCGGTCGTGGGTGACCATCAGGATCGTCGTGCCGCTGCGGTTGATCCGGTAGAGGAGCTGCATGATCCCGACGGACGTGTCGGGGTCGAGGTTGCCGGTCGGCTCGTCGCAGACGAGGAGCGGCGGGTGGTTGACGAACGCGCGCGCGATCGAGACGCGCTGCTGCTCGCCGCCCGAGAGCTCGTCCGGAAGCGAGTTCATCCGGTGCGAGAGGCCGACCATCGCGAGCACCTCGGGCACCTTGCGCCGGATCGCGCTGCGGTGCTCGCCCTGCACCTTGAGCGCGTACGCGACGTTCTCGGCGGCGGTGCGGTTCGGCAGCAGCTTGAAGTCCTGGAAGACGCAGCCGATGTTGCGGCGCAGCATCGCGACCTTCGAGCGCTTGAGGCGCGAGAGGTCGCGGCCGCCGACGACGATCTTCCCGCTCGTCGCGTCGAGCTCCTTCAGCAGCAGGCGCACGAGCGTCGACTTGCCGGAGCCCGAGGCGCCGACGACGAACACGAACTCGCCCTTGTCGATGTGGAACGTGACGTCGCTGCAGCGCGACGACGTCCGGGCTCGTAGACCTTCGTCACGATCTCGAACACGATCATCGAGCCCGTGCTCGGGCGTCGTCGTCGACCGGCGGCTCTGCGAGCGCCGTCGCGGACTGGCGGCTGGGTGGAGTCTGTTTCCGGCACGGTGTCTGTCGGCGGCGCCGCCTACCCGGCGCGCCTGGTGCGGAGGTGTGCGGGAGTGTAACTCACCCGCTAGACAACTTTCCCGGCAGCCTTCGCCAGCAGGTACTCGTGGATGAACGGATCGAGGTTGCCGTCGAGCACGGCCTGGGCGTTCCCGATCTCGTAGCCGGTGCGGTTGTCTTTGACGAGTTGGTACGGATGGAGGACATAGCTGCGAATCGATTCGCCCGCCGAACCCGGTGTCGGCGGCACCGCCTCTCTCCTTCGCCAGCATGGCCTCACGCTCCTCCTCGGCGCGCTCGACGAGCCGCGCCTTCAGGACGCGCATCGCGGTCTGCTTGTTCGCCGACTGCGAACGCTCGTTCTGGCACTGGACGACGATCCCTGTCGGGAGGTGCGTGATCCGGACGGCGCTGTCGGTCTTGTTCACGTGCTGGCCGCCGGCGCCCTGCGCGCGATACGTGTCGATCTTCAGGTCTCCCTCGTCGATCTCGACGGCGGCGTCGTCGCGGCAGGAGCGGCGCGACGATCACGGTCGCGAACGCGGTGTGGCGGCGGTGGGCCTGGTCGAACGGGCTCTGGCGGACGAGCCGGTGCTTGCCGCGCTCGGCCTTGAGGATCCCGTAGGCGTTCTCGCCGCCGACGGTGAAGGTGGCGCTCTTCAGGCCGGCCTCCTCCCCCGGGCTCGCCTCGAGCAGCTCGAGGTCTTGAAGCCGCGGTCGGCGCCCCAGCGCTCGTACATCCGCAGCATCATCTCCGTCCAGTCCTGCGCGTCGGTGCCGCCGGTCCCCGACTGGAGCGTGACGACCGCGTCGCCCGGGTCGTAGTCGCCGTCGAAGAGCGCCGCCTCCTGCAGCAGGCTCGAGCTCGCGCCGGAGCGGGACGATCGACGCCTCGATCTCGCGCGGCCATCTCGGGGTCGAGCTCGAGCAGGTCGGCCGCGTCCTCGTAGTCCTGCCGGAGCCGCTCGTACATGCGCGAGCCGGCGACCGACGCGCGAATGCTCGGTCGAGATCTTCTGCGCCCGCTCCTGGTCGTCCCAGAAGCCGGGCTCGCTCATCGTCGGTCTCGAGCTCGCCGAGCCGGCGTTCTAGCCGGTCGGGGTCAAAGGTAATCACGGACCCAGGCAAGCTGGATCCTGATCTCCTCGAGCTGGTGCTGAAGGGTGCCGTCGGACTCGGCCACGCGCCGATCGTACCGGTGCGACCCCGGCGCGGGCCGCTCGCCGGGCCGGACAGCGGCTCGGTGTGGACGAATCGTCACGCTTTCGGCACTCGCGGACACTGGCGCGCGATCGGCTCGCGGGACTAGGCTCGAGCCATCGGGGAGGGAGGTGGGGTGCCCGTGTTGACGGTGTGAACCTCCGAGGTTCGACCACGCGCGAGGTTCGCCGTGAGACGCGCCCGAAGCCCGACCTCGGGCTCGCCGCCGTCGCGCACAGGGGCCGCCGACGCGGCGGTCAGCGCGGTCCGAGCCGATGTGCCGCGACCGGGAGCCTCAGGCGCCGTGGCAGCGCTTGAACTTCTTGCCCGAGCCGCACCAGCACGGGTCGTTGCGGCCGATGTTCTCGTGCTCGCCCTTGACGACCGGCCGCGTCGCGACCGAGCCGCCGCCGGGGATCGCCGCCGTCGACGTGCCGCCCGCGGCGGCGATCGCCTCGGCGCCCGCGAGCGACTGGTGCTCGTAGCTGAGGTTCCCGTTCGCGGCCGCCGTTCGGACCGGCCGGCTGCGGCAGCGCGCCGCCGCCAGCGTCGCCCTGCCCGGCCTCGGGGTTCACCTCGACCTGCGCGTGGAAGAGAGGACGACGACCTCCTCGCGGATCACGCGGTTGAGCTCCAGGAACATGACGTGGCCCTCGTTCCGGTACTCGACGAGCGGGTCCTTCTGCGCCATGCCGCGAAGGTGGATCCCCTCGCGCATGTAGTCCATGCTCTCGAGGTGCTCGCGCCAGCGGGTGTCGACGACCTGGAGGACGATGAAGCGCTCGAGGTCGCGCATCAGGCCCGGCTGCACCGCCTCGAGGTCGCGCTCGCGCTCGGCGTAGACGTCGAGCGCGTCGTCGAGGAACTCGTCGATCATCCCTTCGGTGGCGAGCCCCTCGATCTCCTCGACGGCGACCCCGGTGCCGTAGAGCTGCTCCATCGCCGCGACGAGCCCGCCGATGTCCCACTCCGCCCTGGCCTCGGACGACGTGTACTCGCCGACGGTGTTCGAGATCACCTCGGGCAGCCACTCCTCCTTGATCTCCTCGGAGAGGTCCTGGCCCTCGAGCACGGCGCGGCGCTGCTCGTAGATCACCCGCCGCTGGACGTTCATGACGTCGTCGTACTTGAGGACGTTCTTGCGGGCGACGAAGTTCTGCTCCTCGACCTTCTTCTGCGCGTTCTCGATCTGGTTCGAGAGGATCGCCGGCCTCCATCGGCTGGTCGTCCGGCAGCTTGAAGCGCTCCATGATGTTGTAGATCCGGTCGCCGGCGAACAGGCGCACGAGGTCGTCCTGGCCGGAGAGGTAGAAGCGCGTCTCGCCGGGGTCGCCCTGGCGGCCGGAGCGGCCGCGGAGCTGGTTGTCGATCCGGCGCGACTCGTGGCGCTCGGTGCCGAGCACGTAGAGCCCGCCGACCTCGCGCACCTTGTCGTCGATCTTGATGTCGACGCCGCGGCCGGCCATGTTCGTCGCGATCGTGACGGCGCCGACCTGGCCCGCGTCCTTGATGATCTCCGCCTCGCGCGCGTGCTCCTTCGCGTTCAGGACGTTGTGCGGGACGCCTTGCCGCTTCAGGAGCTCGCTGAGGTACTCCGAGGTCTCGACCGCGATCGTGCCGACGAGCACCGGCTGCCCCTTCTCGTGGCGCTCCTTGATGTCGCCGACGACCGCCGCGAACTTCGCCTCGGCGGTCTTGAAGATGAAGTCGTTCTTGTCGGCTCGCGCGACGGAGACGTTCGTCGGGATCGGGACGACGTCGAGGCCGTAGATCTCGACGAACTCCTTCTCCTCGGTCTTCGCGGTGCCGGTCATGCCGGCGAGCTTCTCGTAGAGGCGGAAGTAGTTCTGGAGGGTGATCGTCGCGAGGGTCTGGTTCTCGTCCTGGATCGGCACGCCCTCCTTCGCCTCGACCGCCTGGTGGAGGCCCTCCGACCAGCGGCGCCCCTCCATGATCCGGCCGGTGAACTCGTCGACGATCTTCACCTCGCCGTCCTGGATCACGTACTCGTCGTCGCGCTTGTAGAGCGCCTCGGCCTTCAGCGCCTGGATCAGGTGGTTGACGAGCTGCGTGTTGCCGGGCGCGTAGAGATGCTCGATCTTCAGCGCGCGTTCGACCTTCTCGATCCCGGACTCGGTCGCGGCGACGGTCTTGTGCTTCTCGTCGAAGAGGTAGTCGTACTCGCGCGCGAGCTCGGTGTCCTCGATCTTCGTGTTCTTGGCCTGGACGCCGCGCAGACCGCGGACGACGCGGGCGAAGTCGTAGTACAGCTTCGCGGCCGTCGTCGGCTCGCCGGAGATGATCAGCGGCGTCCGCGCCTCGTCGATCAGGATCGAGTCGACCTCGTCCACGATCGCGTACGCATGGCCGCGCTGGACGAGCCCGTCGAGCGAGATCGACATGTTGTCGCGGAGGTAGTCGAACCCGAACTCGGAGTTCGTCCCGTAGGTGATGTCCGCCTCGTACGCGAGCTTCCGTTCCTCGAACGGCATCATCGTCTCGACGAACGCGACGGTCACGCCGAGCCGGTCGTAGACGCCCTTGTTCCACGCGGCGTCGCGCTGCGCGAGGTAGTCGTTCACGGTGACGAGGCTGGACGCCCTGGCCGAGCGTGCGGCCGTCGTGCGTCGTCACGGTCGGCAGCGCGTTCAGATACAGCGCGAGGCTGGCGACGAACGTCTTGCCCTCGCCGGTCTTCATCTCGGCGACGTCGCCCTCGTGGAGGACGATCCCGCCCATCATCTGGACGTCGAACATGCGCTGGTCCGACTCGCGGACGCGTGCCTCCCGCACGGCCGCATACGCCTCGAAGAGCAGCTCGTCGAGCTCCTCGCCGTTCTCGAGGCGCTGGCGGAACTCGGCGGTCTTCCCGCGGAGCTCCTCGTCCGAGAGCGCCTGGAACTCGGGCTCGAGCGTCGCGATGTACGCGGCCTGCTCGGCGAGCCGCTTCATGCGCCGCCCTTCGCCGAAGCGAAGAACCTTCTCGAACGACCCGAGCTGGGGCATGGGCACAGCGTACCGCCCGGGACGGGGCGGGCTCCCCGCGGACCGGGCCGAGCCGGGGTCGTGAGACCTTGCCGACCCGCCGCGGCTCGGAGTTACAGCGGGTTGACCTCGACCTCCCAGAGGTCGCCTTCGATCCGGTGCGCCCGGACGACGTGGTCCGGCTGTTCCAGCGCCGGGATCGAGCCGAACGACGGCTCGCCGTCGACGAGCACGGTGCGCTCGCCGTCGTGGAGCGCGACCTCGATCTCGGCGCCGCGGAGCCCCGGGAGCTCGCGCACCTCGATCGCCCGCGCGGCGACGGCCCAGAGACCGCCGTCGCGGCGAACCGCCTCGGCGCGGTATGGCGGTGCGAGCTCCTGCTCGACCGCGGCGGCGAGCGGGTCGAGAGCGACCGGCCCCTCCTCGACGACGAGGCCTCGCCCCGGTCCAGGCGCGACGAACTGAGCCCGGTCGCCCTCGATCTCCGGCGCGGCGACCGCGAGCACGACGTCCCATTCGCGCGGCCGATGCAGGCCGTGGATGCCGGCCGTGTCCCACGGAGCGCCGCGGGCTCGACTGATCGTCGAGCGACAGCCCGCCTTCACGGGCGAGACGGACGTGGAGCGGCTCGCCGCCGCCCGAAGAGGCTCACTCGCCGCCGTTGTGCCGGCTGCGCCGGCGCGGCTCCTCGTGGCGCTTCTCGAGGTAGCGCGTGACCTGCCGCTCGAGGTTGTCGGCGAGCTGGTCGATCGAGGCGCGAAGATCCGGCGACGCCTCGCGGGCGCGGATCGTCGGGCCCTTCGTGAAGATCGTCCCCTCGGCGACGTGGCTCGCTGCGATGGACGGGTTGCGCTCCTCCGAGAGCTCGACCTCGACCTGGGTCGGCTCGGCGAGGCGCTTGCCGAGCTTGGCGAGCTTCGCCTCCGCGTACTCCCGGATCGAGACCGTCACCTCGACGTTCTTGCCCTTCACCTGAAGTCGCACGGCTCCTCCTGGTCGTGGCCAGCCTCCGTTTCAGCCTAGCGAACGGCACGCGCGAAGGTCACGACGTGGACAGCTCGTGCACCTGCGGCCCGCAGCGCCGAAGCCGCCGCGCCCACCGTTGCGCCCGTCGTGTACACGTCGTCGACGAGCACGACCGTCGGCGGCACGTTCCCCGTGGAGGCGACGAACGCGCCGCGCACGTTGCGCCGTCTCTGCGCCCGGGACAGCCCCGTCTGCTGGGCGATCGGGCGGTCTCGTCGCAGCAGCGGCACCGCGTCGAGCGACCAGAGCCCGCCGAGCTCCTCGGCCAACCGACGAGCCGGATGGTGGCCGCGCCTCGCGCTCCGATCTCCGTCGGGCGGGATATACGTGATGACGTCTGCCGCCGGCCGCGGAACGACCTCGGCGACGAGCTCGGCAGCGAGGGTCGCGAACGGGCGGAGGCCGCGCTCCTTCCACGCGCGGACGAGCGGCCGCGCGACGGTCGTGTACGCGACCGCCGACCGCGCGGAGGCGAACGCGAGCCGCCGGCCGGAGCACTCGCGGCAGCGCTCGACCGGCCAGGCCGTGGGCGCGCCGCAGCGGGCGCAGAGCGGCGGGACGATCCGGACGAGCGCGCCCCAGCAGACCTCGCACGCGAGCGAGCCAGGCCGCCCACAGCCGGCGCAGCGTCGGGGGAGGAGCAGGTCGACGAGCCACTTCGTCCACGGTACGGGCGAACCCGTGACGTGTCTGTGTCAGCTCTGTGTCAAATCTGTGCCGGCTCGAGCGCGTACTCGTCGCGCACCGGCAGGCCCACCCGCTCGCGCCACCGGTTGTCGGCGACGAGGAGCTGGCCACGGTCGCCGATGTCGAACCAGGGGCCCTCGAACCGGTAGCCGTAGACCGGCCCCCGCGCTGCGAGCCAGGCGACGAAGCTTCCGGAGTTGTCCGGCGAATGGCCTTCCCCGAGGTACTCCGCGACCAGAGGCACGTGCGAGCGGTCGAAGAGGTACGTCGCCGTGGCCGCGAGCGTCGAGGCGGGCGCGGTCGGCTTCTCGACGAAGTCGACGATGAGCCCCGCCGCGTCGGTCTCGACGATCCCGTAGTGGCGCGCGAGCTCGAGGTCGCCGCAGTCGTAGAGCGCGACGGCGCTCGCCGGGCCCCGGCCGCGCCGGAAGTCGACGAGATCGGCGAGGCTGTACTCGAAGAGGTTGTCGCCCGCGAGCACGAGCAGGTCGTCGTCCCCGAGGCCGCCGCGCTCGATCGCGAAGCCGGAGGTCGCCGACCGCGCCGAGCCGGTCGTCGTTCGAGCGCGTGCCGTCGTCGTGAACGACGACGCCGTGCGGCTCGGCCCACCGCTCGAAGTCGGCCGCGAAGCGGCTGTTCGTGACGAGCTGGACGGCCTCGACCTCGTCCACCTCGCGCACGCGGTCGAGGATCCAGTCGAGCATCGGCCGGCCGGCGATCGGCAGCAGCTGCTTCGGCAGGTCGTCGGTCAGGGGTCGCAGGCGGGTCGCGTACCCGCCCGCGAGCAGCAGCGCGTTCATGCGGCGACGACGGCCCGCGCAAGCGACGCGGCATACGGCGCCGAATGCACGCCGTGCTCGGTCACGATCGCGGTGATGAGACCCGCCGGCGTGACGTCGAACGCCGGGTTCCGGGCGGCGAACCGCGAGGTCACCTCGGCCGGGTCGCGCTCCTCGATCGGGATCCCGCTGCCATCCGCCGTCGCATGGTCGACCGTCGAGCTCGGCGCGACGACGTAGAACGGGAGGCCGTGGTGCCGCGCGAGCACGGCGAGCGAGTAGGTGCCGATCTTGTTCGCGGTGTCGCCGTTCGCGGCGATCCGGTCGGCGCCCGTGACGACCGCGTCGACCTCGCCCGCGGCCATCAGCGAAGCGGCGGCCGAGTCGGCGATCACGGCGTGCGGGATGCCCGCGGTCTCGAGCTCCCACGCGGTCAGCCGGGCGCCCTGGAGGAGCGGGCGCGTCTCGTCGACCCAGACGTGCTGCAGCAGGCCGGCCTCCCACGCGGCGAGCAGCGCGCCGACCGCGCTCCCGTAGCCGCCGGTCGCGAGCCCGCCGGCGTTGCAGTGCGTCAGCGCGCGCGTGCCCGGCGCGAGCAGCGCGGCCGCGTGCGCGGCCATCCGGCGGCAGCGCTCGACCTCGTCTCGGTGGATCGCCTGGGCGTGCGCGCGGGACGGGTCGAGCCGCATCTCGTCGAGCGCCCAGCCGAGGTTGACGGCGGTCGGGCGGGACTCGCGGAGGACGCGCTCGGCGGCGTCGAGGTCCTCGCCGCGGGCGGCTGCGAGCGCGTAGCCGTAGGCCGCGGCGATCCCGATCGCGGGCGCGCCGCGGACCACCATCGTCCGGATGGCGTCGGCGACCTCCGCCGCCGAGAAGCAGTCGACGTCGACCTCCTCGAGCGGCAGCCGTCGCTGGTCGAGGAAGACGACGCGGTCCTCCTCGAGCCGGAGGATCCGCTCAGGCTCCAGCACCCTTCGTGTCGGCGCGCGTCGGGTACGGACGGTGGAACTGCGACTTCGGCAGCACGAGCAGCCGGTAGGTCGGCGACTTGTCCCGGCACCTCGGCGCGCCCGCGACGGCCGGCTTCGTCGCGAGCCTCACCTGGAGCTGCGCGCCCTTTCGCACGATCGACTTGACGACGACGCGCTGGTCCTGGCAGCCGAACGGCCCGAACACGCCGACGACGATGTTCTTGCCGTAGTTGACCCCGAGGAGCGCGTCGACCCCCTTCTGCGGCAGCCCCGACGAGAACCCGATCGCCGAGTCGCGGCTGTACGCGACGAGCGCGACCGGCGAGACGAGCTGCGTCAGCTGCGCCGGGCCGCGCTGGAGCTCGGTCCAGCGGATCGTGGCGGCGTCGGCCGACGCGACCACGGCCAGCGCCGCCGCGAGCGCGGCGAGCGGGATCAGGTGCCTTCGTCCCACGACGCCAGGTAGCGCTCCTGCTCCTCGGTGAGCGTGTCGATCGCGACGCCCATCGTCGCGAGCTTGAGGCGGGCGATCTCCTCGTCGATCTCGCGCGGCACGGGATACACGCGGCGCTCGAGCGACGCGGCGTGGCCGACCGCCCACTCGGTCGAGAGGGCCTGGTTCGCGAAGGACATGTCCATCACGATCGCGGGGTGCCCCTCGGCCGCCGAGATGTTCACGAGCCGGCCCTCGGCGAGCAGGTACAGCCGCCGCCCGTCGGCGAGCGTGAACTCCTCGACGAAGCTGCGGGCCTCGCGCGTCTCGACGGAGAGCGAGCGCAGCGCGGGGATGTCGAGCTCGACGTTGAAATGGCCGGTGTTGCAGAGGATCGCGCCGTCCTTCATCAGCTCCAGGTGCTCGCGCGCGATCACGTGCTTGTCGCCGGTCGCCGTGCAGAAGACGTCGCCGATCGCGGCCGCCTCGCTCATCGGCATCACCTCGTAGCCGTCCATCAGCGCCTCGAGCGAGCGCATCGGGTCGACCTCGGTGACGATCACGTGCGAGCCCATCCCGCGCGCGCGCATCGCGACGCCGCGGCCCGTCCAGCCGTAGCCGGCGACGACGAACCGCTTGCCGGCGAGCAGGACGTTGGTCGCGCGGATGATCCCGTCGATCGTCGACTGCCCGGTGCCGTAGCGGTTGTCGAAGAGGTGCTTCGTGCGCGCGTCGTTGACCGCGATCACCGGGAACGCGAGGGCGCCGTCGGCCTCCATCGCCTTGAGGCGGATGACGCCGGTCGTCGTCTCCTCCATCCCGGCGATGATGTCGCCGAGCTGCTCGCGGCGGGCGCTGTGGAGGACGCCGATCACGTCGGCGCCGTCGTCCATCGTCAGCTGCGGCTTGTGGTCGACCGCGGCCTCGATGTGCCGGTAGTAGGTGTCGTTGTCCTCGCCCTTGATCGCGAAGACGGAGATGTCGAACTCGTCGACGAGCGCTGCCGCGACGTCGTCCTGCGTCGAGAGCGGGTTCGAGGCGCAGAGGACGACGTCGGCGCCTCCGGCCTTGAGCGTGCGCGCCAGGTTCGCGGTCTCGCTCGTGACGTGCAGGCACGCCGAGATGCGGTAGCCGGCGAGCGGCTGCTCGGCCTCGAAGCGCTCGCGGATCGCGGTGAGCACCGGCATCTGCCGGTCGGCCCACATGATCCGGCGCACGCCCTCGGGCGCGAGCCCGAGGTCCTTCACGTCGTGTCGTCTCGTCGTCGCCATCGATGCCTCTCCCCTCGTCGAGCCAGTGTAGGTCAGCTTCGGTGCGGGCGCAGGCTCGAGCCTGCGCCGGTCATGCCGCGAGCAGCCGCTCGTGCTTGCGCTGCTCCCAGTCCATCCACGAGCCGGCGTCGGCCGCGGCGGCGAGCCAGCCGTCGACGGCGCGCCGGAGCGCCGGCTCGCGACGGAGGCGGGCCGCGAACGCGAGCTCGTCGATCGCGACGCCGAACCGCTCGCGCAGGTCGCGGAGCCCCCGGAGCTGGTTCAGCTCGGCGAGGCCGTAGACGCGATACCCGCCGCGGCTTCGCGCGGGCACGACGAGCCCGTGCTCCTCGAGGTACCGGAGCATCCGGGCCGACCAGCCCGTCTGCGCGGCAGCTCTCCCGACGGTCAGCCCGTTCACGGCGCCGAGGTTACCACAACTGTGTGAATGTTGGTGCTCGGGGCCGGGCGCCGATCCGCCGGAACTCGCCCGCGCCGCCGCTCCCGACCACGGGCCGTTCCCCCTTCGGGGGCGCAGCGCCCCCACTCGGAACGCTACCGGCCCGCGCGTGACGTCTCTGTGCCGACTCCGTGTCGATTCTGCGACGGCGCGTCGCCGGGCATCCGCGCGGCGGGCGTCCGCGTTACGCGCGCCCGTACGCGTCCTCGAGGCGGACGATGTCGTCGAGCTGCGGGGTCGAGACCTCGACGATCGTCGTGTCCTCGAGGGCGGTGACGCGGTGCACCGTGCCGGGCTCGAAGCGGAACGCTGCGCCCGCCCCGACGACCTCCTCCTTCAGCACCGGGTCGCCCGCACGGCTCAGCTCGAGCTTCGCGCGGCCCGACTGGACGAGCCACGACTCGTCCTTCTCGCGGTGGAACTGGAGCGAGAGCGACTGCCCGGCCGTGACCACGAGCAGCTTCCCGCAGTAGTCGTCGGTCAGCGCCCAGATCAGCTCGTGGCCCCACGGCTTGTCGACACGGCGCGGCTCGAACGCCCAGTCGTCGAGCGAGTCGATGTTCGGCGAGTCGAGGTAGCCGGGCACGTCCGCCGATCCTCTCACGCGAGCCATTCCGGATGCGAGGCGACGTGCTCGCCGGCGACCCGCAGCTCCTTCGGCGTGTTCACGGTGAGCCACAGGCCCTCGTGCCGGAACGCCTGCAGCCGCCGCTCGGCGATGAGCTCCTGGAACGTCGTCGTCTCGTGGTCGCCGACCTGCGGCAGCCGCTCGAGCGCCTCGGGCGAGAAGACGTAGACGCCGCAGTTCACCCAGTACGGGATCCGGCCGCCCTCGCTGAAGCCCTCGACCGTGTCGCCGTCGCCGAGCTCGACGACCCCGAACGGCGACTTCGGCCTCGCGACCGCGACCGTCGCCGCCGCGCCCGACTCGCGATGCGCCGCGAGCAACGCGTCGAAGTCGACGTCCACGAGCTCGTCGCCGTTCAGCGCGAGGACGTCGCCGCTCTCACGCCGCTCGCCCGCTGCGAACCGGATCCCGCCGCCGCGGCCGAGTCGCTCGGATTCCTCCGCGCAGACGATCTCCGCGCCCGAGCCCCGTGAGCTCACGCGCGAAGAGCGCGCCCTGGCCGGCCGCGCACGAGACGATCACGCGCCCGACCCCGGCCCGCGCGAGCCGTGCCACCTGGTAGGCCACGAGCGGCCGCCCGGCCACGTCGGCGAGCGACTTCGGACGGCCGCCGGCGGCGTCGCCGAGCCGCTCGGCCTTGCCGCCCGCGAGGACGATCGCCTCCACCCCGCGTTACCGCTCGCGCCCGGCCGCGAGCTCGCGCTCGCCCGCGGTCCGCGGCCGGCCGATCCCCTCGTACACGAACCCGGCTGCGCGCACCGCGGACGGGTCGAGCAGGTTCCGGCCGTCGACGATCAGCGGGGTCGCCATCGCCCCGCGCACCTCCTCGCGGGCGAGCTCCTTCAGCTCCGGCCACTCGGTGACGACGACGGCCGCGTCGGCGCCGCGCACCGCCTCGAGCACCGAGCCGACGACCTCCACCCCGCCCGGGAGCGCGGCGCCGTCGGCGACCGGATCCCAGCCGCGCACCTCGGCGCCCTCGGCGAGGAGCCGCGCCGCGAGCACGATCGACGGGGCCTCGCGCATGTCGTCGGTGTCCGGCTTGAACGCGAGCCCGAGCAGCGCGACCCGGCGCCCGGCCAGCGAGCCGAGGTGCGCCTTGAGCTTCCCGATCACGCGCCGCTTCTGCAGCTCGTTCACCTCGATCACGGCCGAGAGCAGCTGGAAGTGGTAGCCCGAGTTCGACGCGAGCTGCTTCAGCGCGAGCGAGTCCTTCGGGAAACAGGAACCGCCGTAGCCGATGCCCGCGCGGAGGAAGTGCGGCCCGAGCCGGTGGTCGAGCCCGACGCCCTCGGCGACCTTGACGACGTCGGCGCCGGTCGCCTCGCACACGTTCGCGATCTCGTTGATGAACGAGATCCGCGTCATCAGGAACGCGTTCGCGGCGAGCTTGATCATCTCCGCGGAGTTCACGTCGCAGCGCACGATCGGCGCACCGAGCGGCTCGTACAGCGCGGCCACCGCGTCGCCGTCGGCGGCGTCGAACGCGCCGACCACGACCCGGTCCGGGTGGAGGAAGTCGGCGACCGCGTGCCCCTCCGCGAGGAACTCGGGGTTCGAGACGTAGCCGACGTGGGAGAGCCCGCGCGCGTCGAGCCCGGCGCGCACCTTCTCGCCGGTGCCGACCGGCACCGTCGACTTCATCACGAGGATCGGGCGGCCGGCGAGCGCCGGCAGCTCCTCGACCACGCTCCAGACGCGCGAGAGGTCGGCGTCGCCGGAGTGCGTCGGCGGCGTGTCCACGCAGACGAACACGAGCTCGCAGCCGGCGACGTCGTCCGCGTCGAGCGTGAACGCGAGCCGCCCGCGGTTGCGCTCCAGGAGCTCGGGCACGTCGGTCTCGTGGAACGGCACCTCGCCGCGGCGCAGCGCGTCGACGCGCTCCTCCACGACGTCGCGGATCACGACCTCGTGGCCCAGCTCCGCGAGACAGACGCCGGTGACGAGGCCGACCCAGCCCGCGCCGAAGATGCCGACCCTGCCCATCCGGGGCGACTCTAGACGTTCGCGGCCGACGGACGGCGCGCCCATCAGCGCCGCGTCCCGGCCTTCGCGACCGCGGCGCCGCACACGTCTCCTTCGCAGACGCCGCCCTCGGCGCGAAGGCGTAGATCGTGCTGTAGCCGACGACGTAGAGGCAGCGGCGATCCGCGACGGCGCCGGCGTACGTCCCGTGCGGCAGGCTCCACACGAGCTTCCCGGTGCGCGCGTCGAGGCCGTACGTCTTGCTGTGGAACGTCGAGAAGTAGACGACGCCGGCGATCACGCTCGCCGAGCCGGAGATGGGCCCGTTCGCCTGGTACCGCCAGACCACGTCGCCCGTGGCCGCGTCGAGCGCGTAGAACGACCCGTCGTACGAGCCGACGTAGACGCGCCGGTTCCACACCGCGGGCGAGCCGTAGACGTAGCCGCCGGTGCTCTGCGACCAGCGCCGCTTCCCGCTCACGGCGCCGAACGAGTAGACCTTGTCGTCCGTCCCGCCGATGTAGACGCGGTCGTACGCGACCGCAGGCGTCGAGTAGAAGGTCGAGTGGCCGAAGAGGCGGTTGTCCGCGCTCGCGCGCCAGACCAGGCGGCCGGTGTGCGTGTCGAGCGCGTACACGTGCCCGTCGTACGAGCCGACGTAGAGCGTCCGCCCCTCGACCGCCACGCCGCCCTTGACCGCCGCGCCGGTCTTGTACGCCCAGACGACCCGACCCGTCCGGGCGTTCAGCGCGTACACCTTGCCGCGCCAGTCGCCGACGAAGACGCGTCCCTCGACCACGATCGGCGACGTCTCGCTCGGGCCGATCGCCCGCCGCCAGCGCACCGCTCCGGTCCCGGCGGCGAGGGCGACGACCTCGCCGTTCGTGGTCGTCTTCGCGTTGCACGGCGGGCGGTTCAGGAAGACGGCGTACACGGTGCCGCCCGAGGCCGGCCCGATCGCCGGCGAGGCGGCGGCGCAGCGGTGCGCGCGGTAGATCCAGGCGCGTGCGCCCGTGCGCGTCGCGAGCGCGAGCACCGAGCCGGCGCCGTCCTCGACGAAGAGGCGGCCGAAGCCGATCGACGGCGAGAACTCGACGAGGCTCCGCCCGCGCGCGGCCCAGATCGCCCGGTACGGCGGGCGCACGCGGAGCCCCCAGCCGACGTGGAGCCGCTCGGCGTCGTGGCCGAACGCGGGCCACGCGATCGCCGCCGCGACCTTCCGCTGCTTCGGCGGCGGAGGCGGCGGCTTCGGCAGCGTCGGCGTGAACTCGACGCTCGACGAGCCGCGGACGTCGGGCGCCTCGCGGCCGTGGAGGAGGAAGACGGCGGCGAGCGCGCCGGCCGCGGCCACGACGACGAGCGCCGCCGCGCCGAGCGCGAGCTTCCGCCGCCTCGTCAACCGGGCAGGGGCTTCAGACCCTTGGCGATCGCCAGCATCGTCTCGTTCGAGAGCGAGTCGAGCAGCGTGTTCACGACCCAGTAGCTGGCGCCGTGGGCGTGCAGGACGGCCATGTGCAGGTGGGAGCCCGAGTAGTAGAGGTCGAACTCGCGCCCGCCGAGGTCGTGGCGGAAGCTCTTGTCGGCGAGGACGGGCGCATCGTCGTCGTTCGTCTCCTCGACGCCCCAGTACTCGTTCGCGCCGGTCTTGAAGACGAGCCGCACCGCCTTCTTGTGCGGCGCCATCCAGTACATCCGCACCGGCTTGTCGCCGCAGCACGTGTCCGCGTTCGAGCTCCGCTCGAGCACCGTCGGCACCTCGAGCGTGAACGGGACACGCTTCGCGATCGGCTGGAGCAGCTCGGTACCGGGCGCCGTGTCGTAGCGGACGTACGCGGGCTGGCGCGGAGGCGGCGGCGCGGGCGGCGGCGAGGTCAGGTCGTTGTGGAACGTCTGGCCGAGGACGACGACGAGCATCGAGCCGGGGTCGAGCGAGCGGAGCGCGCGAGTCCGCGGGAGCGGCACCGCGTCGGCCGGCTCGACGAGCTTCACGAGCGCCTGCGCGGCGAGCTTCGCGGCCGCCGACTTGCGGTCGTAGTAGACCTTCGTGTGGAAGTAGTCCTGCGCGGGCGCGTCGGCGGAGAGCCCGTTCGGCGGCACCTGCGTGACGTACCCGCGCTGCGTCAGCAGGTACGACGCGTTCGCCGCCGCGCCGAGCACGCCGTTCCCGTTCAGGACGGTGACCGTCGTGTCCTTCGGCGCCGGCGTCTTCGTCTTCACCTTGTGGCCGAGCGCGGCCGCGTTCGCGACCTTCGACTGGCCCACGTCCGGGTTCACGAACGACCGCACCGCCTCCTGGATCGACTGCTGCGGCGCCGAGAGCTCCGAGTAGCCGGAGACGTCGGCGATCTTCGTCTGCAGGAAGTGGCCGCCCGGCAGCGTCGCGGCGAGGTACGCGTACTTCTCGACCGTCCCGAGATCGAAGCCCTTCTTCGCGCCGACCTCGACGTTGTGCGTGATCGCGGAGACGATCTTCGGCAGGTCGAGCGGGTTGAAGCCCTGCGCGATCTGCTCCTTGAACGAGCGCACGAACTCCTGCTGCCGCGCGAGCCGGTAGAGGTCGGAGTCGGTGTGCCGGTAGCGGACGAACTCGAGCGCGCTCCCGCCCGTCAGGAGCTGGTAGCCGGGCTGGAGGTTGATGTTCGAGAAGTCGGTCGCGTACGTGCCGACGTTCTTGTTGTAGTAGCGCCGGTCGACGTCCATCCACACGCCGCCGACCCGGTCGACGATCTCCTTGAAGCCGTGGAAGTTGACGGTGATCAGGTAGTTGATCGGGAGCCCGGTCAGGTGCTTGACGGTCTCGAGCGTCCCCGTCGGGCCGCACCGCGAGTAGGCCGAGTTGATCCGGTCGCCCGAGCTCACCTGCCCGTGCGCGCAGTAGATCGGGACGATCAGGTCGCGCGGGAACGAGAGCAGCGAGATCGTCTTCGAGTGCGGGTCGGCGCGGATCAGCATCACGGTGTCGGAGCGCGAGACGTCCGAGAACTCGGCGCCCTTGCGCTGGTCGTAGCCGACGACGAGCGCGATCGCCGCCTGGCCCGGGAGCGGGATGTCGAGCTTCTTCTGCGCCGTCTTCACCGCGACCGAGTGCGCGCGGATCGCGTTCACCGACTGGTGCGCGTACAGGTACAGCCCGCCGCCGACGCCCACCGCGAGCACGACGACCGCGACGAGCGTCCCGAGCAGGATCGACCGGACGATCTGGAAGCCCGAGCGGCCCGGCGGCGGCGGGACCGGCCCGTACCGCGCGACGGCGCTGACGGGTCCCGGAGGGAAGACGGCGTGGCCGTTGCCGTTGAGCTCCGCGCCGCGCCCGACGCCTCTCTTGAGTGTCGTCCTCATCCGGAAAGAGGAAAGCGCCCGAAGGCGCCTGCCCACGCCAGGGTAGCCGACCTCCCGGCGGGGACGTGCGCGCTAGCCGAGATTCGGCCGCAACCAGCGCTCGACCTCGGCCACGGGCGCGCCCTTGCGGCCGGCGTAGTCCTCGAGCTGGTCGTTCCCGATGCGGCCGACGGCGAAGTAGCGCGACTCCGGATGGGCGAGGTAGATGCCGCTCACAGCCGCCGCAGGGGTCATCGCGAAGCTCTCCGTCAGCTCGATCCCGGCCTCGCGGGCCCCGAGGAGGTCGAAGAGCTTCGTCTTCTCGCTGTGGTCGGGGCAGGCCGGGTAGCCGAACGCCGGGCGGATGCCGCGGAACCGCTCCGCGAGCAGGTCGGGGCCCTCGAGCCGCTCGTCGGGCGCGTACCACTCGCGGCGCACGCGCAGGTGGAGCCACTCGGCAAACGCCTCGGCAAGCCGGTCGGCGAGCGCCTTGACGATGATCCCGCGGTAGTCGTCGTGCTCGGCCGCGAACCCGGCGGCGACCTCGTCGGCGCCGTGGATCGAGACCGCGAACGCGCCGACGGCGTCGCCGTCGGGCGCGAAGAAGTCGGCGAGGCAGCGGTTCGGCCTCCCGTCGCCGTTCTCGGCCTGCTGGCGCAGGAAGCAGAAGCGCGTGCCGTCGAGGACGACGTCGTCGCCCTCCGCGCGCGCCGGCCAGAAGCCGTACACCCCGCGGGCCTGCAACGAGCCGCCGCTTTCGAGCCCACGCAGCACCGCGAGCGCGTCGTCGTAGAGCTCGCGCGCGGCGGGGTGCTCGAGGATCGCCGGGAACTTGCCCTTCAGGTCCCACGCGTGGAAGAAGAACTGCCAGTCGACGAACGGGACGAGCTCGGCGATCTCCGGCTCGACCGTCCGGACGCCCGTGAACGGCGGCGCCGCCAGGTCGTCGAACGCGACCTGCGTGCGGTTCGCGCGGGCGGCCGCGAGCGGCAGCAGCGGCCGGCGGATCTTCTCGGCGTGCTGCTCGCGCAGCCGCTCCTGGAGCGTGCGGTTCTCGCCGTCGAGCGTGTCGCGGCGCGCCGGGTCGAGCAGTGCCGAGACGACGTCGACGACGCGGCTCGCGTCGAGGACGTGCACCGTCTCGTGCGAGTACGCCGGCGCGATCCGCACCGCCGTGTGCTGCCGAGACGTGGTCGCGCCGCCGATCAGCAGCGGCACGTCGAGGCCGCGCCGCTCCATCTCGGCGGCGACGTCGACCATCTGGTCGAGCGACGGCGTGATCAGGCCCGAGAGCCCGACGATGTCGGCGGCGGACTCCGCGGCCGTGTCGAGGATCCGCTCGGCCGGCACCATCACGCCGAGGTCGATCACCTCGTAGTTGTTGCAGCCGAGGACGACCCCGACGATGTTCTTGCCGATGTCGTGGACGTCGCCCTTCACGGTCGCGAGCACGACCGTGCCCTGGGTCGAGCCGCCCGCCTTCTCGTCCTCCATGAACGGCTCGAGGTACGCGACCGCGCGCTTCATCGCGCGCGCCGACTTCACGACCTGCGGCAGGAACATCCGGCCCGAGCCGAACAGGTCGCCGACGACCCGCATCCCGTCCATCAGCGGGCCCTCGATCACGTCGAGCGGCCGCGGCAGCTGCTGCCGCGCCTCCTCCGTGTCGGCCTCGATGAAGTCCACGATCCCGTGCACGAGCGCGTGCGAGAGCCGCTTCTCGACCGGCGCGTCGCGCCAGCCGAGGTCGCGCTCGCGGCGCGTGCCCTCGCCGCGCACCTGCTCGGCGAGCTCGACGAGCCGGTCGGTCGCGTCGGGCCGGCGCGCGAAGAGCACGTCCTCGACGCGCTCGAGCAGCTCGGGCTCGACGTCCTCGTACACCGCGAGCTGGCCCGCGTTGACGATCCCCATGTCGAGCCCGGCCCGGATCGCGTGGTAGAGGAACGCGGCGTGCATCGCCTCGCGGACGACGTCGTTGCCGCGGAACGAGAAGCTCAGGTTCGAGATCCCGCCGCTCGTCCGCGAGCCGGGGCAGCGCTCCTTGATCGCCGGCAGCGCGTCGAGGAACGCCTTCGCGTAGCCGTCGTGCTCTTCCATCCCGGTCGCGACCGCGAGCACGTTCGGGTCGAAGATCAGGTCCTCGGGCGGGAACCCGGCCTCGCGCGTGAGCAGGTCGTACGCCCGCCCGACGATCGCGACGCGGCGGTCGACGTCGGTCGCCTGGCCCTCTTCGTCGAACGCCATCACGACCACGCCGGCGCCGTAGTCGCGGACGCGGCGCGCCTGCTCGAGGAACGGCTCCTCGCCCTCCTTGAGGCTGATCGAGTTGACGATCCCCTTGCCCTGGACGCAGCGGAGGCCGGCCTCGAGCACCGAGAACTTCGAGCTGTCGACCATGATCGGGAGGCGCGCGACCTCCGGCTCGGTCGCGACGACGTTCAGGAACGTCCGCATCGCCTCCTCGCCGTCGAGGAGGTCGGCGTCCATGTTCACGTCGAGGATGTTCGCGCCGCCGCGCACCTGCTCGAGCGCGATCTCGACGGCGCCCGCGAAGTCGCCCGCCTCGACGAGCCGCCGGAACCGCGCCGAGCCGGTCACGTTCGTCCGCTCGCCGATCAGCACGAAGCCGGTGTCCGGCCCGATCTCGAACGCCTCGAGGCCGCTCCAGCGGGGCCGGCGAGACGGCGTCGGCACGCGCCGCGGCGCAAGCCCGGCGACCGCGGAGGCGATCGCCGCGGTGTGCTCGGGGGTCGAGCCGCAGCAGCTCCCCGCGACGTTGAGGAAGCCCGCCTCGGCGAACTCGCGGAGGAGCCCGCTCGTCACCTCCGGCGTCTCGTCGTAGCCCCCGAACGCGTTCGGGAGGCCCGCGTTCGGGTGCGCGGAGACGAGGCAAGGCGCGAGCCGCGCGAGCTCGGCGACGTACGGGCGCAGCTCGTGCGCGCCGAGCGAGCAGTTCACGCCGGCGATCAGGGGCTCCGCGTGCTCGACGGAGGCCCAGAAGGCCTCGATCGTCTGGCCCGAGAGGTTCCGGCCCGAGAGGTCGACGATCGTCGCCGAGAGCCACAGCGGCACGCCCGGCGCGGCCTCGCGCGCGGCCGTGATCGCCGCCTTCCCGTTCAGGGTGTCGAAGATCGTCTCGACGAGCAGCAGGTCGACGCCGCCCTCGACGAGCCCGCGCATCTGCTCGGCGTACGCGTCCTTCACCTGGTCGAACGTGTGCGTCCGGAACGACGGGTCGTCGACCTTCGGGCTGAGCGAGAGCGTCACGTTGAGCGGCCCGACGGAGCCCGCGACGAAGCGGTCGCCGGCCGCCTCGCGCGCGATCCGCGCGCCGGCGACGTTCATCTCGTGGACCGCGTCCTCGAGCCCGTAGTCGGCCTGGCCGATCGACGTGGCCGTGAACGTGTTCGTCGTCGTGATGTCGGCGCCGGCCGCGAGATACCGCTCGTGGATCGCGCGGACGACGTCCGGCCGCGTCAGGTTGAGGACGTCCGGGTTGCCCGCGACGTCGGCGTGGTGGGCGCGGAAGCGCTCGCCGCGGTAGTCGTCGGGCGCGAGCCCGGCGCCGTGGATCATCGTCCCCCACGCGCCGTCCAGCACGAGGATCCGCTCCCGCGCGAGCCTCCGAATCTCCGCCGCTGCGTCTCGCTTCGCCACGTCGTTCGCCTCCGTGCCTGAAGAGGATCGCGAAGCGAATCGCTCGCGGGCTCTTTAGGCGTTTGATGACCCGGTCGCCAAGCTGCCGTTCAAAGCTCTCCGGGTGGAACCGAAACAATCTAGCGGCTCTAACTGACGCCGGGCCCGCGCGTCTAGATTCCCGGAGTGCGCCGCGCGATCGTCCTTCTCGGGCTCGTCCTCGCGGCCGCCGCGCCCGCGTTCGCGGCGACCGGCCCGGCGACCCGCGCCTACTTCTTCAGCGGCTGCGCCTACAGCCACCACGCGCCGAACGACCCGATCGTCTACCCGCGCGAGCCCGGCTTCTCGCACGACCACACGTTCGTCGGCAACGTCTCCACGAACGCGTTCTCGACGGTCGCCTCGCTGCGCGCCGCAAAGTCGACCTGTTACCTCTACGGCGACACGGCCGCGTACTGGGCGCCGACGCTCTACGTGAACGGCTCGCCGGTCTTGCCGCGCACGGCGGCGATCTACTACCGCCGCGACACGAACGCGCGCGTCCGCCCGTTCCCGCCCGGCCTGAAGATGGTCGCGGGCGACTCGCACGCGATCCGGCCGCAGAGCAAGGCGGTCACGCACTGGGACTGCTCGGTCGTGAAGGAGAGCTTCTACGGCCCGCGGCGGACGCAGTCGGCGTCGCTCGCCGCCGGCTCGAGCGCGATCCCGCGCTGCGGGCCGTACGCCGACCTGCAGCTCGTCGTCAACTTCCCGGACTGCTGGAACGGCAAGACCGCCGACAGCCCCGACCACAAGAGCCACATGGCGTACTCGGTCGCCGGCCGCTGCCCCGCCGCCCACCCCGTGCCGGTGCCGGGGATCGAGCTCGTCTACAGCTACCTGCCGCTCGCGCCGGGCGTCGCGATCCTCTCCTCCGGCGGCCAGTTCTCCGGGCACGCCGACTTCGTCAACTCGTGGAACCAGCGCGCGCTGACCGCGCTCGTGAACGGCTGCCTGAACAAGGGCCGCGTCTGCGGCGTCGGCGCCGTCTCGTCGTCGGTTCCGTAGCCGACCGCTAGCGGCCCGCGACCGAGAGCTGGTTCTCGGCGTGCCGGATCCGCTGCTCGACCTGCCAGCGGTCCGCGGTCGAGTCGCCGCGGTCGATCGCCTCGAGCTCGGCCTGCGCGGCCTCGAGCTGCGCCCGGGCGGCGGCGTCGTCGATCTGCGAGGCCTCGACCGCCGCGTCCACGAGCGCGATCGCGCGGTTCTCGAGCACCTGGAAGAAGCCGGGGCCGGTCGCGTACTCGAGCACCTCCGCGCCGTCGCCGGGATGGACGCGCGTCGAGCCGGCGCGGAGCGTCGCGATCAGCGGCGCGTGCCGGGCGAGCACGCCGATGTCGCCGATCTGGCCGGGGACGATGATCATCTCGACCTCGCCCTCGTACACCGCCCCGTCGGGGGTGACGAGCGAGAGGTCGAACTTCTTGCCGGTCCCGGGCATCCCGGGCTACACGGCCGCGAGCTGCTGGCCGCGCTCGACCGCGCCCTCGATCGGGCCGACCATGTAGAAGGCCTGCTCGGGAAGGTCGTCGTGCTTGCCCTCGATGATCTCGCCGAAGCCGCGGATCGTGTCCTCGAGCCGGACGTACTGCCCCGGCGTCCCGGTGAACACCTCGGCCACGTGGAACGGCTGCGAGAGGAAGCGCTGCACCTTGCGGGCGCGTGCGACCGTGAGCCGGTCCTCGTCGGAGAGCTCCTCGATCCCGAGGATCGCGATGATGTCCTGCAGGTCCTTGTACCGCTGGAGGATCTCCTGGACCCGCGTCGCGACCTGGTAGTGCTCGTCCGAGACGATGCCCGGCGTCAGCGCCCGCGAGGTCGAGTCGAGCGGGTCGACGGCCGGGTAGATGCCCTGCTCGACGAGGCCGCGCGAGAGCACGGTCGTCGAGTCGAGGTGCGCGAACGTGTTCGCCGGCGCGGGGTCGGTGAGGTCGTCCGCCGGCACGTAGATCGCCTGCACCGAGGTGACCGAGCCCTTGCTCGTCGAGGTGATCCGCTCCTGGAGCTGGCCCATCTCGGTCGCGAGCGTCGGCTGGTAGCCGACCGCGCTCGGCATCCGGCCGAGGAGCGCGGAGACCTCGGAGCCCGCCTGGACGAAGCGGAAGATGTTGTCGATGAAGAGGAGCACGTCCTGGCCCTGGTCGCGGAAGTACTCCGCCATCGTCAGGCCGGAGAGGCCGACACGGAGGCGCGCGCCCGGCGGCTCGTTCATCTGGCCGTAGCAGAGCGCGACCTTGTCGATCACGCCCGACTCGGTCATCTCGATCCAGAGGTCGTTGCCCTCGCGCGTGCGCTCGCCGACGCCCGAGAAGACCGAGACACCGCCGTGCTCGCGGGCGAGGTTCGCGATCAGCTCCTGGATCAGCACCGTCTTGCCGACGCCGGCACCGCCGAAGAGGCCGATCTTGCCGCCGCGCACGTACGGGGCGATCAGGTCGACGACCTTGATCCCCGTCTCGAAGATCTCGATCTTCGGCGAGAGCTCGTCGAAAGCCGGCGGGTCGCGGTGGATCGGCCAGCGCTCGGCGTCCGGCACCTCCCCGCCCTCGTCGATCGGGTCGCCGAGCACGTTCCAGAGCCGGCCGAGGGTCACGTCGCCGACCGGCACCGAGATCGGCGACCCGGTGTCAACGACGTCGATCCCGCGAGCGATCCCGTCGGTCGAGTCCATCGCGACCGCGCGGACGCGGTCGTCGCCGAGGTGCTGCTGGACCTCCGCGACGAGGAAGCCGCCCTCGGGGCGGGCGATCCGGAGTGCGGAGTAGATCGAGGGGAGCCGGTCCGGGAAGACAGCGTCGACGACGACGCCCTTGATCTCGATCAGCTTGCCGACGTTGCCGTTCTTGCCGTTGGTGGCCATGTGTCTCCTGAGAACGTTGCTGGACGCGCGGGGCGAGGCGGAGGCCGAGAGGCAGCGGCGCCCGCCGGAGCGCGCGTCAGTCTATAGCGAGCGGACCGCGACTCGCGGGGAGACCGTGAACGAGGCGTCCACCCGCGGCGGCTCGATGCGCTGCTGCTCGGTGCGGACGAACCGGACCTGCTCGGCGACGCTCCGGAATGAGAGCGCGCTCGTCGGCGCCTGCGCCTTGTGCGTCGTCGAGACGACGAGCACGGCCGCGATCGCGGCGGCTCCCGCGAACGAGGCGACGGCGGTCGGCACGGCCGAGCAGCCGGGCGCGCGCGGTGCGCGGGCCGATCACCTCCACCTCCCGCTCGAGCTCGACGTGCGGCGCCTCGCGGAGGAGCTGCGCGAGGCTCGCGAGGTCGCTCGCGACCGTCCGGCACGCCGGGCACGCTGCGAGATGGCGGTTGAGGGCGACACTCTCGAGCTCCGAGAGCTCGCCGTCGAGGCGAGCCGAGATCAGCTCCCCTGCGTGGTCGCACGTCATGGCTCTCCCCCGCGCCATACGATTTCCGACGCGCCGGAAGCGGCTTAGTTAGCGGCCTCCTGCGGCGCAGAGCCGGCAAACGGCCGCCGGAGCTCCTCCTCGGTCATCGGCCAGCGCTCAACCGGGTAATGACACGCCGCGGAGTGGTCTCCCTCGAACGTGCGCGGCAGCGGCGTCTCGACGTCGCAGTGGCCGGGCTGGAAGCGCGGGCACCGCGGATGGAACACGCACGCGCGCGGCGGGTTCACCGGCGACGGCACGTCGCCGCTGAGGACGATCCGATGGCGCCGGGTGATGGCGCCGTTCGTCTCGGCACGCGGCACCGCCGAGAGGAGCGCCGCCGTGTACGGATGGCGCGGATGCTCGTACATGAGCTCGCAGAGGCCGGTCTCGACCACGCGCCCGATGTACATGACCGCGATCCGGTCGGCGACCTGGCGGATCACCGAGAGGTCGTGCGAGATGAAGACGTACGTGAGGTCGAAGTCCCTCTGCAGGCTCTTGAGCAGGTTCAGGATCTGCGCCTGCACCGAGACGTCGAGCGCGGACACGGGCTCGTCGCAGACGATCAGCTTCGGCTGGAGCGCGAGCGCGCGTGCGACGCCGATGCGCTGCCGCTGGCCGCCGGAGAACTCGTGCGGGTAGCGGTTGATGTGCTCGGGCGAGAGGCCGACGCGCGCGAGCAGCTCGCGGACGCGGTTCTTCACGTCCTTCGCCGTCTTGTGGATCGCGAACGGCTCGCCGACGATCTGGCCCACGCTCTTGCGCGGGTTCAGCGACGAGTACGGGTCCTGGAAGATGATCTGCATCTGCTGGCGGATGGGGCGCAGCTGACGCTGGGACAGCTTGGTGATGTCCTGCCCGTCGAAGCGGATCGTCCCCGACGTCGGATCCAGCAGGCGCACCATCAGCCGCGCGGTCGTCGACTTGCCGCAGCCGGACTCGCCCACGATCCCGAGCGTCTCGCCCCGGTTGACCGTCAGGCTCACGTCCTCGACGGCGTGCACGAACTCCTTTCCGCGCGCGAACACGCCCTGCCGCACGGGGAAGAACTTCGTCAGGTTCTCGACCTCGATGAGCGTGCCGTGCCCCGCGCGATGCTCCGGGCTCGCGTCGGGGGAGCTCACGTGCCGACCCCGAGCTCGGCGTGGGCCCGCTGGCCCCCGAGCTCGCGCTTGCGCTCCGGCGAGAGGTGACAGGCGTCGAGGTGGCCTCCCGGGACGAGCGCGAGCGGCGGCAGGACGCTGTCGCACGGCCCGAAGCGGTACTTGCACCGCGGATGGAACGGGCACCCGGTCGGCGGGTTGAGCAGCGACGGCGGCGTGCCCTCGATCGGGACCATGATCTCGAGCTTCCTGTCGATCGTCGGCATCGACTCGAGCAGGCCCCAGGTGTACGGGTCCTGCGGCGCGGCGAAGACGTCGTGGGCCGCCCCGGTCTCGCGCGCGCGGCCCGCGTACATCACGAGCACGTGCGTCGCGGTCTCCGCGACGACGCCGAGGTCGTGCGTGATCAGGATCACGCCGATGTCGAAGTCCTTCTTCACGCGGTCGATCAGCTCGAGGATCTGGGCCTGCACGGTCACGTCGAGCGCGGTCGTCGGCTCGTCGGCGATCAGCACCGCCGGGTTGTGGACGAGGGCCATCGCGATCATCGCGCGCTGGCGCATCCCGCCCGAGAACTGGTGAGGGTAGTCGCGCGCGCGCACCCGCGCGTTCGGGATCCCGACCGCGTCGAGCAGCTCGACCGAGCGCTCCCACGCGACCTTGCGGGAGACCTTCTCGTGCGCGAGCACGGCCTCGGCGATCTGCTTGCCGACGCGGTACATCGGGTGCAGGCACGCGAACGGGTCCTGGAAGATCATCGAGACGTCGCGGCCGCGCACCTTGCGGAGCTCGTTCGGGGAGAGCCCGAGCAGGTTCCGGCCCTCGAACACGATCTCGCCCGTGACCTCGCTCGTGGCCGGGTTCAGCAGCCCCATGATCGCGAGGCTGGTCACGCTCTTCCCCGAGCCGGACTCGCCGACGACGCCGAGCGTCTCGCCGCGGCGGAGCGTGAACGAGAGGTCGGAGACCGCCTGCACGACGCCGTCGCGCGTGTTGAAGCGGACCGTGAGGTCCCGCACGTCGAGAAGCGGCATGCCGCCGTCAGTCGTGCTCAAGGCGTCAGCCTACCCCCGCCGAGCCCGGCGAAGCCAGGTCCGTACGTGCATCAGGCGTATCTCACGCGGGGATCGAGGAACGCGTACGCGATGTCGACGAAGAGGTTCATGATCGCCACCGCGATCGCGGTGCAGAGCACGACGCCGAGCACCGTGGGCAGGTCCTGCGAGGTCGCGCCGCTGATCGCGAGCCACCCGAGGCCCTGGATGTTGAACACCGTCTCGGTGATGATCGCGCCGCCGACGAGCAGGGCGACGTCGAGCCCGAAGAGGGTCACGATCGGGATCAGGCTCGCCCGGAGGCCGTGCCGCAGGATCACCTTGCGCTCCGAGAGGCCCTTCGCCCGCGCGGTGCGGATGTAGTCCTCGCCGAGCGTCTCGAGGAGGCTGTTCCGCGTGATGCGGGCGTAGATCGCCATGTAGAGCAGCGCCAGCACGATCCACGGCAGGATCAGGTGCGATGCCCACTTCCCGACCCCGTCGGAGAGCGGGACGTACCCCGAGCCGCCGGTTAAGTGGAGCTTCTTCCAGAAGATGAAGAGGGCCATCAGCCCGAGCCAGAACACGGGCGCAGAGATCCCGAACAGGGCGAAGCCCATCGCAGCCCGGTCGACCACGGTTCTTCGCTTGATCGCCGACAGCACCCCGATCGCGACGCCGAAGGTGAGCCAGATGATCGCGGCGCCCATGATCAGGAAGAGCGTCCTCGGCGCCCGCGTCGTCACCTCGGTCTTGACCGAGACGAAGTTCCCGTACGAGTAGCCGAGCCCGGGCCAGCCGTTCTCGTCGCCGGTGACGAACGTCTTCACGAACAGCCCGAACTCCTCGTACCAGGGCTTGTCCAGGTGGAGGTTGTGGCGGATGAGCGCGATGTTCTCCGTCGTCGGGGACTTGCCCGCGAATCGGAGCGCCGGATCGCCGTTCGGCATCAGGAAGAAGACCGCGAAGGTGATGAAGAGCACGACGAGCAGGACGACCATCGTCCAGACGAGGCGGCGGGCGATATAGAACAGCATCGGCGTTGTCCTTGTCCTTCAAGAACTCTCCGGGGCGCCACTGGGGCGCCCCGGAGAGCACATGAGCCCCTCCCTTACTTCACCGCGATGTGGGCAAACGAGGGCGTGGTTCCGAACTGGTCGAACTCGTACTTCGTGACGTTCGTGCTGACGATGCGCGTCACGTTGGCCCAGAGGTACGGGACCCACGGGACGATCTTGGTCATCAGCGTCTTGTCGAGGTTCTCCCAGCAGGTCAGGCGAGACTGGCCGACCGGAATGGCCTCGCAGCTCGCGATGTTCGAGTCGATGCTCGGGACGTTGCTGACGCTGCCCGTGGCACCGACGGCCTTCGCGATCTTCGGCGTGAGGCCGACGAGCGAGTAGTTCGGGTTCCCGCTCTTGATGATGTCGTAGCTCGCCATCAGCGGGATGAAGAACGTCGAGGCGTCGGCATAGTCCTTGCCCCAGCCCGGCCGCTCCGAGATCGCCACGTTGTTCGCCGGCGTCTGCAGCGTCGGGTACGCACCCTTGATCGTCCGCACCTTGAAGGTGATCCCGATCTTCTTGGCGTCAGCCTGGATGATCGGAAGCATCTTCGTGTCGACGAGGCGGGTGTCCGCGACGAGCAGCACGTTCCTGCACGCACTCGCGGTGCAAAGGCCCTTGCCCGTCGTGTCGTACTTCGACCCCTTCAGCGCCTTCATGGCCTTCTCGGTGCTCCCGAGGTTCCCGTTCGTCTTGTACGGGTTGTACTCGGAGAGCTGGTTGTTGAAGAGGTAGTCGGGGACGATGTGGTTGGCGACGACGCCGATCGGCTCTCCGCCCCACGCCTGCACGAGCGAGTGCTTGTCCATGATCCAGTTCATCGCCTGACGGACCTTGACGTCGTCGAAGGGCGGCTGGGTCATGTTGAAGTACATGTACCAGGTGCGGTCGCCGGCGTTCTCGTGGCACCGCGGGTTCAGGTGACCCGGGGCGCAGTACTTCGCGAGATACTGCGGCGGGATCGACGAGGTCGCCATGTCGTACTCGCCCGCGTCGATCTTGTTGTAGATGTCGTCCGCGCTCGCGTCGACCGTGAACTTGAACTCGTCGGGGAAGTTCTCGCGCGCGGCCTTCGTGTCGGTGGACGGGCTGTAGTTCGGGTTGCGGACGAGGTCGTAGATCGTCTGACCGTCGTAGCCGCTCGCCGGCTTCACGTTCGCGCACGACGACGCGTCGACCTTGTCCATGCCCGAGATCATGTACGGGCCGGTCGAAACGAGGTCGTAGCCGTACTTGCCGGGCTGACCCTCGAAGCACTTGACGAACTCGGCCGGCATCGGGCCGGTCGCGGGCATCCCCATGCGGAAGAGGAAGTCACCCGTGGGCGCCGTCAGGTTGAAGACGATCGTGTAGGGGTCCGGGGTCTTGATCCCGGAGATCGACGCTCCCTTGCCCGAGTCGAAGCCCTTGATCGGCGAGTAGTAGAAGGCGTACTCGGCTCCGTCCTTGGGGTTCGCGAGCCGCTTCATCGCCGTGACGATGTCGTGCGACGTCACCTCGCGGTTGATGGGCGGGCCGAACTTGATCCCGTGCTTGAGGTGGAAGGTGTAGGTCTTTCCACCGTTCGTGATCCCGCCGTTCGCGACGCTCGGAACGGCCGTCGCGATGTCCGGCACGAGCTTGTTGCCGGCCGCTCCCGCGACGTGGTTGTAGCCGACGAGCGTGCGGACGAGCAGGCTCGAGGCGATACCGAACCAGTCGCCGAGATACTCGCCGGTCGGATCGAAGTTGTCGGTGTAGCCGAACGACTGCTCCCACCCGTAGTTCAGGGTGCCGCCGGCGGACACCTTGCTGTTGGACGAGCCGGCGGAGCCGGCCGCGACGACGACGAGCGCCGCCACGGAGATCAGCGCCGCAACCGACACCAATCTATGAACTGGTCGTTTCACGTTACGTGTCTCCCTCCTTCGCTCGCGTCGGGGCGACGCGAGGATTCGCAGTGACCGGTCGGTTTGACGACGAGTTCGGCCACCGGTTAGTGATCAGCGGTCCGCCCGCACGTCGAGCGCGTCCCGAAGGCCGTCGCCGAGCAGGTTGAACGCAAGCGTGGTCATGACGAGAAAGAGGCCGGGGAAGAGCATCAGCCACCAGGCGACGTCGTAGTACGCCTGCGCCTGGTTCAGCAGCGACCCCCACGACGCGACGTCGGGCGGCACGCCGAGCCCGAGGTACGAGAGCGCTGCCTCGAAGAGGATGTTCTGCGGGATCAGCAGCGTCGTGTAGACGATGATCGGCCCGATCAGGTTCGGGAGGATCTCCTTGAGGATGATCCGCCGGTTCGTGGCGCCGAGCGACCGGCTCGCCTCCACGAACTCGCGCTCGCGCAGCGAGAGCGTGTAGCCGCGCACGATCCTCGCGATGTAGGGCCAGGTGAAGAGGGCTATGACGCCGACCACCACCCTGATGCCCGGCTGCACCACGCCGCCGAGGCAACCGGAGAGCGTGCAGGCGGCGACGATGCCGATCGCGATCAGGAGCGACGGCAGCGAGAGCATCACGTCGGCCGCACGAGAGAGGCCGGTGTCCGCCCAGCCGCCGAAGTACCCGGCGGTCAGGCCGACGACGAGCCCGATGAAGACGGCGATCAGCGTGGCGGCGACGCCGACGAGGAGCGACGTGCGCGCCCCGTACATCGTGCGCACGAACAGGTCGCGCCCGGTCGCGTCGACGCCGAACCAGAAGTGCGCGTTCGGGCCCTTCGGGATCCCGAACTGGTCGAGCATCGTCTGGTTGTAGGCCGTCAGCGACGGGTGGCCGGTGATCCAGGCCGCGAACGGCCCGCCCCCGGCCGCGATGATGATCAGGAGCGCGATCACGCCGAGCCCGAAGACCGCGGCCTTGTCCTCCCGGAAGCGCTCCCAGAAGAGCCTCGTCCCGCTGCGGCTCTGGTAGGTCGTCTCGCCCGCCGCCCCACCGGGCGACCCGGTCGGGGTCAGGAGATCGGTCGCAGCGGTCATAGTCGTGTCCGTGAGCCGGCGATGGCCCGCAAGTATAAGACTCGGAGAGGCGGCGTTGGTTAGAGCCGGCTACGCCGTCAGCGCGTCGGCGCCGGCCACGACCTCGAGGATCTCCTGCGTGATCTCGGCCTGGCGCGCCCGGTTCATCGCGAGCGTGAGGCTGTCGATCAGCTCGCCGGCCGACTTGGACGCGTTCCGCATCGCGGTCATCCGCGCGCCCTGCTCGGAGGCGGCCGACTCGAGCAGCGCCCGGTAGATCTCCGTCTCGACGTACACCGGCAGCAGCCGGGCGAGGATGTTCTTCGGCTCGGGCTCGTAGAAGAAGTCGGGCGGAAGGCTCCGCGGCGCCTCCTCCTCCTGCTGCTTCGAGATCGCCTCGAGCGGGACGGGCAGCACCTCGCTCACCGTCACGCGCTGCACGAGCGGCGAGACGAAGGCGTTGTAGACGACCTGGACGCTGTCGACCTCCTCGTTCGCGAAGGCCTCGGCGAGCGCGTGCGCGATCGCCTGCGCGTCGGAGTACGCCGGCCGGTCGCTGAACCCGGTCCACGCCTGGACGAGCGGCAGCTTGCGGAAGCGGAGCGTCGACTGCGCCTTCTTCCCCGAGCTGAAGAAGCGCACCTCCTGCCCGGCCGCCTGCGCCTCGCGCATGAGCGCGAACGAGCGGCGGAGGATCTGCGCGTTGAACGCGCCGGCCATGCCGCGGTCGCCGGTGATCGGGACGATCGCGACCGTCTTCACCGTCTCGCGCCGCTGCAGGAGCGGCAGGTTCGTGGCCCCGGCCGCGCGGGCTGTGCCGGCCATCAGCTCCGTCATCCGGTCCGCGTACGGCCGCATCGACTCGATCCGCTGCTGCGCGCGGCGGAGGCGCGCCGAGGCGACGAGCTCCATCGCGCGCGTCAGCTTGCGCGTGTTCGTGATCGAGCGGAGGCGCCGCTTCAGGTCCTGCGTCGAGGCCATCTACGCCGCCGCGGCTTCGACGTTGAACATGCCCTTGAAGCGGTCGATGCCCGCGCCGAGCGCCGAGGCGGTCTCGTCGGAGAGGTCGCCCGTGTCGCGGATCGTCGTCAGCAGCGTGCCCTGCTCGGTGCGCAGGAACTCGCGCAGCTCGTCCTGGAAGCGCGGCACCGCCTCGGTCGGGATGTCGTCGAGGTACCCGTGGACGCCGGCGTACAGCGCGACGACCTGCTCCTCCATCGGCCACGGCTGGTACTGCGGCTGGTTGAGCGTCGCGACCATCTTCTCGCCGCGGTTCAGCGCCTGCTGGGTCGCCTGGTCGAGCTCGGAGCCGAACTGCGCGAACGCCTCCAGCTCGCGGTACTGGGCGAGGTCGAGGCGCAGGCGGCCGGCGACCTTCTTCATCGCCTTCGTCTGCGCCGAGGAGCCCACGCGCGAGACCGAGATGCCGACGTTCACGGCCGGGCGGACGCCCGAGAAGAACAGGTCCGACTGCAGGAAGATCTGCCCGTCGGTGATCGAGATCACGTTCGTCGGGATGTACGCGGACACGTCGCCGGCCTGCGTCTCGATGATCGGGAGCGCGGTGAGCGAGCCGCCGCCGAGCTCGTCGGAGAGCTTGCATGCGCGCTCGAGCAGCCGCGAGTGCAAGTAGAAGACGTCGCCCGGGAACGCCTCGCGGCCCGGCGGCCGGCGGAGGAGCAGCGAGAGCTGGCGGTACGCGTCGGCCTGCTTGGTGAGGTCGTCGTAGATCACGAGCGCGTGCTCGCCCTTGTAGAGGAAGTACTCGCCCATCGCGGCGCCCGCGAACGGCGCCATCCACTTGATCGGCGCGGCCTCGTGCGCGGGCGCGGTCACGATCGTCGTGTACGCCATCGCGCCCGCCTCGCGCAGGCGCTCGAACACCTGCGCGACCGTCGAGGCCTTCTGGCCGATGGCGACGTAGATGCACTTCACGTTCTGGTCGTGCTGGTTCAGGATCGTGTCGACCGCGATCGCCGTCTTGCCGGTCGAGCGGTCGCCGATGATCAGCTCGCGCTGGCCGCGGCCGACGTTCGTCATCGAGTCGATCGCCTTGATCCCGGTCTGGAGCGGCTCCTTCACCGGCTGGCGCTGGACGACGCCCGGCGCCTTCCACTCGAGCGGACGGCGCTCGCGTCGCGTCGATCGGGCCCTGGCCGTCGAGCGGGTTCCCGAGCGGGTCGACGACGCGGCCGAGCAGCGCCTCGCCGACCGGCACCGACGCGACCTGGCCGGTGCGCCGGACCGGGTCGCCCTCGCTTGATCTTGTCCCACTCGCCGAACAGCGCGACGCCGACGTTGTCCTCCTCGAGGTTGAACGCGAGCCCGACGACGCCGTGGTCGAGCTCGAGCATCTCGAGCGCGACGCAGTTCTCGAGCCCGTGCACCCGCGCGATCCCGTCGCCGAGCTGGAGCACGGCGCCGACCTCGGCGAGGTTCGTCTCGACGTCGAACTCCTCGATCCGCTGGCGCAGGATCGACGGTGATCTCTTCGGGGCGAAGCTTCATGGTGTCTCCTAACGTGTCGTTGCGAGCTGTTGGCGAAGACGGTCGAGGCGGCCGCGGACGCTCGCGTCGAGACGGAGCGAGCCGGCCTGGAGGACGAGGCCGCCGATCAGATCCGGGTCGACGGAGCGCGAGCCCTGCACCTTGCGGCCGGCGGCCTGCTCGATCCGGCCGAGGAGGCTGCCGAACTCCTCGTCGGAGAGCGCCTGCGCGGTCGTGAGCTCGACGTCGATCACGTGCTCCTCGGCCGCGACGAGCGCGTCGAACTCGGCCGCGATCTCGCGGAGCTCGCCGGCGCGGCCCTTCTCGACGACGAGCCGGACGAAGTTGCGGACGAGCTCGTCGGCGCCGCCGAGCACCTGCTCGAGGACGTCGGCCTTCACCCGCGACTCGGTCTCGGGGTTGACGAGCAGCGCCTCGAGCTCGGGCACGTCGTCGACCGCGGCCGCGAGGTCGGTCAGCTCGGCGTGGACGGTCTCGAGCCTGCCCTTGTCCCGCGCTGCCTCGAAGAGCGCGCGGGCGTAGACGTGCTGCGGGGTCGCTATGAGGGACGCCTCCAGCTGCGAGAAGTCGAGCTCGGCGAGCGCCTCGTCGATCAGGCGCCGCTGGTCGGCGTCGGTGAGCGTCTTGCGCGTGATCTTCTCCGCGGCCTGCACCGACAGGCTCGCGACCTCGCCCCGGATGGCGCCGAGCGCCTGCTGGGTCGCCTGCTCGATCTGCCGGCCGGTCTCCTCGAGGCGCTTCTGGCGGTCCTCCTCGATCTCGACCCGCATCCGCTCGCGCTGCGAGTCGCCGATCTTGCGGGCCTCGGCGAGGATCGACTCGGCCTCGCCCTTCGCCTGCGCGACGAGCTGCCGGTGCTCCTCGAGCAGGCCGCGCGCCTCGTCGCGCGCGCGGTCGGCCTCGTCGATCGTCGCGCGGATCCGGTCGCGGCGGTCGTCGATGTACTTCTGCGCGGGCCCGAACGCGTACCGCTTCAGCACGAAGAGGGTGATCCCGAACGCGACGAGCGTCCAGACCATCAGGCCGGGGACGACCTGGATCAGTGGGTTCGCGCCGAGCAGCATCAGACGAGCACGTAGCCGAGCAGGCCGCCGACGAAGCCGTAGAACACGACGGCCTCGGTGAGCGCGAAGCCCAGCCACATCAGGCCCTGGAGCTCGCCGCGCAGCTCCGGCTGGCGGGCGACCGACGAGATCATCGAGCCGAAGATGAAGCCGATGCCCGGGCCGGCGCCCGCGGCGCCGAGGCCGATGCCGAGCGCCAGGGCGATCGCCTTGCCGGCGTGGACGACCGGTGTGTCTTTGACCGAGACGGCGATGAGGAAGGCGAAGTGGAGCATCCGGTGGTCTCTCCTTGTTAGTGGTCCGGCTCGATGGCCGCGCCGATGTAGATGGCCGAGAGGGCCGCGAAGATGAACGCCTGGATCGAGGCGATCAGGCCGACCTCGAAGATGTAGAAGCCGGCCGAGACGCCGGTCAGGATGACGAGCCCGAAGCTCTCGAAGACGAAGATGAGTCCGATGAAGGTCAGGATCAGGATGTGCCCGGCGAGCATGTTGGCGTAGAGCCTGACCGAGAGGCTGATCAGCCGCATGAACTGGGAGAGGATCTCGATGAAGACGATCAGCGGCAGGATCGCCTTCGGCACCTCCGGGATCCACGACTTGAAGTACTTGACGGGGCCGTTCCAGCGGATCCCCTCGACGTGCGTCGCGATCCACGTCACGAACGAGAGCGCGAGCGTGACCGAGAGCGACGAGGTCGCCGCGTAGATCCCCCACACCGGGATCCCGTGCCACGTCTCGCCGGTCAGCGGCAGCGGGATGAAGCCGAGCATGTTGATGAACCAGATGAAGAGCAGCAGCGTGGCGCAGTACGGGAACCAGAGCGGCAGCGCCTTCGCCGGGAGGCCGAGCTCCGCGACCTGGGTCTGCGCGATCTCGTAGACGAGCTCGCCGATCGTCTCGCGGCGACCCGGCTTCTTCGTGAACTTCACGCGCATGAACACGATCCCGAACAGGCACGCGAGCCCGGCCGCCATGAAGAGGTAGACGACGGCCTTGTTGATCGACAGGTCGAGCGGCCCGAGGTGGATCGAGATCCACGGCTTGAGCTCGAACTCCTTCGAGGGGTCGAAGTCCGCCGCCGACGCCGCGCCGGGCGCGGCGAGCGCGAGGCCCGCGAGCACGTACAGGGAGCGGCGCATGCGGAAGAGGCTCCTCATCGGTTCAGCTCCCCGCCGGCGTACGAGGCGAGCGACAGCCCGAACTCGACCGAGAACGCGAGCGCGAACAGGAGCGCCGCCGCGAGCCCGAAGTGCTCGTTGTGCGTGGTCACGACGATCAGGATCGTCATCAGCGCGATCACGCGGAACATCCGCCCGAAGGCGGCGACACCGGTCGTGCCGAGCGTCCCGAGGCCCATCGGCATCCGGCCGAGGAGAACGCCGATCAGCTCGAAGACGGCCCACAGCGCGGCTGCGAACCCCCACGCCGTGAGCGGCCAGCCCGGCGAGCACGAACACCGGCAGCGCGACCACGATCACGGCCGTGCCGGCCAGCGCGGGACGGAGCCGGTTCGGAACCGGGTGCGGCGTCTCGAGCGCCTTGAGCGGCATCAGGAGAAGTATCCGCGGTAGCGCCGGTACACGGCGAAGATGCCGACAGGGATCCCGAGCACGACGCCGACCACGAGCCCGGTCGTCGGCGCGCCGGCCGCCCAGCCGACGAGCAGGCAGGCCGCGATCACGGCGATCGTGACCGCGATCAGGAGCGCGCCGGCCTCGATCGGAGGAAACGGATCGTGCACGGCCGCTTTCATCGGCGGGAGCATACCGCACCCATGGCCCGAGTTCGTGACATCGGAAGCGGCTTCCCTGCGGGGAATCGTGGCGACTTTGTTTCAGTCGTCTCTACGCAGAACGCCGCTCGTCGGCCGCGCGGGCGAGCTCCTCGCGGCGGCGGATGAACGGATTCGCGGGCTTCACGATCTCGAGCAGGTAGACGACGTAGACGGACGCGCCGAGCGCGAGGACGCCGACGGCGGCGTCGATCGCCGTGCTCGTCGCGTTCCAGTCGCCGTGGCGGTGCGGGTGCACGAAGCGGGTCGCGAGCGCGGCGAGCGCGAGCGTCGCACACCAGACGTAGAGGTAGACGGCGGCGCGGCGCTGCGAGAAGCCGATGTTCTCGAAGCGGTGGTGCAGGTGCTGCCGGTCGCCGACATACACCGGCTGGCCGTACTTGATCCGCCGCGCGACGACGAACGAGGTGTCGAGCAGCGGCACCGCGAGCACGAGCAGCGGCAGCACGAGCGTCGCCAACGCCGCCGTCTTCAGGAGGCCCTGGACGGAGACGGTCGCGAGCACGAAGCCGAGCAGCAGCGCGCCCGAGTCGCCCATGAAGATCCGCGCCGGGTAGAAGTTGTGGCGGAGGAAGCCGAGGCACGCGCCGAAGACGATCGCGGTCAGGATCGCGGCGTCGGGCCGGCCGAGCGAGAGCTCGATCAGCGTGAACGAGGCCGCCGAGATCGCGCAGACGCCCGCGGCGAGGCCGTCGAGGCCGTCGAGGAAGTTGACCATGTTCATCACCGCGACGATCGCGAGCACGGTCAGCGGCGCGCCGATCCACGCCGGCAGCGCGTGCACGCCGACGAACGGGAACGTGAAGCTGTGCACCCACATGCCGGCCCAGACGGGGATCGAGGCCGCGAGGGTCTGGCCGGCGAGCTTCTCCCACCAGCGCAGGCCGCGGAAGTCGTCGATCGCGCCGACCGTCGTCGCGACGGCCGCGCCGAGCAGGATCGCGCGCATCTCGCGGCCGAGCGGCAGGAACGCGAGCGCGGGCACGAACACGCCGAGGAAGATCGCGAGCCCGCCGAGCCGCGGCACCCCGCGCGGCGCTCGGCCGCCCGCTCTCGGCCCGGTCGACGACGCCGAGGAGCCGCGCCATCCCGCCGACCGCCGGCGTCAGCGCCACGACGATCACGAGCGCGACGAGCGGCGCCCCAGACGACCTCGAGGTTGGACGTGAGCTCGTCCCACACCATCGCGAGCTACTTCGTCCCGTACAGCCGGTCTCCTGCGTCGCCGAGGCCGGGGACGATGTAGCCCCGCTCGTTCAGGTGCGAGTCGATCGCGGCGACGACGATGTTGACGTCGGGGTGCTCGCGCTCGATGCGGGCGATCCCCTCCGGCGCCGCGATCAGCGCGACAGCGTGATCTGCTGCGCGCCCGCCTGCCGGAGCACCTCGACCGCGGCGGCGGTCGAGTTGCCGGTCGCGAGCATCGGGTCGAGCAGCAGCACGTCCCGGTCGGCGATGTCGGCCGGGAGCTTCACGTAGTACTCGACCGGCTCGAGCGTCTCCTCGTTGCGGTAGAGGCCGATGAAGCCGACGCGCGCGACCGGGATCAGCGAGAGGACGCCGTCGAGCATCCCCATGCCGGCGCGGAGGATCGGGCAGACGGCGACCTTCTTGCCCGGGATCCGCTGCGCCGTCGTCCGCTCGAGCGGCGTCTCGACCTCGAACTCCTCGAGGCTCATGTCCTTCGTCGCCTCGTAGGTGAGGAGCAGCGTCAGCTCGTTCACGAGCCGGCGGAACATCTCGGTCGTCGTCTCGACGTCCCGCAGCAGGCCGAGCTTGTGGCGGACGAGCGGGTGGGCGACCTCGGTGACGGTCATGGCCTTCCGGGACGCGCCTCGCAGGGACGTGTCCGGCGGCAGCCGTCGCAACGGAACTGTGACGGACTGTCCACAGGCCGCTACGCGACGTACGTCGTGTAGCCGCGGAAGCCCGGGTACAGCGGCCGGCGCTCGCAGAGCGTCTCGACCCGGGCGCGCAGCGCCGCGACGTCGACGTCGTCGGCGAGCGAGTCGACGATGATCGACGCGACCTCGCGGAAGTCCTCCTCGTCGAAGCCGCGCATCGTCGCCGCCGGCGTCCCGATCCGCACGCCGGAGGCGACCATCGGCGGCCGCTCGTCGAACGGCACCGTGTTCCGGTTCACCGTCAGCCGGCACTCCTCGAGCCGCTCCTGCGCCGCGAGGCCCGTCCACTCGGTCGCGCGCAGGTCGAGCTGGACGAGGTGCGTGTCGGTGCCGCCGGTGAGCACGTCGAAGCCGCCGCCGATCAGCCCGGACGCGAGCGTGTCGGCGTTCGCCCGCACCTGCCGCTGGTAGTCGCGGAACGCGTCGGTCGCGGCGATCCGGAAGCACGCTGCCTTCGCCGCGATCGTGTGCATCAGCGGCCCGCCCTGCATCCCCGGGAAGTTCGCGCGATCGACCGCCTTCGCGTGCTCCTCGCGGCACAGCACGAACCCGGCCCGCGGTCCCGCGAGCGTCTTGTGCGTCGTCGAGGTGACGAAGTCCGAGTGCGGGACGGGGCTCGGGTGCAGCCCGGCCGCGACGAGGCCCGAGTAATGCGCCATGTCGGTCATGAGCATCGCGCCGACCTCGTCGGCGATCTCGCGAAACCGGTCGGCCTCGACCGTTCGCGGGTACGCCGAGCCGCCGCACACGATCAGCTTCGGCCGCACCTCCTTCGCCTTCGCGAGCACCTCGTCGTAGTCCACGCGCATCGTCTCGCGGGAGACGCCGTAGTGGTGGAACTCGTAGAGCTTCCCGGAGAAGTTGACCTTGAGCCCGTGGGTGAGATGGCCGCCGTGGTCGAGCGAGAGACCGAGCACGCGGTCGCCCGGCGAGAGCACCGCGAAGTACACCGCCATGTTCGCCTGCGCGCCCGCGTGCGCCTGGACGTTCGCGTGCTCCGCGCCGAACAGCGCCTTCGCGCGCTCCTGCGCGAGCACCTCGATCTCGTCCACGACCTCGCAGCCGCCGTAGTACCGCTTCCCCGGATAGCCCTCGGCGTACTTGTTCGTCGGCACCGAGCCGACCGCCTCGAGCACGGACGGCCACGTGAAGTTCTCCGACGCGATCAGCTCGATCTGGCCGCGTTGCCGGTCGGCCTCGCGGCCGAGCAGCTCCGCGATCTCGGGGTCGACCTCCGCGAGCCCCGCCGTCTTCAGGTGCTCGAACGTCTCCTGTGCGATCGCCATCTCTCGCTCCTTCGCCGGGGATGGGGCCCGCGGCAATCGTAGTCGCCCCGGTCAGTGCTTCTGGATGAAGCGCGCGGAGGCGAACGCGCCGAGGCCGCGCGGGTTCGCGACGAGCGTGTTCGAGCCGACGGTCGCGTCGGAGTCCCACCACGTCACGATCGCGTAGCCGCGGCGGGTCTCGTCGCCGGAGGCGGCGTCGGCCCTCGTCCCGGAGACGACGTTGTGCTCGATCTCGCACATCGAGTGGTCGCCGCAGTAGATCGCCGCGCCGAGCGCGCCGTTGACGCTGTTCCGCGACACCATCCCCATCGACATCTCGGTGACCGAGATCGCGTGCTTCGTCGTGCGGCTGACCTCGTTGTGGACGATGTCCGTCATCGACGAGTGCGTCGTGATCCCCTCCATCCCGCCGACGATCGTGCAGCCCTCGACCATGCTCATCCCCATGTCCGTGTTGTAGGAGATGTCGATCCCCTGTCCCAGCTCGTTGCCGAGCATGTCGATCCGGCAGTTCTTGATCATCACGCCGCCGAGCCGGACGTGGATGCCGTCGAGCTTCGCGCCGCTGACCGACACGCCGTCGAGGACCGTGTCGCGGAAGCCGTCGATCGTGATCCCGTTCTCGCCGCCGACGACGGCGACGTTCCGGATCGTGACGCCGTTCGCCTTCACCACGATGCCGCCGCGGACGATCGCGCCCGGGTCGCCGACGAGCACCTCGCGGCGGGTGATCACGAGCGGGCCCTGGTGGACGCCGGTCGAGAGGTGGACGGTCGGCGGCTGGACCGCGTACGCGGTCCCGGCCGCGCCCGCGAAGACGGCGAGCACCGCGACCGCGGCGGCCGGCCCGGCGCGGCCGAGCTCGCCGCCGTCGGTCGAGTAGCTCCTCCGCGCGAGCGGCAGCACCGCGTGGCCGAGCACCTGCGCGGCGAGCCACGCGATCCCGAAGAGGGCGACCGCCGTGCCGAGCGGCGCCATGATCCCGGCCAGCTTCGCGATGCCGACCACGATCCCGAGCTCGATCGCGCCGAGCGGCAGCGCGAGCCACCCGGGCTGGTAGTCGAGCAGCCGGTCGTACGCGATTGCGTCCGCCGCGAGCCCCACCCCGGCCATCACGGCCGCGAGCTCGAGCGGCCACCACGAGCCGACCGCGGCGGCCAGCCCGACCGCGACCGCGAGCGCGACGAGCACCGCCGCGAGCCGCGTCTCGAGCCGGCCCCTCAGCGTGTACGACACGCCTTCACCCTCCCGAGGAAGCCGCGCGCGGCGTACTTCGCGCCGACGACCGTGTCGGCGCCGGGGAACGCCCACGCGGCCGGCGCGCCCGCGAGCGCGAGCGTCCGCGTCCCGTCCGTGAGCGACGGCACGGTCGAGTCCGGAGCGAGCACGATCCAGTCCTCGGCCGTCTCGACCGCGTACTCCTCGACGAGCCGCCCGAGCAGCGGGTTCTCGCGGTAGCCGCGCCGGAAGCCGGTCGCGCACACGATCTGCGGCGAGCCGTTCAGCTCGGGCGCGACGCGGAACCGGCCCTCGCGGACGGCGCGCTCGATCGGCTCGTCCCACTCGCGGCCGGCCGGGTACGACGGCGCCGAGAACCGCCGCAGGAGGCCGATCCGCTCGGCCGGGAGCGTGCCGTGGAAGCGGGCGAGCCCGCGGCGCGAGAAGAGCGGCCGCGGCACGTTCAGCGGCCGGCGCTCCGGCTCGCGCCGGCGCACGGAGATCACGCGCGCGCCGGCCGCGAGCGCGTTCAGCCACTCGGTCGCCGCGGCCATCCCGGCGCCGACGACCTCGACCTCGTCGGCGTACTCGTGCGGCTCGTAGGCGTGGACGGCGCGCGGGTCGCCCCCGAGCTCGGCCGGGAACGCGAGCCCGGGGTGCCCGGGCGCGACCAGCACGTGTGCGAACGCGCGGCCGGCGACCTCGAACCCGCCGTCGACGACCCCGACCCGCTCCACGCGCGCGCGGACGAAGCTCTCGTCCCAGCCGGAGCGGGCGCGCGTCGCGTCGACGTGCTCGAGGAACTCGCCGACCGTCGGCCGGTACCGGTCGCACGCGCTGCGCACGAGCGGGACGACCGACCCGCGCCGCCACGCCTCCCGCGCGGCGAGGCCGGGGAACGAGGTCGGCCCGACGTGGCCGTCGCTCTCGGAGCGCATCCGCCGCTGGCGGATCGCCTCCGCCCGCCCGCGCCACACCTCCGCCGGGTCGGCGTGGTCGCCGAAGACCGCGATCTCGCCGGGCTCGAGTCCGCCGTGGCGGAGCGTCGCGTAGGCCGAGAGGCCCGCGAGCCCGCCGCCGACGATCGCGACGCTCACTTCACCGAGCCGGCGAGCAGCCCCTGGACGAAGTAGCGCTGGAACGCGAAGAAGACCGTGAGCGGCACGATCAGCGAGATGAACGACGCCGGCGCGATCAGGTCGATGTTCGCGCCGAACTGGCGCAGGTTCGAGAAGATCGCGACGGTGATCGGCTGCACGTTCTGGCCGAACGTGAGCGCGACGATCAGGTCGTTCCACGTCCAGAGGAACTGGAAGATCGCGAGCGACGCGATCGCCGGGAGGCCGAGCGGGAGGATCAGCCGCACGAAGATCCGCAGCTCCGAGGCGCCGTCGATCCGGGCCGACTCCATGATGTCCTTCGGGATCCCGATGAAGAAGTTGCGCAGCAGGAAGATCGCGAACGGCAGCCCGAACGCGACGTGGAAGAGCACGATCCCGAGCACGGTGTCGTACAGGCTCGCCTTGTTGTAGAGCGTGAACATCGGGATCAGCGCCATCTGCAGCGGCACGACGAGCAGGGCGATCACGCCGATGAAGATCCAGTCGCGGCCGGGGAACTCGAGCCACGCGAACGCGTAGCCCGCGAGCGAGGCGACCACGATGATGATCAGCGTGTTCGACACGGCGATCTCGAGCGTGATCAGCAGCGAGTGCGTGATCGCGTGGTTGTGGAGCACGGCGCTGTAGTTCGACCACGTGGTCACGCTCGGCTTCGAGAAGATCTGCCACCAGCCCTTCACCGTGAAGGCCTGCGCCGGCAGGATCGAGGTCAGGAAGAGGCCGAGCGTCGGGATCAGCCAGAGCAGGCCGAGCACGATGAGGACGATGTTCACCGGCGCCCGCATGATGAAGCGCAGGATCTTGGCCGAGACGGTGTCCCGCTCGGAGAGCTTCTGCTTCGGGATCGCGACGTCGACCGTGGTCACGCTCTAGACCTCCCTCCGGAACCGCCGGACGTTGAGCATCAGGACGGGGATGACCAGCACGAACAGGAAGACGGCGATCGCCGAGCCGACCCCGAAGTCGTTGATCCCGCCGAACGACGTCCGCCACATCGCGAGCGCGATCACGCTGGCGGCGTTCTGCGACGACCCCGGCGCGAGCGTGATCACGAGGTCGAACACCTTCAGGACGTTGATGATCATCGTGATGAACACGACCGAGAGCACGGGCGCGAGCAGCGGCACGGTCACGCGCCGGAAGACCTGCCACTCGCTGGCGCCGTCGGTCCGCGCGGCCTCGAGCACGTCTCGAGGCATCGCGGAGAGCCCGGCGGCGATCACGACCATCGAGAACCCGGCCCAGATCCAGATGTACGCGATGATCAGCGCCGGCGTGATCAGCTTCGTGCCGAGCCACGCGTAGCCGGCCCAGGGTTTCGCGAACGTCTGCGACGAGATGCTCGCGTGGTAGGTGCCCGGCGGCGTGATCGACGCCGAAGTCGAACTGCCCGTTGGCGTTCGAGGCCGCGGTCTTCACCACCTTGTTCTCGGCGTTCGTGAGCTGGACGGTCACGCCGGGGAGCCCGAGCTCGCCCGTCTCGACCTTCCCGGGAGTGCCGCCGCCGGGCTTGAAGTCGCGCCAGACGACGCCGGCGATGTGGCCCGGCACCGGCTTCGGCTCGATCGCCTGCTTCGCGCTCGAGGAGACGTCGGCCGGCGGGATCCCGGTGAGGCCGATCACCGCCACGCCGCCGGGGTGCAGCGGCGTCGTCAATCGCATCCCGGTGTCGGCCGTGCCCGTGACGTTCGACGTCGACGGGAAGGCCGTCGAGAGCGAGCCCGGTGGGTTGAAGACCTGGACGACCGTGCGGCCGAGGGCGTTCACGGCGCCGAGGTTCGGGTCCTGGACGTACATGATCCGCCAGGTGACCCCGGTCGCGAACGCGGAGATCGCCATCGGGAGGAACACGACCGTCTTGAACGCGAAGGCCCAGCCGACGCGCTCGGTGAGCACGGCGAAGATGAGCCCGATCGCGGTCACGAACGCGGGCACGACCGCCACCCAGATCAGGTTGTTCTTGATCGCCGTCGTCAGGGTCGGCGTCGTGAACAGCGACTTGTAGTTGTCGATCCCGACGAAGTGGTTGAACCCGTTGAGCCCGAAGAAGCTCCGGGCGACCGTGTAGACGGTCGGATAGACGATCCAGACGCCGAGCAGGATGAACGCCGGCAGCAGGAAGAGCGTGCCCGAGAGGTACCGGCGCAGGCCGGGGCCGCTGTCGGCCGGCGGAGCCGACGCGACCGTCGGCTCCGCCGTGATGCTGCCTGACGTCATCCGCCCGTCCGGCCTACTTGTAGGCCGCCGCGGCCGCGGACTCGAGCTTCTGCTGGATGCTCTTCACGTTGCCGGGGTTGCGGAGGAAGTCCTGGAACAGCCCCCACTCGCCCTGTCCGGTCGTCGCGCCGAACGCGGCCGGCTGCTGGTCGGACATGTCGAACGCGACGTTCTTCGCCTTCGCGATCGCGGACGCGGTCGCGCGCGTCGTGGCGTCCGGGTACACGCTCGGCGACATCTTCGTGTTGCCGGTCGCGAACCCGCCCTTCGACGCCCACGCGGCCGCCGCCGCCGGCGTCGCGAGGAACTTCACGAACGACTCGATCGCCGGGTTGTCGCGGAACGCGACGATCGTGTCGCCGCCGATCACGACGGACAGCGGCGACCTGTTGATCGACGGGAACGCGAACTGCGCGTAGTCACTCCCGGGCTTCGCCTTCACGGTCGCGACGCCGGGAACGAAGTCGCCCTCGAGCACCATCGCCGCCTTCGGCGGGTTCTGGAACACGTTGTTGACCGAGGTCGGGAAGTCGGTCTGCACCGCGCCGCTCGTCCCTCCGGCCATGCTCGACGACGTGCCGATGACCCCCTTCATCGTGTTCAGCGCGGCGGTGACCGACGGGTCGGTCCACTTGAGCCTGTGCGCCGTCAGGAGGGCGTAGTTCGTCGGGCCCGCCTGCCGGAGGTAGATGTTCTCGAACAGGTCGGTGAGCGTCCATCCGTCCGCGCCGCCGATCGAGAAGGGCGGGACGCCGGATGCGAGGAGCGTGTGGGCGACGCCCGTGAACTGGGTCCACGTCGTCGGCGGCCTTGACGCCGGCGGTCTTGAACGAGTGGACGTTGTACCAGACCGTCGACTTGTTGCTCGCCTTGAAGACGAGGCCGTAGATCTTCCTGTTGAACGTGCCGAGCGCGACCCACGCGGGCGTGAAGTTCGCGAGCAGGACGCCCTTCGCGTAGCCGATCGGCTTGAGCGCCTTCTTGTCGACGAACTGCTTCACGAGCCCGGGCTGGGCGATGTCGGCCATGTCGGGCGGATTGCCGCCGGCGACCGCCGTGGAGACCACGGTCGGCAGGTTGTCGCCGACCGGCTTGTAGTTGACCTTCACGCCCGGGACGACCTTGTTGTAGGCCTTGATCACGTTCCCGAAGGCGCTCGCCTCGGCGCCCGTCCAGACGCCGTCGAAGCTGATGCTCCCCGAGACGGCCTGCGTGTGCCTCGTCGCACTCGACCCGCTGCTCACGATCGCGAGCGCTGCCAGCGGCACCGCGACGAGCAGGACCGCGCCCCTCTGAGCCCAACGACTTCTCACGTTGCTCCTCCTTCCTGAACCTGGTCGTAGATGCCAAGACCCGTAGCTCGGGATCGAAGAAATGCAGCGCGCTCGTGTCGACCGCGACCTCGACCGGCTCGCCCTCCGCAACCTGCGCGCGCGCGCCGAACCGCCCGACGAAGAGCGCGCCCGCCGTCTCGCCGCCCTCGCCCATGCCGGCGCCCGCTTCGCGCGCGAGCTCCTTCGTCTCCTCGGTCTCGGCGAGGCTCGCGCTCTCGACGCTGAAGTGCACCATCAGCTCCGAGCCGAGCGCCTCGCGGAGCTCGACGTTCCCGCGGAGGCGCCGCGTCGGGCCGCGCCTCGCCGGCGAGCGCCGCGTCCTCGAGGTGCTCCGGCCGGATCCCGAGGATCACCCGGCCGGCCGTCGTAGGAGGCGAGCGCCGGGCGCGCGCGGTCAGGCTGGCGGGGTCGACCTCGAGCTTCTGCTCGCCGAGCGCCGCGACGACGCGTGCCGTTGCTGCGCTCGACCGTCGCGTCGACCATGTTCATCGCCGGCGAGCCGATGAAGCCGCCGACGAAGAGGTTGACCGGATGGTCGTAGAGCGTCTGCGGCTCGTCGACCTGCTGGATCTCGCCCTTCCGCATCACCGCGACGCGATCGCCCATCGTCATCGCCTCGACCTGGTCGTGCGTGACGTAGATCGTGGTCACGCCGAGGTCGCGCTGGAGGCGCGAGATCTCGGCGCGCATCTGCACGCGGAGCTTCGCGTCGAGGTTCGAGAGCGGCTCGTCCATCAGGAACGCGGCCGGCTCGCGGACGATCGCGCGGCCCATCGCGACCCGCTGCCGCTGCCCGCCGGAGAGGTTGCGCGGCTTGCGCTTGAGCTGGTCCTCGAGGCCGAGCGTCCTGCGCCGCCTTCTGGACGCGGGTCGTCGATCTCCTCCTTCGGCAGCTTCTTCAGCCGCAGGCCGAACGCGATGTTGTCGTAGACGCTCAGGTGCGGGTAGAGCGCGTAGCTCTGGAAGACCATCGCGATGTCGCGGTCGCGCGAGGGGACGTAGTTGACGACGCGGTCGCCGATCCGGACGAGTGCCGCCCGAGATCGACTCGAGCCCCGCGACCATCCGCAGCGCGGTCGTCTTGCCGCACCCCGACGGCCCGACGAGGACCATGAACTCCCCGTCCGCGATCGCGAGATCGATCCCGTTCACGGCCTTGTAGCCGTCCGGGTAGACCTTGCTCACCTGATCGAGCGTCACACCTGCCATCAGACCTCCCGTGTCCTCCGACCGGCCGGACGAGAATCCTACTCACGTGCCGTTCGGCACGTGGAGGATCAGGCGCCGAGCGCGTCGGCGGCGAGCGCGGTGCCGACCACGCGGGCGCGGATCTTCGCGAACGCCGTCTCGCGGGCGGTCGATTCGTCGTCGGCGAAGGGCGAGAAGCCGCAGTCGTCGGTCGTGCCGAGCCGCTCGAGCGGGATGTGCGCGGCGGCCTCGACCACCCGGTCCCGCACCTCTTCCGGCGTCTCGACGCGCGGGTCGATCGGGTCGATCACGCCGACGAAGACGATCTGGTCCGGCCGCGCGTGCTCGGCGACGGCGCGAAGGACGCGCACGCGGTCGGGCTCGCTCGCGAGCTGGACGTAGAACGCGGCCGGCGTCGAGCGTGAAGAGCGTCGGCAGCAGGTCGGCGTAGTCGACGTCGGCGCTGTGGGTCGAGTCGCGGTCGCCGCCCGGGCACGTGTGCACGCCGATCCGCCGCCGCTCGTCGGCCGAGAAGCGGCCGAGCACCTCGTTGTTCAGGCCCACGAACTGCCGGAGCAGCCCGCCCGACGGGTCGAGCTTCAGCGAGAGTCGCGCCTCGGTGAAGTCGATCTGGACGCTGTCCGCGCCGGCGTCGAGGCACCCGCGGATGTCGGCCTCCGCCTCGGCCACGAGGTCGCGGAGGAACTGCTCGACCGGGTACCCGTCGATCCCGTCGGCCGGGTACAGGAGGCTGATCGCGGAGGCCGAGATCACCGCCTGCTTGAGCGGCCGGTGCGCGAACGGGCGCGCGCGCTCGAGGTACGACGCCGCGAACGTCCGGTACCGGAACGGCCCCGAGACGAGCCGCGGGAGGCGCCGCTCGTGGCCGTCGGCGAACGGGATCGGGACGCCGTCGGGCGCGAGGTTCTCGAGCCCGGCGACGGGATACGTCGCGAAGCTCGGCTTGCGCTGCTCGCCGTCGGTGACGACCGGCGAGCCGGTCTCCTCGAGCCGCGCGATCGTGTCGCGGACCGCGTCGTCCTGGAGCCCGTCGAGCTCGTCGGGCGGCGCGCCCGGCGGCCATCGCCGCGAGCAGCGCGGGCGGCCGCGGGATGCTCCCGATCGGCTCGGTCGGGATCGGCACGTCAGGCGACGCGCGAGGTCGCGAGCGCGTCGATCGCGCGGGCGATCGCGTCGGCCGCGGGCGCCGCGCCCTCGCGCACGACGACCGGCTCGGCGCCGGTGAAGTCGATCACCGTCGAGGCCACGCCGGCGAGAGCGCCGCCGTCGAGCTCGGCCGTGCACGCGGCGCGGATCCGGGCCGGGACGTCGTCGAGGCTCGCGGGCGGCGGCGCCCCCGGGTCGTTCGCGCTCGTCGCGGCGACCGCGCCGACCGTGTCGAGGACGCGCTGCGTCGCGGTCGGCAGCTCGGCGACACGGACGCCGATCGTGTCGGGCCGCGTCCCGTTCAGCCAGCGGTACCGCCGCGCCGGGTTCGTGAGCACGAGCGTGTACGGCCCGGGCAGGAGCGCCCGGACGATCACGCCCGCGCGGCCGCGCAGCTCCGGCACGCACTCGAACAGCATGTCGACGCTCGCCGCGATGAGCGCCGTCGGCTGATCCTCGCCGCGCCCCTTCAGCTCGTAGAGGCGCCGCGTCGGATCCTCGCGGTACGGCGACGAGCAGAGCCCGTAGACCGTGTCGGTCGGCAGCAGCACGGGCCGGCCCGCCCGGATCGCGTCTATCGCCTGCTGGACTGGGTCGGCTCCCACCGCGCCTCCACAACTCGCTCGCGCCCGGCGAGGTCACGCGGTGATCCTACTGGCCGCGTAGCCCGCCTCGCCAAGGAGCGCGGCGACCTCCGCGGCGCGCTCCGCGTGGCACTCGAGGACGAGCGCGCCGCCCGGCGCGAGCGCGCCGCGCGCGGCGAGGACGAGCTCCTCGGTCTGGTCCGCGTCGACGACGCGCCACGCGCGGCTCCCATTCGCGCACCTCGGGCTCGAGGGCGTCCAGCTCGGCCGCGAGCACGTACGGCGGGTTGGAGACGACGAGGTCGAACGGGCCGGCGAGGCCGGCGAGGAGCGAGCCTGGACGAGCTCGACCGCGAGCCCGAGGCGGTCGGCGTTCTCGCGCGCGAGCGCGAGCGCGTCGGCCGAGACGTCGGTCGCCGTCACGCGCGCGTCGGGCCGCTCGTCGGCGAGCGCGAGCGCGATCGCGCCGCTCCCGGTGCCGACGTCGAGGACGCGCGGCGCGTCCACGCCGTCGATCGCGGCGAGCGCGCGCTCGACGACGATCTCCGTCTCGGGCCGCGGCACGAGCGCCCGTGCGTCGGTGCGCAGCACGAGCCGCCGGAAGCCCCACTCGCCGAGGACGTACGCGAGCGGCTCGCGCGCGGCCCGCCGCTCGACGAGCGCGCGGCCCGGTCGAGCTCCGCCGGCGTCGAGCTCGCGGCCGCCCGACGTCGCGAGCTCGAGCCGCGAGAGGCCGAGCGCGTGCGCGACGAGGAGCTCCGCGTCGAGCCGCGGCGAGTCGACGCCCCGGCGCTCGAGCGACTCGCGGCTCTGCGCGCAGGAGCTCGCCGAGCGTCACCCTTCGAGCGCGCGGCGGCGCTCGTCGGCGGTGAGCGCCTCCGTGAACTCGTCGAGCGTCGCCCGAGAGCACGTCCTCGAGCCGGACCGTGACCTTGACCCGGTGGTCGGTGACCCGGTCCTGCGGGATAGTTGTAGGTGCGGATCTTCTCGGCCCGCTCGCCGGTCCCGACCTGCGCCTTCCGCACCGCCGCCTGCTCGGCCTGCTTCCGCTCGCGCTCGGCCTCGTACAGCCGGGCGCGGAGGACGCGCATCGCCTTGTCGCGGTTCTGGAGCTGCGAGCGCTCGTCCTGCATCGCGACCACGATCCCGCTCGGAAGGTGCGTGATCCGCACGGCCGAGTCGGTCGTGTTCACCGACTGCCCGCCGGGGCCGGACGAGCGGAAGACGTCGATCTTCAGGTCCTTCTCCTCGATCGGCACCTCGACGTCCTCGGCCTCGGGCATCACCGCGACCGTCGCGGTGGAGGTGTGGATCCGGCCCTGCGACTCCGTCTCGGGGACACGCTGGACGCGGTGCGTGCCCCCCTCGAACTTGAAGACCGAGTACGCGCCGTCGCCCTTGATCGCGAACACGCCCTCCTTGATCCCGCCGCCCTCCGACGAGCTCACGCCGAGCTCCTCCCAGCGGTACCTCCGCCGCTCGGCGTAGCGCTGGAGGATCCGCGAGAGGTCGGCCGCGAACAGCGCGGCCTCGTCGCCGCCGACGCCCTGCCGGATCTCGACGATCACGTCCTTGTCGTCGGCCGGGTCGCGCTCGACGAGCGAGAGCTTCAGCTCCTCCTCGAACCGCGCCACCTCGGCCTCGTAGTCGGCGACCATCACCGCGAGCTCCGGGTCGTGGCGGGCCGAGTCGAGGTCGTCGCTCGCCTGCTTCCACGCCTGCGCGAGCTGGTACGGCTCCTCGAGCTCCTTCAGCCGCCGCCCGACCGCCGCCGCCTCGCGGTGGTCGTTGTAGACCGACGGATCGGCCTGACGCTCCTGCGCCTCGAGGTACGAGCGCTCGAGCTCCTCGACGAGTGCGTCCAGCGCCGCCATCGGCGGCTCAGGTTAGCCCGCGAGCCGCGCGTCGAGCGTGATCTCGACGCTCAGCGCCTGCGAGACCGGACAGCCGTCCTTCGCGGCCTCGGCCGCCGCCAGGAACTCGTCCTCGCTCAGGCCCGGCACCGTGCCGACGACCGTGAGCGCGGAGCCCTTGATCCCCTCGCCCGGCTGGAACGTGACGGTCGCCGAGGTCTCGAGCCGCTCGGCCGTGTGGCCGGACTCGGCGAGGCCGTGCGAGAGCGCCATCGAGAAGCACGAGGCGTGCGCCGCCGCGATCAGCTCCTCCGGGCTCGTCCGGCCCTCGGGCGCCTCGGCCCGCGAGGCCCACGTCACCGGCAGTACCGGCAGCGCGCCGCTCGTGTTCGAGACGATCGTGCCGCTCCCCTCGAGGAGACTTCCCTCCCAGACCACGTCCGCCCTGCGGTCGGTCGCCATCAGGCCATCACCTCCACTCGCCGGTCGGCCGGAGCGAGCCGGCCCTCCTTCTCCAGGACCTCCTCGAGCGCGCGGATCGACACCTCGAGCTGGTCGAGAGTCGGCTCGCGCGTCGTCAGCCGCTGCAGCCACAGGCCGGGCGCGAGCAGCGTCATCAGCGTGCGGTTGTCGCTGTGCTTGCCCGCGAAGCGGATCAGCTCGTACGCGATCCCGGCGATCAGCGGCAGGAACGCGATCGCGCGTCACGATCAGCCAGTACCACGGCAGCCGTCCGAAGGGCGCGAAGACGAAGATGCTGATCACCATCACCCAGAGCAGGAACGCCGTGCCGCAGCGCGGGTGGATCAGCGAGTAGCGCTGCGTGATCTCGGGCGTCAGCTCCTCGCCGGCCTCGTACGCGTTGATCGCCTTGTGCTCGGCGGCGTGGTACTGGAAGACGCGCTTCAGCGACGGGAGCAGGCTCAGCAGCCAGAGGTACCCGACGAAGACGGTGACGCGGATCGCGCCCTCGACGAGCACGAACAGCGCCCCGCTCGAGATCGGCAGCAGGTCCGCGAGCAGCCCCGGCCCGACCTTGAACACCATCAGCGCGAACCCGATCGCGACCGCGAACGAGAAGAACAGCGTCCAGCGTCCGATCTCGGCCGGCTCCTCGTCGCCCTCGGCCGCCTCGGCGGCGGCGTAGTTCGCGGACACGGAGAGCGCACGGAAGCCGATCGCGAGGGACTCGCCGAGCGCGACGACGCCGCGCACGATCGGGAGCCGCAGGCTCCAGTGGCGCGCCATCAGCGGATCGATCGTCCGCGCGACCTGGGCGATCTCGCCGTCGGGCTTGCGCACGGCGACGGCCCAGTTGCGCGGACCGCGCATCATCACGCCCTCGAGGACGGCCTGGCCGCCGATCGCAGATGCCATGACTAGGCGCTCGAGCCCGAGCGGCCGGCCTTCTCGAGGCGCCGCTGGAACCGCTCGACCCGCCCACCCGTATCGACGAGCTTCTGCTTGCCGGTGTAGAACGGGTGGCACTGGGCGCAGATCTCGACGTGCAGCTCGGCCTTGGTCGAGCGCGTCGTGAAGGTGTTCCCGCACGAGCAGTGCACGGTCGAGAGAACGTACTCGGGATGGATGTCGGCCTTCACGGTCGGGCCAGGATAGCAGCGGCCGTTTGCGCCGAGACGTTCCCGCCGCTGACGACGGCGACGGGCTTCTCGGCCTTGACCTTGCCGGCGAGGAGCGCGGCGACTGCCGCCGCACCGGCGGGCTCGCACGCAAGCTTCGCCCGCTCGTAGAGGAACCGGAACGCGTTCTCGATCTCCTCCTCGGTGACGAGGACGCGCTCGATCCCGCGGCAGAGCTCGAGCGGGATCCGCCCGGCGAAGGGCGCGTTCAGCCCGTCGGCGATCGAGGTCGGAGCGACCGGGACCGGCCGGCCGGCCTCGAGCCCCGCGTCGAGCGCCCGACTGAGCTCGGGCTCGACGGCGATCACGCGGGTGCGGTCGCCGACCGCGGCGACGATCCCCGAGACGAGGCCGCCGCCGCCGACCCCGACGAGGATCGCGTCGGCGTCGGGCGCGTCCTCCTCGACCTCGAGCCCGACCGTGCCGGCGCCGGCGATCACGACCGGGTCGTCGAACGGGTGGACGAGCGTGCGGCCGGTCTCGGCCAGCAGCGCGTCGAGCCGCTCGAACGCCTCGGCCGGCCCGGCCGCGACCTGGTCGATGGTCGCGCCGTAGCCACGCGTCGCGGCGACCTTCAGCTCCGACGCGCCCTGCCACATCACGAGCAACGCGTCGATGCCCGCCTCGGCGGCGGCGTACGCGACGGCCTGCGCGTGGTTGCCGGCCGAGATCGCGATCACGCCGCGGACCCGCTCGGCGTCCGTGAGCGTGCTCAGCTTGTTGAGCGCCCCGCGCGGCTTGAACGAGCCCGTGCGCTGGAAGAGCTCGCACTTGAGGCGGGCGCCGAGCGTGCGGGAGGCGAGAAGCGGCGTGCGCGCCAGCCGGTCGCCGATCCGCTCCCGCGCGCGGAGGACGTCGTCGCGGTCAACCACGCTGGCGCCTCGCCTCGAAGAGCAGGATCGCCGCGGCGGTCGCGGCGTTGAGGCTGTCCGCGGTACGGGCGTGGAGCGGGATCGCGAGACGGACGTCGGCTGCGTCGCGCCACGGCGCCGGCAGCCCCGTGTCCTCGGCGCCGACGGCGATCGCGGTCGGGGCCGTGAGGTCGGCGTCGGTGTACGGCGTGGCGGTCGTGCCGTCGACGACCGCGGCGGCGAGCGCGACCCCGAGCCCGCGAACCTCGGCGAGCGTCGCCTCGACGACCGGCAGCGTGAACGTCGCGCCGGTGGAGGCGCGGATCGCGTTCGGGTTCCACGGGTCGGCCTCGGCCTCGGCGACGAGCAGCGCGTCGGCGCCGGCCGCGTCCGCGGAGCGAGCCATCGCGCCGAGGTTCCCGGGCTTCTCGATCCCGACCGCGACGAGGTAGAGCGTGCCGCTGCGCGGCAGCTCCCGCCGCGGCGCCTCGACGACGGCGAGCACGCCCTCGGGTTCGGCGCGGTAGGCCATCTTGCGGAGGACGTTCGCGGCGACCTCCTCCCCGCCTCCCGGCCAGTCGATCAGCTCGGGCGCGTAGTACGTCTCGACGACGCGGAGCCCGGCCGCGCGCGCCCGCTCGACCTCGCGGCGCCCCTCGGCGACGAACAGCCCGCTCCGCCGCCGCTCGCGGCTCCGCCGCAGCCGGACGACGTCCTTGACGCGCGGATTGTCGACCGACGTGATCACCTGGCGAATCTAGCCGTGTCCTCGGCGCCCATGTCCAGCGGCAGCCGTCGCAACAGAAGTGCAACAAACGCATCCACAATCGATGCGCCGACGCTCGACCGTGCGCATCCTGATCGTCGTGCATCAACCTCGCATCGAACTCGCCGGCGGCTACTTCCACGTCTGCACGCGCGGCAACGACCGGAAGCCGATCTTCCTCGACGACCTCGACCGCGGCGTCTTCCTGACGATGCTCCGGCGCCTCGCCCGAAGACACGGCTGGGCCGTCTACGCCTACTGCCTGATGACGAACCACTACCACCTGCTCCTGCAACTCTCCGATGGCGGTCTCTCGCGGGGAATGTGCGAGCTCAACGGCGGATACGCCCTCGGCTTCAACGAACGCCACGGGCGCTCGAACCACGTCTTCGGGCGCCGGTTCTGGAGCGACCTCGTCGAGCGAGACTCCCACCTTCTTGCCTCCTGCCGATACGTCGTCCTCAACCCCGTCCGGGCGGGGCTGATCGACGATCCCGCGTCGTGGCCGTGGAGCAGCTACCGGGCATGCGTCGGGAGCGAGCACCCGCCAAGCTTCCTCGCCGCCGGCGACCTGCTCGAGCTCTTCTCCCGCGACCCGGCGAAAGCGCGGAGCTGCCTACCGGGGCTACGTCGCGAACGGACATGTCCAGCGGCAGCCGCCGTGGCGAGAGTGTGCTCGCCGCGCGCTCACGTGAGCGTGTACTCGGGGCCCGAGCCGCCCTCGGGCGGGGTGAGCCGGCCGCCCTTCGCGGTGATCGCGCCGCACTGGACGCAGTTCGACGGCGAGAGCTCGACCTCGACCGTGCCGTCCGGATGCTCCGCGCCGACCGCGTACACCTCCGCGGGGCACATGCGCGCCCACAGCTCGGCCAGCTCGCGCGGGCACGCGCTGCTGCACGCGCAGGTGCGACGGCTGGTCGTCGCGCGTCCGGTTGCCGGAGAGGAAGACCGACGAGAGCCGGTCGAACACGAGCCGCCCGTCCGGCGCCGGAGCCGACGCAGCCCGTACCCCGGCCACGAGCTCCTGATCCGCGTCGCGCTCCGTCGGCCGCGTCCCGCGCGGGAGCGCGCCCGCCCGTCACGGTCGCGAGCCCGGCGCCGGCCGCGCCGCGCCACAGCCCGCGGCCGAACCCCTGCCGCACGTTCCGCACCCGGCGCAGGTCGCTCCACACGAACGACGACCGCAGCGCCTCGTCGTACGACCCGAGCTCGCCGTCCGCGAGCGAGCGCCACGCCGCCTCCGCGGCCAGCCGCCCCGACTCGACCGCGTAGTGGACGCCCTTCAGCGCCGGCACGTTGACGAGCCCGGCGCCGTCGCCGCAGAGCAGCAGCCCCGGCGCGTGGAGCCGCTGCGGGAGCGCCGCGAACCCACCCTCCGGGATCGTCTTCGCGCCCCACGCGACTCGCTCGCCGCCGTCGAGGATCGGCCGCACGAGCGGGTGCGTCTTCAGCTCCTGCAGCAGGTCGTGGACCGAGAGCGACGCGTCCCGGTAGTCGAGCCCGACGACCATCCCGACGCTGACGAGCTCCTCGCCGAGCGGGTACACGAACGAGCCGCCGAACTCGCGGTACCGCGCCTCGCGGGCGCAGCGGCCAGCCGAGCGTGTGGATCACGCGCCCGAGCGGCCGTGGGACGCGCCAGACCTCCTTCACGCCGAGCGCCCACGTCTGCGGGCTCGACCCCTCGAGGCCGAAGTGCTCGAGCGCACCGAGGGTGAGATGCCCGGCCGTCCCTTCCGCGAGGATCGTCACCCGCGCGCGAACGTCGGAGCCCGGCTCGAACCGCGCGAGCGGCTCGCCGTCGCGGGCGCGGCCCCGGTCGCCCGTGCGCACGCCGACCACGCGGCCGTCCTCGACGAGCAGCCGCTCCGCGGCCGTCTCCGGCAGCACCGCCGCGCCGAGCTCCTCGGCGCGCCCCGCGAGCCACCGCCCGAGCTGCGACAGCGAGACGACGACGTTGCCGCGGTTCCGCATCGGCGGCGGCGTCGGGATCCGCCGCGCGCGGCCGTGCGTGAGGAAGTACACGGCTTCGCCGGGCACCTCGCCGTACGACGGGAAGTCGCCGCCGAGCAGCGACCGCAGCGGCCCCGGGTTCACGACCGCGCCGGAGAGGAGGTGGGAGCCGGGCGCCTTCCCCTTCTCGAGCACCGCGAGCGGCACGTCGCCGAGCGTCGCCGTGCCGGCCGGATCCTCGGCCGCGAGCTGCCCGAGCCGGATCGCCGCCGCGAGCCCCGCCGGCCCGGCGCCGACGACGAGCACGCCGACCTCGATCGGGTCGGGGTCGGTCGGCGCCGCGACGACCTCGACGGGCGGCGGCGGGAAATCCGCGGGGCGCGTCACGCCCGGCGCGCGCGCACGAGCTCGGTCAGCCGGGGAACGATCTCGTTCAGGTCGCCGACGACGCAGAGGTCGGCGTAGTCGAAGATCGGCGCGTGGGCGTCGCGGTTGATCGCGACGATCGTGCCGGAGCCCTTCATCCCGACCTTGTGCTGGATCGCGCCCGAGATGCCGACGGCGACGTAGAGCTTCGGCGCGACGGTCTTGCCGGTCTGGCCGACCTGGGTCGCGTACGGGTACCAGCCCGCGTCGACGACGGCGCGCGTCGCCGCGACCGCGCCGCCGAGCGCGGCCGCGAGCGCCTCGACGAGCGCGAACCCCTCCGCCGCGCCGAGCCCGCGCCCGCCCGCGACGATCACGTCCGCGTCCTCGATCGACGGCCCGCCCGCCTCCTCGACCTCGGTCCGGCCGACGAGCTCGACGAGGGTCGAGTGCTCCTCGAGCGCGACCTCGAGCTCGCGCACCTCGGCGGACGCGCCGGCGGCGCTCTCGACCGGGTCGAAGCTGCCGGCGCGGAAGACCGCCAGCGCGGGCGTCGAGGCCCAGCCGACCTCGACCACGACCGAGTCGCCGAGCGCGGGCCGCGTGCCGACGAGCGCGCCGTCGCGCACCTCGACGTCCGTGAGGTCCCAGTTGAGCCCGGCCTCGAGCCGCGCCGCGAGCCCGGCGGCGACGTCGGTCGCGAGCACCGACTGCGCGAAGAGCACGGCGTCGAAGCCCTCGTCGCGCACGAGCCGGGCGAGCACGTCGACACGCGGCTGCGGCAGCGGCGCCTCGAGCCGCGGGTCGTCGGCGACGTACACGGCCGCTGCGCCGTGGGCGCCCGCCGCGTCCGCGAGCGCCGCCGCTCCCGCCCCGGCGAGGAGCGCCGAGACGTCGCCCCCGAGCCCGGCCGCCTTCGAGAGCACGCCGAGCGCCGGCTTCGCGACCGCGCCGTCACGGTGCTCGAGGAAGACGAGCGTCTTCACAGCAGCCGCCTCTCGGCGAGGAACTCCACGATCGCGGCCGCGGCGTCGCCGTCCTCGACGCGCCGGCTCTCGCCGCGCGGCGCCGGCGGCGCGAGCCCGAGCACCGTCGTCGCCGACGCGCCCGCGCCGCCGACGTCGGCGGCCGCGAGCGTCTCCTGCGGCTTCGACTTCGCGCCCATGATCCCCTTCAGCGGCGGCAGCCTCGGCTCGTTGATCGCCTCCGAGACCGCGACGACCGCCGGGAGCGGCGCGCGCAGCGTCTCGTACCCGACCTCGGTCTGCCGCTTGCCGGTCGCCGTACCGTCCGCGACCGTCAGCTCGGCGACCTGCGAGAGGACCGGCAGCCGGAGCCGCTCGGCGACCGCCGCCCACAGGCATGCGCCGTTGCCGTCCGCCGATTGCTGGCCGAAGAGCACGAGATCGGGCTCCCACAGCGCGAGCGTGCCGGCGAGCGCCTTCGACGTCGCGAGGAGGTCGGCGCCTTCGAGCGCGTCGTCGGAGACGAGCACCGCGCGGTCGGCGCCCATCGCGAGCGCCTTGCGCAGCGCGTCCATCGCCCGCGGCGGCCCCATCGAGAGCACGCCGACGTCGCCCTCGCCCGCGGCCTCGCGGAGCCGCAGCGCCTCCTCGACCGCGTGCGCGTCGTACTCCGAGAGCACGAGGTCGCCGCTGCGGTCGAGGCGCCCCGTCGCCGGGTCGATGCGGCGCACCGGTCGCGGAGTCCGGCACCGCCTTCACGCAGACGGCGATCCTCACGCGAGGACGACCCGCGTCTGCAGGAACTCGACGATCTCGCCGGTCGGCGCGCCGGGCGTGAACACCTCGGCGACGCCCTGCCGCTTCAGCTCGACGATGTCGTCGCCCGGGATCGTGCCGCCGACGACGACGAGCACGTCCTCGGCTCCGCGCTCGCGAAGCAGGTCGAGGATCCGCGGCACGAGCGTCATGTGCGCGCCCGAGAGGATCGAGATCCCGACCGCGTCCGCGTCCTCCTGGATCGCCGTCTCGACGATCTGCTCGGGCGTCTGGTGGAGGCCCGTGTAGATCACCTCCATGCCGGCGTCGCGGAGCGCGCGGGCGATGATCTTCGCGCCGCGGTCGTGCCCGTCGAGGCCCGGCTTCGCGATCACGACGCGGATCTTTCCGGCCATCAGAAGACCGGCGTCTCCCGCCACACGCCCCACACGTCGCGGAGGGCGTCGCACATCTCGCCCATCGTCACGTGTGCGCGCGCGGCGTCGAGGATCACCGGCATCAGGTTGGCGTCGCCGGCCGCATCCCCGCGGAGCCGTGCGAGCGTCCGCCTCAGCGGCGGCGGCGTCGCGCCGCGCGCGCACTGCCGCGACGCGCGCGGCCTGCTCGCGCTCGAGCTCCGGATCGGACCGGTGGAGCGCCGGCGCGGCATCCTCGTCGAGCACGAATCGGTTCACGCCGACGACGACGCGCTCGCCGCGCTCGACCTCGCCCTGGTAGCGGAACGACGCCTCGGCGATCTCGCGCTGGAAGAAGTTCTGCTCGATCGCGGCGAGCACGCCGCCGAGCCCGGCGATCCGGTCGAAGTACTCGTACGCCTGCCGCTCGAGCTCGCCGGTCAGGCGCTCGAGGTGGTACGAGCCGCCGAGCGGGTCGATGCTGTTCGCGACGCCGGTCTCGTGCGCGATCACCTGCTGCGTCCGCAGCGCGAGCCGGACGGCATCCTCGGTCGGGAGCGCGAGCGCCTCGTCGAACGAGTTCGTGTGCAGCGACTGCGCCCCGCCGAGCACGGCCGCGAGGGCCTCGATCGCGGTGCGGACGATGTTCACCTCCGGCTGCTGCGCGGTCAGCGAGACGCCCGCGGTCTGCGCGTGGAACCGCATCAGGAGCGAGCGCGGGTCCTTCGCGCCGAAGCGGTCGCGGAGCTCGCGCGCCCAGATCCGGCGGGCGGCGCGGTACTTCGCGATCTCCTCGAAGAAGTCGAGGTGCGCGTTGAAGAAGAACGAGAGCCGCGGCGCGAACTCGTCGACGTCGAGGCCGCGCGCGACCGCCCACTCGACGTACGTGAACCCGTTCGCGAGCGTGAACGCGAGCTCCTGCGCCGCGGTCGAGCCGGCCTCGCGGATGTGGTACCCGGAGATCGAGATCGGGTGCATCTGCGGCAGCTCGCGCGCGCACCACTCGACCATGTCGGTCACGAGCCTCATCGACTCGGCCGGCGGGAAGATGTACTCCTTCTGCGCGACGTACTCCTTGAGGATGTCCGTCTGCACCGTCCCGCGCAGCGCCTCGCGCGACACGCCCTGCTCCTCGCCGACGCAGACGTAGAACGCGAGCAGGATCGCGGCCGGCGAGTTGATCGTCATCGACGTCGAGACCTCGCCGAGCGGGATCCCGGCGAATAGCGTCTCCATGTCGTCGAGCGAGTCGATCGCGACGCCCTCGCGGCCGACCTCGCCGAGCGAGCGCGGGTGGTCCGAGTCGTAGCCCATCAGCGTCGGCATGTCGAACGCGGTCGAGAGGCCCGTCTGACCGTGGTCGAGCAGGTAGCGGAACCGCCGGTTCGTCTCCGCGGCGGTGCCGAAGCCCGCGAACTGCCGCATCGTCCACAGCCGGCCGCGGTACATCGACGGGTACACGCCGCGCGTGAACGGGAACTCGCCCGGGAAGCCGAGGTCGCGGCCGTAGTCGAAGCCGGCGTTGTCGGGCGTCGCGAGCGGCTCGACTTCTACGCCTGAGATCGTCGAGAGCAGCTCGCCGGCGCGCTCCCGGCCGGCCGCGTAGGCCTGCCGGCGCCATCTGTTCGTGGCGTCCTCCGTCGCCGGGTCCTCGGTGGCCGCCATCCCGCGCTGATTCTAGGTCGGACGGACGGACCGGCCGCGCGTTGAATTCAGCGGGCCGACAGCCGACAATCGGGAGGTGAAGGCCGCCCTCGCCGCCGTCGCGCTCGTCGCCGCGCTCGCCGCCGCCGGCTGCGGCGGCACCTCGAGCTCGATCCCGAGCGGCGCCTCGGTCACGCCCGCGACCGCCGCCGCGTTCGTCGCGATCGACAGCGACCCCGATTCGTCGCAGTGGAAGTACGCCGACGAGCTCTCGCACCGGTTCCCCGGGCAGGCACGACGCCGTCGGGAGCCTCGAGCGCAGCCTGCGCTCCGGCTCCGGGCTCGACTTCCAGAAGGACGTGAAGCCGGCGCTCGGCCCGGAGCTCGACCTCGTGTGGCTCGACCTCGAGCACGGCGGCAACGACGTCGTCGCGCTGATGCAGCCGGCCGACACGGCCGCGTTCGAGCGCGCGCTCGCGAAGGGCAACGCGCAGGACCCGTCGAGCCGGCTCCTCCACGAGCAGGTCGACGGCTGGGAGGTGATGAGCGACAGGCAGGCTCCGATCGACGCGTTCAAGCGCGCGAACGCGGCGGGCGTGCCGGTGCTCGCGGACGACGCCTCGTTCAAGCAGGCGCTCGGCGAGTACTCCGCCGACGCGATCGTGAAGGCGTACCTGAGCGGCGCGCGGATCGCCGACGAGCTGCGCGCGAACGTCCCGTCCGGCCAGCAGAAGGCCGTCGAACCAGCTCGGCAAGCTCGACTGGCTCGCGACCTCGGTGCGGACGAGCTCGGACGGCGTCCGGCTCGACGCGACCGTGCGCGGCCGCGCCGGCAAGCTTCTCCGCTCGCCGAGCGGCGGCGGCAGCGGCTTCGAGCTGTCGCTGCCGAAGGACCTGCCCGCCGGCGTGCTCGCGTACCTCGGCTTCCACGGCACCGCGGGCGCGCTCGGCGGCCTCGAGAGCAACGCGGCGCTCGCCTCGCCGGGGCTGAAGCCCGTGCGGACGATCATCGGCCGCGTCGGGCGGCTGCTCGAAGGCGAGAACGCGCTGTACCTCCGGGCCGGCAAGGGCCGGATTCCCGAGGTGACGCTCGTGAGCGTGCCCCGGACGGGCATCGACGGAGCGGCGACGCTCGACCGGATCTTCACCGACGCGAAGCTCGGCGACCGCGTCTCGTCGACGCAGGTCGTGGGCGTCGAGGCGCGGCAGCTCGGGCTCGGAGCCGGCGTGAAGCTCGTGTACGCGAACGTCGGGCGGCAAGCTGATCGTCAGCGACCTGCCCGCCGGGATCGCGGGCGTCTCGCAGCCGGGCGACGGGCTCGAGGGGTCGGCCCCGTTCCACGACGCGGTCGCCGCGTCGGGGCTCCCGAAGAACGTGTCGAGCTTCTTCTACGTCGACGTCCGCGGCGGGCTCGGGCTCGTCCAGAAGCTGTCGGGCGCGCCGATCCCGGCGGCGGTGAAGCGGAACCTCGGGCCGCTCCGGTCGGCGGTCGAGTTCGCCGCGAGCCGGCCGAGCGAGGTCCAGCTCACGTTCTTCGTCCACATCGGCTGACCTGCGCTCAGCCTCCGGGCTTCCAGAGCGGCTCGTCGCCGCCGGCGTTCGCGGCGCGCGCGAGGATGAAGAGCAGGTCGGAGAGCCGGTTCAGGTAGACGACCGCGAGCGGGTTGACCGGCCGCGTGCGCGCCGCGTCGAGCAGCTCGATCTCCGCGCGGCGGCAGATCGCGCGGGCGACGTGGAGCCGGGACGCGGCCTCGCTCCCGCCGGGCAGGACGAAGCTCGTCAGCGGCGCGAGCGCCTCGTTCGCCTCGTCGCAGTCGGCCTCGAGCCGGTCGACGAGCGGCTGCGTCACGCGGAGCCGGCCGTCGCCGTCTGCGAACGGGGACGAGACGTCGGCGCCGAGGTCGAAGAGCTCGTTCTGGATCCGCGCGAGCCGCGCGTCGTCGGGCAGCTCGCGGCGGGCGAGCCCGAGCGCGCTGTTCAGCTCGTCGACCGCGCCGTACGCGCGCACGAGCGGGTCGAGCTTCGAGGTGCGCGAGCCGTCGCCGAGGGAGGTCTCGCCCGCGTCGCCGCCGCGGGTGTAGATCCGCGTGAGGCGCACCGGCTCGTCGCGGTCGCGCGGGCTCACGACGCGGCCTGCCCGAGCGGAGGTCCGGGCCGCGTGCGCCGTTCCTCGGGGTGCCGCGCGCCCGCCGGCGACCGTGACGTCCCGGGCCGACTCACTGCCCCGCGACCGGCGACGGCATCTGCCCGAACCGGCCCTGTCGCAGGACGACGCCTGTGGACGAAAAATTGCGAATTCGGCACGGTCCCGCGCCGGTCTCGCCGGCACCGCGGCGGTAGGCTCGGCAGTTGAGGGCGGGGGGTGCGACCCCACCCGGGCGGGGGTGTCGCGCGCGCGCGTCAACCTTTTCCTGCCCCGGATCGAACGCCGTCTCAGCCACCGCCGCCCCTCTCGTCGCCGAGGACGTGCCGCGCGATCACGAGCCGCTGGATCTCGCTCGTGCCCTCGTAGATCTCGGTGATCTTCGCGTCGCGGTAGTACCGCTCGACCGGGAACTCCTTCGTGTACCCGTACCCGCCGAGGATCTGGATCGCCTCGGAGGTCTGGCGGCGCGCCATCTCGGACGCGAACAGCTTCGCCTTCGCGCCCTCGACCGTGTGCGGGCGGCCGGCGTCCTTCGCGCACGCGGCGCGGTGGACGAGGAGGCGCGCCGCGTCGAGCTCGACCGCCATGTCCGCGAGCTTGTGCTGGATCGCCTGGAAGTCCGCGATCCGCCGGCCGAACGCCTGCCGCTCGAGCGCGTACCCGCGCGCGACGTCGTACGCGGCCTGCGCGATCCCGACCGCCTGCGCCGCGATCCCGATCCGCCCGCCGTCGAGCGTCGACATCGCGATCCCGAACCCGCGGTTCTCCTCGCCGAGGAGCCGGTCGGCCGGCACCTCGGCGTCGATCGCGAGGTCGCTCGTCGAGGACGAGTTCAGCCCGAGCTTCTCCTCCTCGCGCGTGACCTCGACGTGCGCGGCGTCGAGCACGAACGCGGACACGCCGCGCGCGCCGGCGTCGGCGGCGCCCGTGCGGGCGAAGAGCAGGAACGTCCCGGCGAACGCGCCGTTCGTGATCCACTGCTTGGAGCCGCGGATCCGCCAGCCGGCGTCCGTCCGCTCGGCGCGCGTGACGATCGCACCGGCGTCCGAGCCGGCACCGGGCTCGGTGATCGCGAACGCGCCGATCGTCTCGCCGCGCGCGAGCGGCGGCACGAAACGCGCCACCTGCCCGTCGCTCCCGTGCGCGAGCAGCGGCAGCGTGCACGCCGACGTGTGCACCGCGACGGTCACCCCCACGCCGGCGTCGCCGCGCGAGAGCTCCTCGAGCACGAGCACGTACGAGAGGAAGTCCGCGCCCGCGCCGCCGTGCTCCTCCGGCACGCAGACGCCGAGCAGCCCGAGCTCCGCGAGCCGAGCGAGCAGCGAGCGCGGGAACCCGTGAGCGCGGTCCCACTCCGCCGCGTGCGGCGCGAGCTCGGAGTCGGCGAGCTCCCGCGCGAGCGCCTGGATCTCCCGCTGCTCAGGGGTGAGCTCGAAGTCCACCGCCGGACCCTAACCGGGCGGCCGGAACGTTTTCGTGTGCCAGCTCTTCGCGGCGACGAGCCGGCCGCCGCGCCACGCGTACAGGGTCCGGTCGAACCCGCCGGTCGGGCAGCAGTTCGAGTCGTTCTTCCGGTACACAGGCTGCACGGCGAGCAGCCCGGAGCCCGAGCGGAAGAGCCCCAGCTTGTAGCCGGAGCCCGAGCGCGACGAGACGCCAGCGCCGACCGTCAGGGACGAAGAAGAGCCAGCCGACGTCGCCGGCGGTGCCGCCGCTGAAGAGCGAGACCGCCATGTCGCGCCGCCCGTCGCCGGTGACGTCGAAGCAGAGCACCTTGTCCGCCTGGCCGGGTGCGATCAGCACCTTGTCCGGCCCGAGCAGCGCGAGCCGGGGCTTCGAGGCCGCGATCGCGGCGCGAGCCCCCGCGTCCGAACACGCGGGAGCGGCAACGCTGCCCGGAGCCGTCACCGCCGCGCAGGCTGCCACGCCGAGCAGAAAGACGATGCCTCGCACGGAGCCGAGCCTACGCGGTGTGGCTCGGGGAGAACCGCCGGTTCGCCCGCGCCACTACTTCGGTTCGGCTTCGAGCTTGTAGCCGACGCCGAAGCGGGTCTGGATGAACGAGTGCCGCGGCGCGATGCGGTCGATCTTCTGGCGGAGGCGGCGGACGAAGACGTCCACGGTGCGGTCGCGGTGCGTCTCGCGGCGGCCCCAGACCCGCTGCAGCAGCTCGTCGCGGGTGACGACGCGGCCGTGCTCGAGGGCGAGCGTGTACAGCAGCCGGAACTCGGTCGGGGTCAGCCCGGCGCTCGCGCCGTCGACGAACGCCTGCACCTCGCGCGGGTCGATCCGAAGCTCCTCGACCTCGATCGGCTCGCCGCGCTGCTCCTGCGCCGGCCGCGCGCCGCGCCGCGCCGCCGCGGCGACGCGCGCGACGAGCTCCCGCATCGAGAACGGCTTCACGAGGTAGTCGTCGGCGCCGATCTCGAGCGCGTGCACGCGGTCGTGCTCGGTGCCGCGCGCCGAGACGACGACGATCGGCGTGCCGATCCCCTCCGCGCGCGCGGTCTCGATCAGCTTCCAGCCGTCGATCTCCGGGAGCATGAGGTCGAGCACGCACACGTCCGGGTGCTCGAACCGCAGCCGCGCCAGGCCGAGCTCGCCGCGGCCGACGACCGTGGAGTCGAATCCGGCGGCGGAGAGATGGCGCGCCATCCCGTCGGCGATCACGGCGTCGTCCTCCACGATCAGGATCTTGGCCACGCCCGTACGATAGTTTCGGGGTTCGGTCGAAGCGGGTTGCGGGGTGGTGACGATCTGGTGAAACGTCTGTTCGGCGGGAAGGACGAGCCGGCGGGCGACGAACCGGAGCTCATCGCTGCGCCCACCGTCACGCGCTCGCCCGACCGCCCGGGCGACCCTTCGTTCGACGAGCTGCGGACGGGCTTCACCGCCGCCGTGTCGCACGAGCTCCGAACGCCGCTCGCGCGGATCCTCGCGCTGCTCGACTCGGCCGACCTCGCGGGCGCCGACATCCCCGCGCTCGTGTCGCAGGCGCGGGCCGAGGTCCTCCACGCGGGCGCGCTGATCGACGAGATCCTCTTCCTCTCCGAGCTCGAGAGCGGGAAGGAGATCGTCGCGCTCGGCTGGACCGCGGCGCTGCCGGTGCTCGAGCAGGTGGTCGAGACGTACGAGGAGGCCTCGGCGCGCGCCGGCGTGACCCTGCACGTCGGCGGCGACCCGGCGCTCGGCGTTCCGCTCCGCCCGCGGATGCTGAAGATCGTGGCCGAGAACCTGACCGAGAACGCGATCCGGTATGCCGGCCCGGGCGCGACCTTCACGCTCTCGATCGCCCCGGACACGGACGGGACGGTGCTGGCCGCGACCGACGACGGGATCGGCGTCGACCCGGTCGAGGTCACGAGGCTGTTCGAGCGGTTCTGGCGCGCCGACTCCGCGCGCGCCTCGCGGGGCACCGGCCTCGGCCTCGCGATCGTGAAGCACGTCGTCGTCGCGGCGGGCGGAACCGTCGTCGCCCGCGGCGCCCGCGGCGAGGGCGTCGAGGTGCGCTGCGTCTTCCCCGCGTCAGAGCCGCGTGACCTTGAACGTGCGCGTGTCGAGCGCGAACTTCGTCCCGAGACCGTGGTTCCCGGCGACGACGAGCCGGTCGCCGGCGAGGCGTAGCTCGGCGTTGCCGATGTCGGGGCCGGCGGCCGTCCATCGCCACGGCAGCCCGACGCAGACCGCGGTGCGCGCCTTCGTGTCGAGCGCGTGCACGAACGGGTAGTTGTCGCCGCCCGAGTACAGCGTGTAGACCCAGCGGCCGTCGGCGCTCGACGCGCGCGCGACCGGCATCCCGTTCATGAGCCAGTCGCGCTGCCGCTCGTCGGCGATCGCCTGCGCGAGGAGCTTCCCGGCCTGCAGGTCGTACGCGCGCACGCGGTACGAGAGGAGCTGCCGCTGGGACACGTGCTGGATCAGGTAGAGCGTGCGGCCGTCCGGCGAGAGCGCGTCGAAGCCGAAGTCGCCGGGGAGCGTGAGCGTCGTGGCGAGGGCGAGCGGGTCGGTGCGGAAGACCGCGAACCGGCTCGTCGTCCGGAGGTCGCCGCCGCCGGTGTACGGCTCGGCGAGCACGAGGACGCGGCCGTTGCGGCTCAGCCCGCCGAGGTCGGCGGCGAGCGTGACGTACGGGATCCCGAAGCGGCCGGGGACGCTCGCGGTCGCCGTCGTGGCGCCGGTCGCGTGACGCTGCGCCGTCACGGTCGTCCTCGCGCCCGAGACGGTCGCGACGTAGTCGACCGCGCCGGTCGCGGCCGCGATCCCCTCGCCGCCGTCCTGGACGCCGAGCCACGGACCTGCGGCGGAGGCGGCCGGCGCGAGCGCGAGGGCGAGAGCGGCGGCGAGGAAGGCGAGCGGGCGCATCGTCGGTAGTACACCGGGTCCGGCGCCTAGGTTCCGGCGAGCTCCCGCGCGAGCTCGAGCGCGCGTGCCTTCGCGAGCGACCGCCCCTCGAGGCGGTACGTGATCCCGTCCCGCTCCCAGACGAGCGCGTTGCCCGCGAGCCGCGGCGGCGCGTTCGGCCCGAAGAAGACGTGCGGCGCACCGGAGATCCAGAGCCCGTCGATCGCAGGCGCGATCTCGACGGTCTCCACCCGCGTCGAGATCGAGGCGAGCTTCTTCAGCAGGCCGGTCGTCGCGGTCTCGGTCAGGAGCACCGGCGCGGGGGCTGCGAGGAGCACGGAGATCGTGCCGTCGTTCTCGTGGAGGACCGGCGCCCCTCGGGTCCGCGGCAGCCGGAACGGCGCGCCGAGGATCGTCGCGGCGTCCGCCGGTGACACCGGGCGGCCGAGGTCGGCGCCGAGCGGGCGCTCCTCGGCGGCCGGCAGCGTCGCGACGCGCTCGATCGTGACACCGCCGAGGTGGAGGAAGCGGAGGATCGAGCTGCGCGCGTCGGGCACCGCGAGCGCGACGCCGACCCCGACGAGCGCGGCCACGAGGGCGACGACCAGCCCGCGCCGGCGGCGGCGGGGCGCGGGCGAGAGCGCGAGCCCCGCCCCGGCGTCGGGCGTCGCGGGCCACTCGACGTCCGCGGCGAGCGCGCGGAGCTGCTGCTCGAGCTCGGTCAATACGCCTCCCTCAGCCGTTCGAGCGCACGCGCCGTGCGCGACTTCACGGTCCCGGGACGGACGTCGAGCGCCGCCGCCGTCTCCGCCTCGGAGAGGTCGAGGAGGAAGCGGCACGCGAGCACGAGCCGCGCGTCCTCGGGGAGGCCGTCGAGCGCGGCGAGGAGCCGCGCCCGCTCCTCGGCCGCGAGCAGCGCGGTCTCGGGGGACGGGGCCGCGTCCCCCGAGGCCTCCTCGCGCGCGGCGCGGAGCGCGAGCGCCGCGCGCCGACCGGCCGAGCGGCGGCGGTTCCGCGCCTCGTTCGCGACGATCTGCAGCAGCCACGGCCGGAACGGCGCGCCGCGGCGAAAGCGGCCGAGCGCGCGCCACGCCTTCACGAGCGCGTCCTGAACCGCGTCCTCGGCCTCCGCGGCGCTGCCGGCGATGAGGTACGAGAGCCTGAAGGCGACCTCCCCGTGCGCGCGGACGAGCTCCGCGAAGGCGGCTTCGTCCCCGCGCTGCGCGCGCAGCACGAGCTCCCCCTCGGCGGGTGGACGGCCCTCCACCGTGACGAGTACACCACCGCGCCCGCTCCGGTTCCACGCCGGCACGGAGCGGGGCGCCTTCCGGCGCCCCGCATCACCCCAGTCGATCTACGAGAGAGCTACGTGCTCGGCTGCACCTGCTTCAGCGTCTTCTCCGAGGCGACGAGCACGACCTTCGGGATCGGCGCGAACCAGAGCTTCGCCGTGTACTTGGCCGCCTGACCCTGGGTCAGCGCCCAGAAGACCATCTTCCGCAGCTCGGTCGCCTTCGACGACTTCGTCGGGAGGATGACGTACGTGTAGGTCGCGATCGGGTACGCCGTCGGGAGCGACTTCGGCGGGTTGACGATGTGGAGCTCGTTGTTCGCCGGCACCTTCGTCACCGCGCCGCCCGCCGCCGCGACGTTGCGGATGCTCGGGAAGATGAACTTCCCGGCCGCGTTCTGGATCGCCGCGAAGTGGAGGTGGTTCGTGACGGCGAACGCGGTGTCGACGTAGCAGATCGAGCCGGGCGTGTTCTGCACGACGCCGGCGACGCCGGCCGAGCCGCTCGCGCCGGTTCCGGCCGGCCAGTTGACCGACTGGCCCGTGCCGATGTTCGTCTTCCACGCCGGGCTGACGGCCGAGAGGTAGTCGGTGAAGTTGTAGGTCGTGCCCGAGTTCCCGGTTCGGTAGACGGGCGTGATCTTCAGGTCCGGCAGCGTCGCCTTGGTTCAGCGCCGCGATCTGCGGGTCGTTCCAGTTCGTGATCTGGCCCATGTAGATCTTCGCGATCACCGGGCCCGAGAGGTGCATGTGCGCGGGCGCGCCCGGGACGTTGTACGGGATCGACGTGCCGGCGAGCGCCCACGCGATCTGGACGCAGCCGTTGCAGCCGCTGAACTGGTCCGTGGTCATCGGCGCGTCGGAGGCGCCGAAGTCGACCGAGCGGTTCTGGATCGCCTGGATGCCGCCGCCGGAGCCGACCGGGCTGTACTGGACGGTGTAGTCGAAGGCGCTGCCGAGCGCCGGCGTCCAGACCGAGACGAGGGGCGAGACGAACGTGCTGCCGGCGCCGTTGACGACGGTCGCCGAGTGCCTCGCTCCGGCCGCGCTTGCCGCCGCGAGCGCGAGCGCGGCAAGTGCGAGAAAGGACAGGACCTTCCTCTTCATGTGATCTCTCCTTGTGCTGGGGTGCCAACAGGTCGTGCGCGGCCAGCGTGCCGCGGCACGGCGCCGGTGTGGGTGCCCGTTGGGTGAAGTACGGGTGACGGAGTGGTGAACGCCGCGCTCAACTGATCTGGCCGAGCTTGCGGCGCTGGCGGTCGAGCGAGAGGCGCGAGAGCAGGCTCGTGACGAGCACGACCGCGATCAGGACGAACGCAGCGGCCCACGCCTGCTGGTTCAGGTGCTGGTCCGGCGACTCGGAGTACTCGAAGATGATCACCGGGATCGACGCGACCGAGTTCGACGGGTCCCAGCTCACGATCTGGCCGAAGATCGAGCAGGTGAAGAGGAGCGGCGCCGTCTCGCCCGCCGCGCGGGCGACGGCGAGCGTCGCGCCGGTCACGATCCCGCCGAGCGCCGAGGGCACGACGACGCTCACGACGGTGCGCCACTTCGAGACGCCGAGCGCATAGCTCGCCTCGCGGAGGTGGTTCGGGACGAGCGCGAGCACCTCCATGGTCGTCCGCGAGACGAGCGGCAGCATGATCACCGCGAGCGCGAACCCGCCGGCCCAGGCGCTCTGGTGGTGGCCGAGGCCGAGGATCGGCGTGGCCTCCTTGACCGCGAACTCGAAGACGAAGACGCCGATGATGATCGACGGGAAGCCGTTGAGGACGTCGAGCCAGAGCTTGATCTGCTCGCCGACGGACTTCGGCGCGAATTCGCTCACGAAGAGCGCGACGAGGATCCCGACGGGGAGCGCCATCGCCGTCGCGATCGCGACGAGCATGAGCGTGCCGACGAACGCCGGCGCGATCCCGCCGCCGGTCTCGCCGAAGACCGCCTGCCCCTTCGTGAAGAAGTCCAGGTTGAGCGCGTGCCACCCGCGCGCGAGCACCGACCCGACGACGATCGCGAGCACGGCGACGGCGAGGAGCGCCGCGAGGACCGCGACGGTGACCGCGGCGCGGTTCCACCACAGCCGGCGCCGCGAGCGGCCGGTCGCCTTCAGCGAGAACGCGACGTCGCTCACCGGGCCCCCGAGAGCTGCTTCTCGAACCGGTGGACGATCCGCTGCGCGACGAGGTTCGTCGTAAACGTGATCACGAGCAGGATCAGCCCGAGGTACACGAGCGACGCGGTCTCGATGTTCGTCGGCGAGCTCTGGTAGTTGCTCGCGAGCTGGCTCGCGAGCGTGTTGCCGGTCGCGAACAGCGAGCCCTTGATCGGCTGCAGGCTGTTGCCGATCACCATCGTCACCGCGATCGCCTCGCCGAGCGCACGGCCGAGGCCCAGCGTCACGGCCGCGACGATCCCGCCGCGCACGGACGGGACGACGACGCCGCGCACCATCTCCCACCGCGTCGCGCCGAGCCCGACCGACGCCTCCTTGATGTCGCGCGGGACGCTGACGAAGAGCTCGCGGCAGATCGAGGAGGTGATCGGGATCATCATGATCGTCAGGACGACGATCGCGATCAACATCCCGGTCTGCGACGGGTCGCCGCCGAAGAGCGGGATCCAGCCGAAGTAGTGGTTGAGGAACGGCTCGATGTGCGCGCGCATGAACGGGCCGAGCACGAAGATCCCCCAGAGTCCGAGCACGACGCTCGGGATCGCCGCGAGCATCTCGATCAGCGACCCGATCGGCCCGCGGATCGCCGGGGGCGCGAGCTCGCTGAGGAAGAGGCCGATCGCGATCGAGAGCGGCGCCGCGAAGAGCAGCGCGCCGAACGACGTGATCAGCGTCCCGTAGATGAACTCGCGAGCGCCGAAGACGGACGTGACCGGGTTCCAGACGTTGTGCCAGACGAAGCCGATCCCGAACTCCTGGATCGCGGGCCACGCGCCCTGGAACACCTTCCAGACGATCAGCGCGATGATGAAGAGCGCGAGGAAGGCGGCGGCCGCGGTGAGCCCGAGGAGCGCGCGGTCGCCGATCCGGTCGAGGAGGTGGCGCGTCCGGCGCAGCCCGGTGACGCGGGCCTCGTCGAGAGCTCCTGCTTCCATGGGCGCCACCTTTTCAGCCAGCCCGCAAAGCTGCGAGGGGCTGTCACCACTCCGTCACACGATGTTCACAGCGCATGTACCCAGGCCGGGGCCGCAGCGGCGAGACTGGCCCCGTGAGCGTCATGGAGCCTCCGTCGGACGCGGCTGCCGAGAAGCCCTCGGCGCCGGCGCTCGCGCCTCTCGGAGCAGTCGCGTCGACGTCGACGCGCGAGGTGGCGAAATCGAGCGTGTTCACGATCAAGGACCTCGCCGTCTCGTACGGAGCGGCGCTCGCCGTCCAGGGCGTGAGCCTCGACATCTACAAGAACGCGATCACCGCGCTGATCGGGCCGTCCGGCTGCGGGAAGTCGACGTTCCTCCGCTGCCTGAACCGGATGAACGACCTCGTCGCGAACGTGCGGATCGAGGGCCAGCTGCTCTACCACGGCACCGACCTGTACGGCCCGGGCGTCGACCCGATCGAGGTGCGGCGCCGGATCGGGATGGTCTTCCAGCGGCCGAACCCGTTCCCGAAGTCGATCTACGACAACGTCGCGTACGGGCTGCGGATCCTCGGGATGAAGGACAACCTCGACGACCGGGTCGAGCAGGCGCTCCGGCGCGCGGCGATCTGGGACGAGGTGAAGCACCGGCTCAAGCGCTCGGCGCTCAGCCTCTCCGGCGGCCAGCAGCAGCGGCTCTGCATCGCCCGCACGATCGCGGTCGAGCCCGAGGTCGTGCTCCTCGACGAGCCCGCCTCCGCCCTCGACCCGATCTCGACGCAGGCGATCGAGGACCTGATGCAGGAGCTGAAGCAGGACTACACGCTGATCATCGTCACGCACAACATGCAGCAGGCCGCCCGCGTCGCCGAGATGACCGCGTTCTTCAGCCTCCAGGTCGAGGACGACGGCAGCCGCCACGGGATCCTCGTCGAGTACGACGCGACCGAGAAGATCTTCACCCAGCCCTCCGACGAGCGCACCGAGGGCTACGTCACGGGCCGCTTCGGGTGAGGGCGAGCTTCCACGAGGAGCTGTCCGCCCTCGAGGCGGCGATCCAGGAGGAGGGGGCGCTCGTCCTCCGCGCGCTCCGCTCGGCGCTGAACGCGCTCGCGCGCGGCGACGACGAGCTCGCCGACGAGGTGATCGGCTTCGACGACGAGGTCGACGAGCGGTATCTCAAGATCGAGGAGGGCGTGCAGTCGCTGCTCGCGCGGCAGACGCCCGTCGCGGTCGACCTGCGGCTCGTGCTCGCGGTGCTGCGCGTGAACCTCCACCTCGAGCGGATGGCGGACTACTCGGTCACGGTCGCGAAGCTGACGAAGCTGATGGGCGACCTGCATGTGACCGACGACAAGATCCTCGCCTCGCTCGAGGACATGGGCCAGCGCGCCGAGCAGATGATCCGCGTCGCGATGGACGCGTTCGCCGACCGCGACCTCGAGAAGGCGCGCTCGCTGAACGAGCTCGACGAGCTGATCGACCGCGCGAACCGCCGAGCCGTCGACGACGTCCTCCTCCTCGGCGACTCGCCGGAGGAGCGCGAGTACGGGCTGCGGATGCTCGTGGTCTCCCGCTGCGTCGAGCGGATCGGCGACCACGCGGTCGACATCGGCGAGCAGGTCGTCTACCTCGTCACCGGCGAGCTCCGCGAGCTCACCGACGCCTCGCACCCGGTCTGACTACGGCACGACCACGACCTTCCCGCGCATCAGGGTCGGGTGGAAGGTGCAGAGGTAGTAGACGGTCCCCGGGGCCGTGAACCGGACGGTCTGCGCCTGACCGTGCGCCAGCGGCCGCGGCTGGATCAGCCTCGAGCGAAGCGCCTTCCAGCCGCCGGTCGTGTCGGCGACGGTGTGCTGGATCTTCCCGACGTTGACGAAGCGGACCGCCTGCCCGACGTGGACGGTGACGGTCGCAGGCCGGAAGAAGAACTCGCCGAGCCGGACGGTGACGGGCGGCCGCGGCGCGGCGTGACCGGGAGCACCGGCCACACCGCCCGCTGCCGCGAGCGAGCCGCCGATTACGGCGGCGGCGATCGCGAGGTGCGCTCTCACTGGACGCGTGAACGTGACGGTCGCCTTCGGCCCGACCGCCGAGTGATCGTTGTTGGCGAGGAACACGGTCAGCGTGTGCTTGCCGGCGGGCAGGTGCCGGTAGATGATCTTCGGCCCGACGGAGGGCGAGTACTTGCCGGCGATCCCGAGCGTCTTCGCGAGCTGGCCGTTCGGGCCGGAGTACTCGGGGTAGTCGTACTTGCCCCCGTCCATCTGGAAGTGCAGGTGGCCGCGGTGGAGCTTGTTCGTCTTGCCGACGTCGGCCGGGTCGAGCGCGAAGTTCGCGAGCGCGACGCGGGCTACGACGGTCGAGGAGGTGGTCGTGCCCGTGCTCGGGGTGACGAAGCGAACAGACGGCGAGGCGGCGGATGCGAGAGCCGCCAACGCTGTCGTCGCGGCGAGCGTGAGTACGGTTACGAGCAGCAGCTTCTTCACGAGGAGTCTCCCTTCGACTGTGTGGTGTAATCTAAATACATCTATCATGTTTTTAGAAACCACGTCAACACACCGCGCCGACCCGCCCGCGTGATCGAGCCGCTCAGCGCGGTGGGAGATCCGGCCCTGCGGGCCGTGCTCCTCTACGTCCGCAGCCAGCCTCGCCCCCAGTCCGCCGACGAGGTCGCCGACGCGCTCAGGCTCCACCGGAACGTCGCGCGATCACGCCTGGAGCGGCTCGTCGAGGCGGGGCTCCTCCTGCCCGACTACGAGCGGCGGAGCGGGCGCGACGGGCCCGGCGCCGGACGCCCGGCGAAGATCTACGCGCCCGCGCCCGAGCTGAGCGCGATCGAGTTCCCGGCCCGTCACTACGACCGGCTCCTCGCCGACCTGATCGACGCCGTCCCGTCCCGCCAGCGAAAGGGGCGCCTCGGACAGGTGGGAGCGGCGTTCGCGCGACGGTTCGGCTCGACCGGCGCTCCGGCGTCGCGGGCGGACCTGGCCGGCGCCGCGGTCGGAGGCGTGCGCGGCCCTCGGGCGGCTCGGCTACCAGGCCTCGGTCGTGGACGCGACCGACACGGAGGCCGTGCTCTCGACGCCGACCTGCCCGTTGCGCCCGCTCGTGAACGCGTCCGAGAAGGCCGTCGAGATCGACTGCGGATTCTGGGCCGGGCTCGTCGGCCTGTCGCTCCCGGGCGAGCCGGCGACCCGGCTGAGCTGCCGGACGGAGGGCTGTCGCGACGAGCACGCCTCGTGCCTCGTCCACCTCCGCCTCGGGCCGCCGGCACAGACGGGCCCCGGCTGATTTTCTAGGCTGGCCCGGTGAGCTTCGACGAGGCGACCGACGCGACCCGCCGCACGCGGCTCGCGAACGAGCGCACCTACCTCGCGTGGTGGCGGACCGGGCTGACGTCGCTCGCGGTCGCGGTCGGCCTCGGCCGGATCGTGCCCGGCCTGACGGACGTGACCCGCTGGCCGTACGAGCTCGTCGGAGCCGGGTACGGCTTCCTCGGCGTCGCCTTCATCGGGGTCGGCTACATCCGTGTCCGCACGGTCGAGCGAGCGGTCGCGCGGGGCGACTTCCCGCGCCTCGACGCGCGGCTCGAGCTCGCGCTGATCGCGATGAGCCTGATCCTCGGCTTCGCCACGATCGCGCTCGTCGTGTTCGGCGGGTAGCGCGCGCCTCACGGCGCGAAGTACGGGTAGTACGTGTCCGCCGGGACGCCCATGTCCGCGGTCGCGAAGCCGCGCTGCGTGTATCCGGCGGGCGGCTCGTTGACCGTGATGCCCTTGCCGTCGACGAAGATCGCCGGCCTCGCGTCCCTGTGCGGGCCGAACGGCACGAGGCCCTCGGGGAGCGTGAAGTAGTTGCCGTCGATGCATCAGCTGATGTTCGACGGCGTCGCCCCCGCCTCCGCGCGAGAGCTCTCGGCGTAGCTCGCGAGGTTCCGCGTCGCGAGCGACGGCCGGTCGCACGCCGGTGCGACGCGAACGCAGCCGACGAGCTGGGTCGGCCCGATCCTTCGCAGGTCGCCCGCGCTCGGCCACCATAGCCCGGCACGATCACGACCCGGTCGACACCGTGCACGGCGACGAAGCCGAGCACCCGGTCGAACGTCGGCCGCGCCGAGCGGAAGTCCGCCTCCTTCACGAACCGCTCGGAGTCGAACGACGTCAGCGGCTTCCCCGTCGACGGCACCGGCGCGAGCCCACCGGCGGCGAGCCTGAACCCGAAGCCACTCTCGGCCTGCCAAAGCAGCGTGTCGACCCCCTTCGGCAGACACGGCTTGTAGAGGCCGTCCGTGAAGAACGCGAAGCGCTGCGGGTGCGACGGCCGGAAGGTCGGATACGAGGTGCGCCACTCCGCCGGGACGAGCGCGGCGACCGGGAGCAGCGGCAGGACGTACGGCCGCGGGTAGAGCCGACCCGGCGTCGTCGCCGTCCACACCGCGACGATCACCGCCGCCGCGAGCGTCGTGTACGCGGCGAGGTGGAACGGCAGCGGGTTCTTCACGACCGGCAGGTACGTCGCGACGCGCCACTGCAGCGGGAACAGGTGCTCGACGACGACGACGAGCGTCGCGCGAGCCCGATAGAAGCTCGCGGTCGGCGAGACGAACCGCGACGAGATCCCGGTCAGCGACGAGCCGACGAGCGCGCTCGTGACCGTCGGGACTGCGAGGTTCGCGAGATCGGTGCCGCCGTGGACGTGGACGTTGACGATCCGGCCGCCGTGGAAGTCGCGCAGCGCCCACACGACGAACGGCAGCGCGAGGATCGCCGCGACCGCGTAGCCCTCCACGATCGGGACGAGCGACTCACGGATCCGCGGCCGCAGGTCGCGCACGAGCCAGGCCGCGAGCCCGAGCGCCAGCGCGGGCATCAGCGTGTCCGCGAACGCGAGCTCGGTCGAGACCCAGAGCTGTGCGCCGAGCAGACGTCCGCCTTCGCGCGGCGAAGCACCCGACGATGCTATTCGTCAGGCGCTCCCGGCGACGTCGGCCGGCGCCGCTCGAGGATCACGACCGGGATCTCTCGCGCCGTTCGCGCCGCGTAGTCCGCGTAGCCCGAATAGCGCGACGTGAACTCCGGCCAGAGCCGGGCACGCTCGCCGGCGGACGCCTTCCGCGCGGTGACCCGCGTGCGCGCGGGGCCGATCTCGATCTCGGCCTCCGGGTCGCTCCGCAGGTTGAGCCACCAGCCCGGGACGTAGTCGCTGCCACCGTTCGACGCGACGACGACGACGGCGTCGCCGTCACGGACGAAGCAAAGCGGCGTCACGCGCGACCTGCCGGACCGGCGGCCCGTCGTGGTCAGGAGCAGCACCGGCATCCCGACGATCCGGCCGCCGATCCGTCCCCGGCTCGCACGGTAGAGGGCCGTATGTGCGCCGCTCACCGCCTTCATGACGACCCGCCTGCCGTATCGACGAGTCGAGGCCGACATGCGTCAGGCGTTCTTGACGAGGATGTTCCCGATCCGGTGCGCGGCGGTCTCGCACGCGTCGACCGCGTCCTCGAGCGCCTCGTAGATGTCCTTCCAGCGGATAACGATCACGGGGTCGATCCGGTCGTCCTTGAAGAGGCCGGAGCGGGCGGCGCGCGCGACCTTGTCGGCCTCGTCCTCGATCGCCTTGATCGTGAGGATCTCCTCGGCCGAGCCGCGCCGGTCGCGGAGGTTCGCGAGCAGCGTCTCGAGCTCCGCGGTCGCGCGGACGAGGAGGCGGCACAGGTCGAGCGACTGCCTCGTCGGCATCTCGACGCCGTAGAGGCCGAGGAGCTCCGACGCGTTCTCGATCGCGTCCGGGACGTCGTCGATCGCGAACACGAGCGCGACGAGGTCGTCGGGGTCGTACGGGCTCACGAACTGCGCCTGGATCGAGCGGAGGAGCGCGGACGCGATCCGGTCGCCCTCGTGCTCGAGCTGCTTCACGTCGTCCTGGCTCACGGACGCGTTCGGGTACTCGCGGAAGCGCTGCTCGACCCGGCGCGCGATCTCGGCCGCGTTCCCGCCCGCCTCGGCCAGGAGGGTGAAGATCTCGCCGCTTCCCGGCCCGAGCCCCAGCCGCATCAGAAGATCCAGGCCACCGGCCAGTAGCACGCGGCCGCCACGATCGCCGAGGCCGGGATCGTCAGCAGCCACGCGAAGACGATGTTGCCGGCGACGCCCCACCGGACGGCGGACAGGCGCCGCGTCGCGCCCGAGCCCATCACGGCGCCGGAGACCACGTGCGTCGTCGAGAGCGGATACCCGAAGCGCGTCGAGGCGTAGATCACGGCGCCGGAGGTGAGCTGCGAGGCGAAGCCGCTCTGCGGCTCCATCTTGTAGACGCGCTGGCCGACCGTCCGCATGATCCGCCAGCCGCCCGTGTACGTGCCGGCGGCGATCGCGAGCCCCGCCGAGACCTTCACCCAGATCGGGATCGTGAAGCTCGAGGTGGTGCCGTGCGCGAACAGCGCGAGCGCGATCACGCCCATCGTCTTCTGCGCGTCGTTCGCGCCGTGCGTGAACGCGACGAAGGTGCCGGAGCCGAGCTGACCGATGCCGGAACGAGCGGCCGGCGAGCCCGGGCGTCATCCACTGGAAGACCCAGTAGATCCCGAGCAGCACTGCGAACGCCGCGGCGAACGCGATCGTCGGCGCCCAGATCGCCGGGAGCAGCACCTTGTGCGTGAGGCTGTGCCACTCGACGCCCGCGAGGCCCGACTGCGCGAGCGCCGCGCCGATCAGGCCGCCGATCAGCGCGTGCGAGGACGACGACGGCAGCCCGAGCCGCCACGTCAGCAGGTTCCACACGATCGCGCCGATCACCGCCGCGAGCACCGTCCGCTCGGTCGCGAGCCCGGCGTCGATCACGCCGCTCCCGACCGTCTTCGCGACCGCGGTCGTGACGAACGCGCCCGCGAGGTTCGCGATCGCGGCGACGAGCACCGCGAGCCGCGGGGAGAGCGCGCGCGTCGAGACGGACGTGGCGACCGCGTTCGCGGTGTCGTGGAAGCCGTTCGTGAAGTCGAACGCGAGCGCGACGACGACCGTGACGACGAGGAGCGTCACCGGTTCTTGCGAGGATCGCCTCGAGCACGTCGGCCGCGTTCTCGCAGGCGTCGACGGCCTCCTCGAGCTGCTCGTGGATGTCCTTCAGGCGGATGATCGTGAGCGGGTCGCGACCGGAGCGGAAGAGCTCGGCAATCGCCTCGCGCTCGATCCGGTCGCCCTCGTCCTCGAGCTCGCGCAGGGCGATCAGCTCGGCGCTGCGTGTCGCCGAAGCCCTCGAGCCGCTCGACCGCCTCGTGCAGCCGCGACGCCGCGCGGAAGATCACCTCGGCCTGCCGGCGCGCGGCCTCCGGGATCTCCTGCACCTCGTACGCGTCGATGTCGTCGGCCGCCTCGTCGACGTGGTCGCAGATGTCGTCGATCACGGTCGCGAGGCGGAACATGTCGTCGCGGTCGAGCGGCGTCACGAACGTCCGGTTGAGGAGGTCGATCACCTCGCGGGTCAGCCGGTCGCCCTCGTGCTCGGCGTCGCGGATCGCCCCGAGGGCCGCTCGCGGCTCTCGGGCCAGCCGTCGAGAAGCTCGACGAGCAGCCGCGCGATCTCGCGCGCGTTCAGCGACGCCTCCGTGAAGAGGTCGAAGAACGCCCGCTTCTGCGGGACGAGGCGGGGCATGCGCACCGGTCAGTGCACCGCGAAGTACACCGACGTGGCGATCCCGAGCGACGAAGCAGTAGATCGCGAACGGGACGAGCGTCCGCGTCTCGAAGAAGCGCATCAGGAACCGGACCGACACGTACGCGCTCCCGGCGGCGCAGAGCGAGGCCACGAGCGCCTGGCCGCGGACGCCGTCGCCGTCGCTCCCGGCGAGCTCCGGGAGCTTCAGCAGGGCGGCCGCGCCGATGATCGGCGTCGCGAGCAGGAACGCGAAGCGGGCCGCGTCCTTGTTCGAGAGCCCGACGAGGAGGCCGCCGCCCATCGTCGCCCCGGAGCGCGAGAAGCCCGGGATCAGCGCGAGCGCCTGCGCCGCGCCGACGAAGACCGCGTTGCGGAACGTGACCTGCTTCGCGATCCGCGTGTCGTCGTCCGTGTCGGTCTGCGGCGCGCGCCGGCGGAGCAGCTCCGCGCCGTACAGCATGACGCCGTTCAGCATGATGAAGATCGCCGCCGACTGCGGCGAGGCGAACACCGAGCGCAGCTTGTGCTCGAGCGCGAGGCCGAGGATGCCGGCGGGGATCGTGCCGACGACGAGCAGCCAGCCGAGCTTCGCGTCCGGGTCGTCCGGCGCGATCCCGCGGTCCCGCAGCGAGCGGCCGATCCCCTTCACGATCCGCACCCAGTCGGCCCAGAAGAAGCCGAGCAGCACGAGCGCGGTCGCGAGGTGGGTCGCGACGAGGAACGTGAGGAAGTACGTGTCGTTCTGGTGGATGTCCCAGCCGAGCAGGTGCGGGAGGATCACGCTGTGGCCGAGGCTCGAGACCGGGAACAGCTCGGCGACGCCCTGCACGAGCCCGAGCACGATCGCCTGCCCGTAGGTGATCAGCTCCGCGGCGATCACTGCGCGCGGAGCGTCGCGCCGCGGCCCCGAGCGGAACCACGCGAAGACGAGGCACGCGACGCCGAGCAGGAACGCCGCGATCCCGTGCTTCACGTGGTGGTGGCCGGACCCGGCCGCGTGACCCGGGAAGAACCCCGGCAGCGACTTCGCCGGCTCCACCCAGTACACGACGCCGATCACGATCAGCACGATCCCGACAACGACGGCAAGCACGACGAGCAGGCGGTCGTTGCGCATCGCGCGGAGCATAGTGACGGGCGCTCCGCAGCGCGCGCCGTCAGGGAGCCCTCATTCCATCCTCACGGGGACTGCTGGATAATGGGTCGATGGCGGCACCGGTGCGGACGACGCAGGAGGGCGCGCCTCCCGATCTTCTCGAACAGGGAGCTCTCGTGGCTCGACCTGAACGCGCGCGTCCTCGAGCTCGCCGCCGACCCGGATCAGCCGCTGCTCGAGCGCACGCGGTTCTGCGGGATCTTCTCCTCGAACCTCGACGAGTTCTTCATGGTCCGCGTCGCCGGCCTGCTCGACCAGGTCGCGGCCGGGCTCGGCGTCCGCTCGCCCGACGGCCGCTCGCCGCAGCAGGCGCTCGCGGAGGTCCGCGACCGCGTGCTCGCGCTGACGCAGGCGCAGTCGGAGCTCTGGCGGCGCGAGCTCCGCCCCGCGCTCGCGGCGGAGGGCATTCTCGTCGGCACCGTCGACGACGCCGCCGAGGCCGAGCTGCTCGAGCTCGAGGCGACCTTCGCGCAGCGGATCTACCCGGTGCTGACCCCGCTCGCGGTCGGGCCGGGCCAGCCGTTCCCGTACATCTCGGGGTTGTCGCTCTCGCTCGGCGTCAGCGTCCGCGACGTCGAGACCGGCGAGGAGCGCTTCGCCCGCGTGAAGGTGCCCGAGGGGCTGCCGCGCTTCGTCTCGGTCGGCACGCGCGGCCTGCTCGTCCCGCTCGAGAACGTGATCTCGCACTTCCTCGACTGGCTCTTCCCGGAGATGGAGATCGCCGAGCAGGCCGTGTTCCGCGTCACGCGCGACGGCGACACCGAGATCTCCGACGACGCCGACGACCTGCTCGTCGCGATCGAGAGCGAGCTGCAGAAGAGGCGCTTCGGCGCGGTCGTACGGCTCGAGGTGTCGCGCTCGATCTCGAACGGGATGGTCGGCCGGCTGCAGGAGCGGCTCCCGGCCAAGCCGGAGCTCGTGTACCCGATCCGCGGCCTGCTCGACTTCGCCGACCTGTCGCAGCTCTACGACCTCGAGCGCCCGGACCTGAAGGACGCGCCGTGGGTGCCGTTCACCCAGCGCCGCCTCGCCGCGCCGAAGGACGGCAGCCTGTTCGCCGAGATCGCCGGCCGCGACGTCGTCGTCCAGCACCCGTACGACTCGTTCGGGACGAGCGTCGAGTCGTTCGTCCGCGCGGCGGCGAAGGACCCGGCGGTCGTCACGCTCAAGACGACCGTGTACCGGACGAGCCACGATTCGGCGCTCGCGCCGGCGCTGATCGAGGCAGCCGAGAACGGCACGCAGAGCGTCTGCCTCGTCGAGCTGAAGGCGCGCTTCGACGAGCGCCGGAACATCGAGTGGTCGCGCTCGCTCGAGCAGGCCGGCGTCCACGTCGTCTACGGCTTCCCGGACCTCAAGATCCACGGCAAGACGACGCTCGTGATCCGCGCCGAGGGCGACGGCCTCCGCCGCTACGTCCACATCGGCACCGGCAACTACCACGCGACGACCGCGCGCCTCTACGAGGACGTCGGCCTCTTCACGGCCGACTCGGACATCGCCGCCGACGTCGCCGACCTCTTCAACTTCGTCACCGGCTTCGGCCGCCCGCAGGAGTTCCGCAAGCTGCTCGTGGCGCCGTTCAACCTCCGCCGCCAGCTCGTCGAGTACATCCGCAAGGTCGGCGCCGCCGCGGCGGCGGGCGAGACCGCCCGGATCCGGATCAAGGTCAACAACCTCACCGACCCGGCGATCGTCGACGAGCTCTACGCCGCCTCGCAGAGCGGCGCCGAGATCGACCTCGTCGTCCGCGCGGTCTGCACGCTCCGGCCGGGCATCCCCGGGCTCAGCGAGACGATCCGCGTGCGCTCGATCCTCGGCCGCTTCCTCGAGCACAGCCGCCTCTTCTGCTTCGAGGCCGGCAGCGAGAAGATCTACCTGCTCGGCAGCCCCGACCTGATGCAGCGGAACCTCGACCACCGCATCGAGATCGTCGTCCCGGTCGAGGCCGCCCACGCGCGCGGCGAGATGGAGTCGATCTTCAAGGCGCTCCTCGCCGACAACACGCAGGCGTGGGAGCTGCGCGGCGACGGTGTCTGGGTCCGCGTCGTGCCGGAGAAGAGCGAGCGGCGGCGCTCGGCGCAGGCCGTCTTCATGCGGCGCCGCGACCGCGCGCGCTGGCCTTCGCGCCGGCGCTGACCGAAGGTCTCGTCATCATCGGGCGATGCGTGTCGGCGTGGTCGACGTGGGCTCGAACACGGTCCGGCTGCTCGTCGCCGACGGCGACGACGCGGTCGAGCAGCGCCGCGCGGTCCTCGGGCTCGGCGAGTCGATCGAGCGCGCCGGCGCGATCCCGGAGCCGAAGCTCGCGGCGGTCGCCGACTGCGCCGCGGAGTTCGTCGCGGTCGCCCGCCGGAGCGGCGCCGTCCGGATCGAGGTGCTCGTCACGAGCCCGGGCCGGCAGGCGGCGAACGGCGACGAGCTGCTCGAGCGGCTCGCGGCGACCTCGCGCGTCCCGGTGCGGCTGCTCTCGGCGTCCGAGGAGGGCCGGCTCGCGTTCCTCGGCGCGGTCACGCGGACGCGCGGGCTCCGGAGCGGGACGGTCGCGGTCTGCGACGTCGGCGGCGGCTCGGCGCAGGTGACGGTCGGGACGCCGGGCGGCGGCGCGGCGTGGACGCGCTCGATCGACGTCGGCTCGAGACGGCTCGCGAGCCGCTGCTTCGAGACCGACCCGCCGGGCGCCGACGCGATGCGCCGCGCGAGCGACGAGGTCGCACGCCTTCTCGAGGGCTTCGCCCCGCCGCCGCCGAAGCTCGGCCTCGCCGTCGGCGGAAGCGCCCGCTCGCTCCGCACCCTCGTCGGCCCCACGCTCGGCCGCGACGAGCTCGAGCGCGCGCTCGCCCTCCTCGCGGACACGCCGGCCGACCGGCTCGCGGCGATGTACGACCTCGACCCGGGCCGGACGAGCACGCTCGCGGCCGGCGCGGTCGTCCTCGCCGCCCTGCAGGACCGCCTCGGCATCAGCCTCCGCGTCGGCCGCGGCGGCCTCCGCGAGGGCGCCGTGCTCGAGCTCGCCGCGCGGCGCGCCGCGGCCTGACGGGCTAGAAGGCCCGCCGCATCGCGTGCGCGACCCGCTCCCACGTCGCGGGGACGTCGGCGCGGGCGCGGAGCCGGCGCCGGTGCTGGAGCTCGACGATCCGGCCGGCGGCGATCGCCGTGCGCTCGTCCGCGAGGCGGCGCACGCGCTCCTCGGCGACGACGGCGTCCTGGTGGGAGCCGACGACGTCCTGGAGGTCGCGCGTCGCGCGGACGACGGCGGCGAGCTTCTTCCCGCCGGCCTGGCCGGCGAGCTCGGCGGCGTACCGCGCGCGCTTCGCCTTGATCCGCAGCCGGTGGAGCCGCTCGTCCGGCGGGTTCGGGCCGAGGCGGCGGTAGGCCTTCCGGAGCCGGCGGCCCTCGGCGGCGGCGAGCTCGGTGAGGACGCCCGCGTCGCCGGCGCCCTCGAGCGCGGCGACGTCCGCCGCGAAGCGGTCGAGCAGCGCGAGGTAGCGGTCGCCCGCGAGCGAGCCGAGCATCGCGGCGCGTGCGCGGCCCCGCTCCTCCTCGATCAGCGCCACGATCTCCCCCGCCTCCGCGAGGTCGGCGTCGAGCGTCGCGACCTCCTCGCGGAGGTGGTCGACGAGCACGTCGAGGTCGCGGGCCGGGCCGAGCGCCCACCCGAGCCAGCGGAGCTCCTCCTGCAGCGCGTCGAGCTGCGTCCCGAGCAGCGGCGCGGCGGCACGGATCAGCGCGCGCGACCGCCGCGTCGCGACGCGGAAGCGATGGAGGTCCTCCGGATCGGTGCCGAGGCGGACGCCGGGGTCGTGCGTCTCGAGCTCGCGGAGCTGGCGCGTGAGGAGGAACCGCACGTGCTCGAGCGCGGGCGCGTCGCGCGGCGGCGCCGCGACGCCGTCGAGCTCGAGCACGCGCATCACCTTCGACGTCGACTCGGCCGGTGTGCGCGCCGGCGCGCCGGAGCACGGCGCCGAGGCGGTCGAGGTCGCTCTCGTCGCCGTCGACGAGCTCGACCTCGAGCTCGACGAACGCACCCGCGAGATGTCCCGCGTCGAGCACGTCCACGGAGTCGATCGTCACGTCCGCGAGCGAGCGCTCGCCGGAGACGACGCGGATGCCGACCCGCCGCGTGCGCAGCGTCGCCACCGGCGCGAGGCCGCCGTAGCGCAGGTGCGCCGGGAGCAGCGCCTCGAGCTCGGGCGGCGCGCCGCCCGGCCCCCCGTCGGCCTCGAGCTCGCTGCGCCCGCCCTCGCGCGGGAGCTTCAGCTGCCAGCGCGAGCGGCCGTTCTCGAGCCGGCGGCGGAGCGTGATCCCGCAGCGCGCGAGGCTCCGCGGCGGCGTGTCGTAGTACGTCGAGGTGAAGAGCCGCGGCTCGAGCGCCTCGCCCTCGAGCGCCGGCATCGTGAAGCCGCCGTCGAGCTCGAGCTTCAGCTCCCGTTCGAGGCTCTCGCGCATCGGTCGATCGTACTCCGCTATCCCGAGGCGTATTCGAACCGCGCCGCGAAGGCGCAGTTCGCCGCGAGCTTCCACTCGAACGGGCCGTCGTGCGCCTCGAGCAGGTCGGCGACGAGCTCGGTGCCGGCGACCTCGTGGCCCGGGACGATGCACGAGACGCGCTCCGCCGTCGGGAAGGGGCGCGACGCGCGGGCGGCAACGCGCTCGCCGACCGCGACGCGGTGCTCGGCGCCCGCGTGCTCGATCTCGACGCGGCTCGTCCGGACGGCGAGGAGGTCGCTGCGCTTCCGCACCCACGGGAGGCGCAGCACGCGCTCGCCTCCGGCGCGGCCGAGGAGGATGTCGGCGAGGGCGGCCCGCTGGCGCTCGTCGCCGCGCTCGTCCACGTGCAGCTCGAAGCGCCACGGCGAGCCGGACTCGTCGTCGTCGTAGTCGTAGACGAGCGCGGCCGCGAGGCCGGCGAGCGGCACGTCGCCGGCGAAGCCGTCCTCGACCGACCACGAGAGGACGCCGAAGCACGTCCCGTGCGTCGAGCGGCCGCCGGGAACGCCGCTGACAGTGCGGCACGGGCAGATCGCGTCGCAGTTGCACGACTCGAAGTACGAGCCGGCGATCCGCCACGGCCCGCCGCTCACGCCGGCGCGGCCCCGGAGACGGCGACCCACGCCCCGAGTGCGACGAGCCCGAGCGCGAGCGCGGCCGAGAGGCGCTCGCCGCCGGGCAGCAGCTTCTCGGCGGCCACGACGACGGTCACGACCGCCATCGCGGCGAGGCTCATCAGCCCGACCGCGAACACGATCGCCATCAGGCCGACGCAGCAGCCGGCGCAGACGAGCCCGTGCTCGACGCCGAGCGCGAGCGGCCCGAGCGGGCCGTCGCGCCAGCGGTGCACGACGAACCCGAGCGGCGTCCGGCAGCGGCGGAGGCAGCTCCGCTTCAGCGGCGTGAGCTGGTATCCGCCCGCGGCGGCGATCGCGACGCCCGCGACGAGCTCCGGACGGGAGAAGCCGGGCAGCACGCGCAGGAGCCCGTACGCCGCGAGCCCGACCGCGCACCAGAGCAGGAGGTAGCCCGCCACGAACGGCGCCGCGGCGCGGGCGCGCCCGGCGATTCGCGCGACGAGGGCGACGGTCGGCGCGGCCGACGGGAGCATCATCGCCGCGGTCATCGTGGCCCAGAGGCCCGCGAAGAGGACGACGCCGCCGGAGCCGGCGCCGGGCTCGACCATCATCCCGCGCATGCGCACGAGCGAGACGGCCCACGCGAGCCCTGCGGCGCCGAGCACGGCCGCGAGCACGCGCACGCTCGAGGCGTCGACGGTCGCGGCAGCCGGGCTGCGGGCGGGCGGGTCGATGACGCGGGATCGTACGCCGGAACCGGGCGTGTGTCGGTCTCGAGGCGGTCCGGAGACGGAGTGGGCGCCGGCCCTTCCGGCCGGGCCTGCCCGCCTCGATCATCCTGCTCATGGCCACGTTCTCCCTCGTCGCGAGGCGGGCGACCGCGACCAACGGGCGGCTCGGGCCGGTGCTGACGCCGGCGCAGGCCGCGACGTACCTGCGGCGGGGCGACGTCGCGCTCGGCCGGCTCGACGTGCTCGCGACGCTCGACGGGATCGAGCCCGGCCTGTGGGCGCTCGAGCTGCTCGACCGCCGCGGCGTGACGGTGCTCAACCCGCGGCCCTACCTCGAGACCGCGCACGACAAGCTCGCGACCGCCGCGCTGCTCGCGATCGCCGGGCTGCCGCACCCGCGCACCGAGCACGTCGCGCCGTGGCTGCCGACCCCCGAGGTCGGGTTCCCGGCCGTGCTCAAGCCGCGCTTCGGGAGCTGGGGCCGCGACGTCGTCCGCTGCGACTCGCCCCGTGCGCTCGACGCGGCCCTCGCGGAGGCGCGGCTCCGGACCTGGTTCAACACGACCGGCGGCGTGCTCCAGCCGCTCGTGCCGCCGCGCGGCCACGACCTGCGGATCGTCGTCGCCGCCGGCCTCGTCGTCGGCGCGGCCCGCCGCGTCGCCGCGGCCGGCGAGTGGCGGACGAACGTCGGCCTCGGCGCGCGCCGCGTGCCGGCGATCCCGCCGGCCGAGGCGTGCCGGCTCGCGGTGCTCGCCGCGGAGGCCGCCGGCGGCGACCTCGCCGGCGTCGACCTGCTCCCGGACGGCGACGGCTGGACGGTGCTCGAGCTGAACGGCGCAGTCGACTTCACGGGTGCGTACGGCCTCGGTCGGCGACGTGTTCTCGGACGCGCGCGAGGCGCTGCTCGACCGCGCGCGGCTCCGGGCCTTCGCCGTGCCGGCCTGATCAGGCCGCCGCGAGCGAGCGGCCGACGCGGCGGAGCTCGGGCTCGGTCGCCTCGAACGCCGCGACGACGCGCGGGTCGAACTGCAGGCCGGCCTGCTCGACGATCTCGGCCGCGGCGGCCTCCCACCGCAGCGCCCGCCGGTACGGCCTGTCGGTCGTCATCGCGTCGAGCGCGTCGGCGACCGCGAAGAGCCGCGCCGCGAGCGGGATCTCGTCGCCGGCGAGGCCGTCCGGGTAGCCGCGGCCGTCCCACCGCTCGTGGTGCGAGCGGACGACCGCGATCCCGTCGCCGCGCAGGAGCGAGACGCTCCGGAGCATCTCGTCGCCGATCACCGCGTGGCGCTGCATGCGCACCGCGCTCGTCGACGTCGAGCGGGCCCGGCTTCAGCAGGATCCGGTCGGGGACGCCGATCTTGCCGACGTCGTGCAGGAGGAACCCGTACTCGACGCTCGGGTCCTCGGCGAGGCGCGGCTCGACGGCGGCGGCGAGCTCGAGCGCGTACCGCTGGACGCGGCGCGAGTGGTGGCTCGTGCCGGTGTCCTTCGACGCGAGCGCGTCCGCGAGCGCGCGGGCGGTGTCGCGGTAGGCCTCCTCGACGAGGAGCCGCTGCGCGCGTTCGAGGTGGTAGAGCTGGCGCAGGTCGCGCGCGTAGAGGAGGAGCTGCTGGTCGTGGGGGCCGTCGGGCGGCGCCTCCACGAGCGGGAACGAGCGCCCGCCGCCGGCGACGCGCTCGACGATCGCGAGGAGTTGCAGCGGGCTGAACGGCTTCGGCAGGAAGGCGTCGGCGCCCGCCTCGACCGCGTCCCGCGGCGCGAGCCGGGCGAGCCGGAGAGCACGACGACGCGGGTGCCGGCCGTCGCGGGCGACGACTTCAGCTCGTGGCAGAGGTCGATCCCGGAGTCGCCGGGCATGCGCACGTCGAGGACGACGACCTCGGGCACGCGCTCCGCGATCGCCGCGCGCGCCTCGTCGGCGGAGGCCGCCTCGACGATCTCGAAGTCGACGTCGTCGAGCGTCGAGCGCACCAGCGCACGGAGCCCCGCATCGTCGTCCACGAGCAGCAGGCGCAACGATCCCCCTTCCTCGGCGAGCGTCGGTTATTCGTTCGAGCCGACCTGCCGGTTCGGCGGGTACTCGAAGAAACCTGCTCCCGACTTGCGGCCGAGACGGCCCGCGGCGACGTGCTCGCGGAGGATCGCGGCCGGCGCGAAGCGCCCGTCGGCCTGGCCGAGGCCGCGCTCGAGGACGTCCATGATCGCGACGCACGTGTCGAGCCCGATCAGGTCGGCGAGCGCGAGGGGGCCGATCGGGTGGCGGAACCCGAGCTTCGCGACCGCGTCGATCGCGGCCGCGTCGGCGACGCCCTGCTCGAGCGCGCGCGCGGCCTCGTTCAGGAACGGCATCAGGATCCGGTTCGCGACGAACCCTGCGACGTCGCGCGCCTCGACCGGCTCCTTGCCGAGGTCGCGCGCGAGCGCGACGACCGCCGCGGCGGTGTCGTCCGACGTCGCCTCGGCGCGGATCACCTCGACGAGCTCGAGCACCGGCACCGGGTTGAAGAAGTGCATCCCGATCACGCGGTCGGGCCGGCCGGTCGCGGCGGCGAGCGAGCCGATCGGGATCGAGCTCGTGTTCGACGCGAGGACGGCGTGCGGCGGGAGCGCCTCGTCGGCGCGCCGGAACACGTCGGCCTTCACGCCGGCGTCCTCGACCACGGCCTCGATCATCAGGTCCGCCTGGACGAGGTCGTCGACGACGGCGACGCGCGCGAGCGTCTCGTCCGGGTCGGCGCCGAGCTTCGCGAGCGAGCGGCGCATCGCGGCGAGCGCGCGCTCCGCCGCGCCCGGCTCCGGGTCGAGGAGCGACACGCGCCGGCCGGACGCGGCGACGACCTGCGCGATCCCGCCGCCCATCTGGCCCGCGCCGACGACCAGGACGTGAGGGAACTCCATCGACGCCGAGCCTACCCCGCGGTCGCGGCCGGCCAGCTCACGAACACCCAGGCCGCCCCCGCGCCGCCGTCGTCGCCGTAGCCGCCGATCAGGGCGGTGTCGCCGCCGGCCGAGAGGGCGACGCTCTTCCCGAAGTAGCCGGGGCCGCGCTCGTCGTTCGCGGTCAGCTTCGCGGCCGCGGGCGTCCAGGACGAGCCCGCGCGCGCGTAGACCCACGCGGACCCCGCGCCGTTCCCGTCCCGGCCCGCGGCGATGAGCGCGATCGACCCGTCGGCGGAGAGCGCGACGCCCTGCCCGAACGAGTCGCCGGCCTTCCCGCCGCTCACGGTGAGCTTCGCGCCCTGCTGCGCCCAGGCTCCGGCCGAGCGGGCGAACACCCAGGCCGCGCCGGCGCCGCCGGTGTCGCCCTCGCCGCCGACGAGCGCGGTGTCGCCGTCGGCCGAGAGCGCGAGCCCGCTGCCGAACGACGCCGCGCCGAGGGCGTCGGACGGGACGAGCTTCGATCCCTGCTGCACCCAGCCCGAGCCCGTCCGCTGGAACGCCCACACCGCGCCGCGGCCGCCGGCGTCGTTCCAGCCGGCGACGAGCGCGGTGCCGCCGTCGGCCGAGAGCGCGACCCGCACGCCGAACCGCGAGAGTCCGGTCGCGTCGGTCGGCTGGAGCCTCGCACCCTGCTGGACCCACGACGAGCCGGCGCGGAGGAAGATCCACGCCGCGCCCGCGCCGCCGCCGTCGCCGCTCGCGCCGACGAGCGCGACCTGGCCGTCGGCCGAGAGCGCGACGCGGCCGCCGAAGCCGCCGCTCCCGGACGGGTCGAGCGGCGTCAGCTTCGACTGCTGCGTCCAGGTCGACCCGGTGCGCACGAACACCCAGGCCGCGCCGGCGCCGCCGTCGTCGCTCGACCCGCCGACGAGCGCCGTGTTCCCGTCGGCCGAGAGCGCGACCCCGCCGCCGAGGTGCGCCTCCCCGACGTCGTCGGAGGCGGTCAGCTTCGGGCCCTGCGGCACCCAGGTCGAGCCGGAGCGGACGAGCACCCACGCCGCGCCGGCGCCGTTCGCGTCGTTGCTCCCGCCGACGAGTGCGGTGCGGCCGTCGGCCGAGAGCGCGACGGCGTTGCCGAAGGCGCCCGCGCCGCTCGCGCTCGCCCCGGTCAGCTTCGGGCCCTCCTGCGTGCACGGGTCGACCGCGAGCCGGTAGCAGGCCGCGCCGAGCGCGAAGCTCGCGAGCGCCGGCTTCGGCCGGCCGCGCGTGTCGACGAGGCCGCTCTCCCAGCGCTGCCCGATCGAGTCCCGGAAGCCGAACCAGACGAACATCGCCACGTCCGGGTCGGCCCGGACGAGCGCGATCGCCTGCAGGAGGTACGAGGCCTGGAGCCCGTACGACGCGGCGCCGCTGATCGGCGGGCTCGTCCGGTACGCGAACTCGGTCACCCACACGGGGACGCGACGGCGGTCGAACCAGCCGTCGAGGTGCCGCTCGAACGCGCCGAGGCCCGAGAGCCCGACCGCGGGCCACGGCTGCGGCGCGTCCGGCCGGTCGAGGTCGCTGCGCGGGTACGGATGGTGCGCCCACGCGTCGAACGGGAGGTGCGGCGCCGCGGCCGCGACGAGCTGGGCGAAGCGGCCGGGGGACTCGCTGTCGTGGAAGCCGGACACGTGGCGGTCGTAGCCCCGCGGCGCCGTCTCGCCGGCGGCGACGAGCGCGGTCGGGCTCGCGCTCTTGATCCCGCGGTACGCGGCCGCCACGAGCGAGGCGTACACGCGCGGCGCCACGGGCTGTCCGGCCGCGTCGAACTGGGGACTGAGGAAGAGCGCCGAGTTCGGCTCGTTCCACACGGAGAAGAAGCGCACGACCGGAAGGCCGGAGTAGCGCCCCGAGTACCGCGCGGCGAGGGCGTGCGCGAAGTCGCCGAGGTCGGCCGCGCGCGTGGGCGCGACGGCCTCGCCGGCGCCGCCGTTCGCCCACGCAGGTGTGCCCCACAGCGTGAGCAGCACGTCCATGCCGCGCTGCTGCGCGTTCCGCACGAGCTCGTCGAGGTCGTCGAGCCGGTACGCGCGGTCGAACGGCTCGCGCGGGTGGCGCGGCCGGGTGCGCGCGACCTTCCCCCAGTCGACGAACGCGCGGACGACGGTCGCCCCCTCCCGGCGCGCGAGGTCGAGGTTCGCGTGTCGGTTCGGCTCCCACCGGAACGCCTGGTCGTCGAAGAAGCCGATCCGCAGCGACGGGGGCGGCCCCGGCGCCGCCGGTGCGGCCACCGGTCCGGCAGCGGCCAGGAGACACAGCACCGGCAGAAAGATGAGCCGCTTCACACACCCCGCGCGGGCGTCGGCGCCCGCGAGGGCCCGAGTGTACGACGCAGCGCTCGCCGCGATCAACTTAGGCTCTCGCGATGCCGATCCGGGCCGCCCGCGCCGCCGACGCCGAGACGATCGAGCGCATCCGCATCCGCGGCTGGCAGCGCGCGTACCGGCACATCTTCGACCCGGACGAGCTCGACCGGATCGCGCCGAACCCGGCCCGGTTCGAGCACGAGCTCGAGCGGCCGCCCGCCGGTCGCGCGACGTTCGTCGTCGAACTCGACGGCCGCGTCGTCGGCTTCGCGGTCGTCGGGCCGAGCCGGGACGAGCTCGAGCTCGGCGAGCTGTACGCGATCTACGTCGACCCGGACTCGTGGTCGCTCGGCGCCGGCCGGGAGCTGATCGGCCACGCGGAGGAGCGGCTCGCGGAGGAGTACGGCGAGGCGGCCCTCTGGGTGCTCGAGGAGAATGCCCGCGCCCGCGCGTTCTACGAGCGAGCCGGCTGGGAGCCCGACGGCGCCCGCAACGTCTTCCGACGGCCGGGGTTCGCGGCGCCCGAGGTTCGCTACCGCAAGCGGCTCAGCAGCTCGCGGTCGCGGTCGTAGCTCAGCACCCCGGCCGCGTCGTCGAGCGGCGCCCAGCGCACCTCGTCGACCTCGTTCTGCGCGCACGCCTCGCCGTCGGCCGCCATCCGGAAGTACCGCACCTCCTTGTTGCGCCCGCGGCTGTCGACGTAGCGCGTGCGGCCGACCTCCTCGCCGAGCTCGCACCGCAGGCCGGTCTCCTCCTCGACCTCGCGCAGCGCGGCGTCCTCCCACGTCTCGTCCCCCTCGAGCTTCCCCTTCGGCAGCGTCCAGTCGCCGTACGCCGGCCGGTGCACGAGGAGGACGTGGCCGTCGCGGACGACGACGCCGCCGGCGGCGCGGACGAGCTCGATGTTCGGGATCAGGACGCTCGGCACAGCCCCGAGCGTATCGGCCGGACCGTCCTTTCCGGACGCTTGCGCATGGGTACACATGGGCCGGTGCACCGGGCACCCGCGGACCACGCTCAAACCTCGATCAGCAGCGCGTCCCCCTGCCCGCCGCCGGAGCAGATCGCGGCGAGCCCGAGCCCGCCGCCGGAGCGCCTGAGCTCGTGGACCATCGTCGCGAGGATCCGGCCGCCGGACGCGCCGATCGGGTGGCCGAGGGCGATCGCGCCGCCGTTCACGTTCACGCGCTCGTCGTCGGCGCCGAGCAGCGTCGTCGAGTGCCGAGCGACCGACGAGAACGCCTCGTTGATCTCGACCCGCGCGACGTCGTCGATCGTCTTCCCCGCCCGCTCGAGCGCGATCGCCCCGGCTCTCGCAGGGGCGCGTGCGAGGTAGGCGAGGTCGTCGCCGACGTAGCCCTGCGCGACGATCGTCGCGAGCGGCTCGATCCCGCGCGCTCGCGCCCACTCGTCGCTGCAGACGACGAGGCACGAGGCGCCGTCGTTCACGCCGGGTGCGTTGCCGGCGGTCGTCGTCCCCTCGGGATCGAGGATCGGCGGCAGCGCCGCGAGCCGCTCGAGCGAGGTGTCGCGTCGCGGGCTCTCGTCGGCCTCGACGTCGCCGACCGGCACGAGCTCGTCGCGGAAGCGGCCGGCGTCGGCGGCCTCGACCGCGCGGCGGTGCGAGCGGAGCGCCCAGGCGTCCTGCTCCTCGCGCGAGATCCCGAGCTCCCGGGAGACGAACGACGCCTGCTCGATCATGTGCCGGCCGTCCAAGGGCGAGACGAGACCGTCGTGCGTGAGCAGGTCGATCAGCGTCCCGTCGCCGAGCCGGTAGCCGAAGCGCGCTCGCTCGAGCGCGAACGGCGCGTTGCTCATCGACTCCATCCCGCCTGCGACGACGACGTCGACGTCGCCCGCGCGGATCATCGTGTCGGCGATCTCGACCGCCCGGATCGACGACGCGCACACCTTGTTGATCGTGTCCGCCGGCGTCTCGACCGGCAGGCCCGCGCCGACCGCCGCCTGCCGCGCCGGGGCCTGGCCGGCGCCGCCCTGCAGCACCTGGCCCATGATCACGTACTGCGGCTCGCGCGCGTCGATCCCCGCCCGCTCGAGCGCGGCGCGGATCGCGATCGCGCCGAGCTCGGTCGCAGGGAGGCCCGCGAGCCCGCCGCCGAGCTTTCCGAACGGCGTGCGCACGGCGCCGACGATCACGCTGCGGGTGGCCACCCGCGCGACGCTAGCGGACGAAGCTCTGCTCGCGGGTGAGCCGGCGCGCAAACGCGGCGACGAGGCGGATCGCGCCCTCGACGTCGTCGAGCGAGCAGAGCTCGCTCGGCGAGTGCATGTACCGCAGCGGGATCGAGACGAGCCCGGTCGGGACGCCGCCGCGGGAGACGTGCACGCGGTCGGCGTCCGTGTGCGTCGCGCGCGTCGAGACCTCGAACGCGTGCGGGATCTCCTCCTCGTCGGCGGCACGGACGAGCAGCTCGTAGACGTGCCGGTTGAATCATCGGCCCCCGCTCGATCGTCGGGCCGCCGCCGAGCTCGACCTTGCCGGAGAGCTTCGCGTTCCCGCCGGGGATGTCGGTCGCGTGCGTGACGTCGATCGCGAGCGCGACGTCGGGCCGGAGCGAGAACGCGGCCGTCTGCGCGCCGAAGAAGCCGACCTCCTCCGCGACCGCGGCGACGGCGACGACGTCGACCTCGGCGTCCCCCGCCTCCGACACGCGGCGCGCGGCCTCGAGCGCGACATACGCGCCGAGCCGGTTGTCGAGCGCGCGCGAGACCACGCGTCCGTTCGGGAGCTCGAACGGCTCGCCGTCCCACACCGCCGCGTCGCCGACCCGCACCGCGGACGCGGCCTCCTCGCGGCTGCGGGCGCCGATGTCGATGTGGAGGTCGTCGTGCTCGACGCGCGAGGGCCGGTCGCCGCGACGCCCGTCGGCGGTGATCCGCCGCCGGCCGATCACGCCCCTCACCTCGCCGCCGGCCGCGGCGATCCGCACGCGCTGGCCGGTGAGCGTCTCGGCGCTGAAGCCGCCGATCGTCGCGTACGAGAGCATCCCGTTCTCGCCGATGTTCGTGATCGCCATGCCGATCTCGTCGATGTGCCCGACGAGCGCGAGCGTCGGCGCGCCCTCGCCGGCGCGGACGCGAGCGAACGAGGTCCCGAGCGTGTCGCCGTCCACCTCGGCGAACGACGACGCGGCGTCGCGCCACACGCGCGCGGCCGGCTCCTCGTTGCCGGACGGGCCGGCGGCGAGGAGCAGCTCGCGGAGGAGGTCGGGAATCGGCATCGGCGCGCCGGAGACTACTGGACGATTGTCAGAAGTTGTCCGGCAGCGTCGGCGCCGACCCGCCGACCGACTTCGCGTGCGCCGCGCCGTACGCCGCGAGGAACTGCTTCGAGACCGAGCGCGCCCTCTGGCCGATCGCGAGCGCCTGCTGGAACGAGCCGCCCCAGCCGACGATCGGGTTGTTGTACCGCTTCTTCGCCGCCACGAGCGTCTCCTCGAGCTGGTCGACCCGGAGCTGCAGCGAGCGTTCGAGGAGGAGCTGCGAGTGCTTGAACGCGGGCGGAAGGACGAGCGCCCGCGCCGCGGTGAGGTCGGTCCGCTCGTTCTCGAGCACGCTGCGCGCGACGTCGAGCGACTCGTCGGGCGGAAGCGTGTCGTTCAGGACCTGCGACACGTAGAGCTGCAGGTCCTGGAGGTTCGACTTCGAGTCGGTGACGAGCGCGTCGACCCGTCGCGCGTACGCCTTCGCGTTCGCCCCCGGTTTGACGGTCGCGGCGATCACCGTGACCAGCTTGATCGGCGGCGCCGGCGTCGTCGTCTGCTGCGGCGGCGCGGTCTGGACGGGCGGCGCCGTGCTCGGCGACGACGACCCGCCGCAACCGGCGAGGAACACCGCCAGACCGAGGACCGACAGCCCGAGCACCGTCGCTCTCACGCCACGAGAGTACCGCCCTGCGAGGAAGCGCGCCGTCAGTCGACGTCGAGCGGGGGGTCGAGCTGGTGGGCGACCTCGACGACGTGCTCGGGGCGGACCCAGTCGTTCGAGAGCTCGATCCCGTCGGCGCGGTCGACCGCGTCGAGGAGCGGCTTCGCCCACAGGTGCTCGATCAGGACGAGCGCCGCCGACATGTTCTTCGGCAGCGCCTGCGTGACGCGGAAGACGTCGTCCTCGTCGAACAGGTGGCCGTCCGCGAGCTCGGCCGCGCCGATCATCGCGCCGCGCTCGATCCCCTCGGGCCCGTCGGTCGCGAACCCGGCGAGCGCGCCGACGTACGAGCCGAACGAGACCGCCTCGTCCCAGTGAGGTCGCTCGCGGTCGTGACCATGATGTTGCCGCCCGGGTCCTTGCGGACGAGCAGGAGGTCGACGATCCGGACGATCTCCGCGGCCTTCAGCCGCTCGAGCTCCGGCAGGATCTCGCCGCGGAAGCGGTTCCCCGGGAAGGCGAGGGTGATCATCTGGATCGGCCCCATCGACTCCACCGAGCGCACCTCGAACCCGAACGGGTGGTCGGACTCGCTCATCGACGGAACCATAGTCGCCGCCGCCGCCGGCGAGGCGACTGGACACGGCCGGCGCGAGCGCCTATCGTGGTCGCGATGAGCTTCCCTTCCCGCACGACCTGGTGGGCCTGGCGCACGAGCGGGGCGGGAGCCCGCGCCTGACCCAGGCCGCACGACAGCCCGCCGCCGCTCCACCCGGACCCGCAGAGGGTCTTTTTTCTGCCCTGATGACCGTCTCCAGCCTCCTCGACACCGACCTCCTCACCCCGCTCGGGGCCTACCTGCACCTGCGCGCCGCCGGCCGTGCGAGCTTCCTGCTCGAGTCCGTCGAGCAGGGCCGGCTCGGGCGCCACTCGCTCGTCGGCTGCGGCTCGCGGCTCCTGACCTACGAGGAGGCCGAGCGCTGCGGCGAGCCGGTCGTCGGCTACCTCGGCTACGACTTCGTCTCGACGCTCGAGCCGACCGTGCCGATGCCGGACGACGGGCGCGGGCTGCCGGAGAGCCGCTTCGTCGTCGCCGACGTGCTCGTCCGCTTCGACCACGTCCGCGGCGTCGCCGAGGTGCTCTGCGGCGACCCCGACGAGGTCTCGTCGCTGCTCGAGTCGCCGGTCCCGCGTCCGCCGCGCGAGTCGGGGACGACGCGCCGCGACGAGCCGCTTCCCGGCGCAGGCCGAGTACGAGCGCGGCGTCCGCGCGTGCAAGGACTTCATCCGCGCCGGCGACGCGTTCCAGATCGTCCTCTCGCAGCGCGCCGAGCGGCCGACCGGCATCTCGGCGCTCTCGCTGTACCGCTCGCTCCGCCACGTCAACCCGTCGCCGTACCTCTTCCTGCTCGAGCTCGACGGGATCGCGCTCGTCGGTTCGTCGCCCGAGACGCTCGTGAAGTGCGAGGGCCCGCGCGCGTCGCTGAACCCGATCGCGGGCTCGACGCAGCCGGGCGAGGGCGACGCCGAGCGGCTGCTCGGCGTCGGAGAAGGACCGCGCCGAGCACGTGATGCTCGTCGACCTCGGGCGCAACGACCTCTCGCGCGTGTGCGTGCCCGGGACGGTGAAGGTCGAGCGCTTCCTCGAGGCGGAGCGCTTCTCGCACATCACGCACCTCGTCTCCGAGGTCGCCGGGGAGCTCGCGCCCGGCGTCACGCCGTTCGACCTGCTGCGGGCGTGCTTCCCGGCGGGAACGGTGTCGGGCGCGCCGAAGGTCCGGGCGATGCAGATCATCTCGGAGCTCGAGGGCTACCGGCGCGGGCCGTACGCCGGCGCGGTGCTCTACTCGCTGCCGGGCGGACCGCTCGACGCGTGCATCGCGATCCGGACGATCGTGCTCCACGAGGGCGTCGCGCTGCTCCAGGCCGGCGCCGGGATCGTCGCCGACAGCGACCCGGCCGCCGAGCACGAGGAGTGCCTGCGCAAGCTGGCGGCGCTCGAGACCGCGATCGACGTGGCGGAGGCCGGCGGATGAACGCGCGCGTGCTCTTGATCGACAACTACGACTCGTTCACGTACAACCTCGCGCACCTCTTCGGCGAGCTCGGCGCGGAGGTGGTCGTGCTCCGGAACGACGCGATCACCGCGGACGAGGCCGAGGCGATGGCGCCCGACGCACCTCGTCGTCTCGCCGGGCCCCGGCCGCCCGGACGCGGCGGGCGTCTCGGAGGAGGTCGTGCGCCGCCTCGCGGCCGGGACGCCGACGCTCGGCGTCTGCCTCGGCCACCAGGCGATCGTCGAGGTCTTCGGCGGCGAGGTCGGCGCCGCGCGCGACCTCGTCCACGGCAAGGCGACCGTCGTCGCGCACGACGGCCGCGGCCTCTTCGCCGGGCTGCCGGAGGACTTCCTCGCCGGCCGCTACCACTCGCTCGCGGCGACGTCGATCCCCGAGTGCCTCGAGGTCTCGGCGACCGCCGCCGACGGCGAGGTGATGGCCGTGCGCCACCGCGAGCTGCCGATCGACGGCGTCCAGTTCCACCCCGAGTCGGTGCTCACGCCGCGTCGGGCGCGAGCTCGCGCGAGAACTTCCTCGAGGGCCGCGCGATGATGCAGGACGCGCTCGCGCAGCTGCTCGACGGCGAGGATCTCTCGCGCGCGCGAGGCGCGTCGCGTGATGGACACGATCATGTGCGGCGACGCGACGCCGGCGCAGATCGGCGGGTTCCTCGTCGCGCTGCGGCTGAAGGGCGAGACCGCCGACGAGATCGCGGGCTGCGCCGAGGCGATGCGCGCGCACGTGCTGCCGGTGCGGCCGAAGCGCGAGGACCTCGTGGACACGGCCGGCACCGGCGGCGACGGCGGCGAAGACGTTCAACATCTCGACCGCCGCGGCGCTCGTCGCGGCGGCCGCGGGCGCGGGCGTCGCGAAGCACGGCAACCGCGCCGTCTCGTCGCAGGCCGGGCGCGGCGGACGTGCTCGAAGCGCTCGGGTTCGAGCTCGAGCTGTCGCCGGAGCAGATCGCGCAGTCGATCGACGAGCTCGGCTTCGGGTTCATGTTCGCGCCGACGCACCACCCGTCGATGCGGCACGCCGCGCCGGTGCGCCGCGAGCTCGCCGCGCGCACGGTCTTCAACGTGCTCGGGCCGCTGACGAACCCGGCCGGCGCGCGGGCGCAGGTCGTCGGGGTGTACTCGCCGCTGCTCGTGCCGGTGATCGCGGACGTGCTCGCGTCAGCTCGGCGCGCGCCGGGCGTTCGTCGTGCACGGCGCGGGCGGGATCGACGAGCTCTCGCCCGCCGGCCCGAACCTCGTCCACGAGGTCGTCGAGGGCGAGGTGCACGCGCGCGAGATCGACCCGCTCGACCTCGGCGTCCCGCGCTGCGACCCGGACGAGCTTCGCGGCGGCACGGCGGACGAGAACGCCGCAGAGCATCCGCGAGGTGTTCGCGGGCGCGGGCGGCGGCCGCCGCGACGCGATCCTTCTCAACGCCGCGGGCGCGATCGCCGCCGGCGGCCACGCCGAGGACCTCCGCGAGGGCCTCGAGCTGGCGCGCGCGGCGGTCGACTCCGGCGCCGCCGCGGAGCGGCTCGAGCAGCTCGCCGCCTTCTCCCGGGAGGCCGTGTCCGCATGAGACGTGTCCAGCGGCAGCCGTCGCAACGGAAGTGCAACAGGCTCTCCACAGGGCGCGGGAAAGCGCTGCTCGGACGCGCTGCGCCTTCGGACATGTCCGGCGGCAGCCACCGTCACGGAGGTGTGACGTGAGGTTCGCGGACGCGCTCGCGGCGCCCGGCTTCGGCGCGATCGCGGAGTTCAAGCGGCGCTCGCCGTCGGCCGGCGACCTGCGGCCGGGCGGGGACGTCGCCGCCGTCGCGCGCACGTACGAGGCGGCCGGCGCGCGGGCGATGTCGGTGCTCGTCGACGAGCGCTTCGCCGGCGCGTGGGACGACCTGCGCGCCGCGCGCGAGGCGACGGGCATCCCGCTGCTCGCGAAGGGCTTCTTCGCCGACGCCGACGACCTGCGGACCGCGGCGACCGCGGGCGCCGACGCCGTCCTCCTCCTGCTCCGCGACCTCGACGACGGCGCCTGCGCGACGCTCATGCGCGAGGCCGCGGCGCTCGGGCTCGAGACGCTCGTCGAGGCGCACGACGCCGCCGAGCTCGACCGCGCGGTCGCCCTCGGCGCGCCCGTGATCGGCGTCAACGCGCGCGACCTCTCGACGTTCGAGATCGACCGGGCCGCCCAGCTCGAGCTCGTCGCGCGCGCGCCCCGCGACCGGATCGTCGTCGCGGAGTCCGCGATCGAGACGCGCGCGCAGGGCGCCTCGGCGGAGCTCGCCGGTGCGACGGCGATGCTCGTCGGCTCGACGCTGATGCGCGCGCCCGACCCCGGCGCGAAGCTCGCCGAGCTGACCCGCCGGCCGCTCGTGAAGGTCTGCGGCCTCACGCGGCAGGAGGACGTCGACGTCGCCGTCGACGCCGGTGCCGACCTGCTCGGCTTCATCCTCGCCAGCGAGAGCCCTCGCCGCACCGACGAGCTCCTCGACGCGCCTCCGACCGTGCTCCGCGTCGCCGTCTTCGTCGGCGAGACGCGGGACACCGGCGCGGACCTGACGCAGTTCTACGAGCGCGAGAACGGGCACCGCGCGCGCGACGGGGTCCTCCGCCGCGAGGGCGAGCGGGTCGGTACCGTCGTCGACCTGCCCTGGCTCGAGACCGACCCCGCGCACCTCGACCGCGCCCGCGCGACGGCGGGCCGCGTCATGCTCGCGGGCGGGCTCGACGCTGCGAACGTCCGCGCCGCCATCGCCGCCGTCGGCCCGTGGGCGGTCGACTCGGCGCGCTCGACCGAGCGCGAGCCCGGCGTGAAGGACCACGACAAGGTCCGCGCGTGGGTGGAGGCGGCGAGATGAGCCGGACCTTCGGCGCGTACGGCGGTCGGTACGTCCCGGAGACGCTGATCCCGGCGCTCGACGAGCTCGATGCCGGCTGGCGCGCGGCTCGCGAGGACGTCACCTTCCACCGCGAGCTCCACGAGCTGCTCACGACGTACGCCGGCCGGCCGACTCCCCTCACGCGCGCCGAGCGCTTCGCGCCCGGCAAGCGCCTCTACCTCAAGCGCGAGGACCTCCTCCACACCGGCGCGCACAAGCTCAACAACGCGCTCGGCCAGGCGGTGCTCGCGCGCCGGCTCGGCAAGCACCGCATCGTCGCCGAGACGGGCGCCGGCCAGCACGGCGTCGCGACCGCGACGGTCTGCGCGCGGTTCGGGCTCGAGTGCGTCGTCTACATGGGCGCCGAGGACATGCGCCGGCAGGCGCCGAACGTCGAGCGGATGCACCTGCTCGGCGCCGAGGTGCGGTCGGTCGAGTTCGGCACGAAGACGCTGAAGGAGGCGACGAGCGAGGCGATCCGCGACTGGATCACGAACGTCGAGACGACCCACTACCTGATCGGCTCGTGCGTCGGGCCGGCGCCGTACCCGGAGCTCGTCCGCGACCTGCAGCGCGTGATCGGCGACGAGGCGCGCGAGCAGCTCCTCGACCTCGAGGGCCGCCTGCCCGAGGTCGTCGTCGCGTGCGTCGGCGGCGGCTCGAACGCGATCGGCGCCTTCACCGCGTTCATCCAGGACGACGTCCGGCTCGTCGGCGTGGAGGCGGCCGGCGCGGCGAGCCTCGGCACCGGGCGGGCCGCGGTGCTCCACGGCGCGCGCTCGTCCGTGCTCGCCGACGCCGACGGCCAGATCGCCGACGCGCACTCGATCTCGGCCGGCCTCGACTACCCCGGCGTCGGCCCCGAGCACGCCGCGCTGCGCGACTCCGGCCGCGCCGAGTACCTCCCGTGCACCGACGACGAGGCGCTCGCCGCGTTCCACCGGCTCGCGAAGACGGAGGGGATCATCCCGGCGCTCGAGAGCTCCCACGCGCTCGCGCGGGCGCTCGACCTCGACGAGGAGCTGATCCTCGTGTGCCTCTCCGGCCGCGGCGACAAGGACCTAGCCGAGGTCCTCGCCCACGGAGGGTGACGGCTCGTGCCGCTGCCAGTCCACGAAGCTCGCGAGGTAGGTCGTCAGCAGCGCGAACGCGGTGAGCATCTCGATCATGGTCGCGCTGCGCGCGCCGCGCGAGTGCGCGAGCACGTCGCCCGGCGGCGAGATGAACGCGGTCGAGACCGCGTAGTAGAAGAAGTCCGCGAAGCGCGGCCGCACGGCGAGGCCGCGGAACGCCTCGAGCGGGTGCACCGCCCAGAGCGCCACGTACACGACCGTCCACGCGAGGAAGAACGCGAGCCCGAGCAGCGGCAGGCCGGTGCGGCGGATCACGATCAGGAAGGCCGCGCCCGCCCAGGGGATGCGGAGGCGCTGGCCGAGCCGGCGCGTCGCGCCGAGGAGCGCCGCGAGCGCCGCGACCGCGATGCCGGCGCCGATCGCGACCACGATCCACGCGTCGTCGGGCGTGAGCCGCAGCGGGATCATCCCGACCGCGACCACGAACAGCGACAGCAGGCCGAGCCGCAGCATCCCGGCCGTGATCCACGTCGGGCGCTCCGGGCCGAACTCGATCGGCGGCATGCGAAGGGGCATCGGCGCCCGTGACTTCGACGAGCCCGCGGAAAAGCCTGGTCGTGTACCTCGTCTGCGAGCCGGAGACGCCGGAGCTCGCCGAGGCCGCCGTCGACGGCGGCGCCGACCTGATCGAGCTCGGGATCCCGTTCTCCGACCCGCTCGCGGAGGGGCCGACGATCCGCCTCGCGTCCGAGCGCGCGCTCGCGCGCGGGATGCGGACGGCGCAGTGCCTCGAGTGCATCGCCGAGACGCGCCGCCGCGTCGACGTGCCGCTCGTGCCGATGACGTACGCCGCGATCCTCGAGGCGTACGGCTACGGGCGCTTCGTCGCCGACTCGCGCGCGGCCGGCGCGACGAGCGCGATCGTCGTCGACCTCCCGGTCGAGGAGCAGCCGGAGGTGCCGCGCGTGCAGCTCGTCGCGCCGACCTCGACCGACGAGCGGATCGCGGCGTGCGCGGCGGCGACCGACGGCTGGATGTACCTCGTCTCGCTCACCGGCACGACCGGTACGCGCACCGAGGTCTCCCCCGCGCTCGCCGGGCTCGTCGAGCGCGCGCGGGCGGTGACCGGCGTGCCGCTGTACGCAGGCTTCGGGATCTCGACGCCCGACCATGCGGCGGCGGTCGCCCGGCTCGCCGACGGCGTGGTCGTCGGCTCGCGTGCGGTGCAGGTCGCGGAGGAGGGACCGGCTGCGCTGCGGGACTACGTGCGCAGCCTGCGCGCGGCGATCGACGCCGGCTAGTGGACGGCTACGGCTCCTCGACGTACGGCGACGCCTGGGCCGCCGACTACGACGCGTGGGTCGAGGCGCACTGGTCGTCGTCGGGCGACGTCGACTTCCTCGCCGGGCTGGCGCGCGGCGGCCGCGCGCTCGAGCTCGGGATCGGCACCGGCCGGGTCGCAATCCCGCTCGCCGAGCGCGGCGTCGAGGTCGTCGGGATCGACGCCTCGGAGCGGATGCTCGCGCTCCTCCACGCAAAGACCGATCGGATCGCCACGATCGCCGGCGAGATGGTCGACGTCGCGGCCGACGGCGAGTTCGACCTCGTCTACGTCGTCTTCAACACCTTCTTCGCGCTCCTGACCCAGGACGACCAGGTCCGCTGCTTCGCGAACGTGGCGCGGCGGCTGAAGCCCGGCGGCGTGTTCGCGATCCAGGCGTTCGTCCTGGACCTGAGCCGGTTCCTCCACGGACAGCGCGTGCAGGCGACCGACGTGGACGCGGGCGCGCTCGCGTTCGACGTCGCCAAGCTCGACCCGGTCGCGCAGACGATCGCCGCGCAGAAGATCCTCATCTCCGACGGGACGGTCCGCACGCTGCCGGTGCACCTCCGCTACGCGTGGCCGTCCGAGCTCGACCTGATGGCGCGCCTCGCCGGGCTGCGGCTCCGCGAGCGGTACGAGGACTTCGAGCGCCGGCCGTTCACGGCGAGGAGCGCCGCCCACGTCTCGGTCTACGCGCCCGCGAACTAGGCTGCCGCCGTGGACGCCACGGTCACCGTCGCCTGCATCCAGGCCGAGCCGGTCGTGCTCGACCGGGAGGCGACGGTCGACAAGCTCGCGCGGCTCGCGGGCGAGGCGGCGGGCGCCGGCGCGCAGCTCGTCGTCTTTCCCGAGGCGTTCGTGCCCGCGTACCCGTCGTCGGTCTGGGCGCGCGCGTTCGCGGGCTGGGCCGAGCCGGGCGCGAAGGAGGCGTTCGCGCTCTTCGCGCGCGAGTCGGTCGCGGTGCCCGGGCCGGCCGAGGCCCGGATCGGCGCGGCCGCCCGCGAGCACGGCGTCTGGATCGTGACCGGCGTCACCGAGGTCGACCCCGAGCGGCCCTCGACGCTCTACAACACGCTGCTCTATCACGGCCCCGACGGCGCGCTCGTCTCGAAGCACCGGAAGCTCGTGCCGACGAACCACGAGCGGCTCGTCTGGGGGCCCGGCGACGGCGGCGGGCTGCGCGCGTTCCCGACGCCGCTCGGCCGGCTCGGCGGGCTCGTCTGCTGGGAGAACTACATGCCGCTCGCGCGCTTCGCGCTGTACGAGTCCGGGATCGAGATCTACGTCGCCTCGACCGCCGACGACGGCGACGCGTGGCAGGCGACGCTCGTCCACATCGCGCGCGAGTCGCGCGCGTTCGTCGTCTCGCCGTCGCATTTCCAGCGGGCGTCGGCGTACCCGGACGACTTCCCGCTGCGGGCGCTGATCGACGGCGCCGGCACGATCGGCCGCGGCGGCTCGGCGATCCTCGGCCCCGACGGCGCGTACCTCGCCGGGCCGCTCTTCGACGAGGAGGGGATCCTCTACGCCGAGCTCGACCCGGCGCGGCTGTGGGAGGAGCGGCAGCGGTTCGACGCGGCCGGCCACTACCACCGGCCCGACGTGCTGCGCCTCACGGTCACACCGCAGTGAGCCGTGCCGTCGTCGTCGGCGCCGGCGTGTTCGGCGCCGCGACCGCCCGCGAGCTGGGTCGCCGCGGTTGGGACGTCACCGTCGTCGAGCAGTACGCGCCGGGCGACGTCCGCTCCGGGTCGGGCGGGGACACGCGGCTGCTGCGCTTCTCGCACGGTGACGAGGAGTGGTACGCGCGCTCGGCCCGCCGCGCGCTCGAGCTCTGGCGCGAGCTCGAGGCCGAGACCGGCGAGCGCCTGTTCGAGCCGGTCGGGCTCGCGTGGTTCGACACCGGCGCGGGCGACTTCGCCGACCGGAGCGAGGCGACGCTCGCGCGGCTCGGGATCCCGACCGAGCGGCTGACGCCGGACGAGGCGCGGCGGCTGTACCCGTCGCTCGGCGGTGACGACCTCCGCTCGGTCCTGTTCGAGCCCGGCGCCGGCGTCCTCCACGCGCGCCGCGCGACGCAGGCGCTCGCGCGCGGGCTCGCGATCGAGCCCCGCCGCGCGGACCCGGCCGAGCCGCCGGCTGCCGACGCGGTCGTGTGGGCCTGCGGCTCCTGGCTCCCGCGCCTCTTTCCCGACCTCGTCCGCCAGAAGGTCTCGCGCCGCGACGTCTTCTACCTCGGCACCGACGCGGCGTGGACCGGCACCCCCGGCTTCTGCGAGTACGAGGGCCGCTTCTACGGGCACGGCGCGCTCGGCGGGCTGGGGTTCGAGGTCGCGCCGGACACGGCCGGCGACGAGGTCGACCCCGACCGGCTCGAGCGGCTGCCCGACCCCGCGAACGAACGGGTCGTCCGCGAGTACGTCGCGCGCCGCTTCCCCGCACTCGCCGACGCTCCGGTCGTCGGCGCCCGCGTCTGCCAGTACGACCTCACCCCGGACGCGCACTTCCTCGTCGCGCGCCACCCGGAGCAGGCGAGCACGTGGCTCGTCGGCGGCGGCTCCGGCCACGGCTTCAAGCACGGCCCGGCGCTCGCCGAGTACGTCGCCGACTGCGTCGAGGGCCGTCGCGAGCCCGAGCCGTTCCACGGCCTCGGGCCGCGCGAGCCGGGCGCCGGCCTGCGCACCGCCACGATCGAGACGTGATGGCGCTCGTCGTCGTCGACGCCGAGAACGTCCGCCGCTCCACGTGGCCGAACCTGAGCCGTGAGGAGCTCGTCGAGCGCGCCCGCGCGTGGGCGGCGCGCGAGGGTCACGAGCTCGTGATCGTGTTCGACGGCCCGCCGCCCGAGGACGCCCCCGACCTCACAGGAGCGCCGCACGCGGACGACCTGATCGCCGAGCTCGCGCGCGACGCGCCGCCCGGACCGCTCTGGGTGGTGACGTCGGACCGGGGGCTACGCGGCAGGGTCGAGCGCGCCGACCGGCTCGTCGGCGGCGGGAGCTTCGTCCGCGCGATCTGACTCGAGCGCGATCATCAGCTTCCGCAGGAGGTCGTTCAGCCGGTGCTGCTCGGGCTTCGAGAGCGCGCTCGCGAGCAGCGCCTCCTTGATCGCCTGCGCGTTCGTGGACTCGGTCCACGCGCGCGCGCCCTCGGGCGTGAGCTCGAGCTTGACGCCGCGGCGGTCGCCCGGATCGGGGTGGCGCCGGATCAGCCCGGCCCGCTCGAGCCGGTCGAGCCGGTTCGTGACCGCTCCGCTCGACAGCTCGAGCTCGCTCGAGAGGTCGCCGGGCGAGCACGTGTCGATGCCGTGCTGGTGGAGCGAGCGCAGCACCTCCCACTCCGGTTTCGTCAGCCCATGCTCGGCAAGGGTCTCCTCCATCTGCTTCTTGAGCCCCTTGTTGATGCTCGCGATGCGGTCGACGATCCCCTCGACCTCGTAGTCGAGATCCGGGATCCCCTCGAGCTGCTCGAGGAAGCGGTCGATGCGGTCCTTCTCCATGCCGGTCATCATGCCACGAAATGTCTTGACGTCAAGTTAGTTGTCCGTTAGTATCTCGACATCAAGATTCTCTACCTGAAGGGGAAAGAGATGGATCCGTTCACCAAGATCGTGCTCGACACCCGCATCGAGACGCTCCGCGGCCGGCCGCTCCCGCGCGGCCGCCGCGGGCCCCGCCCGAACTAGAGATCCTCGGGCCAGAAGTCCTGGACGATGATCGCCTCGTCCTCGGGATCGTCGCGGCGCGAGATGATCAGGAGGTGCGCGTCCTCGGGCCGGTCGTTCCAGACCGACCGCGCCGTCCCGGCCGGCACCCGCACCGCCGCCCCGGGCCCGACCTCGATCACCTCGTCCTCGAGCTTGAACTGGAGCCGGCCCGAGAAGACGAAGTACACCTCCTCGCACGCGTGGTGGCGGTGGCCGTACCCGCCCTTGCCGCCCGTGTGCTGCGGCATCCGCCTGTAGCTCATCGCGACCTGCTCGTTGCCGAGCGGCCGGGTCAGGCTCTGCATCTCGCCGGGGTAGTCGCCGAGGCCGTCGGGCACATCCGCCAGCCTCACGATCGTGTAATCCGCCATCAGCCCTCCTTTAGCTGCGAGTATCGACCATCTGACCGCCAAGACGCGCAAACGACTGATCCTCGTCGCGTGCATCCTCGGCTCCGGGATCGTGTTCGTCGACTCGACGGTCGTGAACGTCGCGCTCCCGGCGATCCAGGACGACCTCGGCGGCGGGCTCGCGCTCCAGCAGTGGGTCGTCGACGCGTACCTGCTCACGCTCGGCTCGCTGATCCTCGTCGGCGGCTCGCTCGGCGACCTGTTCGGCGAGCGGCGGATCTTCCTGATCGGCGTCGTCTCGTTCGGCGTCACCTCGCTCCTCTGCGCGCTCGCGCCCACGGGGACGGTGCTGATCGTGATGCGCGGCCTCCAGGGCGTCGCCGGCGCGCTCCTGACCCCGGCCGCGCTCGCGACGATCACCGCGATCTTCGCCGGCGAGGAGCGCGGCGCCGCGATCGGGAGCTGGACCGCGTGGACCGGGATCGCGATCCTGATCGGCCCGGTCGCCGGCGGCTGGCTCGTGCACGTGCTCTCGTGGCGGGCGATCTTCTTCGTCAACCTGCCGCTCGTCGTCGCCACGTTCGCGCTGATCTGGATCGCGCTGCCGGCGCGGCCGCGAACCGGGCCTCGACCGAACGTCGACTGGGTCGGCGGCCTCCTCTGCGTCTTCGGGCTCGGCGGCCCCGTGTTCGCGCTGATCGAGGCGCCGACGCGCAGCTTCGGCGACGCGCTCATCCTCTTCTCGCTGTTCGGCGGGATCGCGCTGCTCGTCGTCTTCGTGCTGTGGGAGCAGCGGCACACCGACCCGATGCTGCCGCTCCGGCTCTTCCGGCACCGCAACTTCACCTGGGCGAACATCGAGACCTTCACGGTCTACGCGGCGCTCTCGGTCTGGGGCTTCTTCCTCGTGCTCTTCCTCCAGCAGCTCGCCGGGTACTCGCCGGTCGAGGCCGGCGCGGCGACCGTCCCCACGACGGTCGTGATGTTCCTGCTCTCGCCCCGCGTCGGCCGGCTCTCGATGCGCTTCGGGCCACGCTGGTTCATGGTCTTCGGCCCGTTCGTCTGCGCGATCTCGCTGCTGTGGATGCGCGAGCTCTCGCCCGACTTCGACTACTGGACGGAGCTCTTCCCGGCGGTGCTCGTCTTCTCGCTCGGCCTCTCGCTGATCGTCGCGCCGCTGACCTCGACGGTGCTCGCCGACGCGGGCGAGGGCGACGCCGGGATCGCGTCGGGCGTCAACAACGCGACCGCGCGCGTGGCCGGGCTGCTCGGCATCGCCGTCGTCGGCGCGGCGATCGCCGGCCCCGGGAACGAGCTCGACCTCTCGGGCTACCGGATGGCGATGGGAATCACCGCCGCGCTGATCGCGGCCGGCGGCGTGATCGGGCTCGTCGGGATCCGGAACCCGGGCCGGGCGCCGGCGCCCGAGGCGCGGCCCGAACCAAGCGCGCCGTGAGCGCTGCACGCCACGCGTCCGGTTTGGTTGGAGGATCGACCCGGCCTTCGATCGCGACGTTCGTCGCAGCGTTGCCGCGAACATGAGCGGCGCCGCCGAGATCGTCTTCGACCGGGTCGGGAAGCGGTACCCGGGCCGCGACGAGTACGCCGTCCGCGAGCTCTCGCTCGCGATCCCGGCCGGGACGTTCTGCGTCCTCGTCGGCCCGTCGGGCGGCGGGAAGACGACCGCGCTGAAGATGGTCAACCGGCTCGTCCCGTTCGACGAGGGCGACATCCGCATCGACGGGCGCAGCGTCCGCGAGCTCTCGCCCGTCGAGCTCCGCCGCGGGATCGGATACGTGATCCAGCAGGTCGGCCTCTTCCCGCACATGACGATCGGCGACAACGTCGCCACCGTGCCGCGCCTGCTCGGCTGGCCGAAGGCGCGGATGCGCGAGCGGGTCGCCGAGCTGCTCGACCTCGTCGGGCTCGAGCAGGGCGACGCGAAGCGCTACCCCGCGCAGCTCTCGGGCGGCCAGCGCCAGCGCGTCGGGCTCGCCCGGGCGCTCGCGGCCGACCCGCCCGTGCTGCTGATGGACGAGCCGTTCGGCGCGCTCGACCCGATCACGCGCGCGCGGCTCCAGCAGGAGCTGCGCCGCCTTCACGCGCGGATCCCGAAGACGGTGATCTTCGTCACCCACGACGTCGACGAGGCGATCACGATGGGCGACCGGATCGCGATCATCCGCGAGGGCGGCATCCTCGTCCAGTACGACACGCCGGACGCGATCCTCGCCCACCCGGCCGACGAGTTCGTCGCCCGGTTCGTCGGCGAGGACCGCGCGCTCCGCCGGCTCGCGCTCCGTCGCGTCGCCGAGCTCCCGCTCGATCCGGCGCCGGACATGGCAGGTGACGACTTGCCACTCGTCTCGTCCGGCGCGACGGTGCGGAACGCGCTCTCGATCATGCTCGAGGCGGGCGCCGATCGCGTGCTCGTCGTCGGCGACGACGACGAGCGGCTCGGCGTCCTCCCGCTCGACCGCGCGACCGCGCCGCTGCGCGAATGACCGCCGCGACCGACACCGCCGCGCCGGCGGCCCGGTCATCCCGCACTTCGGGACGGCGAGCGAGTGCGTGCTCGCGAACCGGACGTTCTGCTGGGACTGGGCGCGCGCGCACTGGCACGACACGCTCGGGCCGGCGCTCGTGCAGCACCTCGAGCTGACCCTGATCGCGGTCGGCGATCGGGTTCGTGCTCGCGCTCGCGATGGCCCTCACGGCGCACCGGCTCTCCGGGCTCGAGCAGCCGATCGGCGTCGGCGCGGCGCTCGTCTACACGATCCCGAGCCTCGCGCTCTTCCAGCTCCTCGTCCCGTTCACCGGGATCACGACCACGACCGTCGAGGTCGCCCTCGTCGGGTACACGCTCGTGATCCTGTTCCCGAACATCATGGCCGGCCTCCGCGCGGCGCCGCCCGACGTGATCGAGGCCGCACGCGGGATGGGGCTCACGCGCCGGCAGCTCCTCTGGCGCGTCGAGCTCCCGCTCGCCGTGCCGGCGATCGTCGGCGGGCTCCGGATCGCCGTCGTCTCGACGATCTCGATCGCGACGATCGCCGCGTTCCTGCTCCCGAAGGGCCTCGGCTACCCGATCTTCAACGCCCTCAAGGAGCCCCAGCCGTTCAAGACGGAGATCTACGCGGCCGGGTTCCTCGCGGTCGCGCTCGCTCTGACCGCGGATCTCGCGCTGGTGGCCGTCCGCCGCGCGCTCGTGAGGTGGGAGCGGTGACCCTCGCCGACAACTTCCGGCCGGGCACGTTCCCGGACGCGATCCGGTTCATCGGGGACAACCCGCACCTGCTCGTCCACAAGGCGATCGAGCTGCTCGAGCTCGCCGGCGCGGCGCTCGCGATCGCGATCGTGGTCGCGCTCCCGGCCGGGATCCTGCTCGGCCACCTCCACCGCGGCTCGTCGGTCGCGATCGGCACGTCGATCGTCGGCCGCGCGCTCCCGAGCCTCGTCCTGATCGGGGTGTTCCTGACCGTGCTCGGGATCGGGTTCGTGAACAACATGGTCGCGCTCGCCGTGCTCGCGACCGGCCCGATCCTGACGAACTCGTACGGCGCCCTCGACGGGATCGACCGCGACGTCGTCGAGGCCGCACGCGGGATGGGCATGTCCGGCTGGCAGCAGCTGCGGCGCGTCGAGCTGCCGCTCGCGACGCCGCTGATCATGACCGGGATCCGCATCTCCGCGGTGACCGTGGTCGCGACCGCGCCGATCGCGGCGATCGCCGGCGGGGGCGGTCTCGGCGACATCATCGTCAACCAGGCGAGCTACCGGCTCGCCGGCGTCGTGGGCGCGTCGCTGTGCGTGATGGCCCTTTCCGCCGGGGTCTGGGTAACGCTTTCGGCCCTCCAGAGGTCTCTGACTCCCAGGGGTATCCGCGAGGCTAGGGTGCCCGAGACCCGCAACCACGGAAGGGAGAACTGGTGATCAGGAAGCACACCCGCCGTGCGGCCAAGGCCGCGTTCGCAGTCTCGTTGGGAGTCGCGATCGTCATCGGATCGTTTGCGGGCGCGGCTCGGTCCGCGCCCGCGATGGGTCCGACGGTCGTGATCGGAACGAAGAACTTCGACGAGGAGTACGTCCTCGGCCAGCTCTACAAGCAGGCACTCGAGGCGAAGGGCTTCGACGTCTCGTACAAGGAGAGCATCGGCTCGACGGAGCTGATCCAGACCGCCCTCACGAGCGGCAAGGTCAACTTCTATCCCGAGTACACGGGCGTGATCGTGCAGGACGTCTTCCACAAGACGAACTCGCCGAAGACGGCAGCGAAGACGTACGCGCTCGCGAAGACCCTCGAGGCGTCGAAGGGCTACACGCTCCTCGCGCCGACGCCGTTCTACGACACCGACGTCCTCGCGGTCACGAACGCGACCGCGAAGAAGTACGGGCTGAAGTCGATCGGCGACCTCTCGAAGGTCGGCAAGTTCACGCTCGGGGGCTTCCCGGAGTGCCAGACGCGGAACACCTGCTTCCTCGGCTACACGAAGCAGTACAAGCTCCCGGACGCGACGTTCGTGCCGCTCTCGGGCATCTCCGCGTACGCCGCGCTCGACTCCGGCAAGGTGCTCGCCGCGGACGTGTTCTCGACCGACCCGCCGCTCGGGAAGGGCTCGAAGTACACCGTCCTCGCCGACCCGAAGCACGTGACCGGCTTCCAGAACGTGGCGCCGATCGTCAAGACGTCGCTGGTGAAAGCGGAGGGCGCGGACTTCGCGAAGACCGTGAACGCCGTCTCCGCGAAGCTGACGCTGCCGGCGATCCTCGCCATGAACAAGGCGGTGATCGTCGACAAGCAGTCGGCGGCGGCCGTCGCGAAGTCGTTCCTGCAGGCGAACGGGCTGCTGTAGCGGTTCCGGCGGAGGGCGCCGGCGAGCTCGTCGCGCCCTCCGCCGGCCCGGCGCTCCGGTCGTGCGCGGCGCTTCGACCCGTCAGGGCAGGAGGCCCGACCAGACGCGCGCGAGGCCGACGCCGGCGACGAGGAGGAGGGCGGTCGCGGCCGCGAACCACGACGTGATCTCGCGGACCTCGTCCTTCCGGCCGATGCTCGAGCCGAGCGTCTTGTAGACCTCGCCGAGCCGGTCGGCGCTCCGCGCCGTGTAGGCCTTCCCGCCCGTGATCCGCGCGATCGTCCGTACGGTCGCCGGGATCGGGCGGCACCGGGATCGTCGTCTGCGTCAGCCCGAAGTCGTCCATGATCGTCCCGTGCGGCGTGCCGAGCGCGACGCCGTACACGCGGATGCCGGCGGCCTTCGCCTCCCGGGCGGCCTTCGCCGGGGTAAGCGTGCCGCGGTTCTGCGCCCCGTCGGACTCGAGCACGATCGCGGCCGGCAGGTACGTGTTCCCCTCGTGCCGGACGCCCTTCGCCGCAAGCGAGCGGACGACGAGGCGCGTCGCGGTCTCGAGGCCGCCGCTGAGCGCGGTCGCCGCGTCGGGCGTGAGGTAGTTCAGCGTGTCGTGCACGCTCGCGTGGTCGGTCGTCGGCCGCGTGAGCACGTCCGGCGAGGAGCTGAAGGTGACGAGGCCGACGTTCACCTTCTTCGGCATCTCGTCGAGGAACGTCTGCATCGCGGTAACCGCGGCCTCGAGCCGCGACGGGCGCACGTCGGCCGCGCGCATCGAGCCCGAGACGTCGACGAGGAGCACGATCGTCGCGTTCTCCTCCGGCACCCGCTGGTGCACCCGCGGGCGGGCGAGCGCGGTCGTCGCCGTCACCAGCGCGAGCAGCACGAGCGCGACCGGGACCCAGCGCCGCCAGGCCCGCTGGTGCTCCACGAGCGTCGCGAGCAGGTCGAGGTTCGTGTACGCGACCGGGTACCGCGCGCGCCGACGGTTGAGGAGGACGAGAAACGCCAGTACTGCCGGAACGAGGAGCAGTCCGAGCAGCAGATACGGCGACAGGAAGGTCATCTACGGGAGCGGCGACGACCACACCCGCGCGAGGGCGACCCCCGCGACGAGGAGGACCGCCGAGGCGATCGCGAACCACTGCGTGATCTCGCGGAGCTCCGTCTTGCGGCCGAGGTTCGAGCCAATCGACTGGTACACCGTCGAGAGCCGGTTGGCGTTCTGCGCCGTGAAGGCCTTGCCGCCGGTGATGCGGGAGACCGCGCGCACCGTGGCGGGGTCGGGCGGCACCGGGATCGAGTTCGTGAAGAGGCCGAAGCCGAACTGCACCTTCCCGTTCGGCGTGCCGAGCGCGACGCCGTAGACGCGGATGCCGGCCTTCTTCGCGACCCGCGCGGCCTGGATCGGCGAGAGGGTGCCGCGGTTCTGCGCCCCGTCGGACTCGAGCACGATCGCGGCCGGGAGGAACTTGCCGTCCTCCTTGCGGACGCCCTCCTTCGCGAGCGACGAGACGATCACCTTCGTCGCCATCCCGAGCCCGTCGCCGAGCGCGGTGCCCGCCTCCGGGGCGAGGAAGCCGAGGCCGTCGTTGATCTCCTGGCGGTCGGTCGTCGGCTGGGACAGCACCTCCGGCGAGGAGCTGAACGCGACGAGGCCGACCTTGACCTGCTTCGGGACCTTGACCAGGAACTGCCGCATCGCGTCGACCGCCGCGTCGAGCCGCGACGGCTCGACGTCGTTCGCGCGCATCGAGCCGGAGACGTCGACGAGGAGCACGACCGTGGCGTTCTCCTCGGGCACGGTCAGGTGCGTGCGCGGCCGCGCGAGCGCGGTCGCGGCGCACGCGAGCGCGAGCAGGATCAGCGCGACCGGCACCCAGCGCCGCCACGCGTGCGCCTGTTCGGCGACGGTCGCGAGCACGTCCAGGTTCGTGAACGCGATCGCGTTGCGGGCGCGCCGCCGGTTCATGATCACGAGGAAGAACAGCGCCGCGGGGACGACGATCAGCGCGAGCAGCGCGTACGGCGAGACGAAACTCATGCGGAGCAGACCGCGCCGACCTGGACCTCCGGGAACTCCGAAGGCGGCATCCCGCGGTCGGTGCGGACCGTCGCGACGACGCTCGCGTCGCCGACAGTGAGCGCGACGTGGACGAACGCCGCGATCTCGGGGTTCGGTGCCTGGTTCAGCGTGTCGAACGCGACTGCCTGCCAGCCGCCGACGAGGTGCTCGCCCTTCTTCCCGCACAGCCGCCTGGCGATCACGGTCTTGCCCGGCTTGAGCGGCACCTTCGACTGCCAGAGGTCGAGCGGCTTGCCGGGCTTCGTCGCGCGCGCCGACATCGTCGAGCGCGGGCTCACCTTCGGCGGCGGGATGCAGCCGAGGAACGGCTGGAAGACGCCGCGGCGGCCGTTGGTCGACGTGGCGCGGAACATGAGGTACGAGCCGGTGGTCGTGCCCGCGCGGATCGGCGTGCCGGGCTTCGCGTCCCAGCTCACGACGACCGAGGTCGAGCTCGCGAGGGCGTCGACGCCGGCGATCACGCCCTGCCGCTTCGGGCACTCGAGCAGGAACGTCGCCCCGCCGTCGGGGGGAACCGCGACCCACGGGCCGGTGACGGTGACGCAGCCCTTGATCTTCTCGCACTGCGTGGTCTGCGGCGTGGCCGCGGACGACGAGGCGCTCCCGATCGCGACCGCGAGCGCGGCCGCCGCGAGGACGGCGAGCCCGGCGAGCCGTCCCCGGCGGGCGCTCACGCGACCCTCCGGAACCAGATCCCCGAGATGGCGACCCCGGCGAGGATGAAGATCAGCGCGCCGCCGGTCGCGGCCCACGTCACCTCGTGCTTCTTCTTCTGGTGCGCCGACTCCGAGCCGAGGTCGCGGTAGACCTGCTGCAGCGTCGCGCGCCAGGCCGCGGCGGACTGGACCTGGAAGAACCTGCCGCCCGTCGTCGCCGCGATCCCCTGCAGCGCGGTCGGGTCGGTCTTCGCGTCCTGCGTCTTGCACTGCTTGAAGCCGCCGGGCGCCGTGATGCACTGCTGGAGCTTCCCGTTCGGGGTTCCGATCAGCACGGTCGAGACGCGGACGCCCTGCTTCTTCGCGGTCTTCGCGGCGGCGACGGGCGAGGTGCCCTGCACGGTCTGCGTCCCGTCCGAGATCAGCAGGACCGCGGCGGGCGGGTGCGGCGCGCCGGGCTTGCTCGGGCCGACCGCCGTGATCGCGACACGGCTCGCGGTCTGGACGGCGTCGCCGAGCGCCGTGCCCATCACGAGGGCCTTGACCGGCAGCGCGGCGGCGACCTTGTCGCGGTCGTACGTCGGCGGGACGACCACGGCCGGGTGATCGGTGAACGTCTCGAGCGCGACGCGGTACTTCTTCGGCAGCTCCTGCAGGAACGTCATCGAGGCGATCCGCGCCGCGAGCAGCCGCGTCGGCTTGATGTCCGTCGTCGCCATCGAGCCCGAGGTGTCGATCGCGAGCACGACCGTCGCGCCCTCGCGCTCGGAGTTGATCGTCGCCTCCGGCCGCGCGAAGCCGACGAGGAGAAGCGTGAGCCCGATCATGAACAGGATCGCGGGCAGGTGCCGGATGCGCGGCGAGGGCCGCTCGACGAGGTTCGGGACGAGGGCCGGCGAGGCCCACGCCGCCGCCCGCTCCTCGCGCTTCCGCTCGTACCAGATGTAGAGGAAGACGATGACCGGCACCGCGAGCAGGGCGAGCAGCAGCAGCGGCGCCGCGAAGCTCATCGAACGCCCTGGCTTCGCTTCAGGAAGCCCGCGAGCGGGCGAAGCCAGTCGCCCTCGGTCGTCAGCGCGACGTGCGGCACGCCGAGCGACGAGAGCATCTGCACGAGCGACTGCCGCTCCTCGGCGGCCGCGGCGGCGAAACGCTGCCGGAGCTTCGCGTTGCTCGTGTCGACGCGGAGGTGGCGGCCCGTCTCCGGGTCGACGAGCCGCAGCTCGCCGACGTCGGCGAGCTCCTGCTCGCGCGGGTCGCGGATCTCGATCGCGATCGTCGGGTGCCGGCCGGCGACGCGGAGCATCGGCGTCCGCCAGTCGCGCGGCCCGCGGAAGTCCGAGACGACGACGACGAGCGAGCGCTGGAGCGCGAGCCCGTCGACGAGCTTCAGCGCCTCGCCGAGGTCGCCCTTGCCGGCGGGCGCGTCGCGGATCGCGTCGAGCGTGAGCAGCAGCCCGCGGCGCCCCTGCCGCGGGCGGCGGAAGCGCGGCTCCTCCGGGCCGAAGGCGACGAGCCCGAGGCGGTTCCCGCGCCGCGTGGCCGCGTGGCCGATCGCGAGCGCGACGCCCTCGGCGACGTCGGCCTTCCGCCGCTCGGCGGTGCCGAACGCCATCGACGCCGACGAGTCGAGCACGAGCCACGTGACGAGCACGCGCTCGGCGAGCTCGACGCGGACGTGCGTCTGCCCGGTCCGGGCCGTGACGTTCCACTCGATCCGGCGGACGTCGTCCCCCGGCTCGTACGCCCGGACCTGGAAGAGCTCGCTGCCGATCCCTGCGAACGCGGAGCGGAAGTCGCCGGCGAGGAGGCCGTCGACGCGGCGGCCGATCGAGAGCTCGAGCACGCGGAGGCTCTCCGCCGTGACCTCGCCCGGGCCCGGAGCCGCAGGCGTCCGCTCACGGCGAACGGCATCCATCAGCGTGTTGTTCATGCCGCCACCCCTGCTCTGCCTCTCGACCTCTCCTTACGCTGCTGCGGGAGCCGTCCGGCCGAAGTCGATCTGCGGCGGCCTCACGGAGGTGAGCACCTCGTCGAGGATGGCGTCGGCGTTGACCTCTTCGGCGAGCGCCTGGTACGAGAGCACCAGCCGGTGCCGGAAGGCGTCGCGGACGATCGACTCGACGTCGGTGACGACCGCGTAGTCGCGACCGTGGAGGAGCGCCATCGCGCGCGCGCCGGCAACGACGCTGATCGGGCCGCGCGGGCTCGCCCCGTACGCGATGTACGGCGCGATCGTCGGCAGGCCCTTCTCGGTCGGCTTGCGCGTCGCGGTCGCGAGGTCGACGACCCAGCTGATCAGCGCCGGATCGACGTACACCTCCTGGACCCTCGCCTGCAGCGCCTTGAGCTCGTCGAGGCTCAGGACCGGCTCGAGCGTCGGCGGCGCCGAGAGCGAGCGCGAGACGACGGTGAGCTCGTGGTCGTGCGTCGGATAGTCGACGAGGATCTTCAGCATGAAGCGGTCGACCTGCGCCTCCGGGAGGGGATACGTCCCTTCCGACTCGATCGGATTCTGCGTCGCGAGCGTGAGGAACGGCTCGGGCACCGGATAGGTGTTGTGGCCGATCGTGACCTGCCGCTCCTGCATGACCTCGAGCAGCGCGGACTGCACCTTCGCCGGGGCGCGGTTGATCTCGTCGGCGAGCAGGAAGTTGCAGAAGACGGGGCCGAGCTCGGTGTCGAAGTCGGCGTGGTCGGGACGGAAGACGCGCGTGCCGACGAGGTCGCTCGGGACGAGGTCCGGCGTGAACTGGACGCGCTTGAAGCTGCCCCCGAGCACCGCCGCCGTCGTCTTGATCGTCAGGGTCTTCGCGAGCCCCGGCACGCCCTCGATCAGCAGGTGGCCGCCGGCGAGCAGGCACACCAGCACCCGCTCGAGCATGGCCTCCTGACCGGCGATGATCCGCCGGATCTCGTACAGGGCCTCCTCGAGCTTCTTGAGCAGCTCGTCGTTCTCAGAAGGCGTGATTATCTGTTGATCGGCCAATCGGGGCTCCTCCTGCTCGGTCGGACACACGAGACCACACCTGTGTGAGTGCGGTCTAAGAATCGCTCGGCGCTCATCCCCTTCAAGACCCCGTCACTGACGGAGATACTTTCGAAACTTACACGCCCGCGGGGACGCGTACCTCGCCATCGGTCGAGGGGGAGCCCGGATCGGGACGCAGGATCACCGTCTCGCTCGGCGCGTGCGTGAGCATCCACGTCAGGTCCTTCGGGGTGAAGCCCGGACTCCTCCCCGCCGGAGCCGGGACGACGATCCGGTCGAACCGCTCGGCGCCCCACAGCCGCTGGAGCGCGTGGATCGGCGTGCGGCCGCTCTCGACCCGCGCGTCGACGGGCACGCCGCTCCGCAGCGCGGCGTGCTCGACGGCCTCGAGGAGAGGCACCGCGACCGCGACCTGCTTCTGCATCGCCGACTCCGGGCCGTACTCGAGCGGGACGAGGATGAGGTACGCCGGCACGAGCGTCGCGTCCTCGGCCCGCGCGATCCGGATCGCGGCGCGCAGCACCGTCGGGTCGAGCCCGCCGCCCGTGAACGGGACGAGGATGCGCCGCGCCCGCGAGCGCCCGTCGGCTCGCGGCCGCAGGAGGCGGTACGCGAGCGCCGCGAGCGCGACCGCGAGAACGACCACCGCGGCGACGAGCGCGAGCGTCATCGCCCGTTCTCCCGGAGCGCGCGGTCGGCGACCACGCGGACGTCGATCCCCGGCAGCTCGCGCACGAGCTTCGAGACGAGCGAGCCGCGCAGGATCTCGCGCCGGCGGGACTCGTCGGGAGTGCCGACGAACACGTACGTCGAGCCGCGCTCGCGCACGACCTCCTTCACGGCCGCGACGAGGTCGTCGCCCGGCACCTCGACGAAGTGCGTCCCGAGGATCGTCGCGAGGCGGCGGAGCGCCTCGAGCGAGACCTCCTCCTCGGCGCTCAGCTCCTGGCCTGGCCGCCGGACCCAGACCGCGTCGACCTCCGATCCGAGCCGCTGGCCCGAGCGGAACGCCCGCCGCAGCAGCCGCTGCGAGCGCGGCTCGGGCGTGACGAGCGCGAGGATCCGCTCGGCCACCGCCTGCTTGCTCAGCGGCTCGAGCGCCTCGGGAAGCCGGCGCGACTCGGCGTCCTCGGCGACCTCGCGCAGCACGAGCTCCCGCAGCGCGGCGAGGTTCTCCTGGCGGAAGAAGTGCTCGAGCGCGACCTCGGCCCGCTCGCGCGGGTAGACCTTCCCGGCGCGTAGGCGCTCGCGCAGCTCCTCGGGCGAGAGGTCGACGAGCACGACCTCGTCGGCGTCGTCGAGGATCCGGTCGGGGAACGTCTCGCGGACGCGGACGCCCGTGAGCTCGAAGATCGAGTCGTTGAGGCTCTCGAGGTGCTGCACGTTCACCGTCGAGATCACGTCGATCCCGGCGTCGAGAACCGCGTCGATGTCCTGGAAGCGCTTCTCGTTCGGCATCCCGGGCGCGTTCGTGTGCGCGAGCTCGTCGATCAGCGCGAGCTCCGGCGCGCGCCGGACGACGGCGTCGAGGTCCATCTCCTCGAGCTCGAGCGTGCCGTGCCCGCTGCGCAGCCGCGGCACGACCTCGATCCCCTCGGCGAGCGCCGAGGTCTCCGGCCGGTCGTGCGGCTCGAGGTAGCCGATCACGACGTCGCGGGCCTGCGCCTGCGCCTGCCGGCCCTCCTCGAGCATGCGGTAGGTCTTGCCGACTCCGGCGGCCATTCCGACGAGGATCCGGTAGTGGCCCCGCAACGCAACTACGCCCCCAGCAGGTTGTGGACGACGAGGTCGATCAGCTTGATGCCGACGAACGGGAGGATCACCCCGCCGAGCCCGTAGATCAAGAGGTTGCGGCGCAGCAGCGCGGTCGCGCCGATCGCGCGGTACTTCACGCCGCGGAGCGCGAGCGGGACGAGCGCCGGGATGATCAGCGCGTTGAAGATCACCGCCGAGAGGATCGCGCTCTTCGGGTCGCCGAGGCGCATCACGTTCAGCGTGTCGAGCGGCCCGCGTCCGCCGGGCGACGCGGCGTACGTGTAGGCGAAGATCGCCGGCAGGATCGCGAAGTACTTCGCGACGTCGTTCGCGATCGAGAACGTCGTCAGCGCGCCGCGGGTGATGAGCTGCTGCTTCGCGACCTCGACGATCTCGATCAGCTTCGTCGGGTTCGAGTCGAGGTCGACCATGTTCCCGGCCTCCTTCGCGGCCTGCGTGCCGGTGTTCATCGCGACGCCGACGTCGGCCTGCGCGAGCGCGGGCGCGTCGTTCGTGCCGTCGCCGGTCATCGCGACCATCCGTCCGCGCGCCTGCTCCTCGCGGATCAGCGCGAGCTTCGCCTCGGGCGTGGCCTCGGCGAGGAAGTCGTCGACGCCGGCCTCGTGCGCGATCACGGCGGCGGTGACGCGGTTGTCGCCGGTGATCATCACGGTGCGGATGCCCATCGCCCGGAGCTCGTCGAAGCGCTGGCTCATCCCGCCCTTCACGACGTCCTTGAGGTGGACGACGCCGAGGGCGAAGTTGTCCTTCGCGACCACGAGCGGCGTCCCGCCCTGCTCGGCGATGCGCTGCACCGCGGCGTCGAGCTCGGCCGGCGCGCGGCCGCCGTTCTCCTCGATGAAGCGCTTGACCGAGTCGGCCGCGCCCTTGCGGATCCGGTTGCCGTTCAGGTCGACGCCGCTCATCCGCGTCGCGGCGGTGAACGGCACGAACTGCGCCTCGATCTCGCCGAGCCCGCGCTCGCGGATCCCGTACCGCTCCTTCGCGAGCACGACGATCGAGCGTCCCTCGGGCGTCTCGTCGGCGAGCGACGCGAGCTGCGCGACCTCCGCGAGCTCGCGCTCGTCCACGCCCGGCGCGGGCACGAACTCGTCGGCCTGCCGGTTGCCGAGCGTGATCGTGCCGGTCTTGTCGAGGAGGAGCACGTCGACGTCGCCGGCCGCCTCGACCGCGCGGCCCGACATCGCGAGCACGTTCCGCTGCACGAGGCGGTCCATGCCGGCGATCCCGATCGCGGAGAGGAGCGCGCCGATCGTGGTCGGGATCAGCGCGACGAGGAGCGCGATCAGGACGGTCTGCGAGAGCGGCGTGCCGGCGTAGGTCGCGTACGGCTTCAGCGTCACGACCGCGGCGAGGAACGTGATCGTCAGGCCCGCGAGCAGGATGTTGAGGGCGATCTCGTTCGGCGTCTTGCGCCGCTCGGCGCCCTCGACGAGCGCGATCATCCGGTCGAGGAACGATCGGCCCGGCTCCTGCGTGACGCGGACGACGAGCCGGTCGGAGAGGAGGCGCGTGCCGCCGGTGACCGCCGAGCGGTCGCCGCCCGCCTCGCGGACGACCGGCGCCGACTCGCCCGTGATCGCGGATTCGTCGACCGAGCCGACGCCCTCGACGATCTCGCCGTCGGCGGGGATGATCTCGCCGGCGTCGACGACGACGACGTCGCCGCGCTGGAGCTCGGGCGCCGGCACGTCGCGGATCGAGCCGTCGTCGTCGCGGCGCCGGGCGAGCGTGGTCGTCCGCGTCGAGCGCAGCGCGCTCGCCTGCGCCTTGCCGCGGCCCTCGGCCACCGCCTCGGCGAAGTTCGCGAACAGCACCGTCAGCCACAGCCAGACCGTGATCGAGGCCACGAACCACAGGTCGTGGTGATCGCCGCGGGCGAGGTCGAGCACGAGGATCGCGGTCGTGATCACGCTGCCGAGCTCGACGATGAACATCACCGGGTTGCGGATCTGCAGCCGCGGGTCGAGCTTCGGGAACGAGTCGCGGATCGCCGCGACGACGATCTCGGGCGAGAGGACGCTCGCCGACCTGCGCGCCATCAGGCGCCCCGTTCGCGGTCGAGCGCGAGGTTGAGCTCGAGCACGTTCACGCCGGGCTCGCCGAAGAAGCCCCACGAGCGGCCGACGGTGTGCGCGCGGATCAGCCCCTCGACCGTCGCGAGCGGCAGGCGCCGGACGGCGGCGATCCGCCGCGCCTGGAGCTGCGCGTAGGCCGGCGAGATGTCGGGGTCGATCCCGGAGGCCGAGGTCGTCACGGCGTCGACCGGGATCCCGCCGACCGTGAGCCCCGGGTTGTACGGCCGCTCGAGCCCGAGGACCGCCGCCGCGGCCGCCCGGACGTTCTTCGCGAGCTGCGGGTTCGTCGGGCCGAGGTTCGCGAACGTCGTCCCCCCCGCGTTGTACGCGGGCGAGGTCGCCGACGGGCGCTCGTGGAAGTAGCGCGGGCTCGTGAACCCCTGCGCGGCGAGCCTCGAGCCGACGACCTTGCCGCCGACCGAGACGAGGCTGCCGTCGGCCTGGTGCCTGAACGTCGCCTGCGCGAACCCGGTCATGAGCAGCGGGTACGCGAGCCCGAACACGGCGGTGAGCACGACGATCGCGAGCGCGGAGCTGACGACGGCCCGCATCAGTGCATCAGCCCCTCGACGATCGGGCCGAGCGTCAACGCCGGGAAGATCATCAGGCCCGCGGTCAGCGCGATCACGGCGACGAGCAGCACGGCGAAGGTCGGCCCGTCGGTGCGAAACGTCCCCGCCGAGACCGGCGCGATCTTCTTCTCGCCGAGCGAGCCGCCGAGCGCGAGCGCCGCGAGCAGCGGCACGAAGCGGCCGAGGTACATCGCGACGGTTCCGAACGACGCGGAGAAGCTCGTCGCGCCGTAGCCGGCGAACGCGCTTCCGTTGTTGTTGCCCTGCGAGTTGTAGGCATAGAGCGTCTCGGTGAAGCCGTGCACGCCCTGGTTGAAGATCGACGCGAGGCCCGACTTCGTCGAGATCGCGACGGCGGTCATCACGAGCACCATCGTCGGCACGAACAGGGCGCCGACCGCCGCGACCTTGATCTCGCGCGCCTCGATCTTCTTCCCGAGCCACTCCGGCGTGCGGCCGACCATCAGCCCGGCGACGAAGACGGCGAGGACGATGTAGAAGAACATCCCGTAGAGCCCGGAGCCGACCCCGCCGAAGATCACCTCGCCGAGGAACAGGTTCACGAGCGGCACGGCGCCGCCCGCCGGCGTCATCGCGTCGAAGCCGCCGTTGACCGAGCCGTTCGAGGCGTCGCTCGTCGCGACCGTCCAGGTCGCGGTGTTCATCTGCCCGAACCGGACTTCCTTGTCCGACATGTTCCCGCCGCTCTGGCCGTGGCCCTGCGTGAGGTTCACGCCCGAGTTGCGGAGCACCGCGGAGCCGTGCTGCTCGGCCGGGAGGTTGACGGCGACGCCGATCGCGAACACGGCGAACATCGCCGCGAACACCATCCACGCGTGCCGCCGCGCGAGCACCATCTTCCCGAACATGAACACCTGCGCCGCCGGGATCAGCAGGATCGCGAGCATCTCGACGAAGTTCGAGAGGCCGGTCGGGTTCTCGAACGGGACGCCCGAGTTCGAGTTGTAGAAGCCGCCGCCGTTCGTGCCGAGCTGCTTGATCGCGATCTGCGACGCGACCGGGCCGCGCGCGATCGTCTGGTGCGCGCCCTGCAGCGTCGTCGCGGTGGCGTGGCCGGCGAAGGTCTGCGGCACGCCCTGCCAGACGAGGATGACGCCGACCACGATCGCGAGCGGCAGGAGGACGTACACGAGCGAGCGGTAGAGGTCGACCCAGAAGTTGCCGAGCGTGCCCGTCGAGCGGCGCGCGATCCCGCGCACGACGGCGACGAGCACGGCCATCCCGACCGCGGCCGAGACGAAGTTCTGCACCGCGAGCCCGGCCATCTGGGTCAGGTACGACATCGTCGTCTCGCCGCCGTAGAACTGCCAGTTCGTGTTCGTGACGAAGCTCGCGGCCGTGTTCAGCGAGATGTGCGACGGCACGGCGCCGATGTGGTCCGGGTTCAGGAAGAGGTGCCCCTGCAACCGCTGGATCCCGTAGAGCAGCGTCGCGAAGAGGATCGTGAAGACGAGCACCGTCGTCCCGTACGCCTTCCAGTCCTGCTCGACCGCCGGGTTCGTGCGCACGAGCCGGTAGAAGCCGCGCTCGACCGCGGCGAGCGCTCGACCGGCGACGCGCGGCACGGAGTACACGCGCGCCATCCACAGGCCGAGCGGGTATCCGAGCGCGACGAGCGCGGCCGCGTACACCAGGAGCTGCGAGATTCCCTGCGCGGTCATCAGAGCCTCTCGCCGCGGAGGAGCGCGTAGACGAGGTACGCGAAGACGGCGATCGAGACGACGAGCCCGAAGAGATCGGCGGCCGTCATCAGACGCGGTCGAGCAGGTGGAGCAGCGCGAACGCGACCGCGAAGCACGCGGCGGTGATCGCAAGCGCGGCAAGATCGTCCATGCCTTCGACGGTACGACCGCCCGCCTGAAGCGGGCCTGAAGGTTCGAGCGCGGTGCCTGAAGAAACCCTGAGCTACGCGGCCGGATCGACGAGCCGGTAGCCGGCGCCCGGCTCGGTGAGCAGGTACCGCGGCCGCGCCCGGTCGGGCTCGATCTTGCGCCGGAGCTGCGAGACGTTCACGTGTAGGAGGTTCGACTCGGTGCCGTAGCCGGGCCCCCAGACCTCGCGCAGGAGCATGCGGTGCGTGAGGAGCTTGCCGCGGTTCACGGCGAGGACGCGCAGCAGCTCGAACTGGTGCGGGGTCAGGTGCACCGGCTTCCCGGCGACCGTGACCGCGCGCTTCTCGAGGTCGACGACGAGCTCGCCGAGCTCGATCACCGGCTCGCCCGACGTCGTCGTGCGGCGCAGCACCGCGCGGAGGCGCGCGAGCAGCTCGTCGATCCCGACCGGCTTCGTGACGTAGTCGTCGGCGCCCGCGTCGAGCGCGGCGACCTTCTCGCGCTCCTCGCCGATCGCGGAGAGCACGATCACCGGCGCCGAGCTCCACGTCCGCAGCTCGCGGCAGACGTCGATCCCCGTGCCGTCGGGAAGGATCAGATCGAGGATCACCGCCTCGGGCGGCCGCATCGCCGCCGCCGCGAGCGCGCCCTCCGCGGTCTCGGCCGTCTCGACCTCGTAGCCGGCGCCGCGGAGGCTCGTCCGCAGCGCGCGCAGGATCTGCGGCTCGTCGTCGACGACCAGCACGCGCGGGCCGGGGGTGCTCATCGACCCTCGCGGTCGCGTCCACAAGGGCCATGTCCGGCGGCAGCCGTCGCAACGGAAGTGCGACAAGCAATCCACAGAGCCCGGCGGCCGGGCGCGGACGGCCGGGCGCACCAGCCGTTGGGGCCGCGTCCAGAGCAGCCATGCCCGGCGGCAGCCGTCGTCACCGCAGCGCTACGAACCGTCCACAGGCTCATGCCGGGACCGGCGCACGCACTGTCGGGAGCGCGAGCACGAACGTCGCTCCCTGGCCGAGGCGCGACTCGACCGTGAGCCGGCCGCCGTTCGCCTCCGCGAAGCCGCGGGCGATCGCGAGACCGAGGCCCGCGCCGGGCGCGTCGCTGCCGCGGGCGCCGCGGTGGAACGGCTCGAAGATCCGCTCGCGCTCGGCCGGCAGGACACCCGGCCCGTGGTCGATCACTCGCACCTGCGCCTCGGACGGCCCCGCCGACACGTGCACCCGGACCGGCTCGTCGGCCGGCGAGTACTTGAGCCCGTTCTCGAGCAGGTTCACGAGCACGCGGCGGATCTGGTGCGCGTCGACGACGACCGCGTGCTGCTCGTCGGCGAACGCGACCTCGACGCGCCCGCCGGCCTCGCCGAGCTCGTCGATCGCCTCGACCACGAGCTCCTCGACCTCGACCAGCGTGCGCTCCGGCTGGGCCGCGCCCGCCTGGAGCCGCGAGAGGTCGAGCAGGTTCCCGACGAGGTGGTCGAGCCGCTCCGACGCCGCGAGCAGCGTCGAGAGAAGCTCCTCGCGGTCGGCGTCGTCGAGCGCGAGATCGGGCCGCGCGAGCGCGCCGGCCGAGGTCGAGATCGCCATCAGCGGCGTGCGCAGGTCGTGGCTCACGGCCCGGAGCAATGCGGTCTTCATCACGTCGGCCCGCCGCAGCGCCTCGGCGTCGAGCGCCTCCCGGGCCAGCCGCTCGCGGTCGATCGCGACGCCGAGCAGCGACGCGAGCGCCGGGAGCAGCCGCCGCCGGCTCGCCTCGCCGCGGCCGAGGCCCTCGAGCTCGATCGTCCCGACCCGCCGGCCGCCCGCCGTGAGTGCGAACCCGTCGGCGCCGTCCTCTCCGAGCACGATCGTCGCGCGGTCGACCTGGAGCGCGCGCGCCGCCTCGGCCGAGATCCGCTCGAGCTCCTCGCCGACCGTGCCGTGCTCGAGCAGCGACGTCGCGATCTCCGCGAGCAGCGAGGCCTCGCGCGCGCGCCGCCGCGAGCGCGCGGCCAGCTCCGAGACGACCACCGCCGTCGCGACGAAGACCGCGAGCGCGAGCCAGTTCCGCGAGTCGGCGAGCGTGAGCGTGTGCACCGGCTCGAGGAAGAAGAAGTTGAACGCGAGCATCGAGCCGACCGAGACCGCGACCGCGTATGCGAGCCCCCAGACGACCGCGATCGGGAGCACCGCGAACAGGTAGAGCACCCCGAGGCTGAGCACCGGGATCCAGTCGTCGAGGAGCGGCGATCGCGGCCGTCACCACCGCGACCGCGGCGATGCTCGCGAGCACGCCGGCGAGCCTGCCCGGCGGCTCGACTCCGAGACGAAGCCGGTCGCGGACCACGACCCGAAGCTAGCCGATCGCGAGCATCCGGTCGATCGCGCCGCGCGCCCGCTCGGCGATCTCCGGCTCGACGGTCACCTCGTGCGTGCCGTCGCGGAGCGAGTCGCGCACCTTCTCGAGCGTGATCATCTTCATGAACCGGCAGACCGCGTCCTCGCGCACCGGCTCGAAGCGCTTGCCGGGCGCCTCGCGGCGAAGGCGGTGGAGGATCCCGGTCTCGGTCGCGACGAGGAAGCGCTCGCTTCGGCGACTCGCTGCGCGAAGCTGACCATCGCCTCGGTCGAGAGGATCTGCGTGCGGCCGTTCGCGAACGCCATCGCCTGGCTCGCGCAGCCGCACTCCGGGTGGACGAGCAGCTCGGCGTCCGGCGCCTCTGCCGTGCCAGCGCTCGATGTCCGCCGGGCGGATGCCGGCGTGGACGTGGCACTCGCCGAGCCAGATCCGCAGCTTGCGGCCGGTCACGCGCTCGAGCCACAGCCCGAGGTACAGGTCGGGCAGGAAGAGGATCTCGCGGTCGGCCGGGATCGCCTCGATCACCGCCTTCGCGTTGCCGGACGTGCAGCAGTAGTCGCGACTCGGCCTTCACCTCGGCGGTCGTGTTCACGTACGAGACGACGACCGCGCCGGGATGCTCGGCCTTCCACGCGCGGAGCTCGTCGGCCGTGATCGACGCGGCGAGCGAGCAGCCGGCGCGCAGGTCGGGGATCAGCACCGTCTCGTCCCGGGCGAGACGATCGCCGCGGTCTCGGCCATGAAGTGGACGCCGCAGAAGACGATCGTCTCCGCGTCGGTCGCCGCCGCCTGCCGCGACGAGCCCGAGCGAGTCGCCGACGAAGTCGGCCGACGTCCTGCACGTCGGGCAGCTGGTAGTTGTGGGCGAGGATGACGGCGTTCGCGCTCGCGGGCGAGCTCGCGCACCTCGTCGTGCAGCGTGGCGACGCGCGCGTCACAGCGACCTCCAGCGAGACGTGGAGCGAGCGCGCCGAGTGCGTGAGCGCGCCGACCGAGATGAAGTCGACGCCGGTCTCGGCGTACGCGCGCACGTCGTCGAGCGTGATCCCGCCCGAGGCCTCGAGCTCGCGCCCGGCCCGCGACGAGCTCGACCGCGCGCGCGACCTCGGCCGGGCGTCATGTTGTCGAGCAGGATCCGGTCGACCCCGGCCGTCGAGCGCCTCGCGCGACCTCGGCGAGCGTCTCGGCCTCGACCTCGATCGGCACGCCGTTCCGCAGCGCGGCGACCGCCGGGCCGATCCCGCCCGCGAGGCGGAGGTGGTTCTCCTTGACGAGGATCGCGTCGTCGAGCCCGGCGCGGTGGTTCGTGCCGCCGCCGCAGCGGACGGCGTACTTCTCGAGCGCGCGCAGGCCCGGCGTCGTCTTGCGCGTGTCGAGGATCGTCGCGCCGGTGCCCTCGACCGCGTCGACGTAGCGGCGCGTGAGCGTCGCGATCCCGCAGAGGCGGCCGAGCAGGTTCAGCGCGGTGCGCTCGCCGGTGAGCACCGCGCGCGCCGGGCCTTCGAGCTCGGCGAGCGGCGCGGGCGTCGCGTCGACGCGGCGCGCCCTCCGCGACGAGCGGCTCGAAGCGGACGGTCGGGTCGAGCGCCTCGAAGACCGCGCGGGCCGCGGGCAGGCCGCACGACGACGCCGGGCTCCTCGAGCTGGCATCGACGCCCGGCAGCGCGGCCCCGGCCGGGACGAGCGCCGTCGGTCGTCCGGTCGCCGGCGCCGACGTCCTCGGCGAGCGCCGCGCGGACGACGCGGTCGATCGCCTCGGCGGTCAGCTCCATCGCTCGAGCCCCGGCTCGCGCCCGGGCTCGAGCACGACGTGCCCGGCGAAGGCCTCGTCCTCGGTCGGGAAGTCGGAGCGGAAGTGCGCCGCCGCGGCTCTCGCGGCGGGCGAGCGCGCTCTCGGCGACGAGCCGCGCGACGAGCGAGCGCCGAGCCGGCGGAGGCGCTCGAGCCCCTCGGCGCTGCGGATCACGCCGGCGTCGCTCCCAGAGCGCGCGGCGGAGATCCGGGGTCGCCGCGACCCGTCGGGTGACAGGCTGTTGCTCGCGGGCTCGGCGGCGGCGCGGAGGAGGCGGCGCGGCGTCAGGCTCTGCGAGCGCGGCGAGCGCGGCGCGCCGGCCGAAGACGAGGCACTCGAGCAGCGAGTTCGACGCGAGCCGGTTCGCGCCGTGGACGCCGGTGCACGCGCACTCGCCCGCGGCGTACAGGCCCGGGAGCGTCGTGCGGCCGTCGAGGTCGGTGACGATCCCGCCGACCGTGTAGTGCGCGGCCGGCGAGACCGGGATCGGCTCGCGCGGCCGGGTCGTAGCCGGCGCGCTCGAGCGTCGCCATCAGGCCCGGGAAGCGGTCGCGCTCGATCCCGCGCAGGTCGAGCCGCGCTCGGCCGCGTCGCGGCGATCGCGCGGGCGACGACGTCGCGCGGCGCGAGCTCGTCGGTGAAGCGGTCGCCGTCGTCGTCGACGAGCAGCGCGCCCTCGCCGCGGAGCGCCTCGGAGAGCAGGAAGCCGTCGTCGACCAGCGCGGTCGGGTGGAACTGCACGAGCTCGAGGTCGGCGAGCGCGGCGCCCGCGCGGTACGCGAGCGCGAGCCCCTCGCCGACCGCGCCGGGCGGGTTCGTCGTCCGCTCCCACAGCGCGGCGTAGCCGCCCGTCGCGAGGAGCGTCGCGCGCGCCGCGAGCTCGCGGCGGTCGGTGACGACGCCGGCGCAGCGGTCCCTCGTCCGCGCCGGAGCGCGAGCACGCGCCTCGCCCTCGGACGATCGTCGATCCGCGGGTGCGCGCGAGCGCGCGCGGCGAGCGCCTCGGCGATCGCCTTCCCGGTCTCGGCGCCGCCCGGCGTGGACGACGCGCCGCCGCGAGTGGCCGCCCTCGCGGCCGAGGTCGTCGTCGAACTCGACGCCGAGCTCGACGAGGTCGGCGATCCGCGCGGGCGCCTCGCCGCGTCAGCGTCCGCACCGCGCTCTCGCGGCAGAGCCCGCGGCCGGCGCGCTCGCGTGTCCTCCGCGTGCAGCTCCGGGCTCGTCGTCCGCGCCGACCGCGGCCGCGACGCCGCCCTGCGCGTGGTAGCTGTTCGAGGCGAAGACGGCGCCCTTCGAGAGCAGCAGCACGTCGGCGTCGGCGGCAGCGCAGAGCGCGGCGTAGAGCCCGGCGACCCCGCCGCCGACGACGATCAGATCGCGCTCTTCACGCCTACCCAACGAGGTTTTCTCCTCAAAGTCGATAACCTCTGCGCGAGAGTCTACATGGTTTCCGATCCCGAAGCGAAAACCGGCGCCGGCGCACACCGTGGTCGCGGCGTCGTCCTCCAGGTGCGGGCCGGCGAGCTCGCAGGTCCTGCTCTGGGAGCGCGCGCTCGAGCCGTTCGCCGGCACGTGGTCGCTGCCGGGCGGCGAGCTCGCGCGCGGCGAGACGCTCGAGCAGTCGATCCGCCGCCACCTCGCGAGCAAGGTCGACGTGCGCGAGCTCTCCCACCTCGAGCAGCTCGAGACGCGCAGCGACCCCGAGCGCAACCCGCTGCGCTGGGAGCTCGCGACCGCGTACCTCGGCCTCGTCCCGAGCGACCTCGACCCCGCGCTGCCCGGCGGACACGCAGCTGGCACCCGGTCGACAGCCTGCCCCCGCTCGCGTTCGACCACGCGCCGATCGTGCTCGCCGGCCGCGAGCGGCTGCGCGCGAAGCTCTCGTACACGAACGCCGGCTTCGCGCTCGCGCCCGAGACGTTCACGATCTCCGAGCTGCGCGGCCTCTACCGCGCGGCGCTCGGCCACGACGTCTCGTCGACGAACCTCCAGCGCGTGCTCCTGCGCCGGCACCTGCTCGTCCGCGACCGGCGAGCGGCGCGAGCCCGGCCGCGCGGGCGGCCGCCCGGCCGCGCTCTACCGCTTCCGCAGTCCGCAGCCTCGAGATCACCGACCAGTTCGCGGTGCTGCGGCCGCCGCCGAGGCTAGCGCTTCAGCGCGGCGCACGAGGCCCCAGGCTCCGGGCAGCAGGAGCGCGGCGAGGTACACCTTGATGATGTCGCCGGGGACGAACGGGTAGAGCCCGTCCTGGAGCGCGGTCGGCCAGTTCACGTTCAGGAAGTGGTGCAGCCAGAGCAGGCCGAAGGCGTAGATGACGACGTTGCCGCTCAGCATCGCCGTGACCGCGGTCGAGAAGCGGCGGTCCCAGCGGCGCTCGGCGAGGTAGCCGGTGAGCGCCGCGGCCGACGACGAAGCCGACGATGTAGCCGCCGGTCGCGCCGGTGAAGGTGCTCCAGCCGTGGTCGTGCCCGGCGTACACGGGCGCCCCGGCGATCCCGACGAGGAGGTACAGCAGGAGGCTCGCCGCGCCGAGCGTCGCGCCGACGAGGCGCCGACGAGGACGACCGCGAACGTCTGCATCGTGATCGGCACCGGCGTGAAGCCGAGGTGGATCTCGACCTGCGCGGCGACCGCCACGAACGCCGCCCCTGCGACGACGAGCAGGGCGTCGGTGAGCAGGCTCGGGCGCGGGATGACGGCGAGGCGGAGGGTCGCGGCTTGCGGCTGCATCGGGCGCCATTCTGACGGCTCGGGCCCGTCCCTGCGCGCCCGACGTTCCCCGGCAGAGCGCCGGTACGACCGTGATACCGTGCAGCGCTTTTGCCAACCAGCAAGAAAAGGGGATCAACTGCTCATGATCAAGTTCCGGGTTGCAACCCTCGGGGTCGCTGTGGCGGTCGCCGTGCTCGCGTTCGCCGTGCCGGCGATGGCGCACCAGAGCCGCTCCACCGGCTCGGTGACCGTCACTGCGGGGGACATCTGGTTCAAGGTGTCGACGAAGTCGGTCGCGGCCGGCAGCGTCACGTTCAAGGTGAAGAACTCCGGCAAGCTCCAGCACGACTTCAAGATCGCCGGCAAGAAGACGGCGCTGCTCAACGGCGGCCAGAGCGCGACGCTCACCGTCACCCTCAAGAAGGGGAGCTACCCGTACAGCTGCACCGTCCCGGGCCACGCGGCCGCCGGGATGAAGGGCACGCTGAAGGTCACGTAGCCCTCACGGGCTCGACGCAGGACTCGATGGCCCGCGCAAGCGGGCCGTCGGCGTTCCGACGGGACGACCGTGCTACGGTCCGGCGGGTTTTTGTCAGCCAACAGGGAAGGATCCGCATCGAGATGACCAGGTTCCGACTCGTACCTCTCGGCCTCGCGGCGGCAGTCGCGACACTCGCGGTGGCGCTTCCGGCGATGGCGCACCAGAACCACGCGATGCCTGCGACGGTCAACGTCACCGCGTACGACATCGGCTTCAAGCTGTCGGCGAAGTCCGCCCCAAGCGGGATCGTGATCTTCAAGGTGAAGAACACGGGCAAGCTCCAGCACGACTTCTGGATCAGCGGCAGGAAGACGCCGCTCCTGAACGGCGGGAAGAGCAACACGCTCAGGGTCACCCTCAAGAAGGGGTCGTACCCGTACAAGTGCACGGTCCCGGGCCATGCGGCCGCTGGGATGAAGGGCGTGTTCGTCGTCAAGTAGCGCCTGCTCCGACGGAGGCTCCGGACGGCCCGCGCGAGCGGGCCGTCCTCGTTTCGAGAACCGGCTATCGTTTTGCCGTGGCCGCCGCCGCCTCGACGGAATGGACGCAGCGCACGCTCGAGGCGCTCCGCGGCGACGGCTACCGGAACGGCACGGCGCGGCGCGCGGTCGTCGAGCTCCTCGGCCGGCAGGACTGCTGTCTGACCGCGCAGCAGATCTTCGACGAGCTGCGCGCCGAGGGCCGCCGCGTCGGGATCGCGAGCGTGTACCGCGTGCTCGACCTGCTCACCGACAAGGGCCTCCTCCAGCGGGTCGAGCTCGGCGAGGGCACCGCCCGGTACGAGCCCGCGCACCCGAGCGGCGAGCACCACCACCACCTCGTCTGCGCCGACTGCGGCAAGGTCGAGGCGTTCGAGGACGACGAGCTCGAGCACGCGCTCCACCGCGTCGAGAGCCGCACCGGCTACTCGGTCGCCGGCCACGACGTCGTCCTGCGCGGCGTCTGCCGCGACTGCGGCTAGAGGGAGACGGGATCGCCGACGGCGATCGTGCCGTCGTTGAGGACGTCCGCGTTCAGACCGCCGCGGTTCGCGAGGTCGCGGATGATCCCCGGCCGCGTCAGCGACTGGAGGTGCAGGCACGGCTGGCAGAGCTCGACGCCGACGCACTCCACCTCGCCGACGCGGAAGCGCTTGCCGACGAGGTCGTTGAGCCGCACGCCGCGGACGACGACCTGCCGGCGGGCCTCGGGGCCGGTGAGGCCGACGTCCTCGAGCGCCTCGGCCTCGATCAGCGTGAGCGCGCCGCCCGGGCGCGAGCCCGCCTCGGCCATGCGGTCGCCGACGAGGCCGTGCCCGGCGAGAGCCTGCACCGACTCGACGGGCGCGAGCGCCTCCGACGGCCCGATCACGATCGCCTCGACGCGCACGCGCCGAAGGCTAGCCGTTCGCGGTCGTGACGATCTTCTCGAAGCCGGCCTGGTCGAACGGCGCGTACGTGACGCCGTGCGCGCTCGCGGCCGCCTGCACCGGCGACTCGAACACGACCTTGCCGACGACGCGGTACCGCACGACCGGGCCGGGCTGCGGCCAGCCGGCGGCGAGGCGCTGGACCTCGTCGGTGTTGGCGGACTTGAGATCCACCACGTGCGAGGCGGCGTCGGTCGCGTTGCGGAAGACGTTGACGTTCACGACGAACGCGCGCGAGAGCTGCCGGCGCAGCTTGTCGACCTGCGCGGCCTGCTGCTTCGTCTCGGTGCCGTGGTTCTGGCTGATCCGCGTGTCGAGCGCGCGGAGCTCGGCGTTGAGGCTCGCCTGGTTCGCCGCCGTGCCCTTCGGCGCAACCGACAGCGACCGTGTCGGGACGGCGGGCGCCGTCTGGCCCGCCACCGGCCGGGCGGCCGGGGGCGTCAGCTCCGCGATCTCGTAGCCCGCGTCGGCGAGCCGGCTCTGGAGGTGCGACGCGAGCTCGGACGCCGTCATCGTCGTCGTCGTCGTCGTCTGCGCGGTGGTCGACGACGATCCGCAGCCGGTCGCCAGACCGAGCACCGCGACGGCCGCGGCGGCCGCCCAGAGTCCGTAGACGCGCACGCCGCAATCCAACGCCGCGCGACCGCGTGCGTCAAGGGGGTGACCGGGTCGTGACGACGTGGCGGCCGCGGTCGCCGTCCTTTCGGGCCGGTGTTAGGGTGCCGCGGACCGGCGCTGGCGGGCCGCATCCGACCACGGGGGAGGGACCGATGACAGGTCTCGCGACGTTGACGCGAGGGGCCTTCGGGCTCGTACTGGGAGCGCTCGTGCTGCTCGTCGGCGCGGCGCCGGTGACGGCGAACACGTCCGGCACGGCGGTCGTGATCAGCCAGGTCTACGGCGGCGGCGGGAACAGCGGCGCGCCGTACGCGAACGACTTCGTCGAGCTCTTCAACCCGTCTTCCGCGGCGATCTCGCTCGCCGGCATGTCCGTCCAGTACGCGAGCGCGACCGGCACCGGGAACTTCGCCGCGAACGCCGTCGTCACGCTCTCCGGCTCGCTCGGGCCGGGGCAGCACTACCTCGTCCAGCAGGCCTCGGGCGGCGCGAACGGCGTGGCCCTCCCCGCCCCCGACGCGACCGGCGCCGTGAACATGAGCGGCACCGCAGGCAAGGTGATCCTCGCGAGCACGACGACCGGCCTCGCGTGCAACGGCGGCTCCACCCCGTGCTCGTCCTCGCAACTCGGGCAGATCGTCGACCTCGTGGGCTACGGGAACGCCAACTTCTTCGAGGGGTCGGCGGCCGCGCCGACGCTCTCGAACTCGACGGCGGCGTTGCGCGCCTCGAACGGCTGCACCGACACGGACGCCAACGGCACGGACTTCGCGGCGGCCGCACCCGCGCCGCGCAATACCGTGTCGGCCGCCACGCCGTGCACCGTGCCGACGAGCCCGTCCGGGACGGGCGCGGCAGCTCCGGCCGCGGTCACGCCGGGCGGCTCGACGCTCCTCACCGTCGCCGTGACGCCGGGCGCGAACCCGGCGAGCACCGGGCTCGCCGCGACCGCTGACCTCACCGCGATCGGCGGCTCGGCGACCCAGCAGCTCTTCGACGACGGCACGCACGGCGACCTCACCCCCGGCGACGGCACGTTCACCTTCGCGGCGACCGTCCCGCTCGCGACCACCCCGGGCCCGAAGACGCTCCCGGTGACGATCGCCGACGCGCAGGGCCGCTCGGGCTCGGCCTCCATCCCGCTCTCGGTGACCGGGCCGTCCACGTCGAGCCTCGTCGTGAGCCAGGTCTACGGCGGCGGCGGCAACGCCGGCGCGCCGCTCACGAACGACTTCGTCGAGCTCTTCAACCGCTCCGGCTCGCCGGTCTCGCTCGCCGGCGCGAGCGTCCAGTACGCGGCCGCGACCGGCGCGACGTGGCAGGTCACGGCGCTCCCGGCGGCGACGCTCCAGCCCGGGCAGCACTTCCTCGTGCTCGAGTCGGGCGGCGCGAACGGCGCCGCGCCGCCGGCGGGCGACGCGACGGGGACGATCGCGATGAGCGCGACCGCCGGCAAGATCGCGCTCGTCGGCTCGGCGACCGCGCTCTCGGGCGCGTGCCCGAGCGGCATGCTCGACCTCGTCGGCTACGGCGCGACCGCGAGCTGCTTCGAGGGGAGCGGCCCCGCGCCCGCGCCGAGCAACACGACGGCCGACCTCCGCGCCGACGCCGGCTGCGTCGACACCGACGTCAACGCCGCCGACTTCGCGACCGGCGCGCCGAACCCGCGGAACACGGCGACGGCGATCCACCTGTGCGGCGGCCCGACCGGCGCCGGCGCGGCGAGCCCGCCGTCGGTTCCGGCCGGCGGCTCGACGCTCCTCACCGTCACCGTCACGCCGGGCACGGACCCGGCGAGCACCGGGCTCGCGGTCGCGTGCGACCTCACCGCGATCGGCGGCTCGGCGACGCAGGCGCTCGTCGACGACGGGACGCACGGCGACGCGACCGCCGGCGACGACGTCTTCTCGTTCGCCGCGACCGCGGCGGCGTCGCCCGGCGCGACCTCGCTCCCGTGCGCCGTCTCCGACGCGCAGGGCCGCTCGAACGCGGTCGCGATCGCGCCTCACGGTCGAGGGCCCGCTGCTCGCGATCCACGACATCCAGGGCGCCGCGCACGTCTCGCCGCACGCCGGCGAGGTCGTCTCGACGAACGGGATCGTGACCGCGCACTCGAGCAACGGCTTGTGGATCCAGGACCCGACCCCGGACGCGAGCGTCTCGACCTCCGAGGGCGTCTTCGTCTTCACCTCGTCGGCGCCGGCGGCCGCGGTCGGCGACGCGGTGCACGTGAACGGCCGCGTGCAGGAGTTCCGGCCGGGCGGCACCGACCCGACGAACGGGAACCTCACGACGACCGAGCTCGCCTCGCCGACGGTCACCGTCGTCTCGAGCGGGAACCCGCTGCCGCCGCCGGTCGTCGTCGGCGCCGGCGGCCGGGTCCCGCCGAACCAGATGATCGAGGACGACGCGACCGGCAGCGTCGAGACGAGCGGCGTCTTCGACCCCGCGAGCGACGGGCTCGACTTCTGGGAGAGCCTCGAGGGGATGCGCGTGCAGCTGAACGACCCGGTCGCGGTCGGGCCGACGAACTCGTTCGGCGAGACCCAGGTCGTCGGGGACGACGGCGCGGGCGCGCTCGTGCGGACTCCGCGCGGCGGCGTGCTCGCGCGGCCGGGCAGACTTCAACCCCGAGCGCGTCGTGGTCGACGACCTGCTCCTCCCGACGCCCACGATGAACGTCGGAGACCACTACCTCGGGTCGGTCGTCGGCGTCCTCGACTACAACTTCGGCAACTTCTTCCTCGAGGCGACGTCGCTGCCGCCGGTCGCGCACGACGGCGTCACGCCGGAGACGACCGCGGCGCCGGCCGCCGACCAGCTCGCCGTCGCGACGTTCAACGTCGAGAACCTCGCGCCGAGCGACCCGCAGTCGAAGTTCGACCGCCTCGCCGGCCTGATCGTCCACAACCTCGCCGCGCCGGACGTGATCTCCGTCGAGGAGGTGCAGGACAACTCGGGCGGGACCGACAACGGCGTCGTCGCCGCCGACCAGACGCTCGCGAAGCTCGTCGCGGCGATCTCCGCCGCCGGCGGGCCGGCGTACGACTGGCGCGAGCTCGACCCGGTGAACGACCAGGACGGCGGCCAGCCCGGCGGGAACATCCGGCAGGTGTTCCTCTTCCGGACCGACCGCGGGCTCGCGTTCGTCGACCGCGCCGGGCGGAACCTCGACCGCGCCCGTCTCCGTCGTCGGCACCGGCGCCGCGACGCAGCTCAGCTTCAGCCCCGGCCGGATCGCGCCGGGCGACGCCGCGTGGACCGCGAGCCGCAAGCCGCTCGCGGGCGAGTTCACGTTCCACGGCCACCACCTGTTCGTGATCGCGAACCACTTCAACTCGAAGCTCGGCGACGACCCGCTGATGGGCCGCTTCCAGCCGCCGTCGTTCCCGTCCGAGGTGCAGCGGGCCCAGCAGGCGCAGCTCGTCCACGACTTCGTCGCGCAGCTCATCGCCGCCGACCCGACGGCGGACGTCGTCGTGGACGGCGACCTCAACGACTTCGAGTTCTCGAACACGGTCACGACGTTGAAGGGGTCGATCCTCCACGACCTGATCGAGACGCTCCCGGTCGGCGAGCGGTACAGCTACGTCTTCGAGGGGAACTCCGAGACGCTCGACCACGTGCTCGTCAGCGGCGACCTCTTCGCGCGGCCGTTCGCGTTCGACGTCGTGCACGTGAACGCCGAGTTCGCCGACCAGGCCTCGGACCACGACCCGTCGGTCGTGCGGCTCACGCTCGACGACCCGCCGACGGTCTCCGCGAACGGGCCGTACGCGGTCGACGAGGGCGGCTCGGTCGCCCTCTCCGCGTCGGGGACGGACCCCGAGGGCGGGCCGGTCTCGTTCGCGTGGGACCTCGACGGGAACGGCACGTTCGAGACGCCGGGCCAGAATGTCGCGTTCTCCGCGGCGGCGATCGACGGCCCGGCGACGCGCACGATCCGCGTGCGCGCGACCGACGACGGCGGCAACACGGCCGTGGACGCGGCGACCGTGACGATACGGAACGTCCCGCCGTCGGCGACCTTCGTCGCGCCTGCCTCGGTGTTCGCCGGGTTCCCGTTCGCGCTCTCGCTCACGGGTGCGACCGACCCGTCGGCAGCCGACACCGCGGCGGGTTTCGCGTACGCGTTCGACTGCGGCTCGGGCTATGGCGCGTTCGGGACGGGAAGCACGGCGACGTGCCCGACGAGCGCGCCCGGGCCGCTCGCGGTCGGCGCGAAGATCCGCGACAAGGACGGCGGCACGACCGAGTACCGCGGCTCCGTCGCGGTGACGGTCACGTTCGCGAGCCTGTGCGCGCTCACGCAGACGCTCGTGACGAAGGAGGGCATCGCCGGCGCGCTGTGCGCGAAGCTCGACTCGGCGGCCGACTCCGCGGCCGACGGGAACGCGAAGGCGGCGGAGAACCAGCTCAAGGCGTACCGCAACCAGCTCGACGCGCAGAGCGGCAAGTCGATCTCGCCCGCCGACGCGGCGCTGCTCAAGACGCTGTCGACGTACCTCTGAGCACGTCCGCCGTGAGCCCGTCGAGCGAGCCGGCGACGGCGTCGGCCTCGGCGACCGCGTCGCCCGGCGGGTAGTGCGGGTTCGGGACGGCGACGCAACGCATCCCGGCCGCCTTCGCCGAGCGGATCCCGTTGTGCGAGTCCTCGATCGCGACGCAGCGGGCGGGCTCGACACCGAGGAGGCGTGCGGCCTCGAGGTACACGTCCGGCGCCGGCTTGCCGCGCGCGACCTCCTCCGACGAGACCGTCGCCTCGAAGAGCGCCGGGATCCCGCCGGCGGCGAGGACGGTGTCGATCACCTCGCGGTTCGACGACGAGGCGAGCCCGAGCGGGAACGTCGCGGCCAGCCGCCGCACCGCCTCGAGCGCGCCGGGAACCCACGGCGGCCCGTCCGCGTACCGCTGCAGCATGCGCGCGACCACCTCGCGGTTGATCTCGTCGGGGCTCTCCGGCAGGCCGATGACCTCGTGCATGTACCGCGACCACTCGGGCGAGCTCATCCCCATCATGTCGCGCTGCGCGCGCTCGCTCCAGCGCCCGCCGCGCTCGTGCGCGAGCCGCTCGCGGACGTCGTCCCAGACCTGCTCGGAGTCGATCAGGACGCCGTCCATGTCGAAGACGACCGCCTCGATCACAGCGCCGAGTACGTCCGGTTCGCGTGCACGAGAGCGGACGCGGCGGAGCCGCGCTCGAGCCACTCGATCGCGCCGACGAAGAAGGTGTGGTCGCCGGCCTCGGCCCGGTCGACCGTGCGCGCGCCGAGCCAGCCGACTGCGCCGGCGATCAGGCGCGGGTCGTCCTCGCGCACCGGGATGCCGTTCCAGAGCGCGATCGGCGGGATGCTGAGCGCGAAGTGCTGAGCGAGGTGGGCCTGGTCGCCGGCGAGGATCGAGACGGCCCACTCGCCCGCGTCGCGGAGCGGCTCGTACAGCGACGCGTCGCGCGCGAGCGAGATCCCGACGAGCGCCGGCTCGAGCGAGAGCGACACGAGCGCGGAGACGGTCAGCCCGGCGCGCCGGCCCTCGAAGTCGGCGACGACGATCGAGACGCCGGACGGCCAGCGCCGGAACAACGCGCGCTGCTCGGCGCCGGTCTCCTCCACGGGGCGAGGCTACTTCAAGGCGCCGCGAGTCCCGGCTCCGCCCGGGCTCGCTCAGCTCGCCTCGCGGGAGAAAAGCCTCGGCAAGGAATCGTGCGGCGGCGCAGCCGACGCGAGATTCTGTGCCGCTAGTTCGGACGGCACTGCGCGTCGCCGAGCGCGGCGATCGCCTCGTTCGCGAGCGCGTCGGCGCCGCGGTCGTACGCGCCCGGCGCCGTGCCCTGCCACATCACGTCCGGGGTCACGCCCGGGCCGATCACCGTCGCGCGGTACTCCGTCCCCGTTGCCCGCCGGATGGTCGCCGTGCGGGTTGACGCTGTAACAGAAGGCGCCCGTGCCGCGTGTGCGTGAGGAAGCTGTTCTCGCGCTTCCAGCCCGGCGCCGTACGCCGAGTCGAGCGTGTCGACGTAGAGGTTGCGGCCGAACGAGTCGAGCGGCGCGCCGGTCGGCGGTCGAGCGCGAAGCCGTACACCGGCAGGCCGTGGTAGGGGAACGTCCCGTAGAGGTGATCCCACTGATGCCACGACCCAGTCGGTGTGGATCGTCGAGCACCGGGCAGCGCGCCGGTCCAGTGCGAGAGGCGGAGCTCCCAGACCGCCTGCGCGGCGTTCGGCGTCGAGCCGTAGTTCGGGCAGCGCCCGCTGCCAGGCCTGCAGCGGCCCAGTAGCTCCCGTCCGGCGCCGTGCACGCGGTCACGAACCACGGGAGCGGCGGGCCGTCGTACGGCGCGCACGCGCCGCCGAACGAGTCCTTCCAGTAGTTCCGCGCGAACACGGACGTCGGCCGAGAGCCGCTTCACCGTCGGCGAGACGAGGTAGCCCGGCGTGAACCTGATCTGCCGGTACCGCGCCTGGAGCGCGCGCACGTCCGGATCGGCGAGGTAGTACTTGCCCCAGCCGCCCGAGTAGTCGAGCTGGAACGCGACCTGCTCGCCCGGAGGCGCCGACGGGAGCGCGTCGACCGCGCCCCACGCGAGCACGTGGCTTGGCCTGCCGTGCGGCGCGGTACGAGAGCAGCGCCTCGCCCTTCGCGTTCACGAGCAGCGTCACGTCGGTCGCGTTGCGGTCGATCAGCTGCGAGGCGCCGGCGACCGGCGCGCCGACGCCGACGACGAGGACGGCAGCGAGGAGGAAACCCCAGGCCCTCGAGCGCACCTGACCAGTGTCCGGCATCGCCGGGCGAACCGCAACTCCGTCAGTTCGGCCGGCATTGGCGGTCGCCGAGCGCGGCGATCGCCTCGTTCGCGAGCGCGTCGGCGCCGGGGTCGTACGCGCCCGGCGCCGCGCCCTGCCACATCACGTCCGGGGTCAGTCCCGGGCCGATCACCGTCGCGCGGTACTCCGTCCCCGTCCCCGCCGGACGGTCGTCGTGCGGGTTGACGCTGTAACAGAAGACGCCCGTGCCGCGGTGCGTGAGGAAGCTGTTCTCGCGCCTCCAGCCCGGGCCGTACGCCGAGTCGAGCGTGTCGACGTAGATGTTCCGGCCGAACGCGTCGAGCGGCTGGCCGGACGGCGTCGCGGCGAAGCCGTACACCGGCAGGCCGCGGTAGGTGAGCGTGCCGTAGAGGTGGTTCCACCGGTGCCACGACCAGTCGGTCGAGATCGCGAGCACGGGCAGCGCACCGGTCCAGTGCGAGAGGTGGAGCTCCCACACGGCCTGCGTCGGGGTCGGTACGAGCCCGTAGTTCGGGAGCACGCGCTGCCACGCCTGCAGCGCCCAGTAGCTGCCGTCCGGCGCCATGCACGCGGTCACGAGCCACGCGAGCGCGGGGCCGTCGTACTTGCCGCACGAGCCGCCGAACGACTGCTTCCAGTAGTTCTTCGCGAACGCCGACTTCGCCGAGAGCCGCCTGACGGTCGGCGAGACGAGGTACCCCTTCTTGAACCGGATCTGCTGGAACCGCGACTGGAGCGCGCGCACGTCGGGGTCGGCGAGGAAGTACTTGCCCCATCCGCCGGCGTAGTCGAGCTTGAACGCGACCTGCCTCGCGCCCGGCGCCGACGCGACGGCGTCGACCGCGCCCCACGCGAGCACGTGCTTCTCGACGCCGTGCGAGCGGTACGAGAGCAGCGCCTCGCCCTTCGCGTTCACGAGCAGCCTCACGTCCGTCGCGTTTCGGTCGATCAGCTGCGACGCGCCCGCGACGGGCACGAGGAGGACGGCTGCGAGAGCCGCCCCGAGGAGGGTGCCGCCGATCCTCGATCGCACCCCGTAGGTGTCGGCCGCGGCGGCCGGGCCCTCGACCCCTCCTTCGAGTCAGTCGGCGGCGAGCTCCTCGGCGAGGAGCGCGAGCGCGAGGAGCCGCCACGCGAGCTCGGGGTCGGCGGCGAGGAAGAGCGTCGCGTCGCGCACGCGCGGCAGGTCGCGCGCGAGCAGCGCGAGCCCGTCGATCGCGCTCCCGAGCGCGCGCCGCCGCTCGTCGGTGAAGAGATCCGCAGCGAGCGACTTCACGGCCGGCTCGTCGACGACGAGCTCGCGGTGCGGGTCGCCGCCGGCGGCGAGGACGAGCAGCGCGCGGCGGCGCGACTCGCGGAGCTCGTCCTCCGGCAGCGCGAGCTCCCGGCTCGCGAGGAACGCGAGCACGACGAGCCGCTGGCCGGCCTCGCCGAGCTCGCCCGCCTCGAGCTGCGCGAGCACGGCGGCGACGTCGTCGCTCACGCGTCGGCGGTGACGCGCGCGAGGCCGAGCATCCCGACGCCGAGCGCGAGGTGGAGCCAGTCGTCGGCGAGGTCGAGCGGGACCCAGCCGCCGATCTTCGCGACGCCGAGCAGCCAGAGCGCGATCAGGAGGACGCCCGCGCCGACGAGGTACCGGTGCGCGAGCTCGGCCGTCCCGGCGAGGAGGAGCCCGGCCGCGCCGAGCGCGACGTGCACGAGGTCGAGGAGGACGCTCACCTGGAAGACTCCGACGAGCTTCGCCTCCGAGCCGCGGCCCGCGAAGGCGATCCGCGACCAGCCGGACGTCACCGCCGGCACGAGCCCGAGCAGCCCGATCGCGAGCAGGAGCCCGCCCGCGGCGCGCGCGGCGGGCTCGGGCCGGGGCCGCGTCACCCGTCCTCCGCGACGGCCGCGCGCAGGCCGACGCGCGCGGGCGACCCGCTCCGCGCGCCGAGCCACGTCTCGACCCCGGCGGCGGCGACGAGCGCGATGAGGGCGCCGGCGACCGCGTCGGTCGGGGTGTGATCACCGTTGAGGACGAGCGCCGGGAGCACGAGTGCGGCCCAGACGAGCGCCGGCACCGCGAAGCGCGGCCAGACGGCGGCGACGAGCGCCGCGAGCAGCACCGCCCGCATCGCGTGGCCGCTCGGGAACGAGCTGTCGAAGCCGTGCAGGTCGCCGCGGCTCGCGCCGTCGGCGACGTGGAGCGTCGGCCGCCGGAGCACGCCCTTGCCGAGCACCTCGACCGCGTTCGCGAGCACCCATGCGACCGCCCACGCGAGCGCCGCGTCGCGCCGTCCCCGGCGTGCGAGCACGAGGCAGCCCGCGGCGAGCAGCAGCGTCGAGACGAGCGGCGACGCCGGGAACGTCCACAGGTCGTAGACCGCCTGGAGCGGGGCGCCGAGGTGCGGGTGCAGCAGGCGCCACGAGAGGAGCGCCGCGTCGCCGTTGTCCGCCTCGAGCCGCGGCATCCAGTGGTCGACGGCGTACTGGTCGATCCCGGTCAGGGCGCCGGCCACGACGAGGGCCGCGAGCGCGGCGAGGCCGACGCCCGCGGCGAGTGCCGCGACGAGGCTCGGCCGCACCTACTCCGCGCTCCGCGCGTGCTCGATCGAGAGCAGCCCCGCGCGCTCGTGGTCGACCTGGAGCGTCGTGTGGTCGATCCCGAAGCGCGCGGCGAGCATCATCTCGAGCTCGCGGCGGATCGCGTGGCAGTCGTCTCCGGGGTGCACGAGCACGTGCGCCGAGAGGGCCGGGAAGCCCGAGCCGATCTCCCACACGTGGAGGTCGTGGACGCTCGCGACGTGCGCGTGCGCGACGAGCGCGGCACCGATCTCGTCGACGCTCATCCCGCCGGGCGCGGCCTCGAGCAGCACCCGCCCCGTGTCGCGGAGCAGCCGGTACGCCGCGCGGAGCATGATCGCGGCGATCGCGAGGGCGGCGATCCCGTCGGCGCGGCCGTAGCCGGTCGCGAGCACGACGGCGCCCGCGACGGCGGTCACGGCGAACGCGATCAGGTCGGTGAGGATGTGCTGGAAGGCGCCCTCGACGTTCATCGACGCCCGGTTCGCCTGCGAGAGCTGCCACGTCGCGAGCAGGTTCACGGCCGCGCCGGCGAGCGCGACGAGGAGGACGACGAGCCCGTTCACGTGCGGCGGCGAGACGATCCGCACGACCGCGCCGTACGCGATCACCCCGCCGAGCACGAGCAGCGTGAACCCGTTCGCCTGGGCCGAGAGGATCTCCGCGCGCCGGAGCCCGAAGGTGAGGTTGCCGCCGCCCGGGCGCGCGACGAGCCGGATCACGACGAGCGCGAGGACGAGCGCGCCGGCGTCCGTCACCATGTGCGCCGCGTCCGAGAGGAGCGCGAGCGAGTGGGCGAGCACCCCGGCCACGACCTCGGTCGCCATCAGCCCGAGGATCAGCGCGAGCGCGATCCGGAGACGGCGCGAGTCGGCGTCCGGCGCGACCGCGCCGTGCGTGTGGTCGTGTGCGTGCGCCACACCTTGAGGCTAGCGTCGCGCCGGCGGTGACGGGCGATCGCGGCGAGCGCTGGCTACAGTGACGCGGGCCCGCACGCGGACGAGCCGGGCCGACGAACTCGAACCGAGGAGACGCAATGATCAGCTCTTTCGCTCGACCCACCGGCAAGGTCGTGCTCGTCGCGGCCCTCGTGCTGCTGACGGCCGGCATCGCGCAGGCGACGACGAAGGCGAAGGTCATCGCGACCGGCCAGCAGCTCACGGACGGGAAGACCTCGTACGCGCAGGCGACCGCGAAGTCGCCGAGCAAGGTCTCGGCAAAGGTCACGGTCAGCCCGTCCCAGAAGGTGAAGCTCAGCTACCAGGTCACCTGCTCGAAGGGCGGGACCACGGACGCGGACGGCTACAACGCGTCGACGACGCCGTCCTCGGGGACGATGTCCGTGACGGCGCCGATCACGCAGGCGCTGAAGCTCCCGTTCGCGCATCCGAAGACGTGCACGGTCGTCGTGTACTCGACGCTCGCGAAGAAGGGCAAGTCGACCCTCCAGATCCTCCAGGGGTAGAACGCGGCGGCGGCCGGTCGCGCCGGTAGCGTCGTTCGCGTGGACGAGCACGTCGAGGTGCGCCGCTCGCGGCGGGCGCGGCGCTGGTCGCTGACCGTCCCGTGGGGCGAGCCGGCGCGGCTGACGGTGCCGCGCTCGATGGGCGAGAGCGAGATCGCGCACGTGCTCGACGCGCACCGCGAATGGGTCGCGCGCGAGCGGGCGAAGCAGGTGCCGCGGCTCGGGCTCGAGGGCCGCGCGGTGTCCGAGGAGGAGGCGCGCGCCGGCGCGCGCGAGCTCGTGGCGATGCTCGCCGCCGAGGAGGCCGCCGCGCTCGGCGTCTCGTACGAGCGGATCGCGATCCGCGACCAGCGGACGCGCTGGGGCTCGTGCTCGTCGCGGGGCACGCTCTCGTTCAACTGGCGGCTCGTGCTCGCGCCGCTCGAGGTGCTCGACTACGTCGTCGTCCACGAGCTCTGCCACCTGCGCGAGCCGAACCACTCGCCGCGGTTCTGGCGGCTCGTCGGAAGCCGCCGCCCGGAGTGGCGCGCCCAGCGCGACTGGTTGCGCGACTTCGGCCCGGAGCTGCTCGCGTTTCGCCCCTCCGCCCCCTGAGCAGGCTCGTCGGATGCCTGCCGTCGCGATCGACGGCGCGACCGGGTCGCGGACACGGCTCCCGGGACTGGCTCGGCCCGCACGACGCGCGTGTACCGCTGCGCGCTCTGAGCGCGCGGCGCGTCACTTCTCGGCGGGGGCAGGGGGCGGCGCGGCCGCCGGCGCGGCGCCGTTCGAGGCGCCGCCGTTCCCGCCCTCGGACGCGAACCCGACGACCCGGTCGAGCGCCTCGTAGTCGGAGCGCTGGAAGCCGTCGATCACGTCGAGCTGGCTCTGGAGCGCCGCGACCTGCGCCGCGGAGCGCTCGACGTCGGTCTTGCCCTTGAGCTCGCGAAGAACCTCCGGCGTCGTCAGGTGGTAGCGCGCGAACGCGGTCTTGAGGCTGTGCCCCTCGAGGATCATCCGGAACGAGGCGAGGTTGTTCAGGTTCTGCTGCAGGTCGCGCATCGGCTTCGTGAAGAACGCCGCGACGAGCTGGACGAGACCGATCCCGCCGGTCGCGACCGTGAGCTGCCACGACCAGCGCTTCGGGTCGACGAAGTGGAGCAGCGTGCCGACGAACGACAGCGCGAGGAACGCGCTCCCCCAGACGATCAGGAACGTGTTCGCGCGCCGGACCGTCTCGTACACCCCGATCGAGCGCCGGCCGGTGAGCTGCGCGTACTCCTGCAGCTTCTCGGTCTCGTACGCGAGCAGGGTCTGCTTGTCGGCGAAGTACGTCTTGAACTGCGTGTAGTTCTCGGCGCCGACGACCTGGCTCTCGTCCTCGAGCGGCGGCTTCGTGCCGAGGAAGCGGCACAGGTCGCCGAGCCCGTGGATCACCTCGGCGGTGAGGAGCTTGTCCGCGAAGTCGAGCCCGTGCAGGTGCCGCTCGAGGCTCTTGCTCGCGGTGAGCGTGTCCGAGACGGCGAGGTTCGCGATCTCGTAGCGCGCGCGGAGGCCGCTGAGGAGGATCGTGATCTTGATGTCGGTGTACACGCCGATCACGGCGACGTAGAGCTGGACCGAGTCCGCCGCGGCGTTCGACCGCACCGCCTTCTCCGCGAGCCGCTCGAGCGCCTGCGACTGACGGCGCGCGGCCGTGACCTGCGCGGCCAGCGGAAGGGCGTCGAGCTTCTTGATCGTCTCGGCGAGATCCTCGACCTCGGCGTCGCTCCCGGCGACGAGCACGTCCATGATCCGCTCGAGGTACGAGCGCCCGAACCTGCGGCCGCCCGCGTGCCGCTCGGCCCAGCGCGGCCGGAAGTCGAACACGGAGTCGGAGTGGACGTGGTAGATGCGGACGTTGCCCTGCTCGCAGAACGCGGCGCGCCCGTCGGGCAGCGGGTCGAGCGGGTCGAGGTGCTTCTCGAGCCCGTCGACGTAGCCGGCGCCCCACGTCTCGGCCTCGCAGTGGCGGCCGTACAGCCGGCGCTCGGCGTCGTACGAGTCGTCGGCGACGTGCCAGTCGCGGATGTTGATCACGTGCAGGATCCCCTCCTGCCGGCCGGCCAGCCGCTCGCCCACGCACGCGTCGAGGAAGAGCGCGAGCGGCCCGCGCTCGAGCATCTTCGGCGGCATGCGCCGCGGGTCGCCCGAAGGGTCGTAGTCCTCGTAGTCGTGCTTCGCGATCAGGAGCTTGCGGAGCGCGTCGTCGCCGATGAAGAGCCGGCACTCCGGGTCGAGGAAGAGGTCGTTCTGGAGGCACTGCGTGATGAGGACGTACCGCGTCCGCTGGCCCGTGGGCGCGGCGCCTCGGGCGCCGGGCGCCGGGGCCGGGGCCGGTGTCGGCTGCTCCTCCGTCTGCTCGCTCACCGGCCCGAGTGTCCGTGCACGCGGCTTCCGCTGTCAAGCCGCGCCTCCCAGATCCGCAGGTCCAGCTCGATCGCGCTCACCCCGAGACGCCGGGCCGCGCGCGTCACCACCTCGACGACGTCGCCGTCGTTCAGCCGCCTGCCGACCGCGGCCTCGGCGAAGCGGCGGACGTGGACGTCGGGCTTGACCGTGTCCACGCCCTGCCGCATCACGAGCGACTCGTACACCGCCCGGCCGAGCCCCTTCACGCGCCCCTCGAAGTCGCGGCGGAACTCGCTCCGGTGCGCCCACGCCTCGAGGGCCGGCTGGTCGACGACGCCGATGCTCCGGAAGTAGCCGCAGAGCCCGCGCAGCTGGCCCGCCCGGGTCCAGAGCCGGTAGCCCCAGAGGTGGACCGCGAGCGCCGTGTTCCCCGGCCGGTCGTCCGGGAAGCGGGCCATGACCCGCTCGAGCTCGTCGAGCGTCGGGATCCCGGCCGACCGCGAGTGCTCGAGCGCCCGGTGGACGACGGGGTCCGCTGCTGGTAGTCGAGGACCGTGACGAGCAGGTTCGTGACGAAGTCGCGCTCGAAGGGGCTGCCGGCGGCCGGCGCCAGCTCGCGCCCCGCGGCCGCGACCCGCTCGACGTCGGCCTCGTCGACTACGGGAAGCCCTTCACCGCTGGGTGGAGGTCGTACCGCCCGCCGTCGCTGCACCCGGCCGGGACGAGGTAGCGCGGGTCGGTCGAGTCCTGCGGGTTCGTCGCGAGCTGCTCGCGCATCATCGAGTGCGCGGTGGCCCGCGAGAGGCCGAGGTCGACGCCGATCTGCACGCCGCTCTGGAACCCGTAGCAGTTGGCGAGCCCCTCGTCGGACACGCCGCGGAGGTGCTGCGACTCGTGCCCGAGCACGGCGATCGCGCGCGCCGTCCCGGAGAAGGACTGCGTCCGGTGCTTGAACGCGAGCTGGTACAGCGCGTTGCAGATCCCCGGCGTCAGGTAGGCGCGGTTGCCGCCGACGAACGCGAGCCCGTCGGCGTCGGCGACGTAGCCGACGTACTTGCCGCTCGTGTCGCAGTGGACCCGCGCCGGGTGGCCGGCGATCTTCGTCGCCTCGCGCGAGAAGACGGCCTCGGCCCGCGCGCGGTTCGCGGTCGAGACCGCGCTCCAGCCCGACGGCCGCGCCGCGAAGAACACGATCGCCGCGACGACGGCGAGCGCGGCGAGCGCCTCGAGCACGTGGCGCCCGTACCTCGTCGGAGCCGGGGCAGCGGGCGCCTCGGCCGGGACGAACGGCGCCTCCGGCGCGTCGAGGTACGCCGTGAGCCGGTCGTTCGCCTCCTCCTCCCCGGTCAGCCACGTGATCGGGACGAGACGCCGCTCGCCCTCGACCTCGACCGGCTCCACGTCGCGCCAGTCCGCCCCGCCGAGGTCCTCGAGGTCGCGCGGCTGCGGCCCGCGGTCGGAGGGCCCCGTGCGGCGCAGCGTCCGCAGCCAGCCGACCGCGAAGAACTCCGCCTCGAGGGCCGCCGCGAGCACGAACACGAGCCAGGCGGGGATCCAGACCTTCACGCCGTACGGCAGGAAGAACCAGCCGACGACGAGCGCGAGCACCCCGATCCGGGCCGCCCGGAAGGCGCGCGCCCGCCGCCGGAGCGCCTCCGGCGACTCGCCGCCCGGCCCGCTGTGCTCGGCGATGCTCATCGCCGGCCAACGTAGCCTGCCCGCCCGCGCTCAGGAGGCGTGGAATGCCTCGCGCGCGGCGCGCGGCGAGTCGAAGACGCGGCCGGCGCCGATCTTCTCGACGATCCCGAACCGGTCGAGCTGGGCCCGGAGCCGGTCGCTCGGGCCCGCGACCGCGAAGACGACGCCGCGCTCCGCGAGCTGGTCGACGAGCTCGCCGAGCACCTTCCCGCCCGTGTAGTCGACGTCGTCGATCGCGTCCGCGACGAGGACGAACCAGCGCGGCGGGGCGGGCACGTCGACGAGGCCGATCACCTCCTCGGCGAGCCGCTGGGCGTTCGCGTAGAAGAGGCCGACGCCGAAGCGGTAGAGGACGAGCCCCGGCTCGGAGACGGTTCCGGGCGTGGGCGGCCTCGGGGTGAACCGGCCGTCCGCGTCCCACCCGAGCACCTCGTCGTGCGGCGTGTAGTGGCGCTTCACGTGGAGGACGATCGAGAGCACGATCGCGAGCACGATCCCCTGCTCGACCCCGACGCAGACCACGACGGCGGCGGTCGCGGCGGCGACCCAGAACTCGTCCTTCCGCAGCCGCCAGATCCCGCGCATGTTCGCGACGTCCACGAGCTTGAGGCCGATCAGGAACACGACCGCCGAGAGCACCGCGTTCGGGAGGTACTGGAGCGGCTTCGTGAGGAACAGCAGCACGATCGCGACGACCGCGGCGGTCGTGAGCTGCGCGACCTGGGTGCGGCTCTTCGCCTCGTCGACCATCTCCGTCTTCGTCGGGCTGCCGTTGACGACGAACGTGCTGCCGAGGCCGGCGGCGAGGTTCGCGGCGGTCAGGCCGAGGAGGTCGTCGTTCTCGACGAAGCGCTCCTGGTACTTGACCGCGTACGCCCGCGAGGTCGCCGCGCTCTGCGCGAGGATCACGAGGACCATCGAGGCCGAGGTCGCGAGCAGGCCGGTCGCGTCGCTCCACGTCACGCCGTGCGGGAGCCCGACGTGCGGCAGGCCGCTCGGAACCGGCCCGAGGATCGAGACGCCGTGCGCGCCGAGGTCGAAGATCCAGCTCACCGCGATCGCGCCGACGACGGCGACGAGCCCGCCCGGGACGGCCCTGATCCAGCGGCCGAACACGAGCAGCGTCGCGAGCACCGCGAGCGAGACCGCGAGCGTCGCGCCCGACGTCTGCCCGAGCTCCTTCAGCGTGTCCCAGAACTTGATCACCGTGCCGGAGAGCCGACCGGGGGAAACGCTCGGGGACGGGACGCCGAGCATCCCGGCGAGCTGGCCCATCGCCACCTGGATCCCGACGCCGGTGAGGAACCCGATCAGGACCGTCCGCGAGATGAAGTCGGCGAGAAAGCCGAGCCGGGCGAGCCGCGCGAGGAGGAGGAGCCCGGCCGTGAGGAGCGCGGCGAGGCTTGCGAGCGCGAGCCACTGCGAGGTGCCCGGCTGCAGCCCGGCGACGCCGAGCCCCGCGATCCCGGCGTACAGGATCGCGCCCGTCGCCGAGTCGCCGCCGACGACGAGGTGCCGCGACGAGGCGAAGATCGCGAAGGCGAGGACCGGGAGCAGGAGCGTGTACAGGCCCGTGATCACGGGCGTGCCGACGATCTTCGTGTAGCCCATCACCTCCGGGATCGCGAGCGCCGCGAGCGTGACGCCGGCGAGCACGTCCCGCGAGAGCCACGCGCGCTCGTACGGACGGATGCTCCCGAACAGCGAGACGTACCGGGCGAGGCCGGTCGGCGGAGGGCCGGTCATCTCACCGGACACTCTCATGCAGGACCGGCGCGGGCGCGGGTCGTAGGCTGGCGCGGTGGACTGGGTCCTCCCGACGATCGCGCTGGCCGTGCTCGGGTTCGCGGCGGTGTCGCGCCGGCTCGAGGGGACGCCGATCACCGCGCCGCTCGTGTTCACCGCGGTCGGGCTCCTCGTCGGCTCGCGGACGCTCGACCTCGTCGATCCGAAGCCGGCCGGCGAGGCGGTCAAGATCCTCGCGGAGGCGACGCTCGCGGTCGTGCTCTTCGCGGACGCGGCGCGGATCGACCTGCGGAAGCTCCGCGACGAGTACCGCGTCCCGGCCCGGCTCCTCGCGATCGCGCTGCCGCTGACGATCACGCTCGGGTTCGCCGCGGCGCTGCTCGTCCTCGGCTCGCTCGAGTGGCCGGAGGCGCTCGTGCTCGCGGTCGTCCTCGCCCCGACGGACGCGGCGCTCGGGCAGGCGGTCGTGACGCTGCCGAGCCTTCCGTCGCGGATCCGGCAGGGGCTCAACGTCGAGAGCGGGCTGAACGACGGGCTCTGCGTCCCGATCTTCTTCACCGCGATCGCGATCGCCTCGACCGAGGCGGGGCTCGTCGGCGGGAGCCACGCGGTGACGCTCCTCGTCGAGGAGATCGGATACGGCGTCCTCGTCGGCGTGCTCGCCGGCGCGCTCGCAGCGGGGACGGTCGTGCTCGCCGCCCCGCGCGGGCTCGTCGCAGGCACGTGGCTGCAGGTCGTGCCGGCCGCGGGCGCGGCGCTCGCGTACTCCGCCGCCGCCGCGGTCGGAGGATCGGGGTTCATCGCCGCATTCGTGGGCGGGATCGTCTTCGGCGGGCTCCGCCGCCGCGTCGGCGGCGAGGTCGGGTACCTGCTCGAGGAGCTCGGGGGCCTGCTCGGCGCGGCGACCTTCGTCGTCTTCGGCGCCGCCCTGCTCGAGCCCGCGCTCGGAGACGTCACGCCCGCCGTCGCGATCTACGCGGTCCTCAGCCTCACCGTCGTGCGGATGGCGCCCGTCGCGCTCGCGATGCTCGGGACGCGCGCGCGGCCGCCGACGGTCGCGTTCCTCGGCTGGTTCGGCCCGCGCGGGCTCGCGTCGATCGTGTTCGCGGTGCTCATCGTCGAGGCCGGCGGCGAGCTGCCGCACGAGACCGTCATCCTCACGACGATCTTCCTCACGGTCGGCCTGTCCGTGCTCGCGCACGGCCTGAGCGCGGCGCCGCTCGCGCGCCGCTACGCGGCGTGGTTCGCGGCGCACCCGGAGGCCGGGACGCTCCCCGTCGAGTCGGGCGAGGTCGCCGAGATCCGGTGGCGCACGCCCGGAGGGATGCCGTAGGGTCCCTCGCGACACCCGACAGGAGGAGCACACGATGAGCGCGACGAAGGCTGACAAGGCGTCCGCGGCCGGCAACGCAGAGGACGAGGCTCCCGCCCAGCCCGTCGCGCACTTCTCCGTCGGCGAGCGCGCCGCGCGCGGCAAGGCCGCCCGGGCCGAGGTGCCGCGGCGGACGCACGGCGAGTGGGAGCCGTCGCCCGTGCGCGCCGACCCCGTCGACCTGCTCGAGGAGCAGGCGAAGTCGCGGGTCGAGGAGCTCGTGCCGATCCGGTACGGGCGGATGCTCGTCTCGCCGTTCACGTTCTACCGCGGCGCGGCGTACCTGATGGCCGCCGACCTCGCCGGGATGCCGCGGACCGGGCTGCACGTCCAGCTCCTCGGCGACGCGCACCTGTCGAACTTCGGCTTCTACGCGTCTCCGGACCGGCGGCTCGTGTTCGACGTGAACGACTTCGACGAGACGCTCCCCGGCCCGTTCGAGTGGGACCTGAAGCGGCTCGTCGCGAGCTTCGCCGTCGCCGGCCGCAGCCGCGGGTTCGACGACGCGGTGCGGCGAGAGGTCAACCTCGCCGTCAGCCGCTCCTACCGCGAGTCGATGGCCGCCTTCGCCGCCTCGCGGACGTTCGACCTCTGGTACTCGCGGATCGACGTCGAGGAGTACGCGCGCGCCTTCTCGTCGCAGCTGAGCAAGAAGGCGCTCGAGCGGTTCCAGCGCAACGTCGCGAAGGCGCGCACGAAGGATAGCCTCTCGGCGTTCACGAAGCTGACCAGGGTCGTCGACGGCGAGCCGCGGTTCGTCAGCGACCCGCCGCTGATCGTCCCGTTCCGCGACGTCGCCTCGGAGGAGCAGGTGCTCGAGGCCGCTCGCATCGTGATCCGCGCGTACCGGAGCACGCTCCAGGGCGACCGGCGCCACCTGCTCGAGCGCTTCCGCTTCGTCGACGGGGCGCGCAAGGTCGTCGGCGTCGGCAGCGTCGGGATGAGGGCGTGGATCGCGCTCTTCGTCGGCCGCGACAACGACGACCCGCTGATCCTCCAGGTCAAGGAGGCGCAGGCATCCGTGCTGGAGCCGTTCCTCGGCAAGAGCCGGTTCCGCAAGCACGGCCAGCGCGTGGTCGAGGGGCAGCGGTTGATGCAGGCCGCGAGCGACACGATGCTCGGCTGGATCCGCGCCGAGGGCCTCGACGGCGTCGAGCGTGACTTCTTCGTCCGCCAGCTCTGGGACTCGAAAGGCTCGGCGCTCGTCGACGTGATGGAGCCGAAGTCGCTCTCGCTCTACGCCGCGGTCTGCGGGCAGACGCTCGCGCGCGCCCACGCCCGCTCGGGCGACGCGGTCGCGATCTCGAGCTACCTCGGCTCCAGCGACTCGTTCGACCGGGCGCTCGCGGCGTTCGCGGAGACGTACGCCGACCAGAACGACCGCGACTACGCCGCGCTGAAGGCGGCCGCGGACTCCGGGCGGATCGCGGTCCATGTCCGGGCTCTGACCGCCGCCGCGCGGGATTCCCCGGGGCATCGGGCACGATGCTCCGAGGAATCGGTGCGGAACGCGGCGAAGAGGAGGCCGATGCGCTGGTTTGCGACAGCGCTCGCGGCTCGAGGGGTCCCCGTCGTGCTCGCGGCAGCCGTCTGCCTCTCCGCAGCCGGGGCCGGAGCACGCGCTGCGCCGACGGCGCGCACGGGCGTCTTCACGGGCTACGGGTTCGAGTCCTGCAACGCGCCGTCGACGGACGCGCTGGACGCGTGGCTCGCCTCGCCGTACCGCGCGGTCGGGATCTACATCGGCGGCGCGAACCGGACGTGCGCGAACGCCGGGCTGACCTCCGACTGGGTCGCCGCCGCGCTCGCCGGCGGGTGGAGCCTGATCCCGACCTACGTCGGGCTCGAGGCGCCGTGCGCGAGCGCCTCGCGCGCGCGGTTCACGGCCGCGAACGCCCAGAGCCAGGGCGTCTCCGCCGCCGACGACGCGATCGCGCGCGCGACGGCGATCGGCCTCCCCGGCGGGAGCCCGATCTACTTCGACCTCGAGTCGTACGCGCTCAAGAACGCCGCGTGCACGCAGGCCGTGGTCACGTTCGTCTCGGCCTGGGTCGGCGAGCTGCACGCGCACGGGTACGTCGCCGGGGTGTACGGCAGCGCCGCCTCGACCGGGCGCGACATGCAGGCGCTCGCGGCGACGCCCTCCGGCCCGGACGACATCTGGATCGCCGACTGGAACGGGAACGAGAGCGTCTTCGGCGACCCGTACGTGAGCGACGCGCTGTGGCCGAACCACCAGCGGATCCACCAGTACCGCGGCGGCCACCGCGAGACCTGGGGCGGCGTCACGATCAACGTGGACAGCGACGCCGTGGACGGCGCCGTCGTCAGCGCGACCGGGACCGGGACCGGCACGCCGCCGCCGGCGCCTCCGCCCGCCGAGAACCCGCCCGGCTCGGCGAGCACCGACGACGGCGGCGCGAGCGCGACGTGGCCCGCGAGCGCGCTCGGCGCGGACGCCGACGTCGGGCTCGACCACTCGGTGCCGGGCCTCACCCTCCCCGGCTACGGCACCGGCGGCTACGGCGTCCAGCTCGACGTGACCGCGATGGACACGCTCGCGTCGGTGCGGTCGTTCGCCGCGCCGGTGACGCTCACGTTCGCGCCGCGGAAGAGCCGGCTCGCGCCGGTGTACTCGACGAACGGGACGGTGTGGAAGCACGTGCCGCCGCTCGTCGGCGACGCGCTCGCGCCGGGAGCGAAGGTCGGCTACTCGCGGACGAAGGACGGCGGCTTCACGATCCAGACGACGGTCGCCGGCTCGTTCGCGCTCGTCCCCGACCGGGTCCGGCCGTCGGCGCCCGCGGACGTGACGGCGCGGTTCGTCGGCGGCGAGCTCGCCCTCGGCTGGCACGCCTCGACCGACCGGAACGGCCCGATCGCCGGCTACGAGGTGACCCTGACGAACAGGCCCGTCGCGTCGCTCGCGCCCGCCGCGCACCGCGACCGGCTGACCGGCTTCCACCGGACGAGCCCGAGCGTGTACCGGGTCGTCGCGCTCGACGCGGCCGGCAACGAGAGCGAGCCGTCGAAGCCGGTCGTCGTGCTCCCGTCCGCGCGGCCGCGCGACCTCCCGAAGGCGATCCCGGGCTGGGCGTGGCGTCTCTTCGACTGGCAGCAGGCCGGTCACTCCGGCGCGCGTCCGAAGGCGCCGCGGATCGTGCCGGACTGGTACTGGAACTGGGCCGCGTGGCGCGCGGTGCCGTTCCACCTGCGCGGCTCGCGCTGAGCCTCACGACGACGCCGACGCCTTCGCGAGCAGCGAGCGCTCGCGCATCGTCCGCACGAGCTCGCCCGCGATCGCGACGGCGACCTCGGCCGGCGTCTGCGCGCCGAGGCTGAGCCCGATCGGCGCGTGGATCCGTTCGAGCTGCTCGTCCGTGACGCCCTCGGCGCGGAGCCGCTCGGCGCGGTCGGCCGACGTCCTGCGGCTGCCCATCGCGCCGATGTAGCCGGCCGGGGAGTCGAGCGCGACCTTCAGCGCCGGGACGTCGAACCGGTGGTCGTGCGTGAGCACGCAGATCGCGGTGCGCTCGTCCACCGGGGCGCGCTCGAGGAAGCGGTCGGGCCAGTCGACGACGAGCTCGTCCACGTCCGGGAAGCGCTCGGGCGTGACGAACGTCGCGCGCGCGTCGCAGACCGTGACGCGGTAGCCGAGGAAGCGCCCGACGGTCGCGAGCGCGGAGGCGTGGTCGACGGCGCCGAAGACGTACATCTGCGGGCGCGGCGCGAACGACGACACGAACACGTCGGCCCCTCCGAGGTCGAGCACGCCCGTCTCGCCACGCGCGAGCAGCTCCTGCGCGCGCGCGTCGGCCTCGTCGCGCGGATCCCCGTCGATGCCGACGAGGTGTGCGCGGCCGAGCCCGTCGCCCCGGATCGCGGTCACGTACGCGACCGGCCGCTCGTCGCGGACGGCCGCGCCGAGCGCCGTCACGAGCCGCGGCTCGAGCGGCTCGACGAAGATGTGGACGGTGCCGCCGCACGCGAGCCCGACCTCGAACGCCTCCTCGTCGGCGATCCCGTAGGTGCACAGTCGAGGAGGCCCGCCGGCGAGCACCTCGCGCGCCTCCTCGTACACGGCGGGCTCGACGCAGCCGCCGGTGACGGAGCCCGCGACGTCGCCGCGCTCGGAGACCGCGAGCACCGCGCCCGGACCGCGCGGCGCCGACCGCTCGGTGGCGACGACGGTGGCCGCGGCCATCCGCAGTCCCTCGGCGGCCCAGCGCTCGACGATCGGGAGGATCTCTCTCACGACGCTTCGACCGGAACGTACCGGCCGGGTCGGCGTCGGAGCGGCTCCGTCAGTCCGCGGGCGCGCTCCGGTCGAACTCGATCGCGACGCCCGACCTCGCCTCGCGGCAGAGGAGGATGAGCGCGGTCTTGCAGTCGTCCTCGCTCAGGTAGCCCTCGCCCGAGACCGCGACGAGCCGCCCGTCCGGCGCGACGAACCGCCAGCGGTACGCCCCCGTCGGGTCGGAGTAGACGACGAACCGGTACGGGGATTCCGACATCTCCACGGGATCATTCCCGGCCGGCGGGTTGCGGCGACGACCCAGGCGCACGGGCTAAGACTGCCGACGCGGGTCCAGCCTGTGGCGAGCCAACGAGGAGACCGGCCGTCGCGGGGGAAAGAGACGAGGCCTGCCCAGGCTTTCCGGCGCCCGCGCCTCGAGCGCGGGCGCCGGTTGTACTTCCGCCGGCTCGCGCCGAGCCGGTCACCCACAGCGCAAGCGGCGGGACTGGGATTCGAACCCAGGGAGCGGGTTGCGCGCTCAGCGGTTTTCAAGACCGCCCCGTTCGGCCGCTCCGGCATCCCGCCTCAGCGGGTGACGGTAGCGGGCGCGCCGAACGGCCGGAGCACCTCGGGCACCTCGCCGCGGAAGTTCTCGAGGATCGCGAGCAGCCAGCGGTCGGTGACCGCCGTGCCGTTGAGCGTGTGCGGCGTCTCGAGCTGCTTCTCGCCGGCGCGGTAGCGGATGCCGAGGCGGCGGGCCTGGAAGTCGGTCGTGTTCGACGTCGACGTGATCTCGCGGTAGCGCTGCTGCGACGGGAACCACGCCTCGATGTCGTACTTCTTCGCCGCCGGGTCGCCGAGGTCGCCCGCGGCGACGTTGACGACGCGGTACGGGAGGCCGAGCGCCTGCACGAGCTCCTCCTCGATCGCGAGCAGCCGGTCGTGCTCGTCGCCCGAGCGCTCCGGCTCGCAGTAGACGAACAGCTCGACCTTGTTGAACTGGTGGACGCGGAACATGCCGCGCGTGTCCTTGCCGGCGGCGCCCGACTCGCGGCGGAAGCACGGCGAGAACGCCGCGTAGCGCAGCGGCAGCTCCTCGAGGATCTCGTCCATGTGGAAGCCCGCGAGCGCGACCTCGGAGGTGCCGGTCAGGTAGAGCTCGTCGGCCTCGAGCGCGTAGATGTTCGAGCGGTCGGTCGGGAAGAAGCCGGTGCCGTACATCGCCTCCTCGCGGACGAGCACCGGCGGGACGCAGCGGCGCGTGCCCGTGCGTCGACCGCGCGGTCGAGCGCGAAGCGATAGAGCGCCATCGCGACGAGCGCCGTGTCGCCGGCGAGGAAGCCGAAGCGCGAGCCCGAGAGGCGCGCGGCGCGCTCCATCTCGAAGCGGCCGACCTCGGTGTGCTCGGGGCCGTCGGGCGCCGGGTCGCCCCAGCGGCGGAGCTCACTCGGCGTCCTCGTCGGTCGTCGCCGTCGGGCGCGGACGGGTCGGGCGGGTTCGGCACCTGCGCGAGCAGCTCGTCGCGCTCGGCCTCCGCGGCCGCGAGCTCCTCCTCGCGCGCGCGCAGCTCCTCCTTCACGCGGTTCAGCTCCTCGAGCTGCTCCGGCGTCGGCTTGCCCTTCGAGCTTCCGCCGCGCGCGCAGCTCGTCGACCTCCGGGACGAGCGCGCGCCAGCGCTCGTCGGCCGCGAGCAGCGCGTCGAACGCGTCGGCGCGCGCCCTTGCGCGCGAGCGCGGCGCGGAAGCGGTCCGGGTCGGCGCGGGCGGCGCGGAGGTCGATCACGGCCGTGAGTCTAGAAGCGCCTCGAGCACCGCGGCGACGCCCTCGTCCGCGGCGGGCGGGCAGACCCAGTCGGCGACCGCCTTCACGCGTGCGTGCGCGTTCTCGACCGCGATCCCGAAGCCGGCCCACTCGACCAGCTCGACGTCGTTCTCGCCGTCGCCGAACGCGATCGTCTGCTCGGCGCGTGAAGCCCATCCGCTCGGCGAGGAAGTCGAGCCCGGCGCCCTTCGTGATCCCGAGCGCCGAGAACTCGAGGAAGTACGGCAGCGACTTCGAGATCGTGAGCCGGCCGGCGAACGTCTCCTTCATGCGCGATCTCGACGCCGTCGAGCACGTCCGGGTCGCCGACGCAGACGACCTTCGTCGGCGGCCGGTCGAGCCACGTCGTCGACGTCGCCGACGACGTGGATCGTCGAGGCCCTGGAAGCTCGCGTACGACTCCGCGTGCTCGGTCATGCTGCGAGACGTACAGCTCGTCGTCGACGTAGACGTTCGGCGTCGAAGCCCTCGGCCTCGACGGCGGCGATCGCCTCGCGCGCCAGCTCGAGCTCGATCGGCGCGTGCGCGCAGCCACGTCCCGTCGGCGTCGACGACGACCGCGCCCTGGTAGCAGATCGCCGGCTCGCCGAGCAGCGACGGCGGCACGACCCGCTGCAGCGACTGCACCATCCGCCCGGTGACGACGATCACGTGCAGGCCGGCCGCGCGGGCGCGGTGGAGCACGGCGAGCGTCCGCGGGCGGAGCGCCCGGTCCTGCCAGATCAGCGTGTGGTCGAGATCGGTCGCGACGACCGCGACGTCGCGGGGGAAGTCCGCCGGGAGACTCAGATCAGCTGGGTCTGCGTGAGGAAGGCGACGAGGTCGGCGAGCTGCTGCGCCGTGAGCGAGCGTGTAGCTCGTCGGCATGACGCCGTTCGGGTAGCCCTTCTCGACGTACGCCGCCGGGTCGACGATCGACTCGTGCGTGAAGTCCTCGAGCGGCTGGCCCGCGGTCTTCGCGGACTCGGGGAGCTTGTCGAGGTCGGGGCCGACCGTCCCCTTCGAGCCGGCGGGCGTGAACGTGTGGCAGCCGCCGCAGCCGTTGTCGTCGAAGACCGCCTTGCCGGCGGCCGCGTCGCCCTTGACGGCCGCCGGGCGGCGCCGGCGCCGCTCGCCGACGACCTTCGTCGGGCAGTCGGCGTGATCGACCGTCGGCCTTCGCCGCAGCACCGGTCGCCGCGACAGGACGACCAGCACGCGCGATCAGGAGCGAGACGACGCACGCGGGCGAGTCTATACGCGCACCGAAAATCGGCGAGCCCCGGGAGCGGCGAGCACGCACGGCCGCCGACCGCTACGATTGATCTCGATGAAGCGCAGGACGTACGGCCGGGACGCCGGGCTGACGCTCCGGATGCTGCTGACGGGCAGCCTGCTCGGGCTGCTGTACGTCGTCTTCGCGGTCGTCCTCTTCTCGGTCCTGAACGTCGGCCTCGCGCCGATGCTCCTGATCGTGGTCGGCATCGCGTTCTTCCAGTACTACACCTCGGACAAGCTCGCCCTCGCCGCCTCCGGCGCGAAGGTCGTCACGCGCGAGGAGGCGCCGGCGCTGCACGACATGGTCGAGCGCCTCTGCGCGATGGCCGACCTGCCGAAGCCGAAGATCGCGATCATGGACACGCCCGTCCCGAACGCGTTCGCGACCGGCCGCTCGCCGAAGCACGCGGCCGTCTGCGTGACGACCGGCCTGTGGAACCGGCTCGAGCCCGAAGGAGATCGAGGGCGTCCTCGCCCACGAGCTCTCGCACATCGCGAACCGCGACGTGCTGATCATGACCGTCGCGAGCTTCTTCGCCATGCTCGCCGCGCTGCTGACCCGCTTCGGCCTCTACGCGGGGATGTTCGGCGGCTTCGGCGGCAACAACCGGCGGCAACAACAACAACGGCCCGCCCGTGTGGCTGATCGTCCTGCTCGTCTCGATCGCGGTGTACTTCGATCAGCTACATCCTGATCCGCACGCTGTCGCGCTACCGCGAGTACGCGGCCGACCGCGGCTCGGCGATCATCACCGGCGCGCCCGAGTACCTGATGAGCGCGCTGCAGAAGATCTCGTCGCAGATGACGCTGATCCCGAACGAGGACCTGCGCCAGGTGCAGGGCATGAGCGCCCTCTTCATCATCCCGGCGCGGGCTCGCTCCGCCGCCGCCGAGCTCTTCATGGATCATCCGCCGCTCGAGAAGCGCCTCGCCGCGCTCGCCGAGATCGCGCGGCAGATGGGCCGCCCGGTCTCCTAGCAGGGCTTCGCGACTCGGTGGGCCTGCGCAACGTCCTCTTCGGGCGCAAGAAGCTCTCCGAGCCGAAGGACGACCGGCTCTTCGCGCTCTCGACCGCGCGGATAACGCTCCAGACCGAGCTCGGGCTCAAGCCCGCCGGGGTCGCGGCGGTCACGTTCAAGCCGATCTCGTCGGGCGAGTTCGACCGTGCCGACGCGGACATGGAGCAGCTCGTCCAGGCCGCCGCGCGCTCGGCCGGCTCCGAGATCGAGCGCAAGACCGACGAGTACGGCTACGACTGGGTGATCGTCCGCGACTGGGACTTCGAGGACGTCGTCACCACCGTCCACGCGGTCGCGTCGGAGCTGACCGCGCAGGGCTTCGGCTCGCAGCTCCTCGCGGCGGCGTTCCGCTTCGAGGGCGGCGAGCACCCGGTGTACTGGATCTACGGGTTCAAGCTCGGCACGTTCTGGCCGTTCGCGCCGCTCGACGACGAGAAGCGCGACAACGCGACGCGAGCTCGAGCTGAAGGCGAAGCTGGAAAAGGAGCTTCCGATCGAACAGGATCTGACGCGGTGGCTGGCGCTCTTCGACGCTCCGGTCTGACCGCCGACGAGCCGCGCAGGTCGCCCAAGACGATCCTCGTGCCGGGGCGCGACGAGCGGCTGCGCGCGTTCGTCGCCGAGAACGCGCCGATCCCGGTCGAGGTCGTCTCGAACCCGGCCGCGCCGCTCGGCCCGTCCGACCTCGCCGTGCTCGTCGTCGAGACCGTCGAGCCCGCGCTCCGCGCCGCCGCGACGCGGGTCATCACCGAGGACGTGCCGTACGTCGTGCTCGTCCGCCGCGACGTCTGGAGCGCCGGCAGCGACGCCGTCCACAAGCTCCTCGACGAGGTCCAGCGCGACCCGCGCCGGAAGCTGATCCGCTTCTGGCGCGACCGCGACGATCTCGAGCGCACGCTCCGCGAGGACGTCTTCACGCTCGACGACTTCGAGCTCCTCGGCGCCGCGGTCGAGGACGGCAGCTTCGTCAAGGTCGGCTCGACCTTCGAGCAGGCCTGGGAGCTCGAGAACAGCGGCTTCTGCACGTGGGAGGGCCGCGCGCTGAAGGAGCTCGCGAGCGAGCGCCTGACGCCGGAGCGGCCGCTCGTGGCGATCCCGCCGGCCGAGCCCGGCGAGCGCGTCGTCGTCTCCGTGCGGTTCACCGCGCCGGACGAGCCCGCGAGCTGCCGCTCGGTCTGGCAGATGGTCGGCGGCGACGAGGGGAAGGCCTGCTTTCCCTGGACCGACCGGCCTGTGGTGCCAGGTGCTCGCCGTGATGTGACGGCGCGGGCCGGGCCCGCGCCGAGTCACTGAGCCTCGGTCGACTCCTTCGCCGGCTCGGCCGGCGCCGGCTCGGCAGCGTCCGCGGCCGGGGCTGCGGTCTCGCCGCCGCCGTCGAGCGCCTTCGGCGCCTCGCCGCCGTCGCCGAGCTCCGACTTCAGCTTCGCGAGCTCGTCGTCGACCTGGCCGCTCTGCGAGATCTCGCGGAGCTGGCGGTCGATGTCGTCGCCCGAGCTCGTGAAGTCGTCGAGCGTGCCGGCCGCGGTCAGCTCCTCGACGGCCGCGGCGCGGGCCTGCATCTGCGCGGTCTTGTCCTTCGCGCGCTCGACGGCCGAGCCGATGTCCGACATGTTCTCGCCGATCCCGCTCGCGGCCTCGCTGATCTTGACCTGCGCCTCGGCGGCCGAGTACTGGGCCTTGATCACTTCCTTCTGCGTCCGGAACGACTCGACCTTCGCCGACAATGCCTTCTCGCCCTCGACGAGCTTCGCCTGCTGCGCCTCGAGCTGCTGGCCCTGCTCCATGATCCCTTCGAGCTGCGCCTGGATCGCCGCCTTGCGGGTCAGCGCCTCGCGCGCGAGATCCTCGCGGCCGGCCTTCAGCGCGTCGCGCGCCTGCCCGTCGAGCTTGTCGACCTGCTGCTGCATCGACGTGTACTGCAGCTCGAGCCGCTTCTTCGCGGTCGCGACGTCGGCGATCCCCCGCTTGACGTTCTGGAGCTGGCGGAGCTGCTCCTCGTACGAGTAGTCGAGCGTCTCGGCGGGGTTCTCGGCGCGGTCGAGGAGTCTCGAGAACTTCGCCTTCACGATCGTCGAGGCGCGCCCCATCAGGCCTGGCATGTGTCCTCCTTGGGTTGGCACGCCTAGCCTAGCGGCCGTGCTCCTCGACGGACGCAACGGATCGCCCGCGGCGAAACGGACATGTCCGAAACAGCCAGTAGGTTCCCGCGGTGCGCCTGATCGTCGCCCGCTGCGAGGTCACCTACACCGGCCGGCTGACCGCGTACCTCCCCGCCTCGACGCGCCTCCTGCTCCTGAAGGCCGACGGCTCGGTGCTCGTGCACGCGGACGCCGGCGGCTTCAAGCCGCTGAACTGGATGACGCCGCCGACGGTGGTCGAGGAGGGCGATGGCGTGCTCGTCGTCCGGAAGCGCGCGGGCCGCTCCGAGGACCGGCTCGAGATCCGGCTCCACGAGGTGCTCTCCGACGTCGAGCACGAGATGGGCGAGGCGGCCGCGCTCGAGAAGGACGGGGTCGAGCGCGACCTGCAGGAGGCGCTCGCGGCGCAGCCCGACGCGCTCGGCGGCTCGCTGCGGCTCGAGCGGCGCGAGTGGCCGACCGAGATCGGCCCCGTCGACCTGATGTGCCGCGACGAGGACGGCGGTTGGGTCGCCGTCGAGATCAAGCGGGTTGGGACGATCGACGCGGTCGAGCAGCTCGCGCGCTACCTCGAGCGGATCCGGCTCGACCCGGCGAAGGCCGGGTGCCGCGGCGTGCTCGCGGCGCAGCAGCTGAAGCCGCAGGCGGTCGTCCTCGCCGAGTCGCGCGGGATCCGCTGTGTCGCGGTCGAGCTCGACGTGCTCCGCGGCGAGCGCGAGCCCGAGCTGACGCTCTTCGCCTGAGCTCCGCTACCGGCACGCCTTGCGCTCCATGTCGAGCGCGTGCTTCTGCCGGTCGAGCGCGTGCTTCTGCTCGTCGACGGCGTGCTTCAGCTCACTTCGACGCGCCCTTCTTCTCCTCGTCGAGGCCGTGCCGGCGCTCGTCGAGCTGCCGCGCCGCAGCGTCGACCGACGCGCACGGGTCCACGGCGGGAGGCGGCGCCGGCGCGCGACTGACGGGTGCCGGCGAGGGCTGCGCCGGGGTCGTCGTGATGCGCACTGTCGTCGTCGTGCGAACGGTCGTCGTGGGTGGCGGCGCGGCGGCGTGCCCACCGCCCGAACGCAGCACGAGCGCGAGTCCGAGCGCGAGCGCGGCCACGAGCGCGAGGGCCGCGGCGGCGGGCGCAAGCCTCCGGCGGCGGCGTCGCGGCACGACGGCGGTCACCGACTCGGGCCCGACGGCCGGGAGCCGCCGTGTCTCGACGGGGTCGAGCGACGAGGCGAGGTCGCGCGCGAGCGCGGCCGCCGACGCCGGGCGACCGGCCGGATCGAGCGCGAGGCAGCGCAGCACGCTCGCGTCGAGCTCCGCCGGGACGTCCGGAGCGAGCACCCGCGGCGGAACGGGCGGCTCGCGCTCCCGCAGGAGCACGAGGTCGTGCAGGCTCCCGGCCTCGTACGGCCGCCGGCCGGCGAGCGCCTCGTAGAGCACGACGCCGAGCGCGTAGAGATCCGCGGCCGGGCCGGCCGGCTCGCCGCGGGCCTGCTCCGGGGCGAGGTACGCGGCCGTCCCGAGCACCGAGCCCGCCTGCGTCAGCGCCGTCGCCTCGTGTGAGCGGGCGATCCCGAAGTCGGCGAGCTTCACCGCGCCGTCGCGGCCGAGGAGGACGTTCTGCGGCTTCACGTCGCGGTGCACGATCCCGCCCGCGTGGGCCGCCGCCAGCGCGGAGCAGAGCTCGATCCCGAGCACGACGATCTCCGCCGGCGGGAGGTGGCCGCGGCGCGCGAGCGTGGCGGCGAGCGTCTCGCCATCGACGACCTCCATCACGAGGTACGGGCCCTCCTCGTCCTCGCCGGCGTCGTAGACCTGGACGACGTTCGGGTGCACGAGCCGCGCCGCGAAGCGCGCCTCCCGGAGGAACCGCGCGCGGAGCTCGGGGTCGGCCGCCACGTTCCCCGCGAGCGACTTCAGCGCGACGCGGCGGTCGAGCACCGTGTCGCTCGCGAGGAACACGGTCGCCATCCCGCCGTGCCCGAGCACGCGCTCGAGCGCGTAGCGGCCGTTCCCGCGGAATCCTCCGCCGGTCGACGTCTGTCCGGTCTCGTCCACACGACGCAGGTTCCCCGCCCGCGAGGAAGCTAGGCTTGTCCGCCGATGACCGAGATCCTCTCCCGCTCCGCGACCGCCGCGGGCCAGGCGACCGGCACCGAGCCGGCCCGCCAGTGGTTCGAGTCCGACCCGCTCTGGTTCAAGCGGGCCGTCTTCTACGAGATCCACATCCGCGGCTTCGCGGACGGGAACGACGACGGGATCGGCGACTTCCGCGGGCTCACCGAGAAGCTCGACTACCTCCAGTGGCTCGGGATCGACTGCGTCTGGCTGCTGCCGATGTACCCGTCGCCCCTCCGCGACGGCGGCTACGACATCGCGGACTTCTTCGCGATCCACCCCGACTACGGCACGGTCGAGGACTTCCGCAACTTCGTCGACGCGGCGCACCGGCGCGGCATCCGCGTGATCGCGGACCTGGTCATGAACCACACGTCGAGCGAGCACCCGTGGTTCCAGGAGGCGCGCTCCGACCCGAAGTCGCCGAAGCGCGACTGGTACGTCTGGTCGGACACCGACGACCGCTACAAGGACGCGCGGATCATCTTCATCGACACCGAGGCCTCGAACTGGACGTGGGACCCGGTCGCCGGCCAGTACTACTGGCACCGCTTCTTCTCGCACCAGCCCGACCTGAACTACGACAACCCCGAGGTGCGGGAGGCGATGCTCGGCGTGCTGCGCTTCTGGCTCGACCTCGGGATCGACGGGTTCCGCCTCGACGCCGTCCCGTACCTGTTCGAGCGCGAGGAGACGAACTGCGAGAACCTGCCCGAGACGCACGAGTACCTCAAGCGCGTCCGCGCCGAGATCGACGCGAACTACGCCGACCGCGTCCTGCTCGCGGAGGCGAACCAGTGGCCGGCCGACGTGGTCGACTACTTCGGCGACGGGAACGAGTGCCACATGGCCTTCCAGTTCCCGGTGATGCCGCGCCTCTTCATGGCGATCCGGCGCGAGGAGGCCGGGCCGATCGTCGACATCCTCGAGCAGACGCCCGCGATTCCCGACAACGCGCAGTGGGGACTCTTCCTCCGGAACCACGACGAGCTCACGCTCGAGATGGTGAGCGAGGAGGAACGCGACTACATGTGGGCGCAGTACGCGCAGGACCCGCGGATGAAGCTCAACCTCGGCATCCGCCGCCGGCTCGCGCCGCTGCTCGACAACGGCCGCGACGAGGTCGAGCTGATGACCGCGATCCTCTTCTCGCTGCCCGGCAGCCCCGTCCTCTACTACGGCGACGAGATCGGGATGGGCGACAACGTGTACCTCGGCGACCGCGACGGCGTCCGCACGCCGATGCAGTGGACCGGCGACCGGAACGGCGGCTTCTCGCGCGCGGACTTCGCGCAGCTCTACCTGCCGCCGCTGATGGACCCGGTGTACGGCTACCAGGCCGTCAACGTCGAGGCGCAGCTCCGCACGCCGACCTCGCTGCTCCGGTGGCTCCACCGCTTCGTCGAGCTGCGGAAGGCGTACCCGGTGCTCAGCCTCGGCACGTACGAGCCGCTGCGGCCGGCGAACCAGCGGATCCTCGCGCACGTCCGCCGGTACGGCGACGAGATCGTGCTCTGCGTCCACAACCTCGCGCGGAGCGCGCAGGCGGCCGAGCTCGACCTGTCCGCGTTCGCGGGGATGGTGCCGGAGGAGATGTTCGGCGAGACGGACTTCCCGCGGATCGGCGAGCTGCCGTACCTGCTCACCTTCGGGCCGCGCGGGTTCTACTGGTTCCGGCTGCGGAGCGACCGGTGAGCCTCGTCCACTCCGAGGCCGAGCTCCTCGCCTTCGTCGCGCACCAGCGGTGGTTCGGCGCGAAGTCGGAGGAGCTGACCGGGGCGTTCATGCTCGACCGAGCGCTCCTGCGCGAGGAGCCGCCGCTCGCGGACGCGCTCGTCGAGATGCGGTATGCGTCCGGCAACCGCGACGTGTACCAGCTCGTCCTCGGCGGGAGCGAGTGCGACCTCCTCGCCGACCCGGCCTTCGCCCGCGAGGTGATCGCCCGGATCCGCGTCGGGGCGACCGTGGGGACCGTGGACGGCGAGATGGAGTTCGCGGCGCTCGGCTCGCTCGCCGCCGAGGTGCCGGTCGACGACGTCCGGCTGATGGGCGTCGAACAGTCGAACTCGTCGCTCGTCGTCGACGACCGGCTGTTCCTGAAGGTCTACCGGCGCCTCGAGGCCGGCCAGAACCCCGAGCTCGAGCTGCTCCGCTTCCTCTCGACCCACGGATTCCGGAACACGCCCGCGCTCGGCGGCTGGTGGTCGTACCGCGGCGGGGCGCTGAACGCGACGCTCGGGACGCTGCAGGCGTTCGTCCCCGGCGCCGTCGACGGCTGGGCGCTCGCGGTCGACGAGCTCGCGCGCGACCCGCGCGCGTTCCTCGGCCGTGTCCGGCGGCTCGGCGAGGTGATCGGCGAGCTCCACGTCGTGCTCGCGAGCGACTCGGACGACCCGGACTTCGCCCCGGAGGAGGCGAGCGCGGAGTCGCTCGCGCTGCTCGTCGCGACCGTGGACGAGCAGATCGACCACGTCTTCCTCCACCTGCCCGACACCGAGGCCGTCGCCCCGATCGCCGGCCGCGGCGACGTGGTGCGCCATCTGCTCCGCAACCTCTCGGCGGTCGGCTCGGTCGGCCGCCGCATCCGCCACCACGGCGACCTCCACCTCGGCCAGATGCTCTGGGCCGACGGCGACTGGCTCGTGATCGACTTCGAGGGCGAGCCTGCGCGGTCGCTCGCCGAGCGCCGCATGAAGCGCTCGCCGCTCCGCGACGTCGCCGGGATGCTCCGCTCGTTCACGTACGCGGCGGCGGTCGCGGGCGTCCCGGGCGGCGCGGTCGAGGACGAGGCGCGGACGGAGTTCCTCGCCGGCTACGACGCGGCCGTCCAGGGCAGCGGCCTGCCGGCCACGCCGGACGCGACCGACCGGCTGCTGCAGATCTTCGAGCTCGAGAAGGCGGTGTACGAGCTGCGCTACGAGCTCGCGAACCGCCCGGACTGGGTACCCGTTCCGGTCGCCGGGATCGTCCGGCTGCTCGACGGCGCCTAGCTAGCCCGCTTCGCCCTCGACGGGCTCGCCGGGACGGCGGCGCCGCACGAGGAACGCGCCGAGCAGCGCGCAGGCGACGACGGCGGCGATCCCGGCGACGACGAGCGGCCCGAGGGTGCGGGGCGCGCGTGCCGGCGCGACCGCGAGCACGGTCGGGAGGGGCGGCTCGAACGGGACGAGCGGACGCGTCGCGGCCGCTGCGACGGCGGCTGCGCCGACGGGCCGCTCGGCGGGGACGCCGCGCGCGCGGAGGAGCTCGCGGAAGACGTACTGCGCCTCGAGCCGCGCCGCGGTCGCGAGCGGCAGCCGCGGATGCACCGGCCGCGGCGCGCTCACGCGCGCGAGCCGCGCCCACTTGTAGAGGTACGTCGTCGGGTCGACCGCGCCGTCGTACTGCAGATGGAGGAGCTTCCGCGGGTGCACCTCGAAATGGAGGTGCGGCTGCGTGGTGATCGCGTCGCCGGTGTTGCCGACGAAGCCCAGGACGTCGCCGGCCTTGACCCTGACCTTCCCGCCGCTGAGCGCGAGCGGCGTGTAGCCCGAGAGGTGCGCGTAGTAGAACTCGTCGCCGGCGCGGTCGCGGACCCAGAGGCGCCAGCCGCCGATCCGCTCCCAGCCGACACGGTTGAGCGTGCCGTCGGCGACCGCGACGACCGGCGTCCCGAGCGCCGCGAAGATGTCGTCCCCGTGGTGCCAGCCGCCGGAGACGTCGCTGCGCGCCCCGCCGTAGCTGTCCCCGAACTGAACCGCGCCCGCGACGGGGAACGTGTACGGGCCGGCGCGGAGCGGCGGGGTCACCGTCAGCGGCGCCGACCCGGGCGCGCTCGTCGGCCCCTTTACGTCCGACCGAGGGGCGGCGTGCTTCGCGGCGCGCGCGGCGGTCGTCGTCTCGGCCGTCGTCGTCGGCGTCGGCGTCGCGGGCTCGACGTCGACCCCGGCGTACGGGACGAGCACCACCGTTCCGGCGGGGAGCCCGGCGTGCGCCTCCACGAGCTCGACCGAGAGCGCGCTCAGGCTCAGCTCGGCCGGGGTGCCGGTCGCCCCCGCCGGCTTGCGCGTCGGGCTCGTCTTCGAGGGCGCGACGAGGTAGCCCCACGAGCCGAGCCGCACCCGGCCGCCCGGCGCGAGCGCGACCTGCTTGCCGTTGACGCGAAGGCCGCTGAACGTGCGCTTCGGAGCGGAGCCATCGACGCCGATCGTCACCCAGTTCGCCGTGACCGCGCCGCCGAAGAGCGAGACCGCGTGGACTGCGGCGACGCCGCCTGCGGCGGCGCTCGGGCCGCACGTGGCCGAGAGGTTCGCGCCGTCCGCCTCCACGACCGAGCCGTCGGCCGGGTACGCGAACGCGTCGTTCGCGATCCGGCTCACGGGCGGCGCGGACGCGGCCGGCCCGACGACGCGCGGCTTGTGGGCGGGCGTGACGACCCCGACGGCGCCGACGACCACGCAGCCCGGGCCGGGCGGCGGCGCGAGCTCGAGCGCCGCGGTGGTCGCGTCCGTCGTCGTCGTCTCGTCGGTCGTCGTCTGCTCGTCGGTCGACGTGATCGTCTCGCCGGTCTTCGTGTCCGGGGCCGGCTCGACGGCCGGAACGGTCGTGGTCGTCGCCGCGACGGTCGTCGTCGTCGCGGCCGCGGTCGTCGCCGCCGCCGGGGTGGACGCGGTCGGGTCGGTGACTACGGTCGTGGCCGCCGGAGCGGTCGTGTCGGTCGTCGTCCCCGGATCGGGCGCGGGCGCGGTCGTGGTCGCCCCCGGATCGGTCGTCCCGGGAGGTGGCGGAGTGTCCTCGGCGGTGGCCGCCGCGGCGAGACACAGCGAGGCGCCCACCAGCGCCAGGGCCGCTCGAATCGTCCGCCTGCTCCTCACCCTCGGCACTCCCTTCCCATTTGCCGGCCGCGGGGAAACGCCTTCATCGACCGTCGCATCATGACGACCCGGGCGGCGGCGCGGGGGCCGGTCGGTCCGGTGCGTAGACTCAGCGGCATGCCGTTCTGCACCTCGTGCGGAGAGCAGAACCCGGATCAGGCGAAGTTCTGCTTCAACTGCGGCTCGCCGCTCGTCGCGGCGGCGCCGCCCCCGCCCCGGGTCGTCCCGGAGGAGGAGCGCAAGCTCGACACGCTCGTCTTCGTCGACCTCGTCGGCTCGACGAGCCTCGCCGAGCAGCTCGACCCCGAGGACGTGCTCTCGCTGCTCGAGCTCTACTACGGCCGTCTCCGCACCGAGCTCGAGGCCCGCGGCGGCACGGTCGAGAAGTACATCGGCGACGCGATCGTCACCCACTTCGGCGTCCCGGTCGCGCACGAGGACGACCCCGAGCGGGCCGTCCGCGCCGCGCTCGCGATCCTCGAGACCGTCACGAGGCTGAACTCGGAGGACCCGATCCGGGAGATCCAGGTCCGGATCGGGATCGCGACCGGCGAGGTGATCGTCACCCACGGCCAGCAGGCCCACGAGGGCAAGGGGATCGCGTGGGGCGACGTGCTCAACACCGCGGCGCGGATCGAGTCGGCCGCGCCCGTGGGCGGCATCCTCGTCGGCGAGCAGACCTACCGCGCGACGGTCGACACGATCGAGTACGGCGAGCACGAGCCGATCGAGGCGAAGGGCAAGTCCGAGCCGGTGCCGGTCTGGCTCGCGCTCGGGCTGAAGGCCGAGACGTCCGCGCGCGGCCGCGGCCGCGACGCGCCGCTCGTCGGGCGCGACGCCGAGCTCGAGCGGCTGGTCGCGCTCTGGGACACCGTCCGCGCCGAGGGCCGACCCGCGCTCGCGACCCTCCTCGGCGACCCGGGGATCGGCAAGAGCCGTCTGCTGACCGAGGTCGCCCACCGCGCCGAGGAGGACGCCGACGTGCTCTGGGGCGGCTGCCTCTCGTACGGCGAGGGGATCACGTACTGGCCGGTCGTCGAGATCCTCGAGGACGCCGCCGGCGTGAGCAAGAGCGACGAGCCCGGGACGGTGTCGGCGAAGCTCGCCGCGCTGCTCGGCTCGCTCGACGCGGCCGACGACGACGAGCGGCGGACGATGGCCGCGGCGCTCGCGAACCTCCTCGACGCGTCGACCGGGCCGGACGCCGGCGCGGCGCCCGACATCTCGCAGGCCGAGCTGCACTGGGGCGTCCGCCGCACGCTCGAGCACCTCGCCGCCCGGCGGCCGCTCGTGCTCGTGTTCGAGGACCTGCACTGGGCCGAGGAGACGCTGTTCGACCTGATCGACTACCTGCTCGAGGCCGAGGCGCCGATCCTGCTGCTCGGCTCGGCGCGCCGCGAGCTCGAGACGCTCCGGCCGGCGCTCTGCGAGGACGGCCCGCGCCGCGTCGCGCGTCAGGCTCTCGGCGCTCGACGCGGAGCGCGAGCGAGGAGCTGCTCGCGAAGCTCCTCGGCGAGCACGGGCTCACCGGCCCGCGCGCCGAGGCGCTGCTCCGGAACGCGGGCGGGAACCCGCTCTTCCTCGAGGAGACGGTGCGGATGCTCTCCGACTCCGGCGTCCTCGACGGCGAGGGCGACCTCGACGACCTCGCCGTGCCGACGAGCCTCCAGGCGATGATCGGCGCGCGCCTCGACGGGCTGTCCGCCGACGACAAGCGGGCCGCCCAGCACGCGTCGGTCGTCGGGATGACGTTCTGGTCGGGCGCGGTCGCCGAGCTGCACGGCGACGACGCCGAGGTCGATCCGAGCCTCGAGTCGCTCGAGCGCCGCGACGTCGTCCACGCGAGCGACGCGACGAGCCTCGCCGACGAGCGCGAGTGGGAGTTCAGGCACGGGCTGATCAAGGACGTCGCGTACGCCCGCGTCCCGAAGGGCCGCCGCGCGAGCCTCCACGTCCGCTTCGCCGACTGGGTGAAGTCGCGCCGCGGCGTCGGCGACGAGGTGGTCGAGATCGTCGCGTACCACCTCGAGCAGGCGTGCAAGCACGCGGGCGTCGGCCGGAACGAGGCCCCGCCCCCGATCGAGCGCGCCGTCGAGGCGCTGATGGCCGCGGCCGAGAAGGCCGAGCGGCGCGAGGGGATCCGCGAGGCGGACCGGTACTACGCGCGCGCGCTCGAGCTGCTCGGGGATGCAGCAGACGGAGCAGGCGCTCGAGGTCCGGCTCGGTCGGGGAGGGACGCTCAACAAGCTCGGCGACGTGTCGGCGGCCGACGAGCTCTTCGCCCGGGTCGCGGACGGTCCCGCGGCCGCGACCCGGCTGGACCTCCGCGGGCGCGCCCTGATCGGAAGGGCGAACATCGCCACCAAGACCGGCAAGGCCGCCGCCGCGCGCGGCTACCTGTCCGACGTCCAGTCGATCGCGGCCGAGGTCGACGACCCGAGGCTGCAGATCCGCGCGCTCTTCCAGTCGGCGAGCTTGCTCTCCTGGCTCGACATCGACCTCGACACCGCGGTCGAGGAGCTCAGGCGCGCGATCGAGCTCGCGGAGGAGATCGGCGACGACGCGCTCACCGTCGAGGGCTCGATGCGGATGGTCGTCCCGCTCTACAACCTCGGCGAGCTCGCGGACGCCGAGGAGCAGCTCGTGCGGTGCTCGGCGCTGCTGAGCGAGCTCGCCAGCCTCCGCGACGAGGCCCGCGCGACGTTCCAGCTGGCGCTGATCAAGTATCACCGCGGCGAGCTCGACGAGGCCGAACGCCTCGGCTCTGCAGGCGCGCGAATGGCTCGACCGCACCGGCGAGACGTACTTCCTGCTCCAGAACGTGCGGACGCTGGCGCTCTGTGCGATCGCGCGCTCCGATCTCGCGCTCGCCGAGGAACGGCTGCGCGAGGCGATGCCACTCGCGCTCGAGCTCGGGGGTTGGCTCGCGGTCGAGCTCTCGCGCTGCCTCGTCGAGGTCCTGATCCGAGAGGATCGGATCTCGGAGGCCGACGAGGTCGGCGCGGCCGCTCGCCGCAGCGTCCCAGAGGAGGACGGCTACGCCCGTGCCGCGGCGCTGCTGATCGATGCCAGCCTGAACACCGCAGGGGGCCGCAAGGACGAGGCCTGCAACTGCTTCGACGAGGCCCTCGGGCTCCTGGCCGAGCAGCGCATGCCGCTCGACCTCGGCGAAGCCCGGGTCGCCTACGGCCGGGCTCTGCGTCAACTCGGTGACGGCAGCGGGGCGCTGGTCGAGCTGACCGGCGCCCGCGAGAGCCTCGCCGAGATCGGAGCGCAAGGGCTCGTCGACGAGATCGACCGCGAGCTCGCGGAACTGACGGAGGGGGCCGGACAGGCCGGCCCCCTCGCGTCGAGCTAGCTCAGCGTTCGGCTCAGTTGATGCGCGTCGCGTGGACGACGACGCCTGGCACGGCGTCAATGCACGAGGGCCCACACGGCGGCGGGGGAGGCGGCGGGAAGTCGGTGTCGCACTCCGAGCTCTCCTCCGAGTCGCTGCCGCCACACGTCGACGACGACGTCCCCTCGGACGTGGTCGTCTGCTGTACCCCGATGTCGCAGAACGACGTCGGGCCGCACGAGTTCGACGTGCTCTGGCCGTTCTGGGTCACCGACTGATTGGCCGTGCACTCGCCGCTCGTGAAGCACTGGGCGTATGCCTGGTCGTCCTGGAAGCCGCCCGACTTGTTCTCGTTCTGAGTCGAGTTCTGGCTCAGGTTGTAGGTGTTGTTCCCGTTCGAGAACTGGTCCGGGTCGAAGTGCATCGGCCCGTACTGCGTCTGGGATACCGGTCGAGCCCGGCACCGGGTTCGCGATCTCGCTCTGACGCTCGACCTGGCTCCCGTTGATCGTCGAGACGCCGGTGCTCGACTGGTTGAAGACGCCGTTCAGGCCGCTGACCGGCGAGCCCTGCGTCTGCGCGCCGGCCGTCGCACCGGCCGCGTTGGCGCTGTAGTTGTTCGTCTGATTCAGCGTCGCCGAGTTCGTGCCCGACCCGGACGTCTGGTCGATGCCCGAGTTCGTGTTCGGGCCCTGGCTCTGGTCCGTGTTCTGGAGCTGGCTGATCGTCTTCACGCCCGACGTCATCGCGCTGAGCGCCAGCGACTGCCCGACGTTGGCGGTGTTGTTCCCGGCCCCGCTCGCGAACTGCGTGACCGACGATCCCTGGTGGCCGTCCTGCATCTCGGTGCCGCCCGAGTTCGTGCCCGGGACTGGTCACCGCCTGGCTGGTCGTCTGCGTGACGGTGGCGGTGTTCGCCCCGTCGGTGCTCTCCTGGTCGATCCCGGAGTACTGGTTCGTGTCCTGTGTCCCGGCGCCGGCCACGGTGATCGACTGGACGACGGTCGCGGTGTTCGTCCCGCTCGTGCTGGTCTGGAAGATCACGCAGCTCTGGGATGCGGTCGCGCTGGTGTCCTTCTCCTGGCACGTGGCGTTGTTGTTGGCGGTCGTCGACATCTGCACGATCGTGCAGTCGTCCGGCGCGGTCGCGGAGCCGCCCGGCTGGTTCGACGGCGAGCACTGGAACGAGTTGTTCGGTCCGTACTGGAGGACCTGCTTCGCCGTCGTGCAGGTCCAGCCGACGCCCGGACAACTCGGGCCCGCGTAGTTGTGCGAGCCGGTCTGGACCACGAGGTGCTTCAGGTCCACGTTCTTCAGCGAGCCGAGGTACTTCGCGAGTCCGGCCGCGGTCGTGACTTCGACTCGCTTCGGCACGACCGGCTTCGTCACGGCCCCGGCACCGGCGACGAGCACGCAGGCCGCCACCACCGCCCCGAGGACCGGCAAACCCCATTTTCCGAACACGTTCTCTCCTTTCGTCGCGGGCCGCCCGCAGGCAGAGCTATACAGCACCGCGCCGGACGAGCCAAGCGGAACGGTCGAAGACTTGCAGCCGGGCCGGCTGCGCGTCATCGTCCCCTCATCGCGGCCGTCAGCTCACAACGCGCGCCGGGCGCGTCGACGCAGGGATTCTGGGCGCTTGCGATCCTGTCGCCGCTCGGGCTGATCGTGCTGCTGCGCGCCGTCCCGCATGTCGACCAGCGCTGGGAGAACAACCCCGCCCACTTCTGGCTCGTGCTCCTCACGGCGCTCGTCTGCCTCGCGCTCGCGCTCGCGATCAGCGAGGGCGGCCGGCGCAGGCGCGACGCGCGGCTGCTCCTGATCGGGCTCGCCTTCGTCGTCAGCGCCGGCTTCCTCGGCCTGCACGCGCTCGCGACGCCGGGCGAGCTCGTGACGTACAAGAACGCCGGGTTCACGATCGCGACGCCGACCGGGCTCGTCCTCGCCGGTGCGTTCGCGGCCGCCTCGGCGGTCGAGTACCCGCTCGACACGTCGCTCGCGATCGTCCGCCACGGCCGGCTGATGCTCGGCGTGATCCTCGCCGTGCTCGTCCTCTGGGGCATCGACTCGATCGCGGGCTGGCCGCCGCTCCACGACCCGGTCACGCCCGCGCAGCTCAACTGGCCGCTCGGGCTCTTCGCGGCGGTCGGCGTCGTCCTCTACGCCTACGCCGCCACGGCGTACCTGCGCGTGTACCGGCGCCGCGAGAGCGGGCTCGCGTTCGCGGTCGCGTTCGGGTTCGCGCTTCTCGCCGAGGCGCTCGTCGTCGTCGTCGTGTCGCTGCCGACGAGCTGGCAGCTTTCGTGGTGGGAGTGGCACGCGCTGATGCTCGTCGGCTTCGCCTCGATCGCGACCGCCGCCTCGCGCGAGTGGTACGAGGAGCGCTTCAGCGCGATCTACCTCGACGAGACGCTGCGCGGCCACCACGAGGTTAGCGTCCTCTTCGCCGACCTCGCCGGCTTCACGCCCTTCACCGAGGCGCACGACCTCGACGAGCTGCACGACATGCTGCTCGCGTACTTCGGCCGGCTCGCGCCGCTGATCCGCGACGACTTCGGCGGCGACGTGCACGAGTTCGTCGGCGACCAGATCTTCGCGGTCTTCAACAAGGCGGGCGACCAGCCGGACCACGCCGTCCGCGCCGCCGGCGCTGCGCTCGCGCTCCAGCGCGCCGCGGCGGAGATCGCGGCGGAGCACCCCGGATTGGCCGCCGTTCCGCGTCGGCGTGAACAGCGGCGAGGCGATCGTCGGCGTCGTCGGCGACCGCGGCCACCGCATCCACGGCGTCTTCGGCGACACCGTCAACCTCGGCGCGCGCCTCGAGGGCCAGGCGCCGCCGGGCGGCGTGCTGATCGGCGCCGGGACGTTCGACCGGCTCCCGCCCGGCGCGGTCGCCGAGCGCGTCCCCGAGCTCCGCGTGAAGGGCAAGGCCGAGCCGGTCGTCGCCTACGTGCTGCAGGATCTCGGCTGATGTTCCTGTCGCTCGACTACGTCTACGTGCCGACCGAGGACGTCGACGCGAGCGCGCGCCGCTACGTCGACGAGCTCGGTGCGGAGCTCGTCTGGAAGGTCCGCGGGATGGGGACCGTCGTCGCGTGCGTGCGCGTCGCCGACGACGGCCCCGCGATCCTCCTCAGCGGGCACCTCGAGGGCCCGACGCCGATCCTCGTGTACCGCGTCGCCGACTACGACACGACGCTCGCCGCGCTCCGCTGGGCGGGCGTCGGCGAGATCCACGAGATCGAGATCCCGCAGGGCCCGTGCGCGAGCTTCCACATGCCGGACGGCCAGCGCGTCGCGGTGTACGAGCTCGTCCGCCCCGACGCGGCCGACATGTTCGTCGGCCGCGCCGACGACTGATCAGTCGACCCAGAAGGCCGCGAGCACGTCCTCGTCCTCGGCGATCCCCCAGAAGTCCCTGATCTTCCCCTCGGGCGTCATGTGGAAGACCTCGACCTCGGACATGTCCAGCGTCCGGTCGCCGCGTTTCGCGCTGATCCGGGATACGCCGATCACGTGCTCGTCGTCGCCGTAGCACATCCCCGGCTCGAGCCGGAAGCTGTCGCCGCTCTGCGCCGCGACGGATTGCCACGCGCCCAGAACGCCCTCCTTGCCGTGGACGTCCTGCTGAATCGCACCGCGGCCGGTGCTGTGCCACGTGACGTCGTCTGCGAACACGTCGTTGAGGATCGCCATGTCCTCCTCGTCGAACTTCCCTCGCGCTCTCGCCTCGAGACCGGCCATGACCCTGATCGCGTTCGGGTGCTGCGCCACGATGTGCCTCCTTCGCTCTCCGACTGCGCCGCGCATCGGTTCACCGGCGCGGGACGACTGGACCGGGCGATCATATGCACCCCCGCTCCACGCGCCAAGCGGGCCCCGACGGCCGGGCGTCAGGACCCGTCCGAGCCGCCGTCCCAGTCGCCCTCGGGCGGAGCCCAGAACGCGTTGAGCTCGCCCTCGTCGGCGACGATCCCCCAGAACTCGGTGATCCTGCCCTCGGAGTCGAGGTGGAAGACCTGGATCTCCCTCATCTCCATCGACTTCTCGCCGTTCTTCGCCCGAATCGTCGAGATGCCGATCGCGTGATCGTCGTCGGCGAACATCTCGTGGAGCTCGACGCGGAAGCTGTCGTCACTCGCCTCGGCGACCGCCTTCCACTGGGCGAGGAGCGCATCCTTGCCCTGAACATCCGACCAGGCGCCGCTCATGTGCCACACGGCATCGTCGGCGAACGCGTCGAGGATGATTTTCGTGTCCTCGTCGTCGAATTTCCCGCGTGCACGTGCCTCGAGCGCCTTCGTTACGCGCCCCACATTCGGATGCTCCGCCACAACGGCTCCTTTCCCACCTCGGATTGCGTGCCGCGGGCGATCATATGCAACTGCTCTGGGGACCTTGACGAGGGTCCGCAAGCCTCCTAAGTTCACGGCCGCAGCCTTCGACAAAGGGGGAACCATGAGAATGGAACGTGGCCGCCGAGCGCTTCCGATGGTCGTCGGAGTAGCGGCGATCGCCGGCGCCGTGGCCCTGCAGTCGACCGCGGCCAGCCCGCCGAACTTCGACATCCAGGCGAGCGGAGCCGTCGGCTTCGACTGCTGGGCAGGCGGAGTGTTTCCGGCCTGTAATCCGTTCATCTTCCGCATCACCGGAGATGCACCCGCCCACGGAACCCACATCGGCGGGAATGCGACCTTCAGCACGGTCGAGGAGGCGACGCCGATCAGCCCCACCCAGAACAGCATCGACGGGCATGCCGTGGTCACCGCCTCGAACGGCGACCAGATCTGCATCCACTACACGGGGATCTCGCCGGCGCCCGTCGGGGACTTCTCCCATCCGGGGCACCTGAACGACGACCTGTCGTTCAGGATCGAGAACTACAGCGGCTGTACGAGCTCGGGTCATTTCTCCGACGCTTCGGGAAGCGGCCGGCTGACCGCGACGGGCACGGTCTACTACGACGGAATCCACCCGACGATCGTCTCCTCGGAGCTGAAAGGGACGATCGCGATGCACCAGCACTGAGCGTTCCACCCCGATGTAGGTCCCGACCGGTCGCTTGACGACATGTGAAGCGGCCGTAAAATCGCCGCGAGCAAGCGACTGGCGTCGGCGCAACGAACGAGAGGCGGGTACATGGCAAGACAGACCGACTTCCTTATCACCGCGAGCGGACCGGTCGGGTTCGACTGCTGGGAGGGCAGCGGATTTCCCAACTGCGATCCGCCCATCTTCAAGATCTTCGGCACGGCTCCCGCCACGGGTACGTTCATCGGCGGCAACGCGACCTTCGAGACGGTCGAGAAAGCGACACCCCAACCCCCCTCCTACATGCAGAACGACATCGACGGGCACGCCGTCGTCACGCGGAAGAACGGCGACAAGCTCAACATTCACTACACGGGGCTCTCGCCTGCTCCGTCACCCGACGACACCGGGGTCGGGCACCTGAACGACGACCTCGAGTTCGTCATCGAGGGCGGCACGGGGCGCTTCGAGAACGCCACGGGAAGCGGCCGGTTGACCGCGACAGGAGACGTGTACTACGACGAACGGCCGACGGTCGTCTCGTCACAGCTGAAAGGGACGATCTCGCTCAAGGAGCGCGATCACGGCGACGACGACGACGACGATCTGGACGACGACTGGGGCGCCGGCTAGCCGGCGCCGGCCGACATCGCCGGAAGGGTCGGGCGGCTCCGCGGCACGCCCGACCACCACGCGCCGGATGCAGCGCGCGCTACTTCCACTCGTAGTACTTGATCTCCATGTCGCGGGCGTTGTCGCCGATCTCGAACTCGAACAGCACCGCGATCGAGTTCAGCTGGGCGAAGTGCGGAGAGGCGCTGAAGAAGTAGAGCGCGCCACGCCACGACGCGGCGCCGCCACGGCCGAGCATGTGGCCGACGCCCGTGCCCGTGTACGAAGCGGCCTCCGCTTCCTGCGTGAAGATGACGCCGTCTGCCGTGCCGGTGAAGTTGCCGTCCGGCCGGTACACGGAGGCGTAGGTCGCGTAGTCGACGAACGGCACGCCGAGCATCGTGCCCTGCCCCTGGAACTGGCTCTCGACCTTCACGCCGAAGCCGTCCTTGACGACCCGGAACGCGGTGACGGTCCCGGTCTCCTCGCCGATCTGCTCACCAAACGCCACTTCGAACCTCCAGTCCGGTAGACCACTGAGCCTCGGCAGATTCATGGCTGACGCGATCCTTGTCAACTCCGTGTTGTTCGGCCCCCCGCCGCCGAAGTAGGATCGCAGAGCGCACCACGGCCACGATGCGCAGCCCAGTGAACGCAGCCGACCGAGGAGGTCCGAATGCCGGAAGCCGAGAACCGCGCGCTCTTCGAGCGGTACTTCGACGAGGTCGCGAACAAGGACAACCTCGACCTTGCGGACGAGATCTTCGCGCAGGACTACCTGCACCACGACCCGGCGAACCCCGACCCGCGGCCGATGGCCGGGTCGCAGGCCGTCAAGGATCACCTGACCTCGCTCAAGGGGGCCTTCCCCGACCTCGTTTTCGACATCGACGACATCGTCACCGAGGGCGACGGGATCGTCGTCCGGTGGACCGCCCGCGGCACGAACACCGGCGACTACTTCGGGATGCCGGCCACGGGGAAGCCGATCGAGATCACCGGCATGAACACGTGGGTCACACGGGACGGCAAGGCGATCGAAGGCTGGGTGAACCGCGACGACATGGGGCTCTTGCAGCAGCTCGGCGTCATCCCGACGCCCGGCTGAGCCCGCAAACCGCAGCAGCAAGGAGACGACCATGGGTTCCGAGCAAGACGGCATCAGAGACCTCGTGCTGCGCATGTACGACGAGGTCTGGAACAAGGGCAATCTCGCCGCCGCCGACGAGTCCGTCCACCCCGAGTTCACCGATCACCCGCCGACCCGCTTCTTCGACGTCGGCCGGACCGGCCCGGGGGCGCTGACCGAGGCCGCCGCGGACTTCCGCGCGGCGATCCCGGACTTCCACGACACGCCCGAGCTCGTCCTCGTCGAGGGCGACATGGCCGCCTACCTCGGCGCGATCTCCGGCAAGCAGGAGGACGAGCTGTTCGGGTTCCCGTCGAACGGGCGCCGGATGCGGGTGTGGGGCGTGAACTTCTTCAAGATGCGCGACGGCCTGATCGGCGAGCGCTGGGGCCAGTTCGACGTGCTGACGATGATGCAGCAGCTCGGCGTCGCTCCCGGTCCGCCGACGCCCGAGGCGCCCGTCGAGGGGCCGCCGTACGGCGACCCGCGCCGCGCGGGCCGCGAGGCCACCCCGCGACATCGCCGCCAACAAGGCCGTCTACGAGCGGATGGTCAACGAGGTCGTGAACCAGGGCAAGTTCGAGGTCGTCGACGAGATCTTCCATCCGGACTACGTCGACCACGTCGCGCCGCCCGGGACGACGCCGGGGCTCGAGGGCGTGAAGGAGATCTTCACGATGTTCCGCACGGGCTTCCCGGACGTCAAGTTCCACATCGACAACATGGTCGGCGAGGGCAACTACGTCGCCACGCTCGTCCACGGCGAGGGCACGCACACCGGGCAGTTCGTCGCGTTCCCGCCGAGCGGCAAGCACGCGGTCTGGCGCTCGGTCGGGTTCTTCCGCGTCGAGGACGGGAAGATCCGCGAGCACTGGGGGATCCCGGACCTGCTCGGGCTGCTGATCCAGATCGGCATGATCCCGCCGCCGGCAGCGAGAAGCGCGGCCGGCACGGTCGAGGCCCAGGTCTGATGGGCGCCGAAGCGAACCGCGCCCTGATCCAGCGCTTCTACGACGAGGGCTGGAACGCGAACGACCTCGTCGGTCTACGACGAGCTCGTGACCGACGACTTCCTCGACCACCAGGCCATGCCGGGCCTCGAGCCCGGCCGCGAGGGCTTCAAGATGCTGAACGTGATGTTCCGGTCCGCGTTCCCCGACGTGTGGGTGAACGTCGACCAGATCGTCGCCGGCGACGACAAGGTCGCCTGCCGCTGGACGTCGACGGGCACCCACGAGGGCGACCTGTTCGGGATCCCGCCCACCGGCGCAAAGGTCAGCGTGACCGCGACCGTCTGGTACCGCATCGAGGACGGCAGGCTCGCCGAGGGCTGGATCAACCGTGACGACGTCGGTCTGATGCGTCAGCTCGGCGTGATCCCGAGCCCGTAAGGCATTTCGGGGCGGCGGCGCGACGGCGCCGCCGCCCCGATTCCTCTCAGGCGTCCGCGATGTGCGCGTCGCCCGCGACGCCCGCAGACCAGTCGCCGCCGCCCTCGGCGGCGGCGCCGGACCAGTCGGCCGCGCCCTCGGCCACGGGCTGCTTGCCCGGGACGAACATGGCGATCACCGCGCCGATCGCGACGATCATCGCGCCGACCCACATCGCCGGCTTGAGGCCGTCGATGAAGTGCTGCGGTGCGCCGTACCCGCCCTGGTTCGCGAAGATCGCGGCGAGGACTGCGACGCCGAAGCAGCCGCCGAGCTCGCGGAGCGCGTTGTTCGCACCGGAGGCCTGCCCCTGCTCCTGCCAGCCGACCGCCGAGAGGACGACATTCGCGACCGGGGCGAAGAAGAGCCCCATGCCGATGCCCGCGATGATGAACGGGATCACGAGGTGCGAGTACGGGAGAGCCGGCTTGACGATCGCAGCCATCCAGCCGAGCGCGACCGCCTGCATCACGAGCCCGAGCACCATCAGCGGCCGGCCGCCGATCCGGTCGGAGAGGATGCCCGCGGCAGGGGCGACGAGCATCGTCACGCCTGTCCACGCGAGCATGCGCACGCCCGCGCCGAGCGCCGAGTTGCCCAAGACGGTCTGCAGGTACTGGGTCAGCAGGAAGATCGAGCCGAACATGCCGAAGTACATCGCGACCGACGCCCCGTTCGCGGCCGAGAAGGCGCGGCTCTTGAAGAAGCGGAGCGGGAGCATCGGCTCCTTCGAGCGCGACTCGATGAGCACGAACACGCCGATCACGATCAGCCCGGAGACGATGAAGCCGAGCACCTCGGTCGAGCCCCAGCCGAGCGTGTTCGAGCGGACGACGCCCCAGACGATGCAGAACAGCCCGACGACCGCGACGAGCACGCCCGGGACGTCGAGCTTGTCCGCCGGGCCCTTCGTCTCGCGCAGGTGGATCCATGCGAGCGGGACGGTGACGAGGCCGATCGGGACGTTGAGCCAGAAGATCCACTGCCAGGCGATCCCGGTCGTGAGCGCGCCGCCGACGATCGGGCCGACCGCGACCGCGAGGCCGGCGATCCCGCCCCACGCGCCGAGGATCGCGCCGCGCTGCTCGGGCGGCGTGTCCTCCGCGAGGATCGTCAGCGTGAGCGGCGTCACGATCGCCGCGCCGAGGCCCTGGATCGCACGGGCCACGATCAGCATGTCGGTGCCGTGCGAGAGCGCCGCGATCACCGACGCGATCGTGAAGATCGACATGCCGATCGATGAAGAGGAGCTTGCGGCCGAACCGGTCGCCGAGGGCGGCGCCGGTGAGGAGCAGCACGGCGAAGGTCGAGCGTGTACGCGTTCACCATCCACTCGAGGCTCGAGAGCGACGCGTTGAGGTCCTTCTGGATCTGGGGCAGCGCCGTCACCACGACCAGGTTGTCCAGTGCCGTCATGAAAAGAGCGATGGTCGTGATCGCGAATGTCCAAGCGAGCTTGCCCTGCATGGCTCCTACCCCCTCCTCGTCGATATGCGCAACTCTAGATCGAATGCCCTCCGCCGCATAACGCGGTTCCTCACGACGAGCCGTCCGGCGCCGTCGGCGCCGCCCTCGAGTCCCGGCAGGCTCTGGCGCGCGAGCGCCTTCTCGATCTCCTCCGGCGTCTGGGCGCGGATCGCGCCCGTGAACTGCCGGGTTCGCGAGACTCTCGACGGCCGCTGCGGGCCGGGGCCCGCGCCGACGATCTGCTCGACCTGCGGGCTCTTGATCTGCTCGCGGACCTGCTCGAGCAGAACCTCGACCTCGTCGCTCATCTGATTCACGAACGTCGCGATGATCGGGTGGATCACCTCCTCGTCGATCGCCGCGTCGGCCTTGAAGCGCAGGCGCCAGCGGAGCTCCTCGACGTGGCCGTAGAAGGTGGCGAGGTCGGCCATCAGCTCGTAGTCGGAGACGATCAGCCCGAGCGGGCCGCTCGCGGCCGCCCACGAGCCGGTCGGGAGGTCCGGGAAGAAATGCTTGTAGTCGGCCTGCTCGCGCTTCGTCCGCTCGATCGACGCCTTCAGCCGCTCGAGCTCGAGCTCGAGCGCGCCGAACCGCCGCTTCGCCTCGACGACGCGCTGCTCCTGTTCGGCCTGCAGCCGCTCGGTCACGCGGCGCCGTTCGGCCTCGGTCTGGCGCACCTCGTCCTGGAGGCGCGAGTGGCGGTCCCAGAAGAGCGCGGTCGTGAACGCCAGCGCGGCGCCGGAGTAGCCGCCGATCACGAGCGGCCACATGATCTCGCCCGTGTAGTAGTGGGCGCCCACGATCGGCGCGACGACCGCCGCGACCAGCGAGAGGACCAGCAGCTGGAGTGGCCTCGTGCTGTGGAGCTCGCTGTACCAGTGCCGACCCTGCGGCGCTTCCCCTTGTGCCGCCATGCTCTCCGAGTCTAGAGGCGACGCCGCGCTCTTCGCTACGCGGGTGCCGCGACGAGGTCGGGGTCGGAGGCGGAGCGGAGGCCGAGCTCGATCGCGTCGTCCGCCGGGATCGCCCGGCCCGCCGCCCACTCGGCCGCGAACCGCTCTTCGCCGAGCGACGCCTTGAGCGGCGGCGCGAACTGCTCGCCGATCGTGACCTCGATCGGCGGTCGGCGTCGCGCCGATCGCCTCGAGCAGCGCCTCGCCCGCGCCGAGCAGGTGCGCCGCCTTCTCGGCGCTCGCCCTGCACCGACACCACCGCGCCGAGGCCCTGGAGGCACTCGGCCGCGACGCGCTTGTCGCCCCGTTCCTTCGCGAGCTCGAGCGCGTCGCCGAAGAGCCTCGCGGCCTCGGGCAGGTCGCCGTTCAGCAGCGCGACGCGGCCGAGGTTCGTCAGCGCGAGCGAGACGCTCCAGGTGTCGCTCAGCTCCCGCGCGAGCGCGCAGCCCTCCTGGAGCAGCGAGGTCGCGTGCGCGGTGTCGCCGCGCGTGAGCTCCGCGCGGCCGAGCGTGAGCACCGAGTTCGCGATCAGCCGCTTGTCGCCGAGCTCGCGGCGCAGGGCGAGGCTCTGCTCGTAGAGCGCGTTCGCGGCCGCGCCGTCGCCCTTCTCGGCCTCGATCTCGGCGAGGATGTTGAGGCACCCGGACTGCACGAGCTTGTCGCCGATCTCGCGCGCCCGGTCGAGCGCCTTGCCCGCGTAGTCCTCGGCCTCGTCGAACGAGCCGCGGGCCATCGTCGAGCCACCCGAGCTGCTGCTCGGCCTGCGCCTCGAGGCGGACGTCGCCGGCCTCGCGGGCGAGCCTGAGGCTCTCCTCGAAGAACGGCGTCGCCTGCGCGTAGTCGCCCTGCCCGAGCGCCGCGTACCCGGCGGCGAAGTACGCCTTCCCGAGCACGGCGGACGTCACGCCGCTCGCCGACTCGAGCGCCTTCGTGAGCCAGCGCCGGCCCTCGGTCATCAGGCCGCGGATGCTCCAGAAGCGGACGAGCGAGCCCGCGAGCCGGAGCCCGAGCTCGACCTGGCCGGACTCGAACGACCACGCGAGCGCGGCGCGGATGTTGTCGTTCTCCTCGGAGAGCCGCTCGAGCCACGCGGCCTGGCCGGCGCGCGTGAGCTCCGGCTCGGCCGTCTCGGCGAGCGCGACGTACCGCTCGAGGTGCCGCGTCTGCACGGTCGCGAGGTCGCCGCTCTCGGCGAGCTTCTCGAGCGCGTACTCGCGGATCGTCTCGAGCATCCGGAAGCGCGGCTCGCCGTCGGCGCTCTCGCCCTGCCGGACGAGGCCGTTGTCGACGAGGCCGGCGATCCCGTCGAGCACCTCGCCGAACTCGAGCCCGAGCGGCTGGCCGGCGACCGTCTCGGCGGTCTCGAGCGACGCGCCGCCGACGAACACGGCCATGTGCGCGAACAGCGCCTTGCCCCGGTCGTCGAGCAGGTTGAAGCTCCACTCGATCGCGTCCCGCAGCGAGTCCTGCTGCGACCCGCCGGTGAGGAACGAGAGCCGCTTCTCGGCGAGGCGGCCGACGATCTGCTCCGGCGTGAGCAGCTTCACACGCGCCGCGGCGAGCTCGATCGCGAGCGGGATCCCCTCGAGCCGGCGGCAGATCTCGGCGACCGCCTCGAGGTTGTCGTCGGTGAGCTCGAAGCTCGGCTTCGCCTCCTGCGCGCGCTCGACGAAGAGCTGCACCGCCGGGGAGTCCGCGGCCGCCGCGCCGCGCCCCGGCACGCCGAGCGGCGGAACCGGGAACTCGCGCTCGCCGCGCAGGCGGAGCTGCGTGCGGCAGGTCGTGAGGATCTTCAGGCCCGGCGCGGCGGCGAGCAGCTCGGCGATCGTCGCCGCGGCCGGGAGCACCTGTTCGAACTCGTCGAGCACGAGCAGCGTGGTCGTGTCGGCGAGCCGTTCGGCGATCGCCTCGACGAGCGGACGGTCGGGGCTGTCGCGGACGCCGAGCACGCCGGCGATCGCGGACGCGACGAGCTGCGGGTCCTGCACCGGCGCGAGGTCGACGAAGTACGCGGCGTCGTACTCGTCGCGGAGCGTCGTCGCCGCCTCGAGCGCGAGCCGCGACTTGCCCGTCCCGCCGAGGCCGGTGAGCGTGATCAGCCGCGCCGAGGCCTGGTGCAGGAGCGCCAGCACCGCGGCGAGCTCCTCGTCGCGGCCGACGAGCGGCGTGTCGAAGTGCGGCAGGTTCGACCGCGGCGGCGGCGGGGCTCCGGCGGGGCGACGGTCGCGGCGATCGGCGCGGCGGCAGGCCCGGCGGGCGCGACCGAGCCGAGCGCGGCGCGCGCGGCCTCGATCATCTCGCGGCAGGTCGTCGTACCGCTCCTCGGCGGCCTTCGCCATCGCCTTCGCGATCACGGGGTCGAGCGCCGCCGGCAGCTCGGGGCGCGCCGTCGGACGCCTTCGGCGGCGGCTCGGTGATGTGCGCGAACATCACCGCCACGTCGGTGTCGCGCTCGTACGGCTTCTTGCCCGTGAGCGCCTCGTAGAGGACGCCGCCGAACGCGTAGACGTCGGCGGCGGCGGTGATCTCCTTCGCCTCGATCTGCTCCGGCGCGGCGTAGTCGACCGTGCCGACGAAGACGCCGGCCTGCGTGAGCCCGCGCGTCGCCGCCCTGCTTCGCGATCCCGAAGTCCATCAGGTAGATCCGCCCGGAGCCGTCCTCGATCATCACGTTCGGCGGCTTCACGTCGCGGTGGATGACGTCGTGCGCGTGCGCGGCGTCGAGCGCGCCGGCCACCTGCTCGAGGATCGACAGCGCCTCGTGCGGGTCGGCCGTCCCGCCGCTCGCGATCAGCTTCTCGAGGTCGGGGCCCTTCACGTAGCGCATCGCGATGTAGACCATCCCCTCGACGTCGCCCGCGTCGTAGATCGGGATGATGTTCGGGTGGTCGATCGAGGCGACCGTCTGCGACTCGCGGATGAACCGCTCGCGGAAGTCGCTGCCGCCTCCGAGCTCGGGCGCGAGGGTCTTCAGCGCGGCCTTCCGCTTCAGGAGCTGGTGCTCGGCCTCGTAGACGAACCCCATCCCGCCGCGGCCGAGGAGCCCGGTGACCCGGTACCCGGCCAGCTCCGAACCGGCGCCGAGCGCGCCGTTCACCTGCCAGGACCCATGAACGTTCTCATCCTCGCTCCGCCATCGGCACCCACGCGACCCCGCTCAATGGTAGAGGGGATCCGGGCCCGGGGCCGGGGAGCGGTCGAAGGCTACGCAGCCGCCTCGGCGAGGAGGCGTCCGTACTCGACGGCACTCGGGGGGCGCGCGTCGGGCTCCTTCGCGAGCGCGCTCAGCACCACCTCGGCGAACCCGTCGGGGAGGTCGTCGCGGAACTCCGAGAGGGGCGGCGGAGGCTCGGCGACGTGCGCGAGACCGACCTGGATCCCTTCCTTGTCGCCGAACGGCGGCTGGCCCGCGATGCACTCGTAGATCGTGCAGCCGAGCGCGTAGATGTCCGTGGCCGGCGTCGCCGGGCTGCCCTTCACGAGCTCGGGCGCGAGGTAGTCGAGCGTGCCCATCACCTGGCCGGGCTTCGTGAGCACGGTGTACGCACGCCCCTTCGCGAGCCCGAAGTCGGTGAGGAGCGCGGTCCCGCTCGAGTCGACGATGATGTTCCCGGGCTTGAGGTCGCGGTGGACGATCCCCGCCTCGTGGAGCGCGCTCAGCCCCGAGCCGACGTCCTGCGCCCACCGCGCCGTGTCCGCGACGCTGAGCGGCCCGCCGTCGAGCTTGTCGTCGAGGGTCTCGCCGTCGATGAACTTCGACGCGAGGTACCGGCGGCCCGCGGCCTGCCCGGCCTCGAGCACCGGCACGAGGTGCGGGTCGCTGACCTCGGACGCCGCCCGGGCCTCCTGCTCGAAGCGCCGGCCGAAGACGGGGTCCTCGATCAGCTCGAACCGCATCACCTTCAGCGCCACGACCTCTCCGTCGGATTCGCGGACGGCCTTGAAGACGAGGCCCATCCCGCCCTCGCCGAGGACCTCGTCGAGCCGGTAGGGCCCGAGCGTGTCGCCAGGCGTGAGCTCCTGCCCGGACGATTCCTGCATGAACGACATGGCCGGCCAAGGATATACGGGCCGCACCCCGGCAACCACGACCGTCGGCACGCCGGCGGACGGCATGGGAAGCTGTGCAGCGATGCGCGTCGGCCTCGTCTCCGACATCCACGGGAACCTGCTCGCCCTCGACGCCGTGCTCGCCGACCTCGAGCGCGAGCGGCTCGATCGGCTCGTCTGCCTCGGCGACATCTGCTTCGGGCCGCAGGCCCACGAGTGCCTCGAGCGCGTCCGCGAGCTCGGCTGCCCGGTCGTCCTCGGCAACTGGGACGCCTGGTCGACCGACGGCTTCCCGCCCGCCGACGACCCGGTCGGGATCATGCTCTACGAGATCGGCGCCTGGTGGGCCCAGCACCTCACCGCGGGCGACCACGAGTTCGTCCGGAGCTTCGTGCCGACGCTCGAGGTGCCGCTCGGAGACACGGCGCGGATGCTCTGCTTCCACGGCTCGCCGCAGTCGTTCTCGGACTGGATCTTCGCGACCACGCCCGACGAGGAGCTCGAGCCGCTGTTCGGGGACGCCGACGCGCCGCTGCTCGTCGGCGGGCACACGCACCTCCAGCTCCTCCGCCGGTTCGGCCGCCAGCTGATCGTCAACCCGGGCAGCATCGGCCAGCCGTTCAGCCAGTGGTGGCCGCGGCCGATCCGCGTCGCGCACTGGGCGGAGTACGGGATCGTCGACGCCGAGGACGGGCGCGTCGCGGTCGACCTCCGCCGCGTGCCGTACGACGTCGACGCGCTGCTCCGGATCTTCGCGGGCAGCGGCATGCCGCACGCCCGCTGGTGGATCGAGTCCTGGAACGCGGACTAACGCGCCCGGCCGACCACGAGGCCGAGCGGCTTCTCGGCGACGTTCCCGGCGTCGTCGCGCGCGGTGACGGTCACGCTCCAGTAGCCGGCCGGGATCGTCGCCGAGCCCCGCGTCCGTGACGGCTCGAGCAGCTTCGGGCCGTGCGCGCCGCGCAGGATCACCCGGACCCGGCAGCACGCGCTGTCCCCGTCCTTGGCGCGCCAGAACACGCGCGCGCCGGACTTCGCGGCCGCGAGCGTCGGCGCCGTCCGGTCGCGGTCGACGGCGAACGAGCCGAGGTCGGTCGAGCCCGCGTTGCCCGCGGCGTCGCGCGCGACGAGCCGCACGACGTGGTCGCCGAGCGAGAGCGTCGGCCGCGTCCAGCGGAAGGTGTGCCAGCCGCCGTTCCAGCTGTAGCCGTCGACGGCCTCGCCGTCGACGACGAGCACGACCTTCGACGGCTTCGAGAGGAAGAAGCGGACGACGAGGTCGTCGCGGATGCCGTCCTCGGGCCGCGGGAAGACGACGCGCGACACCGTCGGCCCGGTCAGGAGCGGCGGCTCGCTCTCGTAGAGCTTGAACCGCGTGGCGGCGTCGGTCCAGAACGGGTCGCCGGTGCGGGTCCCGAGCGTCTTCAGCAGCGAGATCACGAAGTCCTGGTAGTGGAGGTCGGACTCCTCGCCGAGCGAGTAGCGCGACCAGTGGCCCGTGTCGAAGCTCGGCAGCATCGCCCTCGCTGCTGCGAGCAGCCGGGTCGCGTACGCCGCGGCGCCGTCGTCGCCCGCGAGCTTCGCGTAGTCGCCGACCGAGATCGCGCTCTGGAGCTGCGCGTTCAGGACGACGAGCGAGCTCCCGCTGTAGAGCCGGATCCACGGGCCGTCGGCGAGCTCGCGGTCGAGCGAGCCGGGGATCGCCCGGTAGGCACGCCGGGCGAGGTCGAGCCTTCCCGCCCGCGCGAGCGCCTGCGCCATCACCGCCTGCGCCATCCCCGATGTCCACGGCGCGCGCTCGGCCCCGAAGTCGAAGCGGTACTCCCACACGACCGAGCCGTCCGGCTCCGGCACCGCCCGGGCGGCGAGCGCGTCCGCGAGCGTCTTCGCCCCCGCCGTGTCGCCGGCGGCCACGAGCGCGTTCAGCGTCGAGGCGTCGGCGAGCGGGTGGAACTCGAGCCCCTGGCCCGCGAAGAAGCGGTAGACGGCGCCGTCGCGGCCGGTCACGTCCGTCCCGTCCGCCGGGACCGGGTTCGAGGCGAGGTAGTCGGCGTTCTCCTGCAGCGTCGTGTAGAGCTGGAGCGCCCGCGGCCCGGTCGGCGAGCGCGGCGCCGCGACCTGCGCGAGCACGTCGCCCAGCAGCTCGGCCCGGAGCGGCGGCACTCGCGCCTCGACGACGCGCGCGTGTGCGAGGACGCCGAGGTACCGCGTCTCGTCGGCCGGGGTGACGTACCCGGCCTTCACGGACCGCGCGAGCGCGGCGCGCGCCGTCTGGGCGTGCCGCGTCCAGGCGTCGTCGGCGGCGTGAGCCGCCGGAGCGAACAGAAGGACGGGCAGCGCCGCGATCAGCCAGCGAACCCCCATGACCCGGGTCCGATGGTAGCCCGGGCCTCGGCCGCTGCCGCAGCGCTACGGCAGGATCAGCTGGCTGTCGCCGAACTCGTGCCAGAGGTATCCGCGCTCGAGCGCGGCCACGTACGAGGCCTCGAGGAGGTCGCGGCCGGCGGCCGCCTCGAGGAGCTGGATGTGCGAGGCCGCGGGCTCGTGCCACCCCGTCACGAGCCCGTCGACCGTCCGCAGACCCCGGTCCGGAGTGACCACGAGCGACGTCCAGCCCTCGTCCGGCGCGACCGTACCGTCCACCGCAGCGACGGTCTCGAGCGCGCGGACGACGGTCGTGCCGACGGCGACGACGCGCCCGCCCCAGTCGTGCACCGCGTTCACGAGCCTCGCGGTCTCCTCCGGCACGCGGAACCTCTCCGGGTACGGCTCCTCCCCGGCCTCGAGCGACGAGACGCCCGTGTGGAGGACGACGGGCGCGACGAGGACGCCCTTCGCGGCGAGCCGCGTCAGCAGCGCGTGCGTGAACGGGCGGCCCGCGCTCGGCGCCTCCGAGCTGCCGGACTCGAGCGCGTAGACGTTGCGGTACGCCTCGAGCGGCCAGTGCTCGGTCACGTAGCCGTACCGCACCGGCCGCCCGTGCTCCGCGACGTACCGATCGAGCGCGACCGGGAGCTCGAGGTCGGCGAGCCACAGCCGCCGGCCCCGGGCGTAGCGCCCGAGCAGCGTCGCGTGGCCGCCGTCCGGGAGCTGGATCCGCTCGCCCTCGCGGCCCTCGCCGAACGGGTCGGGCCCGAGCCGGAGCTCGACGAGCTGGCGCCCGTCGGGCATCGGCGTCGAGAGTCGCAGCTCGAGCGCCGTGCCGTCCGCGCGGAGCGCGGGCAGTGCCGCCGGGATCGGCGCGGAGACGTTGACGACGAGGAGGTCGCCGGCCGCGAGGAAGCGCGGCAGCTCGCGGAAGCGCGCGTGCTGGAGCTTTCCGTCGCTCCGCGTCGCGACCATCAGCCGCACCTCGTCGCGCGCGAGGCCCCTCGCCTCGGCGGGCTCGTGCGCCTCGCGCGCGTTCGGGAGCTCGAAGGAGAGCCGCCGCCGATCCGCGCGGGCCTGTGGCGAGGCGACGATCACGCGCGGACGGCGACGAGGTCGCGGGCGAGGTACCGGCCGCTCGGGAGCTCGCCGTCGATCAGGGCGAGCAGGCCGGGGACGGACGTCTCCGGCTCGGGCCGGTCGGAGATGTCCTCGCCCGGGAAGGCCTGCTGGTGGAGCTCGGTGCGCATGTCGCCCGGGTCGACCGTGTAGACGAGCAGCTCGGGGTGCTCGGCCGCGAGCACGTTCCCGAGCTGCTCGAGCGCCGCCTTCGAGGAGCCGTAACCCCCCCAACCCTCGTACGGCTCCACGGCGGCATCCGAGGTCACGTTCACGATCCGGCCGCCGAACGGCAGCACGGGCAGCGCGAGCTGGATCAGCGCGAGCGGCGCCATCACGTTCACGGCGTACACGCGCTCGAGCTCGGCGAGCGGGTAGTCGGCAAGGCTCGGCTGCGGGCTCGGGCCGAGCACGCTCGCGTTGTTGACGAGCAGCCGCAGGCGGTCGCCGGCGGCCGCGATCAGCCGGATCCGGTGCTGGCCGTCCGCGACGTCGCCGCGGATCGCGACGACCTCGGTCAGCTCCGCCAGCTCGGCCCGGGCCGCCTCGAGCGCGTCCGCGCCGCGGGCGTCGATCACGAGCCGCCACTTCCCGGCGGCGAGCTCGCGGGCGAGCGCGAGCCCGAGTCCCTTCGAAGCGCCGGTGACGATCGCTGTCGGCATCCCGGCCACCGTACCGCCGTGCCGGGACCGTGCCGCAATGGGACATTGGTCCTAGGACCTCAGCACTCGGACAGGCCCTCGCGCACGGCGACGAGCGCGGCCTGCGTGCGGTCGGTGACGTCGAGCTTCCCGAAGATGTGGCCGACGTGGGCCTTGACCGTCTTCTGCGACAGGCCGAGCTCGTCCGCGATCCGCTTGTTCGAGAGGCCGTGGCAGAGGAGCGCCAGCACCTCGCGCTCGCGGGGCGTGAGGCCGTGCGTGTCCGGCCCGGTCTCGGCGAGCGCGTCGAGGAGCCGGCCGGCGGCCTTCGGGTCGATCACCGCCTCGCCCTCGTGTGCGGCACGGATCGCGCGGACGACCTCTGCCGGCGGGGCGCTCTTCATCAGATACCCGGCCGCGCCGGCGCGCACCGCCGGCATCAGTTTCTCGTCCTCGCCGAAGCTCGTCAGCACGATCACGCGCGTCTGCGGCCGCTCGGCGCGGATGCGGCGCATCGCCTCGATCCCGTCGAGCACCGGCATCACGAGGTCCATGAGCACGACGTCCGGGCCCAGCCGGAGCGCCTCGTCGACCGCCTCGGCGCCGTCGCCCGCCTCGCCGACGACCTCGATCCCGGCCTGGAGGCGGAGGAACGTGCGCAGCCCTTCCCGGACGACGGCATGGTCGTCCGCGACGAGCACGCGGATCGAGCTAGGCAAGCGGCGCGTCCAGCCGGACGGTCGTGCCGGCGCCGGCCGCCGACGCGATCTCGAGCACACCGCCGACGCGGCGCGCGCGGTGCTCCATCGACGTGAGCCCGAGCCGGCGCGCACGCAGCGCGGGCGCCTCCGGGTCGAACCCGATCCCGTCGTCTCGCACCTCGAGCACGAGGCGCCCGTCGCCCGTCGCGAGCCGGAGCACGACCCGGCTCGCCTCCGCGTGGCGGACGGCGTTCGTCAGCGCCTCCTGCGCGATCCGGAGCAGCTCGCGGTCCCGGTCGCCGTCGCGCGCGGGCTCGCCGTCGAGCTCGAGCTCGAGCTCCGGCTCGCCGTCCTGGACGCGGCGGAGCACCTCGACGTGCTTGCGGAGCGTGACCGCGAGCCCGTCCCGCTCGAGCTCGGGCGGGCGCAGCTCGAGGATCACGTACCGGAGCTCCTCGCGCGCCTGCTGCGAGAGCTCGCGCAGCCGTGCGAGCTGGGCGCGCGCGCCCTCCGGGTCGTCGTCGAGCAGCGCGTCGGCGGACTCGGCGGCGAGGGCGAGCGCGAACAGCTTCTGGCTCAGCACGTCGTGCAGGTCGAGCGCGAGCCGGTTGCGCTCGTCGAGGATCGAGAGCTCGCGGCTCCGCTCGTAGAGGCGCGCGTTCGTGAGCGCGATCGCGGCGTGCGAGGCGAGCAGCTCGATCAGCTCCTGGTCCTCGGCCGAGAACTCGGGCCCGTCCAGCTTGTCGGTGAGATAGAACGCGCCGATCGGCTCGCCGGCCGCGATGATCGGCACGCCGAGGAACGAGCGCATGTCCGGATGGCCGGCCGGCCACCAGCCGCGGAAGCGCGGGTCGCGCTGGATGTCGGGCGTCCGGTGCGAGCCGTCGCCCTCGAGCATCGCGCCGAGCAAACCGTGCGTCTGCGGCAGCGGCCCGAGCCGCGCGACGAGCTCCTCGCTCATCCCGGACGTGAGGAAACGGGCGAAGGCGCCCTCCCCGTCGGGGACGCCGAGAGCGGCGTAGCGCGCGTTCACGAGTCCGCGCGCAGCATCGACGAGACGCTGCAGAACCTGCTCGACGGAGAGGTTCGATCCGACCGCGAGCACCGCGTCGCTCACCTCCCGAAGCGCGGGACTGAATCCCTCGGCCATCGCGTTGCAAGCGTACGTCACGCTGGAAAAGGGGCGATCCGACTCGTAGGATCGGCGGGGGGCCTCGTGCGAATCGCAGTCATCTCAGACATCCACGGCAACTGGCAGGCGCTGGAAGCGGTGCTCGCCGACGTCGAGCACGAGAGCGTCGACGAGATCTGGTGCCTCGGCGACGTCGTCGGCTACGGCCCGCAGCCGAACCGCTGCGTCGAAGCTGCGCGCGACCGTTCGGACGTCTGCCTGATCGGGAACCACGACCTCGCCGCGATCGGTCGCGCCGACCTGAAGGCCTTCACCCCGGACGCCGCCGCGAGCGCGCGCTGGACCGCCGAGGAGCTCGCCGACGACGAGCGCGAGTTCCTCTGCACGCTCGAGCCGGCCGGCGAGCGCGGCGGCGCGCAGCTCTTCCACGGCAGCCCGCGCGACCCGGTCTGGGAGTACATCCTCGACGAGTCCGCGGTCCGGGCGGCGCTCGACCTGACGAGCGCCGAGCTCGTGATGGTCGGCCACAGCCACATCCCGATCGCGCTGCAGCTCTCGAACGGCGGCACGCTCGCCGGCGGGCTCGCGCGCGGCGGGAGCGAGCTCGAGCTGTCCGGCGGCCGCTGGCTCCTCAACCCGGGCTCCGTCGGCCAGCCCCGCGACGGCGACCCGCGCGCGGCGTACCTGCTCGTCGACCTCGAGTCGAGGAACGCCCACTTCCGGCGCGTGCCGTACGACGTCGAGCAGACGCAGAGCGAGATCCGCGAGGCGGGGCTCCCGGAGGCGCTGGCGACCCGGCTCGCCGAGGGCGAGTAGTTACGCTGCGGCTCCGTGGCGACGATTCGCGCCAAGCCCGTCCTCGCCCGCGATCACTGCCTCGCGCCCGACCGCATCGTCGACGCGCCGATCTACGGCGGACGGTACGGCCGGATGTTCACCGAGCTGCCGCCGTTCTCCGCCGACGAGGAGCTGCTCCACATGATCGGCGCGGCCGGCGGCGCGTGCGACGGGACCGAGGCCGAGGAGGCGGGCGGCGACGACGCGACGGTCGCGGCCGGCTGGCCGTTCGTCGGGCAGTTCGTCGCGCACGACATCACGGCCGACCGCTCGCCGCTCCGCTCGCACGCCGAGGAGGGGCAGCTCCGCAACTTCCGCACGCCGCGCCTCAACCTCGAGTGCCTCTACGGCGGCGGCCCGGTCGGGAGCCCGTACCTCTTCCGCCGCGACGATCCGGCGAAGCTCCTGCTCGGCGTCGGCGGGAACGACGTGCCGCGGAACCAGGAGGGCCTCGCACTGATCGGCGACCCGCGGAACGACGTCCACATCTTCGTGAACCAGCTCCACGTCGCGTTCCTCCGCGCGCACAACCTGGTCGTCGACCGGCTGCGCGAGGACGGCGTCGGCGAGCCGGACATCTTCGACGAGGCGCGCCGCTCGACGATGTGGCACTACCAGTGGGTCCTCCTCCACGACTACCTCCGCGGCCTCGTCGGCGACGAGCTCGTGGACGAGCTGACCACGACCGGCCCGCGCTACTACGCGTTGAAGGACGAGCCGTACATCCCGTTCGAGTTCGCCGACGCCGCGTTCCGCTACGGCCACAGCCAGATCCGCCACCGCTACCGGATCAACGAGCACGCGGACGAGGTGCCGATGTTCCCCGACCTGATGGGCTTCGGCCCGGTCTCGCCCGAGCGCGCGGTCGACTGGTGGCTCCTCTTCGACCTGCCCGGCAAGCCGCCGGCGCAGCGCTCGAAGCGGATGGACGGGCGGCTGCCCGCGAGCCTCATCAACCTGCCGGCGCAGATCACGGGCGACGTCGACGACGAGGCCTACCACTCGCTCGCGGCGCGCGACCTCCAGCGCGGTCAGGCGATCGGGCTTCCGTCCGGCGAGGCCGTCGCGCGCCACATCGGCGCCGAGCCGGTCGACCCGGCGGACATCGGGCTCTCGAGCCACGGCTGGCGCGACGAGACCCCGCTCTGGTTCTACATCCTGCGCGAGGCGGACGTCGTCGGCGACGGCGATCGGCTCGGGCCTGTCGGCGGCCGCATCGTCGGCGAGGTGCTGATCGGGATCCTCGACGCCGACCCGGAGTCGTTCCGCACCGTCGACCCCGACTGGACACCAACCCTGCCGGCGGCCGACGCCGGAAGCTACGGTCTCGCCGACCTGCTCGCGATCGGAGGGACATGAGCCTCGAATGCACGCACCTGGACACGATCGACCTCGACGTCACCCCCTCGAGCACCGAGGGCTGCTCGGAGTGCCTGCGCACCGGCGGCTGGTGGGTGCACCTGCGCGAGTGCATGACATGCGGCGAGGTCGGCTGCTGCGACAACTCGCCGAACAAGCACGCGACCGCGCACAACCACTCGACCGGACACCCGATCGTCCGCTCGCTCGAGCCGGGCGAAAGCTGGTTCTGGTGCTACGAGGACGAGTTCGCGTTCGAGCTCGACGCCTGACCCGCCGGCGCTAGCCTGCGGCGGCGGCGGCATCGCGCCGAGCTGCTGCATCAGCACCATCGAGTCGCTGCAGCCCCAGTGCTCGCTGATCCGGCCGTCCCGGATCCGCACCATGTCGACGAGCAGCAGGTCGATCTTGTTGCCGCTCGCCGGGACGCCCATGAACTCGCCCTGGTGCGTGCCGGTCATCTGCACCCAGGCGACCACGAGGTCGCCCTCCTCGACGTACTGCCACGGCTCCATCCGGAAGTCGCCGAACGCGGCGAGCGAGGCCGCGAAGAGGCGCTTCACGCCCTCCCGGTTCGGCTCGAGGCCCGGAAACGCCTCGTGCTCGACGAAGTCGTCGGCGAGGAGGTCGTCGATCAGGTCGAGGTTGCCGCCGTTGATCGCCTCCTCGTACATGCGGCCCAGGATCTCCTTGTTGCCGGCCATCTCTCCTCCTCCGATCGGATGCGCGCGAATGTACCGCCCGCGAGGCTGCGACGCCTCGCTTGCCACCCGCACGCCTGGGTCTAGACTCTCTCGCGCCCAGCACCGTAGACTCGCCGGGGGCGTCGCCTCGACGCCGAGAACGATCGAGAGAAGGGGGATATGGCCGCCACAGAGACAACGGCGATGCAGGTCGTCGAGAAGATGTACGAGTGCTTCAACCGCGGTGATCTCGACACGATCAGGAACGACGTCTTCGCGCCCAACCTCGAGTGGACGCTCCCGGGGCGTCATCCGCTCGGCGGCACGAAGCACGGCGCGGAAGAGGTGCTCGCGTTCTTCCACCAGCTCAACGAGTCGGGGGTCCAGGTCGACCTGATCCACATCGCGCAGTGGACCGACGACACCGTCGTCGAGGTGCACCGCGGCTACGGGCAGGTCACGAACGCCGCCGGCGACGTGGTCAAGCTCGACGCCGTGAACTGCACGCACTACAAGGTCGTCGACGGCAAGGTCGCGATCGTGCAGGTGTTCATGGGCGACCAGTACGGCGCGGACAACTTCTTCTGGGAAGCGACCAAGATGAAGCCGATTCCCGACCGCATCGCCGACTAGCGTCGAGCGAGTCCCGGGGGAACCGCGAGCCACCGAGAGAGAGGAGCGAGGGAATGGCGACACAAGAGGTCGCGGCCGGCCCGATGGCGGTCGTGGACAGGATGTACCAGTGCTTCGGCACCGGCGACATGGAGACGCTCAAGACCGAGGTCTTCGCCCCGGACATCCAGTGGGCGCTGCCGGGCCACCACCCGCTGTCGGGGACGAAGCGCGGCGCCGACGAGGTGCTGGCGTTCTTCGGCGCGCTGATCGCGGTCGGGGTGAACGTCGACAACACGTCGTTCGGCACGATCGGCGACGACCGCGTCGTCGAGACCCACAGCGGGCACGGCACCGTCGAGGGCCAGGACTACCTGTTCCCGACCTGCAGCGTCTACACGATCCGGGACGGCAAGATCGCGCACGTCCAGGTCTACACCGCAGACCAGCACGGAGTCGACGACTTCTTCTGGAAGGCGAACGCGCTGAAGCCGCTCCCCGACCGTCTCGCCTGACCGAGACTCGAGCCACACGACGACCTTCCGGCCGACGGGGAGCGGCCGGCGACCTCCGATCAGAAAGCGAGCGAGATGCCGATCATCAACATCAGGTTCATCAAGGACGTCGTCGCGACCGAGGAGCAGAAGAAGGAACTGATCGAGAAGATGACCGACACGTTCGTCGGCGTGCTCGGCGACGTCGTCAGGCCGTTCACCTACTGCATCATCGACGAGGTCCCGATCGGGATGTGGGGCATTGCCGGCGTCCCGATGCCGGACCTCCCGTACCTGGTCGGGCCCGAGCACGCCGACGTGATCGAGCGGTCGAACCAGGTGATGCGGGACGCGATCGCGTCGATGCCGCAGGACGACGACGCCGCGCCGTCCGAGTAACGAGATGTCGTCGCCCGAGGAAGCCAAGGAGATCGTCCGCCGCTGGAACAACGAGGGCTGGTCCGGCGGCAACTACGACCTCGCCCACGAGATCATCTCGCCGAACATGGTCGTCCACGGCGCCGGCGGGCAGACCGTCGGCATGGGGCCGGACGGGCTGATCGACCTGATCAGGACGTGGCGCACCGCGTTCCCCGACGGCCGCATGGAGATCGACGACCTGATCGTCGACGGCGACACCGTCGCGATCCGCAACACGTGGTACGGGACGCAGGAGGCCGAGTTCTACGGGGTGCCGCCGAGCGGCAAGAAGGTCGCCGTCACCTCCGTCGGGATCGACCGCGTCACCGACGGCCTCGTCTCCGAGGGCTGGGGCGAGCTCGACATGGTCGGGATGATGCAGCAGATGGGCGCGCTGCCCGTCGTCGGCCCCGGATCGTTCGCGAAGGGCGACGAGCCCGTCTGGGGCCCGACGGCGTCGGGCGAGGGCGGCGACGGCGGGACGCCCGAGGCGAACAAGGCGCTTCTCGTGAACCTGGTCGGCGCGCTCGCCGGCGCCGACGACGCGGCCGTCCGCGGGCTCGTCGCGGACGGCTTCGTCGACCACAGCCCGTGCTGGGGCACGCGCGACCTCGACTCGGTGCTCGCCGCGCACGCGGCGCTCCGGGCGGCGCTGCCGGAGGTCACGTTCGAGGTCGACAGCTCGAACATGGTCTGCGAGGGCGACCAGGTCGCGGCGCACTCGATCGTCCGCGGCACGCACACCGGCGAGCCGCTGTTCGGCGCCGAGCCGTCGGGCAAGGAGCTCGTCTGGACGCACAGCGACTTCGTGCGGATCGACGGCGGGCGCGTGGTCGAGCGCTGGACCGCGACCGACATGCTCACGCTCTTCCAGCAGGCCGGCGTCCTGCCGGGCGGATGACCCTCACGAGCGCCGAGCAGCCCGTACCGGCCTGACGACAAGGGAGAGAGATGGCGAACCCCGAAGACATCACCGCCGACGACAAGGCGAACCAGTGGGACCGGATCGTGACCGCGGACGACTCGACCGAGATCGCCAACAAGGCGATCATCGCGCGCTACGTCTACGCGACGAACCTGATGGACCTCGACAGCTTCGACGGCTACGTCGCCGAGGACTACGTCGAGGACGAGCCGATCCCGGGGCAGAAGCCCGGCCGCGAGGGGTTGAAGGAGGCCTACAAGATCTTCGCCGCGCCGTTCTCCGACGCCGTCTTCGTCTTCGTCGACCTGTTCGCCGAGGGCGACCTCGTCTTCGGCCGCGGCGAGATCAGCGGCACGAACGACGGCGAGTTCTTCGGGATCCCGCCGACCGGCAAGAAGGTCACGTGGACGGGCACGCGCCTGTTCCGGCTGAAGGACAACAAGGTCACGCACGGCTGGTTCAACGCCGACGTCGCCGGGATGCTCGTCCAGATGGGCGTCGCCCCCGCGCCGCCCGGCCCGCCGCCGCCGGATCCGGCGCCCGAGATGCCGACCGGCGCGCCCGGGACGCGCGAGCAGTGCAAGGAGATCATGCGGACGCTGATCGACGAGATCTGGGCGAAGGGCGACGTCGGCCTCGCCGACGACCTCTTCCACCCGCAGGCGATCTGCCCGAGCGCGCCGACGCTCCCGGTCGGGCCGGAGGGCACGAAGGCGATCGTGAACATGGTGCGGAGCGCGTTCCCCGACTACTGGGTCAACATCGACCTGATCGCGGCCGAGGGCGACCGCGTCGGCGCCCGGATCACGCAGGGCGGGACGCACACCGGCGAGTTCTTCGGCATCCCGCCCACCGGCAAGGAGGTCAAGTGGACGGAGATGGCGATCCTCCGCATCGGCGACGGGAAGATCCTCGCGACGTGGTTCGACAGCGACATCGCCGGGCTCATGCAGCAGCTCGGCGTCGCCGGATAGCCGCGGCGTGGACGCCGAGCGGGTCAACTTCACGAGCCAGGGGCTCCGGCTCGCCGGGGATCTGCGCGTGCCCGACGGGAGCCCGCTCGCGGGCCCCGGTGGGCTGCCGGCGCTGGCGTTCACGGGCCCGCTCTCGGGCGTGAAGGACCAGGTGGTCGGCACGTACGCCGACCGCCTCGCGGAGCAGGGGTACGTCACGCTCGCGTTCGACCACCGCAACTTCGGCGACAGCGAGGGCTCGCCGCGCCAGCACGAGGACTCGGCCGGCAAGCTCGCCGACCTGCGCGACGCCGTCGGCTTCCTCGCCTCGCGATCGGAGGTCGACGCGGACCGGATCGGGATCGTCGGCGTCTGCCTCGGAGGCGGGTACGCGGTGCGCGCGGCCGCGTTCGACCCGCGGGTGCGCGCGGTCGCGGGCGTCGGCGGCGCGTACAACAGCCCGAGCCGGCTGCGCGCGAACCTCGGCCCCGACCGGCTCCGCGACCTGCTCGCCGCGGCCGTCGAGAACCTCGAGGCGGAGCGGGAGAGCGGCGAGATCGCGTACCTGCCGGCCGTGAGCCCCGACGGGCCGGCGCTGATGTTCGGCGCGGAGCCGTTCGCGTACTACGGCACCGAGCGCTCGACGAGCGCCGTCTGGGAGAACCGGATGACGGTCGACTCGCGCTCGCAGCTGCTCCAGCTCGACGCGATCTCGGCCGCGGAGCTCCTCGACGCGACGCCGTTCCTCGTCGTCCACGGCAAGGTCGACGGCTACTGCACGCCGGAGACCGCGCAGGCGATCTTCGACCGCGCGACGGGCCCGAAGGAGATCGAGTGGATCGACTCCGAGAACCACATCGACATCTACGACCGCCCGGAGCTGGTCGACCCGGCTGTCGCCCGCGTCGCGAGCTTCATGGCCGAGCGGCTGGCGCCGCGTGAGGTGCCCGCCGCCGCGACCGGGTAGCGCGCGACCCGACCGAAGTCGGGCCGGGCGCTACCGGGACGCGTTGCGGCCGGGCCACCAGCCGCGATCGTCGTCGCGCCGCGAGTCGGTGCCGTAGAACGCGGCGCCGGCGAACAGCACGATCAACACGAGGAGAATCAGGAGAGCTGTCATGTGCCCAGCATGCCGGAGCACGGTGATAAGCACCAGTCGGGTTATCATTCGTGTCCATCATGGAACTCGATCAATGGCTCGGCATCGAAGTACGCCATCTCGCGGCGCTCCAGGCCGTCGCGGAGGAGGGCAGCTTCCGCGGCGCCGCCGCCCGGCTCGGGTACACCCAGTCGGCGATCAGCCAGCAGGTCGCGACCCTCGAGAAGATCGTCGGCGTGAAGCTGATCGAGCGCCCCGGCGGGCCGCGCGCGGTCTCGCTCACCGACGCGGGCAGGCTCGTGCTCCGGCATGCGGAGGCGATCGTCGCCCGGCTGAAGGCGGCGCAGGCCGACGTGCTCGCGATGGTCGACGGCGGCGGCGGCTCGCTCCGCGTCGGCACGTTCCAGAGCGCCGGCGCGCGGATCCTGCCGGAGCTGATCCGCCGCTTCCGGGCCGAGTGGCCGAACGTGCAGGTGCGGCTGATCGAGTCCGTGTCCGACCCGGAGCTGCTCGCCTCGGTCGAGCGCGGCGACCTCGACCTCAGCTTCGTGATGCCGCCGCTCCCGGAGGGCCCGTTCACGATGACGGAGCTGATGCGCGACCCGTGGATGCTGCTCGTACCGGCCGACTCGGCGCTCGCGTCGAGGCACGAGCCGGTCTCGCTCCGCGAGGCCAGCGAGCTGCCGCTGATCGGCTCTCGGCTCTGCCGCAGCCGCGAGCAGGTGAACGCGCACTTCCGCGCGCGAGGGCTCGAGCCGGGCTACGTCTTCCAGTCCGACGAGAACACGACCGTCCACGGCCTCGTCGCGGCCGGGGCGGGGATCGCGCTCACGCCGCGCCTCGCGGTCGACCCGGGCGACGACCGCGTCGTCGCGCTCGAGCTCGGCCCGCGCGTGCCACCCCGCGTGATCGCGCTCGCGTGGCACCGCGACCGCTTCCGCTCGCCCGCGGCCGTCGCGTTCGTCGAGCTCGCGCGGGAGGTCTGCGCCGAGCTCGACACGACCGCGGCGTCGGCGGCCGCAGCCGCGGTCGCGTAGGTCAGAGCTCCTTGTAGAGCACGGTCGTGTCGCAGGGCCGGCCGTCCGGGTAGAGCGCGTAGTTCGGGATCACCCCGACCGTCGTCCAGCCGAGCCGGGTGTACAGGCGCTCGCCGGCCTCGCCGGTGACCGTGTCGAGGACGAGCAGCGTGCGGCCCTCCGCGCGCGCCTCGGACTCGGCGCGCGCCATCAGCCGCTCGGCGACCCCGCGCCGGCGAGCGGAGCGGTGGACGAGCAGCTTCGCGATCTCGGCGCGGTGCGGCTGGTTCGGCGGCAGCGCGAGCACGACCTGCACCGTGCCGACGACCCGCCCGCCGTCGAACGCCGCGAGCAGCACCCGCCGGCCCCGCTCTATCTCGGCGACGAAGCCCTCGAAGACGGCGCGCGCGTCCTCGAGCGCGAACGGGGCCATGTAGCTGACCGACGCGCCGCCCTCGACGCAGTCGGCGAGCACGGCCGCGAGCCCGTCCAGATGGGCGCGGGCCTCCGCGCCGTCGAGGCGCCGGATCCGAATCTCGCCGGTCACAGTTCGGTCGGTCCGACGACGAATCCGAGCCTCGCCGTCGCGCGTCTCAGCCGGGCGTCGAGGGTGACCAGCCGGCAGCCGAGCAGCCGGGCGAGGCCGACGTACTCGGCGGCGTAGGTCTTCGCCCAGCCGAGCTCCTCGGCGACCTTCCATGCCTCGACCCCGAGCCGCGCGTGTGTGCGCCGCCCGACCGGGCACCGCTCGAGCCGCTCGCGGGTCGACTCCGCGTCGTCGCGGGTGATCTCGCGGCGCCAGAGCAGCTCGTGGAGGGCGGACCGGGCTTCCGACCACATCAGCGCGGGCGCGACGAGCTCCTCCGGGCCGAGCTGCTCGAAGCCTCCGGCGCCCCAGCTCGCGGCGAGCGCGACGCTCGCGTCGACGACGAGCACTCAGCGCTCGCGCCGCGACCGCCGGATCGCGGCGACGACGTTGGGCAGAGGCGCGCCGGAGGCCGAACGCCGCCACTCCGCCGGAACCGCGAGCATCTCGTTCGTTTCCTCGAGCGCGGTCTCGAGGTCCGCCTCCTCGATCACGTGCTGCGTCCCGATCTTCCGAGCGGGCAACTTGCCGACCCGGATCCAGCGGCGAATCGTCTCCGGGTCGCGCCCCGCGCGTCTGGCGGCTTCGGGAACGGTGAGCATGTTGCACGATGCTACTCCACGCATGTGACGACCGAGCCGGGGCTTGCGGCGTCAGGCGGTTCGCGGGCAGCGTGAGCTTGCGGTGAACGGGCCGACGCGATGGATCGTCCCGTCGCGGGCGACGCAGGCGTTCCCGCTGCCGCTCGTGCCCGAGCCCTTCGGGTGTGGCGCCCAGCTCGGAACCGCCCCCTGCTGCCAGGCTCCCATCACGACGGTGCCTCCCCCGTGTGGCGCGAACAGCACGATCACGCAGGTCGGAGTCTCTTCTTGCGGCGTGCTCGTCGGCGTCTGCCCGGTACTCCAGGAGAACCCGGAGGAGACTGCGATCGACTCTTGGACCGTCGCCTGCCAGACGCGCTGCTTCCGTTCCCAGGCGAGCACCGGCTGCGGCGCATTCCGATTCCACGCTCCGGCGCACATGCCCTTCGTCGGCCCGGAAGGACCCGCAGCCGCCACGGACGCTCCCGTCGCCGCGCACAGGGCCGAGAGAGCCGCGACGGCCACGAGGAGCGAGCCCGGTCGACCGTTCATGTCGCCACGAGAATACGTGCGGGCTGGCGGCGGGCGGGGCCATGTCAGCGCTCACCCGTAGCCTCGGGCGGCCTCCTCGCGCCCGAATGACAGAAGGGTCGCGCGAGCCCTGCCCGCGCGACCCGGTCGCCCCTCCCCTCGATCCTCTACGCGGCCGTCGTGCGCCCGGCCGCCTCGGCCGCCTCGGCGAACAGGTTCATGTTCCCGCCCGCCGAGATCGTGTCGAGGTAGCGCTTCTTGATCTTCCAGCCGTTCCCGGTGCGGACGAAGTCGTCGCGGTACTTGCCCCACACGACGAAGCTGTCGCCGCCGGGCAGCCCCTCCTGGAAGTGGTTCGCCTGCAGGTAGCAGCTCGCCTGCGCGGTGTCGCCGTCCACCGTGACGGCGTAGTTCCCCTGCAGGTGCTGGGTCGCCCGCAGATCCTGGAGCGACTTCCGGCAGAGGTCGACGAGCGCCTGCGGGCTGTCGAGGATCCCCACCCCCGCGAGGTTGCCGAAGTCGGCCTGGCCGTCGGGCGTCATCGTCGCCTCGAGCATGTCCCAGTTCCGCGTGTCGAGCGCCGTCGTGTACTGGTTCATGACGTCGATGATCTCCCGCACGTCCGCGAGCTCCTGTGCCTTCGCATCGTCCATCGCAACCTCCTCCGTCGACTGGCCGTGTCCGCCGCGATCATGCGTGAACACGGGTGCCGACCGCAAGCCCTCGGGTAGGGGTAGACGCTGACCGGCCATCTTCCATAGACTCGGGTGCCTGAGCTTCATCCCGCCCGCCGCTCGACGAGAGCGCCGCCGACGGGTTCGGGTCAAACGCCTCGGAAAGGGAGTCTGTCGCATGAGCAAGAGAATCCTCGTCGTTCTCTCGGAGTGGGGGTACTGGGGCGAAGAGCTCGTCGGCCCGGTCGAGGCCTTCGACGAGCAGGGCTACGACATCGACTTCATGACGCCGACCGGGAAGCGTCCGGTCGCGATCGGCGTGAGCATGGACCCCGACTACGTCGACCCGCCGCTCGGCCGCTCCGTGACCTCGGCCGAGATGGCCGCGAAGGTCCAGGCGATCGACACCGGCGACCAGAGCCACCGGCTCGACAACCCGATGAACCTCTCGGAGCTGATGCCGGAGCGGCCGTACCACAGCGAGGACAACTTCCTCCGCAAGCAGGAGGCGTACTACAAGGAGCGCGACGAGAAGGCCAAGGGCTTCGTCGACAAGTACGACGCCATGCTGATCGTCGGCGGCTCCGGGCCGATCGTCGACCTCGCCAACAACCAGCGGGTCCACGACCTGATCCTCGGGTTCTACGACGCCGACAAGCTGATCGGCGCCGAGTGCTACGGCGTCACGTGCCTCGCGTTCGCCCGCAACTGGGAGGAGCGCAAGAGCATCATCTCGGGCAAGAACGTCACGGGCCACTGCATCGAGTACGACTACAAGTACGGCACCGGCTTCATGGGGACGAACTTCGTGATGGGGCCGCCGCCGTACCCGCTCGAGTGGATCCTCCGCGACGCCACCGCTCCGGGCGGCGCCTACCACGGGAACTACGGCCACGAGACGTCTGTGATCGTCGACTACCCGTTCGTGACGGGCCGCTCCACGCCCGACTCGTACCTCACGGGCCAGAAGATGGTCGAGGTGCTCGAGAGCGGCCTCCGCCAGTGGGGGTTCCATCCGAGCGCGGTCGGCGCCGCAACCTAGCTCCGGGCAATGCCAGCAAGCCCGGCCGCTTCGCGATCGTCGAGCAGCTGCTCGCCGACGGGATCACGTACATGTTCGGCAACCCCGGCACCGTCGAGCAGGGGTTCCTCGACGCGCTCGGGGAGTACCCCGCGATGCGGTACATCACGACGCTGCAGGAGACGATCGCGGTCGGCGTCGCGGACGGCTACGCCCGCGCGACCCGGCAGCCGACGCTCGTCCAGCTCCACACCGGCGTCGGGCTCGGCAACGGGATCGGGATGATGTACCAGGCGAAGCGCGGCAACGCGCCGCTCGTCGTGATCGCCGGCGAGTCCGGGATCCGGTACGACTCGATGGACGCGCAGATGGCCGCCGACCTCGTCTCGATGGCCCGGCCGGTGACGAAGTGGTCGACGCGCGTCGTCGACCCGAGCTCGACGCTCCGCGTCCTCCGCAAGGCGGTGAAGATCGCGGCGACGCCGCCGTGCGGCCCGGTCTTCGTCGCGCTGCCGATGGACGTCCTCGACGCCGAGAGCGACGAGCCCGTCTTCCCGACGAGCCTGCCGGACACGCGCGTCGCGCCCACCGGGCGAGGCGATCCGCGCCGCCGCGGCGATGCTCGCGGGCGCGGAGCGGCCGATCGCGATCGTCGGCGACGGGATCGCGTGGTCGGGCGCGCAGGCCGAGCTCACCCGCGTCGCGGAGCTGCTCGGCGCGGCGGTGTGGGGCGCGAACTGCGCCGAGGTCGACATCGACTCGACGCACCCGCTCTTCCGCGGCCAGCTCGGGCACATGTTCGGCGAGCACTCGAAGGCGATCACGTCCGCAGGCGGACGCCGTGCTGATCTGCGGCACGTACGTCTTCCCCGAGGTCTTCCCCGCGCTCGAGGGCGTGTGCGCGCCGGGCGCGAAGGTCGTGCACGTCGACCTCGACGCGTACGAGATCGCGAAGAACTTCCCGGTCGACCTCGGGCTCGTCGCCGACCCGAAGGTCACGCTCGGCCTGATCGCGGACGAGCTCGAGCGCACGCTCCCGGCCGACGCGCGGGCGGCCGCGGCGGCCCGCGTCGCCGACCTCGGCGCGCAGAAGCGGAGCGAGCTCGAGGCGCACGCGGCCGCCGACAGCGAGCTTCGACGGCGACACGCCGATGCATCCGTCGACCTTCATGGCCGAGCTCGCGCGGCAGGCGCCGGAGGACGTCGTGATCTTCGACGAGGCGCTCACCTCGTCGCCCGAGCTCACGCAGCACCTGCCCGCCGCGGCTGCCCGGCCACTACTTCTGCACGCGCGGCGGCTCGCTCGGCGTCGGCTTCCCCGGCGCGATCGGGGTCAAGGTGGCCATGCCCGACAAGACGGTGATCGGCTTCAGCGGCGACGGCGGCGCGATGTACACGATCCAGTCGATGTGGACGGCGGCGCACCACGGGATCGGCGCGAAGTTCGTCGTCTGCAACAACCGCAGCTACCAGCTCCTGAAGCTGAACGTGCAGCAGTACTGGCGCGAGCGGGAGCTGCCGGACCACACGTTCCCGGGCTCGTTCGACCTCGGCCACCCGGAGATCCGCTTCGACGAGCTCGCGCGCAGCATGGGCGTCCCGTCCGTGCGCGTCGAGACGCCGGACGAGGTCGGCCCGGCGATCGCCGAGGCGCTCGCGGAGCCCGGCCCGTACCTGATCGACCTCGTCCTGCACCAGGAGGTGCCCGGACACGACGAGGACGCGGCCAACCGCCGCCCCGTCGCCGGCACGAGGGCGCATTCGTGACCGACGTGAGAAGGAGGCCCAGTTGAGCGACCCGCTCACAAAGGAAGAGATCGACGACCTCGCCGACCGCTGGTACAAGGCGCTCGACGTCCACGCCCCGGTCGCCGAGCTGCACGCGATGATGACCGACGAGGGCAACGACATGGAGTGGCCGGAGCTCCCGACGCACGGCCACGCCGAGTTCACGGTCTGGTACGAGAAGGTCACGCGCCGCTTCTTCGACGAGGTGCACACGATCAAGAGCGTCGAGGCGACGATCGACGGCGACAAGGCCGAGGTCAAGGTCGTCGTCAACTGGGCGGCCCACGTCTGGGAGCCGCCGGCGCCGAAGAGCATCTATCTCCACATGGACGCGTTCCAGACGTGGGAGGTCGTGCGCGACCCCGCGACCGGCAAGGCGCTGATCAACAAGTACTTCGTCGACTCCTTCGAGTTGAACGCCCGACTCGGACGGCGGCCTCGGACGCCGACCCGCGCGACGTGCTGATCGCGTACTACCGCACGGCCAACGCCGGCGACTGGCAGGAGTGGCTCACGCTCTTCCAGGAAGACGTCGTGATCGACGAGCAGCTCGCCGGCCACGTCGAGGGGCTCGACATCCTCCGCGGCGCGATCGGCGGGATGGAGAAGGGCTACTCGCGCTTCCAGAACGTGCCGAAGGAGATGGTCGTGCAGGGCAACAACGCGGCCGTCGTCTCCCACATCTCCGCCGCGAACGCGGCCGGCGAGCCGATCGAGGCCGAGGTCACCAACTACTTCCAGTTCCGGGATGGGAAGATCTCGTACATGGCGAACTTCCACGACACGCGCCCGTTCGACCCGTTCGTGAACCAGGAGCTGTCGATGAGCGAGTACGACTTCATCGTGGTCGGGACCGGCTCGGCCGGCTCGTGCGTCGCGGCGCGCCTCTCCGAGATCTCCGACGTCTCCGTGCTCGCGCTCGAGGCGGGCGGCGAGCCGTATCCCGAGAACGTCTCGAAGGCGAACCTCTGGTACACGCTGCTCGGCTCCTCCGTCGACTGGGGCTACCTGAGCGTCCCGCAGCGCGCGCTCGGCGGCCGGCCGACCTACGAGCCCCGCGGGAAGATGCCGGGCGGCTCGAGCAACCTCTACATCATGATGCACATCCGCGGCCATCGCCTCCGACTACGACAACTGGGCCTACAACGGGTGCCCCGGGCTGGAGTTACGCGGAGTGCCTCCCGTACTTCCAGAAGCTCGAGGACCAGGAGGACGACACCAACCCGACCGCGGGCAAGGGCGGGCCGATCCCGGTCACGAACGCGAGGCTCCACGACCCGAACCCGACCTCGCAGGCGTTCATCGACGCGTGCCTCGAGCTCGGCTTCCCGGCGACGGACGACTTCAACGGCCCGACGATGGAGGGCGCCGGCTGGCACCACATCAACGTCAAGGACGGCAAGCGCTCGAGCACGAAGGAGGGCTACCTCGACCCGGCGCTGTGGCGCGAGAACCTGACCCTCGCGACGCACACGCAGGCGACGCGGCTCATCCTCGAGGGCGGCCGCTGCGTCGGCGTCGAGTACGTCCAGGACGGCCAGCTCGTCGAGGCGCGCGCGACGCGCGAGGTGATCGTCTGCGCCGGCGCGATCGAGTCGCCGCACCTGCTCCAGGTCTCCGGGATCGGCGCGACCCAGCACATCAAGCCGTACGGCGTCGAGGTGAAGGTCGAGCTCCCGGGCGTCGGCGGCAACTTCCACAACCACGTGCTCACCGGCGTGATCCGCGAGTGCAAGCAGACGGTCCCGCCCGGCAACCAGAACCTCTCCGAGGCGGCGCTCTTCGCGAAGTCCGACCCGCGCTGGCCCGCGCCCGACCTGCAGATGGGGTTCGTGCACGTCCCGTTCGACATCATCGTCGGGCAGACCCACCCGAACGCGATCAGCATCCTCCCGGGCGTCGTGCGGCCGCTCTCGCGCGGCACCGTCCGGATCACGAGCGCCGACCCGCTCGTGAAGCCGCGGGTGAACCCGAACTACCTCGCGGCGAAGGCCGACCGCGACCGGCTCGTGCAGGCCGTCCGGCTCGCGCGGGAGATCTTCGCGACCCGCGCGTTCTCCGACTGGGTCGGCGACGAGCTCCTCCCCGGCCCGACCGTCGGCAACTCCGACGACGACCTGAACGCGTTCGTCACGGCGAAGGCCGACTCCTACCACCACCAGGCCGGCTCGTGCCGGATGGGCCTGGACGAGGACGCGGTCGTCGATCCCGAGCTGCGCGTCCACGGCGTCGAGGGCCTGCGGATCGCCGACGCGAGCGTGATGCCGGCCGTCCCGTCGGGGAACTGCCACGCCGGGATCGTGATGATCGCCGAGCGCTGCGCGGACATGCTCAAGACGGCGCACGGCCTGCACCGCGCGGCCGTCGCGACGGGGGCCGAATGAGCCTCGAGGGCAAGAAGGTCGCGGTCCTGATGGAGGCCGACTACTACGAGCCGGAGATCTGGTACTACGCCCGCCGGTTCCCGGAGGAGGGCGTCGAGATCCACTTCCTCACGCGCCTCTGGGGGCAGGAGCGGCTCACGTTCGCCGGCCACGAGTGGAAGGTGCCGTTCGAGGTCGACGAGAGCTTCGAGGACATGGACGACGAGACGCTGCGGAGCTTCGACGCGGTGATCGTCCCGTCGGGGATGGTCTCCGACCGGCTCCGCTACACCGAGGACGTCGCGCAGCTGCCGCCGGCGACCGAGTTCATGCGCCGCGCTTTCGCCGAGCCCGACGATCCTGAAGGGGATCATCTGCCACGGAATGTGGCTCGTCGCGCCGCTCCCCGAGCTCGTCCGCGGCCGGCCGGTCGTCGCGCACAACAACCTCCACGGCGACGTGGTGAACATGGGCGCGATCTACACCGACGAGGACGTCGTGGTCGACGGCGACCTCGTCACCGCGCGCACGGGCGGGCACTGCCACCTGTTCGCGCACCGGATCATCGAGCTGCTCGGGGAGGGGAACGGCGCATGACGGGGCCGATGCACCATCTCGGCCTGAACTGCAACGACCCGATCGCGATCGAGCGCTGGTACTCGAAGCACTTCGGCTTCGAGCGCCTCCGCGTCTACCTCCCCGGGCCCGACCAGGTGGTCGTGATCGGGAACGGCGGCGTCGCGCTCGAGCTCTTCCCCGTCCCGGACGAGGCGCAGCCGGGGCACGGCGAGCGCGACGGCCCGACGGCGCCCGGCGTCCGTCACCTCGCGTTCCTCGTCGACGACCTCGACGCGAAGCTCGCCGAGATCGGCGAGGACGCGCAGATCACGCTCGGGCCGCTCGACATGGGCGGCTTCATCGAGGGCATGCGAGTCGCCTGGATCTCCGACCCGGAAGGAAACATCGTTGAGCTCAACCAGGGCTACACGGACGAGACGAACCCGCCGCCGCTCGATCGTTGACCTCCTCCCGACCTTCGAGCGCGGGCGTCCGCAGCCGCTCGGAGCGACGGTCGACGACGGGGGCGTGAACTTCGCGTTCTTCTCCGAGAACGCGACGGGCGTCGAGCTGCTGCTCTTCGACTCTCACGACGACACGCGGCCCGTCGCGACGATCCCGTTCGACCCGGCGATCAACCGCAGCTTCCACTTCTGGCACATGTACGTCCGCGGCCTCGCGGCGGGCTACCACTACGCCTACCGCGTGTACGGCCCGAACGGCGGCCCGCACCGCTTCGACTCGGAGAAGGTGCTGCTCGACCCGTACGCGAAGGGGAACACGAACGCGCTCTGGAAGCCGGTCGACGCGTGCCTGCCGGGCGACAACCTCGAGTCGTCGATGCGCGCCGTGATCGTCGACGGCCGCGGCTACGACTGGGAGGGCGACGAGCCGCTCCGCACGCCGATGAGCGACACGATCGTCTACGAGACGCACGTCCGCGGCTTCACGGTCTCCCCCACCTCGGGTGTCGAGAACCCGGGCACGTTCTCGGGCCTGATCGAGAAGATCCCGTACCTGAAGAAGCTCGGGATCACGGCGGTCGAGCTGCTGCCGGTGTTCGCGTACGACGAGCGCGAGGTGCGCGGGATCAACCCGATCGACGGCTCGGAGCTCCGCAACTTCTGGGGCTACGACCCGTACCTCCACTTCGCGCCGGAGGGCAGCTACTGCGTCCATCCGCAGGAGGGCTCGCAGATCACCGAGTTCCGCGACATGGTGAAGGCGCTGCACCAGGCCGGGATCGAGGTGATCCTCGACGTGGTCTTCAACCACACCGGCGAGGGCAACCACATGGGCCCGACGATCAGCTTCAAGGGGCTCGGGAACGACGCGTACTACCTGCTCCACCCGACCGAGAAGCAGTACTACATGGACTACTCGGGCTGCGGGAACACGGTCAACGCGAACCACCCGATCGTGGAGAAGTTCATCCTCGACTGCCTCCACTACTGGGTCGAGGAGATGCACGTCGACGGCTTCCGGTTCGACGAGGGCTCGGTGCTCCACCGCGGCGCCGACGGCGCGCCGATGGACTTCCCGCCCGTCGTCTGGGGCATCGAGCTGTCGGAGAAGCTCGCCGACACGAAGGTGATCGCCGAGCCGTGGGACGCCGGCGGGCTGTACGACGTCGGCCGCTTCCCGGGCTCGCGCTGGTCGGAGTGGAACGGCCGCTTCCGCGACGACGTGCGCAAGTTCGTGCGCGGCGACACCGGCCTCATCTCCACGATCGCGACGCGGATCTCCGGCAGCCAGGACATGTACGAGGGCGTCGGCCGCGGGCCTGCGAACAGCGTCAACTTCATCACCGCGCACGACGGGTTCACGATGGCCGACCTCGTCGCGTACAACGGCAAGCACAACGACGCGAACGGCGAGGGCAACCGCGACGGCATCGACGAGAACCTCAGCTGGAACGGCGGCGCCGAGGGCCCGACCGACGACCCCGGGATCAACTTCTTCCGGCACAAGCAGATCAAGAACTTCGCGTCGATCCTCTTCCTCTCGCAGGGCGTGCCGATGTTCGTCGCCGGCGACGAGGTCGGCCGGACGCAGCACGGCAACAACAACGCCTACTGCCAGGACAACGAGCTCTCGTGGTTCGACTGGGCGCTCGTCGAGGAGAACGCGGACCTGTTCCGGTTCTTCAAGGGGATGATCGGCCTCCGGCGCCGGCACGTCAGCCTGCGGCGGAGCACGTTCCTGGGCGGGCGCCTCAACCGGCGCGGCCAGATGGACGTCCGCTGGCACGGCCTCGAGCTCGACCAGCCGCCCTGGGACGACGGCTTCTCGCGCACCATCGCCTTCACGCTCTCCGGCGAGGACCCGCTCGAGCCCGACCTGCACGTGATGATGAACATGGACGACAGCGGGCACGCGTTCGCCGTGCCCGGCGGCAAGGAGTGGCTCGTCTTCGCGGATACCGCGAAGGCCTCGCCCGACGACATCGCCGAGCCCGGCGAGGAGCGCCCGCACGAGGGCGAGCGCTGCGACGTCGAGGGACGTAGCATCGTGATTCTCGTCTCGCAAGAGAGCTGACCCCGAGGGAGGAACCGGAATCGATGGACTCGAGAATGCACTTCACCTTCTCCGATTTGATCGCGGGGTCGGTCGTCGCCTACAAGGCCGACGAGGACACGTTCACGCTGCGCACGATCGACGGGCGCGAGTTCGAGGTCGCGCTCACGAACCAGACGTTCGCGGAGGTGATCCGGAACCTCGGCGAGGCGTACGTCGACGCGACGGGCTCGATGCGCGACATGCTCGACCGGGGGCGGATGCTCTACGCGTACGGGGTCTTCTATCCCGAGGGCGGCGGGGCCACGTTCGAGGCGAAGCACATCGTCTTCGTCGGCCGCAGTTCGCACGACTTCGTGTTCGAGCGGCCGGACTGGTGGGTCGACCAGATCCGCGAGGTGGCGGACTTCTACATCCGCGCGCAGTTCCCGGACGGGGACATCGACTTCGCGCAGTACCGCACGCGGCTCAACCTCGAGGGCGAGAAGCTGCCCGGCACGCGCCAGGAGACGGACACGATCTCGCGGATGGTCTACGGGATGGCGAGCGCGTACCTCCTCACCGGGGAGGATCGGTTCCTCGAGGCGGCCGAGCGCGGCACCGAGTACCTGCGCGAGCACTTCCGCACCGTCGACGCCGGCGAGGGCGTCGCCTACTGGGTGCACGGGATCGACACCTCCGGCCCGAAGGAGAAGAAGATCCTCGCGTCCGAGTTCGGCGACGACTACAACGCGATCCCGGCGTACGAGCAGATCTACGCGCTCGCCGGCCCGACGCAGACCTTCCGCATCACGGGCGACCCGAGGATCGAGAGCGACATCGACATGACGATCGAGCTCTTCAACCGCTTCTACCTCGACCGCGACGGCGGCGGGTACTTCTCCCACCTCGACCCGATCACGTTCGACCCGCGCAGCGAGTCGCTCGACAACAACCAGTCGCGGAAGAACTGGAACTCCGTCGGCGACCACGCGCCCGCGTACCTGATCAACGCGTACCTCGCGACCGGCAGCGAGAAGCACGCGGACTTCCTCGCCTCGACCGCGAACACGATCTGCAACCACTTCCTCGACTACGAGCACAGCCCGTTCGTGAACGAGCGCTTCCACGAGGACTGGTCGTCGGATCACGCCTACAAGTGGCAGCACAACCGCGGGGTCGTCGGCCACAACCTGAAGATCGCGTGGAACCTGATGCGCATCAACAGCGTCCGGCCGAGCGAGAAGTACGTCCAGACCGCACGGAAGATCGCCGAGGTGATGCCGCCGATCGGCGCCGACCGCCAGCGCGGCGGCTGGTACGACGTGATGGAGCGCGACAAGACCGACGCGCAGGAGTGGTACCGCTTCACGTGGCACGACCGGAAGGCGTGGTGGCAGCAGGAGCAGGCGATCCTCGCGTACTTGATCCTCGCCGGGATCCTCGGCGACGACGAGTACCGGCTCGAGGCGCGCCACGCGGCCGCGTTCTACAACGCCTGGTTCCTCGACCACGACGCGGGCGCGGTCTACTTCAACGTGCTCGCGAACGGCCTCCCGTACCTGCTCGGCACCGAGCGGCTGAAGGGGAGCCACTCGATGTCGGCGTACCACAACACCGAGCTCTGCTACCTCGCCGCCGTGTACACGAACCTGCTGCTCACGAAGCAGCCGCTCGACCTGCACTTCAAGCCGCGGGGCGACGCGTTCAAGGACCGGATCCTCCGCGTCTCGCCCGACATCCTCCCGCCGGGCTCGATCAAGATCGAGTCGGTGACGATGAACGGCCAGCCGTGGTCGGAGTTCGACGCCGACAAGCTGACCGTGACGCTCCCGCCGCCCGGCGAGGAGTGCGCGGTGAAGGTGCGCGTCGTCTCGGCGCTCGAGACGTTCGAGAGCGACGTCCAGGTCTCGGACGGCACCGCCTCGATCACGCTCTCGGGCAAGCTCGACGAGACCGTCGCCGCCACGCTCGAGCGTGACCTCCAGCGGGCGCTCGACAGCAACCCGCGGCGGGTCGTACTGCGGGCCGAGGGGCTCGAGTCGATGTCGAGCGCGGGCGCGCGGGCGCTGCTCTTCCTGCGCCAGAAGCTGCCGTTCGAGGACGTGAGCCTCTACATCGTCGGCGCCAAGCCCGAGGTCGCCGAGGCCTGCCGGCTCGTGGACACCGACGAGCAGTCGTTCGTGCTCGTCGACGACATGGGGAGCATCGAGAGCTGACCCGCGGGCTGCGGCGCTCGCTCGCGGCGCTCGCCGTCGCTGCGCTCGCGCTCGCGTCGGGCGCGGCCGCGACGACGGCGGCGGTCGCGCGCCCGGCGGCGGGCTGCACCGACCCGGTCGTCCACGACCGGTACGACGGCTTCCACCTCGGCGTCCCGGCCGGGTGGTCGCTCGCGGTCGCCGACGGATTCATCGTCGTCCACCAGGACCCGGTCGGCTCGATCGAGTCGGTCGTCGACCCCGCGCTGCTCGCGAAGGGGCAGACGCCCGCGAAGTTCTTCCAGGCCGCCGCCGCGGCGCTCAAGAAGGACGTCGCCGGCGCCGGGAACGCGATGTCGTTCAAGCAGACCGGCGCGACGACCGCGTCGCTCACCGGCCGGGCCGGGACGATCCCGGTCACCGGCCAGGCGTCGGTCTCGGTTCTCCCGTACCCGACCGCGCACGGCTCGCAGCTCGCCGTCTTCTCCGCGTACTGGGCGCCGCCCGCGAAGCTCGCCGGCCTCCGCCGCCCGCTCGCCGGGATCGGCGCGTGCTACGGCCCGGAGACCGGGACGCTCTTCCGCATCTTCAAGGACGCCGCGTTCACGTACCCGCTCCCGCCCGGCTGGCGGGTGCAGGAGTTCCCCGACCAGCTCTCGGCGATCGACGGCAAGGTGGCGTCGGCGACCTACCTCTTCGCGCAGGCGATCTCGTCCGCGACGACCGGCGTGACCGACGTGAAGTCCTTCGCCCAGTACGAGCTCGGCCTTCTCGGCGTAAAGGTCGACACGGTGCTCTCCACGTCGGCCGCGCCGAACCAGACGACGGCCTCCGGCGCGATCCAGCAGTTCGAGCAGATCGAGTTCCTCGGCTCGAACGGCGGCAACCTGATCCACGGGGTCGCCGGCGTGCAGGCGACGAGCGGCGGCGGCGTGACGAGCGGCACGGTCCGGCTCGGGATGTCGACGCGGCCGCTGTGGAACTCGCTCAACCAGCCGCTCCTCCGCGTCGCGTCCGGGATCCAGCACGACTTCACGCAGGACGACCTCGAGCTGCTCCACGTCCAGCAGCAGCTCCAGGGCTTCGCGCAGCAGGTCTCGGGCTTCGACCAGGCGCTCAACGGGACGGACATCGTCCGCGACTCGTCCACCGGCCAGACCTTCGAGGCGCCGTACAGCGCCTTCAGCCAGAGCGGCCCCGACGGCCCCGGCTACTACACGGGCTCGCCCGGGAGCCTCAAGAAGCTGCAGGTCGAGACGCCGTGACGCGGTACCTCCACACGATGTACCGGATCACGGACTTCGAGCGGAGCCGCGTGTTCTACGAAGCGCTCGGCTTCGAGTACCGGCGCGACCACCCGATCGTCCGCGACGACGAGCTCGAGGCGACGAACTACTTCTTCGGCCTGCCCGGCCAGGAGGAGGAGCTCGAGCTGACGTTCAACCACGACGGCCGCACGTACGACCTCGGCACCGCGTACGGCCACGTCGCCCTCGGCGTCGACGACCTCGACGCGACGCTGGCCCGGCTCGCCGAGCAGGGCATCGAGCCGGAACGGCCGCCGTACTCGGTTCGCGCAGGAGGCTCGCGCCTCTGCTTCGTCCGCGATCCGGACGGCTACCGGATCGAGCTCATCGAGCGCGGCTAGACCGCGGTCGGCGTCGGTTCCGGCGCCGTCGGGGCCGGCGACTTCCCCTCGGACTCCCAGTCCTGCTTGAGGATCTTCTCGCTCGAGAGCGACCAGATCTCGATCCCGTGGGCGCGGCCGCGGATCGGCATCTCGTCGATGAAGAGGAGGTCGCCCGGCGGGTCGAGGAGCGCGTCCTTCGTCGAGCCCGCCATGAAGAGCGCGTACGGCTTGCCCTTCGTCAGGCCCTCGATGCGGGAGCACGTGTTGATCGTGTCGCCGATCGCGGTGTACTCGAGCCGCTGCTGCGAGCCGACGTTGCCGGACATGAACTCGCCGCTGTTGAGGCCGACGCCCATCTTGAACTTGTAGTCGTGGCCCTCCTCGTCGCGCAGCCAGTCGTTGAAGTCCGGCAGCCGCACCTCGAGCATCTCGCGCGCCGCCGCCAGCGCGCGGTCGGCGTGGTCCTTCTGCGGGAGCGGCGCGCCGAAGACGGCCATCATCCCGTCGCCGGTGTACGTGACGAGCGTGCCGCCGTGGGCGAGGACGACGTCGCTCATGATCCCGAGGTAGCGGTTCAGGAGGCCGATCACCTCGTCGGCCTCGAGGCCCTCCGAGAAGGTCGTGAACCCGCGCAGGTCGGTGAACATCGCGGTGCCGAAGACCTTCTCGCCGCCGAGCCTGAGCTCGCCGCCGGTGCGCGCGAGCACCTGGTCGACGACCGCCTCGGGGACGAAGCGCGCGAACACGTCGCGCGTCAGCGCGCGCTCGAACGCCTCGAGCACGTAGTGGACGATGATCGAGCCGACCGCGCAGAGGACGAGCGCGAGCAGCGGGTACGTGAAGACGACGACCTTGCCGTGGTCGAACGCGAGCTGGACGAGGAGCGCGAACAGCCCGCCGGCGGCGATCGTGAGGAGCGCGACCCGCGACGCGCCCCAGCGGAGGCTCGCGACCGCGGGAAGCATCCCGAAGAAGACGATCAGCAGCACGTTCAGCCACAGCGGTGTGCTCCGCAGCGGGAACCCGCGGAGCGCGGTCTCGATCGCGTTCGCCTGCACCTCCGCGCCCGGCATCAGCTGCGACCCCGACGCGGAGGTCGGATGGACGTCCTGTAGCGACGGCGCCGACGGGCCGATCACGACGACCTTGTTGGTGAACGCGTCCGCCGGGATCTTGCCGGCGCCACACCCGGCCGCGGCCGGCGTGAGCGCGATCGCGCCGTCGCAGTAGACGTCCGAGAACGAGTACGTCTTCACCGTCCCCGGCGGGCCCGCGTAGTCGATCCAGTGCGAGCCCGACCGCGGCGCCGGTACCGGCTTGCCCTGAGCGACGGCGGCGGTCGCGACCCCGAACGTCGTCAGGCCGTTGATCGCGTACGCCATGCGCCGGATCACGCCGTCCGAGTCGGTCGCGAACAGCGTGCTCGCAGCGTGCGAGCCCGGCGGCAGGCTCCCGCCGAACGTGTCGGTGTACCCCTCGTCGTTGACCTCGGTCGCCGAGAGCACGACGTGTTTCGCCTTGTAGACGGACGTCCAGATCGCGTTGTCGTCGACGACGTTCGTCGCCTCCGTGAACTGGATGTCGATCGCGATCGCCTTCGGGTGGCCGGCGGCGATGTGGTCGACGACGCGCGGCCTCGAGCCGGCGCTTGAACGGAAAGTGGTTCGGGATCGGGTGGAGCACGTGCGCGCTCGCCTGGTTCTCGGCGAGCGGCCCGCGGTAGCTCCCGAAGTCGCCGAAGGTGTTGTCGTCGATCGCGACCACCACGACGTCCTTCGGCGCCCCGGTCGAGCCGCGGATCGAGAAGCGGGTGTCCACGGACCGGAGCTCGAGCGAATTCAGCAGGTGGCTTCCGTACGCGACGAGCGCGATCGCCGTCGTGAGCGCGCCCATGCCGAGGAACAGCAGGATCCTGCTCCGTCTGCGCCGCGTCCTCACCAGTCCCCCTTTCCCGCCTCGGTCTCACTCAAGGGTAGGCGACCTCGCGCCGATAGTCCACGCACGCGGCACCAAGCCAATCCCTCTCCCTGGTCGTTCGGCTAGCCCCCGATGCGGAAGTCCAGCTTCACCGTCACAGCACTCGTCCTCGCCCTCGCGCTTCCCGCCGACCCACACGGTCGCGGCGAAGCCGGGGGTGCCGACGATCGCGCGATCGCTGCTCGCGCGGATGAACTCGAGCCCGGACGGGAGGATCACCCGCCGGGTCGAGTGCACCCCCACTCGAAGCGGCCCGCTCACGTTCGCGTGCCGGCTCGAGAGCGTCCGCTCGACGCATCTCCGCGTCGACGTCGCGGTCGCGCCCGGCGGCCAGCGCGAGACCTGGTACCCGCTCGCCGGCTGATCACTTCGGCTTCGCGAGGTAGCTCTTCGGCGCCGGGATCAGGACCGTCTTCTTCGCGGTGAAGTTCTGCACCGTGACGATGCCGCGGCGGACCTTCACGAAGGTGCCGTCGCAGCGGTCGGCGACGAGCCAGATCGTCCCTCGGACGGTCGCGGCCGCGAAGCGGCCCTTCGTCTGGAAGTGGCCTTCGCCATTGCCCCAGAGGCGGCGGATCGTGTGCGCGTTCGCGGCGAGACGGACCGTCTTCTTCGCCTTGCAGACGCTGAAGTTGCCGCCCTTGAGGACGAGCTGGATCGTGCCGTTCGGGAGCTGGAGGATCTGGAAGACGCCGCCCGAGAACTCCGCCGACTGCACCACGCCGTTGTCGATGGTCGTGAGGATCAGGGTGCCGTTCGTGGCGTCGACGATCGAGCCGAGCGGGATCTGCTGACCGACCTGGAGCGGCCGACCGTTCACGAGCACGACTCCGAGGAACGGCAGGACGTCCACCGACTGGCCCTGCACCGGCGGCGGCGGCGGCTGCTGGGACGCTCCGCCCGGCACGGCCGCCGTGAAGGTCACGTCGCCGCCCGCCGTGGTGCCGCCGGCGTTCGTGGCCACGAACTGGAAGTGGTAGAGGGTGCTCGCCGACAGCCCCGTCAGCGTCGCGCTCACGCCCTGGAGCGTGGTGCCGGCGCCGAGCGTGATCGGCCCGGTCGTCTGGCCGTAGCTCGCGGTCGTGCCGTAGTTGACGACCACCGTGGTCGCCGACCCGTTCGGGTTGATCGACGCCGTCACGGTCGCCGAGCTGTCCGAGATCGCCGGCGCGCCCTGACCGACGATCGTCGGCGGCGCCGCCGGGGCGGCCGGAGGCGGCGGCGTCGCGGTCGCGGCGGTCGTGAACGTCAGGTCGGGGCCGAGCGTCGTCGCCTGATCGTTCGTCGCGACGAAGCGGAAGTGGTACGTCGTCGCCGGCGCGAGCCCGGAGAGGCTCGAGGTCACGTCCTGCGGAGTCGTCCCGGAGCCGAGCGGGAGCGGGGTCGTCTGCTGGCCGTAGCTCGTGGTCGGGCCGTACTGGACGTAGTAGCTGGTCGGGAGGCCGCCCGGGTTGATCGAGCCGGCGACGGTCGCCGACGTGTCCGCGACCGTCTGCGCGCTCTGCGTCACGATCGTCGGCGACCCGGTCAGGCTCCAGCTCAGCGTGAACGTCCCCGGGACGTCGTCGTACGTCGCGACCCGGACGTAGTACGTCGTGCCGGCCGCGGCCTGGAACGGAACGGTGAGGTCGTTGCCGTCGAGGTCGCCCGCGACCGGGGTGAGGGCGTCGACGGCGCTCCCCGTGAAGACGTCGAGCGCCTCGCCGAACGTGCTCGCGGACTCGAACGTGGCGGGACCGTCCGTCGGCGCCGTCCAGGCGTACCAGACGCTGTTGTCCTCGAGCCCGTCGCTGTTCGGCTCGTTGCCCTCGAACGTCGCGCCGACCGTCGTGCCGTCGAGCGAGCCGGGCAGCCCGGCAGATCGGGGCGGCGTTCGCGAAGTCGTCGTTGGCGAGGCCCGCGCCCCACGTCGAGATCGATGTTCCCGCCGTGGCTCGCCGTGCGTAGCTCCCGACCTGAATGTAGTACGTCGGGCCGGCGCTCGCGTGGAACCCGACGCTGCTCTGTGACGTCGTCCGTTCCGACGTCGTCGTTCGACGCCGACCTCCGTGAGGCCGCCGATAGCCCGGGCCCGTGAAGACGGCGAGCGTCGTGTCGAGGTCGCTGCCTTGCGTGTCGAAGACGAACGCGCCGGTGCTCGGCGCCAGCCACGTCCACCACACCGTCTTGCCCGTCGTGATCTGCGCCTGCTGGAGCGGCGTGCGACGCCCGGCTCGCCGTCCTCGACGGTCGCGCCGATGTTCGTGCCCGGTCGTCGAGCCCGACGCGCCGGCCACCGAGAGGTCGCGTTCGCGAAGTCGTCGTTGCCGGCGCGGCGAGCGAGCTCGAACGCGCCCGATGTCGCAGACGCGTTGCCCTGCGGACGCGCGATCCCGCGCTGGTCGGTGGCGGCGGCGGGCAGTCGCTCTGCCGGCGTCGACCGCCGGGCTCGAAGACGCGGCAGCGCCTGCGTGTCCGTCGGGCCGCCGTTGTCCTGGAGCGGGCCGAGCTGCGGGTCGGTGTCCTGCGAGTCGCCCGTGGCGGTGAAGCCGCAGTCGGTCCCGCTCTCGAGGTTGTGCCCGAGCGACGTGATCGTGCCGCTCGCCGGGCGCTGCAGTTGCTCGGGTCGCCGTCGGCGGTGTTGCCGGAGAGGATCGTGTCGCGAACGGTGACCGTCCCCTGGTCGCCGATCCCGCCGAGGCCGCGGTCACCCCCGCCCATGGTGGCGCTCGAGGTGTTGCCCGCGATCGTGCTGTTCTCGATCACGACGTGTCGGCGTTGTCGTTCCAGCTGAAGACGCCGCCGCCGTTGCCGCCGTGTTGCCGGTGATCGTGCTGTTCCTGATCGTCAGCGCGCCGTGCTGCGTGTCGCGCTGTTGCCCCAGTTCTGGATCCCGCCCGAGTCGGCGCCGCCGGAGGCGGCCTGATTGCCCGAGACGGTCGTGCGGTCGACGAGCATCGTGCCGCCGAAGTTCGAGAGCCCGCCGCCGGAGTACGCGGAGCCGCCCGTGATCGTGTCGTGGCGCAGCGTGAGGTTGCCGGGGCTGCGCACGTCGCCGCCGAAGAAGCCGTTGCTCGGCGTGGCCGTGCCGCCGGTGAGCGTCACGCCCTGGATCAGACCGGGTTCGCGGCGGCGGTGAGGTCGAACACGCGGTCGCCCCGCGCGAGGTCGGCCGCCGGCTCGCCGAGGATGGTCGTGATCGCGGGCTCCGGCGCCGTCGATCGTCATGCCGTTGTCGACGATGAGCGCGCCGAAGTTCGCCGACAGCTGGTAGCTGCCGGCCGGGACGGTGATCGTGTCAGTCCCGTCCCGCCGTCGGCGGCGTTCGATCGCCTGACGCAGCGTGCAACTCGACGGCTGGCAGTTGGCGTCGTCGACGTTGTCGGCGTTCGTCGTCACCGTGAACGACTGCGCGCCCCGGCCCGTGGTTGTGAAGCTGGCGTCCGGCCCGACTGTCGTTCCCGAGCCGTTGGTGGCGACAAACTGGAAGTGGTAAGTCGTGCTGGACTTGAGCCCGCCGATCGTCCGGCTGGCCGCGAACGACGAGAACCCGGCGCCGATGTCAACCGCTGCGGTCTGATTGTCGTAGTTCGTCGTCGTTCCGTAGTGAACGGTGTAGGTCGTGTCATCACCGTTCGGGTTGATCGTCGCGACCGCGTCCGCCGAGTTCGCCGCGACGTTCTGCGAGCCGGTGTCGGAGAGCGTCGGCGCCGACGTCGCGAGGCTCCACGTGAGCGCGAACGGCCCGGGCGGGTCGAAGTACGACCCGACCTGGATCCAGTAGGTTGTGCCGCCGGTGACGTTGAATTGGACCGAGAGCGGCGTGTTGTCGTAGTCGTTCGCGACCGCCGTCAGGGTGGCGATGCTGCTCCCGACATACACGCCGAGCGAGCTGTTCGTCTGCGAGTTCTGCGTGACCGTGACGACGCCGCCCTTCGAGGGCGCGTAAGCGAACCAGATGCTGTTCCGGATGTCGCCGCCGGTGAAGTCGGGTCCGTTCGGCGGGGGGACGTTCTCGTGCAGCTCGGTGGTCGCGCCGGCGTTCGAAGGGTTGAGCGAGCCGGAGTCGCCCGAGAGCGGTGTCGCGTCGAGGAACGAGTCGTTCGGGATGCCGGGGCCCCAGTTGAGCGTGAGCGGGCCCTCGCCGCTTTGCTGGAAGCCTCCGACCTGGACGTAGTACGTCGTGCCAGAGACCGCGTGGAAGCCGACCTTGCTCTCGGTGGTCGAGTCCGCGTCGTCGTTCGAGCCGATCTCCGCCAGGTTCGCGACGCCCGAGCCGGAGCTGGTGAAGATGCCCATCACGGTGTCGAACCCGCTGCCGAAGGTGTCGAACTCGAAGCTGCCCGTGCCCGGTGCGACCCACTTCCACCAGACGGTGTTGTTGGTGTTCTCCTGCGCCTGCTCGAGTGGCTGAGCGACGCCGGGCTCGCCGGCCTCCTCGGTCGCGTTGACGTTCGTGCCGGTCGTCGCGCCGGAGGCGCCTGAGACGGTGATCGCGCCGGCAAAGTCATCGTTCGCCGGGGCGGTGACCTCGAGCTCGAACGCGCCGATGTCGCACGCGGCGCCCTGCGGTCGAGTGATCCCGCGCTGGTCGACCGATTGGTCGACCGACGGGCAAGCGGTGCCCACGCCGTCGAACGCCGGGCTCGACTGGTCGATCGCCTGCGTGTCGGTCGGCCCGCCGTTGTCGGCCAGCGAGGCGACGAGCGGCGGGGTCGCATCCTCGATGTCACCCGTCGCGGTGAAGCCGCAGCTGTGATCGTCCGCGAGGTTGTAGCCGGACGGACCGGATGGCGGGATGATCGACGTGATCGTCCCGCCGGAGGCGTCGCAGTTGTCGAGCACGTCGAGCGAGACGTTGTGGGTGACGATTGTCTGGGCGACCTCGATCGTCCCGGCGTCTGCGCGGATGCCGGCGCCGGCGGAGTCCCCGGCGGTGTTGTCGGCGATCGTGCTGGACTCGATCGTGGTCAGGTTCGAGACGTCGTTCCGGCTGACGACGCCACCGCCAGCGGAGGCCGAGTTGCCGCTGATCGTGGAGTCCGCGATCCCGACCGTCCCGTGGAGGTTGTCGTTGTTCCCCCAGTTCAGGAGCGCACCGCCGTCGTTGAAGTTGCACCCGGCCTGGTTGTCCCTGATCGTCGTCTGGGAGACGAGCAAGGACGCCGCCCATGTTGGCGACGCCGCCGCCGGAGCACGCGAACCCGTCAGCGATCGTGTCCTGGCTCAGCGTGAGGTCGCCGCTGGTTGCAGGACGTCGCCGCCCGTGTCGCCGTTGGTGCTCTCGCCGTTGGCCCTTCCGTTCCTGAGCGTGAGGCCGCCGATGGTCACCGGGTTGCCGGACGACGTCGAAGATACGGTCGCCCTCGATTCGAGCGGGTCGCCGTTGTCGGGAATCCCGCGGATCTCGGTCGTCCGCGCGCCGTCGCCGAGGATCGTCATCCCGTTCGTGACCTCGAGCGCACCGAAGTCGGCCGAGAGGAAGTAGTGGTCGCTGTTCGCCGGGACGTGGACGACGTACGTCCCGTCGCCCGCGTTGGCCGCATTCAGCGCCTGGCGGAGCGTGCAGAAGGCGGGCTCGCAGTTGGCGTTGTCGAACGCGTCCGCCGTCCGTCGTCACCTCGAGCGTCGACCTGCTGGCGAAGATCAGCGCCCCGGCGCCGAAGGCCGGCGCCCGTCGAGAGGGTGACGAAGATCGAGTAGTGCCGCGGGTTTGCGTAGGTGTGCGAGCCGCTGATCGAGAAGAAGTCGCCGCAGGTGATCTGGCCCGTGCTCTGGGTGCCGTCGCCCCAGTGGATGGTCGCGACCGCGTCCGGGCAGCCGCTACCCGAGACCACGACGCCCGACACGGACGTGCCGGCGGTGCCGTTGAGCTGCAGGCCGGTGGTCACGGTCTCGTCCGGCCCGGTCGACGTCCCTCTGCCGGAGACGTCGGTGGCGACGATCCGGTAGTGGTAGGTCGTGTCGGGCTGGAGCCCGGTCAGCGACTCGTCGACGTCCGCCGGGCCGCCGGTCGCCGGCGCGTTTCGTTCGGTCGTGGTCTGCACCGTAGTCCGTCGTCGGGCCGTACTCGACGTGGTAGGTCGCGTCCTGCCCGTTCGGGTCGACCGAGCCCGTGACGCCGGCGTCTGACGTCGTCGACGGTCGCGGCTCCTCTCGCGAGACGCAGGCGCCCGGGACGAACAGCCAGGCGGCGCCCTCCGCTGTTGGCGACCGTGTCGAACGGGCCGCCGAAGAGCGCGTCCCGTCCGGGGTGACCGCGACGCCGTGGCCGAACTGGCCCACCCCCTCCTCGTCGTCCGGCGTCTGGCTTGCAGTCCTCGCTCCACGTGCGCGTTGCCGCGAAGAGCCACGCCGAGCCCGGCCCGAAGTCGTTGGCGGGCGCGCCGATGACGGCGGTCCTCGCGTCCGAGGAGATCGCGGCGCTCGCGCCGAAGCGCGCGCCCGACGTACTCCTCGGTCGAGTCCGGGAGGATCTTCGGGCCCTGCTGGCTCCAGCTCCCGCTGTTGGTGAAGGCCCACGCCGCGCCGACGTCGCTGCCGTCGTCATTCGGGTCGTCGCTCGGGCCGCCGATCAGCACCGCCTTGCCGTCGTCGGAGATCGAGACGCTCCAGCCGAAGTTGCCGGGCGCGCCGGCCTGGTCGTCCGGCTGCAGCCCGCCCGACTGCTCGCCCAGCCGTCCGCGGCGGCGTCGAAGATCCAGGCCTCGCCGAGGCCGAGTTGCCGGCGGTGTCGCGCCGTCGCGTGGTCCCGGACCGCGATCACGGCCGGATGCGCACGCAGTCGCCGGCGAGCGCGACGCTCCACCGAACTCCCGGCGCCCGTCTCCGCCGTCCGGACGGGACGAGCATCTGCGGACTCCTGCCGCGCCGTCCCAGCCAGCCGTGGAACGTCGAAGACCCAGGCGGCGCCCGCGTCGGCGAGTCCGGCCGCGTTGTGTTGCCCGGACCGCCGATCAGCCCGGCCGCTCCGGTGTCCGAGAGCGAGACGCTGTAGCCGAACAGCGGCGACGCCGGCTCGCGTCGGCCGGAGGCGTGAGCTTCGCGAGCGGCTGCCACTGACCCGACAGGTTCGTGAACGCCCACACCGCGCCCTGGTGGCCGTTGTCGTCGGGGCCGCCGACCAGCGCGATCGTGCCGTCGGCAGAGAGCGCGACGCTGAAGCCGAAGTTCGCGTTCCCGACCGCCGGGAAGTCGACGGTCGGCGCGAGCTCGCCGCCTGCCTCCACGTCGAACCGGAGCGCGTGTAGATCCACGCCGCGCCGAGGCCGCCGTTCTCCCCCGGCGCGCCGACGAGGGCGGTGTTCCCGTCGGACTGAGGCGAGCGCGACGCTGAAGCCGAAGAGGCCGCCGCCGGCCGGCCGTCGCTCGGCGTCAGCTTCCCGCCCTGCTGGATCGTCGGGTCGATCGTCAGCGGGTAGCGCGCGCCGCGGTCGTCGACCCGGAGCAGGATCCGGCGTCCGGCCGCGAGCGCGAGCCGCGCGGGGAGCCGGCGGCCGGTCGCGTCGAACGCGCGCAGCGACGCCGAAGGGAGCGCGGTCGGGCCGCTGCCCGGCCTGGCGAGGTCGATCGTCCGCCCGGAAAGGCTGCGGGCACGAGTCTGCCGGAGAGCTCCTCGGTGACGGTGAGGAGACGGTGCTCGCCGGCCGGGCGGCGCGCGAGGGTGAAGCCCTGCTCGAGGCCCGCGGGCCCGTTCGCGTACCACTCGGTCGCACCGGCGCGCGCGCGTACGTGACGCGGTTCCCGGCCGGGAGGGCGCGGCGGCGTCGCCGCCGGCGCGACAGCGGCGCCGAACCCGATCCCCGTGACGCGGAAGGAGACCGCGCCGCCCGCCGCCGCGACGGTGAGCCGCGAGCGCCCGAACGTCGTCCGCACCCCGCCGCCCGAAGCCGTGAGCGCGTCGCCGTCGCGGCGCACGCTGGAAGCGCGACCCGAGGCGCCGACCGTCGCCGAGGCGACCTCGCGGAGGCCGGCCGGAAGCGGCGAAGCCTGCGGCGGCGCGGCCACGCGCGCGAGGTTCGACGAGCAGCCGCGCGCCGTCGCTCCCGGCGAGCAGGGGAACCGCAAGCGAGAGCGCGGCGAGGGCGAGCACGGCCCGCGCGAGCGGGTGCCGAGGCGCCGGGACCGCGACAAGACGCCCGTGGAGTGCGCCCTTCGCCCGGCCGAACATCACGCCCGGCTCGCCGTCAGATTCCCGTCGCAGCAAGAGACCCCTTCGTTGGAAACACGACTTTGTACTCCACTTGCAACGAAGTCGCAACCTCGCGGGCGGCCGACCGGAACCCCGTGCGACCCGCCGCTACACTTAGTGGCCGCGCGGGGCTATAGCTCAGTTGGGAGAGCGCCTGGATCGCACCCAGGAGGTCGGCGGTTCGAGCCCGCCTAGCTCCATCGAAGACACAGCCGGCGGTCGGGTAGCCGGCGCCCCGCCGTGTCGCCGCGCTAGCGTCCAGCGGATGCCGGAGCCCTCGCCACGCAGCAGACGGGTCACGATCGCGGACATCGCGCGCGAGGCCGGCGTGTCCAAGGGCGCCGTCTCCTACGCGCTGAACGGGCAGCCGGGCGTGTCCGCGACGACGCGCGCGCGGATGCTCGCGATCGCGACCGAGCTCGGCTGGTATCCGAACCGCGCGGCGCGCGCGCTGTCCGCCGCCCGCGCCGACGCGTGCGGGCTCGTGATCGCGCGGCGCGGCGCGGATGCTCGCGCTCGAGCCGTTCTTCATGGAGCTCGATCGCCGGCGTCGAGGCCGAGCTCTCGGCCCGCTCGATCGCCCTGACGATCCAGCTCGTCCCGCGACCCGGCCGAGGAGATCGAGGTCTACCGCCGCTGGTGGGCCGAGCGGCGCGTCGACGGCGTGATGATGGTCGACCTGCGCGTCGACGACCCGCGCGTGCCGGCGCTCGTCGAGCTCGGGCTGCCGGCGGTCGTCGTCGGCGGCCCGCTCGCCGGCGGCATGCTGCCGGCCGTCTGGAACGACGAGGCGGTTCGCCGTCGCCGAGGCGATCCGGTACCTCGCGGCACTCGGCCACACGCGGATCGCCCGCGTGGCCGGGCTACCGCGAGTTCGACCACACCGTCCAGCGGACGCGACGCGTTCCTCGCGATCACCGCGCGAGCTCGGGCTCACCGGCCGAGGTGGTCGACACCGACTACACGCCGGAGAGCGGCGCGCGGGCGACCCGGCAGCTCCTGCTCTCGCGCGCGACCGGCCCACCGCGATCGTCTACGACAGCGACGTGCTCGCGGTGACCGGCCTCGGCGTCGCGCACCAGATGGGGCTCTCGCGTGCCCGGACGACGTCTCGATCGTCGCCTGGGACGACTCGCTCGATCTGCCAGGTCGTCCACCCGCCGCTGACGGCGATGACGCGCGACATCACGCGCGTACGGCGCGGCCGCCGCGCGACGGCTGCTCGCCGAGATCGACGGCGAGAGCGGCGGGCGACGTCGAGCAGCCGCGGGCGGAGCTCCTGCCGCGCGGCAGCACCGGCCCCGTCCGCGCTAGGCGGCGGCACGCCCGGTTCGGGGACCTCGGCGCGGACGCGATGCCGGTTGACACTGAACCGGATAAGTGATTAGTTTCCAGGCGGATGCACACGTGGCGACGAAGCTCGGTGGGACAGCGGCGCACGAGTCGATCGGCGCCGCGTCCTGGATCGGCGCGAACTTCTGGTCGCGGAGCGGGCGGGCCGCGCATGTGGAGCCGGTACGACAGCGCGGATCGTGCGCGAGGAGCTCGCCGTCCTGGCCGACCACGGGCTCAACGTCACGCGCTCGTTCTGCTACTGGCCGGACTTCGTGCCGGAGCCCGGGCGGCTCGACGAGGATGCTCCTTGAGCGGTTCAGGGATTTCCTCGACGCGCACGTCGAGCACGGCCTCGGGACGATCCCGACGTTCATCGTCGGCCACATGTCCGGGCGAGAACTGGGATCCGGCGCTGGCGGCAGGGGCGCGACCTCTACCGCGACGTCTGGCTCGTCGTCGCAGCAGGCGTGGCTCGCCGGCGAGATCGCGCGCCGATTCGGCGACCACCCGGCCGTCGTCGGCTGGCTCGTCTCGAACGAGATGCCGCTCTACGGCGGCGCCGGCCACGACGCGAGGAGATCGTGCGCGTGGGCGCGGCTCGTCGTCCAGGCCGTGCGCGCCGCCGGCGCGACCCAGCCGATCTCGCTCGGCGACGGCGCGTGGGGCGTCGAGACGACGGGCGCCGACAACGGCTACTCGCTCCGGGCGCTCGCGCCGCTCGTCGACTTCGTCGGCCCGCACGTGTACCCGATGGAGGACGACGAGGTGCGGCAGTTCCTCACCGCCGCGTTCGTGTGCGAGCTCGCCGGCGGCTTCGGCCGGCCGGTCGTGCTCGAGGAGTTCGGCGTCAGCTCCGACTTCGCCTCGGACGAGCAGGCCGCCGCGTACTACCGGCAGGTGCTGCACACGACGCTGCTCGCCGGCGCGCGCGGGTGGATCGCCTGGAACAACTGCGACTACGACGACCTGCGCGACGAGGACCCGTACCGCCACCACGTCTTCGAGCTGCACTTCGGCCTCACCGACTCGCACGGCCGCCCGAAGCCGCAGCTCCGCGAGCTCGGCGCGGTTCGCGCGGCTCGTCGCCGAGCTCGAGCCGCAGGGCTGGGAGCCGGTGCGCGGGGACGCCGCGCTGCTCGTCCCCGAGCACTTCGAGCGCGAGCTTCCGTTCACCTCGCCCGAGTACCGGCAGGACATCCGGGCGGCGCTGCTCCAGGGCGTACGTCGCGGCGCGCGAGGCCGACCTCCCGATCGCGCTCGCCGCGTGAGCGCGACGGCATCCCGGGCCCGGCCAGCCTCGTCCTCGCGCCGTCGACGAAGCTGCTGACCGCGCGGCGGGCTCGACCGGCTGCGGGAGCTCGCGCACCGGCGGCGCGACGGTCTACCTCTCGTACTTCGCCGGGAGCACCGCGAGCCAGCGCGGGCCGTGGCTCACCTGGCTCGACGAGATCTTCGGCGTCCGGCATCGGCTGCGCTACGGGCTCGTCGACCCGATCGAGGACGACGTCGTCACGTTCGACTTCGTCGAGCCGCTCGGCGACATCGAGCCGGGACGCGGCTGACGTTCGCGCGTCGCCGGCTCGCCGAGCGCGCGCTCGTACCTGCCCGTCGACCCGGCCGGGGCGCACGCGTCGTCGCGATCGACGCGCCACGGCCGCCCCGCGATCCTCCGCCACGAGCTCGGGGACGGCTCGACCGTCCTCTGCACGTACCCGCTCGAGTACATGGCGGCGCAGACGCCGCGCGTCGAACCCCGAGAGCACCTGGCGGATCTACTCGGCGCTCGCCGACCGCCGCGGGCGTGCGCCGGCCGGTGCGGGTCGACGACCCGCGCGTGCTCGTCGGTCGCGTGCGCACCGGCGCGACGAGCGATCGCCGTCCTCGTCAACTGCTCCGCCGAGACGGTCGAGGTGGAGCCGATCGTCGAGGACGGCGTCGAGCTCGCGCTCCCCGGGAGGGGTGCGCGATCGGCCCGTACGAGGTCGCGACCGTCGCGCTCTCGGGGCCGGACGACGACGCGGGCCGGGTGCACGCGGTGCGCAGTTCGCGGTATCCCGGTTCCGCGTGGCCGCTGATGGTGCGGCGGGGAAGCTGCTCGACATCCCCACGAAGGGAGTGATGCGACCGGACTGACGAGCTGTGGAACCTGGCGGTGCGATCGGCGCGCTGGAACGCCGAGCACATCGACAAACCTGGAAGGAGGCACGTGAACGTCATGGCTACTCAGAGGAAGAGACTCGGCGTCACGGTCGGCGTCGCTGGCGGTGATCGCGTTCGCCGTGGTCGCGATCGTCGGCGCGGGCGGCGCCAGGCGCGAACCGCTCCGTGTCGCTTCCGCGGTCGCAGACGCTCTACATGAGCGGGAACCAGTGGTCGCCGAACAACGACGCGAATCCGGCCAAGAACTGGGACTACGTCACCGGGCTCGTCGGCTTCGCCTACGAGACGCCGTTCCGTTACGACCCGCTGAAGGACGAGTTCATCCCGTGGCTCGCGTCCGGAGGCAAGTGGACGTCGCCGACGACGTACACGATGAACGTCCGCAGCGGCGTGAAGTGGAGCGACGGGCAAGCCGATGACGGCGCAGCGACGTCGCCTACAGCTTCAACCTGCTGAAGATCGCGACGCATCCGCAGCACGCGCTGTGGCAGGACACCGGGCTGAAGAGCGTCAAGGTGAAGCGGCAACAACGGTCGTCTTCTCGTTCGCCGGGCAAGCCCGGGCTACCAGGAGTTCGACTTCTACCGCTTCAACGTGCGCGGTCGTGCCGCAGCACGTCTTCTCGAAGTTCAGCAACACCGACCTCACGACCGGGAACCTGACCGACGCGAGCATCGTCGGCACCGGGCCGTACCTCTACCAGTCCGGGCTTCAGCGCCCAGTCGCCGACGATGGTCTGGAAGCGGAACGACAACTGGTGGGCGACCAAGGCGCTCGGCCTCAAGGTCGGCGCCGACCTACGTCGTCGACATCAAGAACGGCACGAACGCGGCGGCGCTCGCCAACTTCCAGGCCGGGAACATCGACCTCTTCAACAACTTCGCCCCGAAGGCGGCGATCAAGGGCGACGTCAAGACGTACTTCAGCGCGACGCCGTACCACCTCGGCGCCAACACCGTCTGGCTGTTCCCGAACACGACGGAGAAGCCGCTGAACGACCCGCAGTTCCGGCGGGCGCTCGCCTACTCGATCAACCTGCAGCAGATCCTCGACAAGTCGTACCAGGGCATGGCCGCGAAGGCGAGCCCGACGGGCCTGCTGCCGATCTGGAACAAGTGGATCAACAAGGGCGTCGTCAACAAGTACGGCTTCTCGTACAGCGTCGCGAAGGCGAAGGCGACGCTCGCGGCCGCCGGCTACAAGGACACGAACGGCGACGGGTACGTCGAGAACAAGGACGGCTCGGCGATCGACCTCAAGCTCGCCGTCCCGAACGGCTGGTCGGACTGGATGACGGCGACCCAGGTGATCTCCGACAGCGCGAAGGCAGTCGGGATCAAGGTCACGCCGGAGTATCCCCGAGTACGCCACGCTGGTCGACGACCGCGGGCACGCGCAACTTCGACCTCGTGCTCGGCAACGACCAGCAGTTCAGCAACACGCCGTGGACGTACTACCAGTACATCTACCAGCTGCCCCTCTCGGGCAACCAGACCTCGACCAACTACGAGCGGTACACGCGATCAGAGCGCGTGGAACCTGACGCAGAAGCTCGAACAAGACGCCGTCGGCGAACACGCGGCGTACCAGTCCGTGATGACGCAGCTCGAGACGACGTTCCTGCAGAACCTGCCCGCGATTCCGCTCTGGTACAACGGCATGTGGGCGATGTACAACACGAAGTACTGGACGAACTGGCCTTCCGTCGACGGGCCGGCCAGTACACGCCCAGCTCGTGGCGGAACTACTTCCAGATGACGAGCATCGACATGCTCACGCATCTGCGGCCCGCCAAGACGTAGGCAGCGAGGGAGCCCATGCCGACAGCGCGCGACACCCCTCCCGGCCACGACCCGGGAGGGGTGCTCGCCCGCGTGAGCGATCATCCCGAGGACGACATTCGATGGCCCGCTACCTGACCCGCAAGATCTGCATCTACCTCGTCACCTTCTGGGTCGCGGTGACGATCGACTGGGCGATCCCGCGCTTCATGCCGGGCGACCCGGTCCAGCAGCTGCTCTCGCGGATGCAGGCGCAGCCCGGCGCGGCAGACGATCGCTGACCGGCTACTACACGAAGGCGTTCGGGTTCGACGTCCCGCTCTGGAAGCAGTACCTCAACTTCTGGGCCGCGCTCTTCCAGGGCGACCTCGGCCGGAGCATCATGGACTTCCCCGACCGCCGGTCTCGACGCTGATCTTCGGCGCGCTGCCGTACACGCTCGCGCTGCTCGTGCCCGGCGATCGTGCTCAGCTTCTGGGCCGGGAACAAGGTCGGCGCGCTCGCCGCCCGGCGGAAGTCGCTCGACAACGGCGTGCTGCCGTTCGCGTACGTGCTGACGGCGACGCCGCAGATGTGGCTCGGGATCGTGCTCGCGTGGCTCTTCGCGAGCACGCTGTCGATCTTCCCGGTCTCGGGCGCGTACAGCCTCTCGATGCAGCCCGAGTGGACGATGGCGTTCGCCCAGAGCTTCCTCTACCACTGGTTCCTGCCGTTCCTCGCCGCTCTTCCTCGTCGCCTTCGGCGGCTGGGCGATCGGGATGCGGAACCTGATCATCTACGAGCTCGAGGCGGACTACTCGCACTACCTCGCCGCGCTCGGCGCGCCGACGAAGCTCGTGCGCAAGCTACGCCTACCGGAACGCGCTGCTGCCGCAGATCACCGGGCTCGCGCTCGCGCTCGGCGCGGTCGTCGCCGGCGCGATCGTCGTCGAGATCGTCTTCGCGTACCCGGGCCTCGGCACGCTGACGCTGCAGGCGATCCAGAACCGCGACTACTTCCTGATCCAGGGCATCTTCCTGTTCGTCATCATCGGCGTGCTGATCGCGAACTTCCTGATCGACATCGCGTACGTGATCGATCGACCCGCGGACGCGGGTCGGGATGACGGGCCGCTGATGGCCGTCTCCGGCCGGCACGACGAGACCGACCGCGATCGCCGGCGGCGAGGCGATCCCGGCGGTCGCCGAGCCGACCGAGGCGTCGATCGCGCTCGCCGGCGGCACCGCGGGCCCGAGTTCCTCTACTTCGCGCGCCGGAACACGAAGTTCGTGATCGGCTTCAGCCTGCGTCGCGCGCATGCTCGTCCTCGCGATCGTCGGCCCGTGCGCTGACCAGCGCACGCGCCGCTCGCGTTCGAGCGGCCCGACCGACGGGCGGCCGTCCGGCGCGTACTGGTTCGGCACGACGTCGTTCGGCCAGGACGTCTTCGCCCAGTTCGTCTACGGGCTGCGCGCCGCGCTTCCTCGTCGGCGCGCTCGGCGGCGGGATCGCGGCCGTGCTCGGGATGCTCGTCGGGTTCACCGCCGGCTACCGCGGCGGCGTGGATCGACGACCTGCTGAACATGCTCACGAACGTCGTGCTCGTGATCCCGACGCTGGCGATCCTGATCATCGTCGCCGCGTACCTCAGCGTGCAGAGCTACGCGACCGAGGCGATCCTGATCGGGCTCACCTCGTGGCCGTGGGCGGCGCGCGCGATCCGCGCGCAGACCTTCTCGCTGAAGACGCGCGACTTCGTCGACGTCGCGCGCATCAGCGGCCGCGGCCGGCTCCAGATCATCGCGCGCGAGATCGCGCCGAACATGAGCTCGTACCTGCTGCATGATGTTCATCCTCCTCTTCGGCGGCGCGATCCTGATCGGCGCGACGCTCGACTTCCTCGGGCTCGGCCCGTCGCAGTCGATCTCGCTCGGGCTGATGATGAACAACGCCGCGATGTCGAGCGCGCTCCTGCTCGGCGACTGGTGGTGGTTCGTCCCGCCCGGGCTCGGCGATCATCGCGATCGTCGGCGGCCTCTACGTGATGAACGTCGGGCTCGACGAGGTCTTCAACCCGAAGCTGAGGGAGACGTGAGCCTCCGTCGTCGACGACCTGAAGGTCTACTACCGCTCGCTGCAAGGGCGACGTCCGCGCGCTCGACGGCGTCAGCTTCGCGATCGGCGACGGCGAGATCCTCGGGCTCGCGGGCGAGTCCGGCTGCGGCAAGTCGACGCTCGCGAAGAGCCTCGTCCGCCTCGACAGCCGGATGAAGTACGTCGCGGGCCACGTCCGAGCTCGACGAGAGCGAGCTGCCGATCTGGGACGACCACGGGATGAACCGCTTCCGGTTCAAGGACGTCTCGATCGTGCCGCAGTACGCGATGAGCGCGCTCAACCCGACGCGCAAGGTCGGCGCCGTCGCGGCCGACCTGCTCGCCTCGCGCGGCGTCGCGCTACGGCGACATCCTCCCCGAGCTCGAGCGCCGGCTCGAGCTCGTCGGCCTCTCGCACGACGTGCTCGGCGATGTTCCCGATCGAGCTCTCCGGCGGGATGAAGCAGCGCGCGGTGATGGTGATCTCGACGCTGCTCGACCCGTCGCTCCTGATCGCCGACGAGGTGACCTCGGCGCTCGACGTCTCGAGCCAGCGCGCGCTCGCGGGGATGCTGGTCGAGTTCCGCGAGCGCGGGTTCGTGAAGAGCATGATCGTGGTCACCCACGACCTCGCCGTCCTCTACCAGATCGCGGACACGATCATGATCATGTACGCCGGCCGGCTCGCCGAGAAGGCGTCCGCCGAGACGATCGTCACGCGGCCGCGGCACCCGTACACGAGGCTGCTGATCGGGTCGCTGCCGAAGGTCGGCGTGCGCTTCGAGGACGAGCGCCTCCGGCGGGATCCCGGGCGGCCCGCCGTCGCTGCTCGACCCGCCGACCGGGCTGCCGGTTCCGCGACCGCTGCCCGCTCGCGCACGAGCGCTGCATCGAGCAGCCGCCGCTCGTCGAGGTCGAGCCCGGACACCACGTCGCGTGCTGGGCGGTCGAGTAGCGTGCTCGAGCTCGACCGCGTCTCGAAGGTCTACAAGGTCGGCACGTTCGGCGGCTCCGAGCTCCCGGCGGTGCGCCAGGTCAGCTTCGCGATCGAGCCGGGCGAGGTCGTCTCGCTGATCGGCGAGAGCGGCAGCGGCAAGAGCACGATCGGCCGGATGATCCTGCGCCTGATCCGCATCTCGTCCGGCTCGATCAGCCTCGACGGCACCGACGTCGCCGATCTCGGCGCGCGAAGCGCTACTACGGCGACGTCCAGGGCGTCTTCCAGGATCCGTTCAGCTCGTACAACCCGATCTTCAAGGTCGACCGCGTCTTCGGGATGATCCGCTCGGGCTACTTCTCCGGCCTCGCCGGACCGGCCTGGGACGAGAAGGTCGCACGCCTCGCTCGCGTCGGTCGGCCTGAACCCGCGGCGACGTGCTCGGCAAGTACCCGCACCAGCTCTCGGGCGGCCAGCTCCAGCGCCTGCTGATCGCGCGCGCGCTGCTGCTCGACATCCGCTACCTCGTCGCCGACGAGATCATCAGCATGCTCGACGCCTCGACCCGGATCGACGTGCTGAACCTGCTCGGCGACCTGAAGGCCCGCGGGCTCGGGATCCTCTTCATCACGCACGACCTCTCGCTCGGCAACTACATCAGCGACCGCACCGTGATCCTGCGCCGCGGCGCGATCGTCGAGATGGGCGAGACCGAGAAGGTGTACGGCAACCCGCAGCACCCGTACACGCGGATGCTGCTCACCTCGGTGCCGCGGCTCGGCACGCGGTGGGACAGGAACACCGCTCCCGCCCCGGAAGCCGAGCTCTCGGCGCTGGCGCGGACCGTCGACGCGCCCGAGCTCGTCGGGGTCGAGGAGGGCCACCTCGTGGCCCTCGGTGCGTAGAGCTAGCTCCCGGCGGTCGAGGCTGCGCGCTCGAGCTCGGCGGCGCGCGAGGCGGCGATCAGGTCGCGGTACCACGAGAAGCTCGACTTCGGCACGCGCTCGAGCGTCGGGTAGTCGACGTAGACGATCCCGAACCGCTGCGAGTAGCCGTGCGCCCACTCGAAGTTGTCGAGGAACGACCAGACGAAGTAGCCGCGCACCGGGACGCCGTTCTCGAGCGCCTGCCCGACCGCGCCGATGTACCGGTCGAGGTAGTCGATGCGCTCCGGATCGCGGACCTCGCCGTCGTGGCTGCGGGCGTCGGGGTACGCAGCGCCGTTCTCGGTCACGTACAGCGACTGGACGTCGTACTCGCGGTGCAGCCGGGTCAGCACCTCGCAGAGACCGTCGGGGTAGACCTCCCACCCCATCCCGGTGCGCTCGACGTCCGGCGGCGGAACCTCGACCGGCTCGCCGGTCTCCGGGTCGGCGCCGACGACGGCGCGCGAGTAGTTGTTCACGCCGACGAAGTCGATCGGCTCCGAGATCGCGCGGAGGTCGGCGTCGAGCACGAACGAGGCCTCGACGCCGTACCGCTCGAAGACCTCGCGCGGGTACTCCCCGCGGAGCACGGGATCGAAGAAGAGGCGGTTGCGGTGCGCATCGGCGACGGCCGCGGCGTGAGCGTCGCGCGGGTCGTCGGTCGCGGCATGGACGGGCCACGAGTCGAGCACGATCCCGACCTGCGCCTGCGGGCAGAGCTTCCGCAGCACGCGGACGGCGTACCCGTGCGAGAGCAGGACGTGGTGCGCCGCGGCGAAGCCGGCGGCGGGGTCGGTCCGGCCGGGCGCGTGCCGGCCGACCGCGTACCCGAGCCACGAGGTGCAGAACGGCTCGTTGTGGGTCGTCCAGTCGGTCACCCGGTCGCCGAGCCGTTCCGCGACGACCGCGACGTACTCCGCGAACGCCGTCGCCGTCTCGCGCGAGGTCCAGCCGCCGCGGTCCTCGAGCGCCTGCGGCAGGTCCCAGTGGTACAGCGTCGGGAACGGCCGGATCCCCGCCTCGAGCAGCTCGTCGACGAGGCGGTCGTAGAAGTCGAGGCCGGCCTCGTTCACGCGCCCGCGCCCCTCCGGGACGATCCGCGGCCACGCGATCGAGAACCGGAAGGCCGTGAGGCCGAGCTCCCGCATCAGCGCGACGTCCTCGCGATGGCGGTGGTAGAAGTCGCACGCGACCGCGCCCGTGTCGCCGGCGTGGACGTTGCCGGGCCCCGCGGAGAAGCGATCCCAGATGCTCGGGCCCGCGTCCGTCCTCGTCGACGGCCCCTTCGATCTGGTAGGCCGCGGTCGCGGCGCCCCAGACGAACTCCGGCGGGAATTGCATTCCCGTAGCTTAACCGGTAAAGCCGCCGAGCACCAGGCGTACTATCCACGGGTTGTCCGCTCCGACCGATCCGTACGTCCTCCCCGACGGCTTGCCCGTCCCCGAGGACGACGGCGCCGCCGACCATCTCACCGGCGCTGCGGTGCCCGCGCTCGTGCTGGAGTCGTCCGCCGGCCCGGTCGACCTCGCGGAGCTCTGCGCCGGACGCGCGGTCGTCTACGTCTACCCGCGCACCGGTCGCCCGGGCGCGCCGCTGCTCCCCGGCTGGAACGAGATCCCGGGCGCGCGGGGCTGCACGCCGCAGTCGTGCGGGTTCCGCGACCACGCCGCCGAGCTCGCCGCGCTCGGCGCACGCGTCGCCGGCGTCTCGGCGCAGTCGCTCGCCGACCAGGTCGAGTTCGCCGAGCGGAACCGGATGCCGTTTCCGGTGATGTCGGACCCGGGCCTCGAGCTGAAGCGCGCGCTCGGCCTGCCGACGTTCGTCACCTCCGGGCTCGAGCTGTACCGCCGGCTCGCGTGGGTCGCAGAGAGCGGCCGGATCGTGAAGGTCTTCTACCCGGTCTTCCCGCCCGACCGGAACGCCGGCGACGTGCTCGAGTGGCTCGCGGCAAACCGGACGGAGTAGGCTCGCCCGCGGAGACGCCGGGGGCGGCGGCGGCTCGGGCGGCGGCGCCCGCTCGAGCTTCTTCACCGAGCGGGGCCAAGAGCCACGACCCGGCGGTCTCGGTGCCGCACTGCACGGTCCGCTGACGCGGACCGGGCGCGGCGCTACTACGCCGCTTCGCTCGCCGCGATCCGGATCGGCGCCCGCAGCCAGACCCGCTGCTCGCGCGGAACGATGAACTCGACCGCGTCCGCCGGCACGACGAGAAGGCGCGTGCCGAGGCGGCCGGCGCGAACGGCGAGGAACGGCGCGGTCGGGTCGGAGGGATTCGCGCGCACCTCCTCGACGAAGCCGATGCGCCCGCCGGGTCCGTCGACGCGGTAGCCCTCGCAGTGGGCGACCCAGTAGTCGCGATCGAACGGGGCGGACGCCGGAGGAGCGGGCGCCGCGCGGAGATGCCGGGGCGGTGCGGTGCGGAACGGTGGTGCGACGTCGATCGCCATCGTGCTCTCCTTCGCGGTTCGTGGTCTGGGCTCTGCGCCTACCCGCGGCGTCTCCGTCAAAACGCCGCCCGCGCCGAAGCGATTCCCCCGATCCCGGAAAGAGCGGCGAGCAGTCGCGGCTACACTCGATCGGGGCTCGTGGAGCGTGGTTCGGCTGCCGAGCAGGTCCTGGACTCCGAGCGCGGCGGCGACCACCTGAACGGCCACTCCCTCCCCACCTTCGGCACGCAGCGCCCGGACTCGATCTCCCGGGTGACGCGGTTCTGCCTGCGCCACCCCGTCGCGGTCGCGGCGGTGTGGCTCGTCGCGATCGTGATCGGCGTGCTGGGCGCGGTGCGGCTCTCGCCGCTCCTCACGAGCGGCTTCACGCTCCCGGGAACCGACTCGAGCCGGGTGAAGGCGATCCTCGCGACCGACTACGGCGACCGGCCGGGCTCGACGTTCGTGCTGATCGCGCGCGGCCACGGCGCGCTCGCACGCGCGCGCACCGCCGCGCGGGAGGCGGCGCGCTTCCTCCCGGACGGGACGGTCGAGCACGCCGAGCGGCTGCCGTCGGGCGCCGCGGTCGCGTTCGTCGAGTCGCGCCTGAGCGGCAACCGCGCGGCGGCCGCGACGAGCCCGCTCCGGCAGCGGCTCGGCCCCGACGTGCTCGTCACCGGCGACGCGGCGATCCAGCACGACCTCGACCCGGTGCTCGCGCGCGACCTGCGCGTCGGCGAGCTCTACCTTGCGGTTCCGGCGGCGCTCGTGATCCTGCTGCTCGTCTTCGGGACGGCGTCCGCGCTGCTCCCGTTCCTGTTCGCGGCGGTGACGATCCCGGTCGCGCTCGGCCTCGCGTGGATCGCGGCGCACCTGCTCCAGCTCAGCGACTACCTCCTGAACATGGTGCTGATGATCGGCCTCGGGATCGCGATCGACTACTCGCTGCTCGTCGTCAACCGCTACCGCGACGAGCGCCGGCACGGCCGCTCGCACGAGGACGCGGTCGCCGAGACGATGGAGCACGCGGGCCGGACGATCGTCGTCAGCGGCCTCGCGGTCTCGGTCGGGCTCGCGCTGATGCTGCTCCTGCCGGTGCCGTTCCTCCGCGGCTTCGGCGTCGGCGGACTGCTGATCCCGCTCGTCAGCATCGTGTGCGCGCTGACGCTGCTGCCCGTCCTCCTCGCCGCGTTCGGCGAGCGGCTCGAGTCGGTGCGGCTGATCCCGCGCGGGCTCGCGGAGCGCCGCCGCGCCGGCGAGGAGCGGCTGTGGACGGCGCACGTCCGCTGGGTGATGCGGCGCGCGAAGTGGCTGACGCCGCTCGTCGCGGTCGTGCTCCTGCTCGGGGCGATGCCGCTGATCGGGATCCACGTCGGGCCGGGCTCGCACGGCAGCCTGCCGCCCGGCATCCCGGCGATGCGCGGGCTCGACGTCCTCGCGGCCGGCCGCAGCAGCGACTCGCTCGACCCGACCACGATCGTCGTCGACTCGCACCGGCAGGGCGGCGACGCCGCGGGTCGGCCGGCGCTCGCCGAGCTGCGCCGCCTCCTCCACGCCGACCCCGAGGTCGTCTCCGTCACGCCCGCGGCGAGCGACCCGAGCGGCCGCTACCTGCGGATCGACGTCGTCGGCCGCCACGACCCGGCGAGCCAGCAGGCGCAGTCGTTCGCGGGGCGGCTCCGCGACCGGCTGATCCCGGCGGCCGGGTTCCCCAGCTCGGTGCGCGTGATCGCGGGCGGCGGCGCGGCGTACTCGGCCGACTTCGTCTCGCGCACGCTCGGCCTCTTCCCGTGGCTGATCCTCGGCGTGCTCGGGCTGACGTACCTGCTGCTCGTGCGCGCCTTCAAGTCGCTGCTCCTGCCGCTGAAGGCGATCGCCCTCAACCTGCTGACGGTCGGCGCGGCGAGCGGCCTGATGATCGCCGTCTTCCAGTGGGGCTGGGGCTCGTGGGCCGGGCTGCTGCGCGTGAGCCAGATCGAGGGGTGGATCCCGGTGTTCATGTTCACGCTGCTCTTCGGGCTCTCGATGGACTACGAGGTCTTCCTCGTCACGCGGATGCGCGAGGCCTGGGACCGGACGCGGTCGAACAACGGCGCGGTCGTCCACGGGCTCGCGAGCACGGGCCGCATCGTCACCGCGGCCGGGCTGATCATGGCCGCGACGTTCAGCGGCCTCGCGCTCGGCTCGGTGCCGACGATGCAGCAGCTCGGGTTCGGGCTCGCGGTCGCGATCATGATCGACATCACCCTCGTCCGCGGGCTGCTCCTCCCCTCGTCGATGGCGCTCGCGGGCCGCTGGAACTGGTACCTCCCCCGCTGGGTCGCCCGCGCACTCCGCGTCTGAGAGGCTGTCGGCGCGGTGAGCTGGCCCGCGCTGATCTGGAAGAACCTGCTCCGCCGGCCCGCGCGGACGGCGTTCACCGCGGTTGGCGTCGGGCTCGGCGTCGGGCTGATCGTGGCGCTGCTCGCGATCACGAACGGCGTGCACCGGACCGCGGGCGACCTGCTCCACGTCGGCCGCGCCGACTTCGGGCTCTTCCAGTCGGACGTCTCCGACTTCACCCGCTCGCTGCTGCCCGAGTCGCTCGCGGCGAAGGTCGCGGCCGACCCGGGCGTCGCCTCCGTCGCGAAGGTGAAGCTGCTCGTCGACGGCGGCACGCTCGTCTTCGGCCTCGACCCGAACGAGTTCGCGTACCGCCGGCTCGTCGTCGTCGACGGCGTCCGCGGCGCGGTGATGGCCGGCGACCACTCGGGAAAGCACGTCGGCCAGGTCGTGCGCGTCGCGGGCCGCCCGTTCACGGTCGCGGGGATCTACCACTCCGGCGACCGCTTCGAGGACCTCGGGCTCGCGCTCCCGCTCCACACCGTCGAGGCGCTCTCGAGGCGACCGGGCGAGCTCACGTCGATCGGCGTCAACGTCAAGCTCGGCCACGACGTGAACGCGGTCGCGAAGCGGCTCGAGGCCCGCTACCCCGGCGTCGCGGCGGTGACCGAGCCCGGCCAGGCGATCAAGGTCGACACGTCGAGCCGGCTGATCGTCTCGACCGGCTGGATCGTCTCGCTGCTCGCGCTGATCGTCGGAGGGATCGGCGTGGCGAACACGATGGCGATGTCGGTCTTCGAGCGCACGCGCGAGATCGGGATCCTGCGCGCGGTCGGCTGGTCGGTGCTCCGCGTCGGCGGGATGATCCTCTCCGAGGCGGTCGGGATCTGCCTGCTCGCGCTCGGCGTCGGCTGCGCGTTCGGCGTGCTCGCGGCGCAGCTCTTCGTCCGGCACAGCGCGCTCTCCGGGCTGATCCAGCCGACGTACACCGCGGCGACGTTCGCGTGGGGGCTCGCGTTCGCGCTCGGCGTCGCGACGCTCGGCGCGCTGTACCCGACGTGGCGCGCGGTCAGGCTGACGCCGATCGAGGCTCTCCGCCACGAATGACGCCGTCGCGGAGCCGCAGCGCGCGGTCGGCGCGAGCGGCGACGTCGTCGTCGTTCGTGACGAGCAGGATCGTCGTCCCGCGCCGCGCCCGAACCCGATCGAGCAGCTCGAGCACGTGGCCGCCGGTCTCGGAGTCGAGCGCGCCGGTCGGCTCGTCCGCGAGCAGCAGACGCGGCTCGTTCGCGAGCGCGCGGGCGATCGCGACGCGCTGACGCTCGCCGCCGGAGAGCACGCCCGGCCGCGCGTCGGCGCGGGCCGTCGAGGCCGACCTCGGCGAGCAGCTCGCGCGCGCGGGCCTCGCGCTCGCGCCGCGGCCGGCGGCCGAACATCGGCACCTGCACGTTCTCGGCCGCGGTCAGCGTCGGCAGCAGGTCGTGCCGCTGGAACACGAACCCGATCGTCGCGGCGCGATACTCGTCGGGCCGCTCGAGCGCGTCGAGCCGCTGCCCGCCGACCTCGATCGAGCCGGAGTCGGGCCGGTCGAGCGCGCCGACGAGGTTCAGGATCGTGCTCTTCCCCGACCCGGACGAACCGGTGAGCGCGACGAGCTCGCCGGGCTCGACGCGGAACGAGACGTCGCGGAGCGCGGCGACGCGGCCGCCCTCGAAGCTCTTCCGCACCCGGTCGACGACGATCGCGGCGCCGGCGGTCACGCCCGCGGCGTGACGTGGTACGAGACGACGCGCTTCGACCCGCCGGAGGTGACGACGATCCGGAGCGTGAGCGGGATCCCGCGCGAGTCGGCCGGCCAGATGATGTAGTCGCGGAACGTGCCGCGCACCGGCCGGTTCGTGATGTCTGTCGTGGTCGAGCCGAGCTGCACCGGGTGCGAGCCGCCGATCGGGTCGACGATCTGCTCGGTGAGCCGCGCGGCGACCGGCTTGCCGCCCCTCGTGACGGCGAGCGCGTACTTCCAGTGCGTCCCGATCTTCGGCGAGTGCCCCGGCGCCGTGACCGTCACCTTCACGGGCGCGGCCGACCCGCCGAGCAGGCTCGCGGCGAGCGCGACGGTCGCGAGTGTCGCGGCCAGCGGCATGGGGCCAGCGTAGACCCGCGGGACGCCGATCGGGCAGACTCTCGCGATGGGCCAGATCGAGCAGCGCCTCGCCGAGCTCGGGATCGAGCTGCCGCCGCCGTTCGCGCCGGCCGGGAGCTATGTCCCCGTCGTGGTCGCGGGCGGGCTCGCGTTCGTCGCCGGACATGGCCCGACCGCGAACGGAACGGTCGTCCATCGCGGGAAGGTGCCGAGCGAGGTGCCGGTCGAGGAGGCCTACCAGGCGGCGCGGCTCTCCGCGCTCAACTCCCTGAGCGCGCTCCACGCCGAGCTCGGCTCGCTCGACCGCGTGGAGCAGCTCGTGAAGATGCTCGGAATGGTCAACGCCGACCCGGACTTCACCGAGCACCCGAAGGTCGTGAACGGCGCATCCGACCTGCTCGTCGAGGTCTTCGGCGAGGACCGCGGCCGCCACGCGCGCTCGGCGGTCGGCATGGGCTCGCTCCCGTTCGGCATCGCGGTCGAGATCGAGCTCATCGCCCGCGTGAGCTGACTCACCGCGCGCGCCGCGTCCGCCGGACGTGGATCGCATACGCCGGCAGCCCGATCGCGAGCAGCAGGAACACGAAGCTCGCCCACGCGGAGGGATGCTTGATCCCGTTCCGGCTCGCGTGGAAGAAGACCGCGGTGCCGGCGCCCGCGCCGAGGGCGAACGCGAGCAGGAAGTCGGTGGCGCTCACGTTCGGAGGCTAGACCGGCGGAGGCGTTAAGCGGGAACTCGATACACGCCGATCCCGTGGTCGCCGTCGATGAAGAGGAAGTCGACCGAACGCCCGTCGAGCGACTCGCGGACGCGGGCGGGCGTGGCGCGATCGTGCGAGTCGTCGTCCACGAGCAGCTCGACGCGTTGATCCGCGGTGGCGAAGGCGCGGCGCGCGAGCACGAACGGCGACCACCGACCGAACGGCAGGCCCGGGCCGAGTCGACGGCCACGAGCGGCGCGTCGGCGGACGACGCCCGCGACCGGAGGAAGAACGTGCCGCCACTGTCCAGACCGATCTCGGGCACCGCGCGTGGACGCAGCTCGCGGACGAGCCCGTAGAGCCACTCGATCTCCTCGCGTCTCTGCCCCTTCCCGATGCTCGAGGTGGCGAACTCGAACGCTCGCCCGAAAGAAAGCTCGGCCGGGAGCGCGCGGACATGCCGCCGCTCGGCGACAGCGGTCGCATACCGACCGGGGATCGCCGCGGCGGCGGCGTACGGGCGCGGATGCGCGAGCGCGCGGCGGAGCTGCATGCTGCGAGCCTAACCGTGCAGGTTGGCGGAACGGAGCGGCGTAGGAGTCGAACCTACTCAGCCGTGGGCTACACGACCTGACCGGTTTTGAAGACGACGCCGGTTCCGCTCGACGACGCGCCTTGAGCCACGCGCGCATCCAACGAGGATCGCAATGCGATGCGCGTCTCACCGCTTTTGTCTGCACTCGCCGACTCAGAGGAGCGGATCGACGAGGTGGATCGGTTCGTCAAGCGTTTGGCTGCATCGGGAGCGCTCGAGGTCTACGCGGCTTAGATGAGCCCGACCGGGTCACGTATAGAAGTGAGCGGCGGTGAGGGTGCCCGGAGCGGTGCGGCCGTCGTCGTCGCGAAGGGGAGACGATTCGGCGTCTCGAACACGATCGCCTGGGAAGGAAGCACGGTTCCCATCCGAGATGCCGTTGAGGAGTTGACGAAGATCTTCCAAGGGCTCGACAGGCTCACTCGTTTTCCGCCTCGCAGCGACCGATATGCGACTCGCCGCACACGCCGCTGTGGTGCTGGTAGATGCCCATGAGAACGACGGGCCTGCGCGCTTGGCCGACCGCATCATCGAGACCGGCCTCGTGGTCTCCTACTGCCGCCCGTACCTCGAGTCGAACGAGGCTGGCATTGGACAGAAGTGGTGGCCAACGGGAACTCGAGAGCACGAAATCCACGCGAACTGATGGACCTTCGCAACGAGTACCCCGCCCAGGCTGGCCACACGCCACGGCGCCGCCTCGAGGATCTGACGTCGGCTGCACTTGCCGTCAGCCAGGCTGATCGGTTTGAGGCCGAGGCCGAGCGGCTCGACGAAGAGCTCTTCGGTCCGCCCTAGGCGGCAAGCGCTTCCGGTTCGTTCGCGAGCTTCGATGGCGTCCGTCCGCCGCGCGATCTCGCGCCGCAGGTAGTCGCGCAACTCGTCGAGGCCGAGGTCGGGGTCGAACGCGAGCAGCTCAAGCGGGTCGGTTGCAACGAGGCGGGATAGGCGGCGGCCCGCCGTCAGACCGGGCTGTTAAGCCCTGGGCCGCCGCCTATCACCCACAGTCGCGCGCCGAGATCACCAACCGCATGACCCGTTTGGGCCGTCCGCGACGTGCAGTCGCCGTGAGAACGTGCGGCGACCTGGTCCGGGGGGTGGTGGGCCGGGCCGCCGCTTATCACCCACAGTGCCGTGTCAGTTCGCCGGCGGCCCGACCCGTTTGGGCCAACCTGTCGCGATCGCTCAAGACCGTTAGTCGAGCCCGGACACCCAGTCGAGCACGCGCATGTCCCGCCGCGGCCGCTCATGTGGATCACGCTGCCGGCGGGCCAATCGGGCCGCGCGAGTTCGATCGTGCCGAGCGGTTCGCCGTCGGCAGTGACGAGACGAAAGTGATGCATCCTGGTCCCCTTCCTCGGTTCGGCTGGGGCCGGACGACTTGGCGGGAGCCTACAGGGCGGCATCCTGGGAGGGTTCCGACCCCGTTTGGCTCCCGCCCCGCTCGCGACGCCTGACCGGGGATGCAGTCGTCGCGGGAGCTAACCCCCGCGGCCTTTCACCGGCAGGCGCAGACCGCGGGGATAGCCGCGAGGGTAGACCGGCTCACCTGAACGAGACATGAACGCGACGGTCAGTCCCCCAGGGCCCTGGGGTAGGTTGAGGATGCGCACGTGAATCTCCCCGAGATGATGAGCTGCGCTGCCGACGCCCGCGCCGTCCACGCCGCGGGCGTTGGTGCGTTTGGCACTACCGTCGTTGGGTGCGCGATGGCCGCTGACCCGCACCACGCGGTTGACTGGTCGAAGTGGTCGGCGATCGGACGCCCGTCCCGGCATTCGCGGCGCTCGGCCCTCGCGAATCGTGGCGTCCTCCGGCGTCACGGCTGGCGTCTCTGAGCCAACGGGCCACGCCAGAGCAACGGGTGCAGCGGCCCCCCGCTGCACCCGCGCTCTGCGTTGGGTGGCTCTTGGGGCCGAGGCGGCGTTCCGCCTCAGACGTGGCTCCTTAGCCGACCTGACCAACGCCGCCGACGGCGATGTCGACGTACATTCCTCTGTTCTCGTGGTTCGGCGCGGCGCAGAAGAGCCTGTAGGTGCCGTGCTGCAGATTGAGCTTGAGCGTCTCGGTGAGGGTCGGGGCCGGAGCGGCGCCGTTGTTGAGCGGCGTGATCTCCTGCTCGGCGCCGCCGGAGGCCCCGTCGCACAGCGACGTCGAGTCCGGGCAACTTCTCAGCACGAAGTTGTGGCCGTTGTTGTCGTCGGTGACGGTGAGCCAGTACGTCCCCGGCCGGAGCGCGAGGTCGGGTTGAGTCGGATCCGTTCGAGTCGCGGTACCGACCGTCGCCCCGTCCCACGTGATCGACATGCAGAAGTGACTCGACGCAGGCGTGGCCGGCGGGACCGACAAGGTGCAGAAGTTGCCTTGGAGGGTCCTACCGTCCGCCGATGCGGTGGCGGCCGTGTAGGCGGCGACCGTGCCGAGGACGACGAGCGCTGCGAGCAGAACGGCGAGGCTGCCTCGCCGAGACTTGCGCTTGGTCATCGAGGTGCTCCCTTCCGAGATTGGTTCGGCCCGGACGGAAGCGCCCTAGGGAGCTTCGACATCGGAGGGCGTCCGGAGGGCGTGGCCGGTTACATGACCGGATGATGCTCCTTCATTTGCATGAACGAAGTCAACGGGTGCTTCGAACTGCGTCACCGGACCGCCACCAATCTGTTGCCACGCGCCGGCGTGGGCGGCGGATCGCCTGGTCCAGGGCTATCCCGCATCGCTGCCGGGAAGTCGCGGTACGGAGCGGCGTAGGAGTCGAACCTACCCAGCCGTGGGTTACACGACCTCACCGGTTTTGAAGACCGGCTGGGCCACCGGGCCCCGCCGCTCCGCGGCGGACCCTATCCCCGGCGCCGAGCGGCGCAGGCGGCGCTCGTCTCCGACCCTGATCGTGAGCCGGTCGGCGTCGAAGCGCTCGAGCAGGAGCTGGGCGACCCGGCGCGAGGCGCCGAGCAGGTCGCGGAAGCGCGCCAGCGAGATCGTCCCGGCGCGCTCGCACTCGGCGACGAGCGCCGAGCGGGCTCGCTCGTACGCGTCGGGCGCGACCGCGAGGCCGTCGCCGAGGCGGACGAGCCGGCCCTCGCGCTCGAGCTGGATCGCGAGCTCGCCGTCCTCGACCGGCGTCGGCTCGAGGCCGTTCTCGGCGAGCCGGCGCTCGAGGTCGCCGCCGCGCCCCGCCGCGCTCGGCCGCGTTCCCGGGAGGTACAGCTTCCCGTCGCTCGCGTCGAGCCCGAGCAGCGGCGCGACCGCCGCCGCCCACGGCTCGCGGCCGAGGAGCGCCGCCGCGGGCAGGCCCGGATCGAGCTCGTCCGCCCGCGCGGCGAGCGCCTCCTCCGCGCGCGACCCGCGTCCGCTCGAGCCACGCGGGGCCGAGCGCCCACTCCCCCGCCCGCTTCGACCGCGGCGAGGCCCTCGTCGAGCTCGGTCCCCGTCGAGCAGCGCGCGGCGGCGGAGCGCGTCGACCCGCACCGGCGCGCCGACGAGCCCGGCGACGAGCGCGCGCGGATCGTCCTGGTCGAGCAGCCGCAGGCGCGACTCGTCGGGCCGGCGCGGCGGCGCCGGGTCGAGAACGCGGCCGCCGCCGACGGTCGTCTCGCGGCGGAGGACGAAGCGGTCGCCGCGCGCGGACACGAGCTGCCGCTCGAGCCGGAGCTGGGCGTACCGCTCGCCGACGCGGACGACCCGCGCCGGGACGGCCGAGGTGCCGTGGCAGACCTGGACGCGCGCGCCCGCCGGGATCGGCTCGCGCTCGTCGAGCGCGACGTCGAGCCGGTAGCTCGCGGGGTACGCGTCCGGCTCGACGAGCGCGTCGCCGCGGCCGAGGCGCGCGCCGCTGCTCGGCGACGACGCCGACCGCGACGCGCTGGCCGGCGTCGGCGCGCTCGACCGTCGTCGCCGTGCACCTGGACGCTCCGCACGCGGACCTCGAAGCCTGCCGGCAGCGCCTGCGAGCCGGTCGCCGGCCGCGATCGAGCCCGACCAGAGCGTCCCGGTCGCGATCGTGCCCGGCGCCCGCGAGGCTGAAGACGCGGTCGACGTAGAGCCGCGCGGCGCCGAAGCGCGGCGCGCCGCTCGACCGCGGCCGCCGCGCGGCCGAGCGCGGCGAGCAGCTCCGGCAGCCCCTCGCCGGTCGCGGCGCTGACGCGGACGACCTCGTTCGACGGGAGCGAGCTCGCGAACCTGCTCGACCGTGCGCGTCGACGCGCGCGGCGTCGACGGCGTCGATCTTCGTGACCGCGACGACGCCGCGCTCGACGCCGAGCAGGCGCGAGGATCGCGAGGTGCTCGCGCGTCTGCGCGCGCGGGCCCTCCCCCGCGTCGACGACGAGCAGGAAGAGGTCGATCCCGGTCGCGCCCGCGACCATCGTCCGCACGAACCGCTCGTGGCCCGGCACGTCGACCACCGAGAGCCGCCGCGCCGTCGGGCAGCTCGAGCGGCGCGTACCCGAGCTCGATCGAGATCCCGCGCGTCTGCTCCTCGGGCAGCCGGTCGGTGTCGGTGCCGGTGAGCGCCTGGACGAGCCACGTCTTGCCGTGGTCGACGTGGCCGGCCGTGCCGAGCGTCAGCGGCATGCGCGGCACGCGCCGCGGCGGCCACGAGCGTCGACCTCGGCGTCGTCGATCGTGCGGCAGTCGAGCAGCGTCCGCCCGTCGCGGACGACGCGCGACGACCGGCGGCTCGCCGAGCCGCAGCGCCGCCGCGAGCTCGAGCTCGACCGCGACCGCCGCGCCCGGCAGCTCGAGCAGCGGGAGCGCGCCGCCGCCGGCGCGGCCGGTCGTCTCGACGACCTCGCCGCCGACGAGCGCCGCGAGCCGCTCGGCGCGCGCCCGAACGGCGTCGGCCGGCTCGCGGAGCATCCGCAGCGCCGGCACCTCGGCGAGCGCGCGCTCCGGGTCGAGGTACAGGAGCAGCGTCCCCTCGAGCGCGGCGAGCGTGAGCTTGTCCGGCCGCAGCGCGCGCTGGAGCGGATGGCGGCGGAGGCGGCCGACGAGGTCGGCGCGGCCGAGGACGATCCCGGCCTGCGGCCCGCCGAGGAGCTTGTCGCCGGAGAACGCGACGAGGTCGGCGCCGGCGGCGAGGCTGTCCGGGACGAGCGGCTCGTCGTCGAACGCGACGAGGCTGCCCGAGCCGAGGTCGTCGAGGAGCGGCAGCCCGCGCCGGCGCGCGACCGCGGCGAGCTCGCGGAGCGACGGCCGCTCGGTGAAGCCGACGGTGCGGAAGTTCGACTGGTGCGACGCGCAGCAGCAGCGCCGTCTCCGGCCCGACCGCCGCCTCGTAGTCGGCCGCGCGCGTGCGGTTCGTCGTCCCGACCTCGACGAGGCGCGCGCCCGAGCGCGCGAGCACGTCCGGGATCCGGAAGCCGTCGCCGATCTCGATCAGCTCGCCGCGCGAGACGACGACCTCGCGGCCCTCGGCGAGCGCGGCGAGCGCGAGCAGCACGGCGGCGGCGTTGTTGTTGACGACGAGCGCGTCCTCGGCGCCGGTCAGCCGGCGGAGCACCGCCGCGAGGTGGTCGTGCCGCGAGCCGCGCGCGCCCGCGTCGAGGTCGTACTCGAGGTTCGAGTAGCCGCGGCCGACCTCGGCGACGCGCTGCGAGCGCGGCGGCGGCGAGCGGCGCGCGGCCGAGGTTCGTGTGCAGGACGACGCCGGTCGCGTTGATCGCGCGCCGCAGCCGCGGCTCGGCGGCGCGGGCGGCGAGCGCGAGCACCCGCGGCGCGAGCTCGCCCGGGTCGTGGCCGGCGGCGATCTCCTCGCGCGCCTGCGCGAGCGCCTCGCGCGCGGCCGCCACCGCCGCCGGGCGCGGCAGCCGCGCGACCGCGTCGATCCGCAGGAGCTCGTCCACCGACGGCAGCTCGCGAAGCTCCATCCCTAGAGTGTACGAGCGCCCGTGGCCGTGGACTCCGCCCCGATCCGCCTCACCGAGCTCGTCTCCTGCGGCGGGTGCGCGGCCAAGTATTCGGCGGCGCTGCTGCAGGAGCTCGTCGGCGGGCTCGCGCCCGGCGCCGACCCCGACCTGCTCGTCGGGCTCGCGCCGTCCGACGACGCGGCGGTGTACCGGCTCGACGACGAGCGGGCGCTCGTCTTCACGCTCGACTTCTTCCCGCCGATCGTCGACGACCCGGCCGAGTTCGGCGCGATCGCGGCGACGAACGCGCTCAACGACGTGTTCGCGATGGGCGGCCGGCCGCTGCTCGCGCTCTCGATCGCCGTCTTCCCGGAGTCGCTGCCCGGCGAGGCCGTGCGCGGCGCGATCTTCGGCGCCGCGGCCGCGAAGGTGCGCCGAGGCCGGCGGCGTGCTCGCCGGCGGCCACACGCTGCGCGACGAGGAGCCGGCGTACGGGCTCGCGGTCGTCGGGACGGTGCGGCCCGGACGAGGTCTGGACGAAGGCGCGGCGCGCGGCCCGGCGACGACCTCTACCTGACGAAGCCGCTCGGCACCGGCCTGCTCGTCCACGGCGAAGGAGGGCCGTCGAGCGACGGCGGTCGCGTCGATGACGCGGCTGAACGCCGACGGCGGCCGAGCTCGTCCGGCCGCTCGGCCCGCACGCCGTCACCGACGTGACCGGCTTCGGGCTCGCTCGGCCACGCGCTACGAGATGGCGACGCGGAGCGGCGTCGCGATCGAGCTGCGACGCCGGCGCGCTGCCGGCGCTCGCCGGGCGCGCTCGAGCTCGCGGCCGAGGGCGTCCGCACCGGCGGCGACCCGCGGAACCGCGCGTTCGTCGGCGACGCGCTCGCGGTCGACGGCGCGAGCGAGGCGCAGGTCGCGCTCGCATTCGACCCGCAGACGTCGGGCGGGCTGCTCGTCGCGCTCGCGCCGGGCGCGCTCGACGGGCTCGCGGCCCGCGTCGGCCGCGTCGTCGAGGGCGCCGGCGTGCGGCTCGTCGCGTGATCGAGGCGACCGGGATCCTCCTCGTCGGCGGCGCGAGCGCGCGGTTCGGCTCACCGAAGGCGCTCGCGCGGATCGGCGGCGAGACGCTCGCGGAGCGCGCGTGGCGCCTGCTCGGCGAGTGCTGCACCGAGCGGCTCGCGGTCGGCAAGCGCGCCGACGGGCTGCCGCTGCCGTTCGAGCTCGTCGACGACGGGACGGACGTGCGCGCGCCGCTCGCCGGGCCTCGTCGCCGGGCTGCGCGCGGCGCCGACCGAGCTGTGCCTCGTCGTCCCGGTCGACTGCCCTGCGCTCACGGCGGACGCGCTGCGGCAGCTCGCGGCCGCGTGCCTCGACGCCGCCGTCCCGCAGACCGGCCCGCTCCCCGGCGCGTACCGCCGGCGCGCGCTCCCGGTGCTCGAGCGGCGCCTCGCGGCGGGCGAGCTGAAGCTCCGCGACGCGCTCGCCGAGCTCGACGTCGCCGAGGTCGAGCTGCCGGCGGAGCTGCTCGTGAACGTGAACCGGCCCGGGGAGCTCGCGCCGGCGTGAGACCCTGGGCCCGACACGTGTCTGACACCGGGCCTCCCGTGAGCGCAGGCCTGGCGCCGTACTCGACCGCCCGCGTCGAGGTCTCGCGGCACCCGTCGGGCGAGCGCGAGCGCGACCTCGTCGCGGTCGAGGAGCCGCTCGAGATCCGGATCGGCGGCGAGCCGGTCGCGGTGACGATGCGGACGCCCGGCGCACGACGAGGAGCTCGCGCTCGGGTTCGCGGTCGGCGAGGGTCTCGACCCGGTCGGCGCGCACGCGCCGGCGGACCTCGCGGCGAACACGGTCGAGCTCGAGGTGTCGCGCGTTCGACCCCGAGCGACTGCGGCGGCACTTCTACACCACGTCGTCGTGCGGCGTCTGCGGGAAGGGCGCACTCGCCGCGGTCGCAGTCCACGCGCCGCCGGTCGAGTCGCGAGCTCCGCGTCGGGGCCGCGCTCCTCGCGGCGCTGCCGGACCGGCTCCGCGAGGCGCAGCCGGCGTTCGCGCTCACGGGCGGTCTGCACGCGACCGGGCTCTTCGCCGCGGGCGGCGAGCTCCTCTGCGTGCGCGAGGACGTCGGCCGCCACAACGCGCTCGACAAGGTCGTCGGCTGGGCGTTCCGCGAGGAACGCCTCCCGCTCGCCGACGCGATCCTCTGCGTCAGCGGCCGGCTCTCGTTCGAGCTCGTCCAGAAGGCGGCGCTCGCCGGCTGCCCGGTGCTCGTCGGCGTCGGCGCGCCGTCGAGCCTCGCGGTCGAGCTCGCGGAGGCCCAGCGCGTGACGCTGTGCGGCTTCGCGCGCGGCGGCCGCGTCACGGTCTACGCGGACACCGGGCGCGTCGCGTGACCGGTGGAAGCGCTCGCCGGCGGATCACGACGCGGTCGCGGACGCGGAGGCGAGCTGCGGGTCGCCGTAGAGGCCGCCGACTCCGCCCGCGCGGTCGAGGAGATGCGGGCCGCGGGCGCCAGGTGACCTTCGTTCGTCAGCGAGGCAAGCAACGAAGACGCTGCCGTTGTCGGTCTGGCCGCTGTCGCCGTTGATCAGGCGGATCGTCCAGCCCTCGTCGCCTGGCGTCGGACGCGTGTCGTCGCTGAACACGTTGCCGGGCGACGGTGCGGTCGTCACGCCGACGCCGCCGCGCCCTTGCTGCCGCACCGCTCGGACCGTGCCGGGCGCCGCGGCGCTCACAGACGAAGGGCCGCCAGCGACGCGGCGAGGCTGAGCGGCGCGAGCACGAGCCCGAGGCGCGTGTACGTCGCGATCGACGCGCGCGCGCCGACGGCGCGCGCGGCCTGGAGCCACAGCACCGCGGAGAGGGAGCCCGTGACCGCGAGGTTCGGGCCGAGGTCGAGCCCGACGAGGAGCGCGCTCGCCGCCCGCGGTGGCTGTGCGGTGAGGATGACCGTGGCAGGCAGGTTGTTCACGAGCACCGCGGCGACCGCGCCGATCGCGGCCGCCTTCCACGTCGTGCGGGCCTCGAGCGGCCGGCCGTGCCACGCGCGCGCGAGCGCGCCGAGGCCGACCGTGAGCGCGAAGAGAAGCGCGAGCGTGCGCGTGTCGAGGCTCGGCCGGACTCGTGCGACCGCGCACGCGGCGAGGCCGAGTGCGAGCACCCGCAGCGCCGGGTTCGGCAGCGCGAGCACGAGCCCCGCGGCGGCGAGCGTCGCGACCGCGCCGGTCCGGAGCCGGAGCGGCGGCGCAGCGGTGGTCTCCGAGTCGCCGGCGCCGCGGCCGGAACGCGAGCGCGCAGAACGCCGCCGTGACCGCGCACGCCGCGACCCACGCGGGCAGCATCCGAGCGCCGAACTCGATCCCGCCGACGGGCACGCGCCGCACGCACGAGCTGGTTCGTGAGGTTCGAGCCGGGAAGCAGCAGCGACGCCGCGTTCGCCATGAAGACCGTGCCGTAGAGAAACGGCTTCTCGTCGAGGCCGCGGCGCCGCGCGGCGTGGACGAGCACCGGCGTGAGGAAGAGGACGGCCGTGTCGGGGTTGAGGACCGCGGTCACCGCCGCGACGAGGCCGAGCAGCGCGAGGAGCAGGCACCGCGGCGGGACCCGCGCGGCCGCGAGCCGCGCGCCGGCAGCCTCGAAGAGCCCGTCGCCGGCCGCGACCGCGCCGACGAGGAGCAGCCCCGCGACGAGCACGAACGGCGGCCACGCCTGCCCGGCGGCGGCTAGGATCCTTTCGACAATCACCCTTAACAGTTAATCAGTCTTAACTCATGCCAAACCCCGGACGGCGCAGACTCGAGGCGGCGGAGGCGCTCGCGCGCACCGCGCCGCTCGTCAGCCGCTGGATCGAGCGGCTCCTCGCCGCGCACGAGCCGCCGCTCACGGTCGGGCAGTTCCTCGCGCTCCGGGCCGTCGGCGAGGGCGAGGTCGTCGGGTCGGAGCTCGCCCGCCGGGCGGCCGTCTCGGCCGCCGCGGTCTCACAGCTCCTCGCCGGGCTCGAGGCCGCCGGCCTGATCGACCGCAGCCGGCTGCCGGACGACCGCCGCCGCCAGCCGCTCGCGCTGACGGCCCGCGGACGCGACGCACTACGGTCGGCTCAGGCGCTCCTCCACGAGCGGCTCGCGACGCTCCTCGTCGACCTGCCCGCGCCCGAGACCGACGCGCTCGCCCGGCTGCTCACGGCGATCGAGGCCTCGCTCGCCGGCACCGCGCCGCCGCCGCGGCCGCACCGGCCTCCCCCGCCTAGCCGAGGGCCTCGGTCAGCCAGGTGACCGTGCCGACGGCGTTCTGCCGGAACCAGCCGTTCTCGGCCGAGAACGAGACCAGCTTCGGCCCCTCCTCGGAGCCGTGTGAGGCGAGAAGCGGATCCTTGCCGGCCTTCACGACGAGCGCGACGTGCTCGCCCGGGGCCCGCCCCCAGACGACGAGGTCGCCCGGCCGGACGGCGCGCTGCGGGATCGGGCGCATGTGCTGGAGCAGCGTCCCGGTGTACCCCGCGCCGCTGTAGCCGAGGCCGTTCGGGTCGGGCGCGCCGGCCTGCCAGTAGCACCACGTGACGAAGGCGCCGGTGTCCATCTGCGTCGGCACGTTCGGCAGCCGGATGCGCTCGACGATCCCCTGCATCGGCCGGATCTGGCTGTAGTGGATCTGCGCCGCGTTCCCGATGCCGGCGAGCGCGCCGTCGACGATGCGCTGCCGGAGCGTCGCGCCCGCGCCGAAGAAGCCCCAGACCCGCATCGTCCCGTCGGCGCTCACCGTCACGACCTGGTTCCCGTCGGGCGTGAACACCGCCGAGCCGACCGCGCGGCCGTGTCCCCGGAGCACGATCGGCCTGGGCGGACGCTTGCCGCTCCTGCCGGCCGGGAGCGACCGCCACACGATCGCGACCCCGTTGTCGCCCCCGCTCACGACCTCCGAGCCGTCCGGGCTGAACGCGACCGCGCGGATCCGGCTCCCCGCGCCGGTGAAGGTCGAGAGGGGCTTCAGGCCCGCGACCGCGAGGATCTGCACCGTCCCGCGCCCCCCGCGGGCGAGCCGGTCGCCGGCGGGGTCGAACGCGACCGCGTCGACCGCGCCGGGCGTTCGGGCGCTCTCGCGGATCCGGCCGGTGAACGGCGCGACGGCGACGGCGCCGGACGCGAGGCCCGCGGCGAAGCGCAGGCCGCCGGGGTCGAACGCGACCGAGCGCACGGCGGCGTCGAACCGCCGCTGCTTGACGAAGCGGCGTGCCGACACGTCGAAGATCTGCACCTCGTCGCCGGTCGCGATCGCGGCGTACTGCCCGCTCGGGCTGAACGCGATCGCGCTCGCCTGCTGACCGCCGATCGGGACGTCGCCGAACGGCGTCCCGGTCGCGAGCTCCCAGCCGACGACCCTTCCGCTCTCGTGCACGACGAGCGCGAGCGACCCGTCCGGGCTGAACGCGGCCGTCCGCACGTGGTCGCCGACCTCGAACCACTGCTGCGACGAGCCGTCGAGCGGCGTGACCTGGAGCGTCCCGGAGTCGGTGACCGTGGCGACGCGGCTCCCGTCTCCGATCGCGGCCGCGACGACGATCGGGTGGCTCTTGTCCGTCAGCGTCTCGCGGAGGAGGCCGGTCGCGTGCGAGGTGAGGAGGCCTGGCGCGTTGCTCGTCTGGATCCCCCGCGGCCCGACGACGAGCGTCACGACGAAGAACGCCGCGCCCGCGATCGCCGCGAGCGCCGCGAGCGCGCCGCCGGTGAAGGCCCGGCGCCGGAGCCGGCGGCCCCGGAAGCGCAGGTTCGACGATCGGATCGGGTCGATCAGCCGGTCGTGCGTCAGCTCGTACCAGCGCGTGCCCGCTCTCCACTCGGCGTGGATCACGTGCCGGCGCTCGAGCTCGTCGAGCGCGGCCGAGCGCCGCGTCCACTCGCCGCCGAGGTACACGGCGCCGCGCGTGCCGATCGAGGTGATGAAGTCGGACTCGATCCGCGCCCGGAGGCGGCCCTCGCGCTCGCGCGCCGCCGAGGCCGCCGCGTGCACCGCGCGCTCGTAGAACTGCCCGAGCACCGTGTCGACGTCGCCGAACGCCTGGACGTCCGACTCCGTGATCGTCGCGGCGTCGGCCGGCAGGTCCTGCCACAGGCTCCGGCAGACGAGCTGGAGCTGGACCGGCTCGACGAAGCGGCCGTGGACGTCGCGGTCCGGCCCGACCCGCATCGTCAGCAGCCGGTCGACGAGCGCCTCGGCGACGCCGTCGGCGAACACGCGCCCGGTCCCGTCGAGCGGGCCGCGCACGGCCGCGAGCGCCGCGTCGCGCTGGAGGGGCTCGAGCAGGAAGCGCGTCTGCAGCCGCTCCGGCAGCAGCGGCGTGAACCGCTCGAGCTCGGCGAGGTACTCCTTCCGCATCACGAGCACGACGCGCAGCAGCGGGTCGGCCGCGATCGCCTCGGCGACCTGGACGAAGAAGCCGCGCTGCTGCTCCTGCCAGCCGTCGCCGTAGAGCTCGTAGACCGTCTCGGAGGTGAAGAGCTCCTCGAACTGGTCGAGCACGAGCGTCCGCGGCCGCGGCTCGCCCTTCCGGGCGCGAGCGCTCGAGGTACGCGGCGAGCGTGAAGCCGGCGAGCTCGTCGCGCGCCGCGTCGGGCGCGAGCGACTGCAGCGCGGAGAAGACGTACAGGTTCGGGATCGCGGCGGCGTCGAGGCCCGGCGCGGTGTCGCCGCGGACGCGGGTGAGCGGGAGCAGCGCGACGCCCTTGTCGTCGAGCGCCTCCGAGACGGCGGTGTTGACGAGCGAGGTCTTGCCGGCGCCCGACTGCGCGTACACGAGCACGATCGGGTGGCTGAGGATCAGCGAGACGATCTCCTCGACCTCGCGGTCGCGGCCGAAGAAGCGCGCGCGGTCCTCTGCCGTCCGCTCGAACGGACGAGGCCCGACGTACGGCGAGTGCGGGAGGCTAGACACGCGTCCGGTACTCCGCCCGTCGCTCGCGCAGCTCGCGCGCGAACGCGCGAGCGTCGCCCCAGTAGAGGCGGACCTTGATCGTCTGGATCTGCTCGAAGTAGCCGTTCAGGTACTGCTGCGCCGCGGCCTGGCGGTCCGCGTCCGTGCCCTCCGGCAGCGGGTCGAGCTGCACCGCGATGCTCGTCATCCCGAGCGTGCTCCCGAGCGAGCCCATCAGCCCGCGGAAGAGGACGCGGAAGTCCCAGTCCGAGAGGCTGTACCCGACGAAGAGCAGCGACGTGGTCGCGAGCGCGCTGCGGATCCGCGACGGCAGCAGCCGCACGGTGTTGTCGGTCGAGATCCGGACGAGGAACGCGAGGTAGTCGTCCTCGGTCAGGACCATCGACTGTGGCACCTCGCTGTGCCCGTGGAGGTGGTAGACGAGCGGCGTCGCCGGCGTCGGCGCGAAGCCGGCGTCGAGCACCGATGGCTGCAGCTCGCGGACGAGGTCGTTCCAGCCGCAGAGCTCGCGGGTCGGCTCCTTGCCGCGCGCCGCGAGCGCGCCGGCCATCAGGCCGTCGTAGTTGGTCGTGATGTAGAGCGGCAGGTCGAGGTCGGCGAGCATCCCGTGCGGGTCGTCGGGCGCGGCGAAGTCGGGCAGCGCGACGCCCTGCAGCCGCTCGCGGAGGAGCTGCTTCGGGAAGATCGGATCCTGCTCGACCGCGAGGAACTGCGCGACCCGCGCGAGGTCGGCGCCGTCCGCGAGCGGGTAGTGGTACTCGTCCGCCCACTCGGCCGCGATGTCGCGGGCGACCGGCAGCGCGTCCACCGATGCCCCCGCACCGATGAACGGCGTGCATTCCTTGGCGTCGATCCGCTGGAGCAGCGTCTTCCAGTCGGCGTCGCTGAGTCCGGTCGGCATCCGCGGTTACCTGCCCGGAACACTGCCTCAAAGCGGGTCGAACTGCACCCCGGGCGAGCGACCGGCGCTGTCGTTAGAGTCTCGGCCGTGGACGAAGGCGGGTCGACGTTCAATCTCGCACTGCTCGTGATCGCGGCAGTGCTCGCGGTGGTCGGAGTGATCACGCGGCCGTTCCTCTTCGAGCCCCTCGCCGTGATCTTCGTGCTCGTGTCGGCGCGCTCGACCAAGAGCCGCCGCTTCACCGGACCGGTGGTCGCGCTGATCACGGTGTGCTTCATCGTCGGCGCCGCGATCGCGGCGTCCGGCAGCCACCCGCTGTACTGAGCCTCTACTTCCGCTCGGGCGCGCGGAACGTGACCGGGACGACCCGCGTGAGCGCGCCGGTCGCGACGCGAAGCCGGTAGGAGCCCGGGCGGCGGGCGCGCGGCGGGAGCGCCAGCGCGAGCGTTCGCGCCCCGGCGCCGAAGCGCTTCGTCCAGCGCGCGAGCGTCCGGCCCTTCGCGTCGAGCAGCGCGAGCGAGAGCGCGGCCGGGCGATTCAGGCGCACCGTCACCCGCAGCACCGGACGGATGCCGAGCACGACCGTCTTCGGGCGGACGACGGCGAGCGTCAGCGGGACGGCGGCGACGGCGACGGTCCGCGTCGGCGCCGGCGGCACGACGACCGCCGGGGGCACGAACGGCGCGGGCGTCGCGGGAGCGGGCGCCGGCGCGGACGCTCCGCCCGACGACGGAGCCGGCTGCGACGGCGCGGCCGGGGTCGAGACCGTCCAGCTCGCGGTCGCCGGCGTCGGGTCGGCGTTCCCGGCCGCGTCGATCGCGAACACGGCGAAGGCGTGGCTCCCGGCGGCGAGGCCGTCCTCCTCGAGCGGCGAGGAGCACGCCGCGGGAGCCGCGCCGTCGAGCGAGCACCGGAACTGCGAGCCGGGCTCCGAAGACGAGAAGGCGAACGACGCGGACGACGACGCGACCGTCCCGGCGGGCGCCGAGTCGAGCGCCGTCTCGGGCGGGGTCGTGTCCGGCGCCGCCGCGACGGTGACCGTCTGCGTGGCGCCGGTCCGATCGGCCGCGGCGGCCGTGATCGCGGGCGAGCCCGGCTGCGGGTCGCGGAAGTAGAAGCTCGCCGTGCTCGCGCCCGAGGCGATCGGCAGCTCGAGCGTCGAGGCCCACGGACCGCCGGCACCCGCCGAGAGCTGGCCCGTCGCAGACGACGAGGCCAGCTCGACCGTCACCGGCAGTCCGGCCGCGTACGCGACGCCCGTCGCCGTCTCGAGCGCGACCGCGATCGGCGCCGAGGTCGCGCCCGGCGCGAGCGTCTGCGGCGCACTCGTGAACGCGAGCAGCGACGGGCGCCAGGTCTCGAACGTCCGCCACGTGTCCGTGAGCGCGGCCCCGTCGAGGATGCCGTCGCACCACTCGGCGCCGCACGCGGCCCCGGGGGCGGCTCCCGAGTCCGCGATCGCCGCCGCGAGCCGGCCGAGCAGCGCGTCGGTCTGCGACGCGAAGTCGGACGCGGCCATGCCGTTCAGGTTCTTCGGCGACCACGCGAACCCGAACCGGGGGTCGCCGGCCGAGCGGTCGGCGTCCACCTGCGCCGAGACGAAGTCTTCCATCAGCTCGACCGGCACGTCCGTCCAGCCGAATGCCGAGTCGAACTGCCAGGCCGCGTTCCCGAGCGGGCTCGACGCACCGGCGAGGAACGCGGCCGCCGCGGCCGCGTCGGGCGGCGCGACCGCCGCGAGCGCGGTCTCGTGCTGGAGGTACTCGTTCAGCGCCTCGCGGCGGGCATCCGGCGGCGCGCCGGCCGCGGCGTAGTCGCGCACGTCGCCGTACACCTCCTGCGACCAGTCGCTCACGTACGCGCTCATGTCGGCCCAGAAGCCCGCGTCGAGGTACCAGTCCTGCAGCCGCGCCTGGTAGGTCGAGAGGTCGGAGGTGCTCTGCCCGATCCCGTTGACGAAGACGACGCCGCGCGCGGCCGGCCCGCCGTCGCCGTCGTAGAGGCCGTGGACGAACGCGCGCATGTTCGCGCGGGCGGCGCCCGTGCCCTGCCGGACCGCGGACGAGAGCTCGTTCAGCGCCCAGGTGTCGCCGGCCGCGACGTCGTATCCGGCCGCGGCCATCCGCCGCCGCGCCTCGACCCCCGCCGCGTACCAGTCGCCGCCGTTCGAGGCGACCCACGACGTCCAGCCGGTGACGTTGATCTCTGCGAGCGCGTGGAACGACGGGCCGAGGGCGCGGATCCGCCAGGCCTGGTCCGAGCGCGGCTGCGACTTGTCGGCGACGAGCGGCGGCACCGAGACGAAGTAGCCGGCGCAGGCGGACGGATCGGCCGCGAGGTCGGTCGCGAGCCGGAGCCAGTCGGTCGCCGCGTAGAAGACGGCACGGAGCGGCGCGCAGTCGACCCTCGCCGCGGCGGGCCGGGCGACCGGCTGCGCTACGAGCTGCTGCCAGAGCTCCTGCGTCGCCGCCGGCGTGAGCGACGGCACCGGCGCCGGGTCGGCGGACGCGACCGCGCACGCCCCGCCCGCGGCGAGCACGACGACGAGCGCCCCCACGAGCGAGAGTCTCCGCACCACCCGAAGGGCCTACCCCGTGCCGCGCGCGCGGAACCCGACGCCGCGGAGCGACGCGTCGAGCAGCTCGACCGGGTGCGCCGCCGGCAGCGGCCGGCCGGCACGGCGGAGCGCCGCGGTGACCTGGAGCAGGCAGCCCGGGTTCGCGCTCGCGTACACGTCGGGCGCGGTCGCGAGCACGTTCGCGGCCTTGCGCTCGCCGAGCTCGCGCGCCGCGTCCGGCTGGACGAGGTTGTAGATCCCGGCGCTGCCGCAGCAGAGCTCCTGCTCCGCCGGCTCCGACCAGCTCGAGGCCCGGGATCGAGCGGAGGAGCGCGCGCGGCTCGGCGCGGATGCGCTGCGCGTGGGCGAGGTGGCACGAGTCCTGGAACGCGACGCGCAGCGGGAGCGGCTGCAGCTCGGGCGCGCGCCCGGCCGCGAGCGCCTCGGAGACGTCGAGCACCGGGAGGTCGAGACCCGCGTCCTTGAGGTGCGAGCCGCAGCCGGCCGCGTTCGTCACGATCGCCTCGGCGCCCGCCGCGGCGAACGCGGATGCCGCCCGGCGCGCGAGCGAGAGCCCCCGCTCGCGGCGGCCCGCGTGCAGCGCGAGCGCGCCGCAGCAGCCGCCGTACGGGGCGACCGTCTCGTAGCCGTACGCGGCGAGCACACGCGCCGTCGCGCGGTTGACCTCGCCGAAGAGGACGCTCTGCACGCAGCCGGTGAGGAGCCCGACCCGCGCGACCCGCTCGCCCACCGCAGCCGTCTCTCGCGGAGGCGAGACCGCCTCGCGCCACGGGGGCGCGAGCTCGCGGAAGGCCCGGAACGGCGCGAGCCGCGAGAACGGGAGCGCCGCCCGCGTCAGCCGCGGCCGGGGCAGCACCGCGAGCGCGAGCGCCCGGAGGAGCCGGTCGGCGGGCGGCCGGCTCACCTCCTCCTCGACCCGCTCGCGCGCGAGCTCGATCAGCCGGTCGTACTGCACGCCCGACGGGCACGACGTGAGGCACGCCATGCAGCCGAGGCAGCGGTCGAAGTGCTGCGCGACCGTGCGGTTCAGCTCCACCGTCCCGTCGAGCGTCGCCTGCATCAGCCAGATCCGGCCGCGCGGCGAGTCCATCTCCTCGTGCCAGAGCGCGTAGGTCGGGCACGTCGGCAGGCAGAACCCACAGTGGACGCAGTCGCGGAGGAGCTCCTGGTCCACGAGCGCGGACGCTACGCGACGGCCGTCGTCGGCTGCGACTTCGCCGAGGCGCTGCCGGCCGCGGTCGTCGCGGTCACCGCCGCGACGATCGTCGAGCCCTGGTCGGCGGCGGTCGCCGTGTACGTCGCGGCGGCGGCGCCCGCGATCGGCGCGCACAGGCCGGTCGCCGCCGCGCAGCGGAGCCACTCGTACGCGAACGTCGGCGCGGTCGCGGTCCACGTCCCGGTCGTCGTCGTGAGGAGCCCGCCGACCTGCGGCGTGCCCGACACGGCGGGCGGCGCGGTGTTGACCGGCGCCGGCTCGAGCGCGTCGCGCATCCGCGTCTCCATCGTCTTCACGAGCGCGAGGCTCTGGCCGGCGGTCAGGCCCGGGTTCGTCGCCGCGAACACGAGGTACGCAAGCGCGTTCTGGACCTGCACCCACTCCTCGCCGACCTCGAACGAGTCGCCCTTCGTGTGCATCCGGAAGACGAACTCGACGCCCTCGTCGCCGCGGGCGAGGCCGAGGTCGCGCGCCCGGACGAGCGTGACCGAGGTGATCGTCGAGGAGGCGCCGAACCCGTTCTTGGCCTGGGCGAGAAGCGCGTCGCGGCCGACCTTCGAGCGGGTCACGAAGAGGAGCGAGGACATGAACGACGCCGGGTCGGAGGCCTTCTTCGCGACCGCCGCCGAGCCCTGGAGCGTGAGGAGCAGCGCCGACCCGAGCTTCACGTTCCGGAGCGAGCGGGTGTACGTGCTCGACGCGGGGAACTTCGGGAACTTCGGGTCGCGCGCGGGGCCCTCGGCGACGAGCGTCGCGCCCTTCGGGAAGTCCGGTGCATCGGGGAGCATCGAGGCGGCGACCTGCGGCGCGGAGGCCGCGCGGCCCGTCGCGGCGGCGCCGGCCAGCGCGAGCAGCGCGACGAGCGAGCAGAGGAGCGTCCGGCGCACGGCCGGCCAGTGTAGCCCGCTCCTCACGCGAGCACGCCCTCGGGGTCGAACGCCGCGCGCACGCGCTCGGCGAGGGGCGACCACGCGCCCGGCGGCCCGTCGACCCACGCGATCCCGGGCCCGGGACGGGCGAGCCGGCAGGCCTGCCAGTCGAACGACGCGCGGCTCGTCGCGGCGAGCTGCCGCTCCCCCGCCTCGGCCCAGACCGCTGCGTCGGCCGGCGCGCCCGGTGACGCGGCGACCTGCGCCTCGACCGCGGCCGCCCCGCCCTCGAACAGGAGCGCGAGCCGTCCCGGCGGCAGGAAGTCGACCGCCGACGGGGCGAGCTGCGAGCGCTGCAGCTCGAGCCAGAGCGCGCGCGGGTCGTCGCTCTCCGCGACGACGGTCGCCTCGGCGGCGGGCTGCGGGTGGAGGCGCAGCGCGAGCCGCGCGACGAGGCCGAGCCGGCCGCGCGAGCCGGCGAAGAGCTTGCCGAGGTCGTAGCCCGCGACGTTCTTCACGACCTTCCCGCCCGAGCTCGCGATCGTCCCGTCGGCCAGGACGACGGTGACGCCGAGCACGAGGTCGCGCATCGCGCCGTAGCGGTGGCGGCGCGGCCCGGAGAGGTCGCCGGCGAGGCACGCGCCGATCGTCGGGTCGCCCGGCGGGTCGAGCGCGAGCATCTGGCCGTGCGGCGCGAGCGCCGCCTGCAGCTCGGAGAGCCGCAGCCCGGCCTCGACGATCGCGGTCAGGTCGCCCGGCTCGTGCTCGAGCACGCGGTCGAGGCGCCGGGTCGAGAGGACGACGTCGCCGCCGTCGCGGTCGATCGAGACGCTCGGGCCGGCGCGGAGCACCTCCGCCGCCTCCTCGAGCGAGGCCGGCTCAGAGACGCTCGGCAAGCCCGGCCCGCTCCAGTGGGTGCACGCGGTACGGCCCCGGCACCTCGCCGCAGAGCCGCGGGGTCGGGAACGCCTTGCCGGGGTTCGCGAGCCCGTCCGGATCGAACGCGGTGCGCAGCCGCAGCATCGTCTCGAGGTCGCGCGCGCCGAAGAGCTTCGGCATCGAGCAGGCCTTGTCGACGCCGACGCCGTGCTCGCCGGTGAGCGACCCGCCCGCGTCGATGCAGGCGTCGAGGATCGCCGTCGCGACGCGCTCGGCGAGGGCGGCCTGGCCCTCGACGCGGTCGTCGTAGAGCACGAGCGGGTGCAGGTTCCCGTCGCCGGCGTGGAAGACGCTCGCGATCCGCAGGCCGTGCCTCGTCGCCGAGCTCGTAGATGCGGCGCAGCACCTCGGGCAGCCGCGTCCGCGGCACGACGCCGTCCTGGACGTAGTAGCTCGGCGAGATCCGGCCCATCGAGGCGAACGACGGCCTTGCGGCCGCGCCAGACGAGGGCCCGTTCCTCGGCGGAGCGCGCCGCGCGCACCTCGAACGCGCCGCTGGCGCGGCAGATCGCCTCGACCGCGGCCGAGTCCTCGTGCACCTGCGCCTCGGGCCCGTCGAGCTCGACGATCAGCACCGCGCCCGCGCCCGCCGGGTAGCCCGGGCTGACGGCGGCCTCGACCGCCTCGAGCGTGAGCGCGTCCATCATCTCGATCGCCGCCGGGAGGATCCCGCGCCGCGATCGTGCGGAGACCGCCTCGCCCGCGGCGTCGGTCGACTCGAACGCGGCGAGCAGCGTCCGCACGGTCTCGGGCGCGCGGAGCACGCGGACGACGATCCGCACCGCGATCCCGAGCGTCCCCTCCGAGCCGACGAACGCGCCGAGCAGGTCGGGCCCGTCGTCGTCGCGCGACAGCGTGACGAGCTCGCCGTCCGGGAGCACGACGTCGGCGGCGAGGACGTGGTTGACGGTGAAGCCGTGCTTGAGGCAGTGGGCGCCGCCCGAGTTCTCGGCGACGTTGCCGCCGATCGTGCACACCTGCTGGCTCGACGGGTCCGGCGCGTAGTAGAAGCCCGCGGCCGAGACGGCGCGCGTGATGTCGAGGTTCGTCACGCCGGGCTCGACGACGACGCGCGCCCGGTCGAGGTCGATCTCGAGCACGCGGTCGAGGCGCGCCAGCGAGATCACGATCCCGTCGGCGACCGGCAGCGCGCCGCCGGAGAGCCCCGTCCCGGCGCCCCTCGCCACGAACGGAACCCCGTGCAGGTGACAACTCCTCACGATCTCGGCGACCTGCGCCGCGGTCGACGGCAGCACGACGAGCTCGGGCATCGCACGGTGGCCGGTCAGCGCGTCGCACTCGTACGTCCGGAGCTGCTCCGGCTCGGAGACGATCGCCTCGGCGGGGAGCGCGGCGTCGATCGCCGCCCTGAAAGCCGCCGGAAGCGCCACGGGCCGGACGATACCGCGACGGCGCGCCGGGCTCGACCCCCACCGAGGCGGCCGCGACTCGGCCTCGGCGGGGGCGTGTCCGAGCCCGGATCCTCAGGCGGCCGGGGTGATCGTCCCGAAGAGCCCGTGCGACTCGTCGCCGGGGCCGGCCGTGAAGAAGAGCTGGTCGGGCGTGCCGTTCGAGCCGGCGTTGCCGAACTCGAGCGCCCACAGCCCGTCGATCGCGAGCTTCCCGCCACCGCTCGAGCGCAGCGTGCCGTCGTGGTGGAAGTCGCCCTTCTCGTTCTCGGCGTACGCGTTGATCTGGCCGTCGCCGAAGTTGCCGATCAGCAGGTCGCCCGCGAAGCGGCCGAACGACGCCGGGGCGAGCGCGAGGCCCCACGGCGCGTCGAGCTGGCCGTGCTGCGCGACGCGGGCGAGGAAGTTGCCCGCGAGGTCGTACACGTCGACGACTCCGCGGCCGTGCCGGTCGACCTCGTCGTCGGATCCCGCCTGCTGCTGTGCGTACGTGACGAAGATCCGCGAACCGATCGTCTGGATCCCGAACGGCGCGTAGCCCTTCGGCAGCTTGGGATCGACGAACGCGCCCGCGGGCGTGACGTTCTGCCACGCGCCGTTGAACACGTCGACCTGCCCGTTCGCGAAGTCGGTCGCATAGAGCATCGGGCCGGCCGTGGGCTGCGCGATCGCGAGGCCCTTGAAGACCGCTCCCGGGCTGCCCTGCGCGGGCGTCGCGAGCGCGGCCGTCGAGCCGCCGCGCCACGCCAGGATCTGCCCGGCCTCCGTCGCGAACACGAAGTTCGACGGCGCGAGCGTCGTCGTCGCGGTCGTGCCGATCAGGAAGTTGCCGCCGATGCCGGTGAAGACCGCGCCGGTCGGCCCACCCGGGACGCTGACGGTGAGCGCTTGCTTCACGCCGGCTCCGGTGTAGAGCGTGGATTTGCTCGTCGATGGATCGGGGCCGTTGTCCGCGACCCACCACGGGCTCGTCGTGCTGCGGGCGAGGCCCCAGCCGTTGACGAGGTCCGGGTCGATCACGGGCGCCGAGCCGGTGACGTCGCCGACGAGCGGCGTCACGGTGTACTCGCTGCCGGGCGGGGCGCCCGCCGCTTGCATGACCGCGACGAGTGCGAGAGAGAGGACAGCCGCCGCGAGCGTGGAGCGCCTGAGGACTCCGTGCATGGGAACTCCTTCCTCCAGGGGTGTATCCGTGGTACGGCGGGCGTCGGGGGCCGGATTGCCGCCGTACGATCACCGGGTGCTGCGGGTCGCGATCCTCGGGGCGGGCTTCGGCGGGCTGGAGCTCGCGACGATCCTCTCCGAGGAGGTCGGCGACGAGGTCGAGGTGACGCTGATCGACGCGAGCGACGCGTTCGTCTTCGGGTACTCGAAGCTCGACGTGCTGTTCGGGCGGACGACGCTCGACGCCGTCCGGCTCCCGTACGCCGCGTTCGCGAAGCGCGGCGTCCGGTTCGTGCGCGAGACGGTCGTCGCGATCGACCCCGAGGCGCGGCGGGTGACGACCGACGCCGGCGTCCACGAGGCCGACGTGCTCGTCGTCGCGCTCGGCGCGGACTACGACCTCGGCGGGACGCCCGGGCTCGCCGAGACGGGAAACGAGTTCTACTCCGCGGCCGGCGCCACGCGGCTCGGCGGGATGCTCCCCGGGTTCTCGCGCGGCCGAGCGGTCGTCGGCGTCTGCGGCGCGCCTTTCAAGTGCCCGCCGGCGCCGAGCGAGTGCGCGCTGCTGCTGCACGACCTCCTCTCGACGCGCGGCGTTCGCGACGCGTGCGAGGTGACGCTCGTGATGCCGTTCTCGACGCCGGTCCCGCCGTCGCCGGACACGTCCGCCGCGCTGCTCGAGGCGTTCGCCGCGGCCGGGATCGCGTGGGTCCCGGGCCGCCGCGTCGCCTCGCTCGGGCCCGGCGCCGCCGTGCTCGACGACGGGAGCGAGCTGCCGTTCGACCTCTTCCTGGGCGTCCCGAGACACCGCGCGCCCGACGTCGTGATCGCGAGCGGGATGACCGTCGACGGATATGTGCCGGTGAGCTCCGCGACGCTCGAGACACGCTTCCCGGGCGTGTACGCCGTCGGCGACGTCGCGACCGTCGGGGTGCCGAAGGCGGGCGTGTTCGCGGAGGGCGCGGCGCGCGTCGTGGCCGCGCAGATCGTCGCGAGCCTCCGCGGCGGCGGGCAGCCCGAGCCGTACGGAGGCCGGGGCTCGTGCTTCGTCGAGTTCGGCGGCGGCCGCGTCGGCCGCGTCGACGTCGACTTCCTCTCCGGTCCGAGGCCGACCGGCGCGTTCCGCGATCCGTCCGCGACGCTCGTCGCCGAGAAGGAGCACTTCGGCTCGAGCCGCCGCGCGCGGTGGTTCGGGAGCTGACGGCCCGGCCGGCGTGTTGCCGGTCGTAAGCTTGCGGGCGTGAAGCCGAACCGCTCGATCCCGTCGGCCGCGGTCGTCCCGGTCCTGATCTACCCGGACGTGCGCGAGGCGGTCGCGTGGCTGACCGACGCGTTCGGGTTCGCGGAGCGCCTCCAGATCGGCGAGAGCCACCGCTCGCAGCTGAGCGTCGGCGACGGCGGCGCGGTGATCGTCGGCGACGTCCGCCACGAGCGCCGCCCGCCGCGGGCGGGCGAGGTCACGCACTCGGTGATGGTCCGGGTCGACGACGCCCGCGCCCATTGCGAGCGGGCGCGGTCACACGGCGCGCGGATCCTGATGGAGCCGACGGACTTCGAATACGGCGAGCGCCAGTACAGCGCCGAGGACCCCTCCGGCCACCAGTGGACGTTCTCCGAGACCCTCGACGACGTCGACCCGGCGAGCTGGGGCGGGACGCTCGTCGGGGGCTAACGCCCGAGCCGCCGCGCGACCTCGAGCGGCAGGTCGAAGCACGCGGCGACGTTCGCGGCGGTCAGCGTCTCGTCACGCGCCCCGGCGGCGACGACGGCGCCGGCGCGGAGCATCAGCACGTGCGTCGTCTCGGGCGGGAGCGCGTCGAGCTCGTGGGTGACGGTGATCGTCGTCAGCTCCGGCCGCGCGGCGAACACCTGGGCCAGCGCGTGGAGGAGCATCAGCCGCCCCGGGAGGTCGAGCCCGGCCGTCGGCTCGTCCAGCACGAGCAGCTCGGCGTCTGCGGCGAGCGCCCGCGCGAGCAGGATGCGGCCGCGCTCGCCCTCCGAGCACGAGACGAACGCCCGCCCGGCGAGCGCGGCGACGCCGACCAGCGCGAGCAGCTTGCGCGCGCGGCTCTCGTCCGCCTCCTCGACGTTCAGCACGGTCCCGGCGGCGCCGGTCAGCACGACGTCGAGCGCGGTCTGGTCGGGGTAGAAGCGGCGTGAGAGCAGCGGGTCGACGTCGCCGATCCGGCGGCGCAGTTCCGCGAGCGGGAAGCGCCCGAGACGCTCGCCGAGCACGCGCGCGACGCCGCCGCTCGGCCGCATCTGCGCCGAGACGACCCGGATCAGCGTCGTCTTCCCCGCCCCGTTCGGCCCGACCACGACCCACCGCTCGCCGCGTCCGACGACCCAGTCGACCCCGGCGAGCATGTCGACGCGGCCGCGCGGGCTCGACCGCCAGACGCTCACCCGCTCCAGGCCGACGACCTCCAGGCGGCCGAGCCTACCGAGCCGCGAATCGCACTTGGCGGCGGACCCGTGCCCTGAGAGGATGAGCCGGCCGGCTGAGGGACTCGACGGTCGAAAGGGGCAGGACGATGAACCCGAACAAGGCGCTGTGGGAGAAGGGCGACTTCACGCGCATCGCCGAGAGCATGCGGGAGAGCGGCGAGGCGCTCGTGGCGACGCTGGGAATCACCGAAGGGCTCGAGGTCATGGACCTCGGGTGCGGCGACGGGACCACGGCCCTCCCGGCGGCGAGGCTCGGGGCAAACGTCCTCGGCGTGGACATCGCGAGCAACCTCGTCGAGGCGGGGAACGCCCGCGCGCGGAGCCTGGGGCTCACGAACTGCCGGTTCCAGGAGGGCGACGCCTCCGACCTGAACGAGCTCGAGGACGACCGCTTCGACCTCGTCGTCAGCATCTTCGGCGCGATGTTCGCCCCGAGGCCGTCCGACGTCGCGAAGGAGGTCGTCCGCGTGACGCGGCCCGGCGGCCGGATCGTGATGGGGAACTGGATCCCGAACGACCCGACGCTCGTCGCCCAGATCCTGAAGATCAGCTCCGCCTACTCGCCGCCGCCGCCGGAAGGGTTCGTCAGCCCGATGACGTGGGGCGTCGAGGCCGACGTGATCGAGCGGTTCACGAGCGCGGGCGTGCCCGAGGAGAAGATCGCGTTCGAGCGGAGCACCTACACGTTCGCCTTCCCCGGCCCGCCGTCGGAGCTGGTCGCCGAGTTCAGGCAGTACTACGGCCCGACCATGAACGCGTTCGAAGCCGCCGCCGCCGACGGCCGCGAGGCCGATCTGGAGGCGGAGCTGGACGCCCTCTTCAACGCGCAGAACGCGAGCACGAGCGACGATGGGACCTCGATTCCCGCGACCTTCCTGCGTGTGACGGTTGCGGTGTGAGACGGGCGTCGCGAACGCTCGGCACGCGACTGTCGACCTACTAGAGCGCTCCGATGGCGGCGCCGAGGAGAAACCCGGCCACGACCTGATCTAGGCTGCGTGCACGTTGCGCACCTGGAAGCGATCGGTGTCGATCCAGAGACTGCGCGTCCGTATCTGATGCTCCGGGGCGATGATCCCGCAGGATGGGACGTCGGCTCACCGGGCCTCCCCCTCTTCACCTTGCTGCTCGCTATCGAGGGTGACGGTTACTCCGATGCTGTGCTCTCCGCGCTCGCGGAGAGACGTCGGAGGGGCGGGCTGGCGTCCCTCTGCGCATGGGGACCGGGCTGCAGCCGTGTTCACGACGTGTGCCTGGCGGCCCGCGACCTCTATCGGGGGTTGGGGTACGAGGAACGGGCGGTCTCGATGAGCAAGGCGGTTTAGCCGAACGAACCGATCTGGAAGGCAGGCGGCGAGACGATCGCCTGAGCAAGCGTTCAGGAGTGACGCCTGGGCCCACCGCTCGAGACGAGACGGCGTGCGACAGCGATGACTCCACGGCTGACGGCATCGAGGGCAACCACAGCGGCCAGCACGAGCGTCAAGACGACGGCGGGGGCGCCGCCCTCCCGGTCGCCTTGGGCGCGTACGAACATGAATTCCGCGACGCCGAAGAGAACTGCGATGGTGAAGAGCGCTCGGCCGGGTTGAGAGAGCCGAAGCCACTGGCCGAGCCATCGCCAATAGCGTCGCGGCAAAGCCACGCGCGGATTGTAGGTAGACGAGCGGCTCAGCCTCGGGAGCGACCTCGACGTGAACAACGCTGCTCCCGGCCGGTGTCCACCAATCACGCCCGAGCTCTCGCTCGGTGAGCCGCTGGTCGACCGCTTGCCCGGTCCCGAGAACGCCGGCTGAGCCAGTTGAACCGACTTTTCCGACGCACAGGGCGAGGCGATCAGGTCAGTCGGATCGACTTCGCCGAGGCGCTGAAGTCGGGAAGGTACTTCGGCGTCCACGGAGCAACGCTTCGGTAGTCGAAGTCGTAGAGCATCCCGCGATGGAAGAAGAAGTCGATCACGTCGGTCATCTGGCCGTATCCCGATCGCCAGATTCCGCGGTAGTGAGCCAGGAACTGAACCGCGGGCGTACCGTCGACAACGACGTTTCGCTGCGTGACCGTGGCGTGGGGGTCGTCCCTGGCGTACTGCCCGAGAAGCGCTTTCTTGAGAGCGGGCGCCATGGTCGAAAGTGAGGAACTCTCCTTGAACGACTGGATCACCAGGGTCGCGACCGAGCCCGTGGCCCGGCCCTTGAACCGAGGCGCCGGCCCCGATGCGGCGCCGGACTCGCCAAGCCAGTTCGAGGGAAGGCTGAACGAGACCCCCTGGGCAGGCAGCCGGTAGTTCTTGTTCGCGATCGGTGGAGTCCCTCCGAATGCGGACGCGCAGACGAAGGCGGCAAGAAGCATCGCCAGCCCGGCAACGCCTGTGACCCGCGTTCCCCCCACGACATCGACAGTAGCGAACCGCACCACGGGCTCGCCTTGCTCGCGTCGTTGAGCGACGAGAGCCGGCCGGGAGGGAAGGGTGGCCCGCTAGGCGGGGGCGTTGGGTGGCCGCGAGCGGCCCCAGCTCGACCAGAGCCATGCGGCGAAGCTGAGCGCGACGATGGCGAGGAGCAGCAGGATCCACTCGACCGGGGCGGCCGCGCTTGCGCTGAGGACGACTGATCGGGTGTGGATCGCCCCTGCTGGCGCGAAAAGGTGAGGTGCTGTTGTCCGCGTCTTGACGAGCGAGACCTTCGGCTCCCCGGTCAGGAGCAGCAGCGCCGAACCGATCAGCGCGATCGCTGCGAGAGCAGTGAACGCCACGAGAACGCGCGGTCTGCGGCCGGTCGCTCTGCTGGCCGGTGCCGGGATGATCCCCCGTTCGGCTGCCCAGGAGGCAGCGAAAGAGCGAGGATCGAAGGCGCTGCTTCCGAGGAGCTCCTCGGTAGAGACGCCTTCGGCCTCGGCTTCCCTGAGGTCGGAGGCCAGGTCTGCGGCCATCTCCTCGGCGAGCGGATCGGGCACGCCGAGGCGCTTCCACTCCCGGCGGCATTCCTCGACGAAATCACTCATGACATCCCTTCCACCTTGACGGGAGCGAGCACCGCATCGACGGCATCGCGGGCAGCTCGCCATTCAGACACCCCCAGCGCAAGTGCCAGCCTCCCGGCGTTCGAGGGGCGGTAGTACTTCCGCGGCGGCCCTCCGTTACTCGCGGCCCGGTAGGTCTCGACCAAGCCATCCCGCTCCAGCCGTCCCAGCAAGGGATAGATGGAGCCCTCGCCGACGATCGCGAGGCCGCGATCGCGCAGCCGCTTGGTCATCTCGTAGCCGTATGCCGGCCCCTCGTCCATCACCGCCAGCAGGCAAAGATCGAGCACGCCGCGGAGCAGCTCCGTTCGTCGCTGAGCGCCCAGTGCCATGCACCGCATGGTACCGCCAGGAGCCTTGCCTCGCAAGGCTCATGGTCCGGCGACGAAGAGTTGGTGATTCGCCGCGACGTGGCGGCGCGCCAGATTCCAGAAGGTGGAGGTTCGCGCTGGCTTTCCTGCCGCTCGCGGCGCTGGGTGTCGTCCGACAGTTCGATCGGGCTCGGTTCGGAGCTGTGGTTGCTGGTGGGCTTCGCGACACTGGTCGGCCTCGGGTTCGTTGCTCGCGCCGACTTCTTCGCCCAGACCGCCATCCGGTTGAGCGGCGACCGCATCCGGAGGACGGGATATCTCGGCCGGTCGGCCAGCTGCCCGCGTGCTGCGGTTGCGCGAATCGTGGAAGCCAGCCTGATCACCTCGCGCTTCGGTGGTATCCCCGCAAGATGGCTCGTCTTCGTGGACCCGCGCGACACGCCGCTCCTGCGGGCCTACGCCGAGTACTACCCGGAGAGCGAACTCTCCGACTCCGCGATGCTCTCGCCATGTCGTGGGAGACCCCAGGTGAGACCCGGACATTCGCGCAAATGCGACGCGATATCCCGAGATCATCTGGATCGCGCGGGCCAGTGTTCGCGCGGCCCGCGCCGCTCACGACTGCGTCGGTAGGGCTCTCGGTCGTTTACAGCACTTCGACGAGCCTTCCGTTCCTCGAGAGGTCTGGGTCGGTGCATCCTGCGAGATCGAAGCAGCAGGGCCGTCGCTTGCCTGATCGGAGTTTCGAGATGGCCACTTCGACGCGGCGTTTGCGAGTGTCGGGGTTCTTGGTGGCGTTGATCCAGCGCACCCATTCCCAGCGCGCCATGGGTGTGATGTCCTGCCAAGTCGACGCAATATCGGGCGCGTCGGCCAGAGCAGTCCGGAAATCCCTTGGTATGTCGGGCTCTGGCCAGTCTCTGGTCGGTTCGACCTCGAGCGCCACAGTTTCGCCCTCAGTCAATCCCAGGCTCTGCCGTAACCTCGTATCGACCCTGAGCCAATGACCGCGTCTGCCATCCGGTTCTAGGACTGTTTGAAAAGCGTGTCGGTTCATTACTCCCTTGACCGCGACTTGGCCACGGGACGGCAGCTTGGCGCTTGCATCGTCGGGCAACCTGACAATGGTCCAGCGACCGATCTCGCGTATTTCCCCTTCAAAGCGGATCGCCGACGTATTGCGGGCCGTCCGTGAAGGTGTGCTCTCAGTCATTGCGCCCTTCCCGGACGCGGATCAGATCGTCCTGAGCTCCGATGAACGACCGTGCGGCGAAGGCTGCACACGGGCAAGCAGGCAGCACGAGCGCTCGCATGCCGCATCCCATTCGGACAGTCTGCCGGTCCGGGCGAGAGATGTCTCGCTTGCCCAGTGTTGCGGAATGGGTCCGGCGGCGACGCCGGACGTTGAACTACTAGGGTGGGTTCTCGCTGATTCCTCGAGGCAAGGAGACTGTTGTGAGCGCTCACCCGAATATCGTCTTGGTCCACGGTGCGTGGGCTGACGGCTCGTGCTGGAGCGCGGTGATCGAGCGTCTGCAGGCGGATGGGTTCACCGTGACGGCTCCACAGTTGCCCGAGACCTCGCTTGCCGATGACGTCGCGAGGCTGCGCCAGGTCCTGTCGCGCCAGAGCGGGCCGACCGTCGTCGCCGGTCACTCTTACGGGGGCCAGGTCATGACGGCGCTCGGTGAGGACGCCCCGAACGTGATTGCGCTCGTCTATATCGCCGCGTTCGGGCTCGACGAGGGCGAGTCGATCGGTGTGCTTCTTGCGCAGGGTCCGCCCACTCCGGCGCTGGCGCACCTCGAGATCGACGACAAGGGTTTTGCATGGATTCCCGAGGATGACTTCGTCACCCACTTCGCCGGCGACATCGAACCGGCCAAGGCGAGGGTCATGTATGCCGTGCAGCAGGCTCTGCACACGTCGACGCTCGGTGATGTGATGGGCGTTCCGGCGTGGAAGTCGCTGCCGTCGTGGTATCTGGTCGCCGCGGGTGACGAGGCGATTCCCCCCGACGCGGAGCGGCAGTTCGCCGAGCGAATGGGGGCAACCACGATCGAGGTCGAGAGCGGCCATGTCGCGATGGTCTCGCACCCGGACGAGACCGTCAGACTGATCGAGACCGCTGCGGGAGCGCTCGTCCCAAGCTAGCTCCGGCACGGCTGCCCAGACGGCGCAACGTGGGGCTCGCCGGCCCGTCTCAGCGGGGCGCGACGATCGCACGGACCGTCTGCTTGAGCGACTTCGTCGAGGCGAGGACCGCGGTCGGCTCGTAGCCGCAGTGCGCCATGCAGTTGTCGCAGCGCGGGTCGTTGCCGCGGCCGTACTTCGACCAGTCGGTCGTCTCGATCAGCTCGCGGTAGGTCTGCGTGTAGCCGTCGGCCATGAGGTAGCACGGGCGCTGCCAGCCGAAGATCGAGTACGACGGGATCCCCCACGGCGTGCACTGGAAGTCGACCTTGCCCTCGAGGAAGTCGAGGAAGAGCGGCGTGTGGTTCAGCCGCCAGCGCTTCCGCTGGCCGCCGGCAAACGCCTCCGAGAAGAGCTCGCGCGCCTGGCGCACGCCCGGGAAGTGCTCCTGGTCGGGCGCCTTCTCGTACGCGTACGCGGGCGAGATCATCATCTGGTCGACCTTCAGCTCGTCGTTCAGGAAGTTCAGGACGTCGCGCACCGTCTTCGGCGTGTCGGTCGTGAGGAACGTCGTGTTCGTGTTGACGCGGAAGCCGCGACGCTGCGCCTCGCGGATCGCGTCGACCGCCTTGTCGAACGTGCCCTCGCGCTCGACGAACTGGTCGTGGCGCTCGCGCATCCCGTCGAGGTGGACGACCCACGCGAAGTACGGCGACGGCTCGAACAGGTCCATCTTCTTCTTCATCAGGATCCCGTTCGTGCAGAGGAAGACGAACTTCTTGCGCTTGATCAGCTCGCGCGCGATCACGTCGACCTCGGGGTGCACGAGCGGCTCGCCGCCGGCGATCGAGACCATCGGCGCGCCGGCCTCGTCGATCGCGGCGAGGGCCGTGTCGACCGGCATCCGCTTCTTCAGGATGTGGTCGGGGTACTGGATCTTCCCGCAGAACGAGCACGCGAGATTGCACTGGTAGAGCGGCTCGAGCTCGACGAGCAGCGGGAACTTGTCGTTCCGGCGCACGCGCTGGCGGAGCAGGTAGCGGCCGATCGTGACGCTCTGGCGGAGTGGGATGCTCATGACCGCGTCACCTTATCGGCCTCGCGCACGGCGGGGCGATGTGGGGCGAGCGCGGCGCCGGCGCGGCGGAGGTTCCGGAGCGCGCGGACACCGGCGGCCGGCGTGCGTGGGTCGAGGAGGTGCCGGTCCGCGGTGTCGACGACGACGCGGAGGACGCCGAGCGGCCGATCGCCCGCGGCGGCGGCGAGCCACGCGGACTCCATGTCCACCGCGAGCACGCCGTCGTCGTGGAGCGAGCGGCGCTCGTCGAGCGACGCGATGCGGTCGGTCGAGAAGATCGGCCCGGCGTGGGCGCGGAGGCCTAGGGCGCGGACCGCGTCGACGAGGCTCGCATCGGCCGGAACCGGGTCGGCATCCGCGCGGCGGAGCTCGGTCGCGACCACGACGTCGCCCGGCCGGAACTCGGGCGAGGCCGCGCCGCACACGCCGGCGATCGCGACGGCGTCCGCCTCGATCGCGAGCCCGCGCGCCGCGGCGACGCGCGCGCGCTCCGGCCCCATCCCGGAGCGGAGCACGCGCCAGCCCGGCCGCGAGCCGACCGCGAGCTCCTCGACGCGCATCGGCACGAGCACGAGCAGCGCGGTCATGCCGAGCCGACGATCCGGCCGAGCGCCATCACCGGAAAGACCTGCCGGTACAGGTGGTAGTTCAAGTAGAAGTCGCCCGGAAAGCCGGTGCCGGTGAAGTACGGCTCGTCCCAGCTCCCGTCGTCGCGCTGGGTCTCGACGAGGAAGCTGACCGCCGCGCGCCGCGACCTCGCCCCCGCGCTCGCCGGCGGCGTGGAGGGCGAGGAGCGCCCACGCGGTCTGCGACGCGGTCGACTCGCCCCGGCCGCGCCACTCGGGCTCGCGGTACGAGCGCAGGTCCTCGCCGAAGCCGCCGTCCGGGTTCTGCACCCGGCCGAGCCATGCGACCGCGCGGCGCACGCTGTCGTGCTCCGCGAGCCCGCACGCGGCGAGCGCCGGGACGACCGAGCCGACGCCGTAGACGTGGTTCGCGCCCCAGCGGCCGAACCACGAGCCGTCCGGCTCCTGCTCGCGGAGCAGGTACTGGATCCCGTCGAGCGCGGCCGGCGAGCGCGCGAGCCCCTCGTGCGCGAGCAGCTCGACCATGTGCGCGGTCACGTCCGCGCTCGGCGGGTCGGTGACCGCGCCGAAGTCGCAGAACGGGAGCCGGTTCACGAGCTCGCTCGTGTTCTCCGCGTCGAACGCGGCCCAGCCGCCGCCGCGGCTCTGCATCCCGAGCGCCCATGCGAGCCCGCGCTCGCACGGGGCCGTGAAGCGGTCGCCGGCCGCGCGCCGCAGCGCGAGCACGACGACCGCCGTGTCGTCCACGTCGGGGTAGTTGTCGTTCGCGTACTCGAAGGGGAAGCCGCCCGCGGGCAGGTTCGGCCGCCGCACCGCCCAGTCGCCGCGCACGAGCACCTCGCGCCCGGCGAGCCACTCGGCCGAGCGCTCGACCGCCTCGTGGTCGCGCGGCAGCCCGGCGTCGAGCAACGCGATCGCGGCGAGCGCCGTGTCCCACACCGGCGACTGGCAGGCCTCGAGCCGGCGGCCGTCGTCGTCCTCGACGGTGAAGGTGTCGAGCCCGGCGAACGCGAGCTCGAGCACCGGATGGTCGAGCGAGTACCCGAGCGCGCGGAGCGCGACGATCGACCACACCCACGGCGGCTGGATCCCGCCCCACGAGCCGTCGCGCTCCTGCCGGTCGACGATCCAGCGCTCGGCCGCGGCGAGCGCGCGGCGCCGGAGCGGCCCGACCGGCCGCCGCTCGTAGCCGTGGAGGCCGCGGTCGAGCAGCCCGAACGTCCGGCTCCAGGCGTCCGCCGGCGGTGCGGCCGGCCGGACGCCGGTCACGAGCTCGTCGATCGCGAACGGCGCCGGCGACGACGGCCGCAGCGCGCAGCAGACCTGGAGCGCGACGATCGTCTGCCGGGCCCAGCAGCCGAACGCGTAGATCGAGAGCGGCGCGCGCGGCGGCAGCAGCATCTGCTCGGGCGGGATCACCGGCACGTCGCGCCACGACCACATCCCGATCAGCGAGAGCCACATCCGGGTGAAGACGCGGCTTGCCTCGACGCCGCCGAGCTCGCGGACCAGCGCCGCCGCGCGGCGCATGTGGTCGGCCTCCGAGTCGTCGCCCGCGAGCCGAAGCGCGACGTACGCCTCGATCGTGGTCGAGAGGTCGGCCGGCCCGCCGAAGTACGTCGCGAAACTGCCGTCGCCGCGCTGCCGCGAGCGGATCCAGCGGGCGGTCGCCTCGGTCTCGCGGGGGCCGAGGATGCCGAGGTGAAGGCGAAGGAAGAGATCCTCGGCGTCGATCGTCACGTTCGTCTCGAGCTCGCCCTTCCAGTGGCCGTCGGGATGCTGGAGCGAGAGCAGGTGCTCGCGGCCGCGCTCGAGGGCGCGCTCGACGCCGGTCGCCGCGCTGACGCTCATCTGTCCTTCCGGCCGCGTCCGGAGCAGACATGTCCGGCGGCAGCCGCCGTCACGAGCGCGCAGCCGGGCCGCGGCGGCTCGGCGAAAACCCCGCTCACGGGCCTGTGGACAACGGCAAGACCGGTCGCAGCCGTAGCAACAGAAGTGCAACAAACAATCCACAGGGCGGCGTCGGTCATGTCACGCGGCCTCGCGCGCGGCGTCGCCGAGGGCGAGGCCGGAGAGGGCCGCGCGGGCGGCGGCGAGGCCGCTCCGGACCGCGCTCTCCATCGTCGCGGGCCATCCGGTGTCCGTCCACGAGCCGGCGAGGTACAGCCCGCGCACGCCCGTGACCGGGCCCGGCCGGAGCCGGCGCGCGCCGGGCGCGGCGCGGAACGTCGCTCGCGGCTCGTGCGTGACCGCCACGTCGAGCACCTCCGCCCCGCGCGCGGACGGGAGCAGCCGCTCGAGCGCCGGGAGGAACCGCTCGCGCGCCGCGGCGACGGACTGGCCGATGTCGTCGACCGCGTGCGAGATCGAGATCGCGAGCAGCTGGCCCTCGCGCGCGCCCGACGCGGCCGTGCGGTCGAAGACGAACTGCACCGGCGAGTCGAGCGCGGCCGCGAGCGGCTCGTCGAGGACCGCGCGGTCGTAGTGGACGTGGACGTTCACGATCGGGCTCTCGCCGAGCCCGAGCCACGACTCGCCGCCGGGGACGAGCTCCGCCGCCGCGCCGTGCGGGACCGCGAGCACGACGGCGTCGGCGTCCCCGAGGAGAGCGCGCGGGTCGCCCACCTCCGCTCCGAGCTCGATCCGACCGCCGGCCGCCTCGATCGCCGCCGCGGCCGGGTCGGCGTGCAGCCGCTGGAACGGCGCCGCCGGGATCCCGATGTCGGCCGCGTCGGCCGCGTCGAGCAGGCCGGTGCGGAAGACCTTCACCGCCGCGGCGAGCGACGCCTCGCGGGCCGGCAGGTTCAGCGTCGGCAGCGCGATCAGGTTCCACAGCGCCGCGACCGCGTTCTGCGACTGGCCGCGCGCGGCGAGCCACTCGCCGAACCCGGCGTCGTCGAGCGCGGGATCGTCCGGGTCGAGCTTCTGCAACGCGAGCGCAGCGCGAACGGCCGCGACCCGCTCGCGCGGCGAGAGCGGCGCGTAGCGGAGGAGCGACGGCGCGAGGTGCAGCGGCGCCGGCAGCCCGACCCGCGAGATCGACGCCGGCGGCAGGCCCTCGCGGAGCACCGGCACGCGCAGCCGCGACTGCAGCGGCAGCAGCGAGTCGGAGCCGATCCGGCGCAGGAAGCCGAGGTACGCGGTGCAGCAGCGGAGCGCGACGTGCTGGCCGTTGTCGAGCCAGAGGCCGTTCCGCTCGAACGAGAACGTCGCGCCGCCGAGCCGGCTCCGCGCCTCGTACAGCGTCACCTCCGCGCCCGCGTCGCCGAGCTCGACCGCCGCCGCGAGGCCCGCGAGGCCGCCGCCGACGACCGCGATCCGCGCGCCCTCCGCTCTCATGCGACTCCCGCGAGGCTGCGGGCGAGCACCCAACCCTTCTCCCACGGCGCGAGCGACGGCCGCCCCGCGAGCACCGACGACGGCTCGGCCGCGATCCGGCGCAGCAGCCGCTCGTACTTCCCGGTCATCGCGAGAACGCACGTCGCGCTGCGGCGGTCGAGGAGCGGCACGAGCTCGAGCCCGTGCGCGAGCCACTCGAGGCCGCGCTGCGCGCCGAAAGCGACCACGAGCTCGGCCGGGCCCGCGAGCCGCCCGTCGCGGACCTCGCAGCCGAACCGCTCGAGGTCCTCTCGCGGCAGGTACACGCGGCCGGCGGGCAGGTCCTCGCTCAGGTCGCGGAGGATGTTCCCGAGCTGGAGCGCGACGCCGAGGTCGTCGGCAAGGCCGTCGGCGCGGACGCGGTCGGACGCGTCGAAGACGCCGAGCGCGAGCCGGCCGATCGAGCCCGCGACGCAGCGGCAGTAGACGACGAGCTCGTCGAACGTCGCGTAGTCCGTCCCGCGCACGTCCATCTCGGCGCCCGCGACGAGATCGCCGAAGGCGTCGAGCGGGATCGGGAACCGGCGCGCCGCGTCGGCGACGGCGGAGAGGACGAGGTCGTCGGTCTCGTCGAGCCGGGCGAGCGCGCCGCGAATCGCCGCGAGCCGCGCGAGCTTCTCGTCCTCGGCGAGACCGCCGTCGGCGACGTCGTCGATCCGCCGCGCGAGCGCGTACACGGCGAAGAGCGCGTCGCGCCGACCCGGCGCGAGCAGCCGCATCCCGGTGTAGAAGCTCGAGCCCGACGCGCGCGCGATCCGCCTGCACTCCTCGACCGGCGCCGTCGCGGGCGGCGCGGCGAGCGACCGCGCGGCGGCCGCCACCCGGCGCGACTTCGGCGCCCGCGGCGGCCCGGCGAGGACGTCGTAGTCCACGGCCGCGATCGCGTCGGCGTTCGCGAGCCCGCCGCCGACGTACCCCGCGACCGCGACGCGCGCCTGTCCGCGCAGCGTCCCGACGAGCGGCGCGCCCTCGACGATCAGCCGCCGGGCGCGCGCCACCTCGAACGTCATCAGCGCGCGCAGCTCACCGCCGGCGTGCCCCGCGGCGAGGTCGGCCGGCGCGACCCCGAACTGCTTCAGGTCCTCGGCCGGCAGGTAGATCCGCCCGTTGTGAAGATCTTCGGCCACGTCCTGCCAGTGCTCTACGAGCTGCAGGCCCGTGCAGATCTTGTCGGAGAGCGCGATCCGCTCGGCCGTCGCGGCGCCGAACACGTACAGCACGAGCTCGCCGACCGGGTTCGCGGAAAGGTCGCAGTAGCCGACGAGCTCGTCGAACGTCGCGTACGCGACGACGTCCTGGTCGCGCCGGTTCGCCTCGATCAGCCGCAGGAACGGCTCGCGTGGGAAGCCGCACTCGCGCGCGGTCGGCTGGAGGCGGCGCAGGAGCGGATGCTCCGGCTCGCCGTCGAAGACCCGGTTGAGGTCGGCCTCGAACGCGTCGAGATGCGCACGCCGATCGCCGGCGACCTCGTCGCCGATCTGGTCGACGAGCCGCGCGAACCCGTAGATCGCGGTCAGGTGCGCGCGCGTGCGGCGGTCGAGGAAGCGGAGCGCGACCGGGAAGTTCTCGTGGGCCGCGAGCGGCAGGATCGCGGCCTCGCCGGGCAGGTGTTCGGTCGCGGTCATCGGCCGATCATGCCGAAGCCGCGAGCCGCCGGGCAAGCCGACCGCCGGCGGCGGCGACTATCCTCGCCGGAGATGTGCTTCGAGCTCGACTCGCTGCCGCCGGTCCCGGCGATCGCGGGCGCCGCCGTCTCGCACGAGGACCTCGTGCTCGAGGCGGCGGACGGCGCGGAGCTCGCCGCGTTCGCGGCGTTCCCGGACGAGCCGGGCCGGACGGGCGTCGTCGTCCTTCCGGACGTCCGCGGCCTGTACCGCTTCTACGAGGAGCTCGCGCTGCGCTTCGCCGAGCGCGGGCACGTCGCCGTCGCGATCGACTACTTCGGCCGCACCGCCGGCGTCGGCAAGCGCGACGACGACTTCGAGTACATGAGTCAGGTCAAGCTGACGAGCCAGGAGCACATCCAGGCCGACGTCGCCGCCGCGGTCGACTACCTGCGCTCGCACGACGGCGGCTCGGCCCGCGCGGTGTTCACGGTCGGCTTCTGCTTCGGCGGCCGCAACTCGTGGCTCGCCGCCGCGTCGGGCCACGGCCTCGCGGGCGCGGTCGGCTTCTACGGCAACCCGGGCCCGCGCGACGGCGTGCCCGGCCCGACCGCCCGCGCGTCCGAGATCGCCGCGCCGATCCTCGCGCTCCAGGCAGGCGCCGACGCGAACATCACCGCCGAGGCGAACGCCGCGTTCGACGCGGCGCTGACCGCGGCCGGCGTCGAGCACGAGGTCGTGACGTACGACGGCGCGCCGCACTCGTTCTTCGACCGCAAGCAGGACGAGTTCGCGGACGCGTCGGCCGACGCGTGGGCGCGCACGCTCGCGTTCGTCGAGCGGTACTCGGGCTGAGGGCGGCACCGCCGGAGCGCGGCGCCGCCCACGTTCGGTGCGGCTACGCGCAGATCGCCGCGATGCTGAACGGCCCGTCGCTGAGCGTTCCGGACGTGTCCCGCTCGCCGATCCCGAGCGAGTTCGACGCCGAGAGGTCCTGGATCGCCGTGAAGAAGAAGTGCGAGAGGTCGGGCGGGTCCAGCGTGTCGACGGTGACCCCGACGATGCCGGCGCCGAGGTACTGCGACGAGGACACGTTCACGCTGCAGCGCGTGACGTCCGCCGGGAAGGTGACCCGGTAGACACCCGTCCGCAGCCGGCTCGCCGTGACGCCCGTGCTCCCGGCGGCCCTGGTGCCGTCGCTGCGGACGGCGGCCCACAGCGCCCCCGGCCCGGCGGCTCCGGTCGCACCCGTCGCGCCGGTCGCTCCGGTCGCTCCGGTCGGCCCCGTGGGGCCGGTCGCGCCCGTCGCGCCGGTGGCGCCCGTCGCCCCGGTCGGCCCGGTCGGCCCGGTCTGGTTGATGTCGAGCGAGGCCTCGTTGTTCCTGCACTCCGAGGCGTTCTTCTTCGACGCGGCCGGGTCGACGATGCGCGCGTTCCCGTTGGCCGAGTCGTAACACAGGTGCACGACGCCGTTCGAGTCGGGCACCGTCGCGTACGCGACACCGCCGGCGACGCAGAGGCCGAGCACCGCACCGAGCACGATCAGCGAGCCGCGACGTCCCGGACGACGCGGCCGTCCTTTGCCAGCAGACATTCCTCTCCCCTTTGCGACCCCTGGATACGACGCGCGGCCCGGCGCGCCATCTCGTTCGGACGACCATACGCCCGCATACCCGCCGGGGCGAAATCCGCGGCTGGCGTTTCCGTGCGACCGGTGCCAGAATTCCGCGCCACGCGCAGACTCGCCCTCATCGCCGTCGCAGCCCTTGCGCTCGCCGCACCCGCGGCCGCGGCGACCGGCACGTGGGAGTTCGGCGCCCAGGGGACGCTGACGTCGTTCGCGCCGTACTCGATCACCGTCGGCCACACGAGCTGCTTTCGCGACGCGCAGTCGCCCGGCCGGTTCGGGATGCGCATCGGCGACGGCGCGAGGATCGTCTGCCGCAACGGCCTGCTCATCAGCGTCAAGCCGCTCGACCGCGAGGGCACCTTCACGCTGCTCGGCAGCGAGCGGATCACGACGCTCACTCGGACGCGGCTGGACCGGTGCGCGCTGACGCAGGACTCGCCCGGCCTCGTCGGCTTCCGCGTCGGCGAGAGCGTGACGACCGTCTGCACGAGGGTCGGCGGCCGCAAGGTCCTCAGCGCGATCGCGCCCGGAGCCGACCCGTACGTCGGCGTGATCGTCGCGCCGAGGTCGTCGGCTCGCGCAGGCACACGACGCGTGGCGCGCGGAACCCAGACCGGCACCGTCGGCCGGATCCGCGAGCTCGGGAAGTTCGTCACGGTCGGCGAGCTCCGCTGCAGCGTCGGCCCGACCACGCCGTCGCTCTTCCGCTTCTACGTCGGCGAGCGCGTGACGATGGTCTGCGACGCCGGCGCCGTCGTGCGCATGCGGCACTGACGCGACTGGCATCCTGCGCGGATGCCCGGGCTCGCCATCCGCCTTCGCGGCGTCGTCAAGCGCTACGGCCCGATCATGGCCGTCGGCGGGCTCGACCTCGACGTGCCCGAGGGGACGTGCGTCGGCCTGCTCGGGCCGAACGGCGCCGGCAAGTCGACGACGATGCGGATGCTGACCGCGCAGGCGATCGCCGACGAGGGCGAGCTCGACGTGCTCGGGTTCCGGCTCCCGCGCGAGTCGAAGGCGGCGCGGGCGCAGTGCGGCGTCGTGCCGCAGCTCGACAACCTCGACGTCACGCTGACCGTCGAGCAGAACCTGCTCGTGTTCACGCACCTGTACCGGATCGGGCGCGCCGACCGGCAGGCGGCGATCGAGCGCGCGCTCGCGATCGCGAACCTCGACCGAGCGCCGCGCCGACAAGGTCGACAAGCTCTCCGGCGGGATGCGCCGGCGGCTGCTGATCGCCCGCGCGCTCGTCCACCGGCCGCGGCTCGCTGCTGATGGACGAGCCGACCGTCGGGCTCGACCCGCAGGTGCGCCAGGAGCTGTGGGCGCTGATCGACCTGCTCCGCGCCGAGGGCACGACGATCCTGATGTCGACGCACTACATCGAGGAGGCCGAGCGGCTCGCGGACACGGTCACGATCATGTCGCACGGCCGCGCGGTCGCGACCGGGCCGCCCGCCGCGCTCGTCGCCGAGTACGCCGGCCGGCAGGCGGTCGAGGTCTACGGCCCGCCGGCGCAGCTCGCGGACGTCGAGGCGGAGGCCGCCGCCGCGGGCTTCCGGACGCGCCGAACCGGGACGAGCGTCGCCGTGCTCGGGATCGACGGCGCCGACGGCCGCGCGCCCGACGGCGAGCGCCGCCCCGCGAACCTCGAGGACGTGTTCGTCCTCCTGACCGGGGAGCAGATCGACTGATGGCGACCGCCGACGTCGCCGCCGAGCCCGCCGCCGGGCCGCGCCCGGGCGGCCCCGCCCCCGGCCGCCTCGAGCGCTCCGCGATCACGGGCGTCCTCGTCCGCGAGGTCGTGAACTTCTCGTCGTACTGGCGGGCGACGACGTTCTCGTCGACGGTCGAGCCGACGATCTACCTGCTCGCGTTCGGATTCGGGTTCGGGTCGCTCGTGAGCACGGTCGGCGGCTACAGCTACGTCGACTTCGTCGGCACCGGCACCGTCGCGACCGCCGTCCTCTTCTCGAGCGCCTTCCCGGCGATGTTCGGGACCTTCGTGAAGTACAAGTTCCAGCGGACGTACGACGCGATCCTCGCGGCGCCGGTCGACACCGAGGAGCTCGTGAGCGCCGAGGCGCTGTGGATCGCGGCGCGGGCCGGCGTGTACGGGTGCGTGCCGATGATCGTCGCGATGTTCTTCGGGCTCGACCCGTCGCCCGGGATGCTGCTCGTCCCGTTCATCGCGTTCATCTCGGGCTTCGGCTGGGCCAACTTCGGGATCTTCGTCGCCGGCCGCGCGAAGTCGTTCGAGAACTTCAACTACATCGTCAGCGCGGTGCTGACGCCGCTCTTCCTCGTCGCCGGGACGTTCTTCCCGCTGAGCCAGCTCCCGCGGTGGGCCCAGCTGCTCGGCGCGATCAACCCGCTCCACCAGACGGTCGAGCTCGTCCGCCACGCCGTCTTCGGCTGGCACGTCGGGACCGACGTGATCCGCGTGGCGTACCTGGTCGCGTTCGGCCTCGTGATGTGGCGCATCGCGATCCGGGCGATGACGAAGAAGCTGATCGACTAGGCTCGCCCGATGCGGTTGCGTGCTGCGGCGTGCGTGGCGTTCGCACTCGCGACGGCCGCGCTCGCGTCCGCGCCGGCCGTGCCGTCGAGCGCCGCGGGGCACTGCACCCGCGCAGCGGCGGACCAGGTCGCGCTCCGGCTCCACCTCGAGGCCGACCCGGGCGAGAAGGATCCCGTCGCGCAGGTGCTCTGCGGCGCGTTCCTCGGCCCCGGCGTGGAGGCGATGGCGGCGTCGATCCGGATCCCGTCGTGCGGCAGGACCGGCGACTGGCTCGTCTTCCGCTTCGAGGGCGGCGCGTGGCAGCGCGCGTTCGAGAGCCACGGCGGCGCGGACCTCGCTGCGGTCGGGCCGGACGTCCGCGAGACCCAGTACGTGCTGAAGCCGGCCGACGCTCACTGCTTCCCGACCGGCGGCACGCGCTCGCGGACGTGGCACTGGAACGGGAGCCGGCTCGTCGAGGGCGCGTGGAAGTACTCGCAGCCCGCGTCGGCGGCCGCGGCGACCCTGCGCCTCTACCAGTTCCAGTCGCCGAGCCACAACCTCGGCTGCGACATCCAGGACGAGGACGTCGCGTATTGCTCGAGCGTGAACCTCCCGCACACCGTCGCGCTGCACTCCGACGGCACGATGAAGATCTGCACCGGCGCGGCGTGCTTCGGCCCCGGCGGCCCGAACACGAGCCCGAGCACGGCGCCGACGCTCGCATACGGCGCCGCGACCGCGACGAGCCTCTACCGCTGCACGTCCGCGACCGCCGGGATCACGTGCACGGTGATCCGCCCCGGCCCGGCGTACGGCAAGGGCTTCCTGATCGACGCGGCCGGGGTCACGCGGGTGCCGTAGCGGTCCGAGCGGCCTATGGTCCCGGCGTGCGGGGACGCGAGCCGCTCGTCGTCTGGATCCTCCTCGGCATCGTCGCGGCGGCGATCGCGGTCACGTACGCGCGGCTGCCGGCGCGCGAGCTCTACCACGTCTCCGGCAGCGGGCTCGCCGGCGGCGCGAGCCGCGCGCTCGTGTTCCTGAACTTCCCGGCCGCGCTGATCGCGATCGGGCTGATCGCGGTGAGCTTCGAGCGGCTGCCGGGCCGCGCGGCCCGCGTGCTCGCGATCCTCGCAGCGCTCCTCTGCACGCCGGTCTTCTGGCCCGGCGTCGTGAGCCAGGGCGACCTCGACGCCCGCGGGGTGAACGTCCCGGCCGCCGTGGGCGTCGGGCTCGCGCTCGCGCTGACGGCCACCGCGCCCGGCGGGCCGCGGGCCGCGCTCGGCCGCGACCGCCTCCGCGTGGCGATCGCCGTCGTGCTCCTCGTCGTCGCGCCGCCGTGGCTCGCGGCCGAGCTCGGTTTCTTCCTGAACGGCGTCCCCGTCCTCGGCTGGCTCTACCGCAGCGGGCCGTACCTCGCGCAGCAGCCGGGCCTGCCGCCGTTCCCACCGGCCGTCCACCACGGCCACCACCACGGGATGGACGGCGTGCTGCTCGCGCTCTCGGCCCTCCTCCTCTCGCGCCTGCTGCCGGCGATCCGCGCCCGCGCGCTCCGGCTCGCGGCGGCGGCGTACCTCGCGTTGATGCTCGCGTACGGGATCGGGAACGTCGCGAACGACGCCTGGCTCGAGCAGGTCGTCCGCCGCGACTGGACGCGGCGGGTGCTCCCGTCGGTGCTCGAGCCGCGGCCGACCTGGGCGTGGGCGGCCGTCGTCGCGGGCGCCGCGATCGTCTTCGCGGCGTGGTTCGCGCGCGAGCCGGACGCCGGGTTAGGCTGAGCCGATGTCCCGGCGGAGCCCGGTCGCAGCGCTCGTCCTCGCCGCGGCGATCGCGGCCCTCGCCGCCGGCTGCGGGGGCGGCGGCTCCGGCGACAACCAGACGCGGGCGACGATCGAGCGCAACTGGGAGACGTTCTTCGACGGCTCGACGCCGACCGCGACGCGGATCGCACTGCTCGAGAACGGCGCGAGGTTCGCGCCGCTGATCCGGGCGATCGAGACCTCGCCGCTCGCGAGGCAGCTCTCCGCGAAGGTGAGCAAGGTCGACGTCACCGACGCGAGCTCGGCGAAGGTGAAGTACACGGTGTACCTCGCCCGGAACGCCGTGCTGAAGAACGCGGACGGGACCTCGGTGCACCAGAACGGCACGTGGAAGGTCGGCGACGCGAGCTTCTGCGCGCTCGTCGCGCTCGAGGGCGCGACCCCGAAGGCGTGCCGGGCGTCGTCCGGGTAGCCGCCGCTTCGCTGTCGAAGCGCCGCGGGGTCGCGCTCGCGACGCTGTGCGCGGTCCTGTCGCTGACGTTCCTCGACAACACGATGGTCAGCGTCGCGCTCGCCGACATGCAGACCTCGCTGAGCGCGGGGGTCTCGAGCCTGCAGTGGATCGTCGACGGCTACATGCTCGCGTTCACCGGACTGATGCTCACCGGCGGCACGCTCGGCGACCTCTACGGCCGCAAGAAGGTGATGCTCGGCGGCGTCGGCGTGCTCTGCGCCGGCTCGCTCCTCGCAGCGCTCGCGCCGACCACCGGCTGGCTGATCGCCGGCCGCGTCGTGATGGGCGTCGGCGCGGCCGGGTGCGAGCCGGGGACGCTCTCGATGATCCGGCAGATCTACCCGGACGGGCGAGAGCGGGCGCGCGCGCTCGGCGTGTGGACGGCGGTGTCCGGCGTGTCGCTCGCGCTCGGGCCGGTGCTCGGCGGGATCCTCGTCGCGTTCGGCGGCTGGCGCGGGATCTTCTGGTTCAACGTCGCGTTCGGCGCCGTGCTGCTCGCCGGCGCCGCCGCGATCCTCCCGGAGAGCTCCGACCCGGAGGGCCGGCAGCTCGACGTGCCCGGCCTCGTCGCCGGCGCGATCGCGGTGACGAGCCTCACGTTCGCCGTGATCGAGGGCGAGGTCGTCGGCTACCGCACGTGGTGGGTGCCGCTCCTGTTCGTCGTCGCCGCGGGCGCCGGCGCGGCGTTCGTCGCGATCGAGCGGCGCGTGCCCGACCCGGTGCTCCGGCTCGAGTTCTTCCGCAAGCGACTGTTCAGCGGCGCGACCGCGGTCGCGTTCGCGACGAGCTTCGGCCTGTTCGCGGTCTTCTTCTTCACCGCGCTCTACCTGCAGGTCGTCGTCGGCTACTCGGGCTGGAAGATCGCGCTGCAGTTCCTCGCGATGTCGGTCGCGATGGTGGTCGCCGGCCGCGTCGCCGGCTCGTGGACGGCGGCGCGCGGCCCGCGCTGGCCGATGACGGTCGGCTGCCTCCTCGCGGGCGGCTCGATCTTCGCGGTCGACGCTGTCCTCGACCCGAACGTGTCGTTCGCCGCGCTCGCGCTCGCGCTCGCGGCGGTCGGATTCGGGCTCGGCCTCGCCCTCGTGGCCGTGACCGCCGCGGTGCTCGGAATCGTCCCGGCCGAGCGTTCGGGGATGGCGGCGTCGACCGTGAACACGAGCCGCGAGCTCGGCGGCGTGCTCGCGGTCGCGATCCTCGGCGCGATCGTGAACGCCCGCCTCGTCGGCGACCTCGGCCGGAAGCTCTCCGAGCTCGGCGTCCCGGAGGCGTTCCGCTCGCTCGTCGTGGACGCGGTCACCCACGGCGGCCTGCCGGCGAACGCCGTCGCCGCGGCGGCCGCGAACCCGCTCGTCGCGGGGAACCTCGGCCTCGTCGGCGGCGTCCTCACCTCCGCGAAGGCCGCGTTCGGCGACGGCCTCCACGTCGCCCTCGTCGTCGCCGCGACGATCATGCTCGTGGCCGCGGCGGTCGCGTTCGCGACGGGCCGGGGCGAGGCTAGACCGACGCGGTGATCGAGATCCCGCCGCGCGGCTTCTGCACGAGCGTGACGTGGACGTCCTCGTGCGGGAGCCCGAGCGTGACGGCGACGTCGTCGCGGATCGTGACCGCGAGCGCCTCGCAGAACGCGCCCTCGTTCCGGAACGAGTTGAGGTAGAGCTTCAGCGACTTCGACTCGACGCAGAGCGCCCGGGCGGAGTACTCGATCGAGACCGTGTACATGTCGGGCTGGCCGGTGACCGGGCAGACCGCGACGAGCTCGTCGCTTCGCATCTCGACGAGCGACACCCCCGGGTTCGGGAACGACTCGAGCCCTGCGAAGTGATCGTTGCCCGGGTGACCGAGCGCGACGAGCTCGGTCTCGCGCTGCGTCGTGTCCACGCGCCGAACTGTAGTCAGCGCCGCGCGGCCCGGTACGCCGCCGCCTCGAGCACGAGCTCCGTGAACAGCCGCGCGTCCTCGCCCGCCTCCGGGTGCCAGAGCACGCCGACGGCGAACCGGCGCGACGGCTCCTCGAGCCCCTCGACCGTCCCGTCTTCCGCGCGGGCGGTCGCCGTGAGCCCGTCGCCGATGCGGCCGAGGCCCTGGTGGTGGTGCGACTTCACCGCCGCGCGCGGGCCGAGCACGCGGCCGAGGCGCGACCCGCCGTCGATCTGCACCTCGTGCTCGGCGAACGTGCCCGGCGTCTCGCGGTGGCGCTCGTCGCCGACGACCTCCGGCAGGTGCTGGACGAGGTCGCCGCCGAGCGCGACGTTCAGCACCTGCGAGCCGCGGCAGATCGCGAGCACCGGCAGGTCGCGCTCGAGCGCACCGCGGAGGAGCGCGAGCTCGGCGCCGTCGCGCTCCTCGTCGACCGGGTCGGTCTCGGCGTGCGGCTCCTGCCCGTACAGCCCCGGGTCGAGGTCGGAGCCGCCGGAGAGGATGAGACCGTCGAGCGCGTCGAGCGTCTCGGCGACGCCGTCGCTCGACGGCGGCACGAGGAGCGCGCGCCCGCCGGCCCGATCGACCGCGCGGACGTAGTCGTGGGGCACGAGCGCGGAGTCGGTCTCCCACGACCCGAACGACGCCGGCACGACGTACGTGGTGATCCCGACGAGCGGCCTCCCCATGCCGCCGATGCTACTTCGACTCACAGAACTCTTACACCGCGATAGCGCAGGACACACGACTGCGGGGGATGGTCTCGGAGTGCAACCACGACCAACTCGAAGGACGGGAGAGAGAATGCGAAAGCTCGTCTTGATCTCGACCGGGGCCGTCGCACTCATCGCCGCGGGGATGGCGATCGCGCACGGCGTCGACACGAAATCGGTCCAGGCCGTGAGCGCGACGTTCACGGCCACGAACGCCAGCGTCGTCCGGACCACGACCTGCACCGCCTCGAACGGACACGTGTACGCGACGACACGGGCCAGCTACTCCGGCTCGACGTCGGGCGCGAGCGATCCGAGCCTGAACGGGCCGATCTCGCTCGACACGAACAGCCTCGTCGACACGACGACGGGCGACGGCACGGTTTCCGGACGGCTGCGCATCGGCACGGCCGGCGGGGGCGGGAACACCGACGCCGCGTTCGACGCCGTGCTCCACGGCGGCACGCTCACCGGCCTCGCGGAGGGGCGGGCCGGGAGCAACCACAGCCAGCTCGTCGCGAACATCTCGGGGGCGTTCACGACGGCCGGCGGCTTCACGACCGGCGCGATCGGCGGCGGCACCGCGGCCGGCTACGCCGTCGAGATCTCGTCCGGCGGCTGCAAGCCCGTACCGCCGCCGAAGCCCGTACCGCCGCCGAAGCCGGAGACGATCGACGTGCACGGCGCGGTCACGAGCGTCACGGCCACGACGATCGCCGCCGCGGGCGTGACCTGCAACATCCCGACGAACCTGCAGGCGCAGGTCGCGGGACTTCACCTCGCGAACGGCGACCGCGTCGAGCTGAAGTGCACGTCCTCGGGCGGCACCAACACGCTCGTGAAGGTCGAGGCCGAGGGTCACCACCACGACAACGGGAAGCGGCACTAGCCGTCGGCCCGAACCGATCCCGGAACGAGAAAGCGCCCCGCTTGCGGGGCGCTTTCTTTCTCCTGTCGGTCGAGCTGTCGCGCTAGCGCTTGAAGAGCGCCTTCATCCGCTTCATCTTGGTCGAGGTCGACGACTTCGCGTTGTTCACGGTGTCGGTGACCCTTGCCGTCAGATCCGAGAGAAGCGTCTGCTCCTGCGCCGCCGTGATCTTGCCCGCCGTGACCGCGGCGTCGAGATTCGTCTTCGCCTGCGCGGTGAGCGCCGTGACGAGGCCGTCGACGGTCTTGCCGTTGTCCGTCGCGATCTGTCCGAGCGACTTGCCGGCCTTCAGTCCGGCCTGGAGATCCGAGACGCTGATCCCGATGTAGGTCGCCGCCGTCTCGAGCAGCCCGGGCCTCTTCGCCGGCGGGACCGGCGGCCCGACGTTGACGAGCTTCGTGACGCCGGCCTTGAAATCGGCGAGCAGCGCCGTCTGCTGCGCGTCGGTGATCCAGCCCGCGGCGTTCTCCGCGTCGAGGACCGTCTTCTGCGCCGCGACGATCGCCGTGATCAGATCGTCGGCCGTCTTCCCCTTCGCCGTCGCCTCCTGCGCGAGCGTCTTGCCGCCCTTGAGGTCGCCCGTGAGCGTCGAGACCGAGACGCCGAGGAACGACGCCGCGGGCGTGAGCACGTCGGCCGAGAGCACGGCTCCCCCGCCGGGCCCGCCCCTGTCGCCGGGGCCGCCCATACCGGGGCCTGCGAGGCCGGGTCCTGCGAAGGCCGGGCCGCCGGGGCCGCCGAACGCGGGGCCGCCGAGGCCGAAGCCGCCCAGCTGCGGGCCCGCGAAGGGGCCGAACGAGCCGCCGCGCGCCACCAACCGGTGCCCGAACCTGCCGTGGCCCGGTGCCGCAACCGCCGCGCTGGTGGCGACCGCCGCCACGAGCGCAGCCGCAACGAGCACGAAGAGCCGTCGGTTCACCGTCTGAATCATTGGCCACTCCTCCGAGGTCGTGGTGCCGAACTTGACAGCCCGAACCTATGCACGAGACCTGAGAGAGTGCTTAGAGCTTGATAAGGATCGCGCCCGTCGAAGGCGCCCCCGGGGCCGGCTCGCGGCCGGCCCCGATGCAGCGCTTTCCCTCGGTCAGTAGTTGTAACAGGGGTCGCCCGTGTCCATGACCGTGACGCCGGGCGCGCAGTTCGCAGGCGTGGTCGGCGCCGCACCGCCGCCCCCGCCGCCACCCGTGCTCGCCGACGAGCTCGTGCTGGCGCCGCTCTTCGCGCCGCCGGCCGTCTCGATCGCCGCCTTCGTGACCGTGCCGGCGGGCGTGACGGCGAACCAGATCCCGCCCTCGCCCTGGCCCTTGGCCTGGCCGGTCTTCTTGTCGTCCGAGTACCGGTACAGCGCGAGCCCGTTGTAGGTCACCTGCATCCGGCCGTCGGGCCGCTTGATCGTGCCGAGCTTCGACGCGGTCACGCCCGGACCCGCGATCGGCTTGGCCTTGCCGGTGACGACGAGCGGCGGCCAGTCGGTCGCGCACGCGCCGCTGCACGCGATCTTGCCCTTCGTCTCGGGCACGTAGTGGTAGAGCGTCAGCCCGGTCGAGCTGACGAGAGTCTTGGTGCCGAGCGCGGCGTTCGTCGTCGTCTTGACCATGACCGTGTTCGCCGCCGCGGCGGTGAGCGCGACAGCGGCGCCGATCGTTCCGAGCGCCAGGAGCGCCAATCCCTTTCGCATGAGCCGAGTCCCCACTCGTAGCTCCTTTCCTTCGCAGGATGTCTTCGAGGAGGTACGGCCCGCGTGGGCGGTCGGTTTTACCCGAGGAGCGCGCGGACGGCGGCGGCGTCGACCGGCTCGCCCGCGCGGATCAGCTCGCGGGCGGCGTCGACGCGGTCCCAGACGTTCCAGAGGAGGAAGCCGCGGGGCCGTCCGCCGTCGTCGACGTACGCGACCACGCCGGTCCGGTTCGGCTCGCTCCACTCGGCGACGGTCGCGTGCCGGGAGTCGACCTCGCCGACGGCCTCGTAGCCGAGGTCGAACAGGTCGGAGTAGAAGAACGGCAGGTGGTCGTACGGCACGTCGCCGCCGGCCATGTTGCCGCCGACCGTCCGGCCGTGGGTGAGCGCGTGGTCCTCGTGCTCGACGCGCGCGTCGCCGCCGAGCGCCGCGACCGGGAAGCGCGCGACGTCGCCCGCCGCGAAGACGTCGCGGAGCCCGCCGGCGCGGCCGCGGTCGTCGACGACGATCCCGTCGCGAACCTCGAGCCCGGCCTCCGCGGCGAGCTCGGCCGCCGGCTCGATCCCGAGCCCGGCGACGACCGCGTCGGCCGCGAGCGTCGAGCCGTCGTCGAGCGTGACCGCGCCCGGCTCGATCGCGGTCACGGTCCGGCCGGCGTGCACCTCGACGCCGTGGTCGCGGTAGTAGCCGGTGACGAACGCCGCGAGCTCCGGCGGGAGGAGCCGTGCGCACACGACGTCCTCCGGGAAGACGAGCGCGACCTCGCGGCCGTTCGAGGCGAGCGCCGCCGCGAGCTCCGAGCCGATGAAACCGCCGCCGATCACCACGAACCGCGAGCCGCCGTCGGCGAGCGCGCGCACGCGGCGGTAGTCGGCGAGCGTCCGGAAGTACACGACGTCGTCGCCGCCGAACGGGAGCCGGCGCGGCCGGCCGCCGGTCGCGAGCAGGAGGCGGTCGTAGCCGTGCGACTCGCCGGAATCGTCGACGGCCGTCCGGGTGGCGACGTCGAGCGAGACGACGCGCCTCCCGAGCCGCAGCTCGACCCCGAGGTCGCGCGTGCCGCGCCAGATCGAGTCCTCCGCCTTTCCCTGCCAGAGCCCCTTCGTCAGCGGCGGCCGGTTGTACGGCGGGTCGGCCTCGGCGCCGACGACGACGATCGCGCCGTCCGGGTCGTACTCGCGGATGCTCCGGCAGGCCGCGTCGGCGGTCATGCCGCCCCCGACGATCAGGTAGCGCGTGCCTGCCACGGTGGCCGAAACCTACCCGCCGGCTCCCGCATCGGGGACTCAAGCCGCAGCGGGGTCGTGCCGACAACCGGGTCATGCGCTTGGCTCTGGACGAGCGGCTCGTTCCGGCGCTCCTCCTCGGCGCGGTCGCGGCGGCGATTCCCGCCGCGATCCTGCTCGCCGTCGGAGGGAAGTCCGTCGAGCTCAGCGGGACGGTCCATTTCTTCGCGGTCGGCTTCAGCGCGCTCGCGGCGGCCGGGGCCGCGTGCGCGCTCACCGTTCGCGGGCGCGCGGTACGCCGACACGCGGACCGTGCTCGTCGGCACGGCGTTCGCGGTGATGGCGGCGCTGCTCGCGCTGCACGGGCTCTCGACGCCCGGCGTGATCTTCGGCCGGAACGGGGTCGTCACGTTCACCGGCGGCGCGACGCTTCCCGTCGGCGGCGCGATCCTCGCGCTCTCGGCCTTCCGGCCGCCCCCGTTCCTCCGCGGCGTGAAGCCGCTGCTCGTGCTCCAGGGGCTGCTGCTCGCGAGCGTGATCGGGCTCGGCGTGTCCGGGCTCGTGTTCCCGCAGCTCGTCCCGCCCGTGCCCGCCGCGAACAGCCCGGCGGCGATCGCGGTGCTCATCGTCGGGCTCGTGATCTTCACGGTGATCCTGCTCCGCGCGTTCCGGACCTGCCTGCTCACGCGGCGCAGCGCCGACCTCGTCGTCACGATCGGGATCGTCTGGCTCGCGACCGCGCTCGTCCCGGCGCTGACGATGACGTACGACCAGCTCGGCTGGTGGCTCGGCCACGCACTCGAGCTCGACGGCGATCTTCACGGTCGGCATCCCGGTCGCGATCGACCTCGCGCAGACCGCGCAGTCGCGGCCGCTCGCGGGCGACCTCGGCGCCGCCGAGCTCGTCCGCTCCGAGGACGTCTTCCTCGGCTCGCACGTCCACGCGCTGATGCTCCAGCTCGCGGAGCGGGACGAGTACACCGAGCAGCACACGCGCCGCGTGGCGATGCGCGCCGTGCAGGTCGGCGAGCTCCTCGGCCTCTCCTCGCGCCGGCTCCGCACGCTCGCGATCGGCGGGCTCGTGCACGACATCGGCAAGCTCTCCGTCCCCGACGCGATCCTGAAGAAGCCGGGCGCGCTCACCGACCGCGAGTACGCGGTCGATCCGCAAGCACCCCGAGTGGGGCGTGCAGCTGCTCGAGGAGCTCGGCAGGCTTCTCCGAGGCGGTGCTGCGGCTCGTGCGCGACCACCACGAGCGGCTGGACGGCGCCGGCTACCCGCGCGGGATTGGCGGCGACGAGCTCGAGCTCGACACACGGATCCTCACGGTCTGCGACGTCTACGACGCGCTGATCTCGCCGCGCGTGTACCGGCCGGCGTGGGACCACGGCGCCGCGATGGCGCTTCTGCGCGGCGAGACCGGGACGGCGTTCGACGCACGCTGCGTCGACGCGCTCGAGCGCGTGCTCGCCCGCGAGGCGGCCGGCGCCGAGACGCGCGAGGAGCCGCGGGCCGCCGCCTCGCGGATCGCGGCGCCGCGCTTCGCCGCGTAGCCGCCGTGCCGCCGGAGCTCGGCTGGGACCCCGCGCCCGCGATCCTCGCGGCCGCCGTCACGGCGCTCCTGCTCTTCGCTCCGCGGCTTCGTCCGGCTCCGCCGGCGCGGCCGAGCGGACCACGCCGGCTGGTGGCGCGCCGTCGCGTTCGCCGCCGGGCTCGCGTGCGCGACCGTGCCGCTCGTCTCGCCGCTCGACGCGGCCGGCGAGCGGTACCTGCTCTCGGCGCACATGCTCCAGCACGTGCTCGTCGGCGACGCGGCGCCGGCGCTGATGCTGCTCGCGCTGCGCGGCCCGCTCCTCTTCTTCGCCGTCCCGGCCGCCGCGCTGCGCGTGTGCGCCCGGCGACCGCGGTCCGCGCGCTCCTCGGCCGGCTGACCGGGCCGGGCGTCGCCGTCGGCGTGTGGGCGGTCGGGCTCGCGGCGTGGCACGTGCCCGCCGCGTACGAGCTCGCGCTCCGCGATCCGGCCCGTCCACGACCTCGAGCACGCGACCTTCCTCCTCGGCGGGATGCTCGTGTGGACGCAGCTCCTCGACCCCGCCCGGCGCGGGACGCTCTCGCCGGCGCGGCGACTCGTGCTCGCCGGCGTCGCTGCTCGGGTTCGGCCAGCTGCTCGGCGACGTGCTGCTGCTCGCGCCGCACCCGCTCTATCCGGCGTACGCCGCCGAGCCGGACCGGCTCCTCGGCCTCTCGCCGCTCGCCGACCAGCAGGCGGCCGGGCTCGTGATGATGGCGGAGCAACTCGTCACGCTCGGCCTCTTCGCGGCGTTCACGTTCGCCGCGTGGACGCGCCGTGTGCCTCGGCCCTCCCCGATCCCCGCCGCCGCGGTCTGAAGCACAATCCCACCGTGAGGACGCTCGCGACGCTGCTTGCGCTCGGGCTCGCGGGCGCCGTGACCGCGCACGCCGCGCGCGCCGCCGGCCCGACGGTGGTCACCGTGACGGCCGGGAAGCCGACCGAGCTCGCGTTCCGGGTCTCCCCCGCGACCGGGCTCCCCGCCGGCGCGATCGAGTTCCGCGTCGCGAACGCCGGCAAGCGCGCGCACGGGTTCAGGCTCTGCACGAGCCCGGGCGCGACCGCGAACGCGTGCGCCGGTCGCGCGACCGCGACGATCCGGCCGGGCGGGACGGCGACGCTCACGGTCACGCTGCGCCGGGCCGGCCGCTACGAGTTCGTGAGCACGTCCCCGGCCGAGGCCCACGCCGGGATGAAGGGCATCCTCGGCGTGGTCGCCCGCCCGCCGGCCGCCGCGCGTCCGGCGACGACGACGGCGCCGGCGTCGGCGTCGGCGTTCGGCCCGTCGGGGGCGCCGTGCACGAGCCCGCAGGCGACGACGGTCGCCGTGACCGCATACGAGTACGGGTTCACGATCTCGCAGTCGTTCGTCCCGTGCGGGCCAGTCACGTTCGTCGTCACCGACAGCGGGAACCTGCAGCACAACTTCAACGTCTTCGGGCTGTTCTCGTCGCGAGGCGGGCTGATCGGCCCGGGCGAGACGACGAGCGCGACCCAGAACTTCCTCCCCGGCGCCTACCAGTACTACTGCGACTTCACCGGCCACATCGCCTTCGGCATGGTCGGGACGATCGTCGTCACCCCCTGACGGCTTCGGGGCAACGCGTTAAGCTCGGCGGCCTGAGCACCGGAACCTCACCCTCGGCAGGACTCAGGATCGCGGGCGCGTTCGCGTGGCTCGGTCTCGCCCTGCTCGATCTCGCGGTGAAGGTCGTCCTGTTCCCACGTCACCGAAGCGGAGGAGCCATGGCGGTTGTCTGGGGCGTGATCTTCGGCCTGTTCCTGTGGTGGGGCTCCCACCAGGTCGGGCTCGGGGAGAACCGCGCGATCCTGCTCGGCGTCGTCGGCGGCGCCGCGAGCGGGTTCTACGTCTACATGCGCGGCGCGAACCTCGAGGGCGCGCCCGCGGAGAAGCCGGGCGCGTTCATCGGGCGGAAGCTCGGCCGGAAGGGCTCGCAGCCGGACGAGCCGAAGGCCTGAGCCCCGCGCCGCCTCTAGGCGGTGCCGTCCTTCCAGCTCCGGAACGTCTCGAGCAGCTCGTCGCGGGCCGCGTCGTCGACGTCCTCGACACGCAGCGTGCCGGTGAGCCGGATCGTCTCGCGGAACTGCTCGAGGTACGCGGTGCAGTTCGGGCAGCCGGCGATGTGCCCGTCGAACCGGGCGCGGTCGCGCCGGGAGAGGCTCCCGTCCAGGTACTCGGTGACGAGCTCGACGAGCTCGCGGCAGGTCAGTGCAAGCGTCACGCCGGCTCCTCGCGAAGATAGTCCTCGAGCGCCGCTCGCACCCTCGATCGCGCCCGGTGGAGAAGCACCCGTTGATTCGTCTCGGTCAACCCGAGGACGTTACGGATCTCAGCCGCCGGCCAGCCCTCGACGTCGCTGAGCGAGATCACCGCGCGCTGCCCCGGCGGCAGCGCCGCGATCGCGGCGTCGATCACCGCTCGCGTCTCGGCGGACAGGAGCCGCGCCTCCGGGGCGCCGTCCCAGCGCGTGGGCGGCGTCGCCCACGCACCGTCGACGAGGAAGCGGTCGGGGTCGACCGACGGCTCGTCGCCGCCGGCCTCGCCCTCGAGCGACGAGAACGGGACGCTCCGGCGCTCCCGCTCGCCGCGCGTCTTGGCCGTGTTCGCGAGGATGCGGAAGATCCACGTCTTCAGCGACGAGCGGCCCTCGAAGCGGTCGATCCCGCGGAGGACGCCGAGCCAGGCCTCCTGCACCACCTCGTCCGCAACCGCGGCGGTGCGCACGAACGTGAGCGCGAGCCGTCGCATCGACGCGCCGTAGCGCGCGACGAGCTCGGCGAACGCGCTCTCGTCGCGAGCGCGGAGGCGGGCGACGAGCAGCGCCTCCTCGTACGAGGGCCGGAGCGTGTCCTGCGGGGCGGCCATCCGCGGCGGACGCTACTCGATTCGTTTTCGCGAAGCCGGGAAGCGTCCTCGCACCGGGAAGGCTCACTCCTGACCGAAAGGAAGTGGACTGATGAGCAGACAACTGACGAGGCTGGGCGTTCCGGCGCTGCTCGCGGCGATCGCCCTCGCGTGTGTCCTTACGGGCTCGGCGACCGCGGGACCGCTGGCGGCCCCGACCATCACGGGCTTCGCCCCGAACCACGGCCTGCTCGGCGAGCGGGTGACGATCTACGGCCACGACCTCGCGGGCGCGCAGGTGTGGTTCAACGGCGTGGCGGCCGACAACGTCGTCGTCGACCCGACGGGCACGCACGTGCGCGTCAACGTTCCGGGCGAGATCTCGACCGGGCCCGGCGCGATCACGGTGACGACGGCCGGCGGAACGGTCACGACCACCACGATGTTCACCGTCAACCCGCCGACGAGGAACACGGCGCTGCCACGACCGCGGATCGCGAGCTTCGCGCCGATGCGCGGCGGAGCCGGGACGAAGGTGACGATCCACGGCCGCTACCTCGGCGGCGCCCTGTGGGTGACGTTCGGCGGCACGAAGGCGACCTTCACCGTCCCGTCGGCGACGAGGATCGTCGCGATCGTCCCGAAGCACGCGCACTCCGGGAAGATCGCCATCAAGACCGGCGGCGGCCTCGCGACGGCGTTTCCGCGCTTCGCGCTGACGGGCTCCGCGGGCCTGTAGCCGACGAGCGGCGGCGGGCCCGGAGCCGGCGGGCCCGCCGCGTCGCCGCGGAATTAACCCCTGCGCCGGCCCGCGGCTGATATCACGTGCAGGTGCGCATGCTGGCTGCCTGCCTCGGAGCCGCTGCCGGGCTCGCCTTCGCGCCCGCGGCGCTCGCCCAGACCGGGGCGATCGCGTACTCGGACGCCGACGGGAGCCTCTACCTCGCGAGCCTGTCGGGCACCAACCCGACGACGCTCGTCGAGGCCGACAACGCCACGAGCCTCGTCGCGCTCGCGATCTCACCGGACGGCAAGCAGGTGCTCGCGCTCGATACGGGCGACTCGGAGCAGCTCGTCCTCGTGCCCGCGGCCGGCGGCGACCCGGCCGGAGTCACCGGCACCGACGGGGCCGACTCCGGTGCGTTCTCGCCCGACGGCAAGACGATCGCGTTCACCGTCAACGAGTACTCGTCGAGCGACCTCGACCCGGGGCTCTACACGGTGCCCGTCGGCGGCGGGACGCCGAAGCGGATCGTCGCGACGCCGGGCGACGACGAGGACTCCTCGGCGCAGTTCTCGCCCGACGGCACGAAGCTCGCGTTCACGCGCGACGACGTCGACAGCAAGGGGACCGAGACGGTCACGCTCGAGCTCGTCGCCGCGGCCGGCGGCACGCCGAAGGCGCTCGCGACCGACCTGATCCCGGACCCGACCGACGGCGGCCGCCTCGCCTTCTCGCCCGACGGCGCGACGATCGCGTACGCCGGCGACTACGAGACCCCCGGGATCTTCACGGTGCCCGTCGCCGGCGGCACGCCGAAGCAGCTCACGACCGACTTCGACTACTGGCCCTCGTACTCGTCGGACGGCTCGAAGGTCTACTTCTCGCGCGACTCCGGGAGCGAGAACGCCGAGGACACGAGCGACGACGACGTGTTCGAGCTCTGGACGATGAAGAAGGACGGCACCGCCCCGGCGATCGTCGCGGAGGGCGACTTCGAGGCCCTGACGCTGAGCGCGGCGGCGGCCGCGCCGGGCGGCGGCTCGAGTCCCGCCTCGACATCGACCTCCGCGTCGACGACGACCACGACCACGACGACCGCCGGCACGACGACGACCGCGCCGAAGACCGCCACGCCGGCGAAGTCCGCGAAGGGCGCCACGGGCGTCAAGGTCACGGTCAAGGGCCGGCGCTACCTCGTCCGCTGGAACGGGAAGGCGGCGGCGTGGAAGGTGACCCTCCGGGTCGGCCACAAGTCGGCCTCGGTGAAGGTCAAGGGCTCGATCCACGCGCACACGTTCGTGCTTCCCGGCGCGAAGGGCAGCGTCTCCGCCGCCGTCAAGGTCGCGTAGCTCCCGCACCCCCTGCTTGTGCTCGGGCGGCTGGCCGGGCAGTATTGCGACGAATCCAACAAGGTTCGCCGACAAGGAGGAGACATGGCATCTGTCGCGCCGCACGTCGCCGGGGACGTCACGGCAGCCCACCTCGAGGACGGTCTGGGGGGGCCGGAGACCACGCGGTGGCTGATCCTCCTCGGGATCCCGTTCATCGTCGGAGGGGCGCTCTTTGCCACGGCTATCGCGACCGACAAGATGTGGATGCTCATCCCCGCGGCGATCTTCGGCCCCGGCGCGATGATCCTCGGCTTCACGTACCTCGCCCTCTCGCACGACGGCAACCGCGGCTCGTAGCACCGAGCGCGGGTTCCGCGTTCGCGACGTTCCGCGCACTGGGACCTGGCGCACCGCGAAATAGGCCGAACGGCCCATCCCGCCGCCGCGGCGAGGTGGGATCGTGCGACCGGGATGCGGGGGCTCGTTGCTCGGCTTGCGGCCGTCGGTACGGTCCTCGCCCTTGCGGGCGCGGCCTCGGCTGCGCCGGCGCGGCACGCGGCGAGCCTGCCGTGGTCGGGCCTGACGGTCGGCGTCAACGACGACAGCGGCAAGCTCGACACCGTCCGCGACTGGTTCTACCCCGCGCTCGCCGCGGAGGGCATGAGCGTCAACACGCTCACGCTGACCTGGGACGACTACGACCCGACGGCGATTCCGGCGCAGACGCCCGTCGCGAACGCGATCGCGGCCGCGCAGGCGAGCAACATCACGGTCGAGCTCGACCTGTACCCGGCGCACTCGCAGGCGTTCACCGGCGGGAAGAGGTGCAAGCCGTCGAAGGATCCGGAGGCTTGCGGCGACGGCGCGAAGATCCAGCAGTTCGCGTCGTGGGCCGCCCTCGTCGCGACCACCTTCCCGACCGTCCACCAGTTCGTGGTCATGAACGAGTGCAACCAGCCCTTGTTCGTGAACCCGCAGTGGGACGCGTCCGGGCAGAACCAGTCGGCGGAGATCTGCGGGCGCGCGGTCGCGGCGGCGTACGACGCGGTGAAGGCGGTCGACCCGACCGACTTCGTCTGGGGCGTCGGCCTCTCGCCGCGCGGCAACGACAACGCGACGGCGGCGACGAACTCGTCGACCTCGCCGGTGAAGTTCGTCGGCTACCTCGGCGCGTGGTTCAAGGCGTTCGCCGCGAAGACGCATCGCGCGGCGCCGCTGATGGACGGGTTCGACTTCCACCCGTACCCGGTCCCGCAGTCGCTCGCGTTCGCGACCGGCTACCCGGACGTGCGCGACGCGAGCGTGACGAACCTGCCGCGGATCTACCGCGCGTTCTACGACGCGTTCCACGGCTCGCCGCAGCGCACGATCGGCCAGCAGTCCGGCGGCGGCCTGCCCGTCAGCCTCAACGAGACCGGGATCCAGACCGCCTCGCCGTACGGCACGAGCATCGGCACCGAGGTCAGCGCCACCGGCGCCGGCGGCGTCATCGGGCAGTTCGCGACGCAGGCCTACCAGGCGAAGTGGTACGTGCAGATGCTGAACCTCGTCGCGTGCGACCCGAACGTGCGGCTCGTCAACATCTTCCACCTCCTCGACGAGTACGACCTCTCGGGCTGGCAGAGCGGGCTCTTCTTCGCCGACGAGACGCCGAAGCAGTCGGCCGCGGCGGTGCGCACGTGGCTCGCGGCGGGCGCGGCGTGCCAGGGTTCACCGACGCGCTGGACGCCGGCAACGCCGGCGGCCTCGGCGACGCCCGCCGCCGCCGCGAAGCCGCCCAAGCCGGCCAAGCCGTCCAAGCCGCCCAAGCCCGGCAAGCCCGGCAAGCCCGGCAAGAAGCACTAGAGCTCTCAGCGCTCTCACAGCGTTCGCCGAGCGGATTCACCGCTCCCGTTCAGGGTCGTCTCAAGCGCGCTTCCGAGGATGCGTTCGAAGGTCACCCGACATGAGGAGAGAGACATGAGAACGAATCGCATCGCCGCCGGCGTCGCCTCCCTCGCGCTCGTTCTGGGCGCGGGGGCCGGGCTCGCCGACGCGGCACAGAAGACCGGAGGCGACGGGACCGCGAGCGGCAGCGCCACGAAGGGTCCACCCGGGCCCGGGCCCGGCGCCCAGGCGATCGCCGACTACCTCGGCCTGACGACGGCCGAGCTCCGCACCCAGCTCACCGGCGGCAAGACGCTCGCCCAGGTCGCGACGGCGCAGGGGAAGAGCGTGAGCGGGCTCGAGGCGGCGATCGTCGCCGACGCGACGACGCACCTCGACGCGGACGTCGCGGCCGGGAAGATCACCGCGGCCCAGGAGGCCTCGCGGCTCGCCGACCTCAAGAGCCACGTCGACGACATGGTCAACAGCACGGGCCCGCCCGGCGGCGGGCACGGCGGACCCGGCGGCGGCGGCGGCCCGGGCGGCGGCCCCGGAGGCGGGCCGTTCGACCCGCAGGCGATCGCCGACTACGTCGGCCTCACGCCGGCGGCGCTGCTGACGCAGCTCCAGTCCGGCAAGACCCTCGCGGCCGTCGCGACCGCGCAGGGGAAGACGGTCGCCGGCCTCGAGGCCGCGATCACCGCGGCGGCGACGACGAAGCTCGACGCCGCGGTCGCCGCGGGCACGCTGACCGCGAGCCAGGAGACCGCGAGGCTCGCCGACCTGAAGGCGCACCTCGACGACATCGTCAACAGCACGGGCCCGCCGAAGGGCGGCCACGGCCCCGGCGGCCCGGGCGGTCCCGGCGGCCCGCCGTCAGGCGGCAGCAGCACCGCCGGCAGCAGCGCCACCTTCGGGGCACGGCTGTAGGGCGAGTTCGCGCCGGCGACCGGCGGGCGCAGAACCCGCAGGTGACGAGTTGTCACCTGCGGGTTCTGCCGCGTCCCGCCGCCCGCGTGAGAACTACGGAGCCTCCGATCCGCACTTCCCACGGCGAGGTGCGCGGGCTCCCACCGATTCCGTTCGCGGCGGCGGCGCCGAGACTGAGGGCTCCACTCCATGCGAAAGGAGCCGTCGTGAGCGTCGCCCCGATCCAGCAGGTCCCGCAGGTCCGGGCCAGGACCCTCCACCCGGTCGAGCATGCGGTGCGTCGGGACGACGCCACGACGGCCCTCGCCGCCGAGACGAACGAGATGCACCGCTGGCTGTGGTTCCTCCTCCCGCCGCTGACGATCTCGGCCCTGTTCTTCGCGCTCGCGATCGGCACGGGCGTGATCGAGCTGATCGGCGCAGCGCTCTTCTTCGGCCCGATGCTGATGATCCTCGCGTTCATCTACCTCGGGCTGAGCTCGGACTCGAACTCCGCGTAGCGCACAACAGCGTCGCGCGGGGCCGCCGCGCTGCTCGTCCGGATCGTGATCGACGCCGTCCGCGGCGCCCGCGGCAGGCGTCGGGCCCGATGTCGGCGTTGCTGCTCGGCGCCGCCGGCGCGCCGGGGAGCTACGGGTTCATCCGGTGGCGGACCCGGCTCGACGAGACGCTCGACGCGCTCGCGGCGCACGGGCGGAGCGGCGTCGTCGGTGTCCTCATCGTCCGCTTCTGCACCCAGGCGGACATGGGAACGGGATCGCCGGCGGGTCCTCCTCGGCGACCTGCGCAGCTCGGGTGGCAGCTGATCGCGTCTCTGCCGCCCTCGTCGCGCCGCTGCGGGCGAGCGAGCGCGACGAGGGCCTGAAGCTCGACGTCGCCGGCACGGCGAGGAGGCGTACGCGCACGGCGACGGCGCGATCGTCCTCTCGACCGAGGCGCTCGCGCGCCGCCGAGTCGCTCTCACGCGGCCGCCGCGAGCGCCGGCCGCTCGGCGGCGACGATGTGGACGACCGGCACGTCGAAGCGCTCGCGCGCACGGTCGACGACGTGGTGGGCGAGCCAGTTCGACGCGCCCTCGGGGTGCGTCGAGACGATCACGAGGTCGGCGCGCGCCAGGTGCAGCGCGTCGGCGATCGCGAGCTGCGGGTCGGCGTCGCCGACCCAGCCGACCGACTCGATCCCGATCGCGGCGAGGTCGTTCACGCAGCCGGCGAGGCGGAGCTCGGCGGCCGTGCGCGCCTCCTCGTCGTCGTCGAGCCAGTGGCGCAGGCGGCTGTTGAGCGCGGGCGCGACGATCGTCACCTCGGCCGCCTCGAGCCGCTCGATGTGGGCCTCGATCGCGTCCCGCAGGACGGGGCTCTCGACCGTCTCGTTCGCGACGACGAGGATGCGCTTGCTCTCGGTGCTCATGGACATGGTGGCTCCTTTCGGGTCTGTTTCCCGCAGGAGACCAGCCGCGCCTCGGAGCGTTCTGAGCGGCGCCTGTGAGACCGGTCAGACCGCGCCGGAGGCGGCGACGGACTGCCGCCACACGACCGTGAAGGCTCGGCCGCGCGCGGTCAGCGCGCCGGGGACCGCGCCCGCGCCCGAGGTTGCGGCGGCGGCGTCGAATCCCGGCCCGCCGTAGCCGGGCGGGCCGTAGCCCTGCCCGGCGCCGCTCACGAGCTCGAGCGCGGTCACCGCCCACGCGGCGTCGGAGATCGTGCCGGCGTGGCCGCCGGCGGTCGCGGTCGCGTGCGTGAACGCGACCTTGCCGAAGCTCGCGAGCGGGACCGTCCGGCAGCGGCCGGCGCTGTCGCAGAGCGACGGCGCCTCGACGATCCACTCGGCCGAGGACACGTCCGGCGCGGCCATCGTCAGCGTCTTCGCGAACCGCGTGCCGCGGGTCAGATTCGCGAGCCGCAGCCGCACCTTCGTCCCGCTGACGCGGACCGATGCGGAGATCGAGTCGCCCGGCGCGACCGCGAGCCGGATCGGGACCGAGGCGGCCGGGACGAGCTCGTACCAGAGCGCGTACGAGGCCTCGCCCGAGGCGCTGCAGTCGAGCTCCGAGCCGATCTGCTCGAGCGAGTCCGAGCCCTCGGCGTTCCCGCCGAGACCGACCCACGTCGCAGCCGAGCCGGTCGCGCCCGCGGTGCACGTCGCGCGCGGCACCACCCACGTCGCCGAGACGGCGTCGAAGCTCCGCGCCGCGGCGACGACGTAGCCCGACCAGTTCGAGCTCGTCTCCGTCGCGGCGGCGCGGCCCCACGCCGGCGCCGTGCCGGCCGCCGCGGCGACCGCGACGGCCAGCACCGCGACCGCGCGGCGGACCATCGTCAGGCCCCCGCCGCCGTCGCCCGGATCGCCGGCCGCCGCGCGAGGGCGCGAGCGCGCTCGCGGAGCACGAGCCCGCTGAGCGTGACGACGAGCCCCTCGACGAAGAGCGACGCCATTCCGAGCGGCTCGCCCCAGTTGCCGATGTCGTCGGTCGCCTGCGGGAGACCGACCGTCCGGGTGAGCGTGTAGCCGACGATCGCGCCCAGCGGCAGCAGCGCCGCGAGCGCCCACGTGCGCGGGTCGCTCCCGTGGAGCAGCGCGCCCGCGGTGACGACGCAGCCGGCGATGAGCGCGACGTACATCCAGGCCATGTACGGGGTCTCCTGGAACTTTCCGGAGATGTCGAGCAGGTGGATCAGGCCGACGCCGGCCAGGCCGACCACGGCGGCCGCCCGCGCGACTCCGTCGCGGACGGCCGTCTCGAGGGTTGCGGACTCGTTCATGTCTCGTCTCCTTTCTCGGGTGTCGAGACACGATCCGCGCGCGGGCTGGGAGCCGGCTGGGACCGGTCTGTGCCGTTCCGCAGAGGTCGCGTCAGGCGGCGGGCGGGGCGCCGTTCAGCGGCAGCCGCACGCGGAAGGTCGTGCCGCGGCCGGGCTCCGTCTCGACGCGGACGTCGCCGCCGTGCGCGTCGGTCACGGCCGAGACGATCGCGAGCCCGAGCCCGACGCCCCCGCTCGCGCGGGCCCGCGACGGGTCGGCGCGGTAGAAGCGCTCGAAGACCCGGTCGGCCTGCTCGGCCGTCATCCCGGGGCCCTCGTCGGCGACCTCGATCAGCGCCGAGCCGTTCTCGCTCGCGACGCGGACGTGGACGGCCGTCCCGGCGGGCGTGTGCGAGCGCGCGTTGCCGAGCAGGTTGTCCACGACCTGCCGGAGGCGGACGCGGTCGCCGTACACCGCGACCGGCTCGACCGCGAGCTCGATCGGGTGCGACGGGTCGACGGCGCGGGCCGTCTCCGCAGCCTCGAGCGCGAGCACGTCGAGCTCGACCGGCTCGCGCTCGAGCGGGCGGCCCTCGTCGAGCCGCGCGAGCAGCAGCAGGTCCTCGACGAGCGCGCTCATCCGCTCGCTCTCGCGGCCGATCCCGGTCATCACGCGGTCGAGGTCCTGCGGCCGGTCGGCGGCGCCGCGCTTGAAGAGCTCGGCGTACGCGCGGACCGCCGAGAGCGGCGTCCGCAGCTCGTGCGACGCGTCGGCGACGAACCGGCGCAGCCGCTGGTCCGAGGCCTCGATCCGGTCCATCATCGTGTTCAGGACGAGGCCGAGGCGGCCGACCTCGGTGCGGTTCTCGGCCAGCTCGACGCGCTGTGAGAGGTCGCCGGCGGCGATCCGGTCCGCGGTCTTCTCGATCGCGACGAGCGGCTTCAGCCCGAGCCGGACGATCCACAGCCCGAGCAGGACGATCCCGATCACGACCGAGAAGCTGACGAGCAGCTCGATCAGGAGCAGCCGGTGGAGCGTGTCGTCGACGCCGCTCAGCGACGTCGCGAGCACGAGCATCGTCGGCGCGCCGGGGTCGATCGAGGCGCGAACGCGCCAGCGGTCGCCGCCGCTCGTCGCCGGCACCGTGAAGTAGCTGACGCGGTCCGGGCTGCCGTTCCCGGACGCGAGCGGCACCTCGATCGTCTCGGGCAGCTCGGGCGGCGCGGGCGCGGTCGTCCCCGAGAAGTGCGGCACCTCCGAGGTGCGGACGACGGTCGTCCCGTTGCTCGCGCGGATCTGGACGTAGTCGGAGCCCAGGCCGCCCCCGCCCCCTTCGCCGAACGGGCCGCCCCCACCGAACGGGCCGCCGGGGCCGGGACGCGTCCGCGCCGCACCCTGGTGGTCGGCGTCGAGCGTGCGGTCGACTCGGTCGAGGAGGAACGAGCGGAGCGACGTGTACGTGACCGCGTCGGCCACGGCGAGCCCGGCCGTCGCGAGCACGAGGACCCCGAGCAGGAGCCGCGCCCGCAGCGACAGCCGGGGCATCTACGCCTCGCGCTGCTCGAGCATGTAGCCGGCCTGCCGGACCGTCCGGATCAGCGGCGGCCCGTGCGCGTCCAGCTTCTTGCGCAGGTAGCTCACGTACGTCTCGACCACGTTCGAGTTCCCGCCGAAGTCGTAGCGCCAGACGTTCATCAGGATCTGGCCCTTGCTGAGCACGCGGCGCGGGTTGAGCATGAAGTAGCGGAGCAGCGAGAACTCCGTCGCGGTCAGCACGACCGGGGTCTCGCCGCGGAACACCTCGTGCCGTGACTCGTCGAGCGTGAGGTCGCCGTACCGCAGCACGTCGCCGGGGAGCTCGCCGCCCGAGCGGCGCAGGATCGCCTGCACGCGCGCGACGACCTCGGCGAGGCTGAACGGCTTCGTCACGTAGTCGTCGCCGCCGGCGCGGAGCGCCTCGACCTTGTTCTCGGTCCCGTCCTTCGCGGTCAGGAAGAGGACGGCGGTCTTGAAGCCCTGGGCGCGGAGGCGCCGGCCGACCTCGATCCCCTCGATGTCGGGGAGCATCCAGTCGAGGACGACGAGATCGGGCTCCCAGCGCGCGACCGTCGTCAGCGCGTCGCGGCCGTTGTTGGCCTCCTCGACCTCGTACCCCTCGTAGCGGAGCGCCGTCGCGACCGCGTCGACGATCGACTCCTCGTCGTCGACGACGAGGATCCGCTGTCCGGCGCCGGGCTGGAGGCTGGTGGAGGCCACGAAGCCATCCTCGCAACGGAGTCTGTGAGCCGGCTGAGAATCGCCCGGCTCACAGCGTTCTCATATCTTGCGGCCGCGGCGGCGTCCGAGCTTCGCGTCGAGCGCGTCCTGCTCCTCGCCGTCCTTCTTCGCCGCCCAGATGAAGACGACGCCGACGACCACGATGCTGACGAAGGTGACGGCCGTGAGCACGATCGAGACTGCGAGCGCCATGCCTCACAGGGTAGTCCGCGGACCGTGGTGGCGCCGCGTCTCGCCGGCACCGGCGCCGGAGCCGGCGAGACGCGGCCGTTCTACGTCTGACCGAGGAGCTCGCGCTCGGCGGTCAACCAGTTCTCGTCCGGCGAGCCGGCGTGCTCGCCGAGCGAGATGTGGTAGGCACGCGCCTCGATCATCTCGTGCGTGACCTTCGTCCGGCGGCGGCGTGGGGCCGCCTTCTTGGCCGGCTCCGCGGTCTTCGCGGCGGCCGCCGCGGTCTTCTTGGTTGGCATCGATTTGCCCTCCTCTGCAGAGAAAAAAGGTCGAGCGGCCGTGAGCATGCCGACCGGATCGGACGGAGCTCAAACGTCGCGGCGGATCCGCACCGCGAGCCAGCGCGTCCCGCGCTCGGTCTCGAGCAGCGCGTGCGACAGGCCCGAGGGCAGGAAGAGCCAGTCGCCGGGCTCGAGCTCGACCGTCTCGGCGCCGACCGCGAGGCGCGCGCGGCCCGCGAGGAGCGCGACCCACTCGTCCTCGTCCTGGAGGTACTCGACCGGTGCGTCGAGCGTCCCGCTGAGGATCTCCTCCACGACGACGCCGCCGGTCGCGACGAGGCGCCGGACCTCCTCGCCCGCCTCCGGCCCGGCCTCCGGGCCTGCCAGCCGGCCGCGGAACGCCTCCTCCCCCACGCCGCCCACCGACACGTCGGGAACGTACTGGGAAACGCCCGGCCCGACCAGGATTGATACGAACTGCCCGGAGACCCGCAATGGACAACGCCACCCGCCCATCCCTCGTCAGCCGCCGCACGCTGATCGTCGCCGGCCAGGTCGTCGGATTCGCCCTCTTCCTCGGCTTCGCGCTGTGGGCGCTGCGGGGCGAGCTCAGCGAGGCCGCGACCGCGGTCGAGAACGCGAGCGTCGCCGAGTTCCTGCTCGGCTGCGTCTTCGTCGCCGCGTACTACCTCGTGTTCGTGCTCGGCTGGCGGCGGATCCTCGGCGACTGGGGGATCCGGATCAGCTACACGACCTCGCTCCGCTCGGAGATGGCGTCGATGCTCGCGAAGTACATCCCCGGCGGGATCTGGACGCCGGCCGCGCGGATCGTCTCGCTCCGGCGCGCGGGCGTGACGGACACCGCCCTCGTCGGGGCCGGGATGTTCGTCGAGGCGTCGCTCTCGGCGGTCGCCGGGATCCTCGTCTTCGTCGTCGGCCTCCGCTGGGTCCACGGCGTCGACGCGCCGCTCGCGCCGCTGATCCTGTTCGGCGTGCTCCTCGTCCTGCTGCTCCACCCGCGCATCTTCCGGGCGACCGCGGGCCGGATCGTGCGGCGCTTCGGCGGCACGGAGCTGCCGCCGGTGCGCTGGCGCTCCCAGGTCGAGCTGCTCGCGTTCTACTCGGGGACGTGGCTGATCGGCGGGCTCGGGCTGTTCTTCATGCTGCGCTCGGTCGGCGCGGACCCGCGGCTGTCGGCGGTGCCGTTCCTCGGCGGCGTGAGCGCGGTCGGGGCGATCGTGGCGGTGCTGTTCGTGTTCGCGCCGTCGGGGCTCGGCCCGCGCGAGGCGACGATGTACGGGCTGCTCCTCGCGCTGACGACGGACACGAGCGCGCTCGCCGCGACGGCGCTGAACCGGATCGCGATCACGGTGGTCGAGCTGCTGCTCTTCCTGCTCGCGGGCGTCCTCCCGTGGCTCGTCGGGCGCCTCCGGAGCTGAGCTACGCGGCGACGTTCGCGAACTCGCCGTGGAGCCGCCGCAGCCGCGGCTCGCAGCTCGCGAACGCGCCGACGACGCGCGGGTCGAACTGCCGGCCGTCCTGCCCGAGGATCTCGTCGATCGCGTCCTCCCAGCGCAGGGCGTTCCGGTACGGCCGGTCGGTCGTCATCGCGTCGAGCGTGTCGGCGACCGCGAAGATGCGCGCGCCGAGCGCGATCTCGGAGCCGGCGAGCCCCGCCGGGTAGCCGGCGCCGTCCCAGCGCTCGTGGTGCGAGCGGACGACCTCGAGGCCCTGGCCCTGGAGGAGCGCGACGCCGACGAGGATCTCGGCGCCGACGACCGGATGCTGCTGGACGAGCTCGCGCTCGCGCTCGGTCAGCGGGCCGGGCTTGTTGAGGATCGCGTCGGGGACGGCGATCTTGCCGATGTCGTGGAGCAGGAACCCGTGCTCGAGGCTCTGGTCGTCGAGCAGGCTCCGGTCGACCGCGCGCGTGATCTCGAGCGCGTACCGCTGCACGCGGATCGCGTGCATGCCGATCCGGCTGTCCTTCGCCTCGAGCGCGTCGGCGAGCGCGCCCGTCGTCTGCCTGTAGGCCTGCTGGAGGAGGCGGCGCTGCCGCCGCTCGATGTCGAGGAGCCGGCTGAGGTCGCGCGCGTAGAGGAGGAGCTGCCCCGCGTCGGTGTCGGTCGGCTCGGGCGGGTCGCCGCCGTGCCCGTGGCTCAGGCGGTCGAGGAGCCCGAGCAGCTCGAGCGGGCTGAACGGCTTGCGGAGGAACCCGTCCGCGCCCGCCTCGGCCGCCTCCGCCTGGGTCATGTCCGCGCCGGTCAGGAGGATCACGGTCGGCGGGTCGTCGCGGCCCATCCGCTTGAGCTCGCGGCAGAGCGCGAGCCCGTCCCCGTCGGCGAGGCCGACGTCGACGATCGCCGCGGCCGGCCGCCGGAAGCGCGCGAGCGCCTCCGCCTCGACGGCGCCGCTCGCCTCCTCGACCTCGAGCTCGTCGAGCGCGAGCGTCGTCCGGAGGAGGAGGCGGAGGCTCGGGTCGTCGTCGACGACCAGCACGCGCCGCATCGGCGGCTGGTCGGACGCCGGCACGGCCTGCTCCTCCACGGGCCGCGCGACCGGAACGGCCGCGCGCTCCTCCTCCCGACGGGCCCGGCTCCGCCGGGACGCGACGAGGCCGCCCGCGGCGAACGCGGCGACCGCGACCCCGAGCGCGACGGCGAGAACGACTGGCCATCCCATCCTCGATTCCCCTAGCCCTGCGGCGTTCTCATTCCGAACCTCCCGAACGGGTGGGACGGGGGCCGCAGGCCCGTCGGCTCGACTATAACGGCGAGGCGCTCCCCCGAACGGGGGATTCCCCTGCAAATCCCGCGGGCGGCGAGACCCGCGACTCGACGTACGCACTGAGCGTCACGGTCGCGACATACGCGACCACGACGCCGACGACGATCAGCGGGGTCACCCCGAGCCCGGCCTTCGACGAGAGGACGGCGGCGATCAGCACCGACGAGAGCGGGAGCCTGAGGACGGCCACACACGCCGCCCCCGGGAGCACGGCCACCCCCACCGTCTCGCTGTATCCCGGCAGGTGACCGGCGAGCAGGCCGGCGACCGCGCCGAGGAAGAGCGCCGGGAAGGTCGGGCCGCCGCGGAAGCTGCCGAGCGAGATGCTCCACGCGAGCCCCTTGAACACGATCAGCAGCACGAGGGTCGAGAGCGACACGGTCGCGGCCGCGTCGAAGAGCGCGCCGAACTCGTCCTGGCCGGAGAAGAGCACCGCGGTGACGGGCTCTCCGGTCGCCTGGCCGTAGGCGATCGCGAGCCCGCCGACGGCGAGCCCGGCGAGGATGGTGAAAAGGAGGAGGCGCGTGTCGACGATGCGCTTCGACCACCGCGCGAGCTGCAGGATCACGAAGGTGACGACCGCGACCGCGAGGGAGAGCACGATCGTCCAGGCGAAGTTGCCCCACGTCGGGCCGCCGAACGGCGCCAGCGGGAAGGCGACCAGCGCCCACGCGCTCGTGCTCAGCCCCGACCACGAGCCCATCCCGATGAAGACGAGCGAGCCGATGCCGGCCGCGAGCAGGCCGGGGAGCAGCACGACCGGAAGCATCGCGCCGCCGATCCCGGCGGCCTCGATGATGATCACGGCGCCCAGCACGGGCGAGCCGAAGATCGCCGAGACGGCGGCGAAGCTCCCGGCCGCGGCCATCAGCGCGAGCGCCTGGTCGGGGGCGTCCTTCCGGAGCGTCTGCATCGCGAGGTATCCCAGCCCCAGCCCGAGCGCGATCAGCGGCGCCTCCGGGCCGAGCACGAGCCCGAAGCCGATCGTCGCCGCCGCGGCGAGGAGCACGCCGGGCAGCTCGACCGGCCGGGTCGGGGGGCCGCCGGCCTTGAGCCCCTCGGCGGGGACGTGGCCGCCGCGGCCGGGAAGGCGCTCGATCGCGAGCGCGGTGACGAGCCCGGCGAGCGCGAGCCACGGCAGCGGCCACCACCACGGCGTGCTGTCGAAGCCGAGGTCGCCCGGCAGGTCCTGGTACACGCCGACCTGCATCGCGTGGATGAGCTCGAGGAACCCCCACGACGCGACCGAGACGACCAGCCCGACGATCGCGGCGAGCACGAGCAGGACGCGGTACGGCCGGCTGCGGATCAGCTTGGCCGGATCGGCGGGGAGCGAGTCGGCGCTGCTCATCGCGCGCCAACCCTAAACGCCCCGGGCACGCCGGGCCCGTCGGGCGGCTGCGGGCACACTGTGCGCGTGCTCGGGTCGCACCCGCCCCGCATCGCACGGCTCGCCCTGCTGCTCGCATTCGCGGGCGCCTGCGCGGCCCTCTCGGCGCACGACGCCTCCGCCCTGCCGGGCTGCGGCGCGAGCGGCGTCGTGTGCTCGCGGGTCTCGGTTCCGCTCGACTGGAGCGGGCAGCGGGCCGGGACGGTGTCGCTCAACGTCCAGGTCCACCGGACGAGCGGTAACGCGCGGGGCGTGATGTTCCTGATGGCGGGCGGGCCGGGACAGGCGTCGACCCGGTACATCGACATCGGGCGGTACGGCTACTGGTCGAAGATCTTCCCGGGGTACACGCTCGTGACGTTCGACCCGCGCGGGACCGGCGACTCGAGCCCGCTCCGGTGCAGCACGCCGGCGCACCCGACGGCGACGGCCAGCCGGGCGGCGGCCGCCACCGCGACCTGCGCGCAGCAGCTCGGCCCCGACCGGGCCTTCTTCGCGACGAGCGACAACGCGATGGACGTCGAGGCGATCCGGAAGGAGCTCGGGTACGCGCGCATCGGCCTCTACGGCGCCTCGTACGGGACGGACGTCGCGCTCGCGTACGCGCGGGCGTTCCCGGACCGCGTCCAGCGTCTCGTCCTCGACTCGGTCGCCTCGCCGCTGACCGCGCTCCCGGTCCTGTCCGAGGTGCTCCGCCGGACCGCGCCGACGCTGAGCTCGTTCTGCGCGCGGCTCTGCGACGGCGTCACGAGCGACTACGGCCGGGACGTCGTCGCGCTCGCGAACTCCCTCGACACGACCCCGCTCCGGGGCAGCGTCGCCCAGCTCGGCGGAGGCCGGCGCACGGTGCAGCTGGGCGCGCCTGCGTTCCTCGGGCTCGTGCTCCAGACCGATCTCGATCCCGGACTCGCGGCAGAGCTGCCGGCGGCCGTCTCCGCCGCCCGCAAGGGGGACCCGACCCCGCTCCTGCGTCTCGGCGTGCTCGTCGCGTCGAGCCGGCGGACGAACGGGCTCAACCCCGTGTTCGCGGCGACGAGCTGCGACGACGGCCCGTTCCCGTGGGAGCCCGAGACGCCGGTCTCGCAGCGGCCGCTGGCGCTCGTGACCGCGATCCTCGGGCTGCCGAAGGACGCCTTCGGCGGCTTCGGGTCGTGGGCGGCGACGCTCGGCAACGCCGTGCGGTGCCTCGGCTGGCCGCTCTCGCCGCCGCGCGCCGCGACTCCTTCCGCGCCGTATCCGGACGTGCCGGTGCTCGCCGTGACCGGCACGCTCGACCTGCGCTCGCCGGGCGTCGAGGCTCGCGCGCTGCTCGCGCACTTCCCGCACGGGCACCTCGTCACCGTGACCAACGCCGGCCACTCCGCCCTCGCGTCGAGCCCGTCGCCGTGCGTCGCCGCGGCCGTCCGGAGCTGGCTGAACGGCCGGCCGGTGCCGACCACCTGCCACCAGCCGCTGTTGCTGGCGCCGCTCGCGGCGCTCCCCGTCGCGGGCGCGAGCGGCCCGGCGACGCCGGGCGGCACGCTCTCGCTCGTCGCGAAGACGGTCGACGAGGCCGAGGCGACGTGGGTGCTCGCCGCATACGAGCAGACCCCGACCACGGTCCCCGGTCTGCAGGCCGGCGCGCTCACCATGGTCGACGGCGGCTTCGTGCTCTCCGGCTATCGACTCGGCCCCGGCGTCGCGCTCAGCGGCGAGCTGCAGGCCGACTTCTCGGTGTCGGGCACGTTCCGCCTCCACGGCGTCCTCCGCGTCAAGCGCGGCCCGGCCACGATCGGCGTCCTCGCCGTGAACGGGGACGCGCTGGACGGGCGCCTCGACGGCGCGGCTGTCGTCGCCGGCCGGGTCTCGCCGGCCGCCGCGCCCGCGACGCTCGCGGACTGGTCGACGTGGACGCCGCCGCCGGGCACGACGGCCGCGGTGACGCGCGCGATCGCGAGCCACGTCGCCGCCGGGTACGTGCTCGACGACGCCGGCACGCGGCTCGTCTCCGTCACCGCCGGGCCGCCCGCCGCGCCGCGCGACCGCTCCCGCCGGATCGACTCGCTCGCCGTCCAGCAGCTGCCGCCCGGCGGATTCACGGTGCACGCGACCACCGGCACCTGGACGTACACGCTCTGCGGCGCCGGCCCGCTCTGCTCGATCGCCCCGGGGGAGCCGACCGCGACGCGCGGCCGCCTCGTCCGGCGGGAGGCGCTCGAGCTCGCCCTCACGACCTTCGAGTACGTCCCGGACCTCTCCGAGCTCGTCGTCTTCCTGCCGCCGCCGCGCGGGATCGCGCCGACGACGGCCCTCTACTTCGAGCGGAGCGACCTCGCGGAGCAGCTCGCGCGCCCGCTCGCGAAGACGCTCGCGCTCGCGAGCCCGCCGCTCCCTTCGAGCCCGGACCCGGCCGAGGCGCGGACGATCGACGCGCTCACGCTGGACCACTTCTTCCGCTACTCGGTCGCGGCTCTCGCCGACGGCACGGCCGAGCTCGTGCTCACGCCCGACTTCTGAGCGTCGGTTGTCCCTTGGCAGCGTGTGCTGCGCCTGGGATAGTCGCACCCGAGCCCTCGTGGACCAGCTCGGGGTCCTGGACAGGGCGCTTTCGCGGCAAAGGAGATTCATCGTGAAGAGACGGGGTCAGCTCTACGCCCTGCTGCTGGCAGCGACGATCGCGCTCGCGGCGACGACGGGCGCGTCCGCGAAGCCGCCCAACGACGACGAGTCCGACGCGGCGCCGGCCACCGCCGAGGTCACCGCTCCGTCCGCCGCTCCGCACGCGGCGATCGCAGCAGCCGCAGCCGCAGCCGCCTGCTCGTCGGGCGCGCGCACCCTCTCCCACTTCGGCGACCGGGTCTACCCCGACCAGGGCAACGGCGGCTACACGAGCGTCCACACCGACGTCTACCTCGACTACGACGCGCCGAGCAACCTGTTCCTGCCGGGCACGCACGTCCTCCTCACCGACAGGGCGACGCAGTGCCTCTCCGACTTCAGCCTCGACTTCGAGCGGACGGGCGGCGCCGGCGCCGCCGGGCCGAACATGAGCGTCAGCGCCGTGATGGTGAACGGCGCGCCGGCCACGTTCACGTTCAAGCAGCCGACGTACCCCGGCGACCCGGACGGGCCGGACGACCCCGACCCGGCCGCGCACGCCGTCTCGAACGTGAACCCGGTCAGCGCGACGAACCCGAACCCGCCGGCGTGCTCGCCGCAGGTCAGCGGCAACAGCCAGAACGGGACGCAGTGCCCCTCGAACAAGCTCGTGATCACGCCGTCGACTCCGATCGCGGACGGCGCGACCTTCACGGTCGAGGTCGACTACAGCGGCCGGCCGGGCGTCCACGCCGACGGCGACGGCACGACCGAGGGCTGGTTCCGCGTCAACACGACGGCCGCGCCGAACGACGGCGCGTTCGTCACCACCGAGCCCGTCGGCACCCAGGCGTGGATGCCGCTCAACAACCACCCGAGCGCGAAGCCCACCTACGACTTCTACGACACGACGAACGTCGGCAAGACCGCGATCGCGAACGGCGAGCTCGTCGGCCTGACCCCGCCGACGTCGGCGACGGTGTACGCGACCGTGCCGACGCCCCCGACGAACCCGCCCGACACGAACTTCCCGGCCGGCTCGTGGACGTGGCACTGGCACTCGCCCGAGCACGTCGCGAACTACCTCGTCGAGAACAGCATCGGCTCGTACGACCTCGCGGCGCGGACGAGCCCGACCACCGGGATCCAGTACTTCGAGGCGCAGGGCAGCGCGATCCCCGACGCCCGGAAGGCGACGAACAAGGCCGTGATGGACCAGCAGGAGGACATCGTCAACTTCCAGTCGATGTTCGGCGGCGCGTACCCCTTCACGACCGCCGGCGTCATCGTCGGCATCCCCTCGGCGAGCTTCGAGGAGGAGATGCAGACGAAGATCACCTTCGCAGGCTCGTCGATCTCGCTCGGCACCTTCAACCACGAGAGCTTCCACCAGTGGTTCGGCGACAACGTCTCCGAGGCGGCCTTCAACCTCACCTTCTGGAAGGAGGGCTGGGCCACGATCGGCGAGTACCTGGCGACGGCGCGGACCGCCGCGACCGCCGCGGGCGGGCTCGGCACGCCGGCCGGCGACGCCGCCTTCAACACGAGCATGAACAACCGGTTCAACACGAACTACGGGACGACGAGCGCGTCCTTCTGGACGACGGCGCCGTCGAACCCGACGGTCGGGAGCCTGTTCACCAACAGCAACACGTACACGCGGCCGGGCACGGCGTACCTCGCGCTCCGCGCCGCCCTCGGCCAGCCCCGTTGGATCAGCGCGATGAAGGAGATCCAGAGCACGTACGGCGGCGGGAACATCACCGAGCCGCAGCTCGAGGCGGTCTTCCACGACCAGCTGCCCGTGTCGAGCGCGTCGTGCAACGCGCGGCTCGACCAGTTCTTCCCGCAGTGGTTCGACACCGCGTACCCGACCGGCGGGGCGAACACGACGAACAAGCCGGCGATCAGCGGCCCCGGGCTGAACGGGACCGGCTTCGTCTGCGCGCAGGTCGCGCCGGCGACGCCGAACGGCACGAACGGCTGGTACACGAGCGCGCCGACGGTGACCTGGCAGGGCTACGGGGCGCCGGCCGTGACGAAGACGGGCTGCGTCGACGGGCCGGTCGCGACCGAGGGCACCACGACCCTCTCGTGCTCGGTGACGACGACCGCCGCACCGGTCCTCACCTCCGGGCCCGTGTCGGAGACGGTCAAGCTCGACACGGTCGCTCCGTCGACGGCGGCGACGCTCACGCCGACCGCGGTCGGGGCGTGGTACTCGCCGCGAACGGTCACGCTGACCGCGACCGACGCGACCTCCGGCGTCGCCTCGACGTCCTACCGGGTCGACGGCGGGCCGTGGACGCCGTACACGGGCACGTTCTCGATCGTCACGTACGGGCCGCACACGCTCGACGTCCGCTCGACCGACGCGGCGGGGAACGTCGAGGCGACGAAGACGACGAGCTGGGGGTCGGACTTCACGGTCGACCAGCAGATCGACGGGCTCTCCGACTTCACCGCGAGCCTCGGGCTCGACAAGCAGCTGGAGAAGTCGCTGCAGAACGAGCTCAAGCTCGCCCGGAAGCTCGACAAGGACAAGCAGGAGTGCCACCACCTCGCCAGCTTCGAGGACGACGTGCTGGACGCCGCGGGCGGCAAGAACCCGACGCTGACGCCGACGCAGGCCGCGCAGCTTCTCTCGGTCAGGCAGATCGAGGCGCTGATCGGCTGCTGATCCGGCGCGCTGCCGGGCGGTCTCGTCGAGGCCGCCCGGCAGCCGCCCGGCTCACTCGACGAAGGGCGGGTCGGCGAGCACGACCGACGTCTCGACCTGCCGCTCCGGGATCGACCAGTACCTCCGGAGCAGCTCCGTCCGCAGCCCCGGAGAGACCTGCTCGAAGCCGTTGCGGCGGTAGAAGCGCACCGCCCACTCGGCGTCGGCCCAGGTGCCGACGAGCATCCGCCGCTCGCTCTGCCCGCGCAGGTGCGCGAGCAGCGCGGCGCCGACGCCGCGCCGCTGGCTGCCGGGCGCGACGTACGCGTGCCGGATCAGGTCGACGTCGCCGACCGGCTGGATGCCCATCACGCCGACGAGCGCGCCGTCCGCCTCGTAGCCCCAGAACGCGACGCCGGCCGCGATCTCCGCGCCCAGCTCGTCCGCGTCCATGTACGGCTCGTGCCACCGATCGGCCGGGATCACGCCGCGGTAGGCCTCGGCGGCCGCGTTGACGATCGCCAGGACGGCCGGGCGATCCGCGCCGCCACAGCGCCGGATGCTCACGCCGCGGCGGCGACTCGGAGCGCCGCGTCCTCGCACTCCGTCGGGCGATGAAGGACGCTGTCCGCCGCGAACACGCCGGCGACGCGGACGACCTCGCGCCCGAGCGTCTCCAGCTGCAGCCCGACCGCGTCGTCCCGGATCCGGCCCGTCTCGTCGAAGGCGCGCCCCGCCGGGCCGACCGGGACGACGTACGGGACGGCCCACGCCCGCAGCGCGCGGACCGAGAACTCCATCGTGTTCACGGCCTGCAGCCCGTGCGTCCCGCCGGCGGCGCTGATCAGCCCGACCACCTTGTCGTGCAGGAACGGCGGCTCGCGCCGGCCGAGCGCGTGGAGCCAGTCGAGCGCGTTCTTGAACGCGCCCGAGATCGTCCCCTGGTAGAGCGGGCTGCTCCAGAGCATCCCGTCGGCGCCGTAACAGGACTCGACGAGGAGCGCCGCGGCGCCGCTCGGCTCGTCGCCCGCGTCCGGGTCGTACATCGGCAGGTCGAGCTCCCGCAGGTCGAGCAGCGCGGTCTCCGCCCCGGCGCCCGCGGCGCCCGCGAGCGCCAGCTCGAGCGCGGCCCGGCTCCGCGACACCTCGGCGAGCGAGCCGCCCAGCCCGACGATCCTCAGCACGTCCGTCACGTTACCGCCGGCTCCGGGCTTCCCTCGTTCCAGACCCGGAGCACGCGCGACTCGTGCTCGTAGCCGAGCACGCTGACCGTGGCGGGGTCGAGCGCGAGCAGGCGGCCGCCGCCCGGCTCGAGGCCGAGCCAGCGTGCCGCGAGCACGCGGAGGAGGTGCCCGTGGGCGAACACGACGACGTCGCCGCCCGCGAGCTCGAACTCGGGGATCAGGCGGTCGGCGCGCGCTCCCACCTGCCCGAGCGTCTCGCCGCCGGCGACGCCTTCGCCCCACAGAGTCCAGCCCGGCCGGCCCGCGCGGATCTCGTCCGTGGTGAGGCCCTCGTACGCGCCGTAGTCCCATTCGGCGAGGTCGTCGCGCACGAGCGCGCGGCCGCCGAGGCCCGCGAGCCGGCACGTCTCGAGCGCGCGTGAACGCGGGCTCGAGAGCACGAGCGCGAAGCGGCGTCCCGACAGCCTCCCCGCGAGCTCTCGCGCCTCGTCGCGGCCTCGCTCGTTCAGCCGGACGTCGGTGCGCCCCGTGTGCCTGCCCGAACGGCTCCAGTCGGTCTCGCCGTGCCGCACGAGCACCACCACGCCGAGCTGCCGCGGCTCCTGCATCGCGACGCATGCTACGGCGCTCGCGGACCCGGATTGCCCGGCGCGGCGAGGCGGTAAGGTCGGCCGCTACTGCGGAATCCCAACTACTAACTACTAGGAGGTATCGACGTGCGGAAGCTCAAGGCGTTGCGGCGCCCGCGCCGCGTCGCGGTCGTCGTCGGCGTGCTGGCGGTCGTCGCGGTCGGCGCGATCTCGCAGGCGGCCACCGGCCCCGCGATCCAGACGCTCACTCCGCGATCGGCGGACGAGATCACGAACGTGGACGTGCTCCGGCAGCAGATCCGGAACTACTACGGCGATCCGCTCGGGACCGGGACGTTCTCGGCGGACAGCAACTACGCCGACGAGGCCGAGGGCGTCGCCGCCGACGGCGAGAAATGGCTCGAGAAGCAGGCGCGGGCCGCGCACGCGAAGAAGCTCTCGGGCACGCCGGCGATCGTCCTCGACGTCGACGACACGACGCTCGCGACCTACAACTACGAGATCGCCAGCAACTGGGCGTTCAACGGCACGAGCAACGCGGCGTTCGTGAACGGCGAGCTCTTCCCGGCCGTCCCGGGGATGGTGGAGCTGGCGACCGAGGCCGCGCAGGAAGGGTACGCGCTCATCTTCCTCACGGGTCGGCCGACCTCGCAGCACGACGCGACGGTCGGCAACCTGACGACCGACGCAATGCCTCCGCCCGCGATCCACAACGGCTACCCGACGCCGACGGCGCTGTTCCTCAAGCCGGCGCTCGCGACCTACGCGACGGCCGCGCCGTGGCTGCTGCCGTGCGCCACCGACACGTTGACCGGGTGCAACACCGACGACTACAAGACGCTCACGCGCAAGCACATCGAGCAGGACCTCGGCTACGACATCGTCGCGAACTTCGGCGACCAGTTCAGCGACCTGAACGGCGGCTTCGCCGACAAGACGTTCAAGATGCCGAACCCGAGCTACTTCCTCCCGTAACCCGGATGCGCGGCGGGCGTCCGGCGACCCCGGGCGCCCCGCCCGCCCTCTCAGGGGCCGCGCACGACGGTGACCGTCGCGCCGAGCGGCCACTCCTCGACGAAGTCGTCGCGACCCTCGACTCGGAGCGAGACGCGCACGCTCGTCGCGGTGCGCTCGATCGGCCGCACGACCTTCGCCTCGACGGGGCCTCCGCCGTCGTGAAGCTCGATCAGGACGACGTCTCCGAGCTCGAGCCGCTGCACGACGTACTCCATCGCCACCGGGCGAGTGTAGGAGCTCGGGCGCCGCTCCGGCGCGCAGACCATCGATCGGCAACGCGCCCGCCCGTTTCGTCGCGCGGCGGTCAGGCCGCGGCGCGGCGGGAGCCGAAGCCGGCCCGGATCTGGCGGACGCGCGAGGACAGGTCCTCCGGCGCGAGCGCCCGATTGAGCAGCGGGCTCTCGGCGACGTCGGTCACGAGCCGGGTGCACGAGACGGCGGCGGCCGGCTCGAGCTCGAGGTCGCCGTCCTCGAGCTCGGAGGCGAGTGCCTCGAGCTCCTCCGCGACCCGCGCGATCCGCGTCTGGAGGGCCGGATCCCGCAGCCTGCTCCGGATCAGCGCCGCGTAGCCGCGCCGCCGCTCGATCGTCGCCGCGCTCGAGGCACGCGCCCGGACCTCGGAGATCGCGTACGCGTCGCGCTCCCCCACGAGGCGGTCGACGAGGTCCCAGCGGCGCCAGAGCGCCCGCAGGCCGAACCCTCCGACGAACAGGCCGCCGAGGAACAGCGGCATCGCGAGCGCCGGTCGAAACTGCGCAGCCGCGACCGCGAGCGCCAGCGCGACCGTCGCGAGTCCGAAGTCCCCGCGCTCCTCGCACCTCAGTGCGTGGAGCCTCTCGGCGGCTTCGTCCACGGCCCGTGCGTACATGGCACGACGGAGTTTCCACCGAATCGCAGCACGCGGCATCCGTGCGCCGACCGGCGCGTCATGCGGCTTTGCCGCAGGCGCGGCCCCTCAGATCGCCTCGGCGACGAGGTCGATCGCGCCCGACGGGCACTCGGCGACGCAGATGCCGCAGCCCTTGCAGAAGTCGTAGTCGATCGCGTACGGCTCCCCGGGCGTGCCGAGCTTGCGCACCGCATTGTCGGGACAGACGCCGAAGCAGTTGTCGCACGAGAAGCAGTTCCCGCACGAGAGGCAGCGGCGTGCCTCGAAGAGCGCGTTCGACTCGTCGAGGCCGCCGACGACCTCCTCGAAGGTCGACTGGCGCCGCGCGAGCTCGAGGGCGGGCTGGATCGTGCGCGGAGCGTCCGAGTAGTACCAGGTGTTGAGCCGGCCGAACTCGGCGAGCGCGTGCTTGGGCGCGGGCTCGTGCGCCGCGCCGCGGAGCCAGGCGTCGATGTTCCGCGCAGCCTTCTTGCCGTGGCCGACGGCGACCGTCACGGTGCGCTCGGCCGGGACCATGTCGCCTCCGGCGAAGATGCCCGGGTGGCCGGTCATCATGTTCGGCCCGACCTCGACGACGCCGTCGGAGACCACGAGCCCGGGGACGCCGTCGAGGAGCGACAGGTCGGTCTCCTGTCCGAGCGCGAGCACGAGCGAGTCGGCCTCGAGCTCCTCGAGCTCGCCGGTCGGCTGCGGGAAGCCGGTCTCGTCGAGCTCCATCCGCTCGAGCACGAGCCTCCCCTCGTCGGCCTGCTTGATCGTGGAGAGCCACTTCATCGAGCACGCCCTCCTGCTCGGCCTCCTCGACCTCGAAGTCGTGCGCCGGCATGCGGTCGCGCGTGCGGCGGTAGACGACGATCGCCTCCTCGGCGCCGAGCCGCTTCGCGGTCCGGGCCGCGTCCATCGCGGTGTTCCCGCCGCCGTAGACGACGACGCGCCGGCCGAGCAGCGGCCGCTCCTCGCCCTCCATGCTGCGGAGCAGCGAGACCGCGTCGACGATCTTCGCGGCCGACCCGGCGGGGATGTACGCCCGCTTGCCGAGGTGCGCTCCGACCGCGACGAAGGCGGCGTCGAAGCTCCCTTCCCGCATCGCGTCGAGGATGCTCGTCACCTTCGTGTCGAGCTCGAGCGTCACCCCGAGCGCGAGGATCCGGTCGATCTCGGCGTCGAGGATCTCGCGCGGCAGCCGGTAGCGCGGGATCCCGAAGCGCATCATCCCGCCGGCCGCCGGGCCGGCGTCGCGGACGGTGACGCCGTGCCCGAGCCGCGCCAGGTGGTAGGCGGCCGAGAGCCCCGAGGGCCCGGCGCCGACGACGAGGACGCGCTTACCGGAGGGCTCGGCCGTCGCCTCGACGCGCCAGCCCTGACGGATCGCCTCGTCGCCGAGGAAGCGCTCGACCGAGTTGATCCCGACCGCCTCGTCGAGCTGCCCACGGTTGCAGGCGGTCTCGCAGGGGTGGTAGCAGACGCGGCCCATCACGGCCGGGAACGGGTTGTCCTCCATGATCCGGCGCCACGCGCGCTCGTAGCCGGCGCCGCCCTCCTCGGCCTCGAAGAGCCACTGCTGGATGTTCTCGCCGGCGGGGCAGCCCTGGTTGCACGGCGGCAGGTGGTCGGCGTACACGGGCCGTTCCGTCCGCCAGCTCCCCGTCTTGTTGGCGAGGCTCGAGCCGACGTCGAGCGTGATCGCGAACGGCTTCTCGCTCACGACGCGTCGCCGTCCTCGAGCAGCCCGTAGCGGCGGATGTTGCGGTCGGCCCGCGCCTGGATCCGCGCGATCACGTCGGTCCGAGGCGGATCGCCGAACAGGTGGGCGAAGCGGCGCTGCGGCCGGAGGTACTCCTCGACCGGGACCTGGCGGCGGATCTTCGAGACGCCGACGACCTCGCCGTGCTCGGCCTCGAAGACCGGGAAGAGGCCGGTCTCCTTCGCGAGCCGGGCGATGCGGATCGTGTCGCACGACGCGGTGCCCCAGCCGAGCGGGCAGGGCACGAAGACGTGGACGTACCGTGCTCCGCGGAGCTCCATCGCGCGCTCGATCTTGTCCTCGAGGTCGCGCAGCTCGGCAACCGTCGCGGTCGCGACGTACGGGATCTCGTGCGCCATCGCGATCGCGGGCGCGTCCTTTCCCTGGCCGAACACGTTCCCCGGCTCGGCGCCGACCGGCTTCGTGTTGGCCGTGCGCGCCGCGGGCGGCGTCGCGCTGGAGCGCTGCACGCCGGTGTTCATGTAGCCCTCGTTGTCGTAACAGACGTACAGCACGTCGTCGTTGCGCTCGAACATCCCGGAGAGGCAGGCGAAGCCGATGTCCATCGTCCCGCCGTCGCCGCCCTGACCGATCACGCGGATGTCCGTCCGGCCTTTGACCTTCAGCGCCGCCGCGATCCCGCTCGCGACCGCCGGCGCGTTGCCGAAGAGCGAGTGCAGCCACGGGAGCTGCCACGACGACTCCGGGTACGGCGTGGAGAAGACCTCGAGACAGCCGGTCGCGTTCGCCGCGATCAGCCGGCCGCCGGTCGCGCGCATCGCGGCGTCGAGCGCGTACCGCGCGCCGAGCACCTCGCCGCAGCCCTGACAGGCGCGGTGGCCGGAGGTGATCGCGTTCGAGCGCTCCGCGTCCGACTGCACCGAGCGCAGGTCGGGGTCGAGCAGCCGGTTGCCCGCGGCGAAGCTCCCGACCTGGAAGAACTTGACCTGCTGATGCGGCACGGCTCCTCCCTCTCAGTGGTGGCCGCCGGTGACGATGCCGAGGTCGCGCAGGATGTTCTCCGCGTGCGGCCCGGAGCGCCGGAGCTCCCTCGTGCGCCGGAGCTCGCGCTCGACGAGCGCGCGGTCGAGGTCGAGGAAGTGCAGCCGCGCCGGCTCGAGGCGCCCGGCGAGCACGTCGGCGAAGAGCGCGTGGAGCGATCGCTTCGTGATCGGCCGGCCGCCGAGCCCGGCGACGACGTCGTAGACCGGAGCGTCGAGACCCGCGAGGCGGACGTTCTGCCCGAGGATGCCGCCGAGGCCGACCGCGAAGGCCTTCTCGATCACGACGACCTTCCGCGCGTGGCCGAGCGCGGCGCGGATCTCGTCGAGCGGGAACGGCCGGAAGCACTTGATCCCGACGGCCCCGATCTTCACTCCCTGCTCGCGCAGCTCGTCGACGACCTCCTCGATCGTGCCGAGCACGGATCCGAGCGCGACGACGACGATCTCCGCGTCGCGTGCTCCGGTACGAGCGCACGAGCCCGCCCGAGCTCCGGCCGAACGCCTGCGAGAACGCGTTGGCGAGCTCCGGGATCAGGTCGAGCGCCTGCATCTGCTTCGCGTGCATCAGGTACCGGACCTCGGTGAACGCCTCCGGGCCGACCATCGCCCCGATCGTGATCGGGTCGTCGGGGTCGAGCAGCTGCCGCGGCTCGAAGGGCGGGAGGTACGCGTCGACCTGCTCCTGGCCCGGGATGTCGACGGGCTCGAAGGCGTGCGTGAGGATGAAGCCGTCCATGCAGACCATCACCGGCAGCGAGACCTCCTCGGCGAGCCGGAACGCCTGGACGTGCAGGTCGACCGCCTCCTGGTTCGACTCGGCGTAGAGCTGGATCCAGCCGGAGTCGCGCTGCGACATCGAGTCGCTGTGGTCGTTCCAGATGTTGATCGGCGCGCCGATCGCGCGGTTCGCGACCGTCATCACGATCGGCAGCCCTAGCCCCGAGGCGTTGTAGAGCGCCTCGGCCATGTAGAGGATCCCCTGGCTCGCCGTCGCGGTGTACGCCCGCGCGCCGGTGGCGGACGCGCCGATCGCCGCCGACAGCGCGCCGAACTCGGACTCGACCATCAGGTACTCGCACGGCGCGAGCTCGCCCGTCCGGACGAGGTCGGAGAGCGCCTCGACGATGTGGGTCTGCGGCGAGATCGGGTACGCGCTGATCACCTCCGGCCGGCAGAGGGCGACCGCCCTCGCGACCGCCTGCGAGCCCTCGAGCTGGCTACGCAACGCTGGGCTCCGCGAGCCGGCTCCGGACGAGCTCGTACGCGGCCGCGGCTGCGGCCGCGTTGCCGTCGCCGATCGCGCCGGGGAAGCGATCCCGGATCGCGGCGGCGAGCGAGTCGAGCGAGACGACGTCGGTGAGCGCCGCGAACCCGCCCAGCAGCGCCGCGTTCGGAAGCGGCCGGCCGAGGTGCTCGCGGGCGAGCTCCGTCGCCGGGACGGTCAGCAGCCGCTCCGGCCGGAACCGGAGGACGAACTCGCCGAGACCGAGCTCGGCGAGGGTCCGCCCGGTGTTGACGAGGAGAAAGCCGCCGCGGCCGAGGCCGGCGAAGAGGTCGACCTGGTGGAGCAGCGTCGGGTCCTGCACGATCACGGCGTCCGGCTCCGCGATCGGCTCGCGCACGCGGATCTCCCGGTCGTCGATGCGGCAGAACGCCACGACCGGCGCGCCGGTCCGCTCCGAGCCGAAGGTCGGGAACGCCTGCGCGAACCGGCCCTCGGCGAACGCCGCGACCGAGAGGAGCTCGGCGGCGGTGACGACGCCCTGTCCCCCGCGCCCGTGGATGCGAACCTGGAACATGCGCCCACCTTCGCGGCCGCGAGGCCCGACGCCATCGGGAGGAAGGCGCGCGTCGAATGCGGAGAAACCCGCATCCGACGCGCGCATCGAGCGCTACGCGGCGGCGAGGGCGGGCACGGCGATCCGCTGTGCCAGCTCGACGAGCCGGTTCGAGTAGCCCCACTCGTTGTCGTACCACGCGACGACCTTCACCTGGGTCCCGTCGATCACGGCGGTGAGGCCGGAGTCGAAGATCGCCGAGTACGGCGACCTGACGATGTCGGACGAGACGAGCGGCTCGTCGCTGAACGCGAGGATGCCCTCGAGCCCATCGACGTCGGCCCGCTCGCGGAAGAACGCGTTCACCTCCGCCACCGAGGTCGGCCGCTCGACCTCGACCGTGAGGTCGACGAGCGACCCGGTCGGGACGGGCACGCGCACCGCGTAGCCGTGGAGCTTGCCCTCGAGCTCGGGGACGACGAGGCCGAGAGCCTTCGCGGCCCCGGTCGTCGTCGGCACGAGGTTCCACGCGGCGGCCCGGGCGCGGCGGTAGTCCTTGTGCGGCGCGTCGAGCAGGCGCTGGTCGCCGGTGTAGGCGTGCACGGTCGTCATCAGGCCGTGCCGGATGCCGAAGCCCTCGTGGAGGAGCTTGGCCACCGGGGCGAGGCAGTTCGTCGTGCACGACGCGTTCGAGACGATCCTGTGCCTGTCGGGGTCGTAGACGTCGTCGAAGTTGACGCCGAGCGCGACGGTCACGTCCGGATCCTTCGCGGGAGCGGACACGATCACGCGCTCCGCGCCCGCCTCGAGGTGCTTCAGCGCGTCCGCGCGAGCGCGGAAGCGGCCGGTCGACTCGATCACGACGTCGACGCCGAGGTCGGCCCACGGCAGCTTCGCGGGGTCGGTCTCGGACGGCGTCGCGATCCGGACGCCGTCGACGACGAGCGCGCCGTCCTCGGCCCGGACGCTGCGGCCGAACGGGCCGTAGACGGTGTCGTGCCCGAGGAGCTGCGCGAGCATCGCCGGCTCCGCGACGTCGTTGATCGCGACCCACTCGATGTCGGCCTCGCGCTCGAACGCGGCGCGGAACGCGGCGCGCCCGGTGCGGCCGAAGCCGTTGATCGCAACTCGGACTGCCATGGCTCTCTCCCTTCGGTTCGCTCCCTCGAACGTAGGCGCGCCCGGATCCGGGCGCATCGGCGAAACCCGGCAGCGCGAGGCGCGTAGTTCCCCGCGACCCCCGTCAGCGTCGGCGCCGATTGCCGGACCGCGCGGCGACGCGATCCTGGGCCGATGACCGACACAGCCGACCGCTCGTACGCTCCGATCGCCCTCGCCGCGGCGAGGGTCGCCGACGCGATGAGCGTCGGCGTCATCAACTGCAGCCCCGACACGCCGCTGCGCGAGGTCGCGCGGCTCATGGCCACCTACCGGGTTCACTCCGTCTTCGTCTACGACCACGGGGACGAGGGGGACGATGCCGGCGAGCTCTGGGGGCTCGTGTCCGACCTCGATCTCGTCGCCGCCGCGTGGGCCGGAGCCGACGAGCGCACGGCCGGCGACAGCGCGGTCGCACCGCTCGTGACGGTTCGGAGCGACGACCGCCTCGAGCACGCGGCGCAGCTCATGGCCGAGCACGGCGTCTCCCACCTCGCGGTCATGGACGAGGCGTCGTGCCGTCCCGTCGGCGTGCTCTCGACCCTCGACATCGCGCGTGTGATCGCCGAGGTCGCCCGCGCCGCCGGCCCCTGGCAGCTCGCCTCGCCGCTCGAGCACGTCTTTCGCTGAGGGCTGCGGAGAACCCGCACCGGCGCGCGCGGGCTTTCTCCGATGACGCCGCCGTCGGGCCTTGCAACGCTCCGTTCGTCTAGCCAAAGGAGGTCGCCATGGAAGCTCTCGTCTACCACGGACCGGGGCAGCGGGCCTGGGAGACCGTCCCCGATCCCCAGCTCATCGAGCCGACCGACGCGATCGTCCGGATCGACTCGTCCACGATCTGCGGAACCGATCTGCACATCCTCAAGGGCGACGTCCCCGAGGTCGCGCCCGGCACGATCCTCGGCCACGAGGCGGTCGGCACCGTCGTCGAGACGGGCGCAGGCGTCACGACGATCGCACCGGGAGACCGGGTGCTCGTCTCCTGCATCACCTCGTGCGGCCGCTGCCGCTTCTGCCGCGAGGGGCACTACGGCCTCTGCACCGGCGGCGGCGGCTGGATCTTCGGCCACCTGATCGACGGCCTGCAGGCCGAGTTCGCCCGCGTCCCGTTCGCGGACACGTCGGTCTACAAGGTGCCCGAGGAGCTCACCGACGAGCAGGTGCTCTTCCTCGCCGACATCCTCCCGACGGCCTACGAGGTCGGCGTCCTCAACGGGCGCGTGGAGCCCGGCGACACGGTCGTCGTCGTGGGCGCGGGCCCGATCGGGCTCGCGACGATCATGACCGCCAAGCTCCATACGCCCGGCACGATCGTCGCGATCGACCTCGCCGACGCCCGCCTCGAGAAGGCGCGCGAGTTCGGCGCCGACGTGACGATCAACAGCGGTCGCGAGGACGCGATCGCGAGGGTGATGGAGCTGACGGGCGGTCTCGGCGCCGACGTGGCGATCGAGGCGGTCGGCGTGCCGGAGACGTTCGAGCTCTGCACGGAGCTGATCCGGCCGGGCGGCCGGGTCGCGAACGTCGGCGTGCACGGGAAGTGCGCGACGCTCCACCTCGAGAAGCTGTGGATCCGGGACGTCCTGATCACGACCGGGCTCGTCGACACCAACACGACCCCGAAGCTGATGAGGCTGATCGAGGGCGGCCGGCTCGACCCGACGGTGTTCGCGACGCACCGCTTCCCGCTCTCCGGGACGGAGGAGGCGTACGACGTGTTCGCGGCGGCGGCCGACACGCACGCGCTCAAGGTCGTGCTCGAGGGAACGTCCGTCCGGAGCTCCCTGTTCGTCCCCGAGGAGGCCCGGGTCGGCGTCTAGGCCGACCGCGGCCGCAGCCGAAGCGCCACGCTCCGGCTGCGGCCCCCGGCGGCGCGACTCGCAGAAAGGAGTCCAGCCATGAAGAACATCCTGATCGCGGTCGACGGCTCGTCGCCGTCGACCGAGGCCCTCGAGTTCGGCCTGGAGCTCGCGGCCGACGAGGGCGCGAGGGCGATCGTCGTCCACGTCATCCACTCGATCGACTCGGTTCCCGCCGCCGGCTTCGGCACGTCACCCGGCGCGATCGTCCACGAGGTGGCCGAGGGCGACAGGGCGCCGCTCGAGGAGGCGGCCGAGCTCGCCGCGGCACGCGCCGTCGACGTCGAGACGAAGCTCCTCCGCGGCGCGACGGTCGCCGAGATCGTCGGCTACGCGGACGCCCGTGACGTCGACCTGATCGTCATCGGCTCGCGCGGGCACGGTGCGCTCACGACGACGCTGCTCGGCAGCGTCTCGTTGGGCGTGCTGCGCCATACGACGAGGCCGGTGCTGATCGTCCGCGCCTCGGCCCCGGTGCCGGACGAGGCGCTGGCGGGGTCCGCGGTCGCCTGAGCACACGCTCCCCGGCCGGGTCGGTGCGACTTCCGCCTCCGACCCGGCCGAGCGAGTCACGCTCGCCGAGCCGCCGCTCGTCGGGACGCTCGCCGGAGATCCCCGCGCGCCGATCGCGCAGAAGCCGCGCCGGTCCCGTTGCAGCTCGAGCGTGCGGCGGCGCAGCGCGAACGGGGTCCACTTCTCCTTCGTGCATGGAGAAATGGGGCCGCCCGCCGCCGAGGTGACATGCGGCGGCGGGCGCTCGCGCCCGAGACGCCGACGAGCGGGGCCGGCGGGGCGCGTCCTCGGCGGCGACCTGCGCGCCGAGGAATCGCGTGCGCGTGCGCGCTGCTCAGTCGGCGGTCTCCTCCAGGTAGGTGACGGAGGTGCGGCGCAGGAGCCCGGACGGGTCGCGCTCGTAGTAGCCCATCCGCCAGAGCGGCGGCGAATAGGCGTGGATCGAGGTCGCGTTCGCGCCGCCGCTGTGCCGGATCCGGTGGACGTGCGACGCCTCGAAGTCGAAGACCGCCCCGCGGGCGCGGGCGACCGTCACCTCGCGCAGCACGTTGCCGACGAACGCGTAGCGGTCCTCGACGAGATCGCCCGCCACCACGTGGACGGCGCCCGCGGAGACGTCGTGGTCGTGGAAGCCGGTGTCCTGCTGGTTCGTCCAGCAGATCAGCCACACGTCCACGTGCGCGTCGCGATAGAGCTGCGCGTAGTTCCGCCGGTCGGGCTCGTGGCGAACCTCGCCTGACCAGAGGCGCGGCTCGTCGCCGATCCGCTGCGCGAGCTCGCGGAGCTCGCCGCGCGTGAGCTCACCGTCCGACGGCAGCAGGCTCTCGATCAGCCGCACGAGCTCGATCGAGGAGGGCGCTCGGGTTGTGGTCGCAGATGGCATCGAAAGTGGCCTTTCCGAGCGCACGGATCGCGCTCATCGTCGGGATCGGGTCGATGACCGGGAAGTCGCTCCCGTGCACGAGTCGGTCGGCGCCGAGCGCCGCGAGGCAGAGCTCGAGCGAGAGGCGGCGGTACGAGCTCGTCTCGAGGAAGAGCGGCGCGTAGGCGATGCCGCGCGTGTCGACGCCCCGCGACCGCAGCCGCTCGAGCTGGAAGGGCGCCCCGCCCGCGAGCAGCGCGAACACGACCGGAAGCCGAGGCCAGCGCCGGAGGCCCGCCTCGCTCCAGGCGAAGTACGCCGCCTGCATCGAGGCTGGATAGCGAACGGCCGCCGCCCACCACGGCGGCGCCGCAGGCGGGACCGCTGCCGCGTCGGGATGCACGAAGAGGAAGCCGCCGCTCCGCTCGAGCGCGTCGAGCAGGTGCGCGAGCCGGTACGGGTCGACGAGCTCGGACGCACCGACGCAGACGCCGTCGAACCCGTCGACGACCTCGCCGGCGCCGAGCGCGCGGAGCCGACCATCGGCCGCGTCGACGAGCGCCGCGATCCCGTGGTGGTACGTGGCGCGGAGGAAGTCCCGCTCGCCTCGCGGCAACGTGTCGATCCCGAGCGTCGGCTGCAACGAGACGAGGGCGACGTCGATCTCCGCGCGGTCGAGCATGGCGACCCGCCTGCCGAGATCGTGGTCCGCGAGGTCGATCGCGAACGTCCCTTCCACCGTCGTCAGCAGCTCGCCGCGGAGGAACGGCGGCCTCTCCCGACGCTGCAGCAGCTCGATCAACAGCCGCGGCCACAGGTGCTGATGAACGTCGACGACACTCACTCTGCTTATGCTAGCTATTATTCTTGCTTTGTCTACTATTTTAGTCGAGAATATTTCGAGCCGATGACTGACCGCCGTCTCGTGATCGGACTCTGGGCCCTCGTCGCGTACCTGTGCCTGGCCTACGTCGCGATGCGATGGGGACACGCCTCAGCCACCGCACCACGTCCCGGCACGGACTGAGGCCGAGATCGCGCCGGGGCGGCGACACCGCCGCGCCGTGCCGCTCCTGGGGCCTGGGCTCGAGGTGCCCCGGGGCCCGCGTGGGTCCCCGGGGCGCCCCTGAGTCGTCGCTCAGCCCTGCGCGCAGAGCGCGTAGCCGAAGAGCGTCCACGCCGAGTTGTCGCCGTTCGTGAGCCACGTGGACGGCGCAAGCGCCTCCGCGATCCACTGGTTCGCGTTGAACGGCGCGCTCGCGAGGATGCGCGGTCCCAGTCCCGCCTCGTCGCCGACCAGCCCGAGGATCTCGGCTCCGCCGCCGGTCAGGGTCGTTCCGGCCGGGCAGTTGACGAAGACGGTTGCGAGGCCGGTCGAGCTCGCCGTCGCGCTCGCCTGCACCTTCTGGACCTGGTTCAGGCCGCCCGCGGGACCCGTCGCCCCCGTCGCCCCCGTCGCGCCTGTCGCCCCCGTCGCGCCTGTGGGGCCCGTGGCTCCCGTGGGCCCGGTCGCTCCTGTCGCACCTGTCGTTCCTGTCGCCCCCGTCGCACCCGTTGGCCCGGTCGGTCCCGTCTGGTTCCACGACACCGCGGCCTCGTTGGCGTGACACCCGCCCTGCGACGGGTCGATGATCCGCACCTGCCCCTGGCTCGAGAGCACACAGGCGTGGAACGTGCCGGTGCCGTCGGGAATGGACGCGTAGGCGATGCCGCCCGCCAGCGCAAGGACACCGACCCCGAGCAGCAGGAAGCGCCGCCCGAGCCGCCTGACGAATTTCTCCATGTTCGCCCCTTCCTCATCCGGGACGGACTTGTGCCGTCCATCGCGGCACTTGTCTCACGTCGGCGCCGCGAAAGCAACGTCCCGGGGAGCCGCCAGCTTGCCCCGAACTCCGAGCGCGCCGTCGCGGCGTCGAGGCACTGCTGGATGCCGTCGGACGAGGATGCGGCGACCGGTCTACGAGCGCGCGACCGCGAGTCCCGAGCTGGAACAGGGAGCGGGCCGTCGCGGGCACGCGGTTCGATCTCAAACCAGCTACCGGGTCTCCGTCTACTCGAACGAACGCAACCCGGCTTCGACCTTGCGCGCAAGCTGCTCGCTCGCCGCGTGAGTCCGCCCGCTGCTCCGCTCGGAGAGGACCCGGACGAGTTGGTAGACCTCGATCAGTTCTCCGAGCTTCCGCTGGGCCACCGCCACGCGCTCGGCCTGTTGGAGCAGAAAGAGAGCTTTCGCGAACTCACGCTCGTCGAGCGCTGCTCGTGCCTGCGAGAGTTCGCGTGTCTTTGTCGACGTCGGGTCACTGGCCGGCGTGCGGAGCTTCCACCGGGCGATGAGGTCGCCGAGCTCGACCTCTGGCTCGACGCCGACGGACTCTGGCTCGATGCCAACAGACACCAGCTCTCCGGCGGAGAAGCCACCCAGGCCCTCGGCGACCTTCCGAGCCAGGCGCTCGCTCGCTTCCCTGGTTGACCCGTAGCTCTTGTCGCGGATGGATTCGACCAGCTCCCGTACCTCCAGCAGCTCGTCGAGCTTGCGCTGGGCGACCGCAACACGGCGAGCCTGCTCGAGAAGAAACAGCGCCGTCGAGAACTCGTGTCGGTAGATCGCGTCGTCTGCGCGAGAAAGCTCACGTGTCTTCATTCAGACCTACGTGTACCCCAGATCGGCGCCTGACGTCGGATTCCGGTGAACCCTCTTAGACTCGACCGTGCGTGACGCAGGATCACCCCGACGCGATCGCCTACAGACGAACTGCCGACGCGTTCCGCGTCGGCGACCTCGATCTGGTCAAGAATCTCATCGCGCCGGAGGTGGTGTGGCATGTTCCCGGCGAGCACCGTTGGGCGGGGAAGATCGAAGGACGCGAGGCGCTTCTCACCTGGCTCGCCCGACTCGGGAACACCGGCTTCTGGCTCGTCGAGCACGACGTGTTCGCGAGCGACCAGCACGTCTGCGCCGTGAGCACGATGGGCGTCCGACGCGACGAGGTGGATGTGCAGACGAGGGTCGTGAGCATCTTCCGGTACCGGGACGGACGACAGGTCGAACGCTGGCTCTACCCCGACGACGCGGCCGCCTGGAACGCGATCTTCGCGGCCTGAGATCGCGAGGGCGCCACCCGATCGACCGGGCGGAGATCGAAATTCACGCGCCAGAGGCGGGCGCTGGCGGCTCTGGGGGTTCCGTCGCCAGACGGCTCACGGCTCGCCGTGAACGAACCGGGGCCTCCCGTGTCGGTCAGGATTTGCCGTGGCGTTCGTGCTGCGCTTCGGCAGCAGCAGCGACAGGTCGGGGTCGGCGAGCGTCATGGAGCGCTTCCGGGACGACACGCCAAGACGCACCGCCGACCTTGACCTGACTGCAACCGGCCCTACCGCCGAGCCGGTTCGTCGTGCAACTACCTATCTAGAGGGCCAGATCGTCAGACGCAGCCGTCCGCGTCGGTCGGGCCGCCGGTGTCGTCGTCGTCGTGGTCGCCGCCGTTGTTGGTCGCGGCCGCCGCGATCGTTGTCCCGGGGGCACAGTCGGCATCGCCGTTCGGGCCGACTGGGGTGCCGCCCCCGCCGCCGGTCTGGCTTCCGGCTCCGGTCGTCGGGGACGAGGTGCTGCTCGAGGACGAGGTGCTGCTCGAAGAGGAGCTGCTGCTCGAGGACGGGGTGACGCTCGCGGTCGACGAGGACGCGGAAACCGCGACCCCGATGCCGAGGAGCCCCTTCATCCCGGCCGCCGCGTGCCCGGTCAGGGTGCACAGGTACTCGTACTTACCCGTCTTCGTCAGCGTCACGGTGAGTGTGTCGGACGCGCCCGACTTGAGCAGCTTGGTGGCCTTGCCCACGCACGCGTTCTTCGCGCTCGTCGTCGTCGGCGAGGTGCAGATCTTGAAGTTGTGCGTGCCGGCACCCGCGTTCTTCACCTTGAAGGTGATCGTCCCCGCCGGCAGCTTCGAGAACTTCGAGAGCTTGAACGCAAGCTCCGACGGCTTCCCGACCGTCACGTTCACGACTGTCACCCGCGGCGCCGTCTGCCCCCGGACCTGACCAAACGCGGCACCTGTCGTGATGAGCAAGAGCACAGTTGCGAGCCCGAGAGACGACCCCCCGAGAACTCCGAGAATCAAGCGTTTACGGCGCATTCGTTAGGAACTCCTTTCACGGAAGACGGGCCATGGGCGGCCAACCGAAAAAGACGGGCCCGCCCCTGGCCCGAAACATCGACCGTCAGTCTAGCCGCGAACGAAGCTCGGCCGACCGTGTCGAGACCTTGAACGCAGCGCAGCCTTCAGCGGTGCCTTTGGCTGATGCTCGATTCGAAACGCATTCGATTCGGCCGAGGCCATTTCCATCGAATGTCCATCCGGCGAGAGCAACGACGGGAGCGGCCGGAAAGCCCTAACGGAGCTTGCGAGTCGCTCGGCGAGGGTCTTCGTCTGTTAGCCCGCGCGGACGACTCGATGAGCCGCCCGCCGAGGGGCCTGTGAGAACACTGCCTCAAGCCGTAGTTCCGCTAGCTGGGCAGGACTGACGCGGGCTCGGTCGGACCGACGGGGAGGGTGAAGCGGAAGGTGCTGCCGTTGCCGGCGTGCGCTTTCGACCCAGAGGCGGCCGCCGTGGAGCTCGACGAGCTTCCGGGAAAGCGGGAGGCCGAGTCCGGTGCCTTCGGCTCGTTTGCCGTCCGTCGCTTGCTTGAACTCCTCGAAGATCGTCTCGAGCTCCTCCGGCGCGATGCCGGGGCCGGTGTCGGCGACCGCGATCTCGACCTGGCCGTCGTCGAGCCGGGCGGAGACGTCGACGCGACCCTCGCCGGGGGTGAACTTGACCGCGTTGGACAGGAGGTTGAAGACGATCTGGCGGACGCGACGCCCGTCGGCGGTGATCGTGATCTCCTGCGGCTCCGTCGTCAGCGAGAGCTCGACCCCTCGGCGGCTCGCGCGTTCCGAGTGCATCGAGACCGCGCTGCGCAGCACCTCCGGGATCGCCACCTCCGACAATTCGAGCTCCATGCTCCCGGCCTCGATCTTGGCCAGGTCGAGCACGTCGTTGATCAGCGAGAGCAGGTGGTTGCCTGCTGCGAGGACGTCGTCGACGTAGGCGAGTTGCCGTTCGTTCAGCTCCCCGAACATCTGCTCGCGCAGCACCTCGGAGAAGCCGATGATCGCGTTCAGCGGCGTCCGTAGCTCGTGCGACATCGTGGCCAGGAAGTCCGACTTGTGCCGGCTCGCGCTCTCCAGTTGCTGATACAGCCGCTGCAGCTCGTCGCTCATCCGGTTCACGTCCGCGGCGAGTGCACCGATCTCGTCCCGGTTCGGCACCTCCAGCTGCCCAGAGAAGTCGCCGGCCGCGATCGCAGCCAGCCGCCTCTGTGTCTTCCGCAGCGGTACGAGGAGCGAATCCGACAGGAGCAGCCCGAGAGCGAGAGCAAGGAGAAGGCTGCCCGCGCCCGCACCGATCAGGAGATCCCGCGAATGGCTGTACGAGCGCCGATCGGTCGCGACAAGCGCGTCCGCGCGGGCCTGGGTCTGCCCAGTGAGGACGGCGAGCTTCTTCGCGAACGAAGCCGCCCATCGGTCACCACGGACGAGGTGCGGATGAATCCCACCCTGCCGAAGGCCGGAGGAGCCGGTGATGCAGAAGAAAAGCGCGCGGTTCTCGATACATGCGGGGAGATCGTCGAGCGGTACGCCAAACGCGGTCACGTCAACGGCCTCGAGCTTCCGCGACAGCGATGGAGCGACGGTTTGGAGGGTGAGCGGCAGGTGCGGCGGGGGGGCCACCCGTAGCTCGAGGCAGTCTCCGGCGCCCGCATCGAGGCAGAGCCGGTCGAACTCGTTTCCGATCTGCTGATCCTCGACCGAGAGGTATCCGCGCTGGTAGGAGGCGCCGTCAAAATTGGGGAGGTCCGGTTCGTCTGATCGCGATGGCCTCTCGTTGGAACCGGGGCCGAGGCGATAGTCGAGCAACTGTTTCAGCTGCGTCGCGTCCGTCAGGAGAAGCTGTTCGTAGACACCCTGCTGCTGCAGCCTCCTCAGCTCCGCGCCGCGGGAGTTCGACTGGCCGAGCGCGACGAGACCGAGGACTGCGACGAGGGCGAGCAGTGCAGCGACGGCGAGCGAGCCGAAAAGTTGCTTCGCCCGGATCGGCAGTGGAACGCGTGCGACCGCGCCGACGAGCGAAGCCCAGCCAAAGGCGCGTTGCCGTCGTGGGACGTCAATACGTTCCGGCGCGAGCGCCATCGAAGGGATGTTCTCTCGCGCCATCGCGCGTGTCTACGGGCGCAGGCGGTCAGGCCGCCAGAGCCGGACCGTGCCGAGGATGGTGCTCACGGCAGGTGGCTCCGGACCTGGTCGGGGAACTCGCGGACCCGGATCGGCTTCTCGAGGTAGCCGTCGAAGCCGTCGGCGAGAAACCGCTCGCGGTCGCCCTTCATCGTCGAGGAGGTCAGTGCGACGACGGGGATCGCGGCCGTGCGCTCGTCCTCCCTGAGCTTCCGCACCGCCTCGGTCCCTTTCATGTCGGGCATGCGGATGTCCATCAGGACGAGATCGGGGCGGTGTTCGGCAGCGAGGGATAGCCCCTCGATGCCGCCCGCGGCTTCGAGCGTGCGGAACCCTGCGTACTGGAGAACGTCGCGCGCGAGCTTCCGGTTCTGCTCGTTGTCGTCGACGATCAGGATCAACTCGTGGGCCATGGCGATGCGTCCTCCTCGACGGGGACGCTACGCTCTTCGATCTCGCCGCAACAGCGTGCTGGCCTCCCTCGTCGCGGAGGCTTACCCTCTCCCCGTGTTCTCCGACTTCGACCGCGAGCGCCGGCGGATCGAGGAGGCGTTGCACGACGGGGTTCAGCAGGATCTCGCCGCGACGGTGGTGGCGCTCGAGCTCGCGCGGGAGCTTCTCGACTCGGACCCGGCCGCTGCGCGCAGTGTGCTCGATGAGTTGGCTACGCAGGTCGAGGCAGCACTCGCTCGAGTCCGGGCGCTCGCCGGGACGGTCTATCCGTCGATTCTCCCCGCGCGCGGGCTGGCGGATGCTCTCCGCTCGCTCGGTGTGGAGACCGCAGACCTGGAGCGGTATCCGCTCGAGATCGAGGAGGCGGTTTACTTCTCGTGTAGCGCCCTGCGGAGCCGCGCGACCCGGGCTCGCGTGTGGAGCGACGGTGCCGCTCTTCGCCTCGAGCTCCTCGGCGTCACCGCGGTCGAGGGCGACGAGCTTTCGCACGCACGCGAGCGAATCGCCGTGGTCGGCGGTCAGCTCGACCTTTCAGCCGGCCGTGTCTCCGCGGCAGTCCCGCTCAGGTAGAAGATCACCGCCTTCACACGCTTGTGGACTGCGGTTTCCCAGGCAAGGCCGAGCTTGAGGAAGATCGCGTGGATCACCTTCTCGACCGTGCGTTCGCTCAGGCGCAGCGCCTCCGCGATCGCTGCGTTGTTCTTGCCCTCCGCCATCTCGCGCGAGCACGTCGCGTTCTCTCTGCGTCAGCTCGTTCAGCGGGGAGTGGTCGCGCCGCGTCTTCTCGGCGACGAGAGCCTCGACCACCTTCGGATCGACGACCGACCCTCCCGCCGCCACAGCCCGGATCGCCGCGACGAGCTGGCCGACGTCGTGGACGCGCTCCTTGAGCAGGTACGCGCGGCGCTCCGTCCCCTCCTCGAAGAGCGCAAGCGCATAGGCGGGCTCCACGTACTGGCTGAGCACCACGACGCCGACGTCCGGATGCTCCATGCGTAACCGGTCTGAAGCGCGAATCCCTTCGTCGAGGTTGCCCGGCGGCATGCGGATGTCGGTCACGACGACATCGGGCCGCTCGGCCTCGACCGCGGCGAGCAGCGAGTCGAGGTCCTCGCAGACGGCCGCAACCTCCAGGTCCGGTTGCGCCCCGAGCAGTTGCCTCATTCCCTCGCGCAAGAGGTAGTGGTCCTCCGCCAGCACGAGCCGCGTGAGCGGGATAGGCGCGTCCGGGGCAGGTCGAGCGACTGCGTTCGGAGCGGCGATCCCGGCCGGCAGCTCGAGTGCCGGATCCTGGGCCAGGATCCCCTTCTGCAGTCGCTGTAGCGGCGGGCTCGGCTCGATGCCGAGCTCCTCCACGAGCACCTCCCGTGCCTGCTGGTACGCGTCGAGCGCCTCTGCCTGGCGGCCGGCGCGATAGAGCGCAAGCATCAGCTGGGCGCGAAGACGCTCCCGCAGAGGGTGCTCACCGGCGAGCACGTGCAGCTCGCCGAGCACGTCCTCGTGCCGCCCGAGCGCGAGGTCGCAGTCGATCCGGTCCATCAGCGCCGTCAGCCGCAGCTCGTCGAGCTGGGCCACCTCGGCACGCCCGTGGGACTCGAGCAGCAGCCCGGCGAGCGTCAGGCCGCGCCAGAGCGCGAGCGCTTCGCGCAGGAGCTCGGCAGCCGCTTCGAGCTCGCCTGCCGCTGCGCGCTCGCGGGCGGTCGCAACGAGATGCTGCATGCGGGTGCTGTCGAGCTCGTCGGACTCGATCCGGAAGCAGTAGCCACCGTCTGCCGTCGCGATCGGGTCGCGGCCGTTCCGGGTCAGCACCTTCCGCAGCTGCGAGACGTAGACGTTGACCGCCTTCTTGGCCGTGGGCGGGGGCGACTCGCCCCAGAGCTCGTCGATCAGGCGCTCGCGCGAGACGAACTCGTTCGCATGCAAGAGCAGAACCGCCAGGACGAGCCGCTCCTTCAGCCTCCCCAGCGGGACCGGCTCGCCCCCGTCGACCACCTCGAGCGGCCCGAGGATCCGGTACTCCACGAGCACGTTTTACCGCTTCAGAAGCCGGAACGGAAGAACCGGAGCCCGTGCGCTTATCGGCATAGGGCCAGCGTCTTACCCCGGCCCGCGACAGTCGCGCCATGGCTCGCTCGCTCAACGTCGGCGGCAATGACGTTCGCCTACCGCGGCGAGATCTGGACCGACGCCCGCCTGCGCAACCGTCAGGTCGCCAGAGGAAGGCCCGGCAGACCAGGGAGACGTAGGTCAGCGATCCATCAGCGACGTCCACAACACGAGGGAGGGAATGAGATGAACAAGACGGTTGCCACAACCGTGCTTGCGGCCGTGCTCGCGCTGGCGGCCCTGGCCACCGTAGCGGGATCCGCCCGCGCCACCTACCCCGGCGCGACGAACGGGCGGATCGCGTTCGGCATCAACGTCGGCGGGAACACCGACGTGTACACGGCGCGCCCGGACGGGCAGGGCCTGCGCCGGCTTACGACCGATCCCGGCTTCGACGCGTGCGCCGCCTACTCCGCGGACGGCAGGCGGATCGCCTACTGCTCGGGCCAGGGCGGCGGCCCTGTCCAGGTGTGGACGATGAAGCAGAACGGCACCGACAAGCAGCAGGTCACGCACATGACCGGGGCGGCGATCTTCCCCGACTACTCACCCGACGGGCGCGAGATCGTGTTCGCCGCCCAGCCCGCCGGCGCGCCCGCGCGCAACATCTACGTCGTCCCGAGTGGCGGCGGCACGCCGCAACAGCTGACCACCGTCGGCAACAACGTCTACCCCGCCTTCTCACCCGACGGCAGCAAGATCGTCTTCACCAGCAATCGCACGGGGACCTCGCAGGTCTACGTGATGAACGCCGACGGCTCCGGCCAGACGCAACTCACCTTCGACGCGCAGCCCAAAGACCAGGTGCCCGACTGGAGCCCGGACGGTTCCAAGATCGCCTACCTCGCCGACACGCATGGCATCTCCGACGTCGTCAACCCGAGCTGGGGCGACATCTGGGTGATGAACGCCGACGGGTCGGGCCAGCACCCGATCACCAACGGCGCCAGCTGGTACGGCACCGCCTGGTCACCCGACGGCACCCGGATCGCCACCCTCGACATGCCTACCCGCACCGTCTACACGCTCAATGCCGCAGACGGCAGCGACGCGCAGGCAGTCCATCCGGGCGGCCTCCAGTTCGTCCCCGGCTGGCAGCCGCGCGGCACCGGCTCACAAGACGACGCCGACTAGGCAGCCACACAACCACGACTTGATGAGAGAAGCGCGGATCAGTTCTTCGGCGCGGTCGAGACCCACCCCAACGGGAAGGAGAGAACAGATGAATGGCAAGGCGCTCATGCTCGTCCGCACCACCATCGTCTCGATGTCGGTAGCTGCGGTCGCGGCCCTCGGGATTCCCGCCCGGGCCGCCCTCTCAGCACACGCAACTCGCACAGCGACCCCAGTGACGACGACGATCAAGGTCACGACCTTCAACTCCAGTTTCCACCTCAGCGCGAAAACCGCACCGCGAGGCGTCGTGATCTTCGAGGTCACGAACGGCGCCGTCTTCGGCCACGACTTCAGCATCAACGGGCAGACGACGAGCGTGCTCAAGACGGGCCAGTCGGCGACCCTGCGGGTCACCTTCCTCAAGCCGGGCCACTATGTGTACAAGGACACGGTCGACCACCACGTCCAGTGGGGCGACGTCGGCGGCTTCACGATCACCTAGCCGACACGCGTACGCGCGGTCTTCATGGGCCGAGTAGCTGCGGGTGCGCGAAGCTACTCGGCCTCGAGCAGTGGCCGGGGAGGATGCCATCGAGCGCACGCAGCTTCAACCGAGCGAATGAGCCCCAGTCTGCACCTCTGGGGCTCGCCGTCTCGGTCCCGAAGCCGAAATGACGCCATCGCCGGCTTCGCGCGCTGCACACGGTCTTTCGCGCCTTTCGCGTCTTTCGCGTCGAGCGTCGTCGTCGAAGCGACACCGCTATCGGCAACGCCTACTGGCGATACCATCGGCCAATGACCTGGGCCGCGCGCCGGATCATCGCGGCGGCGACGATTACCGCGGGGCTCCTCGTCACTGCGGCCTCTGCCGCGACCGGGACCGAATCTTTCACCGCCGTCTTCCACCTCCGACCGTGCGGAGCGAGAACCTGCGGCACCGGCGTAATCGACCACTACGGTCCCGTAACGACCATCACCGTGTTCCCCGGGCCCACGCCGGGTCTCGAACCAGGCTGCCTAGCCATCAAAGGCACTCAAACCGCGACACTCGCCAAGAACAGGCGCGACACCCTCCGATTCGCCATCCAAGCCTCAGCCTGCGGACCACGCACCTCCTGGGGCACATTCAGAATCGTCTCAGGGACCGGCACCTTCGCGGACGCCAGCGGAAGCGGCGTTATCTGGGGCGCCCCGCCTCCGGGACTCGTCCACTACTACGGCGTCATGAGACTCGATCGGTAACGACCCGACTGCGCCCGCGAATCAATGCGGGCGTCGCCCGGCCCTGTCCGGATTCTGTCGATTCCTTACTATGCGGTCGCTGCGGCAGGGATGAGCCAGCGTCGCCCTTCGCGGACGGCCCCGGCGATGCGTCCGCGCTCGATGCGCGTGCGCACGGCGGCGGGGTCGGTGACGAGGTTCTGAGACGAGCGTGCACATTTCGTGCACACCCGCGCTGCTTGCGTTGGCCCCTGAGACGACGAAAGCCCTGCGTTTGCAGGGCTTCCGGTAATGGGCGGTACTGGGCTCGAACCAGTGACCCCCAGCTTGTCGATTCTGCGCGTTGACTCACCCAGAACGGCGGAGACGTGCGAAGCGGCATGAATACACGGTCATGGCTCTCGGCCGTCGGTGCCGACATGTGCCCGTTGGTGGCTGAACGCTAGACCCCTGCTAGACCAGACCCGGTCCGGGATCTCGATCCGCAACCTCAGTGGTTGTCGATCCGGTTCTTGATTTGGTCCCAGTTCGCCGTGACGAAACCGGCCAGTTCTTCCTCATCGTCGTCTCCGGGGAGCCCGATCAGCCAGAGGAGCGCGAGCACGAGTCCAAGCAGGCCGAGTGCGCCGAACACGATCTCGATCACCATCGTCCTCAATGGTACGCCTGTCACGACGTCGGTCTGTCTCGACCGGTTCGGTAGCGCGAGTCGGATCGCTGACCTTCGGGACCTCCTCACCATGTCGGGCGGCAACGCCGAGACTTGCCAGCGAGCCTCAACAACGGCTTGAAGTCATCGTTTGGCGCCCAGCCGAGAAAAGGGCGCGCCGCCACGCCGGTTGACCAAAGGTTGACCAACCTGTCGCGGTTGGACGATGCGAGCTCCGACGCGTAGCTGATCTCCACAAAGGCCGCCCGGAACGAGGCCCCGTGGGTTGTGCTCTTGGCGGGGGTGGGAGGCCCGCCGTAGCAGGCCCCCCTGGTTTCGGTTTGTCGTTGTCTGGTTGCTGTCAGCAGCCGAGCGTCAGGCGGATGCTGCTGGCCTGTGTCGTGAACGAGTTGGCCTGCGCAACGGTCAGTTTCTTGCCCTGTTGCGAGGCGACGAGTCCGAGGAAGCTGGACAGGCCGCTGCAGGCATTCGCCTTGTCGTTCTTGGCGATGTAGCCCTGCACCTGGGTCAGCTTGCTCGTCAGCGCCGAGCCGGGACTGACACCGTTCACCGCGGCGAGCAGCACGCCGAGCTGCTCGCTCGCGGAGCTGACATGCACGGTGAACGATCCGGTACTGGTGTTGCCCGCGTTGTCTGAGGCCGTGCAGTGCACGGTCGTCGTCCCGATCGGGAACAGCGAACCCGAAACAGGCGTGCACGACGATGACGCCACCCCGAGCCGCCGCCGTCGCCGACACTGGCTAGGTAGGTAACCGTCGCACCCGCCGGGCTGGTCGCGTTCACCACGATGTTCCCGGGAACGACCAGGGTCGGTGCGACCGTGTCGATCATGATCGGCCCGAACGAAGCGGACGCCGGGTTCCCTGCGTTGTCGACCGCGCTGCCGCTGGTCGACGCCGTCGTACCGTCAGTTGTGAACACCTGATCCGGTGTGCAGCTGGCCACCCCGGAGCCGCCTGTATCAGCGCAGCTGTAGTGCACCGTCACCGCCTGGTTCGTCCAGCCGCCAGCCGTGTAGCTGCTGCCATCCGCCTTCGTCGCCGAGGCGCTGATCGTCGGCGGGGTCGTGTCGGGCACGATCGGCTCGGTGTAACTGATCGTGACCTCGGCCGGGCCGCTCGCCGGTCCCGGCGTCCGCTGGGCGGGACGAGGTCCGAGCCGCCGCCGCCATAAAACCGTCGCCGCCGGCGAGGCCGCCGACGCTGGCGCCCACCCCGCCCGCGCCGCCGGCGCTAGAGGTGCCGCCGCCGCCGCCCCCCGCCGCGACGGGGTCGACGCTGGAGATGCCAGGCGCGCCCGCGACGCCGGCGTTGCCGCCGCGTCCGGCCTGGCCGCCGGAGCCGCCGCCGCCGCCGCCCGCAACGATCAGGCGCGAGTCGAGCGTGCCCGCCGCCGCAGCTGCCGAGCTGCGAACGTCGCTCGCCCCGCCGCCGCCGCCGCTGGCGCTGCTCAAGGGGTGCCCCCCAAGGCCGTCGCCGCCGCCGTTAAAGCCGCCGCTACCACCCACAGACCTAACACCAGCGCCGCCGTCCCCGCCGACCTCGACATAGAGGGTCGAGCCAGCCGTCACAAAGGTTCCGCTGACCGTGTCAGCGGCCCCGCCGCCCCCGTCCCCGGGGGTCGAAAGCCGGCGCCGCCGGGCGCGCCGACCGCCGTCACCGACACGCTCGCCACACCGACAGGCACCGTGAACGACTGCTCAGCCCCCGTGTAGGCGAACGTACACGTCGTCACGCCCGCCGTCGTCGGACACGGTGGATCTGCCGCTGCCGACGAGCCGACGAGCACATCGAGACCCCACTCGTAACCAGAAGGCCGAGCAGGCCAAAGCGCAGCCCCGCCCGGCGAACACCTACTCTCATCTGTCAGCTCCTCGCTAGCGAGAACGCGGCGCGCCCTCTGTCGCGCGGAAGCCGCTCGGAGGATGTCCGGATCGTCGTGGAACTTCGGCGGCGATCCTGGGTTGACGATCAGACGGTAACGGGTTCGCGGGTCTCCTGATGGTCGAGGTTGTTCGGGGCGGCGATGAGGGCGTGGCGCTCGATCGCGATGACGAGCTTGGCGAGGTCGCGGTAGCCGATGATCCGGCGGAACTGCTGTTCGGCGACGAGCATCCCGGCGGCGGTCCAGCGCTTGCGCATGTCGCCGTCTTGCCAGCGCTTCACGTTGCGCTGGGTGTAGCGGACGATCTCGATCATGCTCTCGCAGGGGTTCGTCGAGCAGAGCGTCTTCGCGAGCTGCCCGTCGATTCCGAGTCGCATCAGCGTCAGCGTCTCGGCCATGCCTTCGCGCAGCGAGCTGGCGGCGTCCGGCCACGTCCGGTCGAGCTCGGAGGTCAGCAGCTGCAACCGCTGCTCGGCCAGGTCGGCGTCGGTCGAGTGACCAAGCCGCGCGCATCCGGGCGCGGATCGCGGGTCGATCGGCTTCGGGGAGCAGATCGGTGACGTTGCGTTCCTTGTGGCGGTGACAGCGATGGACGAGTGCGTGCTCGCCGAAGACGTCCTTGATCGCGCGCCTGAGCGCTTTGCCGCCGTCGACCACGAACAGGATCGCCTGCTCAGGATCGAGGCCACGGTCGACCAGGTCGGCAAGCAACGTCCGCGCGAGTGTGGCGTTCTCGGTCGAGCCTTCCCAGAGCCCGAGCGGGATCTTGACCCCGTCGGTGCTGATGCCGAGCGCGACGACGTGCGTGCGCTCGGCGATCTCCATGCCGTCGATCATCATCACCGCCAAGCGCACGTCTTCCAGCCGGCGCGACATCAGATCGCTGAGAGCGGTGGCGGTGCGATCGACGAACATCTCCGACACCGACGTCTTCGACGTCGCCGAGCACGACTGCTCGACCTCGCTGCCGACGGGCTCGCCGACCTGCGCGAACTTGCGCGACGAGACGCCGGCGAGCATCCGGTCCATCACCGCCCGCGTGAGCGGGTCACGATCGGCGAAGTACTCGTACGCCTGGACCGGCAGCTCGCGCTCGTCATCGGCCGTACGCATCCGCGGCCGACGCACGCGCACGCGGCGGCCTCCCAACGTCAACGACCCGTCCTCGTGGCCGTGACGCTTCGCCGACCTGTCCGGGTTGTGCTTGCCCTTCGGGCCCACAACCTCCTCGACCTCGAGCTCCATCAACTCGTGCACGACGCCGAGCCCAACACCGACGCTCAGCGCGAGCAGCCCTTCCCTCGCCGCACCGACGAGCTCGCCCAGCGCTTCCTGGATCTGCGCAGGCAGCGGACTCTCCGACGCCGCCAGGGCCGTGATGACCTTCGACGCGGATACCTTCTTCATGGCGGTTCCTCCTGTCCTCGCGGACTTGGTTAGCGCCCGTCACGCTCGCAACGCGAGCAGACGAGGCGGGAGGACCGCCGCTCAAAGTTCTACGAGATCCCGGACAACCTCAGAACGCGGCCAGACTCCTCGTGCGGGCGGCCATGTCGGGGAAGCCGCGCAGCCAGACGAACCCGTTTGGATCGTCCAGGTCGCGAAACTGGCCGATGACCTTCATCCCGACGTCTTCCTGAGTCTCGACGAGCTCCGCGTCGAACGGCTCGATCAGGACGTCCCGCTGTCCGGGACGGAGCACGTATTGACGCAATTCGACGATCGGCGACCAGTATTGGCGAGACACGCCTCGCACAGGCTGCCCGAAGACTGACCCTCTGGCAAGATCCACGGCAAGCGGCGGTTGATGAGGCCAGATGGCTGACGCATGAGCGAGGCCCAGGCGAGACTCCCGCGTTCACGGGATCAACCGCAACAACGATCCGGCCCCTCAGGTTCGAATCCCAAACGGGTCCAACCGCACGCGTCCCGCAAGGCAACGCCAATGGCCGATTTGCAGGAGTTTAAGGCCATACGGGGCTCGAAAGCTCCTGCAAAACAAGGGTTTTCGTTGCTCCGGCGGCGTACGACCATTACTCGAGCGTCCCCCAACCTGTCCCCAAGATCTGTCCCCAACATCTCGGGAGCCCCGGAGTCTTGGCTTGAGCAAAGGCGTGCGACTTCATGGAGCACCTCCTTGGCAGAGAGGTGCTCGCTCTGCCGACGGGGGACGGGCGCGCGACCGCGAGCCTTGCGAGTCCCTTTGGCGCCCCTTCCTTGCTTCATCCCGCGTGCGTCCTTTATGAAGGCGACGTCTCGCGGCCGAACGTCACCGCACACACCTCCTCAACGTCGAGGCGCCCCTCCGTCTCACCGACCGGAGGGGCGCCTCGGCGCATCGAGCTGATGCGTGCGCGTCCTAGCCGGCTGCCTCGTTAGGTGTGATGGTCACCCACGTTGGGCTCACCGGAAGCGTGAGGCCGGGCGCGAGCGCCGGGAAAGCTGTCTTCCCGAGCACGATCTTCGACTGCTGCGAGTAGCCGTAACCCCTGATCTTCGTCGGGTTGGTGGTGAGATACGGCGTGTAGAGGAGCACGAGCGCCGGCTTCTTCTTCAGCTTGCCGTCGAGCGTGTCGACCGCGAGTTTGATCGCGTCGGACGAGAGGTACGCCGGGTTCGCGCCGAGGATGCACTTGGCGCCCGCCGTCTTGGCGCAGTCGATCGCGGACGAGTTGTACGAGAAGCCCGTCACCGGGACCGGCTCGTGACCCGCCTGCTGGAGGGCCTTCAGCGCCCCGGAGCCGTAGCCCTGGGTGAAGATCCCGTCGACGTCGGGGTGCGCCGCCAGCAGGCTCGCGACGCCCGACTGCTCGGGGCCGAGTGCGTAGTTGCCGTTGAACGTCCCACGACCTTGATCCCTGGGTACTTTTTCAGCACCGCCTTGTAGCCGTTCGCGATCTGCTGCGAGATCGGAGCGCCGGCAAGGCCGAGGTCCATGAAGACGTTGCCCTTCCCGTGGAGCTGCTCGGCGAGCCAGGCAGCCTGCACGCGCGGAATGGCGTTCCAGTCACTTTCGACCTTGTAGGCACAGGGCGAGGTGACGATCTGGTCGAACGAGATCACGAGGATCCCGAGACTGCACGCACGCTGGAGCGTCGGGTTGAGCGCCGTCGCGGATCCGGCGTCAACGAGGATCGCGTCGGGATGCTGCTGGATGATGTTGTTCAGGGAGTTGATCTGCGCCTGAACGGTGTTGTCGACGTTCTCGATCTTCAGATTCACACGACCCGCCAGCGGAGCCTTCGTGACGGAGACCTTCGCGACACGCTCCATCTGCTGCCGCCAGTCGTTCCCGAGGAAGTTGTTCGAGAGGTAGATCGTGTACTGCTTCGCGGAGTGCGCCGACGGGGGGTGGAGCTCGCGCTCGCGGCGAACACCGCGATGACGGCGAGAGCCGCGCCGCGATGAGCGCCACGATCAGGCGACGTTGCATGTGAAGCCTCCTGGTTGACGATCGATGACGGCCACGACTATATGCTTGCCGCAATGGAAAGGTCAAGCCACCTGGCCACTCTGTTTCGCCTCGACGGACTGCAGGCGGCGATCACGGGCGGGGCCAGCGGGCTCGGCAGGGAGATTGCGGCGGCGTTCGTCGACGCCGGAGCCGAGGTCGCCGTGCTCGACCGGGACGCCGACGCCCTCCGGGAACTTCGGGCGGAGGTTCGCCGCTTCGAGGTCGACGTCACGAACCCCGAATCTGTCGAGCAGCCTTCGCGAGCCTGCCGCGTCTCGACGTCCTCGTCAACGCCGCCGGCATCGGCGGCTGGGGCGTGACGGAGGAATATCCCGACGAGCTCTGGAATCGCGTGCTCGAGGTCAACCTCACCGGGACATTCGTCGTTGTCGAGCGGCAGGCCGGCGGATGCTTGTTGCGGGCTCCGGATCGATCGTCAATATCGCCTCCACGCTCGGCCTGGTCGGGTTTCCCGGGAGCGTCGCATACGTCGCGAGCAAGGGCGGAGTCGTCCAGCTGACACGGGCGCTCGCCGTCGAGTGGGCGGGCAAGGGCGTCAGGGTCAACGCGGTCGCGCCGAGCACGTTCGACACCGAACTCGTTCGCCGCAACCGTCCTGCGCGTCCCGAAACGTACGACCGACTGCTGGAGCTGACGCCAGCCGGGCGCTTCGGTATGCCGCATGAGATCGTCGGGCCAGTGCTCTTCCTTGCGTCTGCCGCTGCGACCATGGTCACGGGCCATGTGCTCGCCGTCGACGGAGGCGATACCGCGCAGTAGAGCGGTTTCAGGTTCTTCGGATCGCCGTCAGGACGTGCTCGAGGTGGGCAACCATGAGCCGGTCGGCGCCCGCCGCGTCCCTGCCCGCAAAGCTTTCGTCATGGCGTGGTGGTCGGCCAACGCGCGAGACCGTGTCGTGGCGTCCTGTGCGGTGCGTCGGCGACTCGCGATCGAGAGGGCGCTGACGCTCGACAGCAGGCTCGCCAGCATCGGGCTTCTCGCCAGCCGGCGCAGGCGTTCGTGAAACTCCGCGTCATGCTCGATGAAAGCGTCGGCGTCGCCGACCTTGGCCCGTCCGGCCTTCACGAAGTCGTCGAGCTCCGACAGCTCGAGATCGGTCGCGCGCTCGGCCGCGAGCGCGGCGACGCCGGCCTCGAGGACGCGGCGGGCTTCGAACAGCGAGATCAGCGCCTCGTCGTTAACCTGCAGGACGAAGTCGATCGGCTCGGAGAGGAGCTCCGGGTCGAGCGAGCTCACGTACGTGCCTTCGCCGTGCTTGCTCTCCAAGATGTTCAGCGCAATCAGAGCGCGAATCGACTCGCGTAGCGACGGCCGGCTGAGGCCGAGCTGCGCAGCCAGCTCGCGCTCGGCCGGCAGGCGCTGTCCCGCGCGAAGCTCGCCGCGCACGATCATTTCCTTGATCC
>CAVSMT010000009.1:0-246439 GCA_963729135.1 uncultured Actinomycetes bacterium
TTCGAGCCCCACCCGCCCCACCTAACAGAACCTGAATAAAAGTTTGAAAATCTCGGTTGCCGAGGACCGACTGTACGGTTCGACTTCCTCGGTCTCGCCAGCCAGCCCACAGCATGGCAGCTAGAAACCGACTCCTCGTGTCAGCTCTTGTGTGACTGACCACCGCGGCCAGGCGTCCCCGGCGTGGATCAGCTACGCGAGATGGTGGCCGGCGCCTTCGGTGCCGGCGCCTTCGACGACGCCGCTGCCGTCCACCCAGATGCCCCAGTCAGCGATGAACCTGGTCTCGATCGCCACCAGAGGGCCGGGGCGCACTCCGGGTGCGAGTTCCCGCCCGGTGTCGCGGATCACCGCGTGTCCAGCGTCCTCCCAGGATTCGACCTTGGCCCACCGGAGTTCGTCGGCGTCTACTGCGTCGTACCGGACCATGAGCCGACCGCCGGGCGGCAGGTCGCCGCTCAGGAACCGGGACCGGGCTTCCGGCAGGGTCTGCGCCGCTTTGGCCAAAGCATCCACGAGAGCGCCGAACTCCGGGATGTAGTGCCAGCGCGGCTTCTCGAAACCGAACATCCCGTGGCACGTATCGGCGATGAAGTCCTCCCAGCTCGTGTCCCAGCAAGTGGGCGGGCATACCGTCAACCAGCCCCCGGAGTCTTCACCTTTCACCGGATCGAACTGCAGCCCGATGAGGGCGAACATGCCGCCCCGGTTCGAGACGCCGTTTGCCCGGTCCAGGTCCCGACGGTGAATGTCCATCTCGGCCGGTACCCGCAGGAAGCGCGGAAGATGGAGCAAGCCGGTAGCCTTCGGGGTATCTTGCGCCCGTGCGATCAGGTCGGACCAAATCCGGAAGGCCACCCCGTTCAGTAGCGTGGTTAGCTCCTCCCGCAGCTCCGGCGATGCGGGGCCCAGCCTGAGCTCGGGCAGCCCGAAGCGGCGCATGCCATCGGTCATGACCGCGATCATGCCCTGATAGCCGACGTCGTGTACGCGCACCCAGGATTTGAACGTGAGGCCGATGGTCATGTCACCACTGATGCTGGCCGGAATAGTCAGCGTCGTGTCGGGCAAGGTCGCCAACGCGTCCTCGGCGGTCAGAACCTGGAGCGCCTGCGGGTCCAGCACGGGTGCGCCGAGCTCGGCAGCGAGCGCCGCGGCCGGGCTGCGCGCCTTCCATTCCTGCATGCCGATCAGCGATGCTCGCTGCGTGGCACTGAACCGGACGAACGCGCGCGCACGGGCGAGGAAGACCCGCTGTTCCGGAGTGCCGAACAGCTCCCTGTCCAGCAACCCGGATGGTGGCGGACCGGCTGCCTCGACCCCGACCTTCACCACCCCTTTGGCGAGCCACTCCGCCGTTAGCGTCCGCAGCGGCCCGGTCAGCCTCGTTTCGACCGCCGTACTGGCCTTCTGCCTTGCTTCGGCCGTGCCCATTGGCGTGGGTACCGGGACTACATAGGTTGCCGACACCATCTTCGGCACCGGCAAGACCAGTTCCTTCATCGTCCGCTCCTCACATGACCGCCTCGTGGGCGAGCACAGAGAATGACGGTAACGCGACCCTCTGACAAATCAGGGCATGAGCGAAGCCGGTCAGCGGCTGCATGTCGCAGCGCTCTCCCAGGACCAGCGAACTCTCCGCGGGATTGTGAGGTAGTGATGGTGGCGGGCGTTGTGCCGTTCACCTCGTCCTTGCGGTCGATGTACGGCGAGAACGCGGGAAATCGGGTCGCTCTCAGACGTCACGATCGGCATCATCGAATTCATGGGTATCGTGACCGGGCCGATTCGGCGGGTGATGGGATCACCCCGGCCGTGGCGCTGGTCGATCCTTAGTTCCCGCACAACGTCGGCGCCGCCGTGCGAGCCGCGGCCTGTTACGGGGTGCGGCAGGTATGGTTCAGCGGCGACCGGGTGCGGCTCGACGGGGCCAAGCGACAGCGGTTGCCGCGCGAGGAGCGGATGCGCGGATACAAAGAAGTCGAGGTCGGGCACTCGGATCAGTTCTTCGACGCGTTCGAGGAAGCGGTCCCGGTGGCCGTCGAGTTGCGAAGGAATGCCGAATCGCTGATTGACTTCGTGCATCCCGAGCACGCGCTCTACGTATTCGGGCCGGAGGATGGGTCGCTAGGCCGGGCCACGCTGGCCCAGTGCCACCGGTTCCTGGTGATTCCCACCCGGCACTGCGCCAACTTGTCGGCCGCTGTGTACACCGTGCTCTACAACCGGCACGCCAAACGGGTCCATGACGGCCTGGCACTGCCTCACTCGACCGCAGGGGACTTCGATGAGCCGGACCACATGGCCGACGCCGTCGGAGTCACCTGAGGCGGCTAGCTCGTCGCCTATGACGCGAATCGCCTGAGGCGTCGGCTCCCCGCTACTCCCGGCCGAGGATGCGCAAGCCGCGGTGCTGGTTCTACGGCGACCTGGCGGACCGCTTCCAGGGCGGCAGGTGGCCGCGCGTCGAGCAGGTGATCTGTGACAGGTTCCTAGTGCTGCCCGCGATCTCGCGATAGGCCGGCTGGACGATCTCGGCGGCTTCCCGGACTGCCTGGTCCCGGACAGCGGGCTCGGGGTCAGCGAGGGCTCGTTCGGCGGTGTGGAGCCGGTCAGCGACCTAGGGCCGTGCCGCGGACCTAGGCCGACACTACAGCGGGCCACAGGCCACACCGGGCCCGGCACAAGCGACAGCCCGATAATGACGAACTGGTTGTCATGCCGCGGGACGTGTTAGTGCACTACCGGAGGCCCTCTGCCAGCTGCTTGAGTCGGTGGTCGGCAGCTTATACCCGGTCTATCCGCACGATGGTGATCAGGTTCCCTTCGACCTCATACAGCACCCGGTAAGGACCGACGCGCAGCCTACGGTAGGCGCCGCGGACGAACGCGCCCAGAGGCGCCGGATCATCAGCTAAGGCTTCCACGGCGCGGTTGACGGCCATCATCCCGGCTTGGTCGGCCATGAAGCGGACAAAGGTCGCCTGCGCGATCTCTGACCAGATGATCCTCACCGGGAGCCGCCGAACACCTCAGCCATGAACTCGTCGTGAGACTTCAGGCCCGGCCGCCCGGCCGCCTTCCATGCCTCGTGCTCGGCGATGGCGGCGTCGATCTCGGCTTCCTCGACCTGCTCGGCGGATGCGCGGTCCCGCAGGGCCTTCAGCGTGTGGTATTCGTGCACCGGAACCACGACAGCCGTTTCGCCACCGAGACGGATGACGTCGTGACTGTCCTGCTCTGAAGGCTGCGCGCTCATGCCACGATGCTAGCTCGCCGCACCGTCAACCCGGCCGTGCGGACGGCGCGGGCGCGCCGAGACCCCACGGTTAGTTATGTTCCGGGCTGGGCCCAGGCTCCTGACATAGGCCGGGCGCTGCTAACGATGTTACGCACAGTAGCAGGATTAAGGGATCGGGCGCCGCTGCCGTGGACCGGTTCGTGGACCGAGCCATCTGTGCAACCAGTGCGCTCGGGGCCATCGGCGGCACGACTCCGTGGTATGCGTGCAGCTAGCGCATCCGAAGCCTGGGCCGCGCTTCTCATAATCCGCCGGTCGTGGGTTCGAGCCCCACCCGCCCCACCCACCTGCCTGCTGGCCGTCCGCAATCAGCGCATCCTGATCGCCTGGGACGCCCGCCAGGCCGACGGCGCCCGCCGGGCTGCTGCCAGGTAGCGATCTTTCGGAGATCTGGGCGCGCGTCACGAACCATCGCCCCACCGTGGTTCCCGGCGCACGGTCGGGCGTTCGCCACATCTTACGCGCACGGGGCTATTGTCCTCGCGACCCATCATGAGGACTATTTCCCGTGCCCGCGCCATGATGTCGGCCGTTAAGGATCTCTTTACGCTGTCGTTACAACCAGCGATAAGACGCCTGCCAGGGGGATCGGTGATTCCGTCGGCCGGGTAGATGGGAGGGGCTAAGCACGCATGACATGGCTGATCAACGTCGACAACGGCGGCATGACGACCGGCTTCTGCCACGTCGACGGCGGCGAGGTGCGCTACACCAAGACCCTGACCACGCCCTATGACCTGAGCCGGTGCCTGTTCGACGGCCTGGCCAAGGTCTCCGAGCTGGCCTATGGGCGGCCGCGGCTCGCGGCGCTGCTCCAGTCCACGGACTGCATCCGATATTCCACCACCCAGGGCACCAACGCCCTGGTGCAGCGGGCCGGGCCGCAGCTGGGCCTGCTGGTCACCGACCTGGCGCTGGTCGAGGGCCTGGCCGCCACTACCGCCCAGGCGCAGGAGGACCTGCTGGCCGCGCTGGTCGGTGATCGGTGGGGCTCGGTCAGCCTGGACGCCGGCGACGAGGCGCTGAGCCGCGAGCTGACCGCGCGGGTCAACGATCTGTCTGCGCGCGGGGCCAGGCGCCTGGTCATCGCGGTGAGCGGCTCGGACGGCGCGGACGGGGAGGCGCGGGCGAAGGGCTGTACCCTCGTCATCTGCTCGGCGCGGTCCCGCTGCTGTTCTCCTAGGAACTGCTCGCCGACCCCTTACGATATCCGCGCACCTGGTCGAGCCTGCTCAACGCGTTCCTGCACCCGGCCATTGAGCGCTTCTTGTTCAACGCCGACCGGCGGCTGCGAGACGCCCCGGCCCCGAGCCGTTGCGGATCTTCCGCTTAGGCTGATCTCGTGCTCGCCTCGTCCCGGCCGAGCCTGACCCCGAAGCCGTGATGAAGCAGGTCCGATCCTTGGCGCGACCGGTCCCGGCCTGGCCATTCAGAACTCCTGATATGAGAAGCTCGCTATGACCTTCACAGACGACATTGTCGGCCAGCCGCCGCCGGGCGTCGTCGGGCAGAAGCTCGCGTCAGCCCTGTTCAACCGGCTGCCTGCGCTTACCGACGAGCTGCTGAAATGCGTTCTCAAGCAGGCTGAAGCCTGCGGCAACCACAGTGACATCTATGGCGACGACCGCCTGGTTCCCATCGATGATCTGTACCAGTCGTTGCAGGACAATCTCAAGTTCATCCTCAGCAATCTCGGCCGCCCGGGGCCGTATGATCTGGCCGCCCCGCGGCGAACCGGCCGGCGGCGGGCCGAGCAGGAGGCACCGCTCGCCGCGGTGCAGAGCTCGCTGCAGGCCGGCTTTCGGTTCATGTGGGACACTCTCGTCGCGGAGGCACACCAGATCGGGATCGTGTCGGACGCCGAACTGGTGGGCATCGCATCTGAGGTGTGGATGCTGAACAGCCTGTTCACCACGGAGCTGGCCACGGCCTACCGGGATGCGATGGCTGAGCGGGTCCTTCGCCAGGACCAGGCGCGATCGGCGCGGCTCGAGGCGCTTCTGGAGGGGCGGATCGCCGACACGGCAACGGTGTGGGAGGCGGCCGATCTGCTGGGGTTTCCCTACCAGGGGGTGTTCATCGTCGTGGCCGCGGAGGTCCCCGCGGTGGCCCGGCAGGCGTTGCCGCAGGTCGAGAACCGCCTGCACGTGCGAGGAATCGGGTCGGCCTGGCAGCTGCTGCCCGAGCTCCAGGTGGGGATCGTGTCGCTAAGATCGAAGCGCAACGTCCCGGCGCTGGTGGAGATCCTGCGTTCGGGCGCGGTGGCCCGAGTGGGGGTGAGCCCGGTGTACAGCGCACTTGAGCGCACGTCGCGGGCGCTGCATCTGGCCCGGATCGCCCTGGCTAGCTCACCGGCGGGCGACCCGATGGTGAACGTGTTCGATGACGCCCCGCTGCCCGTTCTGGTGGCCAGCTCCCCGACGACCTCCTACCGGGTTGTGAAGACGATCCTGGGGCCGTTGCTGGACATCAACCCGGACGAGCGGGACATGCTCCTGGACACCCTCGCTGCGTTCTTCGCGTTCCGGGGCTCCGCCATCGAGGCAGGAAAGCACCTGTACTGCCACCCCAACACGGTGCGCCACCGGCTGCACCGCATCGAGCGTCAGACCGGCCGCCCGCTGCACGACCCCCGATCGTCAGCGGAACTATTCGTCGCCCTGGAGGCGCTGCGCACCCTGCCCGGGCCGGTGGCTACGCCTGAAGCAGATCGCATCACGCCCAGGCGACCGCTAGCCGCTTCCGATAACCGCGATGCGCCGCCACAACAAGCCATCTGAGTGCTGGTCGGCCAGGGCCAGGACAAGACGGTCGCCCTGGAACTCCCGAAGCTTGGCCCGAAGTTCGCCTGAAGTTGCCCTCCATCCTCCTGCGTGGAGATTGGCGTCAGACCCAGCGGAGGCATTCATGACAACGCCGCTGCGGCAGGCGTACGCCGCTACGACCTGGGAATCGCCGAACGCCATCGTCCGGCTCGGCCGTTCCTGGCTGGGCCGCGTTCTTCGGCTCGGTCAGTTTCGCGGCCTGCCTCCCCGCCCTCGTCTGGCCCGCCCCGGCACTGGTGCTGCTGGCGACCGTGTTCAGCGCGGCTACTGGTCAGCAGCGTCTTCTCGCTCGTCGGCGCTGTCGCCCACTGCGATGGCGTGGGCACCCGGGTGTTCAAGGCCATCCTCGGGCTGGATGGTGGCCTTGAGGCGGCTGGCTGCGCATGATTGTGCTGCCAGAGGAAGATCGCGGAGGTGGTGGCCATGTCGGCTGGCGCGAACCTGAAGGCGTACAACAGCCTGTGGCAGCTCAGGAACGATACCTGGTCCAGCCTGGAGGAGTCGGCCATTCAGCTCGCCCGCGCCGAGGCCCAGCAGCGTCCCGTCGAGAAGTTGGTCGAGACGGTAACCGGGTTGCTTGACGTCCTTGGGCCGATCGAGCGATTCTGGGCGTTTCCCGGGGCACATGCCTACCGGGAGGCTCAGCGGCTGTTCGCCGCTGATAAGTATGATCGGCTCGCCGCGCTAGTGACAAAGGCCAACCGGGCCCTTGTCACCGAGTCCTACCTCCACGGCCAAAGCTGGGACCCAAGCGTCGGGGACGACACATACGATCACGAGGCCCTTCCGGCGGTGCAGGCCCGGACGGACCGTCCCTACTTCGAGGTTCTCGTCGTCGAGGACATGACCGACGAACAGGAGCGCTTGCTGCGGGAGGAACTGCGGCGATGGCGCCGCCCGGATGACCCGTTCGTGTACGAGATCGTCGTGGTGCCCAGCTTCGACGACGCGCTCATGGCCGCACGGCTGAACTTCCGGCTGCAGGCGTGCGTGGCCCGCCGCCGGTTCACTCACCGGTCCCGCCACGACTTGGCTCCGCTCGCCCGGTTCGTATACAGCGGCGGATCTGCTGACCTGATGGAGCGCTCGCCGGATGACCGCGCCCAGTTGCTCGCCAGGTCGCTGGCCAGGATCAGGCCGGAACTCGACCTGTACCTGATGACGGAAATCGCGGTCGAGGACATGGCCAGCCGGCTCAGCCATCATTACAGGCGTATCTTCCATGTCCGCGAAGGCTCGCTCGAGCTGCACCTGTCCATCCTGGACGGCGTCTCGGCCCGGTACCGCACGCCGTTCTTCAACGCGCTGCGCAGCTACAGCCACCGGCCCACCGGAGTGTTCCACGCACTGCCGATCTCGCACGCCAAGTCGATCCTCAATTCGCACTGGATCAGGGACATGGCCGACTTCTACGGCCTGGACATCTTCCTGGCCGAGACGTCAGCGACGTCCGGTGGGCTCGACTCGCTGCTCGAGCCCACCGGGCCGCTGCGCGAGGCGCAGGAGCTCGCGGCCACCACGTTCGGTTCGCAGCGTACGTACTTCGTCACCAACGGCACCTCGACCGCCAACAAGATCGTGGTCCAGGCCCTGGTCCAGCCCGGCAACATCGTCCTGGTCGACCGGAACTGCCACCAGTCGCATCACTACGGGCTGATGCTGGCCGGCGCCATGGTCACCTACCTCGACGCCTACTCGCTGAACGAGTACTCGATGTACGGCGCGGTGCCGCTGCGGGAGATAAAGCGCCAGCTGCTGGCGCTGCGGCGGGCGGGCAAGCTGGACCGGGTCAAGATGCTGCTGCTGACCAACTGCACGTTCGACGGGATCGTCTACGACGTCGGGCGGGTGATGGAGGAGTGCCTGGCCATCAAGCCCAACCTGGTCTTCCTGTGGGACGAGGCCTGGTTCGCGTTCGCCAGGTTCCACCCGGTCTACCGGCCGCGCACCGCCATGCGGGCCGCCCGCACGCTCGCGGAGCGGCTGCGGCTGCCCGAACACCGCGCGCTCTTCGACAAGTTCACCGAAGAAGTCGGCCCGATCGATTACGCAGACGATGAGGTCCTACTGGAACGGCGGCTCGTGCCCGATCCCGCCCGGGCCCGCGTCCGGGTGTATTCCACCCAGTCCACCCACAAGACGCTAACCTCGCTGCGGCAGGGCTCCATGATCCACGTCTGGGACCAGGACTTCAGCCAGAAGGTGGAGGACACCTTTCACGAGGCCTACATGACGCACACCTCCACCTCGCCGAACTACCAGATCCTGGCCTCCCTGGACCTCGGCCGCCGCCAGGCCGCCCTGGAAGGGTTCGAGCTGGTATTGAAGCAGATCGAGAACGCGATGCGACTGCGCGACGCGGTGGAGCACCATCCGCTGCTGAGCAGGTATATGCGCTGCCTGACCACCGCTGACCTGATACCAGCCGGATACCGGCCGACGGGTATCGAGCAGCCGCTGCTCTCGGGGCTGGCGAACATGATCAAGGCCTGGGAGACCGACGAGTTCGTGCTGGATCCGTCCCGGATCACCATCTACATCGGCGCCACCGGCATCGAGGGCGATACGTTCAAGCGCAGCCAATTGATGGATCGCTACGGCGTGCAGATCAACAAGACCTCGCGGAACACCGTGCTGTTCATGACCACGATCGGGACCACCCGCAGCTCGGTGGCCTACCTGATCGAGGTCCTGGTGGCCATCGCCCGTGACCTCGAAGCCAAGGTGGCAGGCATGAGCCCAGCCGAGCGCGCCGCCCACGAGCGCGCGGTACTCCAGCTGACCGCGCCCTCGGCGCCGCTGCCTGACTTCAGCGGCTTCCACCTCGGCTTCAAGGACAGTAGCGGGCAGCCCACCCCGGAGGGCGACGTGCGGCGGGCCTTCTACCTTGCCTATAACGACAGCTACTGCGAGTACCTCACCCCCGACGAGGTCGAACAGCGTGTGGAGAGCGGCGAGCAGGTCGTGTCCACCACCTACGTCACGCCGTACCCGCCCGGCTACCCGGTGCTCGTGCCCGGCCAGGTGTTCAGCCCGCAGATCCTGTCCTTCATGCGCAGCCTGGACACGCCCGAGGTGCACGGCTACCGGCCCGACCTCGGCTACCGCGTCTACACCGACAAAGCCCTCGAGATCGCCGCGACGGCCCGGCTGGCGCCGCCGCCGGATCCGGCCGGGTCGGCGGCTGCCCCTCCGACCGCGACCTGAGCGGCTTAGCACAGTCAATGGATAACCGGCCGGGCGGGCGGTGCCTGCCGCGCCGCTGGATCCAGGTGCCCGCCAGTGATCAGCATGGCCATCGACTACTTGTTTGGCCTGTCAGCTGTTAGATCGAGGCAGCTTCTGGCTGGTGGTGGCTGGATCCTCCGGCCGCCCAGTGGCTGTAGCCGTGGACGCGGCCTCCCGTGAGGTGTCACAGAACGCTCTGACCGGCACTAGCAGGGTCGCGATGATCTTCTCCGACAGATCCAGCCACCCCCGCAGCACGGCGGGCAGGGCAATGAAATCCCCGCGCGCCGCGGCGCGCAGCAGGTCGTAGCCGTCATAGCTGGACGTGCCCGCCTGCTCAGTCGCCTTGGTGAGGTCGATCCGGGCCGACACCGTACCTCCGTCACCGGTGATCTCAGCATCCCCGAGCCGCTGCGCCAAGGTCACCATGGGCCGGTTCTCGGCCAGGATCTCCGCGACGAAGTACCGGATGCCCGCCTCCGCGGCCCGCTGCGCCAGTTCGCGCAGCAGGATCGTGCCCAGGCCGCGCCGCTGCCAGGAGTCAAGGACAGTGATGGCCACCTCGGCCTGGTCCGGCTGCCCAGGGATGCGGATATACCGGGCCAACCCCACCAGCTGCCCAGAGCCGGGCACCACCGCGACCAGGGCCTCATGGTCGCGGTGGTCGACGTCGGTGAAGTAGGCCAGGCTCTGCTCGGACAGGTGGGGTTTTCCGGTGAAGAACCGCCGGTAACGCGAGGTCTCGCTGAGTTGGTCGTACGCCTCGGCAAGGCCCGGGCCGTCATCGGGGCGCACTGCCCGGACCAGCACCCGGTGTCCTGACCGAAGAGTGATCCGGTGCGGGACGACGGTAGTGTCCATGGCCCGAGTATCGCTTGGTAAATTTAGCGTTGTCAACCTGAGGGTGCCAATTTGGTAAGTATATCAAGCACGGATGCCATTCGGCGCCCACCCGAGCCTGGGTGGTGCGCCGTGGCAGCGCCAGCAGGTGGTAGCCGCGGGTGACGGCCTGGGCGGCCGGCCCGGACAGCGGGACACCAGGGGCTTGGCGACCGCCAGCATCACGGTGACCGCCCGGCCGGCCAGGACGGGAGAGGCGGGCGCGCGCTGGCGTCGAGAGTCGCGCCACCACCGCCGTCCGCGGACCACATCCGCGCGCAGACCTCATCACCCTGAGTTACTTTGCCCTTGGCCGTAGCTATAGGAGTCCCAGGCCTACATCCCGGTTTGAGGCCCGGCCCCCGGTACAGGCGCCTGGTTCACCGCGCGAATGAAAGGCGCGTCATCCCCGGCCCTCGCCCGCGCGGCGCACGGCGTCGGCGGCCTGCCGCGCCGCCACCAGGATCGGGTCCCATACCGGCGCGAACGGCGGGGCGTAGGCGAGATCGAGGGAGGTCATGTCTTCGACCGTCATGTGGTTCCACAGCGCCGTCGCGGCCGTGTCGATCCGCTTGGCCGATCCCTCGTAGCCGACGATCTGCACGCCCAGCAGGCGTCCGGTGAGGCGTTCGGCGATCATCTTGACCCTCATCTTCTGGGTGCCCGGGAAGTAGCCGGCCTTCGTGGTGGACCGCACGGTGACGGTCACGTATGCGAACCCGGCGCGGGTGGCGTCGCGCTCGCGCAGCCCGGTCCGGGCGATCTCCAGGTGGCAGACCTTGCTCAGCGCGGTGCCGACCACCCCGGGAAACGAGGCGTAGGAGCCGGCCAGGTTGTGCCCGATGACCCGGCCGTGCTTGTTGGCGTGGGTGCCCAGCGGCACAGGCTGGTACTGGCCCGAGACCAGGTTGAGGACCTCCACGCAGTCGCCGCCCGCCCAGATTCGGTCGTGGCCCAGGACCTGCATCTGCACGTTGGTGCGCAGCCCGCCGTGATCGCCCAGCGGCAGGCCGGCCTCGCGGGCGAGCGCGGTGTTCGGCCGGACCCCCAGGCCCAGGACGACCACGTCGGCGGGGATGGCGCCGTCGGCGGTCAGCACCGCGCGGATCCTGCCGTCGGGGCCGGTCTCGAATCCGGTGACGGCGGTGTCGGTGCGCACCTCGATGCCGATGCCCTCCATGGCCCGGTGCACCGCCGCGCCCATGTCCGGGTCGAGCGTGGTCATCGGCTGCGCGGCCTGATCCACGACGGTCACCGCGAGGCCGTGCCGCACGAGGGCCTCGGCCATCTCCACGCCGATGTAGCCGCCGCCGATCACCACGGCCCGCCGCGGCTGGGCGTGATCGAGGTCGGCCAGCAGCGCGGCGCCGTCGTCGAGGGTCTGCACCCCGAACACGCCGGCCGCGTCCGCGCCCGGCAGCGGCGGTCGCACCGGGACCGCGCCGGTCGCGATGACCAGGGAGTCGAAGCCTTCCCGGTACGACCGCCCGGCGGCCAGGTCATGAACGGCCACCCGGCCGGCCGCGAGGTCGATCTCCTCCACCTCGGTCCGCATCCGCAGGTCGATGCCGTTGCGCCGGTGCGCCTCCGGCGACCGGGCGATCAGCCGCTCCGGCCCGCTGACATCGCCGGCTACCCAGCACGGGATGCCGCAGGCGGAGTAGGAGCTGTACGTTCCGCGCTCGAACGCGACGATCTCGACCGCGTCGCCCGCGATCCGCTTGGCCTGCGAGGCCGCGCTCATCCCGGCCGCGTCCGCGCCGATGACGACTATCCGCTCGGTCATCGGATGCCCGTGGTGGTGCGGATCTCGGTGCCGGCCCGGACCGCCCTGGTGACCGGGGTCTTCTCCGCGATCTCGGCCAGCCTGGCGCGCTGGTCGTCGCCGACGCCGTGCACGGTGATCCGCCGGTCGATCCACCGGGTGTCCCGGTCCTTGACGATGTAGGTCAGCGTGACGTCCACCCCGGCCAGCGGCCAGCCCTGGCGTTCGGCGTACATCCGCAGCGTGATCGCGGTGCAGGCACCGAGCCCGGACAGCAGCAGGCCGAACGGAGCCGGACCGGTGCCGGCGCCGCCCTGGCCGGCAGGTTCGTCGCCGCGCAGCGCATGGCCGCCGGCGTCGATGCGCACACCGTACGGCTTGTCCTCACTTGTCACCGTGGCGGTCGCGATGGTGTGGTCAACCTCGTCGCTCATCAGGCCATCCTTGATCTGTGCGCGTCCGCTGCGTGACGCTCCTGGCAGGCGGGGAGCTCACGGTCGGCCGGAGTGCCGGCTCGGGCCTCCGCGGGCAGTACCTCCCCGGAGGAGACGTGCTGCACGCTGAACTTCGCGGCCAGTCGCTTGCCCGCTTCCGGGCGGCCAATGTCCTCATGCATGGCGTCTGCCTCGTCAGGTATCGAAGACGTACGTGCCGGGCGCGTCGGCAAGCGGCCGCAGCCCGCCGCCGCCGAGTTCTTCGGGTGCCGGCTTGTCCTTGCCGCACCGGGTCGCCCAGCCACGCCAGCATGTCGGGCCACCAGCTGCCGTGCTCGGTCTCGGCGGTCTTCAGCCAGCCTTCCGGGTCGGCGGGGGTGGTCTTGCTGATCTGGTACCGGGCCTTGGGATTGCCCGGCGGGTTGACCAGCGCGGCGATGTGACCGCTGGTGGAGAGGATGAACCGGCTGGTGCCGCCGAGCAGCTGCGTGCTGCGGTAGCAGTTCTGCCACGGCGTGATGTGGTCGGCGATGCCCGCCACGAGGTAGGCGTCGGTATCGACCTGCGACAGGTCGATCGCGGTGCCGAGTATGGTCAGCGATCCCGGCGTGAGGAGCTTGTTGTCCATCGCCAGGTCGACGAAATCGGCATGGAGCCCCGCGGTCATCCGGGTCGTGTCGGCGTTCCAGAACAGCACGTCGAACGCGGGCGGTTTCTGGCCCAGCAGGTAGTTGTTCACCCAGTAGTTCCAGATCAGGTCGCCGGGGCGGAGCCAGGCGAACATCTCGGCGAGGTCCCGGCCGTCCAGGTAGCCGCGGCGCCTGGATATCGCTTTGGCCGCGGTGAGGAGCCTGCGGTCGGCCAGCGCGCCGAGGGTGCCGGCGTGGGTGGTGTCGAGCACGGTCACGAACAGGCCGAACGCCGCGAGCTGGCCCAGCCGGCCGGTAGCGGCCAGGTGGCCGGCGGCAATGCTGGCGATGATGCCGCCGGCGCAGACTCCGGTCAGCGCGGCCTGGTCCACGCCGCAGACCCGCTGGACGGCGTCCAGGGCGTCGAGCACGGCCTGGACGTAGGTGTCCATCCCCCAGTCGGCGTCCCGGGCGTCCGGGTTACGCCAGGAGATCACGAACGCCTGCTGGCCGTTTTGGACGAGGTACTCGACCAGGCTGCGGCCGGGCGCGAGGTCCATCGCGTAGTACTTGTTGATCGTCGGCGGCACGATGAGCAGCGGCACCTCGCGGACCTGCGCGGTCTGCGGCCGGTACTGGATCAGCTCGAGGATCTCGGTGCGCAGCACCACCGCCCCGGGCGTGACCGCGATGTTGCGGCCCACCTCGAACGAGGACGTGTCGACCATCTCCGGGATGCGCGGCTTAGCGGCCATGTCCCGCAGCAGGCTGACCCCGCCGTGGACGAAGTTGACGCCGCCGGTGTCGATGGCCGCCTTGGCGGACGCCGGGTTCACCAGCGGCACGTTGCTCGGCGACAGCGCATCGGTGAGGTTCTCCACCAGGAAACGGACCCGCTTGTCGTCCTGCCAGTCCAGCGCGGCGTCGCCGACCAGCTGGCCGGCCGTCATCCCGGCCGCCAGGTACGCCTGCACCATGCGGCGCAGCAGCAGGTTCTCGGTCCAGGCAGGGTCGGCGAACCGGCGGTCCCGTTTGGCGGGAGCCAGCGCCGAGGTTCCGGCGCCGATCCGCGCGAGCTCGGCGGCCAGGCTGCCCAGTCGCCGGGCGGTGGTCACCGGCCGTCGCGCCAGTGCGACCGCGAACTTGGCGGTCGACGCGTCCGGCGCGAACCGGCGCAGCGGACCCGCTGCGGCGTCGGCCAGCAGCACGTCCAGCGGAGCCGCCTCATCGGCGAGCTGCTCGTGCCCGGCGTCGGCTGGCGCCATGATTCCTCCTAGAGCGGCGTATCGCGGTTACCGGAAGCGGCTGGCGGCCGCCTGGGCGAGGCTTTCCTGCTTGTGGACCCGTTCGTCGTGGCCGATCTGGCGGAACAGGTCGGCCAGCGAATCGAAACGCCCGTAGTCGCCGGAGAACGCCGACTCGAACGGCTCGGTCTCCCACCCCGGATGCTCGGCCACGAACTCCATGTACTCATGCTCGGCGTGGTCTTCGAAGTCGGCGTTGAGCCGGTAGCTCCACGCCGGGCGGATCACGTAAAGCAGCCAGGACAGCTGGTAGTAGCCGAACGCGATGGCTTGCGGGACCCAGAAGTACCTCAGCCGGGATTCGCGCCGTCCGGATCGGGCGACGAGTTCTTCGAGGATGAGCAGGTGCCACTGCTCGTTGTCTTGCTGCACCCGCGATTCTGCGATCCGGTCGTGGACACGCCGGGCGAAGCCGGGGTCTCGGTAGACGTGGGTGACGGCAATGTAGGCGACCTGCTCCCAGCTCTGATAGGGCACCCGGGCGATGAGCTCGAGCATCTTGAACTTAGACAGGGTGCGCGGCGCCCGTAGAGCAGGTCCATGGTCATGAACAGCAACCGGGCCGCATGCCGGCCCGGCGGCGCGGCGTGGCCAGCGTCTGCTGCTGGGCCGCGAGCAGCTCGGCGCGGGACAGCTTCGGAGGCTCGGTGGCCGGCCGCGAGGTGGCCGCCAGGTCACTCGTGGCCGGTTCCTGGTTTTCCGCGGTGGCGTTCCCCCGGTGATCTGCGCCGGGCGGCAGGTCTGCCGGCGGCTGGGGTCCGGTGGCCTTTTCTGGCATGGTCAGGTCTCCCCGGCGGCGGTCAACGCGGCCTGGGTTTCCTCCTGGTTCAGGCCGGCGTCGGTGTGCTCGAAGTCGGCCAGGGTGCCGGTGCGCTGGGCCAGGAACCCCAGCCGGATCAGCTCGCCGCCGCCGGCCAGCGCGTGGAGCAGCCACTCGGCGCCGACCCGGGCCTGGGTGGCGGGCCGGGGCAGCGCCAGCAGGTGGTAGCCGCGGGTGACGGCCGCGGCGGCGGCCCGGACAGCGGGACACCCAGGGGCCTGGCGACCGCGTGCGTCCCGCCGAGATCGACGACCAGGCCCAGGTCCTTGTGCCGGTAGGGCTGCAGGGGCTGGCGGCGCAGCGTCGCCACGACGTTGCGTGCGGCCGCCTTGCCCTGGCGCTGGGCGTGCTGGGCGGTCGGCGGGCAAACCGCGTCCTGGCCGGCGGCCAGGTCCGGAACGGCGGCGGCATCGCCGAGCGCGAAGGCATCGGCCCGGCCGGGCACGGCAAGCTCCGGCGTGACCGCCAGCCGGCCCCGCACGGTCGCCAGGCCCAGGGACTCGATGAGCGGGTTGGCCGCGGCCCCGGCGGTCCAGACCAGCGTGCGCGAGGGGATGGTCCGGCCGCCGGACAGGCGCACAGTGGTCTCGGTGACCTCCTCCACCGAGGTCTGCAGGACGACCTCGATGCCCTCGCGCTCCAGCAGGCCCAGGGCCTCCTGGCCGAGCTTGGCGCCCAGTTCCGGCATGATCTGCGGGGCGGCGTCGACCAGGATCCACCGCACGTGCTCCGGCCGCAGATGCGGATACCGGGACACCGAGCGCATCGAGGCCAGGTGCAGCGCGGCCGCGGTCTCGGTGCCGGAGTAGCCGCCGCCGACCACGACGAACGTGCACCGTTCGATCCGCTCCTGTTCGGAGGAGGCGGCATCGGCCAGCTCCACCTGAGCCAGGACATGATCGTGCAGGTAGACCGCCTCGGCCAGCATCTTCATCCCCCGGGCATAGCGCTCCAGCCCGGGGATGTTGAAGGTGCGGGTCACGTTGCCCGGGGTGAGCACCAGCAGGTCGAAGCGCTCCACGCGCGTCTCGCCGGTGATGGTGCGCACCACGCAGGCGCGGGCGTCCAGGTCCAGCCCGATCACCGCGCCGGGCACCAAAGCGGTGCGGCGCAGCGTGCGGCGCAGCGGGATGGCCACCGCCATCGGGGACAACCACCCCGCCGCCACCTGCGGCAGCAGCGGACTGTAGATCAGGTAGTTGCGCGGGGTGACCAGCGCCACCTCCGCTTCGTGTGCCTCCAGCTTGCGCTCCAGCTGCCGGGCGCAATGGAAAACGGCGAATCCGGCGCCGATGATAAGCACGCGTGGTCGCGTCACGATGGCTCTCCTTAAGCCCGCCGCATCCGCAGGCGGCTGCCCGGGCCGCGATCCCCGGGCGGCCGCCTGATCCGGATCGGGTCCGTGTCCGGCCGGCTAGTTGAGCCGCTCGATCAGCATCGCCTTGCCCTGCCCGCGGCCGACACACATCGTCTCGAGCCCGATCGTGCTGTCGAGCGTCTCCAGGCCGTTGAGCAGCGTGGCGGGATCCGCGCGCCGGTCATGCCAAACGGATGGCCGAGGGCGATCGCTCCCCGTGCGGGTTGAGCTTGTCCATGTCGAAGCCGAGCCGCGGCGATCGGCAGCACCTGCGCCGCGAACGCCTCGTTGAGCTCGTAGACGTCGACGTCCTCGATCGTCATCCCCGCGCGGGCCAGGACCTTGCGGATCGCTCCGATCGGGCCACGCCCATCAGCTCGGGCTCGTTGCCCGCGGTCGCCCCGGTGATGATCCGCGCACGTGGGGCGAGGCCCAGCTCAGCTGCCTTGGCAGCGCTCATGATCAGCGTCGCCGCCGCGCCGTCGTTGAGCGGACAGGCGTTGCCCGCGGTCACGGTGCCGCCCTCCCGGAACACCGGCTTGAGCGTGCCGACGGCTGTGCTCGACGATGCCGCCTTCACCTAGGACGAGCGACCTGCACGCCTCGAAGTCGAGCGCTGTGAGTTCATCGAGATGCGCCGCTCGATTTCGGAAGTCGCGTGTCAGTGTGCGCAACGCAAGACTTGCTCCCGTATGGGCGAGTAGCCACTCGGGATCAAGCCATCTTGCGCGCACGGCGGCAAATGCTTGCAGAAGCGGACTCGTGGCAGCGCGTTTCGTGCTGTGCGCGGCCGTAGCGAGGAAGTGCTCGATAGATCCGAGTTCGGCGCAGTTGCGCGTCCGGCGCAGTACGACGCGATCCGGCCGAAGTCCTTGTCGTTGAGGTCAGCTTCGACGGGTTCTGGAACCGCGTCCCGGAGCGGGTCAACTAGGCGCGACACGCATTCGAGTTCGACGGCTTTGCAGTAGCCGATCACGACCCGGACCAGTCCAGCGACGACCGCGCACCGATCTGTCGTGCAAGCCGCTCAGCGGACCCGATGAAACGACGAGAGGGTGCTGCGACGTTTTCCGCGAGCATTGAGCGGCCGCGTACGGCGGCGTGGAAGGCAGCCTCCGCTTCCACGGGATGCCAGAACTCAAGAACGATTTCGGCCAGCGCGTCGGCCTTCGCATCCTCGGGCTGCGTTCCCGCTTTCACCTCATAGATCGAGAGCAAACGCCCGTAACATCCGTTGCAGAGAACACTCGACCAGTCCTCGCCGTACAGCGCCCAGAGCTTCGACTTCTTCGAGGCACCGCAGCGGAAGCACCAGAAGGGCGACGCCGCGGCGAGTCGGGTACTGACGCAGCGGCCCTCGCGGCGCATACGCCTTCACGACCTCGACCGGAGGGTGTGTTGGCGCTTGCGTCAGGCCGCCTCCCGTAGCTGGTCGTAGACCTTCCTGACGTAGTAGTCGCCGAGGAGGTCGCGGAAGTCGTCGTCGTCGAGGATCCGCTTGAAGATCTCGTCGTTGTCGTCCATGCGGGTGACGATGGTGTTCAGGAACTTGCGGTCGAAGACGAGCCGGAAGTTGTCGAGGTCGTTGCTGCTTGCGCCTGGGCGGCGAGCTCGGCGTCGGCGACCCAGCTCTGCTCGAACTGGTCGAACAGGAGCTGGTCGGCGTCGGTCGAGGTCGAGGCCGAAGCGCTCGTTGAGGACGTCGACGATCTGCGAGAGGTGCTCCGGCTCCGGCTCGTGCTGCGGCCCGCGCCCGTCGAAGATCGTCGTGACCTCGCCGCTCGCCGTGGTCGAGCGAGGCTGAGCCTTCGAAGGTCATCTCGATGCGCAGATGCGTCAGCTCGACCTCGGTGCCGAGGTCGAGCCGCTCCGTCGCTCGGTCCGGGCAGATAGAGCGCGAGGGCGCGGCGTAGAGGTAGTCGCGCTCGAGGTTCGGTGTCGGTGAACGAGACGATCTGGGAGAGGAACGAGTAGACGTGCGACGAACCGCTGCAGCGCGTCCCGGAACTCGTCCTGCTGTCTCCTCGTCGAGCGCGTTGAAGCGCTCGAGCGCGGGGTCGAGCGCGGCGTAGAGCTGGCGCGGTGGTCGCGCTCGTTCCGAGTGACGCGAGCAGCCGCGGCGGCGGCCTCGATCTCCTCGTCGCGGAGCACGTCGAAGTCGTCGAGGTCGCGGCGGGTGTCGTAGAGCAGGTTCGGGTCGGTCGGGCGCGACGGTGCGCTCGTAGTAGGGCTCGAACGCCTCCTGGATGTCCTCGGCGTCGTTGCGGAAGTCGAGCACGAAGGTGTCGTCCTTCAGCGGGTGGATGCGGTTGAGCCGCGAGAGCGTCTGCACGGCGTCGAGGCCCGACGAGCACCTTGTCCACGTACATCGTGTGCAGCAGCGGCTGGTCGAAGCCGGTCTGGAACTTCTCGGCCACGATCGAGCACCTGGTAGTCGCCCGTCCGCGAACTCGCTCGGCGGTCTGGCGACTCCGGGAAGCCGTTCATGCTCGACTCGGTGAACTGGTCGCCCGTCGTCGATCACCGTGCCCGGAGAACGCGACCAGAGCGTGCGATGTCGGCGTAGCCCTTGTCGTGTGATGTAGCGGTCGATCGCCTGCTTGTAGCGGACGGCGTGCAGCCGGGATGAGGTGACGACCATCGCCTTCGCCTTGCCGCCGATCTTCTTGGCGGTGTGCTGGCGGAAGTGCTCGACGATGATCTCGGCCTTCTGCGCCAGGTTGTGCGGGTGCAGGCGTCACGAACCGGGCGATCGCCGCGCCGCGCCTTCGCGGTCGTCGTACTCCGGGTCGTCGGCGATCGCCTTCTCGATCTGCCAGTAGGTCTGGTAGGTCGTGTAGTTGGCGAGCACGTCGAGGATGAAGCCCTCCTCGATCGCCTGGCGCATCGAGTAGAGGTGGAACGGCTCGATAGCGTCCGTCTGCCGGGTTGCAGGTGCCGAACAGTCTCCAGCGTCCGCGCCTTCGGCGTCGCGGTGAACGCGAAGAACGACAGGTTCGACTGCCGCCCGCTGCGCGCGCCGCCTGACTTGGCGAGCGCCTCCTCGACCGGGTCGATCGCGGCTCGCGAGCAAGCCCGGCGTCCTCGGCCTCGGCCGCCGTCAGCTCCTGCTCCTCGCCGCGCCCCGAGCGCGAGCCGCAGATCCTTCGCCGCCTCGCCGGTCTGGGACGAGTGCGCCTCGTCGACGATCACCGCGTAGCTGCGCGCCGGCAGCTCGCCGATCTTGTCGAGCACGAACGGGAACTTCTGCAGCGTCGTGATGATGATCCGCGCCTGCTCGCCCGCCAGCGCCTCGGCGAGCTGCTGCGAGTCCTTGTCGATCTTCACGACCACGCCGCGCGCGTGCTCGAACTGGTAGATCGTGTCCTGAAGCTGCCGGTCGAGCACCACCCGGTCGGTGATCACGACGACCTTGTCGAACACCTTCGCGATCGCTCGCGTCGTGAAGGGTCGAGAGCCGGTGCGCGAGCCAGGCGATCGTGTTCGACTTGCCCGACCCGGCCGAGTGCTGGACCAGGTAGCTCTGCCCGGCGCCGTGCGTCGCGCGCGTCGGCCTCGAGCTTCAGCACCGCGTCCCACTGGTGGAAGCGCGGGAAGATCGTCACGCGCTCTCGCCGCCGTCTCGCGCCGTCGACCCTTCGTCGGGCACGCTCGACGTGGACGAACCGTGCGAGCAGGTCGAGCCAGGCGTCCCGCTGCCCACACCCGCTCCCACAGGTAGCGGTGCGGTGCCCGTCCGGGTTCGGCGGGTTCCCTGCGCCGCCGTCGTGGCCGAGGTTGAACGGCAGGAACTCGCGTCGTCTGCCCCGCGAGCTTGCGTCGTCATCGCGACCTCCTCCGGGTCGACCGCGAAGTGCACGAGCGCCCGGCGCCCGAGCGTCACGTTCTTCGGATCCCGGTCCGTCCGGTACTGCTCCATCGCGTGCTCGACCGTCTGGCCGTCAGCGGGTTCTTCAGCTCCGCCGTCGCCACCGGGATCCCGTTCACGAACAGGCACAGGTCGAGCGTCTTGTTCGACCCTGCTCGTACGGCAAGCTGCCGCGACGACCGTCAGCCGGTTCGCCTCGTAGTGCGCCACAAGCTCCGGCGTCAGCCCGTGCGCAGGCTTGAAGAACGCCAGCCGGAACTCGACGCCCTGATCCACGACGCCGTGCCGCAGCACATCGACCGTGCCCCGCTCGTCGATCTCGGCGGCCAGCCGCTTGAGCGAAGCCGGACTGCGGCATCCGGCGTCGCCGCCGTAGCGGCTTGACAAGCTGCGCCCACGCCTTCGCCTGCGTCGCCTCGAGGAACGCGAACAGCTCGGCCGGGTCGAGCCCGAGCGCCGCGTCGAAGTCGACGCACTCGGGCTGCCCGACTTCCGTAGCCGCCGTGCTCGAGCAGCGACGCCTCGATGGCGTCCTCGAACGCCCGCTCGTTCGCCTTCACGCCGCCCTCCGGAACTCAAGCTCGCCGGTCACGGCGGCGGTGATCAGCGCCTGACGGTGCTCACGCAGAAGATCGATCTGGCGTCGCGATGCGCTCGCCGAGTCGGTCGTCGACGTGCTCGCTGCTCAGCGAGCTCGCGACAATCGCGTCCTGCTCGCCCATGGCGGCAGCGGAACCGGATGCGATCGAGCTCTCGGCGATGTGAGATGCGATCTTGCTGTGTCGAACCGTCGAGTCGGCCGACGCAGCTTCGTCGCATCGCAAGTGCCGAGAATCAGGACCGTCGCGAGGAAGCGGGCCGAACGCTGGTCGAAGCGGACGTCGTTGGCACGTCGACAGTCCGTTGAGTCGCCGTCCCGGCGACCACTGCAGCACGACACCGACTGTCCCGCCGGATCGCACTTCGCCGACGAGTTCGCCGGCACGAGCTCGCGATCGTCTGCGTGCATCTGTGCTGCACCTCGGTGCGGTCAGACGCGATCGTCCGACGTCGTCGGTCGTGATCCACGGGATCGTCAGTCGACCCGCCAGTCGCGGATGCGCCTCGTCGCAGCATGACCACTCGCCGAGCGTCGACGACGAGCTCGACCGTCGACTCGCGCAGTGACCGACGATCGCTCGACACGGCGCGTCGCTCCGGACGTCGGCCCGTCGGCATGACTCGAGCTCGACTCGACGATGCTGCATCGACCGCTCCTCCAGCAGCTCGATCATCCGCCGCTTCTTCTCGATGAGCGCGTCGATCCGCGCCGTCTCGGCGTCGAGGAAGTCGGCGATGCGCCTGCTGGACGTCGAGCGGCGGCAGCGGCGATCGGCAGATTCGCCGAGATGCCTCAGCGTTGATCTCGGATGCGTCGCACGCCTGACGCGCTGCGCAGATCTCCGTCGAGTAGCGACCGACTCGCGCACGAACCAGTAGCAAGAAACGCGAGGATCGAGCGTCGGCGACTCGGACGAGCGAACGCAGATGTAGCCGGACTGACGATGTCCTGCTCGTGGACGACGATCGCCGAAGTCGCGCCCTGACAGTGCATCGCATCGGTCGACCACGATGAGTCGCCTCGGCGCGACCGTCTGGTAGCGTCGCGAAGTCGTCGCTCGGCTCGCGACGTCGATCAGCCATCGCGATGTCGCTGGTCACGACGTACCGGCGTCGATCGCGATCCGCTGCGTCGCAGGAGTGCGGTCACGTCAGTCCGATCGCTCGTCGATCGCGCGTCGGACGAGGCGCTCGAGCCGCGGCGTCAGCGATGCCAGTCGATCACTCGGTCACCTCGCGCAGCAGCTCCTGGATCTCGTCTTCAAGCTGCTTGATCTCGGCGTCGATCTCCGCGAGCGGCCGCGGCGGCACGTACTTGTAGAAGTGGCGGGTGAGCGGGATCTCGTAGCCGATCTTGGTCTTGGTCGTGGTCGACCCAGGCGTCGGGCACGTACGGCAGCACCTCGGCGGCCATGTAGTCCTCGACGGCGGTGCGGTACTCGAGCGTGGCGAGCCGCTCGGTCGGGTCGGCCTCGCAACTGACCGGCACCGCGGGCAGCGGGACGTTCTCGTTGTCGCGCAGGTCGGGGTCCGGCTCTGGCTTGCCCTTGCTGTCGGTGATGACCGGCGCGTCGGGTCGCGGACGGCGAGCGGCGTCCGAGGATCGCCTTCTCGATCGGCCTTGCCGAGCTGCCGAGCCAGCGCTCGTGAGCGCGGCGATCGCTTCCTTGCGGTCGCGTCGGTCGAGAGGCCGTGCCAGCGCTCGTCGCAGGCGCTCGTCGAGCGCGCTCCTGGTCGGCTCGGCCGAGCTTCGCGTACGCCTTGCTCGCCGCGAGCAGCGTCGAGCGTCTCGCTCGGTGACCTCCCAGCGCAGCCGCAGCGGCCGCTCGACGGTGATCCGCTGGAAGCCGAACGCCTCGTTGGGGAAGATCTTGACCTTCTCGTTCTCCGCGAACGTCGCCGTAGAGCCGGGTGATCTCGTCGATCTGCGTCGGCGCTGATCTCCTTGCGCTTCTCGCCGAGGCTCTTGCGCATCTTCACGAAGAACTCGCGGGCGTCGACGAGCTGCACCTTGCCCGCGCCGCTCGGGGCGCTTGCGGTTGGTGACGATCCAGAAGTAGGTCGAGATGCCGGTGTTGTAGAAGAGCTGGTCCGGCAGCGCGACGACGGCTTCGAGCCAGTCGTTCTCGATGATCCACCGGCGGATCTCCGACTCGCCCGAGCCGGCCGCGCCGGTGAACAGCGGCGAGCCGTTGAAGACGATCGCGAGCCGCGTGCCGCCCTCCTCGACCGGCTTCATCTTGGAGATCATGTGCTGGAGGAACAGGAACGAGCCGTCGTTGATGCGCGGCAGCCCGGCACCGAAGCGGCCGCGAAGCCGAGCTTCTCGTGCTCGTCCTTGATCGTCGTCCTCGACCTTCTTCCACTCCACCCCGAACGGCGGGTTGGCGAGCAGGTAGTCGAAGCGCTGCGCCCTCGTGGCCGTCCTCGGTGAACAGTTGCCGAGACGATGTGGGAGGCGTCCTGGCCCTTGAGCATCATGTCCGAGCGGCAGATCGCGTAGGTCTCGGCGTTCAGCTCCTGGCCGAACACCTCAAGCCGCGCGCCGCGGGTTCAGGTCGCGGAGGTGGTCCTCGGCGACCGAGAGCATCCCGCCGGTGCCGCAGGCCGGGTCGAAGAGCGTGCTTGCACGACGCCGGGCTTGGCGAGCAGCGTCGTCGTCCTCGATGAACAGGAGGTTGACCATCAGCCGGATGACCTCGCGGGGCGTGAAGTGCTCGCCGGCGGTCTCGTTCGACAGTTCGGAGAACCGGCGGATCAGCTCCTCGTAGAGGTAGCCCATCTCCAGGTTCGAGACCGCGTCGGGGTGCAGGTCGATGTCGGCGAACTTGCGCGACGACCAGGTAGAGCAGGTTCGGCCTGGTCGAGCCGGTCGATCTGGACGTCGAAGTCGAACTTGTCGATGCACGTCCCGCGCGCCTCGGCGAGAACCCGGCGATGTAGGCGCGCAGGTTGTCGGCGATGTTGGCCGGGTCGTCGAGCAGCTTCGGAAGTCGAGCGGCGAGGTGTTGTAGAACTGCTCGCCCGGCGACGGCCTGCAGGACCGGCTCGACGTTCTCGATCCTGCCCTGCGAGCTGCTCGTGCCGCGTCGAGCACGGCCGCCTTGGTCGGCTCCAGCACGCAGTCGAGGCGGCGGAGCACGGTCAGCGGCAGGATGACCTTGCCGTACTCGGACTGCTTGTAGTCGCCGCGCAGCAGGTCGGCGACCGACCAGATGAAGGCGGCGTGGTTGCGGATGGCGTCGTTCGGAGGCAGGAGGGGTGACGGAGACGGCCATGTCCCTCCCGGAGACTGAGACAGAGGAAGCCCGCCGCGCGATCGAGGGTCCGTGGGACAGACGCGGGAAACGCGAGCCGCCGTCCGACGGCGATTGCCGGATCCTGAGGCCTGGCGCGAACCTTGAGCGGCGTTCGGATCGGTTCCGGACGGCCCTCCGACGTGGCCAGGAGGACGGTTAGCGGGACGAGGCTCCAGATCTGACACCGTGCCGAGCGACCCTAGAGAGCGGGCGGCTCCACGTGTCGGGAGGCCGCATGCCGCAGGCAAGATGTACCTTCGACATAGGTCGGCGCTCCCCTGGCAACGAAGGAGACACCGTTGCGTCTGTCACGCCGTCTGCTCGCGGCTCCGCGTTCTGCGCCTTCTTGCTCCGTCTCCCCGTCCACGGTCACCGCCCCGCTGTCCACAGCAGCAAGGCTGTCTCGGACACCGGCCTCTTCGCAGAGCGACCACACGCACGTTCGGCAAGCCGGTGCGGGTGAGAGGGAGGGTCGTGTCGAGCACGTACGCGCGCAGCTCCAAAGGCACCCGACCTCCTCGACGTCGGTCCTGCCTACCCCGGCCCCCGCAGGCTGACGCTCGTGATCTGGGGCAAGGACCGCGGGTCGAACTTCCCGTTCGCGCCCAAGCGCTGCCTGCGCGGCAGACCGTATGCGCGCAAGGGTTCGTCGAGCTTTACAACGGCCATACGCAGATCCCAGGTCGGGTTTCAAACCCAACCGAGTGCTGCTCAGCTTCTGAGGGGCGACCCGCCCAGGCGCGCAACCGTGCTGCGGCCCAGAGCTCGTTCAACCGCAGGCATCGATCGATCGGCCCCATCGCAGAATAGCGACAAGTCTCCCGGCGTCGAGCCACTCCTCCGGCCTGCGCGCTATCGCAGCCCGGCATCACGGCGCAGGCTCTCCAGGATCCCCGTGCACGACGATCGAACCGGTTCTCGAACGATCGGCGCGGCCGCGATCAACCTCGTGTTGATCGCCTTGTCGCCAGACCCGTATCCGACGATCAGGATCCGAGACGCCTCGCGAAGCGCCTCGTGGAAGCGCAGGTGCTGATGCGGGAGAGCACCCACGTCTCATCAGGCGAGGATCTTGTCGAACGTACCGGTGGCAGAGATGATCGAGTCGAAGAGGTCATCCGGATAGCTCATGGAACGCGACCGGTCTCGTCTCTCGGGTGGAACACGTCCTCGCCGATCGGAACGTGCGGTGACTGCCAACCTCGCCACTCCTCGCCGGGTATGTGATCGCCCCACCACGAGATCGGACCATGAGCTCGATCGTCGAACGGCTTCGCTCCCGAGGTCGATTCATTCCGGAACATCAGGTCGCCCCCGCCGGATCACCGAAGCCGTCGGAATAGGGACACCGAGGGCTGGAACACGGCGCTCGATTACGGATCGAATGGTTGAGCGTCGCGACCGTGGTTCGTCGTTGCTACGGATCTCGCCGAGCCAACTCAGGTGATCGACGCTGCCGGGCGGTCGAGCATCGCTGGCACGGTGTCCGCGATGTTCTTCGCGGGCGTTCCTCGGCGGCTTCGGCCAGTCGCCGGTCCGTTCTTCCCAAGCGCCTTGCTCCAAGAGCGAAGTCACGAGCGGATGGAAGCCAGGGTTGCGGGTACTCGATAGATGATTTCGTCGAATTCGAGGCTGACGGAGGAGAGAAGGCGATGTGCTCGATAGTCGGCGTTGCGGTTCCGAGGTACTCGCTGATTCGAGGGGCAAGCCTGTTGACCAGCTCGATCAGCGGGTTCGGCGTTCGGCTCGGAGGCGAGCGTAGATTCGGATTCTCGCTGTCCCAGGCGGTAGTCTGGTCGTCGCCCCCAGGAATCACCTGCTCCCGACATCGACCTGGGCAGTGATCTGCCGAGACCATCGGAGATCCCGGCATCTTTCGAGATCCCGGAGCCAAGGAAGAAGCATGAAGTCGGCCACCTGTTCAGGGTTGGGGCCGCCACCAGGCGACACTGTGCGCGACACGGAACACTCGCATGAACCCTCATGGCGCCGAGGATCGCGTGCGACCTGCCCCGTCCGGTCAAGACGAAACCGGCCTGTTTGCGGGGTTTTTCTAGTGGGCGCACGTGGGATCGAACCACGGACCTCTCGCGTGTGAAGCGAGCGCTCTCCCGCTGAGCTATGCGCCCGAAAAGTCCGCGGCACCTGCGAGGGATCCTTAGGGCTGCTTCCTCCCGGATCTGACCCGGTTCGGAATCTCGCAGCGCCGCGGGCGGCGACAGTCTAGCCGTATCCGATCGCGACCGACCTGCGGATGACGCAGTGCCTGATGGTCACGAGGTCGATCTCCTTGAGGACTCTCGGCGCAGCGCCGGGGTGGGGCGGCGGGTTGCCGGCGAAGTCGACGACCGCCGTCGCGTACCTCGCACGGAATCGCCGGCCGACGCGCGCGAACGCCGCGTTCGCCGCCGCCGGCGTGGCGTAGAACCTGACGACGAAGTTGACGCCTTCGGGCGAGCTGCCGCGCAGGGTCCGCTGCGCCACCTCGACGATGAACTGGTCCTGGTTCAGACACCGCGCGGCGCCGGTGGGGGAGACCGCGGTCAGCTTGATGGGCGTCCGCGGCGGCGCGGCACTCTTCGTCGCGCCGCAGCCCGTGACGAGCGCGACCGGGACCAGCCAGAGGGCCAGTGAGCGGCGAATAAGGGCCAGGGTAACCGCCGGGTACCGTCTCCGTCGATGACGCGCGCCGCCTTCGCCGCCGGGATCGCCGTCGCGCTGCTCGCGGCCGGCGGGCCGCCGGCGGGGGCCGCGGGGCCGCTCGCCGGGAAGACGGTCGCCGTCGATCCCGGGCACGACGGCGGCAACGCCGCGCACGTGACCGAGATCGACCGGCTCGTCGACGCGGGCACGCTCCGGAAGGCGTGCGACACGGCCGGCACCGAGACGGCCGACGGCTACACGGAGTCGGCGCACAACCTCGACGTCGCGCTCCGGCTCGCGCGCCTCCTGCGCGCCGCGGGTGCGCGGGTCGTGCTCACGCGGACGACGGACACCGGCTGGGGCCCGTGCATCACCGAGCGCGCGGCGATCGGGAACCGCGCGCACGCCGACGCGGCGATCTCGATCCACGCCGACGGCGGGCCGGCCTCCGGCCGCGGCTTCCACGTGATCTACCCGCCGCCGATCCCGCGGCTGACCGACGACATCGCCGCGGCGTCGAGGCGGCTCGCGCTCGCCGTCCGCGCCGCCTTCCGCGCCGGGACCGGCGAGCCGTACGCGACGTACCTCGGCCACGACGGCCTCGACGTCCGCTCCGACCTCGGCGGGCTGAACCTCTCGAACGTGCCGAAGGTGTTCGTCGAGACGGGGAACATGAAGAACGCGATCGACGCGCGCCGGCTCGAGTCGGCGGCGTACCGGCAGCGCGAGGCCGTCGCGCTCGCGCGCGGGATCGAGGCGTTCCTCCGTTAGCGCGCGAGGAGCGCGCGGCCGACGATCGCCGCCTCCGCGCCCGCGTCGGCGAGCGCCGCCACGTCGGCGGGCGAGCGGACGCCGCCGGCGGCGAGCACGCGGAGGCCCGAGGCCGCGACGGTGCGGACGAGCTCGAGGTCGGGGCCGGCGAGCGTGCCGTCGCGGTCGATCGCGGTGCAGTGGACGCGCACCACGCCGGCCGCGAGGCAGCGCTCGATCGCGTCCGCGAGCTCGAGGCCCGCCTCGGCCGTCCAGCCGGCCGTGCGGATCCGGCCGTCGCGCACGTCGAGCGCGACGACGAGCCGCTCGCCGAGCGCCTCGGCCCACGGCGCCGGGTCCGGGAACGCGGCGGTGCCGACGATCACGCGGTCGGCGCCGGCGTCGAGGAGCGCTGCGGCGTCGGCGAGCGAGCGGATCCCGCCCGAGGCCTGCACGGGCACGGGCGCGACCGTCGCGACGATCTCGGCGACGAGCTCCGGGCGGACCGTGCCCGAGCGGGCGCCGTCGAGGTCGACGAGATGGATCCGCCGCGCGCCCGGCGTCGGCGAAGCCGCCGCGCGAGCTCGATCGGGTCGCCCGCGCGCTCGACCACGTGGTCGTAGTCTCCCCGGTGGAGCCGGACGGCGCCCGTCGCCGAGCACGTCGACGGCCGGGATCACCTCGATCGGGCCGTCAAGCCAGTTCTGTCAGCACAGCACCATGTTAGCGTGCTAACATGCGACCGCAATCGAACGATGGCAGACAGAGGACGACACTACATGGCGCACCCGAGAGATGAGCGAGCTCTTCGAGGCGATCCTGTCGCTGGAGACGCGGACGGAGGTGGAGCGGTTCCTCCGGGATCTGTGCACGCTGGCGGAGCTCGAGGCGATGGCGCACCGCTGGGCGGTGGCGCGGCTGCTGGACCAGGGGCTGCCGTACCTGGAGATCGCGACGAAGACGGGCGCGTCGACGACGACGGTGACGCGGGTGGCGCACTGGCTGCGCCACGGCGAGGGCGGGTATCGGCTGGCGCTCGATCGCGTCGAGGAACGCGACGACGGCCGCCTGACGATCGCCGTCCCGGTCAAGGGACGGCTGCGCGAGCCGTCGGTGTCGCTGCTCGAGGACGCCGGGCTCGGGCCCGAGCAGCCGGGCGAGCGCGCGCTCGCGTTCCCGTGCCGGAACGCGCCGGTCGACGTGCTGCTCGTGCGCGCGGCCGACGTCCCGGAGTACGTGCAGGACGGCGTCGTCGACTGCGGGATCACCGGGCATGGACCTCGTCCGCGAGCGCGGCGCGCGACGTCGAGGAGCTGCTGCGGCTCGGCTTCGGCGTCGTGCCGGCTCGACGTCGCGGTGCCCGCGGAGTCGGGCTACGAGCGGCTCGAGGATCTCGCGGGCGCGACGCGTCGCGACCGTCTATCCCGCGGCTCGACGCGCGAGCTGCTGCCGGTCGAGGTCGAGCTCGTCGAGTCACCGGCTCGGTCGAGGTCGCGCCGCGGCTCGGGCTCGCCGACGCGATCGTCGACCTCGTCTCGTCCGGGAACACGCTGCGCACGAACGGCCTGCGCTCGCTCGGCACGCTCTTCTCCTCCGAGGCCGTGCTGATCGGCGCGCGACGGCGCCGACGTCGGGCCAGCTCGTCTCGATGCTGCGCGCGGTCGTCGAGGCGCGCGCGCACCGGTACCTGATGCTCGAACGCGCCCGAGGCGCGGCTCGACGAGATCTGCGCCGTGATCGGCTCGCGCTCGCCGAGCGTGCTGCCGCTCGCCGAGCCGGGCATGGTCGCCGTGCACGCGCTCGTGCCCGGCGCAGGACGTGTGGCAGCTGCTGCCGCGGCTCGAGGCGCGGGCGCGTTCTCGATCCTGGTCGTCCCGGTCGAGCGGATGCTCGCGATGACGCATCGTCGAGGACGTCCGCGACGCGCGGCGACGAGGCCGTGCGCGAGTGGGCGCTGAAGCTCGACGGCGTCGAGCCGGCGCGCGCCGTCGCCCGAGCCGGAGTTGCTCCCGCGCGACGCGCTGCTCGCGCTCGCCGACCGCGTGCGCCGCTGGCACGAGGCGCAGCGGCCGGCGCGACATCGAGCTCGAGGTCGAGCCCGGCGTCGTGCTCGCAGCGCCGCTGGGTCGCCGCTCGAGACGGTCGGCATCTACGTGCCGCGCAACCTCGTCTCGACGCTCGTGATGTGCGCCGTGCCGGCGCAGGCCGCCGGCGTCGAAGCGGATCGTCGTCTGCACGCCGCCCGCCGGCGCGGGGCTCGTCGCCGCCGCGGCCGAGGCGCTCGGGATCGACGAGGTCTGGGCGCTCGGCGGGCCGCAGGCGATCGGCTGGCTCGCGTACGTGCGCAGCGTCGACAAGATCGTCGGGCCCGGGAACGCGTACGTGAACGACGCGAAGCTCGAGGTCTCGCGCGACGTCGCCGATCGACCTGCCGGGCGGGCCGTCCGAGGTCGTCGTCGTCGCGGACGCGCGACGCCGACCCGCGCATCGTCGAGCTCGAGCTCGCCGCGCAGGCGCGAGCACGGCGCACGACGCCGTCTGCCGCGTCGTCGCGACGCTCGAGGAGGCCGAGGCGATCGCGCCGGAGCACCTCGTGCTGCTCGGCGACGTCCGAGGCGCGCGCGGACGAGGTGCGCAACGCGGGCGCCGTCTTCGTCGGCCCGTCGTCGCCGGTGCCGGCCGGCGACTACGCGACCGGCGGCAACCACGTCCTGCCGACGGGCGGCTGGGCGCGCTCGGTCGGCGGGCTCGGGCTCGAGACGTTCCTCAAGCCGGTGACGATGCAGCGGCTCACGCCCGAGGGGCTCGCGCTCGTGCGGCCGACGGTCGAGGCGCTCGCCGCGGCCGAGGGCATGCCCGCGCACGCGGCGGCGGTGCAGCGATGAGAGCCGCTCGCGCCGGAGTTCACGCCGTACACCTGGGCGCCGCCGACCGACGAGGTCGCGCGCGCTGGCCGGCATCGACCCGTCGCAGGTCGTGCGCTTCGACCAGAACACGCCGCCGCTGCCGCTCCCCTCGACGCGGCCGGGCGACGATCGCCGGGGCGCTCGCCGGGATCAACGGCTACCCGCCCGGCGGCTACGTCGAGCTGCGCCGCGCGATCGCCGACTACACCGGCGTCGACCCGGAGCAGATCGTGCTCGGCGTCGGCGCCGACGACCTGATCCTGCTCTGCGCGCGCGTGCTTCGCGGGCCCCGGCGACACGATCGCGATCCCGGCCGCGCCGACCTATCCGCTCTACCGCATCGCCGCGCTGCTCGCCGGGCGCCGAGGTCGGCGACGACGACCCGGTGCTCACGTTCACCTGCCGGCCGAACAGCCCCGACCGGCGAGCTGCGGCGCGCTGCCGGCCGCGCGGCCGCTCGTCGTCGACGAGGCGTACTTCGAGTACTGCGGCGAGACGGCGGTCCCGCTGATCGACGACGGCGACGTGATCGTGCTGCGGACGTTCTCGAAGGCGTTCGCGCTCGCCGGCGCGCGGATCGGCTACGCGCTCGCCTCGCGCGAGCTCGCCGCCGAGCTGAACGCGCGGCAGGCGCCGGCGCCGGTCTCGTCGCTCTCGGCCGCGCTCGCGGTCGCCGCGCTCGCGTCGCCGCCCGACGTGACGCCGGCGATCGAGGAGCGCGAGCGGCTCGCGCTCGGCGCTCGCGCGCGATCGGCCTCGAGCCGCTGCCGTCGCAGGCGAACTTCCTCTTCGTCCCGGTCGAGGACGGGCGCGCGCTCGGCGACGCGCTGCTCCGGCAGGGGCTGGTCGTGCGCGCGTACGACGACGGGATCCGGATCACGATCCGCGACCGCGAGGACGACGACCTGCTCGTCGAGGCGCTCGCCCGCGTGCTCGACCGGCCGTCGCCCGTCGCGGCCGCGGCCGGGCGGCGCGTCCGGCACCTGCGCGCGACCGCGGAGACGCGGATCGCGGTGCGGCTCGGGCTCGACGGCGCGAGCCGCGTCCGCGTCGACACCGGCGCCGGCATCTACGACCACTTCCTCGAGCAGCTCGCCTTCCACGCGGGGCTCGACCTCGTCGTCGAGGGCGCCGGCGACCTCGAGACCGGCGACCACCACACGGTCGAGGACACGGCGCTCGCGTTCGGCGAGGCGCTCGACCGCGCGCTCGGCGACCGGCGCGGGATCGCGCGGTACGGCGACGCGGTCGTGCCGATGGACGACGCGCTCGCGCGCGCCGCCGTCGATCTCGGCGGCCGGCCGTGCGGCGGAGCTGGCGATCGAGCCCGACCCGGGCATCGCGGCGCACTTCTTCGGCTCGCTCGCGCAGGCCGGCGCGGATGGCGATCCACGTCGAGGCGAGCGGGCGCGACGCCGCACCACGTCGCCGAGGCGGCGTACAAGGCGGTCGGCCGCGCGCTGCGCGTCGCGCTGCGCGCAGAGTCGGCGGCATCCCGTCGACGAAAGGCGTCCTGTGAAGGTCGCGGTCTGCGACTACCGCGCCGGGAACATCCGCTCGGTCGAGATCGCGCTGCGGCGGCTCGGCGCGGAGATGGCCGACGACGTCGCCGGCGCGGACCTCGCGGTGCTGCCCGGCGTCGGCTCGGCGCGCTCGGCGATGGACGAGCTCCGGCGACAGGGCCTCGACGAGGCGCTGCGGCGAGCGCGATCGCCGACGGGCGGCCGGTGCTCGGCATCTGCCTCGGCCTCCAGCTCGCGCTCGACCGCTCGGAGGAGGACGGCGGCGTCGACGGGCCTCGGCCTCCTCCCGGGCACGGCCGTCCGGCTGAAGGAAGGCCGCGTCCCGCGGATCGGCTGGGCCGAGGTCGACGGCGACGGCGTACTACTTCGCGCACTCGTACGCGCGTCCGAGACGCCGGCCGCGACCGCGTGGTCGGAGGGCATCGTCGCCGAGGCGCGCTCGGGCTCGTTCCTCGGCGTCCAGTTCCACCCCGAGAAGAGCGGCGCCGCCGGCGCACGCTACCTCGACCGCGTGCTCGCGGAGGTGAGGGAGCAATCCCTCTCCCGCGCCTGATCCCGTGCCTCGACGTGGCCGGCGGCCGCGTCGTCAAGGGCGTCAAGTTCCAGGGCCTGCGCGACGTCGGCGACCCGGTCGAGCTCGGCGCCGCGTACTCGGACCGCGGCGCCGACGAGCTCGTCTTCCTCGACGTGAAGGCGACGCTCGAGGAGCGCGACACGCTCGTCGGCGTCGTCCGGCGCGTCGCCGAGCAGCTCGCGATCCCGTTCACGGTGGGCGGCGGCGTCCGCGCGGTGTGGCCGACGCGGACATGCTGCTGCTCGGCCGGGGCCGACAAGGTCTCGGTCAACTCGGCCGCGCTCGCGCGGCCGAAGCTGATCACCGAGCTGGCCGCGAAGGCTCGGCTCGCAGGCGGTCGTCGTCGCGATCGACACCGAGGGCGGCCGCGTCCGCACGCGCGCCGGCACGACCGAGACGCCGCGCGGGACGGTCGAGTGGGCGCGCGAGGCGCGAGGAGCGCGGCGCGGGGGAGATCCTGCTCACGTCGATCGACGCCGACGGGACGCGCGACGGCTACGACCTCGAGATCACCGCGGCGGTCGCGGAGCGCGGTCGGCGATCCCGGTGATCGCGTCGGGCGGCGCGGGTGACGCGCGCCACGTCGCCGAGGCGCTCGAGGTCGCGCAGGCGGCGCTGCTCGCGTCGATCCTGCACGAGGATCCGGAGCGGCTCACGTCGCTGCGGGACGAGCTGCGCGGGCTGGGGGTGGCGCTCCGCGATGCCGCCTGAGCGGAGTCTGCGCGCCGCGATCGTCCAGGACGCCGAGACGGGCCGCGTGCTGATGCTCGCGTGGATGGACGACGGAGGCGGAGCGCCGCACGCGCGAGTCCGGCGAGGCGTGGTTCTGGAGCCGCTCGCGCAGGAGTACTGGCACAAGGGCGCGACCTCGGCAACACGATGGCGGTCGAGGAGCTCCGCGACGACTGCGACGGCGACGCGCTGCTCCTGCGCGTGCGGCCGGCCGGGCCCGCGTGCCACACCGGGCTCGGTCTCGTGCTTCGCGCCCGGCGCTCTGGCGCGACGATCTCGGAGCGCGCCGCGAGGCGGCCCGAGGGCTCGTACACGACGAAGCTGCTCGACGAGGGCGTCGGTGCGGTGCGCGCAGAAGGTCGGTGAGGAGGCGGTCGAGGTCGTGCGCGCGGCGCTCTCGCGAGTCCGACGAGCGCGTCGTCGAGGAGTCGGCCGACCTCGTCTACCACCTGTACGTGCTGCTCGCCTCGCGCGGCCTCGACCTCGCGGCCGTCGAGGAGGAGCTCGCGCGGCGGGCGCGCTAGCCGCGACGCGTGCGAGGCGGGTGCAGCGTCTCGCCGCGCGCGAGCATCTCGACGAACCGGGCGATCCGGCGGGCGCGGGTCTCCGGGCGCTTCGCGTCGTGGACGCGGTAGAGGACGGCGTACCGGTTCTGCGCGTCGAGCGTCGAGAAGAAGCGCGCCGCGGCCTCGTTCGCGTCGAGCGCGCGGCGGAGGTCGTCGGGCACCTCGGCCGTGCGCTGGCCGTCGTACGCCGCGTCCCAGCGGCCGTCGGTCTGCGCGCGCTCGACCTCGCGCCGGCCCGGCTCTCGCATCGCGCCTGACTCGATCAGTCGCGTCGCCCAGTCGCGGTTCGCGCGCGACCAGCGGCTCCGCGCGCGGCGAGGCGTGAAGCGCTGGAGGAAGAAGTCGCCGTCGAGCGGCTTGCGCTGCCCGTCGATCCAGCCGAAGCACAGCGCGACCTCCAGCACGTCCGGGTAGCCGACGCTCGCGATCCCGGAGTCCTTCTTCGCAAGCTTGAGCCAGGCGCCCTCCGGATCGCCGTGGTGCCGCTCGAGCCAGCGCTCCCACTCGGCCCGCGACGCGAAGAAGAGAGGAGTCGGGCCCATCCGGCTAGCGCAGGCGCGCGAGCGCGCGCACGACCGCAGCCGGGACGGTCGTGACCGGCGTTCGGACGCCGGCGGGCGGCTCGACGATCACGATCAGGTTGCCGCGCCGCGTCGCGATCCCGCTCAGGCCCTTCTCGTATGCGGCCGTTCCCGGCAGGTCCGAGCGCGCCTTGTCCTCGTCCTCCCAGAAGCGGACCTCGACCGTGTACCGGGGCGTCGTCGCGACCAGCGCCGACGAGAGCCCGAGCCGCGCCTTGAAGAGCATCAGCCGGTGGAGCCGGATCCCGCTCGCGGCGAACGCGTGCGTGACCTCCGGCTCTCCGTGTCGGAGCAGGCGGCCGGCATCGGCCTGTGCGCTCGCGCACACGAGCGCGGCGCACGCCGCGAACGTGACCGCACGTCGGGTCACGCGAGCAGCAGCGCCAGCAGCGCCTTCTGCACGTGCAGCCGGTTCTCGGCCTCGTCCCACACCGCCGACCGCGCGCCGTACAGCACGCCCGGGCTGATCTCCTCGCCCGGGTGCGCGGGGAGGCAGTGGAGGACGATCGCCTCCGGCGCGGCGAGCTCGAGCAGCGACTCGTCGAGGCGGTACGGCTCGAGGTCGCGCAGCCGCTCCTCGCGGCCCGCCTCCTGGCCGAGCGAGACCCAGATGTCGGTGACGAGCACGTCGGCGCCGCGGGCCGCCTCGCGCGGGTCGCGCACGAGCTCGACCGGCGTGCCGGCCGGCGGCTCGTAGCCCTCGGGGCAGGCCGCGACGACCTGCATCCCGATCGAGCGACGCGAGCGAAGCGAGCGAGACGAGCACGTTCGTCCCGTCGCCGACCCAGCCGACGCGGACGCCGTCGAGGCCGCCGAGCCGGTCGCGGATCGTGAGCGCGTCGGCGAGCGCCTGGCACGGGTGCTCCTCCGCGGTGAGCGCGTTGATCACCGGGATCGACGCGGCGTCGGCCCACGCCTCGAGCACCGTCTGCGAGAGCGTCCGGATCGCGAGCGCGTCGAGGTAGCCGGAGAGCACGTGCGCGGTGTCGCTGAGCGACTCGCCGCGCGAGAGCTGCATCTCGTCCGGCGTGAGCGTGACGAACCCGCCGCCGAGCTGGACGATCGCGACCGCGAACGAGATCCGGGTGCGCGTCGACGGCTGGTCGAAGATCAGCCCGAGCGTGCTTGCCCGGGAGCCGCGGCGCGCGGTCGGCCTTCAGCACGAGCGCGAGGTCGAGGATCGCCTCGAGCTCGGCCGGGACGAGGTCGCCGATCCGCAGCAGGTCGCGGCCCGCGAGCGAGACCGGGAGCGGAGGCGTCTTCACGACCAGCGCTCCTTCGCCGCCGCGACCGCCGCCCCTACGTCATGCCGCGCCCTTCCAGGTATCGACTCGTCGCCTCTCCGGGGGTCGCGAACGTGCCGGCGCGGACGTCGGCGGCGACCTGCTCGTGCGCGTCGCGGAACGGGACGCCCTCGCGCGACGAGCGCCTCGGCGGCGTCGGTCGCGCGGAGCAGCGGGTCGGCGCACGCGGCGGCCATCCGCTCGCGGTCGAAGTCGAGCCCGCGGACGAGCACGGCGAGCGCGCCGAGCGCGCCGGCGACGTCGCGCCGCGCGGCGAACACCGGCGGCTTGTCCTCCTGCAGGTCGCGGTCGTAGGCGAGCGGCAGGCCCTTCACCGTCGCGAGCAGGCCGGTCAGCCGGCCGATCGCGGTGCCGGCCTTGCCGCGCGCGAGCTCGGCGACGTCGGCGTTCAGCTTCTGCGGCATCATCGACGAGCCGGTCGCCGCGTTCTCGGGCAGGCGCGCGAAGCCGAACTCGGCGCTCGTCCACAGCACGAGCTCCTCGCCGATCCGCGAGAGGTGCGCTGAAGAGCACCGCGGCGCGCGTAGAGGTAGTCGAGCGCGAAGTCGCGGTCGGCGACGGCGTCGATCGAGTTCCGCATCGGCTCGTCGGGCGGCGGCAGCGGCAGCGTCGAGCCGGCGAGCGCGCCCGCGCCGAGCGGCGACGGCGCAGCCTGCCCGGCCGCGAACGCGAACCGCGCGCGGTCGCGCTCGAGCATCTCGACCCACGCGAGCAGGTGGTGGCCGAGCGTGACCGGGATCGCGCGCTGCAGGTGCGTGTAGCCGGGCATCGGCGTGTCGGCCTCCGCGGCGGCGCGGTCGAGGACGCGTCCGGGCGAAGCCGCGCGAGGCCGTCGCTCGCCTCGGCGCACGGCGTCGAGCGACGTAGAGCCGGAACGCGGTCGCGACCTGGTCGTTCCGCGAGCGGCCGGCGTGGATCTTGCGGCCGACGTCGCCGAGCAGCCGCTCGATCGCCGAGTGGACGTCCTCGTCGGTGTCGTCGAGATCGTCGGGCGTGATCGCGCGCGAGCCGCTCCTCCGCCTCGGCGAGCTCGGCCGCGGTGAGGAACCCCGCGGCGTGCAGCCGCCGCGCGTGGAGCAGCGTCCCCTCGAGGTCGTACGGCAGCAGCTCGGCGTCGTCGGCGCGCAGGAACTCCCAGACCTCGGGCGCGAGCGCGCCGCCGACCCGTCCCGCCCAGAGCGTCACCGTACGCCCCAGCTCCAGCGGGTCGGACGCCGGCGCCGGCGGTGCGAGGCGCAGCCGCCGCTGCTGCTCGAGCATCCGGCGCGTGTCCTCGATGTCGTTCGATCTGCACCGCGAGCTGGCCGATCCGGTCGCGCGGCCGTGAACGCAGTCGCGCTCCGCTCCATCACAGCCGCTCCGGGTTGTAGCGTGAGCGCCTCGCCGCGTCGTGTCGAGGATCGTGTAGTCGTCGCCGCGGCGCAGCTCGATCGTCACCTCGCCGGTGACGACCGCCGCGACCCAGCGCTGCAGCGAGTCGCGCAGCATCAGCGCCTGCGGGTCGAACCAGCGGCCCTCGTAGAGCAGCCGCCCGAGCCGCCGGCCGCCCTCGTGCGTACTGCTCGAGCGTCGCCTCGTTGTGGATCGCGGTCAGCAGCCGCTCGTAGGCGATGTGCAGCAGCGCCATCCCGGGCGCCTCGTAGATGCCGCGGCTCTTCGCCTCGATGATCCGGTTCTCGATCTGGTCGGACATGCCGAGCCCGTGCCGCCCGCCGATCGCGTTCGCCTTCGGACAGCTCGACCGGATCGGAGATCTCGACGCCGTTGATCGCCGACCGGCAGGCCGTTCTCGAAGCGCGACCGTCACGGTCTCGGGCTCGATCTCGACCGCCGGATCCCAGTGCGCGACGCCCATGATCGGCTCGACGATCTTCATGCTCGTCGCGAGCAGCTCGAGGTCCTTCGCCTCGTGCGTCGCGCCGAGCAGGTTCGCGTCGGTCGAGTACGCCTTCTCGACCGAGGCGCCGTGCGGCAGGCCGCGCGCGTCGAGCCACTCGCTCATCTCCTTGCGCCCGCCGAGCTCGGCGACGAACGCCGCGTCGAGCCACGGCTTGTAGATCCGCAGGTGCTCGTTCGCGAGCAGGCCGTAGCGGTAGAAGCGCTCGATGTCGTTGCCCTTGTAGGTCGAGCCGTCGCCCCAGATCTCGACGCCGTGCTCGCGCATCGCGTGGACGAGCAGCGTGCCGGTGACGGCGCGGCCGAGCGGCGTCGTGTTGAAGTAGCGCTGGCCCGCGGTCGAGATGTGGAACGCGCCGCACTGCAGCGCGGCGAGGCCCTCGCGCGCGAGCGCGTCGCGGCAGTCGACGAGGACCGCCTCCTCGGCGCCGTAGCGCCGCGCCTTGTCCGGGACGGCGGCGACGTCGGGCTCGTCGTACTGGCCGAGGTCGGCCGTGAACGCGTACGGGATCGCGCCCTTCTCGCGCATCCACGCGAGCGCGCAGCACGTGTCGAGCCCGCCGGAGAACGCGATGCCGACGCGCTCGCCGACCGGCAGCGAGCTGAGGATGCACCCGGCCGTTGCGACGCTCACGCCGCGCCTTCGAGCGGTGGGTCGAAGCTCTCGGCGAGCTCGGCGCCCGCCGTCGCCCTCGCGCGCGGCGACGAAGACGGTGTTGTCGCCCGCGATCGTGCCGGCGACCTCGTGCAGCGCCGGCCTCGTCGATCGCGTCGGCGAGCGCGGCCGCGAACCCGCGCGGCGTGTGGATGACGAGCAGCTGGCCGGTCGGCGATCAGTCGAGCGCCCAGCGTGCGCAGCGCGGAGGCGAGCTGGTCGAGCCGGCGCAGGTCGGCCGCGCCGGGCAGCGCGTAGATCGAGCCTGCCGTTGCCGTTCCGCACCTTGACGAGCCCGAGCTGCGCGATGTCGCGCGAGACGGTCGTCTGCACGGCGTCGATCCCCTCCTCGCGCAGCGCCTCGGCGAGCTCGGCCTGCGTCGAGAGGTGCCGCTCGCTGGAGAGGCGCAGGATCGCGCCCTGCCGCTCGAACTTGCGTCGTCACTGCGAGCACCTCGCTGGAGGATGCTCGATCGCGCAGGTCGGCTCTCGTCGGCCGAGATCGTCAGCGGCGGCGTGAGGCGCAGCGCCGTGCTCGCCGGCGGTGCCGACGAGCAGGCCGTGCTCGAGCGCCGCGAGCGCGACCGGGCCGGCCGGGCGGTCGAGCTCGATCGCGAGCAGGAGGCCGGCGCCGCGCACGTCGTCGAAGCGCCGCTCTCGAAGCGCGCGCCGGTCGTCGCGAACGTGCGCGAGCAGCTCGTCGTCGATCGCGTCGACGACCGCGCACGGCCGCGGCGCACGCGACCGGGTTGCCGCCGAACGTCGAGGCGTGGTCGCCGGGCACGAAGCCCGTCGGCGCGTCGTCGGCGACGAGCAGCGCGCCGATCGGCAGCCCGTTGGCGAGCCCCTTCGCGAGCGTGACGCGCGTCGGGCCGGACGCCGAGCTGCTGCCACGCGAAGAACTCGCCGGTGCGGCCGATGCCGGTCTGCACCTCGTCGAAGACCAGCATCGCGCCGTGCTCGTCGGCGAGCGCGCGCGCCTGCGGCGAGCGTCTCGGCCGGGAGCGGCGTGCACGCCGCCCTCGCCCTGGACCGGCTCGAGGAAGATCGCGGCCGTGTCGGGCCCGACCGCGCGTCGGCGAGCGTCGTCCGGCGTCGCGAAGCGCACGCCGGGGAGCAGCGGCTCGAACGGCGCGCGCTTCGCCGGCTGGCCGGTGAGCGACGAGCGCGCCCATCGTGCGGCCGTGGAACGAGCCCTCGAGCGCGACGAGCTCGGTGCGGCCGGTCGACCTTGCGCGCCCACTTGATCGCCGCCTCGATCGCCTCGGCGCCGGAGTTGCAGAAGAACGCGTGCGCGCCGCCGAAGCGGTCGGAGAGCCGCGTCGCGAGCTCCTCCATCGGCTCGGTCGAGTAGAGGTTCGAGACGTGCCAGAGCCGGTCGAGCTGCGCGTGCGCGGCCTCGAGCGGCGCCGGGATGGCGGTGCCCGAGCGCCGACGACGGCGATCCCGGCGACGAGGTCGAGGTAGCGCCGGCCGTCGTCGGCGATCAGCCAGCGAGCCCTCGCCGTCGACGAACGTGACCGGGAAGCGCGCGTAGGTCGGGAGCAGCGGCGCGCCGGTGAGGACGGTCATGCCGACCACCGCCGTTCTCGCCGATCGAGGCCGGGACGCCGCTGCGCGCGGCCGTGACGGCGGCGCGCGAGCTTCGGGATGATCCCGCCCTCGAGCGTGCCCGCCGTCGAGCAGCTCGGTCGCGGCGTCGACGTCGATCGCGTCGACGACCTCGCCGTCGAGGATGAAGCCCGTCGACGTCGGTCAGGAAGAGCAGCCGGTCGGCGTCGATGCCCGAAGGCGATCGCGGCGGCGGCCTCGTCGGCGTTCACGTTCAGCGGGCCGGCGGCGAGCGGCGCGACCACCGGGATCGCGCCCGCCTCGAGCGCCGGCGACGATCGGCGCGGGCTGCGACGGCAGCGGGTCGCCGACGAGGCCGAGCGCCGGCACCTGCGTCGCGCCTGCAGGCCGATCTCGTCGCCGAAGAGCGGCACGCGCGCGCTCGCCGATCGCCGCGCACAGCGCCGCGTTGACCGCGGCGAAGCGACGCGCGCACGACCTCGAGCCCGCCTCGGCGTCGTCACCCGCCGGCCGCCGACGAACTCGACCGGGATCCCGGCGCGCTCCATCTCGGCGCTGATCTGCGGCCCGGCGCCGTGCACGACGCACACCTCGTTCTCGCGTCGGCGAGCTCGAGCACGTCGCGCGGCCGACTGCGCTGCGACCGCGCCGCCGACCTTGACGACGATCCGGCTCACGAGCGGTAGTCCGCGTTGATGCGGACGTAGTCGTAGGAGAGGTCGCTCGTCAGGTACGCCGGCGCGCCCGTCGCCGAGGCCGAGGTCGAGCTCGATCGTGCAGCTCGGGCCGGCGACGTCGGGCTCGACGCCGAGTCGGCGCGCCGTGCTCGAGCACGACCGTGCCGTTGTAGCGCAGCGTCACGTGCTCGGGTCGAGCTCGCGCGTAGCCGCCGTTCCACGGCGCCGAGCCGGCCGCCATCAGCACGCGGCCCCAGTTCGCGTCGTGGCCGAAGAGCGCGGTCTTGACGAGCGGCGAGGTCGCGATCCGGCGCGCGATCGCCTTCGCCTGCGCGTCGTCGACCGCGCCCGTGACGCTGATCTCGGCGAGCGACGGTGATGCCCTCGCCGTCGGCGACGACCTGCCGCGCGAGGTCGGCGCACGCCTCGAGCAGCGCGGCCGCGAACGCGGCGTCCGTCGCCGCGGTGCGCTCGACGCCGCTCGCGCCGTTCGCGAGCAGGAGCACCGTGTCGTTCGTCGAGCGGCTCGCCGTCGACGGAGATCGCGTTGAAGCTCGCGCTCGACTGCCGGGCGCAGGAACTCGATCGCCTCGCCCGGCTCGAGCGGGTAGTCGGTCGTGAGCACCGCGAGCATCGTCGCGAGGTCGGGGTGGATCATCCCGGAGCCCTTCGCCATCCCGCCGACGGTGAAGCCCGTCGCCGCGCGACGACGCGCCTCCTTCGCGCGCGTGTCGGTGGTCAGGATCGCCTCGGCCGCGTCGGCGCCGCCGTCGGGCGAGAGCGCCGCCGCGGCGCTCGCGAGCCCGGGCAGGAGCTTGTCGCAGCGGCAGCCGCGCGCCGATCACGCCGGTCGAGAGGACGAGCACCTCCTCGGCGTCGAGCCCGAGCAGCCGCGCCGGCCTCGGCGGCGGTCGCGAGCGCGTCGATCTTCCCGCGCTCGCCGGTCGCCGCGTTCGCGACGCCGGAGTTGATCACGACGGCCTGCGGCTCGGCGAGCGCGAGGTGCTCGCGGCTGACGAGCGACGGGCGCGGCCTGGACGCGGTTGCGCGTGAACATCGCGCGCGCCGGTCGCGGGCGGCACCGAGCGGACGATCGCGAGGTCGGGCCGCCGTCTCGGCGGATGCCCGCGTGCGACGCCGCGCGGCGACGAAGCCCTTCGGCGGCGGTGACGCTCATACCGAGCACCCCGCCGAGCCGCAGCCCGGCGGTCTCGTCGAGGCCGAGCGCGAGGTTCGCGTTCTGCACGGCCTGGCCGGCGGCGCCCTTGCCGAGGTTGTCGATCGCGCAGATCACGATCGTCGTGCCGGTCGCGACGTCGTCGAAGAGCGCGATCTCGGCCGCGTCGGTGCCCTGCACGCGCGCGAGCTCGGGCGCGACGCCCTCCGGCAGCACGCGCACGACCTCGCTGCCGGCGTACGCCGTCCTCGAGCAGCGCGCCGCAGGTCGGCGTCGCGACGCGGACGTAACACGTCGCGAGCAGGCCGCGGCGCACCGGCAGCAGGTGCGGCACGAAGCGAGACCGGGAAGCCGAGCGCCTGCTCGATCTCCGGCGCGTGCCGGTGCGCGCCGACCGCGTACGGCGAGAGGTTCTCGAGCACGAAGCCCGCGTGCGAGCGTCGGCTTCAGCTCGCGGCCGGCGCCGGTCATGCCCGACTTCGCGTCGACGACGACGCGCTCGGTCGATCGCGCCCGCGAGCGGCGCGAGCGCGAGCAGCGCGGCCGTCGCGTAGCAGCCCGGGTTCGCGATCAGCCGGCCGCTCGGCGGGCGAGAGCTCGGGCAGCCCGTAGCTCCAGGCGCCGGGGCGCGATGCGACCGTACCACTGCGCGGCAGCCGCGTCGTCGCGGAGCCGGTGCGCGCCCGAGAGGTCGACGACGACCGCGCCGTCCGGCGGCTCGAACGCGGCGGCGGCCTCGTGGCCGAGGCAGAGGAAGATGACGTCCGCGCCGCTCGCCGCCGCCTCGGCGTTCGTGACGAACGCCGGCAGCGCGCCGTTCAGGCGCGGGTCGAGCGCCGACGCGCCGCTCGCCCGGCGAGCGAGTCGGAGCCGAGCGCGACCGGCTCGAGGCTCGGGGTGCGCGAGCACCCGGTCGAGCGTCTCCTGGCCGGTGTAGCCGGCGCAGCCGAGGATCGCGACGGTGGCACGATCTATGCGTATTATGCACGATCCGATGCAATCTATGCACAGCACATCTCGTGCTCGAGGACGGCACGGTCTTCCCGGGCGTCTCCGTCGGCGCGCCCGGCGTCGCCGCCGGCGAGGCCTGCTTCACGACCGCGATGACCGGCTACGAGGAGGCGGTCACCGACCCGAGCTACGTCGCGCAGGTGCTCTGCTTCGCGTACCCGCTGATCGGCACGTACGGCGTCGACGAGCGGCGGATGGAGTCCGACCGCGTGCAGTGCGAGGGCGTCGTGATGCGCGACGTGCGGCCCGGAGTTCGCGGCGTGGCTGCGCGACCGCGGCGTCGTCGCGCTCGCCGGGCTCGACACGCGGACGCTCGTGCGGCGGATCCGCGACGGCGGCGTCGCTCCGCTGCGCGCTCGGCGACGCGCCCGTCGAGGAGCTGCACGCGCGCGCGCTCGCCGAGCCGCCGATCGACGGCCGGCCGCTCGACCGGCACGTCGGCCCGCGCGAGCCGTTCACCGTCGGCGCCGGCCCGCGCGTCGTCGTCGTCGACCTCGGCTCGAAGCGCTCGATCCCGCGCCGGCTCGCCGAGGCCGGGCCTCGAGGTGCGCGTCGTCCCGGGCGACTGGGACGCCGACGCGATCCTCGACGCGCGAGCCGCGCGCGGTGCTGATCGCGAACGGCCCCGGCGACCCGGCCGCGTTCTGACGGCGCGATCGAGACGATCGCGCGACCTGCTCGGCCGCGTGCCGCTGTTCGGCATCTGCCTCGGCCACCAGCTCCTCGGCCTCGCGCTCGGCCACGAGACGTTCAAGCTCCCGTTCGGCCACCGCGGCGCGAACCATCCCGGTGCGCGACCTCGCCACCGGCCGCGTGCTCGTCACCGTCCAGAACCACGGCTTCGCGGTGCTCGCCGAACGGCGACGTCTCGCACGTCTCGCTGAACGACGGCACGTGCGAGGGCCTCGCCGGCGACGGCTTCGCGAGCGTCCAGTTCCACCCCGAGGCGGCGCCCGGGCCGCTCGACGCGCCTGCCCTTCTTCGACCGACTCGCCGACGCGTTGCCGAAGCGCACCGACCTTCGCACGATCCTGATCCTCGGCTCCGGGCCGATCCGGATCGGGCAGGCGTGCGAGTTCGACTACTCCGGCGCGCAGGCCTGCCGGGTGCTGCGGCGCGAGGGCTTCCGCGTCGTGCTCGTGAACTCGAACCCGGCGACGATCATGACCGACCCCGAGTGGGCCGACGCGACGTACCTCGAGCCGCTCGACGCCGGACACGGTCGCGGAGGTGATCGCGCGCGAGCGGCCCGACGCGATCCTGCCGACGCTCGGCGGGCAGACCGCGCTCAACCTCGCGGTCGAGCTCGCGCGCCGCTCGGGGTCGAGCTGATCGGCGCCGACCTCGGCGCGATCCGCCGCGCCGAGGACCGCGAGCTCTTCCGCGCGACGGTCGAGTCGGTCGGGCCTGCCGCGTGCCGGAGAGCGTGATCGTCGACCGCACGCCGACGTCGACGTTCCCGGCGCCGGCGATCGTGCGGCCGGCGTTCACGCTCGGCGGCACCGGCGGCGGCGTCGCGCACACGCCCGGCGGAGCTGCGCGCGGTCGTCGCGCACGGCCTCGCGGCGAGCCCGACCGGGCAGGTGCTCGTCGAGGAGTACCTCGCCGGCTGGCAGGAGCACGAGCTCGAGGTGATGTGCGACGCGCGCGGCAACGCCGTCGTCGTCTGCTCGATCGAGAACCTCGACCCGATGGGCGTGCACACCGGCGACTCGTGGACGATCGCGCCGCAGCAGACGCTGCCCGACGCCGCGTACCAGCGCGCTCCGCGAGGCCGCGTTCGCGACGCGCGCGCGCGGTCGGCGTCGCGACCGGCGGCGCGAACGTCCAGTTCGCCGTCCACCCGGAGACGCACGAGCTGCGCGTGATCGAGATGAACCCGCGCGTCTCGCGCTCCTCGGCGCTCGCCTCGAAGGCGACCGGCTTCCCGATCGCGAAGCTCGCCGCGCTGCTCGCGGTCGGCTACACGCTCGACGAGCTGCCGAACGACATCACCGGCAAGACGACCGCGGCGTTCGAGCCGGCGCTCGACTACGTCGCGGTGAAGGCGCCGCGCTTCGACTTCGAGAAGTTCCCGGAGACGCCGCGCGCGGCTCGGCGCGGAGATGCGCGCGGTCGGCGAGGCGCTCGGGCTGGGGCGGACGTTCGCCGAGGCGTTCCTGAAGGCGATGGACGGCCGCGAGGCTCCGGCCGTCGGCGTTCCCGGCGAGCGACGAGCGTGCTGCTCGCCCGCGGCGGCCGAGCCCGTGCCGGAGCGGCTGGGACCTCGCTGCTCGAGGCGGCGCGCCGCGGGCTCGAGCGCTGCCGCGGGATCCACCCGTACTTCGCCGACCGCGCTGGCCGAGGTCGCCGAGGCGAGCGACAAGCTGCGCGCGGTGCGAGGAAGCCGGCCCGGCTCGCCGTCGACTCGTGCGCCGGCGAGTTCGAGGCGCGGACGCCGTACTACTACGTCACCCACGAGGGCGACGACGAGGGCCCCGAGCCGTCCGGCCGCGCGGTCGTCGTGATCGGCGGCGGGCCGAACCGGATCGGGCAGGCGATCGAGTTCGACTACTGCTGCGTCCACGCCGCGCAGGCGCTGCAGAAGCTCGGGTACGAGGCGGTGCTCGTGAACTCGAACCCGGAGACGGTGTCGACCGACTACGACACGTCCGACCGGCTCTACCTCGAGCCGCTCACCGACGAGGCGCGTGCTCGACGTGTGCGAGCTCGAGCAGCCGGTCGGCGTCGCCGTCTCGTTCGGCGGCCAGACGCCGCTGCGGCTCGCGCCCGCGCTCGCGGCGGCGGGCATGCCGCTGCTCGGCGACCCGCTCGACGCGATCGACGCGGCCGAGGACCGCGGGCGCTTCGCGCGCGATCGCGGGCGAGCTCGCGCCCGGAGTGGGGGGCGGCGGCCGACGCGGACGAGGCGCGCGAGATCGCCGAGCGGATCGGCTATCCCGGTGCTCGTCCGGCCGCACCACGTGATCGGCGGCCGCGGCATGCACGTCGCGCGCTCGGCCGACGAGCTCGCGCGTCGAGGGCCCGTGCCTCGTCGACCGCTACCTCGAGGGCGCGCTCGAGCTCGACGTCGACGCGCTCTGCGACGGCGAGGGCGCGTGGGTCGCCGCGATCCTCGAGCACGTCGAGCCGGCGGGCGTCCACTCGGGCGACTCGGCGTGCGTGCTCCCCGGCCCGTCGGTCACCGCCGGCGCTCGAGGACGAGCTGCGCGAGGTCGCGACGGCGATCGCCCGCGGCGTCGGCGCGCGCGGGCTGATGAACCTGCAGCTCGCGCTCGCCGACGGGAGGCTGCTACGTGCTCGAGGCGAACCCGCGCGCGTCGCGGACGGTGCCGTTCGTCGCGAAGGCGACCGGCCTCCCGCTCGTCGAGCACGCGGTCCGGCTGCTCCTCGGCGAGCGGCTCGCCGACCTCGGCCTGCCCGAGCGCGTCGCGCCGACGCGGGCGTGGGCGAAGGAGGCGGTGTTCCCGTCGGAGCGGTTCGCGGGCGCGGGCAAGCGCGGCCCGGAGATGCGCTCGACCGGCGAGGTGATGGCCGGTGCCGCCACGGCCTCCGAGGCGTACGCGCGGGCCCTCCGCGCCGCCGGCCGCGGCAGCCGCGGCGGCCGGATCGGCCCGCCGCTCCAGGCCGTCTAACCGCCGCTGATCGCGGCGACGACGTCGACGCGGGAGCGCTCCTCGAGCGGCGTGTCGAGCGCCGCGCGCTGCTGGTCGACGTACACGTGGATGTGCATCCTGAGGGCCGGCCCGCGCTCGCAGAGGCGGTCGCGCACACCCGGCCAGCGCCGGTCGAGCTGCTCGATCGCGTCGTCGACGGTCGCCGCCTCCAGCTCGACCCGCCGCGGCAGGTCGGCGAAGAGCGGCGTCAGCGTCGGCGGGAGGCGCAGCTCGGGCATCGCTACTCGACCACCGCGACCTCGACCGACCACACCGGGGGGAGATAGGCCGCCAGCTCGCGCCAGCTCTCGCCTCCGTCGACGCTCGCGAAGACCTGGCCGGTGCTCGTCCCGAAGTAGACGCCGACGTCGTCGAAGCGGTCGATCGTCATCGCGGCGCGGAGCACGCCGAGGTGAGCGTCGCGTCCCGGCAGGCCCCGATCGAGCCGCTCCCAGCTCTCGCCGGCGTCGCGCGTCCGCCACACGGCGGCGCGGCCCTCGGGCATGACGCGGCCGTGGCCGGCGTCGAGCGGGACGACGTAGAAGGTGTCGCGATCGTGCGGGTGCGCCGCGGCCGCGAAGCCGAACTCGCTCGGGAGGCCGTCGGTGATCTCGACCCAGCTCTGCCCGCAGTCGTCGCTCCGGTGCACGCCGACGTGGTTCTGCTGGTACATGCGATCGGGGTCGGCCGGCGAGCGCACGAGCCGGTGCACGCAGAAGCCGACCTCCTCGTGCTCGCGCGGCCAGTCGGCCCGGAGGCCGCGGTTGCGCGGAGTCCACGTCTCGCCGCCGTCCGCCGTCTCGAAGAGCCCGATGCCCTGCACGATCGCCCAGAAGCGCGACGCGTCGTCGCCGTCCGGCATGAGCGCCGAGATCCCGAGGTGGCCCGGCGGCTGGTTCGCCGGGTCGTCCCAGCCCTCGCTGCCGGGCTGGCCCGCGAGCGTCGTCAGGAGCGACCAGCTCTCGCCGCCGTCGCCGCTCTCGAAGATCCCGGGCGCCTCGGCCCCGACGAGGACGCGGTCGCCCGCGACCGCGAGCGACGAGACCTTCGAGACCTTGCGCTCTCCCGCGTCGTCGTAGGCGAGGCCGGCGCTCGAGAGCGCCCACGTCTCGCCGAGGTCGCCACTCCGCCAGACGGCCGAGCCGTGCCACTCGCTCGCGGCGGCGGCGTAGATCGCGCCGGAGTCGGCGTCGTACACGGCGTGGTAGACCGGCCAGCTCTCGCAGTACGGCCCGCGCACCGACCAGTCGCGCCGGTCGGCGTCGCTCTCGAGCACGAAGCAGCCCTTCCTCGTTCCGACCAGCAGCAGCGTCCGCACGTCCTCACCTCCGAATCGAGATCCCGTCGAGTCTACGACCCGGCCGGGATCGCGAACTCATCGGTCAGCGGACGAGCGAGACCGCGACGAGCAGCTCGGCCGTCACGAGCGCGGCCGTCCCCGGCCAGAGGCGGAGCGCCCACGGCTCGAGCGCACGGCGGCTCGCGACGCGCCACGCGGTCAGCCCGGCGACGGCGCCGCCCGCGACCGCGTACAGCGTCGTGCCCCACGCGGTGCCCGTGTCGGTGCCCGACGCGATCCCGTGCACGAGGGCGAAGAGCCAGACCGCGAAGTTCGCGTAGTGGGCCCGGCGCCAGAACGCGTACGGAAGCTGACGGCGGTACCGGTTCGTGAGGGCGAGCGCGACCATCAGCTCCATCGAGACCACCCCGAGCGCGGTCGGGATCGGCTTGAAGGACGAGGCGAACGGGATCACGAGGTCGGTGACCGAGAACGGGACGAACCCCTGCAGGAGCAGCACGACCACGTGCACCGCGACGAACGTGCCGGCGAGGAGGCCGACGAAGCGGTGGACGTCCTCGAGCGCGAACCGCGGCCAGTCCTTCAGCCGCGCGCGGCCGGAGAGGGCGAGGCCGAGCAGGACGCCGACCGACAGCAGTGCGAAGGCGACCATCCCGCCGGCGCGGGCCGCATACCACGCCGTCGTCGACGCGAGCAGCACGGCGCCGCCTACGAGACGTGCGTCCCGAACTGGGCGCCGCCGCCCGACGACGACCCGATCGAGCCGGAGTCGTAGCCGAACGAGAAGCCGTCGTCGCTCTGGTCGAGCGACGACGGCGACGACGAGTCCGCGCCGTCGGACGCGGTGGAGGCGTGGCCCGGATGGCTCGCCCGGGCGAGCCCGAGGGTGAGCGCGAATCCGAGCACGGTGGCGGCGGCGAGCGCCCGCTTTGCGGTCGCCGCGCGGCGGCGCACCGGGTCGAGCCGCGCGCGGTCGCCGGCGCCCGCCGCCACGTCGGTCGTACTCGTCACGCGGTCTGGCTCCCGAAGGTTCCGGACTGCGTGGGGCCGAGCCTGTTCTGCGGGCCGAAGCGGTGGAAGCCGTAGCCGCCGCCGTCGTCGTCGCCGCCCGGACGGGCCGGGAACGTGCCGTCGACCTGGTCGGTGATCCGCTGGTTCAGGTCGGACTCGATCGTGTCGGCCTGGCTCTGCGTGAGCCGGCCCGCGGTCACCGCCGCGTCGAGGTTCTTCTTCGCCGCGTCCGTCATCGCCGTGACGAGCCCGTCGACCGTCTTGCCCTGCGCCTTCGCGACGTCGGAGAGCGACTTGCCGCCCTGGAGGTCGGTCCGGAGCTGATCCTGCGTCACGCCGAGGTACGTCGCCGCCGCGTCGAGGCCGCCGAACGCACCGCCGGGGCCGCCGCGGAAGCCGCCCCCGCCGAACCCGCCGTGGCCGCGGTCGCCCGGGCCGAAGCCGAGGCCGCCGGGCCCGACGTTCACGAGCGGGGCCTTGCCGGAGTCGATCGCCGCCTTCACCTTGTCGGCCTGCGCCTGGGTCATCTCTCCGGCGGCGACCGCCGCGTCGACCTGCTTCTTCTCGGCGTTCTTGAGCGCCGTCGAGAGCGCATCCGGCTTGACCCCGAGCTGGTTCGCCGCGTCGGTGACGACCGCGGCGCTGCGCTCGCTCGGCGAGCCGAGCTCGGTGGCCGCGATCGCAGCGCCTCCGCCTGCGACCGCGAGGACCGCGATCCCGCCGGCGACGATCTTCTTGTTCATGCCGTGTGGCTCCTTCCGTCAGCAGCCGGAGCTGAGGGTCGAGGTGTCGTTCGGGCGGGTGCCGAGCGTGAGCGAGGCGGTGTTCGTCTTGCCGGAGCGGTCGTAGGTGACGATGACCGTGTCGCCCGGCTTCTTGCTGCCGATCGCGACCGTCACGTCGCTGGCCGAGCCGATCGTCGCGCTGCCGATCTTCGTGATCACGTCGTTGCAGCGGAGGCCGGCCTTCTTCGCCGGCGCGTTCGTGCTGAGGCCGCGGATCACCGCGCCGGCCGGGAAGGTCGAGTCGTCGAGGCTGACGCCGAGGTAGGCGTGCTTGACGGCCTTACCGGCGACGAGCTGCGAGACGACGGACTTGACCGTGTTCGCCGGGATCGCGAAGCCGACGCCGTCGCTGCCGCCGGACTCGCTCTGGATCTGCGAGTTGACGCCGATCACCTGGCCGCTCGCGTTCAGGAGCGGGCCGCCCGAGTTGCCGTGGTTGATCGGCGCGTCGGTCTGGATCGAGTCGTCGATGGAGAAGCCGTTCGACGACTGCATCTGCCGGTGGAGCGCGCTGACGATCCCGCTCGTGACGGACTCCGCGAGCCCGAACGGGCTGCCGATCGCGACGACGCCGGCGCCGACCTGGACCGCGTCGGAGTTGCCGAGGCTGAGCGGATGGAGGATGGAGCTCGGCGCGTCGACCTTGATCACGGCGAGGTCGGTGGACGGGTCGGTGCCGACCACGTGCGCCGGATAGGTGGCGCCGTTCCAGAACTTGACCATGATCCCTTTCGCCCCGGCGACGACGTGCTGGTTCGTCACCACGTGGCCGGCGCTGTCGTACACGAACCCGGAGCCCTCGGCGGTGCTGCTCTGGCTGCCGCTGCGCCCGAACGAGAAGCCCGAGCTGCCCCTGACGGTGATGTCGACGACGCCCTGGTGGGAGCGCTGGTAGATCTGGGTGACCGTGAGGCCGGTGGTCGCGGCGATCTGCTGACTGTGGTCGACGGTCGTGACGCTGTTCACGACGGTCGTGGTCGTGCCGCCGTCGCCGACGGTGGCGTAGAGGCCGGCGCCGAGCGCGGCGCCGGCGGCGGCGAAGCCGATCGCGGCGAGGGCGACGACGACGCGGTTCGAGCTGAATCTCATGGCGTTCTCAATCCTTTCTCGTGGGCCCTGGCCATCATGCCCGCGAGGGCTTAAGCCGTGGCTGAGGGCTCCCTAAGAAGTCCCTGAGAGAGCGCTGTCACCCACGCGTCGTTGACGGTCGCGGCGCCGCCCGCGAGGAACCGTCCCGGAAGCCCGCGCCCGTCGAGCCACGCGGGGCCGCCGTCGCCGAGGAGGAACGCGGCCTTCGCCGCGACGTCGGCCTCGAGGCAGCTCCGCGCCGCGACCGTGACCTCGTCCCACGGGCTCGTCGCCGGCCGGCCGGTGCGCGGGTCGATCAGATGGTGCTGCCACTCGCCGCCGCGGAGCCAGCGGCGCTTGACCTTGCCGCTCGTCGCGAGGCCGCCGCGTCGGAGCTCGAGCTCGCCGGCGCCCGGGAGCTCGACCGGCGTCGCGGCGGAGACGGCGAGGTCGCCGCCGGCGGAGACGAGCCGCGCGCCGCCGAGGCGGAGCGCGTCGTCGACCGCCTGCGCCTTGACGACGCCGTTCAGGTCGAGGACGAGGCCGGGCGGCCGCCAGAGGAGGCTGCCGTCGAGGCGAAGCTCGCGCCAGCGGCCGGCCGGGGCTGCGACCGGCGGCCGCGGGTCCGGCACGAGCCGGTCGAAGTCGTCGTCGTAGCCGCTCGCGAGCAGCGCCTCGCCGACGGTCGGCTCGACGAGGCCGCCGGTCGCCGCCGCGGCGCGGAGCGCGGTCCGGACCGCGCGCGCGAACTCGGCCGAGACGCTCACGACCGCGCCGGCGGCGGCGTTGACGCGGTTGAGCTCGCTCCCGGGCTCGAAGCGGGAGAACGTCCGGTCGCGCTCTCGGAAGAGCGCGAGCACGGCGTCGAAGTCGCCGCCGTCGACGACGAGCTCGCAGCCCATCGTGTGTGCTCGCTGCGGACCCGGCGGCGTCAGGAGTGTCGCGTGCCGAGCTCGAGCTCGACGGTCTGCGTCTTGCCGTCCCGGACGTAGGTGACGGTGACCGAGTCGCCCGGCTTCTGCGACTGCGTGAAGCCGATCAGGTCCTCCGACGAGGCGACCGTCGCCGCGCCGAGCTTCGTGACCACGTCGCCCGTCTTCAGGCCGGCGGCGGCGCTCGGGCCGCCGGCGATCACGTTCGTGAGCTTCGCCCCGACGGGCTTCGTCGAGTCGCCGAGCTGCGAGCCCATGTACGCGTGCCGGGCCGGGCCGCCGGCGACGAGCTGCGGCGCGATCGAGCGCACCGTGTTCGACGGGATCACGAAGCCGACGCCGTTGCTGTTGCCGGACCGGCTCTGCGTCTGCGTGTTGATGCCGATCACCTGGCCGCTCGCGTTCAGCAGCGGCCCGCCCGAGTTGCCCGGGTTGATCGCCGTGTCGGTCTGGATCGCGTCGAGCGGGAGGTTGCTCGGCGAGGTCATCTGGCGATGGAGGCCGCTGACGACGCCGGTCGAAAGCGACTGCGCGTGGCCGAAGGGGCTGCCGATCGCGACCACCGGGTCGCCGACCTGCGCCCGGCTCGAGTCGCCGAGCGTGAGCGGGTGCAGGAGCGAGGACGGCACGGCGACGCGGATCACGGCGAGGTCGGTGTCCGAGTCCTTCGCGACGAGGTGCGCCTTGAAGATCTGGTTGTCGGAGAACCTGACCGTGATCGACTTCGCGCTGCCGGCGACGTGCTCGTTCGTGACGATGTCGCCCTTGTCGTCGAAGACGAACCCGGAGCCCTCGGTCTGCACGGTCTGCGGGCGGTTGTTGTCGAAGAACGGGCTGCGCTCGATCTCGACGACCATGACCTCGACCACGCCGGGCGACGCGCGCCGGAAGATCTCGGCCGCCGAGAGCGGCGCCGAGCCGGCCGGCGCGTCGGGCGACGATGCGGCGCCCGCGACGACGGTCGTCGTCGTGGCGGAGGAGAACGACGCGTACAGCGCCGCGCCCGCGACCGCGCCGAGCCCTGCGAGGAGGAACGCCCCTACGGCGAGTCCGACGGTGCTCGAGCGCATGGTCACCCCTCCCGTTCCGGCGGCCCGTCGGGCCTCCGGGGCCTCACTCTACGAGTTCGCCCGCGGTTGCGCTCGCAACCGGGAGCGGCTCAGCCGGAGCCGCACTGACCATCCGGCCGTCGCGCATCGCGATCCGGCGCGGCGCCCGCGCCGCGAGGCCCGCGTCGTGGGTGGCGACGACCACGGTGGAGCCCCGCTGGGCGGCGAGGCCCGCGAGCAGCTCGATCACGTCCGCGCCCGTCTTCGTGTCGAGGTTGCCGGTCGGCTCGTCGGCGAGGATCACGCGCGGCTCGACCACGAGCGCGCGGGCGATCGCGACGCGCTGCTGCTCGCCGCCGGAGAGCTGAGCGGGCAGATGGTCGGCGCGCTCGGCGAGCCCCACCTCGCCGAGCAGCGCGAGCGACCGCCGCCGCAGCTCGTGCCGGTCGATGCCCACCGGGGCGAGCCCGAGCTCGACGTTCTCGAGCGCGGTCAGCGTCGGGATGAGGTTGAACTGCTGGAAGACGAAGCCGAACGCCGACAGGCGGAGCTCGGCGAGCTCGCGGTCGCGCAGCCCGGCGAGGTCGCGTCCCTCGAAGTAGACGTGCCCGTCGGTCGGCCGGTCGAGCGCGCCGAGGAGCTGGAGCAGCGTCGTCTTTCCCGACCCGCTCGGCCCTTCGAGGGCGACGAACTCGCCCGCCGAGATCGTGAGGTCGACCTCGTTCACCGCCCGCACCTTGAGCGCGCCCTTGCTGAAGATGCGCGAGGCGCCGCGGACGTCGTAGAGCGCGCCGTTCGCCTGGCCGTCGCTCATTCGATCGTCCTCAACGCGTCGGCGGGCCGGAGCCGCGCGGCGCGGAACGCGCCCGCGGCGCCCGCGAGGAGGCCGCCGACGACGGCGAGCAGGAAGCCGAAGAGCAGAACCTCGCCGGCGATCGGTGCAGTCAGCGCGATCTGATCGGTCACCGTGCGCGCCGAGACCGCGCCGAGCCCGAAGAAGGCCGAGGCGTCGCCGGTGGAGGAGGTCGCGCCGAGCTTCGGCCCGAACGCGCCGATCCCGGCCGCGATCGCGATCCCGAGCAGGATCCCGAGGAGGCCGCCGAGGATGCCCTGCGCGAGCGACTCGCCCACGACCTGCCGGACGACCTTCACCTGTGTCCAGCCGAGCGCCTTCAGCGTCCCGAGCTCGCGCGTCCGCTTCCCGACCGACGAGAGCGTGAGCAGCGCTGCGAGGAGGAACGCCGCGAGCGCGGCGAGCACGGCGAGCGCGACGCCGAGCCGGTGCGACAGGTTCGATGCGTCGACGAGCGAGCCGCTGATCTGGTCGGCGACCTGCTTCGAGCTCGCGACCTGCGCGTTCGGGAACTGCGTCTGGATCTCCTTCTGGACGGTTCCGACCGAGCTCGAGTCGCTCGCGCGGACGAGCGCGACGTTCACGGCGCCCTTCTGGCTCGAGAGCTTCTGGAGCGTCGGGAGCGGCACGTAGATGTCTGCGGTCTGGCCGCCGAGCGGCGGGCGGACGAGGCCGACGACCGTGAACTTCGTCCCGTTGATGTTCAGCTTGGAGGCGAGCTTGAGCTTCTCGCGGGCGGCGTACGTCTCGGAGAGGAGCGCCTGGTTCGTCGCCGTCGGGGCGAGGAAGCGGCCGCTCGTGACGAGCGCCGGCGTCACGAGCCCGATGCCGGGCTGCGACGGGTCGACGCCCCCGATCGAGTAGGTCGAGCTCGTGATGTTCGTCTGCGGCGGGTTGATCAGCTGCTGGATCGTCTGCTGCGGCGTCACGACCGTGCGCCGGAAGTTGCGGAACTGGGCGGGAAGGCACTTCTGCGCCGCCGCCGAGCCGAAGAAGAAGCGCTGCCGGCCGCCGCCCGGCCCGTTCCCGGCGCCGCCGCCGCCCGCGCCGTTGCCGCCGAGGCTCCCGGCCGCTCCCGTCGCTCCCGTCGCCCCGGTCGCGCCCGTCGCACCGTTCGCGCCGCGCGCCCGGGTCGTGCCGCTGCCCGCCTGCGCCGAGCCGCCGCTCGTCTGGATCGCCTTCTGGAAGCAGGCCTGGATCTTTGCGCGCTCGGCCGGGGTCTGCTGGAACTGGACCCGGCCGGTGACCGTCAGCCGCTGCCCGCCCGAGCGGAACTTGGCGATGATTTTCGGGACGGTGCCCTGCTGGTGGACGCCGCTCAGCATCAGCCCGCTCGAGACGGCGGCGACGCCGTTCAGCGCCGCGAGCTGCTTCGTCTGGGTCTGCGGGAACGTGAGCTGCGTGCCCGGCAGGAGGAAGTCGTGCGTGAACTTCGCGCCAGGCTTGCCGAGCTTCGAAAGATCGGTGAGCGCCGACTGGTTCGCCTGCAGCACCTGGCCGGCGCCGCCGCCACCGCCGCCGCCGAAGCCGCCGCCAGGCCCGCCGCCGAAGCCCGTGTCCTGCTGCGGCGAGAGCGTCACGGTCAGGTCGGTGCCGATGCTCGACAGCGGGTTCAGCGCCGTCTTCTGCGCGTGGTCGAGGCCGCGCGAGAGAGCGGAGATCGCGATCACGAGCCCGACCCCGATCGCGAGCCCGAGCATGGTCAGGATCGTCCTGCCCTTGCGACGGATCAGCTCGCTGCGCAGATACGCGAGGTAGAACACCGCCGCCTAGAAAACCAGCGACGCTTAAGAGGAAGGTAAATTGAGCGGCGACCGGCGGGGGCCTGAGCATTCGCCCCGAGCGAGCACACGCGGCGAGCTGTCGCCGAGCGGGGGCCTCAGGGCGTGACGACCGAGTGAACCTCGATGACCTGCTGCTCGACGCCGGGGATGACTCCCTCGACGTTCTCGCTGAACCAGCGGTCGTGTTCGTCCTTGCTCGCCCAGATCTCGGAGACCGTGAAGGTACCGCCCTCGTCCACGAAGGCGACGTGGTAGAGGAAGCCCGGCGCCGTCTTCAACTTCTCGATCAGCGGAGGCGCTGACTGGTCGTACTGGTCGGGGGTCATACCCGAGACCCTGTGCCGGACAAGAACTGCCATGACGCTCCCGTCTGTTGAGTGAGTGCGTACGCCAACCACTCTGTCAGGTACGAGCCTGAGGTGCCGAGAGGGCCCGCTCGTGGGCCCGACGGAGCTCGCCCGGCCGGACCGGCCGCCGGGAGCTGACATCAACCGGGGGAACGGCGACAACCTCCGCGTCGTCGACGTCACCGTGAGTGACGACTGCGCGACCTCTTGACCAAAGGGCACATCCGTGCGGCGTGCTGCGCGACGCTGCGCGGGGTCGTCGAGGGCGGCTAGCGGAGACGTTCGATCTTGGCGCGCGCGGCCTGGACGGCCTCGCTTGCGAGCTTGCGCTCGTGGCGCAACCGGTCAGCCTCGCGCTCGGCCCGTTCGGCCTCCTTGTTGGCGGCGTGCGCGGCGCGCTCCGCGTCCCGCAGTGCTCTCGCCGCGCTCGCCTCGCGTTCCCTCGCCACCTTCAGTTCCGCACGGGCGGCCTCGAGTGCTTCTCGGCGCGCGGCATTCTCCCGGTCAGCGCGTTCACGTTCACGCGCCTCCGGCGTGCCCGCGCTCGCACGACGCTTGGTCGTCGCGCCGACACTGCCCGGCCTTCGCCGAACGGGGAGCGAGCCCGCGAGTGCCTCGAAGCCGGCGGGTTCGAGATCGCCTGTGAGACGACCGCGGGCGAGGTCGGGCCGCGCCTCATCCGACGTCGCAGCGGCGCGCAGCGTCGTGGCGACACGCTCGAGGGTGGCCGTCGAGGCGCGCTCGGCGAGGATCGCTCGAGCCTCGTCGACGAGGTTGTTCAGCGCGGTTCGCAGCCGTTCTCTCGCTTCGTCGAACGCTTGGCGTCCTTCGCCGGGGGCGAGCGCCCGCTGCGCGGTCACCATGCGATGCCCCGCATCGAGCAGGAGATCGACCTCGTTGCGACATCGCCGCGCAAGCTGGTTCACAGTCCAGACCGACAGTGCCGGCTTGCGCAGCTCTTCGACCGATGCGGCCTCGGCGCGCCGGCCCTCCGCCCGCAGGGCCCGCACGAGCTCAGTGCGCTCGCGGACGAACTCACCAAGGTCGACTCCGAACAGACGATCGACCCCAGCCTCCACATCGACTGCCACCCGCGCAGTCTCTCAAGGCGAGGCGAGCCCCGAGCGCTGTGCATGAAGCGCCGAAAAGCGGGTACCAGCGGAGCACGATGACGCTCCGCCTGCATCGCTGCTCGAACCTCGACGCACAGAGCGACGAGCACGCATGCTGGGCCGTCCAGGATGCCCTCGACGAGCTCGAGATCGAGTATGAAGTCGTGCCGGGCCCTGTTGCGGCTTCTGAGCGTGACGATCTCCATCGGCTGAGCGGGCAGCGGTACTACCCGGTGATCGAGTTCGACGACGGACGGGTCTACCACGAAGAGGCGCTCGAGATGGCGGAACGGATCCGCACAGGTGAGCTGTCGGAGATGGGGTTGACCTCGCCGACAGCCGAGCAGCCCGGCAATGCGTCCGAACACTGACGTCCGAAGGTCACCCGTTCGGGCCATACGCGTCGCCGCAGTCGACTGACAGACTCGTGGAGCGCGTTCGGTCGCCGCCCGATGCGGCGGATCCGGCGATCGGACGCGCAACTCGCAAGACCGGCATGCGCGGCGGCTCTCGACCTGACCGAGCTCCAGCTCGGCGCAACCCGGGCAGAACACGACGAGCTCGGGCGGTCCCCCGTCGTCCTCAGGGAATGCGATGCACGCGCCCCAGCCGGCGATCCGTCGATCCCCTGGTCGAATCGGTCGACGACTCATCAAAGCAGCGGCCTGAACCGGCGGTCACCATGGGGTCCGGGATAGTCCGCCTCGGACCGATCGCGGACGGGCTTGAGAAGAGGGAGGGTGCTGATGACGGCGAGCTCCGTTGATGCGGCGACTGGCTGCCTGGTGGTGGGGGGGACGCGTGTTTTTCCGATCGGGCTGTCGGACGCGCCGCCGCTTGGGAGCACGGCGCCGAGCGGCGTTGACGCCTGGGCCGAGATCGCCCAGGCCGGTGTGAGGTTCGTTCGCAACTACACGGTCTGGACGAGTGACGGGGTCGCGGAGCAGCTCGCAACGGTCGCGCAGGAGCTCGACGCGGCGCCCCGGTACGGGCTGCAGCTGTGGCTTGCGCTGGCCGGCGTCGACGACGACCTGAGCCGGCAGACGCTGCTCGACCGGATCGTCAACACGGTCAAGGGCCACCCCGGCCTCGGCGTGTGGAAGGGCTCCGACGAGCCGGCGCATGCGCCTGTCCCCGCATCGGGGTGTGTGGCGGTGTACCGGCACTTGCGGGCACTCGATCCGGACCATCCCGTCGTACTCATCGAGGCACCCCGGGGGCCTGCGCCGCATCCCGGCGCTCCGGACACGCGCCTGACGGTCGCCGCGGTCCGCCCCTACGCGGCGGCATGCGACATCCACGGCATCGACATCTACCCCGTCTCGGTCCCGCCCGGGCGGCACGCGGGTGGGCCGCCGGTGAACACGGACATCAGCGTCGTGGGCGACATGACGACGCTGATCTCGCAGGCGACCGGCAGAAGGGGGATCTGGACGACCCTGCAGATCGCCTGGAGCGGCAGCGCGCCGCCTCATCCGACGGTGTTCCCGACCATTCAGCAGGCGCGGTTCATGGCCTACGACGCGATCGTCGCGGGCGCGCGTGGGCTGTTCTTCTTCGGCGGCCAGATCAAGTCGGTCATGACCCCTGCCGACCAGCAGCGCGGCTGGAATTGGACGTACTGGAACGCGGTCCAGCGCCCGCTCCTCGCCGAGCTCACCGACGCCGACCACATGGCGGCTCTCACCGCGCCGCTCGCCTCCGCGCGCGATCACCGCCAGCGTCGCCGACGTCGCCCTGAGCGCGCGGCAGACCGCCGGCTTCCTCTACCTGATCGCGGTGCGCAAGAGCCCTACGGCGACGGGCACCGTGCGCTTCAGCGGCCTGCCCACGCAAATCAGGACCGGGGTCGTGCTCGCTCACGGGCCCTCCAACCCGGCACGCCACGTCACGGTCGCCGGAGGCGCGTTCACCGACCCGAGCCCGTTCGCGCCCCACAATGCGCGGGTCTACCGCCTGCCGCTTCCCGCCTGACCCCGGCTCTGCTTGCGGTGGCGAGCGGTCCGGCCGCGCGGCCGCGGGCACATCTCGGGTGGCTGATCAGGCTTTCGGGTGCCGATACCCGTCCGTGCGCCGCCGCCGCCGGGTCGGCTTCACTCGTTCTCCCGGATCCTGCGTTCGCGGCCCCGCGTCAGCGGGACCGCGTACCAGGACGCGACGATCGCAAGTCCGATCAGTCCGATCGTGGCGCCCGCGACGACCCACCCGAAGAGGACCTGCATGACGAGGCACATCGCGGCGAGGATTCCGAGCGCGAGCGTGGCGGTCCCGACGAGGAACATGACGTGCCCCATGCGAATGACGTCTCCCTTGCCGCCCTTTTCCCATCGAAGCCGGTGGTAGACCGAGGGAGCCATCAAGAGGATGGTTGCGAGGGATGTCAGAACGAGGCAGCTGAAGAAGACGATCCGGCCTCCGTGGCCGACCCGGTCGAAATGGGTGGCAAACGGGACGGTGAGGAGGAAGGCGAGCAGCACCTGGGCTCCCGGGAGCACGACCCGCAGTTCGCCCAGGAGCTCCATCAGCTGCCTGTCTGTCCTCGACTTCTCGGGACTCGTCGCTACGCTCGACGTTCCCGTCCACGTGCTCTTTCCGGAGCGAGGAGGGTTCGTGGTCCGGCGTGGCGAGCCGTGGCCGGGCGGTGGGTCATTTCTCGCTCTTCGCTTTCTTGCTCGTGCGGCTGATGACGCGGTCGGCCTTGGCCACGATCTTGTCGTAGGCGCTGCGCGACAGCTTGCCCTTCCTCAGCTGCTGTCTTGCGCGCCCCTTCGCGTTCGCGGCGTGCCTTGCGTCGGGCATCGGGTACTTCCGCGTGCCCGGCAAACCGAACTGGGACTTCTCGAGCTTCTCCCGACTGAGGGCCATCGATCTCCACCTCCCATGGGTGCGGTCCCGGTCCGGCTTCCCCCGCATGCGGTCCAAAAAACGGCGGACGCGTTCCACGCCGCCGCATCCGGTTCGGCGCGAATGCGCGTGCCCGCCCACACGCTTGGCGCGGCCGCGGAGTGGCGTCACGAGGAGATCGGGCTCGCAGCGCACGAGCCCCTGCAGTACCTCGACCGAAAGCTCGACTGAGAAGGCTCTGCGGTCCCCTTCCCGGGCGCGCGACTCGTACGACCTGGGCCCGACGCTCTCGAGCCTCTGCCAAGCCGCTCGGCGGGCGCGGCAGTTAGACCGAGCCCGGTCCGGTTTTGAAAGCTTTGCGCCGCGAGATGTTCTTGTCGGCGCGCCGGCCGCATGCCGGCATCGCAGCAGATGGGAGGGATAGTGAAACGACCACTCATTCTCACGTTGGCGCTCGCCGTGATCGCCGTCGTCGTGGCCCTGGTGGGCGCGGCGGCCCCGTCCGGACACGCCCGCGGGATCAGCTATGCGTCGTTGAACCCGGTGCAGAGGGCGCACGTCTCCGGGGCGCTCGCGGCGGCGCTCGGCTCGAGCAGCGTCGGCGCGAAGCCGGCCGGGAAGATCGCGGAGCATGCCGTGTCCGCGGCGCCCGCGTGCAGCACGATGGATCCGGGCGAGGAGGGTGACGAGGGCGACGACGCCTGCCCGCCTGGCAATTTCGCGCCGGCCGGCGGAGGCGGCGGTGCGGCGCCAGAACTACCAGCCGTCTGGGCAGGACGCGTGCGCCGAGAGTCGCGGCGGCGGCGTGAACGTCAAGGTGAACCAGAACTGCCAGAACGTCTCGGATCCCGACCTCGCCGGCCGCGGCCAGGCCCAGAACGAGACCGCGGTGGCGATCGACCCGAACAACAAGAACCACGTGGTCGCGAGCCAGAACGACTACCGCCGTGGCGACGGCAACTGCTACGGCGCGTATTCGCTCGACGGCGGCAGCCACTGGAGCGACACGACGATCCCGATGGGATTCACGCGCGGCACCGACTTCGGCGGTGGCACTGCGCGCGAGTATTGGCAGGCGGGAGGCGACACGTCGGTCGCCTGGGACACGAAGGGCAACGCGTACTTCAGCTGCCAGGTGTTCAACCGGGGCGCGCGGCGTCTCTCCGAACGCGGACCAGTCGAGCGCGTTCTACGTCTTCCGCTCGACCGGCAACGACGGCGCGTCGTGGAACTTCCCGGGCCGGCCGGTCTCCGAGTACGACGACACCGCCGGCACGGGAGCGGCGCTTCTCGACAAGCAGTACATGACCGTCGACGACCATCCCGGCAGCCCGTACCAGGACCGCGTCTACGTGACGTGGACGCTGTACGACAGCCGACGGGACGGCGTACATCTACGAGTCTCATTCGAGCGACTACGCCGAGACGTTCTCGGCGCCGGTGCTCGTCAGCTCCGACATCCCGTCGTGCGTCTACACGTACCCGATCTTCGGGGCGGCGACGACGCACGGCAAGTGCAACCAGAACTCGTTCTCGGAGCCGTTCACCGGGCCCGACGGGAACCTCTACGTCGTCTGGGCGAACTACAACACCGCGACGGCGAACCCCTCGAGCCCGGCGACAACCACTACCAGATGCTGCTCGCGAAGTCGACGAACGGCGGCCAGTCGTTCTCGACGCCCGTGGTCGTGAGCAACTTCTACGAGCTGCCCGACTGCCTCACCTACCAGAACTCCGACCCGGGCCGCGCGTGCGTGCCGGAGAAGGGGCCGTCGACCAACTCGACGTTCCGCGCCGCGAACTACCCGTCGGGCGCGGTCAACCCGAACAACCCGTCGCAGATCGTCGTGACGCTCGCGTCGTACATCAACAAGGACTCGAAGGAGCCCGGCTGCACTCCGGCGGGCTGGAACCCATCGACGCTGCAGGCGCTGTACAACGGCGTCAAGACGGGGACGTGCAACAACGACATCCTCGTCAGCGTCTCGAACAACAGCGGCGCCACGTTCACGGGACACGGCTGACCCGCGGACCGAGCAGACGGCGAACCCCGACCCGGACCAGGCGAAGACCGACCAGTTCTGGCAGTGGGAGGCGTTCGACAAGAACGGCAAGCTCGGCGTCGACTACTACGACCGCCAGTACGGCCGGCAGACCGGCTCGCCGGCCGTGCCCTCCGACGAGTGGACCGGCTCCTCCGACATCACGATCGCGGGGAGCAAGGGCGACTACTCCAAGTGGGGCTCGCAGCGGGTCACGTCGTCGTCGATGCCGGCGCCGACCCAGTTCCCGGATGCGAACGGCCTGGGCCAGTTCTACGGCGACTACATCGGGATGGACGCCTTCAACCAGGCGATCCCGATCTGGTCGGACACCCGCGACCCGGAGCTCTTCCTCTGCCCGGGCGGCGGCCCGCCGCAGGTCTGCACGGGCACGTACACGCACTCGACCGGCGACGTCGTCGCAAACGACGAGGAGATCTACGCCGCGACGGTGCCCATCCCGACGAAGTAACGAGCGCGCGGGGGCCGCCTGCGGGCGGCCCCCGCATCTCCTACGGGGTCGACGCGGGCGCGCACATCGCGCGGGCCCGAACGAGCACCGCGCGGTCGCCCCGCGCGCCGGCCGCGACGATCTGGAAACCCGAGCAGCGGTCATACGCCACGCCCGCGAAACCGGCGCGGAAGCGGCCGAGCGCGGTCACGCGCACCCGGCGGACCTGTGACCCGAACGTGACGGTGACGAGCTCGTGCGGCACGAACCGCGTCCCGGCGACAACGAGCGGCGAGCTCGTCGCGATCGAGAGACGCGGACTGGACGCGGCCGCCGACCCCGCCGACGACGCCAGCGCCACCCCGAGAACGGTGACGAGAACGATGCGTCTCATCGGTCGGAAGTCTCCCCTGCCCAACGCGCCGCTAGCCGTTGTCGACTTGCGCGCGACGTGCCGCGGTTTCGTCACGCGCTCGGGCCGGCGACCGGGCACAGCGGCTTCGGCGGGCCCGTCGTCGTGCCGCCGCAGGGGTCGGTCGACGTCGGCGAGGTCGTCGTCGCGGTGGTCGTCGTCGTCGCGGTGGTCGTCGTCGGAACGGTTTGCGTCGCGGGTGCCCCCTGAAGCTTCGGCGCCATGCAGTGCGCGAATGTGCTCGAGCCGCGCGCGAGCTCGACTCGGCAGCCGACGACCGCCGTCCTGGCGGCCTCCACCTGTGCTCCCACGGTCGCCGCGACGCAGCGGCCGAACGCGAGCACCGTGCCGCCGCTACCTCCGTACTTCGTCGCGAAAGCGTTCGCGCCCATGGCGGCGCGAAGCGACTCGCAGGCATGGACCGGGTGTGACGAGCTCAGCTCGACCGACGATGCAGTCCTGGCCAGCGCGGCCACGCAGCCGGCGAACGCGTTCGAACCTCCACTCGGCGCCCGGGGGCGGGCGCGGCAGAGAGAGTCGGCTGCGATGACGTTCTCCTTGCCGAGCGGGCGCAGTACCGAGACGCACACTTTCGACGACGCGAACGCGACCCGGAACAATGCGGTCCCGATCTGCGTGTGAAGCAGCGTGCACTGCTCGGACGCGTTCACCGTCACCTCGGACGCGGCGACGTCCGCGTGCACGGCGGCGGGAACAAGGAGGGCCACGGCTGCGCCGAGGACGAGAAGCTTCTTCATCACCCATCCCCTTCCCCGAGTTGCCGCAAGGTATGCAGGACGATGGTGAGCGAACCCTCGGGTTCGCGGGAAACCTGGCAGTCACGACCGCCGACGGACGACGAGGAATCGCCTGGCGGCGTTTCCGGCTCGGCGCGATGGGGACGAGCGAGCCATGTCGGCTGGACGGAACACTCCCTCGCTGCCGGAGCCGGATCCTGATCCGAAGCCGCCTGATCCCCGGGATCCCGTACCCGGTCCCCGATCCGCGCTAGTCCATCCCTGCTGAAGGCGCGCGTTCGACGCGCTCAGGGTGCCGGCTGCTCGGGGGTGGGGTGGAGGTCGTGCGCGTGTGCGTTGATGATCTCGATGAGTGGTTCGAGGGGGACCTCGGTGTTGGCGCGGTGTCGGAGCGTCGTGCCTGGCGTCAGGTGGTAGGTGTTGCGTCGGCCGGTCTTGGTGACGGTGATGTAGCCGCCGGTCGCGAGTTGGCCGAGGATTCGGTGGGCGGCGCGTTCGGTGATTCCGACTTCTTCGGCGACGGTGCGGAGGCGTGAGCCGGGTTGGCGGGCGATGAAGAGCAGGACGTGGAAGTGGTTTGTGAAGAACGTCCAGTCGCCGTCGTCGTTTCGGCCGTGGTCATTGCTTGACATGGAAATCTAGTATCTGATATCTAGTTCTGCAACGGAAGTATTTGAGGTCAAGATACTACTCCGGCTAGACGGTCTCCCGTCAAGAAGTCGCCAGGCAGGTCATCGCGTCCCCTTGGATGGTGAGGAGGCTCCCATGTCGCCAGAGAGAAACCCGGCGTCGGCCGGGACCGCGTTCGAGTCGAGCGCAACGCCGGCTGCCGGCAACGGCGCGGCGATACCGTCGCAGCCGTGGTTGCCTGATGCCGAGCTTCGCGTTCGGCGGCCCGAGCGAGGCACGGCCGTCGTCGAGGTCTCGGGCGAGCACGATCTGGCCACTCGTGAGGCTGTTCACGAGCTCCTCACCGGACTGGTCGAGGAGAACGCCGTCGTCGTCGTCGATCTCACCGAGGCGACGTTCATCGACTCGTCGTTTCTCTACTGCCTCGTCGAGGCGCACAAGTGTGCGCGGCGGCGTGGCTCGCAGCTGCGCGTTCGCGTCGGGGAGTCGACGGCCGTCCGCCGCGCCCTCGAGACCAGCAACCTCTACCACTACCTCGGCTGCGAAAGCCCTGACTCAGGGCACGACCTCCTGAGCGGTCAGCACGCTGCTTCGACGCCCGGGTCGTGAGGTTCACAGGTCGCCGCTCCGATCTTCGTGATCGCACGCCCGGCCAGCAGCGTCGTCAGCCACTCGGAAACGGCGGCCGCGACGGCGGCGCTGCTGCGCAGCGAGTGCGTGCCGGGGATGCCGACGACGGTCCGGTTCGGGTCGCCCGGCGGGGTTCCGAACGGGTCGCTCTCTCCCTGGACGACGAGCGTGGGGATGTGGACGGCCTCGAGCTCGGGGAGGCGGCTCTTGTCCGGGCGGCCCGGAGGGTGGAGTGGGAACGCGAGGCAGACGAGGGCTACCGAGTTGGTCTCGGCTGCGGTGCGGCAGGCGACGCGGGCGCCTGACGAGCGACCCCCGGTCAGGGTCGGGAGCCCGCTCAACGGACCCTCGCGCAGCTGGAGCACGACCGACGTCCAGGCCGCGTCGAGCTGGCGTGCCGGCGCCGGGCTGCGTCGCCCCGCGACGCGGTAGGGCTGCTCCACCAGGGCGACGCTGAGACCTGCCGAACGAGCGGCCCGGGCCGCGCCGGCAAGGTCGGGCGAGTCGATCCCGCCGCCCGCGCCGTGACCGAGCACGAGCGCGGCCGCCGGCGACTCCACCGGAAGCAGGCGCGCTCGGGCACGTCCGTGAGGAGTGTCGAGCTCGAGCATCAGCCCGCCTCGTACTCGTCGTGGCGGCGGAGCCAGTGCTCGAGCTCTCCTTCCTCGTGCCGCCCGCGCGGCGTGCGGTCGAGGAGCCCGTAGTAGGTCATCGCAGGCTCGAGACCGCGCGCGGTGGTGACGTAGGTCCGGTAGACGGCCCCGTCCTCGAGCGCGTACGCGCTCAGACCGGGGCCCTCGGAGACGTAGCCTGCGACGTCGGTGCCGGTGGCGTCCGCCATCTGCTCGACGACCGGGGGGATCTCGCCGTCGAGGAACGGCCTCAGCTCCTCCTCGGTCGAGAGGAAGCCGAGGTCGCGATTGAAGTCGCTGCCGCCGCTCGAGACCCAGTCGATGGTCCAGCCCATCCGTCCGCGGTAAGCGAGGAGCTTCTCGAGCGGCGCGCGGGAGGCGAGCAGCAGGGTCGTGTCCCGCGCTTTCAGGTGGACGACCTGCGGGGCCAGCGAGTCGGCGATCGACGAGCAGACCGGGCAACCGGCCGTGTAGGGCGGCCCGAACATGAAGTGGTAGACGAGCAGTTGCGAGCGGCCGTCGAAGAGCTCGGCGAGCGACCGGGTGCCGTGCTCGGTCTCGAAGCTGTAGTCCTTCTCGACCCGCACCCATGGGAGTTCCCGACGTCTGCGGGCGAGCTCGTCGCTGCGGCGCGTGAGCACCTTCTCCTCGCCGAGGAGCGCGTCCCGCTCGGCCTGCCACTCGTCCTGGGTTCCGATCCTGTGCCCGCTCATCGACGCGTCGCCTCCTCCCGGATCTCGTACTCGTCGTGACGGTCTCGGCGCCGGCGGGCGAGCTCGTCGCCGTGGCGCCTGTGCTCCTTCTCGGCCACGAGCAGCTCCCTGCGGGCGGACAGCCATTCGTCTCGCGTTCCCACCGCGTGCTGGGGCATCGGGATCCTCCTTCGTCGTCTCTCAGCCGGCACGATACAGTTAGCGTTATGGCTAACGATGCGTTCGCGGCGCTCGCCCATCCGATCCGCCGCGAGATCGTCGAGCGGCTCAGCGGCGGGGCCGCGACCGTCGCGGAGGCGAGCCGAGGCCTCGGCGTCTCGAAGCCGACGATCTCCCGCCATCTGCGGCGTCTCGAGGAGGCGGGGATCGTCACGCGCGAGATCCACGGGCGCACCCATCGGCTCGGCCTCCGGCCCGAGACGCTTGCCGACGCGGCGGAATGGATAGAGAGCCAGCGGACGCGCTGGGAGCGTCTGTTCGACGTCGTCGCGGAGTACCTCGAGGAGCGGAGATGACCGAGCACCGCGAGCGGGTACTGCAAATCGAGCGGACGTTCGACGCGCCCGTCGAGCGCGTCTTCGAGGCCTGGACGAGCGAGGAGGTGCTCCGCCGCTGGCTCCATGGCATGCCCGGCTGGGAGACGCCGACCGCCGAGGTCGACCTCCGCGTCGGGGGCAGGATCCGCATCGTCATGCGCGACCCGTCCGACGGAACGGAGGCCGGCGCGACCGGCGAGTACCGGGTGGTCGAGCCGCCGCACAGGCTCGTCTTCACCTGGGTGTGGGACGACCAGCCGGACCGGCAGCAGGTGATCGAACTCGAGTTCTCCGAGCGCGGCGGCGGGACGGCGGTGCTGATGACGAACAGCAGCATCCCCACCGACGAGCGCCGGGAGAGCCAGCAGCGCGGCTGGACGGTCTGCTTCGACAACCTCGAGCGCCTGCTGGCCGGATGAGCTCGGCGACCAGCGAGAGCCGTCGGCTCGCGGCGGGAACGGCGTCCGCGGTGTGGCCCGTCGTGGTGCTCGGGGCGGTCGCCGCCGGCTGCTGGGCGGTGACGGTCGCGCGGATGCGTGGGATGGACATGGGCCCCGGAACCGACCTCGGCGGCTTCGGCTGGTTCGCGGTCGTGTGGGTGACGATGATGGCCGCGATGATGCTCCCCTCCCTCTCGCCGATGGCCGTCGCCTACTCGCGCGCCGCGCACGGAGCGCAGGCGCGGTCGCTCGCGGGGACGGTGCTGTTCGCGGCCGGCTACCTGGTGCCGTGGGCGGCGTTCGGCGTGCTGGCCTACGTGCTGGTCGAGGGGGTCCGTTCGCTCGACCTCGGCGTTCTGGCCTGGGGCCGCGCCGGCCGGTATGCCGCAGGCGGGGTGATTCTGGCTGCGGCGCTCTACGAGTTGACGTCGGCGAAGGGAGGGTGCCTGCGGCACTGTCGCGACTCGCGGCTTCTCCGCTGGCGGCCGGGTGTCGGCGGCGCGCTGGTCATGGGGATGGAGCAGGGAGGATTCTGCGTCGGCTGCAGCGGCGCGCTGATGGTCGCCCTCTTCGCGCTCGGGGTGATGAGCATCGCGTGGATGCTTGCGATCGCAGCCCTGATCGCCGTGGAGAAGCTGCTGCCATGGTCGATTGTCTCGACCGGTCTGACCGCCGCCACGCTGACGCTGCTCGGCCTGGCCGTCGTCTTCGTCCCGGACCACGTTCCGTGGCTGACGATCCCGATGTCGATGTAGGGAAGCTGGGCCGGACGGAGCCAAGTTCTCGTCCGGTTTCGTCGGTGAGATCCGGTTCGAAAACAGGTGCGATGACTTTCCGGATCGCCTCGGGTCCTTTCGTTCGTCCCGCGGCGGGCGGATCCGACGACGATCTCGGCCCGCGCCGAAGCGCAGTTCGAGTGGAAGGAGCAGAAGATGGCCGAGCACAAGGTCGCGACCCGCGAGGAATGGCAGGCGGCCCGAGACGAGCTCGCCAAGCTCGAGGCCGAGCAGGCGCAGCGGAACGAGGAGATCAAGAGGCAGCGGCTCGAGCTCCCGTGGGTGCCGGTCGAGAAGGAGTACGAGTTCGGCACGGAGGACGGCGAGAAGACGCTCGCCGAGCTCTTCGACGGCCGCTCGCAGCTGCTCGCCTACAACGTGATGTTCGGGCCCGACTACAAGGTGGGCGCCTGTCCCGGCTGCACGAGCCTGGCCGACGGGCTCGACGGCTCGCTCGTCCATCTGAACCACCGCGACGTGACCCTGATCTGCTTCTCTCGCGCGCCGATCGACCGGCTGGCCGCTTACAGGCGGCGGATGGGCTGGCAGTTCCCGTACGTCTCGACGTACGGCTCCGACTTCGCCCTCGACTTCGGCCTCGCGCTGACCGAAGAGCAGGCGCAGCAGATCCCCGAGATCAGGGAGTTGATCGACGACCCACCCGACTGGCTCCGGGAGTGGGCGGGCCAGATCGGAGCCGAGCTGAAGGACGGGCTGCGCGAGAATCCGAGCTGGATCGCCTTCGCGCGCGAGAACGGCACCGTCTACCACACCTACACCGTGTCAGCCCCGGATCCGTTCGTCGCCCCGTACTTCAGCTCGCTGCTCGAGCGAACGCCGAAGCCGCAATCCGACGAACCGCGCACGTGGCGGAAGGACGAGTACCCGGACTGAAGACGCGGTCGATCACGCACGTCTGGGCGGCATGGTTTCTCGTTCCTGGCGCTAGGAGGAAGCTAGGTCTTGAACGAGCTCCCGCGACTCGGCCGAGGCGACGCTGGACGGGATCCGGAACCGCATCACCGTGCCGCCCTCGGCGTCCGGCGCGCGCTCGGCGACGACGGTGCCGCCGTGCGACTCGGCGACCTGCTTCACGATCGCGAGCCCGAGCCCCGAGCCCGGCATGCTGCGCGCCGACGTCGCGCGGTAGAAGCGGTCGAAGACGCGCGGCAGGTCGTCCTCGGCGATACCCGGGCCGCGATCCCGGACGGTCAGCTCGCCGTCGCGGAGCGCGACCGAGACGTGTGCGCCCGGCGGGCTCCACTTCGCCGCGTTGTCGAGCAGGTTCGTGATCGCGCGCTCGAGCGTCGCCGGGGACGCCGACGACCACGGTCGGCTCGAGGTCGGCGAGGATCGGAACCTCCGGGTGGTTGCGCGTCGTCCGGCGGATCGCCTCGTTCGTGACGAGGTCGAGCCGGACGTCCTCGAGCGCGAGCTGGTGCTCCTCGCCGCGCGCGAGCTCCGTCAGCTCGGCGACGAGCGCGGTCATCTCGGTCAGTTGCTCGACGACATCGGTGAGGAGCTGGTCGCGCTCCTCCGAGGTCATCACGGGATCGGAGGCGAGCACCTCGATGTTCGTGCGCAGGCTCGTGAGCGGCGTGCGCAGCTCGTGCGAGGCGTCCTGGACGAGCTGGCGCTGGCGTTGCGCCGCCTCGTCGAGCGACGCGAGCATCGCGTTGAAGGTCGTCGCGAGCCGGCTCAGCTCGTCGTGGCCGGTGACGTCGATCCGGCGGCTGAGGTCGCGCGTCGCGCGCACGTGCTCCGCGGTCTCGCTGAGCCGCCGCACCGGCCGCAGCGCGGCGCGCGCGACGAGGAACCCGGCCGCCGAGGCGAGTGCGATCCCGCCGAGCGCGACGAGGATCAGCCAGAGCTTGATCCTCGAGAGCGCCCGGTCGGCGGCGTCGAGCGGAGCCGCGATCTGGACGGCGAAGCCCGGCTGGAACTGGACCGTGTAGATGCGCGCGTGCTGCCGGCCGACCAACGCGTCGGAGAAGTACGCCTTCCCGGATCCGGCCGCGACCGCCTTCGCAGCGGCCGTCACCGGCAGCGGGCGCAGGGCCACGGAGTAGCCGGTGTTGAGCATGAGCTTCGCGCCGTTCTGGCCGACGAACCGGTACGGGACCGGGAACCCCTCGCCGGGCCCGATCCCGGGGCCGCTGAGGAAGTACTCGTTCGGTGCCGTGCCCGCGGTGATGTCGGGGAACCGCGGGACGCGGATGCTCGCGACCGCCTGCTTGAGGCCGGTGTCGATCGGGCCGTAGAGCTCGCCGCGGACGACGAAGTAGACGACGACCGACGCGACCACGACGGCCGCTGCGACCGCCGCGCCCGCGACGAGCGCGAGCCGGACGCGGAGGCTCACGGCTCGCGCAGCGCGTAGCCGACGCCGCGGATCGTGTGGATCAGCCGCGACGCGCCGCCCACCTCGGTCTTCTTGCGCAGGTAGCTGATGTACACGTCCAGCGAGTTCGAGCCGTAGCCGAAGTCGTAGCCCCAGACGCGGTCGAAGATCACGGAGCGGGTGAGCACCTGCCTCGGGTTGCGGAGGAAGAGCTCGAGCAGCGCGAACTCGGTTCGCGTGAGCGTGAGCGACTCGTCGCCGCGCGTGACCTCGCGCGTCCCGGTGTCGAGCTCGAGGTCGGCGAAACGGAGGACGCTCGCGGTCTCGTCGGCGCCGAGCCGGCGCAGCAGCGCGCGCACGCGGGCGACGAGCTCCTCGAGCGCGAACGGCTTCACGAGGTAGTCGTCCGCGCCGGCCTCGAGACCCGCGACGCGATCGGAGACCTGGTCCCGCGCGGTCAGCATCAGGATCGGGAGCGCATTGCCCTCGGCGCGGAGCTGCCGCGTCACCTCGAGGCCGTCGACGCCGGGCATCAGCACGTCGACGATCAGCAGGTCGACCGAGGTGCCGTTTCCGCCGAGCCGCGCGAGCGCCTCCGCGCCGTCGGCGGCGAGCTCGACCGCGTAACCCTGCATCCCGAGCGCGCGCCGGAGGGAGTCCCGGACCGCCTGGTCGTCGTCGACGACGAGAATCGACATGTCCATATGGTGACCGTTCTCGACGGGCTTGGCGAGGAACCGAGCCGGGCTCAGCAAACGAACGGAGCCGGCAGGCGGGCGGTGCCGTTACCGCCCGCCTGCCGGGGGAGAGGAAGGCGCTGCGTAGAGGCGCCTACCGTGCTTCGACGCTCACCTGGGAGGGATCTGGGCCTGCGGAGCACGGTGAGAGCATGCTGGCCGTCGAGTCTAAGAAAGCTCTAAGACGAGGCTAAATGTCGTCTTCGAGTGTCGCGGCTCCGGGTTGCCCCGGCCGGGCCGATCTGCTTGTATCACTTTACAAATTGAAGCAACGGGAGGATCTCGCATGAGCGGAAACGGCTACTCGAAGGACGTGCTCGTCAGCACCGACTGGCTGGCGGAGCACCTGGGCGACTCCGGCGTGGTCGTGGCGGAGGTGGACGAGAACCCCGCCCTGTACGACGAGGGTCACATTCCGGGCGCGGTGAAGCTGCACTGGAAGGACGACCTGCAGGATCCGATCGAGCGCGACCTCGTCGACAAGGGCACCTTCGAGGAGCTCCTCGGCTCGCGCGGGATCGGCAACGACACGGCGGTGATCCTCTACGGCGACCGCAACAACTGGTTCGCGGCGTACGCGTACTGGTACCTCAAGATCTACGGCCACTCGGACGTCCGCCTGCTGAACGGCGGCCGGCAGAAGTGGATCGACGAGGGCCGCGAGCTGACGACGGACGAGCCGTCGGTCGCCGCGGCGTCGTACTCCGCGTCCGACCGCGACGAGTCGATCCGCGCGTACCGCGACTACGTCCTCGAGACGATCACGACCGGCGGAAAGGCGCTCGTGGACGTGCGCTCGCCGCAGGAGTACGCGGGCGAGCTGCTCGCGCCGCCCGGGTACGAGTCGGAGGGCGCGCAGCGCGGTGGGCACATCCCGACCGCGCAGTCGATCCCGTGGGCGCAGGCCGTGAACGACGACGGCACGTTCAAGGACGCCGGCGCGCTCGGCGACCTGTACGGCGCCAAGGGCGTCACCGCCGACAAGGAGACGATCGCGTACTGCCGGATCGGCGAGCGCTCCGCGCACACGTGGTTCGTGCTCCGCGAGCTCCTCGGCTACGAGAACGTCCGCAACTACGACGGTTCGTGGACCGAGTGGGGCAACCTCGTCGACGTCCCGATCGAGAGGTAGCGGCGCGTCTTCGCGAGGCCGGGCGCAGGCCCGGCCTCGCGCCTGTGACGGTGGGCGACTCTGCGGCGTATCGGGCACAGTGAAGGCCATGAAGCTCACCGCCGTTCTGCTCGCCGTCGCCGCGCTCGCCGCGCCGGCCGCGCTCGCCGCCTCGCCGCGGACGATCACGGTGAACGGCTCCGGGATCGTCACGACCGTGCCGACGCGCGCCGACTTCACGTTCGGCGTTTCGGCGACCGCGAACACCGCGACGGGCGCACTGCACGCGAACGCCGCGCAGATGACGAAGGTGATCGCGGCGCTCCGCGCGCACGGCGTCGCCGCCGCCGACATCCAGACCGCGCAGATCGCGCTCTCGCCGAACCGCAACCAGAACGGCGACAAGATCCTCAACTACACGGCCACGAACTCGGTCACCGCCCGCGTCCACAGCATCGCGAAGGCCGGCCCGGTCGTCGACGCCGCGGTGGACGCGGGCGCGAACGAGGTCGACGGCCCCTCGCTCACCTCGGGCGACGCCCGCCTCCTCTCGCAGAGCGCGCTGAAGGCCGCGGTCGCCGACGCCCGTCAGCGGGCGCAGGCGATCGCCTCGGCCGCGGGCGTGAAGCTCGGCGCCGTGCTCTCGGTGAGCGAGCAGAGCGGAAGCTCCCCGATCCCGTTCGGGGCCGAGAAGGCCGCCGCCGTCGCGACCCCGATCTCGGCCGGCACGGTCCAGATCGAGTCCGACGTGACCGCGACGTTCGCGATCCGCTGACCCACGCCACGAAGAGGTACTCGACCCCGAGACGCTGGTAGGTGCGTTCGACTCGGCGGTCGAGCGTGAGGAGCGTGGCGCCGAGCCAGAGATTCGGATCGCGATCCGCTCTTGCGGACGCGTCCTTTTCAGGCGGCCTGAGCCTGCGCGAGCCAGCCGTCGACGGCGGCCGCGCACGGCGGCCCTCGTTGATCGCCCACACGATCAGCGACTGGCCGCGGCGGGCGTCGCCGGCGGCGAAGACGCCCTCGGCGGAGGTCGCGTAGGCCGGCGCCTTCGCGTTCGAGCGCTCGTCCTTCTCGACGCCGAGCTGGTCGAGGATCGTCGCCTCCGGGCCGAGGAAGCCCATCGCGAGCAGCACGAGCCCGGCCGGGTGCGACTCCTCGGTGCCGGCGACGAGCTCGAACGGCGGCCGGCCGGAGTTCTGCGCCCAGTGGATCCGCTCGACCTGGCCGTCGCCGGTGAACTGCGTGGTCGAGATCGCGAAGTCGCGGTGCGCCGCCCTCCTTCAGCGCGTACGGGACGCGGAGCTTCATCGGCCAGAGCGGCCACGGCGTCAGCTCGTCCGGGCGCGTGCGCGGCGGCTCGCCGACGAGCTCGATCTGCGTGACCGACGCCGGCGCCCTCGCGGTGCGAGTTCGCGACGCAGTCGGCGCCGGTGTCGCCGCCGCCGATCACGATCACGTGCTTGCCGGCGGCCGAGATCGCCTTGTCTCGGGCGCCGGGCGCCGCCCGCCACGAACGCGGTTGCGCTGGTAGAGGTACTCCATCGCGAAGTGGACGCCGTCGAGCTCGCGGCCCGGCACCGGCAGGTCGCGCGGGACGCGCGCGCCGGTCGCGATCACGACCGCGTCGTGGCTCGCGCGCAGCTCGTCTGCGCCGACGTCGACGCCGACGTCGACGCCGAAGCGGAACTCGACGCCCTCCGCCTCGAGCTGCTCGACGCGGCGCTGCGACGACGGTCTTCTCGATCTTGAAGTCCGGCACGCCGAAGCGGACGAGCCCGCCGCCGGCCTCGTCGCGCTCGAGACCGTGACCGAGTGCCCGGCGCGCGCGAGCTGCTGCGCGCACGCGAGGCCGGCGGGGCCGGAGCCGATCACGGCGACCGTCCGGCCGGTGCGCGTCGTCGGCGGCTGCGGCACGATCCAGCCCTCGTCCCAGCGCGCGGTTCACGATCGCGAGCTCGATCTGCTTGATCGTCACCGCCTTGCCCTCGCGGATCTCGAGCACGCACGCGGCCTCGCACGGCGCGGGGCAGAGGCGGCCCGTGAAGTCGGGGAAGTTGTTCGTGCGGTGGAGCTGCTCGATCGCCTCGCGCCAGCGGTCGCGGTAGACGAGGTCGTTCCAGTCCGGGATCAGGTTGTTGACCGGGCAGCCGTTGTGGCAGAACGGCACGCCGCACTCCATGCAGCGCGCGCCCTGCTCCTGGAGGCCGGCGATCGGAAGCGTGCCGACGAACTCGCGGAAGTCGTGGACCCGCTCGGACGGGTCGCGCTCGGGGTTCTCGACCCGGTCGAGCTTGATGAACGCGCCGAGCTCGCCCATCAGGCCGCTGCGGGTTCCGCTTCTTCGGACTCCGTCGTGACGAAGCCCTCGCCGGCGGTCGAGAGCGGGTGGTCGTCGTGGTACAGCGTGTGCCCGTTGCCGGCGGCCGCGAGCTCGGCGAGCGCGCGCTTGTAGTCGTGCGGCATCACCTTCACGAACCGCGGCAGGAGCTCGTCCCAGTCGTCGAGCACGCGCGCTGCGACCGGCGAGCCGGTGCGCTCGAGGTGCTCCTCGACGAGCGCGCGGATCGTCTCGACGTCGGCCGGCTCGAGCGGATCGAGCCCGACGAGCTCCGTGTTGCACCGACCCGTGAAGAGGCCGTCCTCGTCGAGGACGTACGCGATGCCGCCGCTCATCCCGGCGGCGAAGTTCCGCCCGGTCGGGCCGAGCACCACGACGTGGCCGCCGGTCATGTACTCGCAGCCGTGGTCGCCGACGCCCTCGACGACCGCGCTCGCCCCCGAGTTGCGCACGGCGAAGCGCTCGCCCGCGAGCCCGCGGAAGAACGCCTTCCCGCGCGTCGCGCCGTAGAGGACGGTGTTGCCGACGATCACGTTCTCCTCGGCGGCGAAGGTCGCGGCGTCGGGCGGGCGGACGGCGATCGTGCCGCCGGACAGGCCCTTGCCGGTGTAGTCGTTCGCGTCGCCGACGAGGGTGAGCTCGATCCCGGGCGCGAGCCACGCGCCGAACGACTGGCCGGCGGAGCCGCGGAGCGTGATGCGGATCGTCCCCGGCGGCAGGCCCTCGGCGCCGTGGCGCTTCGCGACCGCGCTCGAGAGGAGCGCCGCCGACCGTGCGGTTGACGTTGCGGACGGCGACGTCGGCCTCGAACGGCGTCGCCGTGCTCGATCGCGTCGCCGGCGGCCTCGATCAGCTCCCAGTCGAGCGCGCCCGGGAGCGGCGAGTCCTGCGCGTGCGTGCGGTGGAGCGGCGCGCCGGGCGCGGACGTCGGGCGCGTGGAGCAGGTTCGCGAGGTCGACCCCGCGCGCCTTCCAGTGCTCGATCGCGCTCGTCGGCCTCGAGCAGGTCGACGCGGCCGATCAGGTCGTCGAAGCGCGCGATGCCGAGCCGCGCCATCAGCTCGCGCACCTCCTCGGCGACGAAGAAGAAGAAGTTGACGACGTGCTCGGGAGTGCCCGGCGAACCGCGCGCGCAGCACGGGATCCTGCGTCGCGATCCCGACCGGGCACGTGTTCAGGTGGCAGGCGCGCATCATCACGCAGCCGGTCGCGATCAGCGGCGCGGTCGCGAAGCCCATCTCGTCGGCGCCGAGGATCGCGGCGATCACGACGTCGCGGCCGGTCTTCAGCTGGCCGTCGGTCTGCACCCAGATCCGCGAGCGGAGGTCGTTCATGACGAGCGTCTGCTGCGTCTCGGCGAGCCCGATCTCCCACGGCACGCCGGCCGACTGGATCGACGAGAGCGGCGAGGCGCCCGTGCCGCCGTCGTGGCCGGCGATCACGACGTGGTCGGCGTTGCACTTCGCGACGCCGGCGGCGACCGTGCCGACGCCCATCTCGGAGACGAGCTTCACCGAGACGTGCGCGTCCGGGTTCGCGCAGCGCAGGTCGTAGATCAGCTGCTTCAGATCCTCGATCGAGTAGATGTCGTGGTGCGGCGGCGGCGAGATCAGGCCGACGCCCGGCGTCGTGGAGCGGATCTTCGCGATGTACGCGTCGACCTTGTGGCCCGGCAGCTGGCCGCCCTCGCCGGGCTTCGCGCCCTGCGCCATCTTGATCTGGAGCTGGTCGGCGTTGACGAGGTAGTGGATGTTGACGCCGAAGCGGCCCGACGCGACCTGCTTGATCGCCGAGCGGCGCGAGTCGCCGTTCGGCTCGGGGATGTACCGCACCGGGTCCTCGCCGCCCTCGCCGGTGTTCGACTTGCCGCCGATCCGGTTCATCGCGATCGCGAGCGTCTCGTGCGCCTCGCGCGAGAGCGAGCCGAGCGACATCGCGCCGGTCGAGAACCGCTTCACGATCTCGACCGCGGGCTCGACCTCGTCGAGCGGGATCCCGCCGTCCTCGGCGAAGCGGAACCGCAGCAGCCCGCGGAGCGTCGCCTTCTGCGCCGCGTCCTCGTTCACGAGGCGCGAGTACTCCTCGTACGTCTTCGCGCCGCCGTGCCGGACCGCGTGCTGGAGCAGCGCGATCGTCTCGGGGTTCCACTGGTGGTGCTCGCCGTCGGCGCCGCCACGCGTAGACGCCGCCGAGCGGGAGCATCCCGCCGTTGCAGCGGGTACGCGCGCGCGTGCCGGTCGAGCGCCTCGCGCGCGAGCACCTCGACGCCGATGCCGGCGATCCGCGACGGCGTGCCGGTGAAGTGCCGCTCGACGAGCTCCGGCTCGAGCCCGACCGCCTCGAAGATCTGCGCGCCGCAGTACGACGGGATCGTCGAGATGCCCATCTTCGAGATCGTCTTCAGCAGCGCCTTCGAGATCCCCTTGATCGCGCGGTACTGCGCCTCCTCGGCGTTCGTCGACCTCCGGCAGCCAGCCGGTGCGGCGCAGCTCGTCGAGCGTCTCGAGCATCACGTACGGGTTGATCGCGGCGGCGCCGTAGCCGATCAGCGTCGCGAAGTGGTGCACCTCGCGCGGCTCGCCCGACTCGACCACGAGCCCGGCCTGGAGGCGCGTGCCCTGCGCGGACGAGGTGGTGGTGGACGCGACGAGACGGCGAGCAGCGCCGGGATCGCGACGCGGTCGGCGCCGACGTTCCGGTCGGAGAGGATCAGGATGTTGACGCCGTCGGCGAGCGCGTCGTCGGCCTCGGCGCAGATCCGCTCGAGCGCGGCCGCCATCCCCGCGGCGCCCTCGGCGACCGGCCACGTGATGTCGATCGTGTGCGCCTTGAAGATCGACGAGTCGACCTGCCGCAGGCTCTCGAGCTCGGCGTTGCCGCAGGATCGGCTGGTCGATCACGAGCTGGTGCGCGTGCTCGGCGGTCTCGTCGAGAAGGTTGTGCTCGGAGCCGACGCTCGTCGCGACGCTCATCACGATCGACTCGCGCGTCGAGTCGATCGGCGGGTTCGTCACCTGCGCGAAGAGCTGCTTGAAGTAGGAGTAGAGGAGCGGCCGCTGGTCGGAGAGGACGGCGAGCGCGAGGTCGTTGCCCATCGAGCCGATCGGCTCCTCGGCGTTCCGCGCGAGCGGCGCGAGGATCACGCGCATGTCCTCCTGCGTGTAGCCGAACGCGAGCTGGCGCGCGCGCAGCGGCTCGGCGCGCGGGACGCGCGGCGGCCGCTCTGGCAGGTCGGCGAGGCGGACGACGCCCTCGCGTACCACTCGCCGTACGGGCGTGCGCGTCGCGATCTCGCGCTTGACCTCCTCGTCCTCGACGATCCGGCCCTGCTCGATGTCGACGAGGAAGATCTTCCCGGGCTGGAGGCGGCCCTTGCGCAGGACGTTCGCCGGCGGCTCGTCGAGCACGCCGGTCTCGGAGGCGAGCACGACCCAGCCGTCCTTCGTCTCGATCCAGCGGCCCGGGCGCAGGCCGTTGCGGTCGAGCGTCGCGCCGATCACCGTGCCGTCGGTGAACGAGATCGACGCCGGCCCGTCCCACGGCTCCATCAGGCAGCCGTGGAAGTCGTAGAAGCCGCGCACCTCGTCGGGCAGGTCGTCGCGGCCGGCGTACGCCTCGGGGATCATCATCATCATCGCGTGCGGCAGCGAACGGCCCGCGAGCACGAGCAGCTCGAGCACGTTGTCGAAGTTCGCCGTGTCCGAGCCGCCCGGGCGGACGACCGGCAGCACCTTCGCGAGGTCGTCGCCGAAGAGCTCGGAGGCGAGCTGCGACTCGCGCGCGCGCATCCAGTTGACGTTGCCGCGCAGCGTGTTGATCTCGCCGTTGTGCGCGATCATCCGGTACGGGTGCGCGAGCTCCCAGCTCGGGAACGTGTTCGTCGAGAACCGCGAGTGGACGAGCGCGAGCGCCGTCGTCGTCCGCGGGTCGCGTCAGGTCGGGGTAGCAGCGCCGGAGCTGCGGCGACATCAGCATCCCCTTGTAGACGATCGTCCGCGACGAGAAGCTCGGGATCACGAGATCGGGGCCGGCGGCGAGCTCCGCGACGCGGCGGATCACGTACAGCTTGCGCTCGAACGCGGCCTGGTCGGCGGCGAGCTCGTCCGACGCGGCGACGACGAGCTGCTTCACGACCGGCGCGACCGAGCTCGCGGTGTCGCCGACGTGGCTCAGGTCGAGCGGCACGTCGCGCCAGCAGACGACGCGCTGGCCCTCGGCCTCGACGGTGTCGGCGAGGAGGCGCTCGAGCTCGGCGGCGCGCGCGGCGTCCTCGCGCGGGAGGAAGCACACCGCGACGCCGTACTGCCCGGCCGGCGGGAGGTCGTCGCCGACGACGGAGCGGAAGAGCCCGTCGGGAAGCTGGAGCAGGATCCCCGCGCCGTCGCCCGTCCGCGGGTCGGCGCCGGTCGCGCCGCGGTGCTCGAGGTTCTCGAGCGCCGTGAGCGCGCGCAGCGACCGCCTCGTGGCTCGTTCTCGCCCGAGAGGCGCGCCACGATCGCGACGCCGCACGACTCGTGCTCGAACGCCGGGTCGTAGAGGCCGACGGGCCCGGTCGGGCGTCGGCGGGGCGGAATCGGGTTGGTGCGCGTGGCGCGGTGCGTCACAGAAAGCCTTTCGAGTTGCTCGAGTGGCCCGCCGCTTCTTGCGTCCTAGCCGGCGGGGCGGGGGAGAGGTCGCCGGCTAGCGCGGAGGCTTCGCGGCAATCGCGCGCGCGACCGTCGTGACGGAGACGGGATTGGTCCGGGGCGCGCTCATCGCTTCAAAGAGGATAGGAAAGGGAGGGCGAATCCGCAAGTCGCGCCGGAACGCGCGCTTCCCGCCGCAGGCTCGAGTAAACTGGCCCTAATGGCCGAGCGGCGGATGATGGACGTGCACGATTGCGGCTGCTGCGCGGTCGCCGCCACATCCGATCTGATCGGCTCGAAATGGACGGCGCTGATCATCCACGACCTCTCCGAGGGCCCGCGCCGCTTCACCCAGCTCGAGCACGCCTGCCACGGGATCAGCCCGCGGACGCTCTCCGAGCGCCTGCACATGCTCGAGCAGGAGGGCCTCGTCCTCCGCCGCAGCTATCCCGAGTCGCCGCCGCGCGTCGAGTACGAGCTGACCGACAAGGGCGTCGCGCTGCTGCCGATCATCGAGGCGATGAGCCATTTCGGGCACTCGTGGCTGATCGACGACCACTCCGCCGACCACTCGGTCGGGCTCGCCCGCGCCAGTTGACAACGCGGAGGGGTCCCGGCAGACTCAGGCTTCCGATGACACGCACGACGAGCATCCAGTTTTCGCCGCACGCGGCCTCGCCCGTGCCCATGCTCGTCGTTGCCATCGCCATTCTCCCCCTCTAGGGGGAGAACGCGCTCACGCGGCCCTGGACGCCGCAGACACAGACCTCACCTCGGGAGAGGTGCGTGCCGACCCAAGGAGCATCGAGTGCGTGACGACAGACAGATCTGGAACCAGGTGACCTCGTGAGCCGGGCGTGGACCGTCGCGTGCCTGGCCGGCGACGGCGTCGGGCCCGAGCTGATGGGGGAGGCCTCGCGCGTCCTCAGCGAGGTCGCGCGGCTGCACGCGCTGCGGATCGACGACGTCCACCTCCCGTTCGGCGGCGAGGCGATGACCCGCGTCGGCCATCCGCTGCCGCTCTCGACGCGCGAGGCCTACCGCGCCGCGGATGCGATCCTCGTCTCTGCGCCGGCCGATCCCGCGCTCGACGGCGTCGTGGCCGATCTCGATCCCGAGTGGCGCGTCTCGCGGGTCCACAACCAGCCGCGTGGCGACCTCCTCGTGGTCGAGCCGCTCGGCGACGGAGCCGACGAGCTCGCGATCGGACGCGCGTTCGAGATCGCGGCCGCGCGGCGCGCGCGGCTCACGTCCGTCGGCTCCGCGCGCGAGTGGGACGAGCTCGTCGCAGCCCAGGCCGACGGCTGGGACGGCCTCGAGGTCGAACTGCTGACCCTCGGCGCCGTCCTCACCCGCTTCCGCGACCGTCCCGGGACGGTCGACCTGGTCGTCGCGCCCGAGCACCTCGCCGGCGCGATCGTCGACGCCGCCGCCCACCTCGCGGGCAGCCTGCACACCGTCGCGAGCGGTCGGCTCTCGCGGACGGGGCCCGGCCTCTTCGCGGCACACGCGTCCGACGACGGCGAGGTCGCGGGCTTCGGCGTCGCCGACGCGACGGGAACGCTGCTCGCGGCGTCGCTCCTGCTCGCCGAGGGGCTCGGCGAGCGCTCGGCGGCGCGCACGCTCGAGCGGGCGGTCACGGCCGCCGAAGGGGCGCCGGGCGAGATCGACACGCGGAGATTCACCGATATCGTGATCGCCGCGATGCCCGACGCACGCACCGATACCGAGCTCTTCGAGGAGGTTTGGAGATGACCCGCATGCTGGGTTCCGACGCGATCCTGCGCTCACTCGAAGCGGAGGGCGTCGACGTCATGTTCGGCATCCCCGGCGGGGCGATCCTGCCGACCTACGACGCGATCGCGCGCGGCACGACCGTCCGCCACGTGCTCGCGCGGCACGAGCAGGGCGCCGGCCACATGGCCGAGGGGTACGCCCGCGCGTCCGGGAAGGTCGGCGTCGCGATGGCGACGTCCGGGCCGGGCGCGACGAACCTCGTCACCCCGATCGCGGACGCGTGGATGGACTCGACGCCGACGGTCTTCATCACGGGTCAGGTGCGCTCGAACCTGATCGGCACCGACGCGTTCCAGGAGACCGACGCGACCGGGATCACGATGCCGATCGTGAAGCACTCGTGGCTCGTGCAGGACGTGCGCGAGCTGCCGCACGCGATCAAGGCGGCCTTCCACGTCGCGCGCACCGGCCGCCCCGGGCCCGTCCTCGTCGACATCGCGAAGGACGCCCAGGAGGCGGAGCTCGACTTCTCGTACCCCGACGAGGTCGACCTGCCCGGCTGGAGGCCGCCGTCGAAGGTGCACGAGCGCCAGGTGCGCGAGGCGGCGAAGGCGATCGCGGAGGCGAAGCAGCCGATCGTGTACGCGGGCGGCGGCGTGCTCAACGCCAACGCGTCGGCCGAGCTGCTCGCGCTCGTCGAGGCCGGCGGCCTGCCGTCGGTCGTGACGCTGATGGGGAAGGGCTGCCTCCCCGACTCGCACCCGCTGAACTACGGCGCGCCCGGGATGCACGGCTCGAAGTACGCGAACTGGGCGCTCAACAAGTGCGACCTGATCATCGCGATCGGCACGCGCTTCGACGACCGCGTCACCGGCAAGGTCTCGGCGTTCGCGCCGGGCGCGCGCGTGATCCATTTCGACATCGACGCCGCCGAGGTCGGGAAGATCCGGCAGGCGGACATCCCGGTCGTCGGCCCGCTCAAGCTCGCGCTCTCGATGCTGACCCGCGAGGTGAAGGCGCTCCAGGCCGAGCGGACGCCCGACCGCAGCGCGTGGCACGCGCAGCTCGAGGAGTGGCGTCGGCTCTACCCGTACAAGTACCGGCGCGCCGAGGGCGTGCTCAAGCCGCAGACCGTGCTCGAGACGCTCCGCGACCTCGCGGGCGAGCGGACCGAGGACGTCGTGTGGACGACGGGCGTCGGCCAGCACCAGATGTGGGCGATGCAGTACCTCGTCTGCGACAAGCCGCGCAGCTTCATCACCTCGGGCGGGCTGGGGACGATGGGCTACGGCCTGCCGGCCGCGGTCGGCGCGAAGGCGGCCCGGCCGGACGCGACCGTGGTCTGCGTCGACGGCGACGGCTGCTTCCAGATGACCTGCCAGGAGCTCGCGACCTCGGCGCTCGAGGGCCTGCCGATCGTGGTCGTGATCATCAACAACGGCTGGCTCGGGATGGTGCGCCAGTGGCAGGAGCTCTTCTACGCCGAGCGCTTCGCGCAGACCCACCTCACGAAGCAGGTGCCCGACTACGCCCAGCTCGCCGACGCGCTCGGCTGTGCGGGCTTCATGGTCGACTCCGAGGACGACCTCGAGTCGACGCTCCGCGCGGCGCTCGACGCCGGCCGCACCGCGGTCGTCGACGCCCGCGTCGATCCGGACGAGAACTGCTACCCGATGGTGCCGGCCGGCGCCGCGTCGGTCGACGTGCTCGAGCTTCCCGACGAGGACCTCAAGCAGCCGGTCGAGGAGATGACGGGATGAGCCATCACACCGTCTCGGTCGAGCTCGAGGACAAGCCGGGCGCGCTCGCGCGCGTGTCGCAGATGTTCGCGCGGCGCGGCTACAACATCCTCAGCCTCGCGGTCGGCCCGACCGAGCGGCGCGGGATCTCGCGGCTGACCCTGCGCGTCGACTGCTCGGAGCACTCGTTCGAGCAGATCGAGAAGCAGATGCACAAGCTCGTGAACGTGCTCCGCGTCGTCGAGCTCGCGCCCGGCGAGTCGGTCGAGCGGGAGCTCGCGCTGATCACCGTCGGCGCGCCGCCGGACAAGCGCGCGGAGCTGATCGCGCTCGGCGAGGTCTTCGGCGCGCGGGTCGCGGACATCGGCCGCGACGCGCTCACGTTCGAGGTCGTCGGCCGCCCGGAGGAGCTCGACGCGTTCGAGGAGCTCGTCCGCCCGCACGGCGTCCGCGAGCTCGTGCGCACCGGCCGGATCGGCCTCCGCCGACCGGGCCGGCGCGCCGCGCGGCCGCAACCCGCCACCGTCTCGTAAGCGAAAGGAGCCCGGATGCTCGACGTGATCAAGACCGGCAATATCGACCTGCTCTCGGGCAAGGTCGCGATCCTCGGCTTCGGCAGCCAGGGCCACGCCCACGCGCAGAACCTCGCCGACTCCGGCGTCGAGGTCGAGGTCGGCCTGCGGGCCGACAGCTCCTCGCGCGCCGCCGTCGAGGAGGCCGGGCTGGTCGTGCGCGACGTGCCGGATGCGGTCCGCGGCGCGCAGCTCGTGGCGTTCCTCGTCCCGGACGGCTCGCAGGGCGCGCTCTTCCGCGACGAGGTCGCGCCGAATCTCGAGCCGGGCGCGGCGCTCCTCTTCGCCCACGGCTTCGCGATCCACTACGGGCTGATCGAGCCGCCGGCCGGCCACGACGTCGTGATGGTCGCGCCGAAGGGCCCGGGCCACATCGTCCGCCGGCTGTACGAGGAGGGCTACGGCACGCCGGCGCTCGTCGCGGTCGCGCAGGACGCGAGCGGCAAGGCGCTCCAGCTCGCGCTCGCGTACGGCGCGGCGCTCGGCGCCGGCCGCGCGGGGATGATCGAGACGACCTTCGCGAACGAGACCGAGACCGACCTCTTCGGCGAGCAGGCCGTCCTCTGCGGTGGGCTGACGCAGCTGATCCAGCTCGGGTTCGAGACCCTCGTCGAGGCCGGCTACCCGGCCGAGCTCGCGTACTACGAGTGCCTCCACGAGGTGAAGCTGATCGTCGACCTCATCTACGAGGGCGGGATCGAGCGGATGCACTACTCGATCTCCGACACGGCCGAGTACGGCTCGCACACGGTCGGCCCGAAGGTCGTCGACGAGCACGTGCGCGAGAACATGCGCGCCGTCCTCGCGCGGATCCGCGACGGCGAGTTCGCCCGCGAGTGGATCGCCGAGATGGAGCGCGGCCAGCCGAGCCTCGCCGAGGCCCGGGCCAAGCTCGCCGAGACGCAGATCGAGCAGGTCGGGAAGCGCCTGCGGGCGCTGCAGAACCGGGAGGTGCAGGAGGCGCATGGCGTCGGTTGACGTCCCCGTCGCCCTGCTCGGGTACGGCACCGTCGGCTCGGCGGTCAACCGGCTGCTGACCGACTCGGCCGACGACATCGAGCGCGCGACCGGCCACCGGCTGCGCGTCGTCAAGGCGCTCGTCCGCGATCCCGGGAAGGACCGCGAGTTCCCGCCGGAGGGCATCGCGCTCACGACGGACATCGGCGAGGTGGTCGACGACCCGTCGATCGCGGTCGTCGCCGAGGTGATGGGCGGCGTCACGCCCACGGGAGACCACGTCCTCGAGGCGCTCCGGCGCGGCAAGCACGTCGTCACGGCGAACAAGCAGCTCGTCGCGCGCCGCGGCGCCGAGCTGTTCGCGGCCGCCTCCGCGGCCGGCGTCCAGCTCCGCTTCGAGGCGAGCGTCTGCGCCGCGATCCCGGTGATCAAGGTGCTCCGCGAGTCGCTCGTGGTCACGAACGTGCACGGCGTGCTCGGGATCGTGAACGGGACGACGAACTTCATGCTCACCGAGATGGAGGCGGGCCGGAGCTACGACGAGGCGCTCGCCGAGGCGCAGCGGCTCGGGCTTCGCCGAGGCCGACCCGACCGACGACGTGAGCGGCGCCGACGCGGCGGCGAAGATGGCGATCCTCGCGACGGTCGCGTTCCACTCGCGCTTCGAGCTCGCCGACGTCGCCGTGGTCGGGATCGACTCGATCGACCCGCTCGCGGTCGCCGCCGCGCGCGAGCTCGACATGGTGATCCGGCTCGTCGGCTCGGCGCGGCTCGTCGACGGGCACGTCGACGTCCGCGTGCGCCCCGCGCTCGTCGACCGCCGCCACCCGCTCGCCTCCGTCGCCGGCGCGTTCAACGCCGTGATGCTGCAGGGCGACGCGATCCGCGAGATCACGCTCGAGGGCCCCGGCGCCGGCGGCACCGAGACGGCCTCGGCGGTGATCGCCGACATGGCGAGCGTGATCGGGACGATGGGCACCGGGTTCCTCCAGAACGACGCGGTCTGGCGCGAGCTGCCGCGGCTGCCGCCCGGCGAGAGCCGCTCGCCCTGGTACTTCCACCTCTCCGTCGACGACCGCCCGGGCGTGCTCGCGCACGTCGCCGAGCAGCTCGCCGAGCGGGAGATCTCGATCGCGCGGCTGCTCCAGCAGCCGAACGGCGGCGGGGCCACGCTGCACGTCGTCACGCACGAGGCGCGCGAGGGCTCGCTCACCGACGCGCTCGCCGCGATCGACGCGCTCGGCGAGGTCCGCCGCCGGCCGCTGCCGTTCCCCGTCGTCTCCGACCGTGGCGTCGCGGAGCTCGGATGGGCGTGATCGAGCGCTACCGCGACCGGCTGCCGGTCGGGCCGGACACGCCGCCGCTCACGCTCGGCGAGGGCGGGACGCCGCTCGTCCGCTCGCGCAAGCTGGGCGACGACCTCGGCGTCGAGCTGCATTTCAAGTTCGAGGGGATGAACCCGACCGGGAGCTTCAAGGACCGCGGGATGGCGGTCGCGGTCGCGAAGGCGATGGAGGACGGCGCCGAGGGGATCATCTGCGCGTCCACCGGGAACACGGCCGCCTCGGCCGCCGCCTACGGCGCCGCGGCCGGGCTGACGACCGTCGTGCTCTGCCCGGCCGGCGCGATCGCCGCGGCGAAGGAGGCGCAGTCGCGGGTGGCCGGGGCGAGGGTCCTCGGCGTCCGCGGCAGCTTCGACGCGGCGCTCGCGAGCTGCCTGAAGATCGTCGACGAGGGCGGGTTCGTCCTCGTCAACTCGCTGAACCCGAACCGGATCGAGGGCCAGAAGACGGCGGCGTTCGAGATCGCCGAGCAGCTCGGCGGCCGCGCGCCCGACGTGCTCGCGCTCCCGTACGGCGGCGGCGGGAACACGGTCGCGTACGAGCAGGGCTTCCGCGAGGACGGGCACGCGCCGCGCGCTCGTGGCGGCGCACGCCGCCGACCGGGCCGGGACGATGGCGTCCGCGATCCGGATCGCGGAGCCGGCGCACGCCTTCGAGGTCGAACCGCTCGTCGCCGAAGGGCGCGTCGAGGACGTCGCAGTGTCGGACGAGGACATCAGCCGAATGTGGCTCGAGCTCGCGAGCCGCGAGGGCATCTTCTGCGAGCCGTCGTCCGCCGCCGGCCTGGCGGCGCTCGCGCAGGTCGACCTCGTGCCGGGCTCGACCGTCGTCGTCGTCCTCACCGGCCACGGCCTGAAGGACACGGCCGCGGTCGAGGTGCTCACTCCGGGCGCGACCCTCGTCGAGCCGACGGTCGAGGCGATCCTGGCGGAGGTGTCGCGATGAGCCTGTGGATCGTTCGTCACAGTTCCGTTGCTACGGCTGCCGCCGGACATGTCCCGCGTGGACACGGCTCGGAGGGACGATGACCCGCATCGTCGTCCGCGCGCCCGCGACCACCGCGAACCTCGGGCCGGGGTTCGACTGCGCGGCCGCGGCGCTCGAGCTCTGGAACGAGCTGCACGTCGAGGACGCCCTCGACGGCGAGCCCGCGGTCGAGGTCGAGGGCGAGGGTGCGGCCGAGGTGCCGCACGACGCGGCGCACCTCGCGCTCCGCGCGTTCGCGCTGCTCGCGCCGCTCGAGGGCCGCCGCTTCCGCTTCGTGAACCGGATCCCGCTCGAGCGCGGGCTCGGGTCGAGCGCGGCCACGGTCGCCGCCGGGATCGTCGCGGGCGCGGCCGCCGCCGGCCGCGACCTCGCGCCCGACGAGCTGCTCGGGCTCGGGCTCCCGCTCGAGGGACACGCCGACAACCTCGCGGCGGCGCTCCGCGGCGGCGTCTGCCTCGTCTGGCGGAACGGCGCCGGCCCGCACGCCGCGCGGATCGCGATCGACCTGCCGCTCGCGCCGATCGCGGTCGTGCCCGCGACGCGGGTGAGCACCGCCGCCTCGCGCTCGCGGCTGCCCGACACGCTGCCGCACGCCGAGGCCGCAGCGGCTGCCGCGCAGGCCGCGCTGCTCGGCGCGGCGATCGCTTCCGGCGATGCGACGCTCCTCGCGACCGCCTTCCGCGACCTGCTCCACGAGCCGTACCGCGCCGCCGACGCGCCGCTCCTCGAGGAGCTCCGTCGCGAGCCGCCCACCGGCGTCGCCGGTGTCACGCTCTCGGGCTCGGGGCCGAGCGTCGTCGTCTGGGCGCGGAAGCCGCACGGCGCCGCGGTCGCCGCCGAGCTCCAGCGCCGGCTCCCGGATGCCCGCGTGCTCTCACTCAAGGTCGCGAGCCGAGGAACGGAGGCCCATTGAGCGTGTACTCGAATCCCACGGACCCCGCCAAGCGGCGCAGCTCGCTGCTCACCGACGGCGTCGACCGCGCGCCGGCGCGCGCGATGCTGAAGGGCGTCGGCTTCACCGACGACGATCTCGCGAAGCCGCTGATCGGCGTCGCGACCACGTGGATCGAGACGATGCCGTGCAACCTCAACCAGCGCGTGCTCGCGCGGTACGTGAAGGAGGGCATCCGCGCCGCCGGCGGCACGCCGCTCGAGTTCAACACGATCTCGGTCTCGGACGGCGTCTCGATGGGCACGACCGGGATGCGCGCCTCGCTGATCTCGCGCGAGGTGATCGCCGACTCGATCGAGCTCGTCGTCGAGGGCCACCTGCTCGACGGCCTCGTCTGCCTCGTCGGCTGCGACAAGACGATCCCCGGCGCCGTGATGGCGCTCGCGCGGCTCGACGTGCCCGGCGCTCGTCTTCTACAACGGCTCGATCGCGCCCGGCCGGTTCCGCGGCCGGGACGTGACGATCCAGGACGTGTTCGAGGCGGTCGGCGCCCGCGCGGCCGGGAAGATGACCGACGAGGACGTGCACGCGCTCGAGGACGTCGCGTGCCCCGGCGCCGGCGCGTGCGGCGGCCAGTTCACGGCGAACACGATGGCGATCGTGATCGACTTCCTCGGCATCTCAGCCCGCGCGGCGCTCTCCGGCATCCCGGCCACGCACGCGGGCAAGACGACGCCGCGCGGCGAGGCCGGGAGGCTCGTGATGGACCTCGTCCGCGCCGACACGCGGCCGTCGTCGATCCTCACCCGCGAGGCGTTCGAGAACGCGATCGCCTGCGGTCGCCGGCGACGCGGCGGCTCGACGAACGGCGTCCTGCACCTGCTCGCGATCGCGCGCGAGGTCGGCGTCCCGCTCGAGCTCGAGGACTTCGACTCGATCGCCGCGCGCACGCCGATCGTCGCCGACCTGAAGCCGTTCGGCCGCTACGTCGCGACCGACCTCTACGAGGCCGGCGGGATCGGGCTCGTCGCGCGCGAGCTCGTCGGCGCCGGCGCTCGTCGCACGGCGACGCGCGCGGCGTCGACGGGCGGACGCTCGACGAGGTCGCGCGCGCCGCGGTCGAGGAGCGGCCCGGCCAGGACGTCGTCGTCCCGTACGCGACGCCGATCAAGGCGACCGGCGGCCTCGCGATCCTGCGCGGCTCGCTCGCGCCCGAAGGCTCGCGTCGTGAAGCTGGCCGGCCACGAGCGCCTGCTCCACCGCGGGCCCGCGCGCGTGTTCGACTCCGAGGAGGAGTGCTTCGCCGCGGTGAAGGCGCGCGCGATCGAGCCCGGCGACGTCGTCGTGATCCGCTACGAGGGCCCGGCCGGCGGGCCGGGGATGCGCGAGATGCTGCACGTGACCGCGGCGCTCGTCGGCGAGGGGCTCGGCGACGAGGTCGCTCTGATCACCGACGGCCGCTTCTCGGGCGCGACGCACGGCCTGATGGTCGGCCACATCGCGCCGGAGGCGTCCGCGGCGGCCCGCTCGCGGCCGTCCGCGACGGCGACACGATCGTCCTCGACATCGAGAACCGCCGCCTCGACCTCGACGTTCCGGACGAGGAGATCGAGAGCCGCATGGCCGGGTGGACGCCGCCGGCGCCGCAGTACAGCGCGGCGTGTTCGCGAAGTACGCGGCTCAGGTCGGCTCGGCGTCCGAAGGGGCGGTGACTCTGAACACCTTGAAGCAGCCGCCGGATCGAGCGCGTCGCCTGCAGGATCCGCTGCTCGTTCTCGACGAGCGCGAAGCGGACGTGGCCGTCGCCGCCGTCGCCGAAGCCGATGCCGGGGCTGACCGCGACCTCGCGCCTCGCGCGCGAGCAGCACCGCGCACTCGAGCGAGCCGAGCCCGCCGACCTGCTCGGGGATCGGCGCCCAGACGAACATCGTCCCCTTCGGCGGCTCGACGTCCCAGCCGGCGCGGGCGAGGCCGGAGATCAGCGCGTCGCGGCGGCCGCGGTAGATCTCGCAGACCTCGAGCGGGTACTCGCTCGCCTCGCGGAGCGCGACGATCGACGCGATCTGGATCGGCTGGAAGGTGCCGTAGTCGAGGTAGGACTTCAGCTTCGCGAGCGCGGCGACGACGTCGGGGCGGCCGATCGTGAAGCCCATGCGCCAGCCGGCCATCGAGAACGACTTCGTGAGGCTGTAGAGCTCGACCGCGCAGTCGAGCGCGCCGTCGGCGGCGAGGACCGACGGCGGCACGTGCCCGTCGAAGGCGATGTCGGCGTACGCGAAGTCGTGCACGAGCACGAACTCGCGCTCGCGGGCGAGGTCGACGAGCCGCTGCATCAGCTCGGGCGTCGCGATCGCCGTCGTCGGGTTGTGCGGGAACGAGACGATCACCGCGCGCGGCGCGGGCTCGGCGGTCGCGCACGGCCTCCTCGATCGCGCCGACCGACGTCGCCGCCGTCGAAGTGCGCGTGGATGACCGTCGCGCCGGCGAGGCGCGGCGCGACGAGGTGGATCGGGTAGCTCGGCGACGGCACGACGGCCGTGTCGCCCGGCTCGAGCAGCACCCACATCAGGTGCGCGAGCCCCTCCTTCGCGCCGATCGTGCTCACGACGTGCCGGTCGGGGTCGAGCGTCGACGCCGAACTGGCTCTGCGTAGCGCTCGCAGACCGCCGCGCGCAGGTTGGGCAGGCCGCGGCTCGCCGAGTAGCGGTGGTTCATCGGACGCGCGGCGGCCTCGCAGAGCTTCTCCACCGCAATCGCGGGCGACGGGATGTCCGGATTGCCGAAGCCGAGGTCGATCACGTCGCGGCCGTCGCGCCGCAGCTCGCGCTTCAGCTCGTCGACCGTCGCGAAGACGTAGGGAGGGAGATCGTGGATCCGCCGGAATTCCATTCGCCTCAGTGTAAGGAGAGTCGCGATGTCGGTTGACGTCCTCCGTTGCCGCATCTGCGAGAGCGACCACCCGGCGCTCGCGAACGGCATCTGCAGCCGCTGCTTCGGGCCGCTCGAGCCGGTCTACGACTGGGACGAGGTGGCCGAAGCTCGCGACCCGCGAGCGGATCGAAGCCGGGCCGCGCTCGCTCTGGCGCTACTGCGGCGCTGCTGCCGGCCGAGCCGCCCGAGGACGCCGCGAGCGGCCCGGGCTGGACGCCGCTCGTGCCCGCGCCGCGGCTCGCGTGCGCGCTCGGGATCGGCGAGGTGCTCCTGAAGCTCGACCTCTCGAACCCGACGCACTCGTTCAAGGACCGCGTCGTCGCGGTCGCGGCGGCGAAGGCGGCCGAGTTCGGCCTCGAGACGCTCTCGGCCACGTCGACCGGCAACCTCGCGAACGCCGTCGCCGCCCGCGCCGCCGCGACCGGCGTGCCCGCGGTGATCTTCTGCCCGGCCGGGCTCGAGCCGGAGAAGTTCGCCGCGACGACGGTCTACGGCGCGACGATCTACGGCGTGCGCGGGAGCTACGACGACTGCTCGCGCCTCGTCAGCGAGCTCGCCGGCGAGGTCGACTGGGGCTTCGTCAACGTGAACCTCCGCTCGTACTACGCCGAGGGCTCGAAGACGCTCGCGTTCGAGATCGCCGAGCAGCTCGGCTGGGAGACGCCCGACGCGGTCGTGATGCCGATCGCCTCGGGCGCGATGTTCACGAAGGTCTGGCAGGGCTTCGAGCAGTTCCGAGCGGCTCGGGCTGATCGACGGCGCGCAGCCGCGGCTCTACGGCGGGCAGGCCGAGGGCTGCGCCCCCGTCGCGACCGCGTTCGCCGAGGACCGGCGCGTCTCGCCGGTGCGGCCGAACTCGATCGCGTCGTCGATCGCGATCGGCAACCCGGCCGACGGCGACCTCGCGATCGCGACCGCGCGGACGTCCGGCGGCGGCGATCTACGCCGTGCCGGAGGACGAGATCGGCCCGAACATCTCGCTGCTCGCCGAGACCGGCGGGATCTTCGGCGAGGGCGCGACCGGCGTCGCGGTCGGCGCGCTCCGCGAGGCCGTCCGGCGCGGGCAGGTCGGCGAGGGCGACCGCGTCGTCCTGCTCGTCACCGGCACCGGCCTGAAGACGCCGCAGCTCGATCGAGGCGAGCGGCACGGTCGTCGAGATCGAGCCCGACGTCGACGCGCTGCTCGAGGAGCTGGGAGTGGTCGTGTGACCGATCCGCTCGTCAGCGCTTCCGCGAGGAGATCACGGCGTCGACCGCGAGCTGCTCGCGCGCGTCAACCGGCGGCTCGAGCTCGTCCGCGAGCTGCACGAGCACAAGGTCGCCGAGGGGCTGCCGCTGCGCGACCCCGCGCGCGAGGAGGCGCTCGTGCTGCGGGCTGCGCGAGCACAACGCGGGCCGCTCTCGGACGCCGGCGTCGAGTCGTTCTTCCGGTACGTCCTCGACCTGACGCGGACGGAGCTCCACGGTGGCTAGGCTGTCGTCTGCCTGCCCGGCGACGGGATCGGGCCCGAGGTGATGGCCCAGGCCGTCCGCGTGCTCGACGCGCTCGGCTCGAGCATCGCGGAGCACCCGTTCGGCGGCGCCGCGATCGACGCGGTCGGCGACCCGCTGCCGGCCGAGACGCTCGCCGCGTGCCGCGAGGCGGACGCCGTGCTCCTCGGCGCCGTCGGCGGGCCGAAGTGGGACGGCGGCTCCGTCCGGCCGGAGCAGGGCCTGATCGGCCTGCGCCAGGAGCTCGACGTGTACGCGAACCTGCGGCCGGCGCTCGCGAGCGGCGTCGACCTGCTGATCGTCCGCGAGCTCGTCGGCGGCCTCTACTACGGCGCGCGCGGCACGCGCGACGACGGGACGGTCTTCGACACGCTCGAGTACCACCCCGACCAGGTCGAGCGGATCGCGCGGCGCGCGTTCGAGCTCGCGCGGACGCGCTGCGGCCGGCTGCTCTCGGTCGACAAGGCGAACGTGCTCGACACGTCGCGGATGTGGCGTCGCGTCGTCACCGAGTCTCGGGGCGGAGTACCCCGACGTCGAGCTGGGCCACGGCCTCGTCGACAGCGTCGCGATGCAGCTCGTGATGCAGCCCGGGCTCGTTCGACGTGCTCGTGATGGAGAACACCTTCGGCGACATCCTCTCCGACGTCGCCGCCGGCGCCACCGGCGGGCTCGGCCTCGCCGCCTCGGCGAGCCTCGGCGACGCCGGCCCCGGCATCTTCGAGCCCGTGCACGGCTCGGCGCCCGACATCGCCGGCAACGGGCGACGCGAACCCGACCGCGATGCTGCGCTCGCTCGCGCTCGCGCTCGAGCACGGGCTCGGCGAGCCGGAGCTCGCGCGCCGCGTCGAGGACGCGGTCGACGCCGCACTCGAGTCGTCGCCGACGCCCGACGTCGGCGGCAGCGCGACGACCGCCGAGCTCGGGGACGCTGCCCTCGACTCGCTGCGGGTGGCGGTCGGATGAACGTCGTCGTCGGCTACCCGGGGCCCGTCGGCAGCCACAGCGCGGCCGCGTCGCTCCTGCTCGCGCCCGTCGGCGCGAGCACCGAGCCGCTCGCGAGCTTCATCGCGGTCGTCGAGGCGGCGGTCGCGGCCGAGGTCTCGCTCGGCGTCCTGCCGATCGAGAACTCGCTCCACGGCCCGGTCGCCGAGACGCACGACCTGCTCTACGAGGCGCCGCTCTCGATCGTCTCCGAGGTGACGCTGCCGATCGTCCACTGCCTGCTCGCGAAGGAGCCGATCCAGGTCTCCGAGGTGCGGACGCTCCGCTCGTACCCGGTCGCGTTCGACCAGTGCCGCGAGCTCGTGCACGCGCTCGGCGTCGCGCTGCATCCCGTCGGCGACGACCGCCGACGCGGCGCGCGAGGTGTCCGAGTCCGACGACCCGACCGAGGCCGCGATCGCGAGCGCCGAGGCCGCGGCCCGCTTCGGGCTCCACGTGATCTCGCCGGACGTCGGCGACCACGCGGCGTTCACGCGCTTCGTCGGGATCGCGCCGTACACGCGCGTCGACCGCGGCGGCCGCTGGCGCACCGCGCTCTCGTTCGTCACCGACCACGCGCCGGGCTCGCTCCACCGCGCGCTCGGGCCGTTCCACCGGCACGGGCTGAACCTCGTCCAGCTCGTCTCGCGCCCGATCCCGAAGTCGACGTTCCGCTACCGCTTCGACATGGTGCTCGACGGGCACCCGCTCGACCCGGAGCTGCGCACCGCGCTCGCGGAGATGCGCGAGTGGACGCGCGAGGTGCGGATCTTCGGCAGCTACCAGGCGACCGGAGACCACTGATGGGCACGACGCTGTTCGAGAAGATCTGGGACGCGCACGTCGTCGAGGAGCGGCCCGGCGAGCCGGCGCTGCTGTACGTCGACCTCCACCTCGTCCACGAGGTGACGAGCCCGCAGGCGTTCGAGTCGCTGCGGCTCGCGGGCCGGCCGGTGCGCCGGCCGGACCTGACGATCGCGACGATGGACCACAACGTGCCGACGCTGCCCGGGCCCGATCGCGCGACCCGCTCGCGAAGGCGCAGCTCGACGCGCTCGCGGAGAACTGCGCCGAGTTCGGCGTGCCGCTGAACGGGACCGGCACCGGCCGCGAGGGGATCGTGCACGTGATGGGACCGGAGCTCGGGCTGACGCAGCCGGGGATGACGATCGTCTGCGGCGACTCGCACACCTCGACGCACGGTGCGTTCGGCGCGCTCGCGTTCGGGATCGGCACCTCCGAGGTCGAGCACGTGCTCGCGACGCAGACGCTCCCGCAGTCGCGGCCGAAGACGATGCTCGTGCGCTTCGACGGCGAGCTGCCGTTCGGCGTGACCGCGAAGGACATGGTGCTCGGCGCGATCGGCCGCGTCGGCGTCGCGGGCGGCGTCGGCCACGTGCTCGAGTACGCGGGCCCGGCGATCGAGACGCTCTCGATGGAGGGCCGGATGACGATCTGCAACATGTCGATCGAGGCGGGCGCGCGCGCCGGGATGATCGCGCCCGACGAGACGACGTTCGCGTACCTGCTCGGGCGGCCCGCGGCGCCGGCGGTCGTGCCGGACGCGTGGCGCGCGCTGCGCTCCGACCCGGACGCGGAGTTCGACCGCGTGGTCGACATCGACGTCGCCGAGCTCGTCCCGCAGGTGACGTGGGGGACGAACCCCGGGATGGTCGCGCCGGTCGACGGCGTCGTCCCCGACCCGGCGTCGTACGCCGACGCCGCCGAGCGCGAGGCGGTCGAGCGGGCGCTGCGGTACATGGCGCTCGAGCCGGGAACGCCGATCGGCGAGATTCGCATCGACCGCGTCTTCATCGGCTCGTGCACGAACGCGCGGATCGAGGACCTGCGCGCGGCGGCCGCGGTCGTCGAGCGGGCAGCACGTCGCGCCCAGCGTGCGCGCGATGGTCGTCCCGGGCTCGGCGACCGTGAAGCGGCAGGCCGAGGCGGAGGGGCTCGACCGCGTGTTCGTCGAGGCGGGCTTCGAGTGGCGGCAGGCGGGCTGCTCGATGTGCCTCGGGATGAACCCGGACATCCTCGCCCCCGGCGAGCGCTGCGCGAGCACGTCGAACCGGAACTTCGAGGGCCGCCAGGGCGCCGGCGGCCGGACGCACCTCGTCTCGCCGGCGATGGCCGCGGCGGCCGCGCTCGCCGGCCACTTCGCCGACGTGCGGGAGCTCGGATGAGCGCCGCTGTCCTTGTTGGACCGGTCCGCTGTCCCTGGACATGTCTGGAAAGGGCAGGTCGGTCGTGAGGGAGCTGCGGCAGGTCACCGGCCGCGTCGCGGTGCTCGACCGCGCCGACGTCGACACCGACCAGATCATCCCGAAGCAGTTCCTGAAGCGGATCGAGCGCTCGGGCTACGGCGAGTTCCTCTTCTTCGACTGGATGAAGGATCCCGGCGTTCGAGCTGCGGCGGCCCGAGTACGAGGGCGCGCAGATCCTCGTCGCCGGCCGCAACTTCGGCTGCGGCTCCTCGCGCGAGCACGCCGCGTGGGCGCTCGAGGACCACGGCTTCCGGGTCGTGCTCGCGCCGAGCTTCGGCGACATCTTCCACACGAACGCGATCAAGTCCGGGCTCGCGCCGATCGAGCTGCCGGACGACGCGCTCGCCGCGGTCCGCGCCGCCGTCGCGGAGCGGAACGAGCTGACGGTCGACCTCGAGGCGCTCGAGCTCTCGCCACCCCGACGGGCTCCGGCTCCCGTTCGCGTTCGACGCGTACGCGCAGGAGACGCTCGTCCACGGCCTCGACGACGTCGCCCGGACGCTGAAGCGCGAGGAGCGGATCGCGGCGTTCGAGGCCGTGACTCCGCCGCGGTTCGACACGCGCTCGCTCGCGTAGCGATCGCATCGGCCCATGGGTACACATGGGCCGGCCCACAAGTGGCCAACCTCCCGCGCCGCGCACGCTGCGTCCCGGATGGAATGATTCGGCGCGTGAGCCCGGTGCTCTCCGTCGACGTCGGCGGCTCGAACGTCAAGGCGCTCTTGAGCGGCGAGTCCGAGCGACGCCGCGTCGCCTCGGGGCCGGAGATGTCCGCGGCCGAGATGGTCGAGGCCGTGCTGGAGCTTGCGGAGGGCTGGGAGTGGGACGCCGTCTCGATCGGGATCCCGGCGCCCGTGCGCGACAACGGCGTCGTGGCCGAGCCCGTCAACCTCGGCGAGGGCTGGGCCGGCTTCGACTACGAGGCCGCGTTCGGGAAGCCGACCCGGGTCGTGAACGACGCGGCGATGCAGGCGCTCGGCAGCTACGAGGGCGGAAAGATGCTCTTCCTCGGCCTCGGCACCGGGCTCGGCTCGTCGCTCGCCGTCGACGGCCGCGTCGCGCCGATGGAGCTCGGGCACCTCCCGTACCGCAAGGGCACGTTCGAGGAGTACGTCGGCGAGGAGGGCCTGAACCGCCGCGGGCTCGAGCGCTGGAACTACCACGTCCAGGCGACGATCGCGGCGCTCGTCGCCGCGCTGCAGCCCGAGTACGTCGTCCTCGGCGGCGGCAACGCGCGCAAGCTCAAGGAGCTGCCGGACAGCGTCCGCCTCGGCGCGAACGGCAACGCGTTCGTCGGCGGCTTCCGCCTCTGGGACCCGGACGCGCCGGGCCGCATCGTCGCCTGAGCTCGTGCGCGAGGCTGCGGCCGCGACGGGGCGCGAGCCGCGGGGCGACGGCGACGACGTCGCCGACGACGAGGAGCGCCGGCGACTCGAGCCCGGCCGCGAGCGCCGCGATCTCGCCGCAGCTCGCCGGAGACGGACTCGCCGTCGGGGTGCGTGCCGCGCGAGACGACGGCGGCGGGCGTCCGCGGATCCTTGCCCGCGGCGACGAGGCGCGCCGCGATCTCGCCGAGGTGCGCGAGGCCCATGAACACGACGAGCGTGCCGGGCGTCCGCGCGAGGTGGTCGAAGTCGAGGTCGTCGCCCGCGGCCGAGTGGCCGGAGACGAGCGTGACCTGCGCCGAGACGCCGCGGTGCGTGATCGGGATGTCCGGCCGATGCCGGCACCGCCGAGAGCGCCGAGACGCCCGGGACGACCTCGAACGGGATCTCGGCCTCCGCGAGCGCGAGCGCCTCCTCGCCGCCGCGGCCGAAGACGAACGGGTCGCCGCCCTTCAGCCGCACGACCTCGAGGCCGCGCCGGCCGAGCTCGACGAGCAGCTCGTTCGATCGCCGCCTGGCCGATGCCCTCGCGCGGCGATCAGCAGCGCGTCGGCCGGCGCCTCGGCGACGAGCTCCGGCGCGACGAGCACGTCGTAGACGAGCGCGTCGCAGCCCGCGGACGAGATCGAGCCCGCGCGCCGTGATCAGGCCCGGGTCGCCCGGGCCGGCGCCGACGAGGTACACCGTCATCGCGAGGCGCTCCGTGACGAGCTCCTCGAAGAAGTCGCGGCGCTCCTCGTAGGTCGCGAACCGCTCCTTCGCCTCGGGGCGGCAGCGCACGCAGCTCCTCGCGCGAGGTCGGCGTGCTCCGGGCCGACGAGCTCGGCGATCTGCGAGCGCAGGCGCTTCGCGAGCGCGGGCGAGGCGCCGCCGGTCGAGACGGCGACCGCGATCGGGCCCTCGCGGTGGACGGCGGGGAGGATGAAGTTGCAGAGCTCGGGCACGTCGGCGACGTTGCAGAGCATCGCGCGCGCCTCGGCGTCGTCGCGAGACCCGCTCGTTGACCGCGCGATCCGACGGTCGCGGCGATGACGAGGAACGCGCCGTCGAGGTCGGCCGTCTCGTAGCGGCGCTCGACGCCACTCGACGTCGAGCTCGGCGAAGCCGGCGTCGAGCTCGGGCGAGACGACCGTCACGCGCGCGCCGCACGCGAGCGAGGCCGGCGGCCTTCTCGAGCCCGACCGCGCCCGCCGCCGACGACGAGGCAGCGCCGGCCCTCGAGGTCGAGGCAGGCCATGTAGTAGCTTCTTCGACTCACGCGCCGATCGTTGCGAGCCGCGCGCCGGCCTTGCCGAGGCGGAGCACGACCTCGAAGTCCGGCGTCGAGATCGTGACGCCGTACTCGCCGGGCCCGACCGCGCTGCACCGTCGACGCGCTCGAGCGCGCGGCCCGCGAGCGCCTCGAGCGCCTCGTTCACGTCGCGCGCCGACTGCGTCGAGCTCGCGGCCGCGCGGGCAGCCGGCGGTAGAGGCCGAGCGCGGCCTGCTCGCCGTCCGGGCCCGTAGAGCGCGCGGATCCGGCCGGTCTGGAGGCCGAGCTCGAGCAGCTCCTCGAGCGGGCCGCGCGTCCTCGTCGCCGACCTCGCCGTCGTCGAGCGCGGCGAGCAGGTCGGCCAGGCGCGCCGCGGCGCTCCTCGTCCTGCACCATCGCGAGCACCGCCTGCGCCTCGGCGCGCGCGACCTCCGCGGCTCGCCGCGCGACGCGCGACGGCGCCCTCAGGCACGTGCGTCTCCCCGATCAGCGCGTGCAGCTCGTGCTCGAACCCGCCGCTCTCGATCGAGCAGTGGATCCCGCACTCCTTCGGCGCGCCCGACTCCCACCACCAGCGGCCGGACGCGGCTCGCCTCGCCCGGCTCGATCGCGCGCGTGCACGGCGCGCAGCCGATCGACGTGTAGCCCTGGTCGTACAGCGCGTGGTACGGGACGTCGTGCTCGCGGATGTAGTCCCAGACCTCGTCCTCGGTCCACTCGGCGAGCGGGTTCAGCTTCACGATCGCGCCGTGGTCGTGGTCGATCTCGACCTTGCGGATGTTCGTGCGGCTCGCCCACTGGTCGCGGCGCAGGCCGGTGATCCAGGCGTCGAGGCCGTGCAGGTGCTTCGTCAGCGGCCGCACCTTGCGGACGTTGCAGCAGAGCAGGCGGTGGTCGACCGCGTCGCGGAAGAGGTTCTGCGCCGTGCTTGCCGCGCATGCCGCGCGACCTCGCGCGCGTCGGGCGCGAGCAGCTCGAGCGTCGAGGCCCGGGTAGCGCGTCGCGCAGGCGCTCGGCCAGCTCGAGCGTCTCCTCCGGCAGCCGGCCGGTGTCGACGCTGAAGACCTGGATCTCCGGGTCGATGCTCGTACGCCATGTCGATCAGCGCGCACGCTGTCGGCCTGGAACGCGGTCGAGATCGCGATGCGCGGCCGAAACGCTCGATCGCCCACTCGAGCAGCGCCTCGGGCTCCTCGCCCTCGAACTCGACCGACGAGCTCGCCCGCCTCCAGCTCGTCGATCAGCTCGTAGTCGAGCTCACTCGGCTGCCTCCTCGTCGTCGCGTTCGTCGTCTCTGGCCGGCTCGAGGCCCGCCAGCGCGCCCAGCTCCTCGTCGCTCAGCCGGCGCGCGAACGCGACGAACGCTCTCGCCCGCGCGGCGCTCGTCGAGCCAGCCCTGGACGAGCCCGTCGACGGCGCGCGTCGAGCTCGTCGGTCGGCACGCGCCGGAACAGCGGCTTGCCGATCTGCGGCTCCGGGCCCGAGGCCGCCGCGGACGAAGATGTCGTAGGCCTGCCGCCGCGACGCCGCCCTCGTCGCGCGCGGTCGTGCCCTGGAAGCCGAGGTCGCCGACCCAGTGCTGGGCGCACGCGTGCGGGCAGCCGTCGAGGTGCAGCCGCAGCTCGGCGATCTGCGTCGCCGAAGCGCTCCTCGAGCCGGTCGATCAGCCGGCCGAGCCGCGTCTTCGTCTCGGCGACCGAGAAGTTGCAGTGCGGCTCGCCGGTGCAGGCGATCGAGTTGCCGCGCACCGGGTTGACGTCGAGCGGGAAGCCGATCGCGGCGAGCTCGCGGCGACCGCCTCGTCGAGCCGGCCGTCGGGACGCCGGTGACGATGAAGTTCTGCTGGCGCGTGATCCGGACGTCGCCGCCGAAGCGGCTCGGCGAGGTCGGCGATCCGCGATCATCTGGTCGCCCGAGATCAGCCCGAGGTGGACGGGCACGCCGATGTAGCGAGAGGCCGTCCTGCTGCTGCGGCGTGGATGCCGAGGTGGTGCGACGGCTCGACGTCGATCGGCGGCAGCGCGTAGTCCTCGAGCGTGCGGCCGAGGCGGCGCCTCGACGCGCTCGCGCATGCCCTCCGGGCCGATGTCGTCGACCATGAACTTGAGCCGCGCCTTCACGCGCGAGACGCGGTACTTGAGGTCGTCCGACCAGACGCTCGTGATCGCGCCGAGGATCTCGATCGCCTCCTCCTTCGGGACGAACACGCCCATGTCGCGGGCGATCCGCGGCACCGACGAGAGCCCGCCGCCGACGAGCACGGCGAAGCCCTCGCGGCCGTCGTGGATCGCGCCGACGAGCGAGATGCAGTTGATCTCGGGCGCGTTGCAGCGGTCGGCGCAGGCCGAGATCGAGTACTTGTGCTTGCGCGGCAGGTTCGCGAAGTCGGGGTTGCCGTAGAAGAAGTCGGCCGCCGCGTCGACGATCGGCGGTCGCGTCGAAGAGCTCGTCCGCGGCGATGCCCTGCACCGGGCAGCCGGTGATGTTGCGGACGGTGTCGCCGCAGCCGCCGGCGGTCGTGACGCCCGGCGGCGCTCGAGGTCGGCGAAGACGTCGGGCAGCTTCGCCGAGCTCGAGCCAGTGGAGCTGGATGTTCTGGCGCGTCGAGAGCTCGCCGTCGCCGCGGCCGTAGCGGTTCGAGACCTCGCCGATCGCGCGCAGCTCGGCGCGGCGAGAGCTGGCCCGCCCGGCACCTTCACGCGCAGCATGAACGTCCCGATCTTCGGCTTGTCGTGGTAGAGGCCCCACCACTGGAGCCGGACGATGTCCTCCTCGGCGACGTTCTCGTAGCCCGGCGGCGATCAGCGCGGGCAGCTCGTCGCGGATCCCGAGCGGCGCCTTCTCCTGCTTGAGGCGCTCGACGGGGTTGCGCTTGAGGACGAGCTCCCAGTCGCGGCGCGCGGCTTCTCGGACCGTGCTCACGCGCGGCTCCGAAGAGGAGCGGCGGAGCGTCCGTGCTCCGCCGCTCTCGGTCACCAGGAAAGGAGTTCTATCCGTGTTTTGCCCCAACGGGCCGCACCATAGCGGCAGCGGTTCAAAAAGTAAAGTTTTGAGCCGCGACGCCTTTCCTTCCACTTCACTTCGTACAGTTTCGGCCCTTTCGCGTACCGTTGTCGGCGTGAGCCAGCGGCCCAGAGTGCTCGTCCGCGAGGAGATCGCCGAGGCGGGCATCGAGCTCCTCCGGAGCCGAGTTCGACGTCGACGTGGACGCGACGAGCGACCTCGCCGAGATCATCGACCGGCTACGACGCGATCGTGATCCGCTCGGCGACGAAGCTGACCGCCGACCTGATCGAGCGGGCGACGTCGCTGAAGGTGATCGGCCGCGCCGGCGTGGGCGTCGACAACGTCGACGTCGACGCGGCGACGCGGCGCGGGATCGTGGTCGCGAACGCGCCCGAGTCGAACGTCGTCTCCGCCGCCGAGCACACGATCGGCCTCCTCGTCGCGCTCGCGCGCAACATCCCGCAGGCGCACGCGGCGCTGAAGGAGGGCCGCTGGGAGCGGTCGCGCTGGGGCGGGGTCGAGCTCGCCGAGAAGACGCTCGGCGTGCTCGGGCTCGGCCGGATCGGCCAGCAGGTCGCCCGGCGCGCGCTCGGGCTGCAGATGCGCGTGCTCGGCTACGACCCGTTCGTCTCCGCGGAGCGGACGCGCGAGCTCGGGGTCGAGACCGACTCGCTCGACGGCGTGCTCGCGCCGCTCGGACTTCCTCACGCTGCACCTGCCGCTGAACGACGACACGCGCGGGCTGATCGGCGCGGCCGTGCTCGCGAAGGTGAAGGACGGCGTGCGGCTCGTCAACGCCGCGCGCGGCGAGCTCGTCGACGAGGACGCGCTGCTCGAGGCGCTCGCCTCGGGCAAGGTCGCCGCCGCCGCGCTCGACGTGTTCGGCACGCGAGCCGTACGACGGGCCGCTGCTCGCCGCGCCGAACGTCGTCGTCACGCCGCACCTCGCCGCCTCGACCGACGAGGCGCAGGATCGCGCGGGCGTGATCGTCGCCGAGCAGGTCGTCGCCGCGCTCGAGGGCGGGCTCGTCACGAACGCGGTCAACATCCCCTCGATCGGCGCCGAGGACCTCGAGGTGCTCGGCCCGTTCGTGCCGCTCGCGGCGAAGCTCGGCCGGCTCGCGCTCGACCTCGCGCGCGGCGAGCCGGGCCGCATCTCGCTCGAGTACTACGGCGAGCTCGCCGAGTACGACACGCGCCTGCTGACCGTCGCGGCGCTGAACGGCGCGTTCCAGGGCCGGACCGACCAGCCCGTGAACTACGTGAACGCGCCGCTCGTCGCGGCCGAGCGCGGGATCGAGGTGATCGAGGAGCGGTCGCGGACGTCGCGCGACTACACGAACCTCGTCGCCGTCTCCGCCGGGCCGGTGCGGGTCGCGGGGACGACGATCGGCCAGGAGCACCGCCACTGGCTGGTCGCCGCGCTCGGGTTCGAGATCGAGATCGAGCTCGCGCCGCGGATGATCTTCCTCCGCTACGACGACGTCCCCGGCGTCGATCGGCCGCGTCGGCACGCTGCTCGGCGAGGCGGGCGTGAACATCGCGAACATGGCGGTCTCGCGCAGCCGCGAGGCCGGCAAGGCGCTGATGGCGCTCTCGATCGACACGCCCGCTGCGCCCGAGGTGATCGAGCGCCTGGGCCAGGGCGTCGACGACGCGTACCTCGTCACGTCGGGGTGAGTCCGCGGTGCCGGTCGAGGATCAGTGGAACCGCGTCAACAACCCGCTCCGCCCGCGCGACCGGCACGTTCTCGCCGTGTTCGCGGTCGTCGCCGTACTCGCGGTCGCGGGCGGGATCGTCGCCTACCTGCTCCGCCCGCCGCCGCCGTCGAATGCCGGCTGCGTCGTCGTGACGGTCGCCTCGACGATGGGCGGAGCGATCCTGCGGAACTGCGGCCCGGCCGCGCGGACGTTCTGCCGCGAGCAGTCGAACGTCGCGAACGCGGCCGAGCAGTGCGTCCGGCTCGGGTACCCGAGCCGGCCGAACGGTTCCGCTTGACGGCCGGCCGAGCGTCCCGCTAAGGTTCCGCGCGTCGCGGCCGACGGTGGTCGCGGGAGGGGCAATGTGGCCTGGGGACTCGGTTCAGTCCCGGGCCCTTTCTTTTTTGGTCCGAGCACGTCTCTGAGCACGAGATCCTCGTCTTTCCACCAGAGGAGAGGAGTCCGATGCTTGGGAGTTTGCTTGCGAGTTATGCGCCGTATCCGACGTGGCTCAACCCGGGGGACAACGCGTGGCAGCTCACCGCCGCGACGCTCGTCGGGCTGATGAGCGTCCCCGGCCTCGTCGTGCTCTACGGCGGGGTGATGCAGAAGCGCTGGTCCGTGAACAGCATGATGCTCGCGTTCGTCGCCTTCGCCCTCGTGCTCATCGTCTGGGTGCTCTACGCATTCCGGATGGGGTTCGGCAACCCCTGGCACGGGCTCTCGGACGGCACCGGGAAGGGCTTTCACAGTTTCTTCGGCAACTTCATCGGGCAGCCCGGCGCTGTCCTCGACCACAACGCGCTCCAGGGTCAGGCGAACATCCCGCTGACGGCGTGCTGCGGCCCGGACTGGCACTTCCCGACCTCGACGCTCGTGTACTTCCAGTTCGTGTTCGCGGCGATCACGCCGATCCTGATGCTCGGATCGATCCTCGGGAGGGTCAACTTCAAGGCGTGGATGCTGTTCGTCCCGCTCTTCATCTCGACGATCTACGTCGTCAACGCGTTCCTGATCTGGGGCGGCGGCTGGTTCGCCCAGCACGGCGCGCTCGACTTCTCCGGCGGCTACGTGATCCATCTCACCGCGGGAGTCGCCGGCTTCGTGGCGGCGGCGGTGATCGGCCCGCGCCTCGCGCGAGACCGCGAGATCGACGCTCCGAACAACCTGCTGATGGTCGCCACCGGCGCGGGCCTGCTGTGGCTCGGCTGGAACGGCTTCAACGGCGGCGACCCGTACTACGCCGGCGCGGACTCGGCGGCGGCGGTGCTGAACACCAACCTCGCCACCGCGGTCGCCTTCCTCGTGTGGGTGATGTGGGACTACATCACCGGCCGGAAGCCGTCGCTGATCGGGAGCGTCAACGGGATGATCGTCGGCCTCGTCGCGATCACGCCGTCGGCCGGTTTCATCAACGGCTGGGGCGCGATCATCGTCGGCGTCGTCGCCTCGTCGCTCGTCTACGTCGCCTACAACTACGTCAGCCGGCTGCGGCCGTTCCGGAACGTGGACGACACGCTCGGCGTCGTGTACACCCACGGCTTCGCGGGGCTCATCGGCGGCCTGCTCGTCGGGGTCCTCGCGGACTCGCACATGGTCTTCTACATCGGCACGGGCGGCACCGCGGACTTCTCGGGAACGGGAAGCCTCCACCTCCTCAAGTGGCAGGCATTCACCGCGCTCTGGGTGATCTGCTTCACCGCGATCGGGACGTTCATCCTCCTGAAGCTGGTGGGGCTCATCATCCCGCTGCGGATGACGGACGAGGAGATGGAAGAGGGCGACCTCGCGGTCCACGGGCACGAGGTCTACCCGTCCGACATCCCGTCGCTCGGGTACCCGTCGGGGATCCCGCAGCAGTGGGTGCCGGCTCCGGCCGGAGGCCCAGGACCGACCGAGCCCGAGGCCTGACGAATGCCCCCGAAGATCATCGTCTCCTACGACGGGACGGTCAACGACGACGACGCGCTCGCGCTGGGCCGGCTCCTCGGCTCGGCCGGCGCGTCGCTGGAGCTGGCGTACGTCCGCCACGCCCGCGAGCGTGCTGAGGGCCGCGAGAACGAGCTCCAGCGCGAGGCGGACGAGCTGCTCGGACGGGGAGCCCGCTGGCTGGGCCAGGACGACATCCCCCGCCACGTGGTCTTCAGCGCCTCGACGCCCGAAGGGCTCTCGGAGCTGGCGACGCGCGAGCACGCCGACGTCGTCGTCTTCGGCTCGGAGTACCGGACCGCCCCGGACCACGTCCAGCCGCAGGCCTCGGCGCAGCGGCTGCTGGAAGGCGGCCAGTTCGCCGTCGCGATCGCCCCCGCGAAGCTGCACGAGCGCAACTTCGCGGTGGAGACCGTGGCGGCCGTGACCGAGGACGCCGACACGGCCGCGACCGAGACGGCGGCGCTCCTCGCCGCGCGGCTCGGGGCGACCGTGTCCGACCGCACGCCGCGGCGCGCCGACCTGCTCGTGATCAGCTCGAAGCCGGGTACGGCGGCGGGCCGGGTCGCGATCAGCGCCACCGCGGCCTACCTGATCGAGACGGTTCTCCACCCGGTGCTCGTGGTGCCGCGCGAGACCGTCGTCCATTTCGGCGGACCGGCCCCGGCGCCGGTCGAACTGGTCGCCGAGTGATCGCGCGCGCGAACGCGGAGGGGCGGTTGCCGGCCGCCCCTCCGCCCCTGGACTCGAAGAACGTCCCCGACGGGACGGCAGGACCCGCTCACGCCCATGCAGCAGTTGCGACGTCTGCGAACGAGCACAATCCTCCCGCGGTGCTCGAGTGAGTAGGGCGACGGACGAGGGGGCGGCCGTCCGGCCGCCCCTCGTCCTCGTAGCCGAGGACGGCACGATCGTCCGTCTCGACCTGTGCCGGATGCTCGTCGAGCGGGCCGGCTTCGAGACCGTGATCGAGGCGCGGGACGGGGAGGAGGCGGTCGCGCTCGCGCGCGAGCACCGGCCCGACCTCGCGATCCTCGACGTGAACATGCCGAAGCTCGACGGGATCGACGCCGCCCGCCGGATCCTGGCCGAGCGGCCGCTCCCGATCGTGATGCTGACCGCGTACTCCGACGAGGCGTCGGTGACGCGTGCGGTCGAGGCGGGCGTCTTCTCCTACGTCGTGAAGCCGTTCCGCGAGCAGGATCTGCTCCCGGCGATCAGGACCGCGCAGGCGCGGTACGAGGAGCTGCTCGAGCTCCAGGCCCGGTACGACTCGATCACCGACGCGCTCGAGGCGCAGGCGTCGGTCGAGCAGGCGAAGGCGCTGCTCGTGCGCCGCGAGGGGCTCACGTCGGCCGAGGCGTTCACGCGGCTCCTCGGCGCGAGCAAGCAATCCGGCCAGCCGCTCGAGGTGATCGCGGGCGCGGTCGTCGCGGCGTTCTCGAAGCGCTGAGCCGCTGTCAGCGGCCGCCGGCGACGGCCGGCAGGAGGATCACGGTCGCGGCGGCGGCGAGCTCCGTGTCGAGGCCGTCGAGCAGCCGGACGTCGGAGCCGTCGACGAACACGTTCAGGAACTGCGGCAGCTCGCCGTCGTCGAAGACGCGGTCGCCGAGCGCCGGGTAGGTGACGACCAGCGTCTCGAGCACCTCGCGGACTGTCCCGCCGGCGATCTCGACGTTGCGGTTCCCGCCCGCGTCGGGGCGGAGGATCGGCGGGATGCGGACCGTCGGCACGCGCCGAAGGCTACCCGCGGCCGCTACACGCGTTCCGCGACAGCCGCGGGCTGCAGATCCTCGAGGCGGTCGACCGCCGCCAGCGCCGGGAAGCGCCACAGCCAGGCGACCGCGAGGCCGATCGTGATCGCGCCGCCGGCGACGACGGCCGTGACCGCGCCGAAGATCGACGCGGCGAGCCCGGACTCGAACGCCCCGAGCTCGTTCGAGCCGCTGATGAACACCATCTCGACTGCGAGCACCCGCCCGCGCAGCGCGTCGGGGGTCGCGACCGCGACGGTCGTGCCGCGGATGTTCATGCTGATCATGTCGACGAACCCGCTGACGGCGAGCGCGGCGAGCGAGAGCGGCAGCGACCGCGAGAGGCCGAAGACGATCATGCTCGCCCCGAACGCGGCGACGACGACGAGCAGCGTCCGGCCCGCGTTCCGCTGGAGCGGCCGGTGCGTCAGCCACGCCCCGGCGACGACCGCGCCCGCCGCCGGCGCGGCGCGGAGCAGCCCGAGCCCGACCGGCCCGGTGTGGAGGATCGAGCGTGCGAAGAGCGGCATCAGCGCGACCGCGCCGCCGAAGAAGACGGCGAAGAGGTCGAGCGAGATCGCGCCGAGGAGCACCGGCGTGCGGCGGACGAAGCGGATCCCGGCCGCGAGGCTCGCCCAGCCCGGCGGCTCCGGCGTGTCGCCGCGCTCGACAGGGGGCTCGCGAAGCGCGAGCGTGCAGCCGAGCCCGATCGCGAGCAGCAGCGCCGCCGAGCCGTAGACCGCCTCCGGGCTGAAGGTGAAGACGATCCCGCCGAGCGCCGGCCCGGCGACGACGGCCGTCTGGAACGCGATCGTGCGGAGCGCCATCGCGCTCGGGATCAGCTCCATCGGCACGAGCGTCGCGGGAAGCGCCCGCCCGGCCGGCATCCCGAGCGCGGCGGCGACCCCGGCCCCGGCCGCGAGCACGAGGAACGGCCAGAGCTTCGTGGCCCCGGCGAGGCTGACGCCGACGAGGAGCCCGGCGATCGCCATCTCGAGCACGAGCGAGATCGCGAGCACGCGCCGCCGCGGGAGCCGGTCCGCGAGCTGGCCGGCCGGCAGCGCGAGCAGCGGCAGCGGCAGGAACTCCATCAGCCCGATCAGCCCGAGGTCGAAGGGGCTGCGGCGGATCGCGTAGACCTGCCAGCCGACGGCGACGGCGACCATCTGGCCGCCGACGCCGGTCACGAGGATCGCGGCCCAGAGGAGGCCGTAGTCCCTGCGGCGGAGCGCGGGTGGGAGCCGGTTCGCGAGTGGCATCCGCGCAGTGTGTCCCCGGGCGACGTCGCCGCCGCCCGGGAACCGTCATTCCTCGGCGAGGATGCGGTAGAGGGCCCGGCGCGTGTCGGCGAGGATCTGCGAGGCCTCCTTCGCCTGAGCCGGGTTGCCCGCGTGCATGACCTGCCGGGTCGCGATCGCGACCTGGCCGAGCAGCCTGCCGAGGTCGCGGACCGCCTCGGGGACGTCCGCGCCGGCCTGCTCCCACGGCGTTCCGAGCTGCTCGCGGTGCTCCTCGACGTGCGCCCGGCCGGCGTCGGTGAGCTCGTAGACGGTGCCGCCCTCGCGCTGCTCGCCGCGGATGAGCCCCTCGTCGGCGAGGAGCTGGAGGGCGGGGTACATCGAGCCGGGGCTCGGCCGCCACGCGCCGCCGCTCCGCTGCTCGAGCTCCTGCATCAGCTGGTACCCGTTGCGCGGCTCGTCGCCGAGCAGGAGCAGGACCGCCGCGCGGACGTTCCCGCGCCGCATCCGCCGCCCGCGCCCGCCGAACCCGGGCATGGGCCCACCGCCGTGCATCGGCATCGTCCACGGCGGTCCCGACGGCCCGCCGTAGCCGGTGTTGAAGTAGAAGATCCGATCTCTCTTGTGCATGTCGCGATATGTATCCGATATATCGCGACGTGTCAACGCCCGCTCTGTGGACGAAGAGTCGCGAACTTGGCACGGGTTCGTGACGGATCCGTTTCGGGGTGCGGCGATAGGATCGGCAGTAGAGGGCGGCGGGTCGGCCCCACCCGGGCGGGGGTTCCCGCGCGAGGCGGGGCGCTTGGGCTGCGCCGGTGCGCGGCTCACGCGCGGCGCCGCCAGTTCGCGGCCCGGCCGTGCGTATCCTTGGCCGCGTGAAGGTCGTCCTCCCCGACAGCTCCGAGCTCGAGCTCGCCGACGGCGCGACCGGGCTCGACGCGGCGCGGGCGATCGGCCCGAAGCTCGCCGAGCAGGCGGTGCTCGTGCGCTCCAACGGCGCCGTCCAGGATCTGCGGCTCCCGCTCGCCGACGGGCAGCCGATCCAGATCCTCACCGTCCGCGACAAGGACGACCCGGACGCGCTCTGGGTGCTCCGGCACTCGAGCGCCCACCTGCTCGCCGAGGCCGTGCGCCGCCTGTACCCCGGCGTCAAGGTCGCGATCGGGCCGCCGATCGAGAACGGGTTCTACTACGACTTCGAGTTCCCGGAGCCGATCCACGAGACCGACCTCGAGCGGATCGAGGACGAGGTCCGGCGCGAGCTCGCCGAGGGCCGCGAGTGGACGCGCAGCGACATCTCGGCGGACGAGGCGCGCGCCCGCTTCGAGGCGGAGGGCGAGCCGTACAAGGTCGAGCTCGTGGACACCGCCGAGGGGCCGATCAGCCTCTACACGCAGGGCGGGTTCACCGACCTCTGCCGAGGCCCGCACCTGCAGGACTCGCGGCCGATCAAGGCGTTCAAGCTCACCGGCCTCGCGGGCGCGTACTGGCGCGGCGACGAGCACAACACGCAGCTCACGCGCATCTACGGCACGGCCTTCTACACGCAGGAGGACCTCGACGCGTACCTCGAGCGGCTCGAGGAGGCGCGCCGGCGCGACCACCGCCGCCTCGGCCGCGAGCTCGACCTCTTCCACCTCTCGGACCACTCGCCCGGGAGCCCGTTCTGGCACCCGAAGGGGATGGTGATCTGGAACGAGCTCGAGGACCTCCGGCGCCGCGAGAACCGCCGCCGCGGCTACCTCGAGGTGAAGACGCCGCTCCTCTTCGACGAGGACACGTACGAGACCTCGGGCCACCTCCAGAACTACGAGGAGAACATCTTCTGGGTGCACAGCCACGAGGAGGGCGCGCGGCGATTCGCGCTCAAGCCGATGAACTGCCCGGGGCACATGCTCCTCTTCGGCTCGCGGCTGCGGAGCTACCGCGAGCTGCCGCTCCGCTTCGCCGAGTCGTCCACGCTCCACCGCGACGAGCGCGGCGGGACGCTCCACGGGCTCCTGCGGGTGAAGCACATCACCCAGGACGACGCGCACGTCTTCGTGGCCGAGGAGCAGATCCAGGACGAGATCGCGCGGATGGTCGAGTTCGTCCGCTACCTCTACGACCTCTTCGGCCTCGAGGCGCGGGCCGAGCTCTCGACGCGGCCGGAGAAGCGGCTCGGCACCGACGAGCAGTGGGACCGCGCCGAAGGCGCGCTCGAGGCGGCGCTGAAGCGGCACTCGTTCGACTACGCGATCGGCGCCGGCGAGGGCACGTTCTACGGCCCGAAGATCGACCTGCACATGACCGACTCGCTCGGCCGGTCGTGGCAGATGGGGACGATCCAGCTCGACTACCAGATGCCCGTTCGCTTCGGGCTGACGTACGTGGGCGCCGACAACGCCGAGCACCACCCGGTCGTGATCCACCGCGCGCTGCTCGGCTCGCTCGAGCGCTTCGTCGGGATCCTCACCGAGCACTACGGGGCGGCGTTCCCGTTCTGGCTCGCGCCGGTGCAGGTGCGGGTGCTCCCGGTCGGGGAGGATCACCGCGAGGCCGCGCGCTCGCTCGCCGCCCGGCTCGCCCCGTACCGCGTCGAGGTCGACGACTCCGACGACACCGTCGGCAAGCGGATCCGGAACGCCGAGCTCGAGAAGATCCCCTTCACCGTCGTCTACGGCGACCGGGAAAGCGACGACTCGCTCGCGGTCCGCGAGCGGGGCGGCGGGCAGTCCACGAGGTCGCTTGGAGACCTGCTGGCGCACCTTGCTACGCTTGTGCCCTGGCAAGCAGGGGCGGATCCGTCTCTCACCTCCTGACCGACGGTCTCGGGGGTTCAACCGAAGGTGGTTGAATACGGTGACGGCCGCTGCTATCCAGCGGTCTTTCTGTTTCCGAAGGAGGTCAACGAGAGCTTGGTGAACGCGATTTGAGGCCGCGGCGAGGGTCCTGGGAACCGCCGCGCCGCCCGGAGCCGCAGACGCGCATCAACGACGCGATCCGCGTCCCTCGAGTCCGGCTGATCGACGAGAACGGCGATCAGCTCGGGATCAAGCAGACGGACGAGGCGCGCGAGTATGCGTATGGGAAGGGCCTCGACCTCGTCGAGGTCGCGGCGCAGGCCGACCCGCCCGTCGCGCGGGTCATGGACTACGGGAAGTACCGCTACGAGCTCGAGCAGAAGGCCAAGGCCGCACGCAAGAACCAGACCCAGATCCACGTCAAGGAGATCAAGTTTCGACCGAAGATCGGCCAGCACGACTACGAGACCAAGAAGGGCCATGTCGCCCGCTTCCTCAACCAGCGGGCGAAGGTCAAGGTCACGATCATGTTCCGGGGCCGCGAGCGCGAGCATCCGGAGCGCGGCCGGGACCTGCTCATGCGGCTCGCGGAGGAGGTCAAGGAGCTCGGGACGATCGAGGTCCAGCCGCTCCTCGAGGGCCGCAACATGACGATGGTGCTGGGACCGACCAAGAACGCGGGGATGAAGAGAGAAGATGCCGAAACAGAAGAGCAACTCGGGAGCGAAGAAGAAGTTCAAGGTGACGGGGAGCGGGAAGCTCCTCCGGCGGACAGCGAACCAAAGCCACAACCTCGAGCACAAGCCCGCGAAGCAGAAGCGCGCGTTCAGTAAGTTCCGCTCGGTTTCGCCTGCCGACACCAGCCGTGTGAAGAAGCTCCTCGGGAGGTCGTAATGCCCCGCGTCAAGCGATCGGTCAGCGCGCGCAAGAAGCGCCGCAAGGTTCTCGAGCAGGCCAAGGGGTACTGGGGCCTCAAGAGCACGAACTACAAGTACGCGAAGGAGCAGGTCGAGCACTCGCTCGTCTACGCCTACCGCGACCGCAAGAACCGCAAGCGCGCGTTCAGGCGGCTCTGGATCATGCGGATCAACGCGGGCGCGCGGATGCACGGGCTCTCGTACAACCAGTTCATCGCCGGCCTGAAGGCGGCGGACGTCGAGCTCGACCGGAAGGTGCTCGCCGACCTCGCCGTCAGCGACCCGGACACGTTCGCCCAGCTCGCCGAGCAGGCCAAGACCGCGCTGGCCGCCTCAGCCTGAGCCGGCAGCGGGAGATCTTCCTCCGCCAGGCGGGCTTCTGCGACACCCGCTCGCCGCTCTACGCCGGGCTCTGCCGCCGGCTCGCGGACGACCCGCGCGTCGCGGCGGTCGCGCCCGACCTGCGCTGGGACTTCCCGCTGCGCCTCCTCGGCGGCCTGCACTTCCTCGTCCTCGGCGGCGAGGCCTCGTGGGACGACGTCGACGCGACGCTCGACGCGCGAGGGGACTTCCTCGCGCGCTTCACGGCCGAGCAGCGCGTCCAGACGAACGAGGTCGCGCGCGCGTGGGCGCTGCTCCCCGGGCTGCTCTCGATCGACGCCGAGCGGATCGACCTCGTCGAGCTCGGCGCGAGCGCGGGGCTGCTCCTCGCGCTCGACCGGTACGCCTATCGATACAGCTCCGGCGAGTGGGGGAACGGCGGCCGGCCGCTCCTCGCCGGCGACGACCGCGGCGGCCCGCCGGCCGAGCTGCTCGCGCGGCCGCTCGAGGTGAGCCGGCGCCGCGGGATCGACCTCGAGCCCGTCGACGCCACGACCGCGGAGGGCGAGCGCCTGCTCGAGGCCTTCGTCTGGCCGGACCAGCTCGGCCGGCGCGAACGGCTGCACGAGGCGATCGCCGCGGTCCGCGCCGACCCGCCGGAGCTCCTCCGCGGCGACTACGTCGAGCTGCTCCCGTCGGTGCTCCGCGACCGCCCGCCGGACGCGCTCACGGTCGTGATGACCTCGGTCTCGACGGTCTACCTCGCCGAGGAGCGCTACCAGACGCTGGCCTCCACGCTCGCGCGCGCCGGCCGCGACGCGCCGCTCGCGTGGCTGTCGCTCGAGGGCGTCCGGAACGCGAGCGACGCCGACGGCGTCGTCCTCGAGCTGACGTCGTGGCCCGGTGGCGAGACGCGGCAGCTCGCCCGCGTCGACTACCACGCTGCGTGGCTCGAGTGGCGCGGCGCGTGATCGTCTCGCGCGACAACGAGAAGCTCCGCCTCGTCCGCAAGCTGCACGAGCGGCGGTGGCGCGAGAAGCTCGGGCTCTTCGCGTGCGAGGGGGAGGACCTCGTCGAGGCCGCGACCGCCGAGCCCGTCGAGCTGCTCGTCGCGGGCGAGAACGTCGACCCGACGCTGCTCGCGGAGGTCTCGACCGCGGCGCACCCCCCGCGCGTGATCGGCGTCTTCCGCCGCGACGACCTGCCGCCGCCCGAACCCCGCCCGGTCGCGCTCGCCCTGTGGCGGATCGCGGACCCGGGGAACGTCGGCACGCTGATCCGCACGGCCGACGCGTTCGGCGCCGCGGTCGCACTCTCGCCGGGGTGCGCCGACCCGACGGGGCCGAAGGCCCTCCGCGCCTCGGCCGGCTCGATCTGGCGCGTCCCGCTGCTCCCGTTCGAGGCGAGCGACGAGTTGCTACTCGCCCGAAGGCGCGTGGCCCTCGTCGCCCACGGCGGCCTGCCGCTCGACGAGCTCGACCTGCGCGGCGAGGTCGTGTTCCTTCTCGGCGCCGAGCGCGAGGGCCTCCCCGACGAGCTCGAGCGCGACGCGGAGGCGAGCATCCCGCTCGACGGCGCCGAGTCGCTGAACGTCGCCGCCGCCGGCGCGATCGCGCTCTACGAGTGGCGTCGGCAGAACGGCTCGGGCTAAGCCCGGCGGCAGACCCAGATCGAGTCCTCGTGGCCGCGCCAGCGGGCGCGGTCGAACCAGCCGTAGACCGCGTCGATGGTGAAGCCCTCCTGGACGAGCAGCCCCGCCCATTCGGCCACCGTGAGCCACGTGAGGTCGAGTGCGGCCTGGATACCGCCGGCGCGGACGCGGAGGACGAGGCGCTGCGGTCCTCGTCCCACTCGGCGCGCTCGAAGATGCCCGGCTCGCGCTGGAGCCAGCGCGCGTGCGTCTCCGAGATGTCCTCGGGCGACGGCGTGAAGACGTCGAAGGCGAACGTGCCGCCCGGCTCGAGCAGGCCGTGAACCGCCCTCAGCGCCGCGCGGCGGTCCTCGTCGGTCTGCATGTGCAGCAGCGACCGGAAGGGGATGATCACGAGCGGGAACGCACCCTCGAGCGGCGGCTGGCGCAGGTCGCCGAGCCGCAGGTCGAGCTCGACGCCCGCGAGCGCCGCGGTCTCGGCGGCGACCTCGAGCATGCCGGGCGACGAGTCGATGCCGATCACCGGGATCCCCTCGACCGCGATCGGCACCGCGATCCGGCCGGTGCCGACGCAGAGCTCGACCACCGGCCCGCCTGTCCGCCGCGCCTCCTCGACGTAGAACGGGACGTCCTCGGTCACCGTTCGCGACCACGGGTCGTAGATGCGCGCGATCTCGTCGTAGACGGACACGCCGGTATGCTGCCCGGTCGTGAAGGCGCTTGCGAGTGGGTTCGTGTTTACCCGGCCCCGGCACGGGCCCGGGGCGTCGGCGCCAGCCGCCTGACCTCCGCGCTCCCGCCGGGGCCTGACTCGACGGCGGCCCGCGACCCGGAGGACGACCTTTTGACCGACTGGCAGCACTACGAGGAAGAGGCGGCGCGCGCGACCGACGGCGCGGCGGACGCGGACGAGCTCGACCGCGCGCGCGTCGCGTTCCTCGGCCGCAAGAGCGAGCTCGCGCTCGCGCTCCGCGGCGTCCGCGACCCGCAGACCGGGCAGCTCCTCAACGGGATCCGCCGTCGGCTCGAGGCCGCGGTCGAGGCGCGCGAGCGCGCGCTCTCCGACGCGGAGCTCGACCGCCGGCTCCGCGAGGAGGTCGTCGACGTCACGCTCCCCGGCGAGGAGCTCCCGCTCGGGCATCTGCACCCGATCACGCAGGTGCGCCGCACGGTCGAGGACGCGTTCCTCGGCCTCGGCTACGAGGTGCGCGACGACCGCGAGGTCGAGACGGTCGCCTACAACTTCGACAAGCTCGCGTTCGGCCCGACGCACTCGGCGCGCTCGCCGCGCGACACCTTCTTCTTCGACGGCGACACCGTCCTCCGCACGGAGACGAGCCCGTCGCAGATCCACGTGCTCGAGGAGAAGCCGCCGCCGATCTACATGGTCTCGATCGGCCGCGTCTACCGCCGCGACGCGATCACGGCGACGCGCTATCCGATCTTCCACCAGTTCGAGGGCCTCGCCGTCGACGAGGGCCTGACCCTCGCCGACCTGAAGGGGACGCTGCTCCACGTGATGCGCGCGCTGTACGGGCCCGACCGGCGCGTCCGCTTCCGCACGCACTACTTCCCGTTCACCGAGCCGTCGATCGAGCCCGACGTCTCGTGCGGGATCTGCGGCGGCTCGGGCTGCCGCACGTGCAAGTTCTCCGGCTGGATCGAGATGGGCGGCGCCGGCATGGTCGACCCGCGCGTGTTCGAGAACGTCGGCCTCGACCCGGAGGCGTGGAGCGGCTTCGCGTTCGGCTGCGGGCTCGAGCGGACGGCGCAGCTCCGCCACGACATCCCCGACATCCGCGCCCTCTGGGAGGGCGACCTCCGCGTGCTGAGGCAGTTCTGATGCGCGTCCCGGTCTCGTGGCTGCGCGAGTACGTCGCCGGTCGAGATGCCGCTCGACGAGCTCGCGACGCGGCTCTCGATCACGACCGCGGAGGTCGAGGGGATCGAGCGGCCGCGGCGTCGCCGACGAGGGCGGGAACCTCGGGCGCTTCCGCGTCGGGCGCGTGCTCGAGGCCGTGAAGCACCCGAACGCCGACCGACTCCAGCTGACGAAGGTCGACGTCGGCGAGGGCGAGCCGCGCTCGATCGTCTGCGGCGCGTGGAACTTCGGCGCCGGCGCGACCGTCGCGGTCGCGCTGCCCGGCGCGGTGCTGCCGAACGGCCTCGAGCTCGAGCGGCGCAAGGTGCGCGGCGAGGTCTCCGACGGGATGATCCTCGCCGAGGACGAGGTCGGGCTCGGCGCCGACCACGCCGGGATCATGCTGCTCGCCGACGGCCGAGCCGGGCACGCCGCTCGCCGACGTGCTGCCGCTCGCGGACGCGGTGCTGCTCGTCGAGTCGACCGGCAACCGGCCCGACCTGCAGTCCGATCTACGGCATCGCGCGCGAGGTCGCAGCGCTCTACGACCTGCCCCTCCTGGACATGTCCGGGGACAGGCCCCGGACCGGTCCCGAACGAGACGGTGCCGATCGAGATCGAGGACTTCGCCGGCTGCCCGCGCTACGTCGGCCGGCTGTTCGAGGACGTCGCGATCGCGCCGTCGCCGCTGTGGCTGCGGGCGCGGCTGCACGCGGCGGGGATGCGGCCGATCTCGAACGTCGTCGACGTGACGAACTACGTGATGCTCGCGCTCGGCAACCCGCTGCACGCGTTCGACTTCGACACGCTCCGCGGCGGCCGGATCGTCGTCCGCCGCGCGCGGCCGGGCGAGCGGCTGCGCACCCTCGACGGCGTCGACCGCGAGCTCGACGCCCGACGACCTGCTGATCGCCGACGCCGAGCGCGCGACCGCGCTCGCCGGGATCATGGGCGGCGAGGAGACCGAGATCGGCGAGGGCACGACGCGCGTCCTGCTCGAGGCGGCGAACTTCGAGCCGTACGGCATCTTCCTCACCTCCGAGCGGCTGCGCCTCCGGACCGAGGGCTCGAACCGCTGGGAGAAGGGCGTCGACCCGCACCTCGCCGGGCCGGCCGCCGACCTCGCCACCGAGCTCCTCCTCGAGCTCACGCGGCGCGACGTGGACGGCCGACGCCGACGTCCACGCCGGCCTGCCGGAGCGGCCCGTGATCCGCTTCCGGCCGGAGCGCACCGACGAGGTGATCGGCGTCGCGACGCCGCCGGACGAGCAGTACGCGCTCCTCGACCGGCTCGGCTTCGAGCACCGCGACGACGGAGGTGTCGCGCCCACGTGGCGCGCGCGCGACGTCACGCGCGAGATCGACGTCGTCGAGGAGGTCGCGCGCTTCCGGCTCGAGGACGTCCCGTTCACGCTGCCCGGCTCGGCGCGAGATGTTCGGCACGCTCACGCGCGAGCAGCAGCTCCGCCGCCGCGTCGAGGACGCGCTCGTCGGCCTCGGGTTCGCGGAGACGTACACGCCGAGCCTCGTCCTCGACGACGACACGCCGTGGAAGCTGCCCGAGCCGATCTCGGTCGAGCTGACCGCGCTGCGCACGACGCTCCTCCCGAGCCTCGTCGAGGCCGCGCGCCGGAACGTCGACGCGGGCGCGCGGCGGATCGCGCTCTTCGAGATCGCGCGCGTGTACCTCGCAGGGCGGCGAGCTCCCCGACGAGCGGATCCGCGTCGCCGGGATCGCCGAGGGCGGCTTCGTCCGCGCCAAGGGCGTCGTCGAGACGCTGTACGCGGCTTTCAAGGCGGAGCCGTCGTTCGAGCGCGCCGAGCATCCGCTGCTCCATCCCGGGCAAGACCGCGCGGACGCGCGCCGGCGTCGTCGGCGAGCTGCACCCGCGCGCGCTCGACGGCGAGTGGGGCGCGTTCGAGCTCGACCTCGAGGAGCTGCTCGCGGCGGCGCGCGAGCCGGTCACCTACGAGGACGTGATCACGTACCCGGCGATCCGGCAGGACATCGCGGTCGTCGTCCCCGAGGAGGTCGAAGCCGGCGACTGGTCGTCGGCGGCGCGCGAGGCGGCAGGTCGCCGAGCTGCGCGAGATGCGCGCGTCTTCGACGTCTACCGCGGCGAGCAGGTCGCGCCGGGGCGAGAAGTCGGTCGCGTTCTCGGTCGCGTTCCAGTCGCCCGACCGCACGCTCGTCCGAGGAGGACGCGACGCGGCTCCGTGCCGCGATCGTCGCCGCGCTCGCCGAGCGCTTCGGCGCCGAGCTCCGGGCGTAGCTCAGTCGCCGCGGCGCGAGTGCGAGCCGCAGCGTCGCCCTGGATGCCGCCCGCGAGCACGAAGCCGCCCGCGAACGCGCCTCCGACCGCGACCGGCAGGTGCGCGCGCAGCTTCGCGCTCACGTCGGTCGCGTTGCTGAGCTCGCCGCGCAGCTTCTCGAGCGACGAGGCGAGCTGCTGCCGCTCGCGCTCGATCTCGCCGCGGACCTCGAGCGGGCCGCGCCCGTTCCCCGCGGCCGTCATCGCCGGAGTGCCTGCGCGGTCAGCTTCGCCTCCTGAATCGCCGCCTCGGGGACGGGAGGCGTCCCGTGCTGGAACCGATTCCGCGCGAGCAGCGCGAGCGCCGCGGTGAGGGCGCCGAGCAGGATCGAGGTGACGAGCAGCGCGGCCCACACCGGCATCACGAGCGCGAGCGCGGCGGCCACGGCCGAGAGCAGGAACGCGAGCGCGAAGAACGCGAAGAGGAGCGCGCCGCCGCCGAGCCCGGTTCCGAGTGCGAGGCTGATCGCCTTGTCGCGGAGCTCGAGCCGCGCGAGCTCGACCTCGAGCCGCGCGATCGCGCTCGCGTGATCCGCGACCTCGCGGGCAGCCCCGGTCAGACCGGCGCCGTCGCGCACCTCAGTGGCCATTGGCCCTCCGGTCGAGCGCCCGCGCGAGCACGACGCCCGCCACCAGCGCGGCGCCGAAGACGAGCCACGGCAGCGCGTCGGCCCGGCCGGGCCGACGGATCACGCGCGCCCACGAGGACGGTTGACGCCGGTCCTCGAAGATGCTCGTCCGCCCCTCGGACACGGGGCATTCATATCGCATCGCGGCCGGGGAAAACGTCACGCCGAGACCGGAGGCCGCCGCCCGGCCCACGGCCGCGCCGCCTCGAGCTGCGCCGCGAGCCGGATCAGCGTCGCCTCGTCGCCGACGCGTCCGACGAGCTGGACGCCGACCGGGAGCCCGTCGGCGACCGCGAACGGGACCGACGCGGCCGGCTGGCCGGTCAGGTTCGCGACCGCCGTGAACGGCGTGAACTCGGCCGCGCGCCGGTACTGCTCCCACGGATCGGCCGGGCCGGTCACCCACCCGATCGGCACCGGCAGCTTCGCGAGCGTCGGGGTCAGGACGACGTCGACGCCCTCCCAGAACGCGGCCACCTTCCGCGCGAACCGCTGCAGCGCGAGCACCGCGCGCACGTACTCGAGCGCGGACGTGGCCGCGGCCGACTCCGCGAGTGCGCGGTTGAGCGGCTCGAGCTGGTCGAGGGGGACGCCGTACAGCGCCGGCACCATCCGCCAGAGGACGCCGAAGCGGTCGAGCAGCTCCTCGTCGCGCCACGGCGGCGTTGCCTCGACGACCTCGTGGCCGAGCTCCGCGAGGAGGGCCGCGGCCTCGAGCGCCGCGGCCGCGCACGGCGGCTCGACCGGGTACGGGAGCGGCGGCTCGACCGTGACCGCGATCCGCAACCGGCCGGGGTCGGCGCCGACCTCCTCGGCGAACGGCCGCTCCGGCGGCGCGATCCGGTGGAGGTCGCCCGGCTCGGGCCCGGCGACGACGTCGAGGAACGCGGCCGCGTCCCGCACCGTCGACGCGAGCGGCCCGTTCTGCCCGAGCGGGAACGCGCCGTCGCCGTGCGGCGCCGCCGACACGCGGCCGCGGCTCGGCTTCAGCCCGAAGAGCCCGCAGCACGACGCGGGGATCCGGATCGAGCCGCCGCCGTCCGACCCGTGGGCGAGCGGGAGCACGCCGGCCGCGACGTGCGCCGCCGCCCCGCCGCTCGACCCGCCGGGCGTCCGCCCGAGGTCCCACGGGTTCCGGCTCGTCCCGTTCAGCGCAGACTCGGTCACCGCCGTCGTCCCGAGCTCGGGCGTGTTCGTCTTCCCGACGAGCACGAAGCCGGCCTCGCGGAGGCGTCGCACCACCGCCGCGTCGACCGCCGGCACGTTCTCGGCGAACGCGCGGCACGAGTACGTCGTGCGGATCCCGGCCGTCTCGGTCAGATCCTTGATCGCGATCGGCACGCCCCGGAACGGCCCGTCCGGGAGCGGGCCGCGCGCAGCCGCCAGAGCCTCCTCGTGGCACGTCGTCACGAACGCGTTCAGCCGCGGCTCGACGGCCTCCAGCCGGGCGAATGCCTCCTCGACGAGCTCGACCGGCGCGACCTCCCGCCGGCGCACCGCGTCCGCGAGCGCGACGGCGTCGGGCACCTGCGTCAGACGGTGCGCCCGCCGACGTACCAGACCGGGCCCTGCGTGCCGACGGGCCGCGTGTCCGAGAGCGCCCGCAGGACGCGGACGGTGCCGCGGATGCCCTTCTCGTCGCAGCGCTCGAGGCACCGCGCGACCATCCCGGGCGAGGCGCCGTACCCGAACCGCGCCGCGCAGCGGAACCGGAACGTCGTCCCGGTCGGCTGGAGCCGCGGGTTGATCGGGACGAGCTGGACCGCCGCGACCTCGAGGTAGTCCGACGAGATGAGGTCGACCTCGCCGAACACGTCGCTCCAGTCCGACGGCAGCTTCGCGAGCTCGGCCGCCCACGCCTCGGCGAGCGTCGTCTCCGGCGCGGCGGCCGCGGCCGCGGGCGCCTGCTCCGACGAGAGCGCGCCGAGCGTGCCGGCGATCCCCGCCGCGTCGACCCGCGCGAGCAGCCGCTCGACCGCGGCCGCCGTCGGGCCGGAGCCGTCGTGCTCGGCGTGGAAGCGGAGCGCGCCCGGCTTCGAGCGGTACGGCTGCGCCGGCCCGAGCAGCGCGGCGGCGCGGTCGTCGTCGCCCGCGCCGACCTCGAGCACGAGCGAGACGCTCGTCCAGCCGTCCGGCAGCCCTTCCTGAACGCGGCGCCAGTCGTCGACGAGGCTCATGCGGGAGAACGTACACCGGTGACCGTCCGCACGCCTCCACCACGGGCCCGACGGCGCATGTACCCGGAGGTCGCGCGGGCGCGAGGACGTACACTCAAACGCTGTGGCCAAGGTCGAGAAACGGCGAACGCTGAGCGACGAGCGCCTGCGGGACTTCCTGCGCGAGATGCTCCTCATCCGGCGCTTCGAGGAGAAGGTCGAGGAGCTCTTCCGCGGCGGCGAGCTGCCCGGGTTCCTCCACGTCGCGATCGGCCAGGAGGCGGTCGCGGTCGGCGTCTGCCAGGCGATGGAGGACGGCGACGTCTTCGCCTCGACGCACCGCGCGCACGGGCACACGCTCGCGCGCGGCACGCACCCGAACGCGGTCATGGCCGAGCTCTTCGGGAAGCTCGAGGGCTGCTCGCACGGCTACGGCGGCTCGATGCACCTCTACGACGTCGAGCGCGGCAACCTCGGCGCGAACGCCGTCGTCGCGCGGCGGCATCCCCTCGATCGTCGGCGCCGGGCTCGCGTTCAAGCTCCGCGACGAGCCGCGCGTCGCGGTCGCGTTCTTCGGCGACGGCGCGACGAACACCGGCACGTTCCACGAGGCGCTCAACCTCGCCCAGCTCTGGAAGACGCGGACGGTGTTCGTCTGCGAGAACAACGAGTGGGCCGAGTCGACTCCCGGCTGGCAGCACTCGCCGGTCTTCGACGACATGTCGAAGCGCGCGCTCGCGTTCGACATGCGCGCGATCAAGGTCGACGGCCAGGACGTCGAGGAGGTGTACGAGCGCGCCCGCGAGGCGCTCGAGTACGCGCGCTCCGGCGAGGGCCCCGTCTTCCTCGACGTCGAGACCTTCCGGATGCACGGCCACTACATCGGCGACCCGCAGGTGTACCGCACGAAGGAGGACCGCGACGAGGCCGCCGAGCGCGACCCGGTCGTGCGCCTGCGCGAGAAGCTCGAGGTCTCGTCCGAGGACTGGACGGCGCTCGAGGACGAGGTCGCCGGCGTCGTCGAGGCGGCGGTCGCGTTCGCCCGCAACGGCACCGACCCGCAGCCCGAGGACGCGCTGAAGAACATCTATGCCTGAGCTCAGCTACCGCGAGGCGGTGCGCGACGCGCTCGCGACCGCGATGCGCGCCGACGACGACGTCTTCGTGATGGGCGAGGACATCGCCGAGATGGGCGGCTCGATGGGCGTCACCCAGGGCCTGCTCGACGAGTTCGGCGCCGAGCGCGTCCGCAACACGCCGATCTCCGAGATCGCGATCGTCGGCGCCGGGATCGGCGCGGCGATGCAGGGCATGCGACCGGTCGTCGAGATCATGTACGAGGACTTCCTCACGCTCTCGATGGAGCAGATCGTGAACCAGGCGGCCAAGCACCGGTACATGTCGGGCGGGCAGCTCAAGGTGCCGCTGACGATCCGCACGCAGGGCGGCGCCGGCTGGTCGCCGGGCGCGCAGCACGCCCAGCAGCTCGAGGCGTGGCTCGTCCACGTGCCCGGGCTCAAGGTCGTGTTCCCGTCGTCGCCGGCCGACGTCCGCGGGCTCCTCTGGTCGTCGATCTACGACGACAACCCGGTGATCTTCTTCGAGCACCGGCTGCTCTACCCGGTGAAGGAGGAGGTGTCGGAGAAGCTCGAGCCGGTGCCGCTCGGGAAGGCGCGCGTCGTCCGCGAGGGCACCGACGTGACCGTGATCGCGACCGGGCCGCTCGTGCACCGCTCGCTCGCGGCGGCGAAGGACGCCGAGGCGGAGGGCATCTCCGTCGAGGTCGTCGACCCGCGCACGCTCCAGCCGCTCGACGAGGAGACGCTCGTCGAGTCGGTGAAGAAGACGAACCGCGCGGTCGTCGCGCACGAGGCCGTGACGCGGATGGGCTTCGGCGCCGAGATCGCGGCGATCCTGCAGGAGCAGGCGTTCGACTGGCTCGACGCGCCGATCGCGCGCGTCGGCGCGAAGTTCGCGCCGCTCGCGTTCGCGCCGGCGATGGAGCAGTTCGTCGTCCCGCAGGCCGCGGACGTGCTCGCCGCGATCCGGCGCACCGTGGGGCGCTGACCGTGGCGCGCGAGGTCAAGCTGCCGCGGCTCGGGCAGGGGATGGAGATGGGGACGATCGTCCGGTGGCTCAAGAACGAGGGCGACCCGGTCGAGAAGGGCGAGCCTGCTCTACGAGCTCGACACCGACAAGGTGACCCAGGAGGTCGAGGCCGAGGCGAGCGGCGTGCTGCTGAAGATCGCGGTCGCCTCGGGCGAGGTCCCGGTCGGGCAGACCGTCGCGGTGATCGGGGAGGCGGGGGAGACGGTCGAGCTCGGCGCGCCGCCGGCGGCCGCGCCCGCCCCCGTTCCCGCCGCCGAGCCGGCGCACGAGGAGCCCGAGCCGCCGCCCGCGCCTTCGAACGGGGCCGCGGCCGGCGGACGGATCAAGGCCTCGCCGCTCGCGCGGCGGATGGCGCGCGAGCGCGGGCTCGAGCTCGCGTCGATCGCCGGCACCGGGCCCGACGGGCGGATCGTCGCCGAGGACGTCGAGCGCGCCGGCGCCGCGCCCGCACCGGCCATTGCGCCGCCGCCGCCGCTCCGGTCGCGGCGCCGGGCGAGGTCGAGTCGATCCCGCTGACGAGCATCCGGCGCACGATCGCCCGCCGGCTCACCGCCGCGTGGGAGGTGCCCGCCTTCGAGCTCGTCGTCTCCGCCGAGATGACCCGCGCGAACGCTCTCCTCGCGCGCCACCGCGAGCTCGACCCCGACGTGCGGGTCACCGTCACCGATCTGCTCGCGAAGCTCTCCGCGCAGGCGCTCGTCCGCCACCCCGACGTCAACGTGCAGCTCGCCGACGACGCGCTGCTCCGGTTCCCGAACGCCGACATCGGGATCGCGACCGCCGCGCCGCAGGGCCTCGTCGTCCCGGTGATCCGGTCGGTCGAGCGGCTCTCGCTCGCCGAGGTCGCCGCCCGGCGCGCCGACGTCGTCGGCCGCGCGCGCGACGCGAAGCTGCGGCCGGACGACCTCGAGGGCGGCACGTTCACGATCTCGAACCTCGGCATGTTCGGCGTCGAGCAGTTCGTCGCGGTGCTGAACCCGCCGCAGGCCGCGATCCTCGCGGTCGGCGCGACCGAGGACCGGCCCGTCGTGCGCGACGGCGAGGTCGTCGTGCGGCCGATGCTCACGCTCACGCTCACGGTCGACCACCGCGCCGTCGACGGCGCGCCCGCCGCCGGGTTCCTCCGGACGCTGAAGGCGTTCGTCGAGGAGCCCGCGCTGGCCCTGTAAAACCGACCGACCACGCTCCGCCGTAGGCAAGGCGGGGGGATCGAACCGCGGACAAGGGAGGGAGTCTTGAAGAAGCTCGGTCTCACGACGCTGCTCATCGCGAGCCTCGCGCTCGGCTCGTTCATCGGGATCTACGCGATCGCCGGGAACGGGAACGGCAACGGACCGGACGGCCAGGGGCCGCCCGGCCAGCTCAAGAAGGGCGACGACAACACGCTCACGGCCGACATGCTCACGGGCTACCAGGAGGCCACGCCGGCGGGCGTGTCGACGAACGCGACGGGCACGTTCACGGCGACGATCGACGACGCGACGCAGCAGATCAACTACACGCTCACGTACAGCGAACCTGTCGTCGACCGCGACGCAGGCGCACATCCACTTCGGCAACCGCTACGACTCCGGCGGCGTCTCCGCGTTCCTGTGCGGCCCGCCGGCCTCGTCGAGCCAGGACGTGCCCGGACGCGCAGACGAACACGGTCGTGACCGTGACCGGGACGATCACGCCGGCGAACGTCATCGGGCCCGCCGCCCAGGGGATCGCCGCGGGCCAGTGGGACAAGATCGTCGCCGCGATGCGCGCGGGCGTCGCCTACGCCAACGTGCACACGACGAACTTCCCGCAGGGCGAGATCCGCGGGCAGATCAACGACACGGACCAGCGCCAGCCCGAATAGCCGGCTTCTCTGCTCCCCGGGGCGTCAGCCCCGGGGAGCGACGGCGTCGCGGAGCCACGGGCCGAGCTCCGCGACGAAGCCCGGGTCGATCGCGTGCGGCAGCGGCGACTCGCGGTAGAGCACCGTCGCGCCGACCGCCTCGAGCGCGGCGAGCGACCGGTGTGCGAACTCGACCGGGATCACCGGGTCGAACGTCCCGTGACCGATCGCGATCGGCGGGAACGGGCCGGCGTCGTCGAGCTCCCAGCCGTCGACGATCGGGACGAAGCCGGAGAACGCGACCACCGCCGTCGGACGCGGTCGTCCGCGCCCGAGGCCGACGGCGAGGCTCATCACCGCGCCCTGCGAGAAGCCGCCGAGCACGACCCGCTCGTGCGGCAGCGAGTCGACGAACCCGGCGGCGGCGGCGAATCCCTCCGCGAACGTCACCGGGTCCGGGAAGCCGACGCGCGGGACGGCGTACCAGTGCGCGCCGCCGGGCGGGAGCGCGAGCGGCCCGCGCGGGCAGTACCCGTCGAGGCGCCGCTCCGGGTCGAGCGCGTCGAGCAGCGGCAGCAGGTCGTGCTCGTCGGCGCCGCGGCCGTGGAAGAGGACGAGCGCACCGTCCGGCTCGGCGACCGCCGCGGGCCGCTCGGCGAAGGTCACACCCGCGCGGGCCGCGGGCTCGGGAGCGGCGTGAGCCGCGGCTCGACCTCGGCGCGGAGGTGCTCGAACGCCGGCGGCAGCGACAGGCGCTCGCCGAGCGACTCGAGCGGCTCGTCGGTCGGTGAACCCGGGGCCGATCGTCGCGATCTCGAAGAGCACGCCGCTCGGCTCGCGGAAGTAGATCGAGCGGAAGTAGAAGCGGTCGATCACCGGCGTCGGCCGGCCGCCCGCGTCGGCCACGCGCTGCCGCCACGCCTCGTGGTCGTCGATCGTCGAGGCCCACGCGACGTGGTGGACGGTGCCGCCGCCCGAGAGGCCGCGGCCGGGCGCCGGGTCGTAGACGTAGAAGCCGCCGCGCTTCTCGCCGCGCGTCTCCCAGCCCGGCGAGAAGCCGAGCGTCTCGAGGAACGGCGCGCTCGCGTCCGGCGCGGAGGCGAACGCGCGCACGCCGGCGAAGCCGCGGATCGCGAGCTCCTCCGGGATGTCCGGGTGCCGCGCCACGAGCGGCGGGTCGCCCGAGTCGTCGAGCGCGAGCTCGAGCTCGAGCCCCTCAGGGTCGGTGAAGAGGAGCGATCCCGCGCTCCGCTCGCCGCCGACGCGGTCGGCCCAGAAGTCGAGCGCCTCCTGCGAGCCGACGCGGAAGACGACGCGGTGCACCATCCCGTCGCCGGCCCGTCCGGGCGGCGCGCCGGGGTACTCGAAGAACGTGATGTCGGCGCCGGCGCTCCCGAGCTCGTCGGCGTAGAAGAGGTGGTACACGGTCGGGTCGTCCTGGTTCACCGTCTTCTTGACGAGCCGCAGGCCGAGCGTGCCGGCGTAGAACTCGACGTTCCGCGGCGCGTCGCCGGTGATCCCGGTGACGTGGTGGACGCCCTCGAGGTTCATCCCGGCGAAGGCTACTGGACGCCGCGGGCCCGGCACGCGGGGCTGTGGAGCGATCGGCGCGGAATCGTTGCGAACGGCGGGCCGCTGCGCCGGTAGCGTGGCCCGTGGGGGCGGCGCGAGCCGCCTCGGTCGTCGTGCTCTACGCTCGCCGGCGATGGAGCGGGTGCTCGTGATCGGCTCGGCCGGGGCCGGGAAGACGACCTTCTCGCGCGAGCTCGGCGCGCGAACCGGGCTGCCGGTCGTCCACCTCGACCGGCTGTACTGGCGTCCGGGCTGGACGCCGACGCCGGCCGCGGAGTGGGAGCCGGCCGTGCGGGAGGTCGTCGCCCGCGACCGGTGGGTGATCGACGGGAACTACGGCGGCACGCTCGCGCTGCGGCTCGAGCGCGCGGACACCGCGATCCTGCTCGACGTGCCGCGGCGGACGTGCCTGCGGCGGGTGCTCGTCCGCGGCGTCCGCGGTCTCGGCCGCACGCGCCCCGACGTCGGGCCCGGCTGCCCGGAGCGCCTCGTGCCCGACCTCGAATTCCTCCGCTGGGTCTGGTCGTACCCGCGCGACGTGCGGCCGAGGATGCTCGCGCGGCTCGCCGGCTTCGAGCGCGCCGGCGGCCGCGTCGCCGTTCTCCGCGGGCCGGCGGAGGCGCAGGCCTTCCTCGACTCGGCGCGCACCGCGCCTGCCGGGCGGCCCGGCGCCGTTAGCATCGCCGGACAGTGAGCGAGGGAGAGGACCACCGATGGACGTTGACGTCGCCGTCCTGGGCGGCGGCCCGGGCGGGTACACCGCCGCGATCCGCGCCGCCCAGCTCGGGGCGAAGGTCGCGTGCATCGAGAAGGAGCCGGAGCTCGGCGGCACCTGCCTCCGCGTCGGCTGCATCCCGACGAAGGCGTGGGTGCAGACCGCGCACTTCCTCCACCAGGCGCGCGACACGTTCGGCAAGCTCGGCGTCGCCGTCTCCGAGCCGGAGCTCGACTTCGCCCGCGCGAACGAGTGGAAGGCCGGCGTCGTGAAGCAGATGACCGGCGGCGTCGCCTCGCTCTTCAAGGCGAACGGCGTCGAGTGGGTGCAAGGGACGGGCTCGTTCCGCGACGCGAACACGCTCGCGGTCGACGGCGGCGAGGACGTGACGTTCCGCTCCGCGATCGTCGCGACGGGGTCGTTCCCGATCCGCCCGCCGATCCCGGGGCTCGAGTCCGACCTCTGCGTCGACTCGACCGGCCTGCTCGCGCAGACCGAGGTGCCGCGCCGGCTCGTCGTCCTCGGCGGCGGGATCATCGGCTGCGAGTTCGCCTCGATCCTCCGCACGTTCGGGAGCGAGGTCACGATCGTCGAGCTGCTGCCGCGGCTGATCCCGCAGGAGGACGAGGACGCGGCGAAGGAGCTCGCGAAGGCGTTCGGCGAAGAAGGGGATCGCGCTCAGCCTCGGCAAGCAGTGCACGAGCGTCGAGCAGCAGGGGAACGCGCTCACCGTCCACTTCGGCGACGGGGAGACGGTCGAGGCCGACCTGATGCTCGTCGCCGTCGGGCGCGCGCCGCTCGTCGAGGGGATCGGGCTCGAGGGGGCCGGGGTCGCGTTCGACCGGCGCGCCGGGATCGCGACCGACGACCACCGCCGCACGAGCGTCCCGCACATCTACGCGGTCGGCGACTGCGCCGGCTACTGGCAGCTCGCGCACACCGCGTTCCGCGAGGGCGAGGTCGCCGCCGAGAACGCGTGCGGCCACGACGCCGTCGTCGACAACCGCGCCGTCCCGCGCCCGATCTACACCGACCCGGAGATCGCCGCGGTCGGGCTGACCGAGGCCGAGGCGCGCGAGCGCTACGGCGACGAGGTCGCGGTCGGCAGCTTCCCGTGGGTCGCGAACGCGCGCGCGGTGATGCAGGCCGAGACGGTCGGCTGGGTCAAGTCGATCCACGAGACGCGGTACGGCGAGCTGCTCGGGCATCGTGATGGTCGGCCCGCACGTGACCGACCTCGTCGAGGCCGGCGTCGTCGCGATCGACGCCGAGTCGACCGTCGAGACGATCGCCGACGGGATGGCGCCGCACCCGACGCTCTCCGAGGCGATCAAGGAAGCCGGCCTCGTCGCGCTCGGGCGCGCGATCCACCTGCCGAACCGCAAGCGCCGCGCGGCCGCGGCGGGCTGAATCAGGCCTCGGCTTCGACCAGCCCGAGCTCGCGCTCGAGGACGCCCTTCGGCATCGCGCCGACCGCGAACGCCTTCGGCTCGCCCTTCTCGAACAGGATCATCATCGGGATCGACAGCACCTGGTAGCGGTCCGCCAGGCCCTGCTCCTGGTCGATGTTGACCTTCACCAGCTTGAGCCCGCGCTCGTCCGCGATCCGGTCGAGCACCGGCGCGACCGCGTGGCACGGCCCGCACCACTCGGCCCAGAAGTCCACCAGCACACCCGACTCGCTCTCGACGACCTCCTGGTCGAAGGTCGCCTCCGTCACCTCGACAGCCATTGTTTTCCTTTCGACGTTTGACCGCTCAACGACAAGCGCACGCCCATTGTTCCAGCTGGACCCGGAGTGAGGTCGCGCACCGAGCAATTACTCTGGACGCGTGTTCGACCCCCTGCCGCCCGCTCCCGACGCGAACGCGCTCGAGCTCGAGATCCTCGAGACGTGGGACCGCGAGCGGACGTTCGAGCAGCTCCGCGAGCGGAATCGCGGCGGCCCGCGCTGGTCGTTCTTCGACGGGCCGGTGACGGCGAACAAGTCGCTCGCCGTCCACACCGCGTGGGGCCGGACGCTGAAGGACGTCTTCCAGCGGTACAAGGCGATGCGCGGCTTCGACCAGCGGTACCAGAACGGGTTCGACTGCCAGGGCCTCTGGATCGAGGTCGGCGTCGAGCGCGAGCTCGGGCTCAACTCGAAGCGCGAGATCGAGGAGTTCGGGCTCGAGGAGTTCGCCCGTCGGTGCCGCGACGTCGTCGTCCGCTCGTCCACGGAGCTCACGCGCGGCTCGAAGCGCCTCGGCCAGTGGATGGACTGGGGCAACGACTACTTCACGTTCAGCGACACGAACATCGAGTACATCTGGCGCTTCCTGAAGCTCGTCGACGAGCGCGGCTGGCTGTACGTCGGCCACCGCTCGACCGAGTGGTGCCCGCGCTGCGGGACGTCGCTCTCGCAGCACGAGCTGACGCAGTCCGGCGTCTTCCAGGAGAAGTCGGACCCGTCGCTGTACGTCCGCTTCCCGCTCCTCGACCGGCCGGGGCAGTCGGTCGTCGTCTGGACGACGACGCCGTGGACGCTGCCCGCGAACGTCGCCGCGGCGGTCAAGCCGGACGCCGAGTACGGCCGGCGCGAGAACGGCGAGTGGGTCGCGGTCGCGCGGTACCCCGACGACCGCTTCGTCGAGCGCGTCACCGGCGAGGAGCTCGTCGGGCTCCGCTATCGCGGGCCGTTCGACGAGCTCGGGCCCGGCGGCGCGATCGAGCACCGCGTCGTCCCCTGGGACGAGGTCACGCTCGAGGACGGCACCGGGATCGTCCACATCGCGCCCGGCTGCGGCGGCGAGGACTTCGAGCTCGGCCGCGAGCTCGGGCTGCCGGTGCTCACGCCGGTCGACGAGGCCGGCCGCTTCTACGACGACTACGGCTGGCTGCACGGGCTCTCGACGGTCGAGGCCGCCGACCAGATCGTGGGCGTGCTCGCCGAGACCGGCTTCCTCGTCGAGGCCGGCGTCCACGAGCACCGCTACCCGCACTGCTGGCGCTGCGACACGCCGCTCATCTGGCGCATCTCCGACGACTGGTTCATCTCCGTCGAGGGCGTCCGCGAGCAGCTCCTGGAGGCGAACGCGACCGTCGAGTGGGTGCCGGCGTACATGGGCAAGCGGATGGACGACTGGCTGCGCAACATGGGCGACTGGAACATCTCGCGCCGCCGCTACTACGGACTGCCGCTGCCGTTCTACCCGTGCTCGTGCGGCCACCGGAACGTGATCGGCTCCAAGGAGGAGCTCCGCGAGCGCGCGGTCGAGGGCTTCGACCAGCTCGAGGAGCTGCGCCGCCCGTGGATCGACCGCGTCCCGATCCGCTGCGGGGCCTGCGGCGAGCCGGTGCAGCGCGTGACCGAGGTCGGCGACGTCTGGCTCGACGCCGGGATCGTCCCGTTCTCGACGCTCGGCTGGCAGAACCCCGAGTGGCAGCCCGAGGGCTACGCGACCGGCGCCGCGCGCGGGCTCACGCACGCCGACCTGCCCGGACAACGCGTACTGGGAGGAGTGGTTCCCGGCCGACTGGGTCTCGGAGATGCGCGAGCAGATCCGGCTGTGGTTCTACTCGCAGCTCTTCATGTCGGTCTGCCTCGTCGGCCGCGCGCCGTTCCGGCGCGTGCTCGGCTACGAGAAGATGCTCGACGAGCACGGCCGCGAGATGCACGGCTCGTGGGGGAACATGATCTCGGCCGAGGACGCGTTCGCGCGCATGGGCGCCGACGTGATGCGCTGGCAGTACTGCGCGCAGCCGCCCGACCGCAATCTCCTCTTCGGCTTCGGCCCCGGCGTACGAGATCGCGCGCAAGCTGCGGACGCTCTGGAACTCGACGAAGTTCCTCGTCGACTACGGGAACATCGAGGGCTTCGAGCCGACCGTCGCCGACCTCGAGACCGGCCCGCCGGCCGAGCGGCCGCTCGACCGCTGGCTCGTCGCGCGCACGCACGAGCTCGTCCGCGAGGCGGCCGAGGCGTACGAGGCGACGCTGACCGTGAACGTGATCCGCGCGTTCGAGTCGTTCGTGGACGACCTCTCGAACTGGTACATCCGCCGCTCGCGGCGGCGCTTCTACGCCTACGACGACGCGGCGTTCCGGACGCTCTGGTACGCGCTCGTCCAGTCGCTGCGCGTCATCTCGCCGGTGATGCCGTTCCTGACCGACCACCTGTGGCGGAACCTCGTCCGCGGCGGCCCGGCGTCGGTGCACCTCGCCGGCTGGCCCGAGACGCCCGAGCCGGACCGCGCGCTCCTCGCGGAGATCGCCGAGGTGCGCCGCGTGGTCGAGCTCGGGCGGCAGGCGCGCTCGACCTCGGGGCTCAAGCTGCGACAGCCGTTGCGGCGAGCTCGTCGTCGACGGGGCCAAGCGTGGCGATCACGAGCTACGCCGACGAGATCGCCGACGAGTTGCGGGTCAAGGCGGTGAGTTCGGCGAGATGCTGCGGCGTCGCGAGCTGCGTGTAAAGCCGAACCTGCCGGTGCTCGGGCCCGAAGCTCGGAGCCGGACTGCGGGACGTGAGCGCGTCGCTCGGCGGCAGGTCGACTTCGAGGAGCTCGGCGACGGGCGGTTCCGCGTCAACGGGCTCGAACTCGAGCCGGGCGAGGTGCTCGTCGAGCGGGTCGGCCTCGAGGGCTGGGCGGTCGCGGCCGAGGACGGCCTCACGGTCGCGCTCGACACGACGCTCGACGACGAGCTCCGGCTCGAGGCCCGCCTCAACGACCTGATCCGCGACGTGCAGGTGCTGCGGAAGGAGACCGGTCTCGAGATCGTCGACCGGATCCGGCTCTGGATCCCGGACGCCGAGCTGCTGGCGTTCGACGGATCGCATCGCCGAGGAGACGCTGGCGCTCTCGGTCGAGCAGGGCCCCGAGCTCCGGCTCGAGCGGGCCTGACGCACGTAGACTCGCGCGGCCCTTTGCAACGTCCGCTCGCCCGCGCCCGCATCGCCGTCGTCACCGCCGCGCTCGTCCTGCTCGCGGCGGCTCCGAGCGCGCTCGCGGGCGAGCCGCCGAACCCGCACGACCCGTGCTCGTCCGCCGGCCGCGACAGCTGCGGGACGACCGGCGTCGGCTTCTACGACACCTACAGGTACGGGCTCCGCTGGTTCGGCGACTATCGCGGCGCCGTCACCGGCGAGAAGCAGACGTTCTGCATCGACCTCCAGTACTGGTACCCCTCGCCGAGCTACCGGTACCGCGCGCTCACCGGCTCGACGCTCGTGAACCGCGACGGCGAGACGGTCTCGCTCGAGCACCGCCGCCGGATGGCGTACGCGATGTGGACGTTCGGGCGCACCGACAACCCGAACCGGCAGGCGGCCGTGATGCTCTACGTCCACTCGCTCGTGGGGGCCGCGCGGCCCGGCGAGGTCGATCCGAGGGCCGTGAACGACGCGGTCGCCGAGCTGTACACGCAGATCGCGGCCGACTCGGTCAAGTACCACGGGCCGTACCGCGTCACGGTGGACATGCCCGGTCGCCTCCGGGTCGGCGAGCGGGGCACCGCGACGGTCCGGGTGCTGTCGGCCTCCGGCGCGCCGGTCCCGGACGTCGAGCTGCGCCTCTCCGGGACGGGCGCGCGCGTCGCCTCGAGCGCCTCGACCGGGGCCGACGGGGTCGCGAGCGTCGCGTTCACGCCGACCACCGCGGCGAGCGTCACGCTCGACGCGCAGACCGAGCCCGTCGCCGCGACGCTTCCCGTCGTCTACGCGCCGACGAAGCCGGCGCCCGCCGCCAACGGGCAGCGGCTCGCGGCTCCGAGCTCGCAGGTCGTCACCGGCACGGGCACGACGACCGCGTTCAAGGCCCACGTCGGCGTCGCGTCCACCGCGGAGCCGGCGACGCTCGTCGTCGGCGCGACGAGCCGCGACAAGGTCACGATCGCGGACGTCGACGCGAGCTACGCGGTCACGGTCTCCGCCCGCCTGTACGGCCCGTTCCGCTCCACCGGCGCGATCGCGTGCAACGGCACGCCGGCGTGGGAGGGGCAGTGGAAGGCGGCCGGCCCCGGCACCTACACGACGCCCGCGGTGAAGCTGACGAAGCCCGGCTGGTACGTGTACCGGCAGGTCGTCCCGGAGAGCGCCGGCTACCTCGGCGTGACGACGAACTGCACCGAGCCGACCGAGCGGGTGAAGGTCGACGCGCAGCCCGCCGTCCACACGACCGCGAAGCAGCAGAGCGGCGCGTCGGGCGCGCAGGTCACCGACACCGTCGTCGTCACCGGGCTCGCGGGCGAGGACGCGACCGTGCAGGCGGCGCTGTACGGCCCGTTCCCGACCGGCGACGCGATCTCGTGCGGCGGCACGCCGGTCTGGAAGGGGACGGTCGACGCGCACGGCGACGGCACGTACACCACCGACGCCTTCGCGCTCACCGAGCCCGGCTACTACACCTACCGCGAGTCGATCGTCGCGAGCGAGTTCGTGCGCGGGGCGGAGACGGCGTGCGCCGACAGCGCCGAGACGACGATTCTCCCGGGCACGCCGCAGGTGAAGACGCAGATCTCGAAGCAGCAGATCCGGCCGGGCGCGGCGCTCAGCGACAAGGTGATCGTCTCCGGGATCGGCGGCCTCGCCGTGACCGTGAAGGTCGCGCTCTACGGGCCGTTCCAGACCCACGGCGGGATCTCGTGCTCCGGGACGCCGCTCTGGACGGGGACGCTCGTCGCGAAGGGCAACGGGACGTACACGACCGCCGCGACGACGATCGAGAAGGTCGGCTACTACACCTACCGCGAGTCGATCGCGGCCGCGCCGCAGAACGCGGCGTTCACCGGGACGTGCGCCGCCGAGGCCGAGACGACGCTCGCGACCGCGGCGCCGACGGTCGGGACGCTCGTCTCCGCCGACGTCGTCGTCCCCGGCGCGCGGATCTCCGACGCGATCACCGTGAGCGGTCTCGGCAGCTCCGCCGCGAAGATCGGCGTCGAGCTCTTCGGCCCGTTCGCGACGCGCGCCGCGATCAAGTGCACGGGCAAGCCGTACGCGACCGGCGAGGTCGTCGCCCACGGCGACGGGACCGTCCACACCCAGGCGGTCGTCCTGCGCACCGCCGGCTTCTACGTCTACCGCGAGAAGCTCGCCGCGACCGACCTGATCGCGGCGGCGACGACCGACTGCGGGCTCGTCGGCGAGACGTCGCTCGCGCGGCCGCTGATCATCACGGGCCGCAACGACGTCACGGCCGGCCGCCGGGTCGCGTCCGCGGATCCGCTCACGCCGACGCGCGTCACCTTCGCGAGCCTCGGCATCGACGCGCCCGTCAGCCCCGCGGGGATCGATCTGAAGCAGGGCGTGCTCGACGTCCCGCCGCACATCACGCACCTCGGCTGGTGGCTCGACGGGATGACGCCCGGCTCGACGTCGGGCGCCGTGCTGATCGCCGGCCACGTCGACAGCGCGGCTGCCGGCGCCGGCGCGTTCTTCCGGTTGAAGGAGGCGAAGAAGGGCGACCGCATCCAGGTGACGACGAAGAACGGCCGGACGTTCACGTACCGCGTCACCTCCGTCCAGACGATGCCGAAGCAGAACCTCCCGACCGGCATCTTCTCGCGCAACGGCGGGCCGAGGCTCGTGCTCGTGACGTGCGGCGGGCCGTTCGACCCGAGCATCCGCCGCTACCGCGACAACGTCGTGGTGACGGCCGTCCCGGCCTGAATCAGCCGGCGGCCGTCGTGCCGTTCGCGATCCCGATCACCTCGTCGAGCCGCTTCTCCGACACGGGCGTCTTGCCGTCGTCGGAGAGGGCGGTGAAGGCGACGTTGTCGACCACCCGGACGTGCTGCGAGTCGCCGAGCGCCTTGCACTGCGGGATCGCGGCGCACTGCGCCGCGTAGCTCTTCGCCCACAGCTTCGCCTGCGCCGCGGTGCGGAAGACGAGGATCGTGAGCGTGAAGCTGTGCGGCGTGGTGAAGTCGACCTCGACACGCCACGCGCGCTCCGGCTCGGGCGTGAGATTGGGCGCGGCCGCGAGCCCGCCGACGACGAAGCCGGCCTTCTCGAGCTGCTTCTTCATCTCGTCGCCCTGCTTCTGCGCGGCCTTCTGCGCCTGCTCGAGCGGCGTCTGCTTGCCGCCGCCGCACGCGGTCGCGCCGGCCAGCACGAGGCACGCGAGGCCGACCGTTGCGAGGGCGCGCATTCCGCTCTACGACTGGCGTTCGGCCAGCGCGAGCTCGCGGCGCAGCTCGGCCGGGAGGCGGAACTCGACGTCCTCCTCGACGAGGCTGTAGGCGGAGATGTCGTCCACGCCGCGCGCGCGGAACCAGTCGCAGACGCCGGTGACGAGCTTCTCGGGCGCCGACGCGCCGGACGTGAGCCCGACCGTCGAGACGCCGTCGAGCCACGCCTCGTCGATCTCGGACGCGTCGTCGATCAGGTACGACGCGACCCCGCCCGCCTGTGCGACCTCGACGAGCCGGTTCGAGTTGGACGAGTTCCGCGAGCCGACGACGAGCAGCAGCTCGATCTCGCCGAGCATCTCCTTGACGGCCCACTGCCGGTTGGAGGTCGCGTAACAGATGTCCTCCTTCTTCGGCGCGCGGATCGACGGGAAGCGCTCCCGCAGCGCGGCGATCAGCAGGCCCGTCTCGTCGACCGCGAGCGTCGTCTGCGTGACGTAGGCGAGCCGGTCCTCGTCCGTGAACGGCAGCCCGGCCACGTCCGCGGGCGTCTCGACGAGCACGATCGAGTCCGGCGCCTCGCCCATCGTGCCGACGACCTCCTCGTGGCCGGCGTGCCCGATCAGGATCACGGTGTACCCCTCGGCCGCGTACCGCCGCGCCTGGACGTGCACCTTCGCGACGAGCGGGCAGGTCGCGTCGATCGTCTGGAGCTGCCGCGCGGCCGCGTTCTCGAGCACCGACGGCGCGATCCCGTGCGCCGAGAAGACGACCGTCTCGCCGACCGGGACGTCGGTCTCCTCGTCGACGAACACGGCCCCGCGCTGCTCGAGGTCGCGGACGACGTGGAGGTTGTGGACGATCTGCTTGCGCACGTACACGGGCGGCCCGTAGAGCTCGAGCGCCCGCTCGACGGACTCGACGGCCCGCTCGACCCCGGCGCAGTAGCCGCGGGGTGAGGCGAGGAGCACCTTGCGAACCATCCGGGGCAGTGTAGAGATCGGCGTTTGAGGCCGAGAAAAGAGCCCCGAGAACGGAGAAGGCTCGCCACTCGGGGGGTCGATGAGGCGAGCCTTCTCGTGCTATACCGCGGCGCCACGACCAGTCGCCACAACCGCGGTTCCGCATTGCCCAGTGCCGCGTGAACCTAACGCAGCCGGCCGCCGACCGCCATGGGCCGATCGGCCCATCTTTGCAATTACCATTCCCATTGCTCTGTGAGTACGGCCACGCAGTCACTGCTCTTCAACGCACTGCCGTTGCTGCTCCTGGCCGGTGCGTACGTCGTCGTGGCCGCCGCGCTCGTCCCCGCGGTGTGGCGCGACCGGCAGCGCGCGCACTCGCTCGACGTGGCGACGGTGACGATCTTCCCGACGCTCGCGTTCACCGCGGCGGTGCTCGCCGCGCTCGTCGTCGTCGACCGCCGCCCGCTCGGCGGGCACCTCTGGGTCGCGTTCGCCGCGATCGTCGTCTCGCTCGTTCCCGCGAACCTCCTGCTCGCGCGCTGGAGCGAGCGCGGGATGCTGACGAACCGCGTGCGGCGCGTGCGCGAGGCGGAGGAGCTCGTCTCGATCCGCGACCGCGAGCTCGGCGCCGTCGCCGAGATCTCCGACGCGCTCGTGCGCGCGAGCGACGCGGAGTCGGCCGCGCGCCCGGTCGTGCGCCACGTGAACGAGCTGCTCGGCGTCGACTTCACGGCGGTCGTCCTCGTCGACGAGGCGCGGACGGAGGCGACGGGGATCCTCGCCGAGCTGAACGGCGAGGACGTCGGCTGGTGGCGGGAGATGCGCCTCGACCTCGTCCACGAGCCGTCCGCGATCGCGAGCGCCGTGTTCGACAGCGCACCGGTCGAGATCTACGACATCGAGAGCTCGGGCCGCGTGAGCCGACGGCTGGCCGAGCGCCTCGGCGCGCAGAGCGGGATCTGGGTGCCGATGCTCGCCGAGGGCCGCGTCGTCGGCGTGTTCGTCGCCGTGACGACCGGCGAGCGGCGGTCGTTCACGAAGATCGAGGTCTCGCTGCTCGAGGCGCTCACCGCCGAGACCGCGCTCGCGCTCGACCGCCTCCGCTCGGCGGGCGCGCTCGCGAACGCGCTCGAGCGCGAGCAGGCGGTCGCGCGGATCGCGCGCAACGTGCGGGCCGAGCTCGACAGCGACGCGGTCGTGCGAGTCGCGACGGACGAGCTCCGCTCCGAGCTCGGCCTCGAGCGTGCGACCGTCGAGCTCGGCGCCGAGGTCCGGCAGGGCACGCCGATCGTGTTCGCCGGCGAGCGGGTCGGCACGCTGCGGCTCGAGCGCGCGGTCCCGTTCGAGGAGGGCGAGCGGTTCCTCGTCGAGACGGTCGCGCGCGAGATCGGCCTCGCGCTCAACACGGCCCGGCTCCTCGCCGAGAACGAGCGCCGGCTCGCCCAGCAGGGCGCGCTGCTCCACGCGGCGCAGGTCGTCGCGAGCGAGCTCGAGCTCGACGCCGTCCTCCGCCGGCTCGTCGAGGAGGTGACGAAGCTGCTCGACGCCGACGCGGCCGACTGCTACCTGCTCGACGACGAGCGCGGCGTGCTCCGCTGCGCGGCCGTGTACGGGCTCGGGGAGGAGCTCGTCGGCTTCGAGTTCCCGTCCGACCAGGGCGTCGCCGGGATGGCGCTCGCGCGCGGGCGCCCGATCTCCGCGGAGAGGTACGACGAGCTGCCGTCGCCGATCCCGCACGAGGCGTACGACGCGTTCACGCAGGCGCTCGTCGCGCCGATGGTGTGGGGCGGCGAGACGCGCGGCGTCCTCGGCGTCGGCGTCCGCAACGCGACCGGCCGCCGCCTCGCCGAGGAGGGGACGAGCCTCCTCGAGGCGTTCGCGGGCCTCGCGTCGCTCGCGCTGCGGAACGCCGAGGCGCTCGGCGAGCGCGCCCGGCAGATCGGCGTCCAGCGCGCCTTCTACCGGATCGCGTCCGCGCTCTCCGAGCCGCTGTCGCTCGCGGAGACGTGCGACGCGGCGGCGCAGGCGGCGGCCGACGCGCTCGGCGGCGACTTCGCGACGGTCCTGATGCCGGAGGCGGGCCGGCTCCGCCGCGTCGGGGCGTACGAGCTCCCGCCGGAGGTCGAGGCGCTCGAGCTCCCCGCGGCGCTCGCCGACACGGCGGCGGACGCGCGGATGCTCTCCTCGTCGCGGGTCGCCGACGACGGGCGACTCGACCCCGCGTGGCGCGAGGGGCCGTTCGCCTCGCTGCTCGCGATCCCGGTCGAGGGGACCGGCCCGGGGCTCGCGCTCGTCTTCTTCCGCGAGGCGCGGACGTTCTCGTCCGACGACCTCGAGCTCGCGCGCCAGCTCGCGCTCGCGGCCCGCGGCGCGTTCGAGCGAAGCCGGCTGTACGAGGCCGAGCGCGCCGCGCGCGCCGTCTCGCAGCGGCTCGCGCGCACGGGCCGGCTGCTCGCGGCCGAGCTCGACCCGGCGACGCTCGTGGGCGAGCTCGTCGAGCTCGCCGCCGCACTCGTCGAGTCCGACGCGGCCGCGGTCGCGTTCCTCGAGGGCGACCGGCTCGCGCTCGCGGCCGCGGTCGGCGCGGGCACCGAGGCCGCGGTCGGCTCGTCGTCGCCGTCGACCGGCTGGCTCGGCGGCGACGTCGTCCAGCTCCGCGTCCCGGTCGCCCGGGACGACGTGTCCGGCGACCCGATCCTCGCGCGCGCCGACCCCGTGCTCGCGTGCGGCTACCGCGCGTACCTCGGCGTCCCGCTCCCCGCGCGCGAGGGCGTCCCGCGCGGCGTGCTCTCCGTGTACGCCGCCGCGCCGCGCGCGTGGCGCGAGGAGGAGATCGAGAGCCTCTCGGCGCTCGGCGCGAACGCGTCGATCGCGCTCGCGAACGCCGAGCTGTACCAGCGCGTCGCGCTCGAGCACGCGCAGGGCGCGGCGATCCTCGCGAACATCGCCGACGGGATCGTCGCCGTCGACCGCGACGGCCGCGTCGTCGCGTGGAACGCCGCCGCCGAGACGATCACCGGCGTCCCGTCCGCCGAGGCGCTCGGGCGCACGCCGGCGCAGGTGCTCCAGCGCGACTTCCAGTCGGAGTCCGGCGGGTCGAACCGGCTCGTGTCCATCCCGCGCGGCGCCGAGACCGTGTGGCTGTCGCTCTCCGAGGCGGTCATGCGCGACCCGGCGGACGCGATCGCGGGCCGCATCTTCGCGTTCCGCGACATCTCGTCGGAGTGGGCCGTCGAGCAGATGCGCTCCGACTTCGTGAGCACCGTCTCGCACGAGCTGCGCACGCCGCTCACCTCGATCTACGGCTTCGCGGAGACGCTCCTCCGCAGCGACGTCGCGTTCGGCGAGCCCGAGCGCGAGCTGTTCCTCGGCTACATCGCATCCGAGTCGGCGCGGCTGACGCAGATCGTCGACGAGCTCCTCGACGTGGCGCGGCTCGAGAGCGGCGACCTCCGGGTCGACCTCGAGCCGACCGACGTCGGCGCGGTCGTCTCCGACGCGGTCACGTCGGCCGGCGCGGACCGCAACGGCCACGAGTTCGTCGTCGACCTCGAGGACGGGAGCCTCGAGGTGCACGCCGACCCGGCGAAGCTGCGGCAGGTCGTCGACCAGCTCGTCGAGAACGCGGTGCGGTACTCGCCCGCGGGCGGCGTCGTCCGGATCGAGGCGCGGCGCCGTCCGCACGCGGTCGAGGTGAGCGTCGCCGACGAGGGCGTCGGGATCCCCGCCGCGCACCGCGAGCGGATCTTCGAGAAGTTCTTCCGCGCCGGCGACGAGTCGCCCGGCACCGGCCTCGGCCTCTTCATCGCGCGCGGCCTCGTCTCCGCGATGGGCGGCCGGATCAACGTCGACTCGCGAGGAGGGCCAGGGCTCGCGCTTCGCGTTCGAGCTCCCGGCGGCCGGCGATGAATGACATCCCGGTCGAACGGGCACGACCGCCGGATGGCCGTCACGACGGTGCTCGTGGTCGACGACGAGCGCCCGATCCGGCTCCTCTGCAGGGTGAACCTCGAGGCGGAGGGGATGGACGTCCTCGAGGCGCAGGACGGGCCGAACGGGCTCGAGCTCGCCCGCGAGAGCCGGCCCGACGTGATCCTCCTCGACGTGATGATGCCCGGGCTCGACGGCTGGCACGTCGCCGAGGAGCTGCTCGACGACGAGCGCACGCGCTCGATCCCGATCGTCTTTCTCACGGCCCGGGCGGAGCTTCGCGACCGCGCGCGCGGCCTCGACCTCGGCGGGATCGACTACGTGACGAAGCCGTTCAATCCGGTCGAGCTGGCGCCGCTCGTGCGGCGGCTGCTCGCGCGCGTCGAGCGCGGCGAGGGGGAAGAGCTGCGGCGCGAGCACATCGCCGAGCTGCGCGCGGCGCTCGGTTAGCGGCACGGAACGTGGGCTCGGGCGCGTCGTGTCGGCCGTCGCCCGGTTGAACCGCGCCGTCGTGGGTAGGCGACAGGGAACGAAACGAAGAGACGGGAGCCCTGATGAAGGCGAAGCTGTTGCGCGACGCGGGCGAGATCGTCGAAGGAGCGGAGGTCGAGATCGCTTCCCGCGCCGGGACGAACGCGGTACGGTCCGACAAGGACGTGGGAGGACGGAGCACGACGGCCGCGCCGGTCTACGAGGTGACCGACGACGATGGACAGACCGAGAAGGTCGACACGCGAGACCTCAAGCCGTTGCCGTAGCGGCAAGCAGGACGACCACGTGCCGAGGCCGACGCTACCGCTGTACGACGTGCACCTGGACGCTCGAGGAGGCAGGAGACGATGGCCGACGTACCTTCGGCGAACGTAGGTGACGCCGTGACCCCGGCAACGGGTGTCACGGTGCCGTCGTCGTTTCCGAGCTCGCTCGCCCTTCCGGCCACGGGCCGCGAGGTGGCGCAGTTCGTCGCCATGCGTGCCGCCGCCTGCGTCGGCGCCGACTACTCCAACCTCGCGTTGCTCACGGCCGACGGCGACTCGCTGCGGCTGTTCCACAGCCCGTTTCTGGACGACGAGCTCTCGGCTCGATACACCGACGTTCCCCTTCGGGCCGCGTATCCGATCGCGGTCGCCGCTCGTGACTCTCGCGTCGTCTTCCTCCCCGATCTCGACTCGTACGAGGAGGAGTTCCCCGGCTTGGTCGCCGACACGATCGCGGCCGGGGTTCAGGCGACGGCCTCGCTTCCGCTGTACCGCCTGGACGGAACCCTTCTCGGCGCGATCGGGTTCGGCTGGGCGGAGCCGACGTCGTTCGACCGCAAGCTCGAGGCGGCTCTTCGTGCCGTCGCGTATCTCTGCGTGGAGACGGTCGAGCGAGCCGAGCGGTACGACGCCGACCACGACCTCATCGTTGCCCTGCAGAACAGGCTTCTCGGCAGCCTCCCGGTGCTCGCGGGCACCGAGATCTCGGCGCGGTACCTCACCGCGAGCTCCGATGCGTCCGTCGGGGGCGACTGGTACGAGGGATTGCTGCTCGGCGAGGGGAAGATCGCCCTCATCGTCGGCGATGTCGTCGGCCACGGGATCACGGCAGCCGCAGACATGGCGCTGATCCGAGGAATGATCAGCGCTCTGCTTCACGCGCGCATCGCGACCTCCCAGATCTTCACCGAGTTGACGAGCGTGCTGATCCGCTGCAACTCGCCCCTGCTGGCGACCGCGGCGCTGGCCGTCATCGACATCCCGGGCAGCACCGTCACCTTCGCCACAGCCGGTCACCCGCCGCCGATGCTTCGCCTTCCCGACGGCACTGTCGAGGAGCTCGGGACCGCCAACGGCATGATGATCGGAGTCTCGTCGGACTCGGTCGGCGAGGTCAGCGCCTCGCCGTTCCCCCTCGGCTCTCAGCTCGTCATGTACACCGACGGTCTGGTCGAGAGCCGGGACAGGCCGCTCCAGCAGGGGATCGACCAGGCGGCCGCGCATCTAGCAGGGCTGTCGGGACGCCTCGCTCCGAGTCGAGTCATCGAGTCGCTCCACGACGCCCTCATCGGCGACAGGGCGAACGACGACGACATCGCCGTCCTCGTCGCCGAACACGTCGCCGAGCCGTCCGCCTAGACCGGGCTCCGAACGCTCGCGGCGTGAAGTCAGCTCCAGTCGACCGGAACGAACATGGGCGGGTTCGGGTCGAGGTGCATGATCGCGTCGACCTTCAGCGGGACGACCTGCTCCCGTGCGTGCGCGAGCAGCGACTGGTACGAGACGCCCTCGGGCAGCTCGATCGCGAGCGTCTCGGCGGCGTCGAAGCACTCCTCGTCGAGATCGGCGACGACACGCTCGACGTCGTCCTGTGAGAGGCCGAACCGCGACTGGGCCTCGGTCGCGAACGGCGGGGTCGAGGCGTCCCACTCGTCGCCGAAGATGTCCGAGGTGCCGAGGCGCGCGAGCGCGACGATGTCGGCGAGGCGGCGGGCCCCGTACGGTGCGTCGGCGGGGAGGCGGTCGCGGCGGCTCGCGAACGTCGAGCCGAGGACGAGGAGCTCCGGGACGTTCCACCCGTGGAGCAGCACCTCGCCCGCCTCGCCCGCGACGAAGTCGAGGCGCTCGCGCTCCAGCCGGTCGGACGGCCAGCCGCCCCCCTCGGCCACGACCGGGCCGTAGAGCTCCGGGATCGAGTGGGCGAGCACGAGCTTGCCGATCTCCGAGAAGAGCCCGCAGAGGAACGCCTCCTCCGCGACCGACCGCTCGAGCGACCGCGCCAGCGCCCGCGAGATCACCGCGTTCAGCAGGCTGCGGTGCCAGTACGCCGGCAGGTCGAGCCCCGACGGCGCACCGCGCCGCGGCATCTCGCCCGCAAGCGTGAACCCGAGCGCGACCACTTTCAGCGCCTGCATCCCGAGCGCCATCGCGGCCCGGTGCAGCGACGTGGCCGGGGTGCCGCGGTAGTAGAACGGCGAGTTCGCGACCTGGAGCACCTGGCCGGCGAGCACCGGGTCGCGGGAGAGGACGTCCGCGAGCTCGGCGATGTCGCCGTCCGGGTCGCCGCAGATGCGGAGGACGTCGAGCGCGACGACGGGGAGGCTCGGGAGGCTGCGCTCCACGTCGAGCCTCGAGAGATGTTGATCAAGTGGCATGGGGGTGACCTCGAGTCGGAAGGGGCTGACTCCCATGTCGGCCGGAGCGCGGTCCACCTTGAGCGTGCGCGGATCGCTCGACCGGTTAGTCGCTCGCGTCGAGATTGCGCCGCTTCGGGAGCGTGGACACAATGGGGTGTCCCGCCCGAGACTCGACGAGGAGGAGCACGTGGCGCTGTACCTGTTCCGGTTCGGCTACACGGCCGCCGCGTGGGCGGCGCTGATCGAGAACCCGCAGGACCGGCGCGACATGCTCGCGTCGCGGATCTTCGGCACTTTCGGCGGACACCTCCAGGGGTTCTGGTACGCGTTCGGCGAGCAGGACGGGTTCGCGCTCGTCGAGCTCCCGGACACCATCTCGGCCGCCGCCGCGTCGGCCGCCGTAGCGGCGACGGGGTCGTTCCGGTCGCTCGAGACGACCGTGCTCCTCACGGCCGACGAGATGGTCGAGGCGCTCGACAAGGCGCGGCAGTTCGCATACCAGGCGCCCGGCGGCTGATCCTCAGCGCGCCGTCTGCGCGAGGACGATCGCCGCGAGGACGACCGCGGCGCCGGCGAGCTGCTCGGCCGCGAGCGACTCGCCGAGCCACGCCCACGCGACGACCGTCGCGACGACCGGCTCGACCATCGCGATGATCCCGACCCGCGTCGCCGGCAGGTGCCGGAGCGCGCTCACGAGCAGGAAGAACGGGACGATCGTGCCGAGCACGATCATCCACGTCATCAGCGCCCAGACCGGCAGGTGCCGGTCCGCGAGGTGGCCGAGCAGCGACGTGTCGGCCGCGACGAGGTGCGCCGGGAAGCTCCACCACGGCGCGATCAGCGGCCCAGAAGAGGGCGGCGAAGCCGAAGCCCCACGCGAGCAGCGAGACGGCGTCGCGGCCGCTCAGCGCGTGCTCGGCGAGGAGGATGTAGAGCGCGTACGTGATCGCCGCGGCGAACGCGAACGCGACGCCGACCGCCGAGAGCGACGCGCCGTGCCGCACGTCGACGATCAGCCCGAGCCCGACGAGCGCGAGCGCGAGCGCGACCCAGATCCGCCGCCGAACCGGCTCGCGGAGGCCGAACCGCGCCCACAGCGCGACGAGGAGCGGCGCGAGGTACTGGATCAGGAGGGCGACGCCGATCGCGAGCCGGTGGATCGCGAGGAAGTACAGCCACTGCACGAACGCGAGCCCGCAGATCCCGAACGCCGCGAGATACGGCAGCTCGCGCAGGCTCGCCCGGAGCCGCGACGGCGCGGTCACGAGCACGATCAGCACGAGCCCGACGAACGCGCCGGTCGAGCGGACCTGCGCGAGCCGCAGCGACGAGATCCCGGCGCTCAGCATCACCTTCGAGACGACGCCGTTCACCGCCCAGAGCGTCGCCGCCGCCGCGGCCATCAGGTACCCGAGCCGCGGGCGCCGGTGATCGGCCGGCGGGACGGGAAGCGGCGCCTCGCTCACGGCTCGCGAAGCTACCGACTCGCGTCGGGTACGCTCGCGCGAGCGGCAGCGGGGTGTAGCTCAGCCTGGTAGAGCATCGCGTTTGGGACGCGAAGGCCGGCGGTTCGAGTCCGCCCGCCCCGATGAAGGGCTACCGCGTTCCCCCGGCGGCGACCGAGACCGCTCCGCCCCGGGCGAGGATCTGGTCGGAGACGACCGGTAGGTCGGGCGGGGCGATCGTCGCGAGCGTCGAGGCGAGCGGTGCCGAGAGCGGGGCGGCGAGGTGCTGGGCGGCCTGCAGCCACTTGAACGGCGAGACCGGGCCGCCGTCGTTCGGGTGGAGCTCGAAGTGGAGGTGCGGGTGCAGCCCGTCCGCGTCCCCGGAGTCGCCGACGTACCCGATCAGCTCGCCCGCGGCCACCGTCATCCCGTCCTTCAGCCCGGGTGCGTACGAGATGCCCGGGACGCACGAGCCGCGGTTGTCGTTCCGGTTGCCGAGGTCGTTGTTCAGGTGGATGTACTGGTACGTCGTCGCCGCTCTTGCCGTAGAGGTAGAGCATGCATCCGGCGCTCGCCGAGCGCGTCCAGAAGACGATCCTGCCGGGCTCGACCGCGATCACGAGCGCGCGGCGGTCGGCGAGGATGTCGTTGCCCGGGTGGCCGCCCTGCGCGCGGGGCTCGCCGAAGTCGTCGTGGTAGGTGACCGGCCCGATCACGGGGAAGAGGATCTGCGCCGGCGGCGGGCCGGCCGACGCGACCGGGGCTGCGAGCGCGGCCGACGCGAGCGCGGCGGCGAGCACCGTCCTCACGAGCTCAGCACCCAGTCGCCGCGGTGCAGGATCGGCACCTCCTCGCCGTCGGCGGTGACGCCCGAGATCTCGACCTCGGCCGAGCCGATCATGAAGTCGGTGTGGATCGACGAGTGGTTGATCCCGCGCGCGTGGCGCTCCTCCGGCGCGAGCTCCGCGGCGCCGTCGACCGCCTGGACGATCGACGGCGCCGAGCGCGATGTGCGACGAGGCGTTCTCGTCGAAGAGCGTGTCGTAGAAGACGAGCCCGGTCCGCCCGACGCGCGAGGCGCCGTCGACGAGCGCGACCTCGCCGAGCCGCGAGGCGCCGTCGTCGGCCGCGGCGTGCGTCCGCATCAGCTGCTCGCCGTCGTCCGCGCGGATCTCGACGGCGCGGCCGCCCTCGAAGCGCACCTCGAGCCCGCGGACGACCGTGCCCTGGATCTGGAGCGGGTAGGTCGAGCGGACGACGCCGTCGACGCGGCGCGCGTCGGGCGTCGTGAACACCTCCTCGGTCGGCATGTTCGCGACGTGCCGGATCCCGATCGACTCGTCGAGCGCCGTCTGCCACGTCGACTCCGGATGAAGCCCGACGGTGAGGTCGGTGCCCGGGCCGCGGTACCGCAGCGCGTCGAAGCGCCGCGCGTTCAGCGCGTCGGCGCGCCGGTCGAGCGCGGCGATGTGGTCCTGCCACGCCGCGACCGGGTCCGGCTCGTCGAGCCGCACAGCGGTCTCGACCGCGCGCCAGAGCCGCTCGAGGTCAGGCTCGCCGAAGACCGTGGTCGCCCAGCCCTCGTTCGGGTACGCGACGATCGACCAGTTGCAGCGGCCGCCCGTGAGCTCGAGGCTCGCGCGGGCGAGGTCGCGCATCCGCGAGCGCGAGACGCGCGAGCCGTCGAGGTCGGCGAGGAGCTCCGGCTCCGGGTTCCCGCCGATCGAGAGCAGCGCGCCGCCGTCGCGGCCGAGCTCCTCCATGCGCTCGACGAGCCACGGCGGCGTCCACGAGAGCATGTCCTCGCCCGCGTGCTCGATGTGCGAGCGGCGGACGTGCTGGTCGGAGAAGAAGACGTCGACGTAGCCGGCGCCGGCCACGTAGGCCTCCTCCGCGACCGCGCGCACGAGCGGCGCGTGCTCGACGAGGCAGTTGACCGCCAGCCGCTGGCCCGGCTGGAGGTTGAGCCCGACCCTGACGGCCAGGCGCGCGTAGTCGGCCAGCCGGTCGCGTGAGCTCGCCACGGGCGGAAGCCTACGGGTGCAGGTAAAGCCACGCGCGCGAGATCCGATTACACTCAGCGCAGTGGCACGCCTGGTACTTCTCGGGGCGGTGATCGCGCTCCTCGCCGCGGGATGCGGGAGCCAGTCGAACTACACCGCCGCCAAGACGAAGCAGTGCCTCTCCTCGGAGGACGCGCGGATCGGCGGCCCGCTCGACTTCGTCGCCACGACCGCGACCGGCGGCGCGTTCGTCGCGCACCTCGGCGACAACTGGGTGACGCTCGCGTTCGGCCAGCAGGACAAGGACGCGCAGGACATCCAGATCGCCTACCAGCGCTTCGCGAACCCGAACGTCCGGAACAACATCACCGACGTGCTCGGCCGCTACCGGAACGCCGTGCTCCTCTGGCACCGGCACCCTGCGAGCTCGGACGTCGCGCTCGTCACCGGCTGCCTGGAATAGCGCCGCTGGCTAGGCTGAGCACGCACCGGCGGGTGTAGCTCAATGGTAGAGCCCCAGCCTTCCAAGCTGATTACGCGGGTTCGATTCCCGCCACCCGCTTCCCTTGAAATAGGCGCAAACCCAGTAGTGGAGCGGGGTTGCGCGCGTCAGCGGACTTCGTGCCGATCCGCTCAAGACCGCTGGAATCGGCCCTTTTCGGTGTAAGACTTCCCCACAACTTCCCCACACGGGCGGTCGGCCGAGGCGCTCGGCGGGAGGTGTCAGGGTTGCCGCAGATCTTCTGCGCGAGCCGGCGGCCGATCGCTCCGATCGCTGCACCGAACCAGGATTCGATGAAGGTCTGACGGCGGCGTCGGCGCCTCAGTCGTGCTGCAGGGGCTCATGAACTTGGACCGGCGTGAGGCCGTCCAGCCAGGTCTCGTGTTTGACCCCTGCGCCGCTCCGTCCGGCTCTTCCGGACGTGTGCGACGGGATCGGCGTTGGGCGTAGCCGGCTGTCGGAGGAGCGCGTCTCCGGAGCTCCGCGGCGCGACGACGGTCGACTGCGGGCGTGACCGTCTACCCTGTCGCGCGTGGGTCGCCTCTTAGCCTTGCTTGCGCCGCTCGCGGCGGCGTTGATTGTCGCGCCGTCTGCGCTCCCGGCGAACGGGAGCTGGCTTCCGCATCCCGCAGGCGCGACCTGGACCTACTCGTGGCGCGACAGCGCGTACAACCCCACGCCGACGAAGGAGAAGGTCAGCGTCGGCAGCCCCAGCGGCGACGCATTCTCGCTGCGCTGGACGACTGAGGGGCCCGACAACGCGCCCGTCGGCAACGGCACCGTCCAGTTCCAGGAGACGGACGCGGGCCTCGTCAACACGAACTGGTCGAGCAGCGCGCCGCCCGGCGCGTTCCCGATCCTCTGCGAGCAGGCCTCATCCTGCGGCAACAGCCTCGCCAGCGTCTACTACAACCTGATCTGGGGCACGCGCCGCCCGACGCTCGCCGAGCCGCTCCTGCGCGGGACATCGTGGTCGACGACGGGCGGGTCCCAGAACGACGTCGCGAGCTCGTCGTCCTATCTGGGCACGCAGACGATCACGGTCCCCGCGTTCCCGCACCCCGTGCGCGCGGCCGCGGTGCAGTCCGAGCTGAGCCAGGCCGGCGCGATCGGCGATCCGTACGGCAGCGGCGTGCGGACCGTGTGGTGGGTGTACGGCGTCGGCCCCGTGAAGATCGTCTTCCGCCACGCCGGCGGTGCGCGCGCGCCCGTGACGACCGCCGTGCTCATGTCCACCGACCTCACGCCGCAGCCGCCGCCGCCCGACGTCGACTACTTCCCGCTCCGGCAGGGCCTGAAGGGGAAGTTCCGGTGGACGAACGCGACGCACCTGAAGCAGCCGGAGGTGCAGTCGTTCGCCGTCGACCAGGCCGCGAACGGCTCGGCACGCGTCTCCGTGTCGAGCATCTCCGGCCCGATCAAGGAGAAGGGCGCGTACTTCTTCACGCTTCGCGCCGGCGGCGTCTCGAACCTCGGGGGGGCGGCGAGCGCCGCCACGCTCCTCAAGCTGCCGCCGCTCGGGCCCGGGATCGCTCCCGGCGTCGAAACGACGTCGCTTCTTCACCGTCTTCGACCTGATGGACTTCGGCTTCAACCCGATCGTGCCGGCGTACGGAGAGCCGGGTGCGACGTGGTCGTCGAGCCGGAGCTCGAGCGACTTCGACGTCTACGGCGTCACCGGCACGTCTCGTGTCGTCGGGGTGCAGCGCGTGACGGTTCCCGCCGGCACGTTCGACGCGCTCGTCGTCCGCTCGACGCTGAACCAGCCCGGCTTCCCATGGGGAAGCGGTGTGCGCACGAGCTGGTTCGCGCCGGGCAAGGGGCTCGTGAAGCTCGTCTTCCAGCACGGCGACGGCAGCGTCTCGAACGTCGTCAGGCTCGCGTGAGGCGCGGCGCGCTGGTCGCGGCGGTCGCGGCTGCACTCACGGTCGCGGCACCCGCCGTCGCGAGCGGCTGGCTCCCGCATCCATCCGACGCGTCGTGGACGTACCAGTGGACTGACACGGCCTACAGCCCGACGCCCACGCTCGAGAAGGTGACCGTGAAGCAAACGAAGGCGAGCGCGTTCACGCTCGCGTGGACGACGTCGGACCTCGAGAACCCGGACGATGCGGTCGTGAGCGACGGGACGATGACGCTCGCCGACACGAACAACGGGATGAACGTGACGACCTGGTCGAGCTCGCCGCCGCCCGACGCGTTCCCGGTGCTGTGCGCGGCCGCGAGCAACTGCGGCAACAGCCTCGCGAGCACGTGGTACGACCTCGTCTGGGGCAGCCGCACGCCGCTCCTGTCGGAGCCGCTCCTCAAGGGCGCGACCTGGTCGAGCACGGGCGGGGCCGGCAACGACGTGACGAGCACCAGCCGCTACCTCGGGCAGGAGCGCGTCACCGTCCCGGCTTTCGCCCAGCCCGTCACCGCGGCGAAGGTCCGGACGGAGATCACGCAGACGGGCGCGCTCGGCGACCCGTACGGGAGCGGCATCCGCACCGTCTGGTGGGTGTGGGGCGTCGGGCCCGTGAAGATCGTCTTCGCCCACGCCGGCGGCAACAACGCCCCCGTCACCACCTCCGTCCTCCAGTCGACGACGCTCACGCCGCCCGCGCCGCCGCCCGACGACGACTTCTTCCCGCTCGTGCAAGGGAAGTCGGCGACCTACCGATGGACGAACGCGAAGCACCTGCCGCAGCCCGTTGTCGAGAAGGTGACGACGACGAGCGTCTCGAACGGCTCCGGCGAGCTGTCCGTCTCAGCCGTGTCGGGGCCGATCAAGGTGCAGGGCGAGTACGGGTACACACTGCGGGTCGACGGGCTCACGGGCCTCTGGTCGACGACGACCTCGACGTCCCTCGCCAAGCTGCCGCCGCTCGGGCCGAGCGCGCTGCCGGCGACGAAGCGGCGGCACTTCGTCACGCCGCTCGACCTCGTCAACTTCGGCTTCAACCCGATCATGCCCGCCTACCCGACGCCCGGCACGTCGTGGAGCGCCGCACCGACCGGCCGGGACTTCCAGTTCTACGGCGTCACCGGGACATCGAAGGTGCTCGGGCTGCAGGCCGGTCACGGTGCCCGCCGGGACGTTCCGCGCGCTCGCCGTGCAGACGACGCTGACGCAGCCCGGGTTCCCCTTCGGGAGCGGGACGCGGACGACGTGGTTCGCGCCGGGCGTGGGGCTCGTGAAGCTCGTCTTCCGCCACGGCGACGGCAGCGTCTCCCAGGTCGAGCTCCTGAAGTAGCGGCCGGTGGGCGTCCGTCTGCTCGCGGTCGCGTTCGCGCTCGCGCTCCTCGCCGGCGGCTGCGGCGGCGGGCCGAGCCGGAGCGACGCGGTCGCCAAGTACATCGATCAGGTGAACGTGATGACGGCCGGCCTCGCACCCCCGGCGCGCACGGTTTCCGAGGCGACGCGGGAGCTCGCGAAGCCGCACGCCGACACTGCCGCAGCGGAGCGCAAGCTTCGCCGGGCCGCACGGCGGATCGAGGTGCTTCGCCGCCGGCTCGCCACAGTGAGCGCGCCGCCGGAGGCCGTCCGGCTGCGGTCACTCATGCTCGAGCTCCTCGGCCAGGAAGGGCAACTCGCCGGCGAGGTCGCCGGGTACGCAGCCTTCGCGCCCGCCTACGCGGAAGCGCTCCGTCCGCTCGCGCCCGCAGGCTCGCGCTTGCAGCGGACGCTCTCGGCGAAGCGCTCCGCGACGGCGGTCGCGGCGGCCCTGGATGCGTATGCCCGAACCGCCACGGCCGCCGTTCGGCGGTTGCGCGCACTCCATCCGCCGCCGGTCGCGGCTCCCGTCCGCGCGACCGAAGTGCGGACGCTCGAACACGTGCGCACGGCCGCGACGTCCGTCGCCCGGGCGCTGCGCGCGAAGCGGGTCGCGGAGGTTCCCGCGCTCGTGCACGGACTCGAAGTGGCCGCTGCGGGCGACCAGACGGTCGCCGCCCAACGGGCTCGGATCGCGGCGGTCCAGGCATACAACCGGCAGGTCCGGAGCCTCGACTCGCTCACGAAGAAGATCTACCGCGAGCGGAACCGGCTGCAAGCCGCGGTGACATAGCCGGATCGTCAGCACCGGCTCTACCGCGAGCGGAACCGGCTGCAAGCCCTGCAAGCCGCGGTGACATAGCACGGATCGTCAGCACCGGCGCGTCCACCGCCTTCCGCCTGGTCCCCGTTTGACAAGGAAGGCCGAACTGTGCTGAGGTGTCGCCGGGGGGTGACAGGGTCGCACCGGAACCAGAGGGAGTCGAGCACGGGTCTTGGAGCAAGTCGCACTTGGTCCATACGAATGGCTGAGCCTGACCGGGCTGCGTCGGCGTACCGTCGGACTCTGGTTGGCCTGGATCGGGTTTTCGAGCATCGTCTTGATGTACGTCAGCCCGATGGCGGTCGCCCTCACGCGACCGGCGGCAACGCCTTCGACTCCGCTGCCGACGCTCGTCCTGCCGCAGGTCCGCTTCCCGACGCTCGCGATCCCGAAGCTGCATACCGCGCCGAAGATCCCCGCCGCGCGGCGCCTCGCCATAGCCCGCCCCGGCGGCTGGAACTCGCCGGACACCGCGCCGCGCGCACGACCCGCACCGTCCCCGCCGTCACGAGCCGCTACTCGATCGGGACGCCCGCGACCGGCGCGACCGCTGCGACCGCTTCCACACCGGCCGGCAGCTCCGCCCCGGCTCGCGCGGCTCCCGCCGCGACGGCTTCGGCGTTCCCGGCCACCGCCGACCAGTCCGCCGGCGCGCGGCCGTCGTCCAGGACGCGGTGGGCCCGGTCCCGCCGGTCGCCGCGCCCGCGACCGCGGTGCCGCCACGTCGACTCCGTCGGCGCCGCGCCGGCGCCGGCGAGCCAGGCGACGGCGAGCGTGCCTGCGGTCGATTCGGTCGGAGCGCCTCCCCCGGCGACGACGCCTGCGACGGCTGCGTCGTCCGCGGCGGCTGCCGCTGCCGCGCCGCCCGCGACCGCTGCGTCGGCCGCTCCGGCCGCGCCGCCCGGGGACGCCGCGACGGTCGTTCCGGACGCGGCAGCCGCAGACCAGACGACTGCCGCCGGCACCGCCGCGGGCGACGCGTCCCTGAGCGACTCGCAGGCCGCCGACGTGCCCGTCGTCGACCCGGGCGCCGCCGACGCGACCGCCGCCGACCCGACCGTCACCGACCCGACCGTCGCCGACCCGGCCGCCGCCGTGACCCCGCGCCGGACGCCGCCGTCGCCGCTGCAGACGCCTCCACCGCCGGCGCCCCCGCAACCGCGGCGCCGCACTGCCGACCGACGGCGGCGACGCCCGCCACTCCCGACCCGGCCACGACGAACCCCGCTGCGGCTGGCACGACGGCGGCGACGCCCGCATCCACTCCCGACCCGAGCACGACGACGCCGGCGGCCGCGACGAACTCGACCGGCGCCGCCTCGAGTCCGACCACCGCGAGCACGACCGACCCGACCACGACGAACCCCGCCGCGGCCGGCACGACGGCGGCCGGCGCAGTCGACGGGCACGACACCCGATCCGCGACGACGACGGCGGCCGCGGCGGCCGCCGCGGCGAGCGCGGCTCCGGCGAGCGACCCGACCACCGGGACGCCGCCCAGCACCGCGGCGAGCACGCCACCCGCTCCGCTGGTGATCGACGGGGGGCAACGCGATCACGATCGCGAGCACGGGCACAGCACTCGCGGTGACGGTCGACGGAACGACGACGACCCACCCGCTCGACGGCATCAGCACCGTCGGCGTCACCGGCCACGCACTCACCGTCGACGCCACCGGCGGCGCGATCACGCTGCCGATCGTGTTCACCGGCGCGTCTCTCACCGTCGCCGGCGGCTCGAGCGCCTCCGACTGGACCGTCGACGGCGACGGAACCGGCTCGGTCTCCGGCGGTGCGGTCACCTCGATCTCCTTCCAGGGCGTGACCCAGATCTCCGCGACCGGAACCGCGGACACGCTCCACGGGCCCGCGGCCAACTCCACCTGGCAGGTCGACGGTGCCGGCGCGGGCACGGTCGGCGGCACGAGCTTCACCGGCTTCGAGAACCTCACCGGCGCGGCCGACAACGAGGACACGTTCGAGGTCGGTCCCGCCGGGAGCATCAGCGGCGTGATCGACGGCGGCCCGGGCGGCTTCGACACGCTCGTCGTCAACGGCGCCGTCCAGAGCTTCGGCTCCGCGCCGACCGACGGCCACTCCGGGACGCTCACGCTCGACGGCAAGGTGATCACCTACGCCGGTCTCGAGCCTGTCCTCGTCGACTCCGGCACACCCCCCTCCACCGCGACCTTCACCCTGACCGCCGGCGCCGACGACGCGGTGCTCGAGAGCGTGGGGGCGGGGCAGCTCAAGCTCCGCTCGGCGTCCGGCTCGCCGACGTTCGAGGAGACGACGTTCACGGCCCCGACGACCTCACTGACGATCAACCTGGGCGCCGGGGACGACACGCTCACGATCGGGGACCTCGGCACGTTCGCCGGCCAGCTCGTGGTAGCCGGGGCGGCCGGAAACGACACGGTCACCGTCACCGGGAGCACGGTCACCGGGCAGATCGACGGGGGCGACGGCAGCGACACGCTGATCGGCCCGGACGCGTCGAGCGCGTGGAGCGTGAGCGCCGCCGACGCCGGCACGCTCAACAACACGCTCGCCTTCACGGCGATCGAGAACCTCACGGGCGGCACCTCGAGCGACCTCTTCCAGGTCCAGACCCTCGACTCGGTCAGCGGCCAGATCGACGGCGGCACGGGCCTCGACACACTCGCCGGGCCCGACCTGACGAACGCCTGGGTCCTCACCGGAGCCGGCGCGGGCACGCTGAACGCCACGACCCACTTCGTGGGGATCGAGAGCCTGACCGGCGGACAGGCGAACGACGATTTCAAGATTCAGGCCTCGGGCTCGCTCACCGGCGTGCTCGACGGCGGCGTCGTCGACGAGACGGCACCGACGGTCAACAGCCTCGACTTCTCGCCGCGGAGCTCGGCGGTCAGCGTCGACCTGCAGCTCGCCAGCGCCACCTCGCTGCCCGCGTTCGCGAACGTCACGAGGGTCGTCGGCAGCTCCGGCGCGGACACGCTGATCGGGCCGGCGGCGCTCAACGACCAGACCGCTTGGACCGTGACCGGCGCCAACGCCGGCAGCGTCGACGGCACCGCATTCGTCGGGTTCGAGAACCTGACGGGCCAGGACGGTTCCAGCGACGCCTTCGTCTTCCAGCCGGGCGGCAGCGTCGCGGGGACGATCGTCGGCGGCGCCGGCGTGCACGACGGCTTCGCCGTCCTCGACGGCGCCGGGAACCTGACGGCGTTCCAGCCGGCGGCGAACGACGCGAGCGGTACCGATACCGTCGCCGGCACGACCGTCAACTACGCCGGGATGGATCGCTACAACCCGCTCGGGGGCAACGACGTCGACCGCGTCGTCACCGGCACGATCTTCGACCGCAACCTGCAGCTCGCCGCCGGCGCACCCGGGCAGACCAACGTGACCTTCGCGGGGCTGACGTTCTCCGACGCCATCAACAGCTTCGGTTTCGCCGACCCGTCGGCTTCGCTCACCCTCGTCACCGGAACCGGCGCGGACACGATCGTGATCTCGTCGCTCGACCCCGGCTTCTCCGCCGCGCTCCTGAAGTACAGCGCCGGGGCCCTGACCGGTGCGCTGACGGCGAATCCCGACAGCGTCGGCCTCGCGCTCGACGGAGCCGTCCTTCGACGACGGGCTGGTCGTCCAGCTGACGCTCAACGGCTTCGCGCAGTCGTTCGGCAGCGTCGGCGCCGGCGTCAAGAGCATCGCGCTCGACGGCTCGGGCGGCGCCGACACCTTCACGATCGACCAGGTGCTCCCGATCGACGTGTCGATCGCCGGCGGCGCCGGCATCGACACGCTGGTGGGCCCGATCGCCGGGACCGACTGGGACATCACCGGCGCCGACAGCGGCTCGACCGCCGACCTCACGAGCTTCACCGGGATCGAGAACCTCACCGGCCGGGACGGCGTCGACCGCTTCAACGTGCGCGACGGCGGCTCGATCAGCGGCGTGATCGACGGCGGCACCGGCGTGGCCGGCGCCGCGGACGTGCTGATCGGACCCGACGTCGACAACACGTGGAACCTGACCGCCGCCGACGAGGGCACGCTCGACGGCACCAACCACTTCGTCCGCATCGAGGCTCTGACCGGCGGCTCCGCGGCCGACACCTTCTTCGTTCATCCCGGCGGCTCGCTCGACGGCCTCCTCGACGGCGGGCTCGACAAAGCGGTCACGCCGGGCGGGACGGTGGCCGCGACGGACACGCTCGACTTCTCGGCGTACGGGTCGGCCGTGAGCGTCGACCTGGCGCTCGCGACCGCGACGGGGATCGGCGCGCTCTCCCGGATCGACGCGCTCGTCGGCAGCGGCGACCCCGCCGACTCGCTCACCGGCCCCGGCGTCGCCGACGACCACATCAACTGGACGATCGCCGGCCCGAACACTGGAGAGGTCGCGGGAACCGCCTTCAGCGCCTTCGCCAACCTGGTCGGCCGCGGCGCGAGCAGCGACTACTTCTTCTTCGACGTGGGCGGCACGATCAGCGGGACGATCGACGGCGGCACCGGCGTCGGCACCACCGACAGCTTCGCGGTCACCGACGGGACCACCACCGTCGTGTTCGACGCGGGCGGCACCGGGACGTTCAGTGTGCTGCTCACCGACCTACCCACCTGGGCCCGCCCGGGATGGAGCGTGCACTACGCCAACATGGAAAGCTCCACGCCGCTGACGGGCAACGACGTCAATCGCGAGATCAGCGGCTCGGTCTTCGACGACGACATCGTGCTCGAGGCCGCCGCCGCCGGGCACATGAAGGTCACCTTCCAGGGGCTGAGCTTCTTCAACGGGCTCGGCTACGACCACAGCTTCACGCTTCCTCGACCCGTCGGCGTCGCTCACGATCGAGGCAGGCAGCGGCGGCGACACGATCACCGTCGCGTCGCTCGACCCGGGCTTCGCCGCCGACCTGCTGCTCTACGGCAACAAGTCCGGCGCGCCGACGATCGAGCCGGACGCCGGCCAGGACGTCGTGCGGTTCGCGGGCGACACGCTCACGCACGGCGGCTACCTCGAGGTCTTCGCCGACCGGATCCTGATCGACCCGGGCGTGACGCTCTCGACGCTGACCGACCAGAACGACCTGAGCACCGGCAACGACATCGTCTTCCGCGCGCGCCGGATCGGGACGCCGGAGATCGAGAACCTGCTGCCGTCCGGCTACCTCGCAAAGAGCGTCGAGATCGACGTCGGCGCCGGGGCCACCCTGCGCGCGAGCAGCATCTACCTGATCACGCAGGCCGAGGACCGCGCGCTCGAGGAGACGCTGGGCCTGACCACGCTCGAGTCGCAGTTCTTCCTCGACCCCGCCGTCAGCTTCCTGCAGGACCTCGTCTCGCTGCCGGTCAAGGTGCTCGTCAAGGCCTCCTCCGCCAAGGTGACGATCCACGACGGCGCGCAGCTCCTCGCCGACGACGCCGTCGGCGTCTACGCGACGGCCGGCTCGGACGCGAGCGCGCAGGCGAAGAGCGCGCTCGTCAGCCTCGGCTACTCGCAGTCGGACGCGACGGCGACGATCGAGGTCCAGGGCAACGTCCTGATCGAGGGCGGCGGCCCGGTCAACATCACGTCCGACGCGAGCTCGACCGCGAAGATGACGACCGAGACGACGCGCGAGGAGCAGGGCAGCGTCCCCGGCAAGAAGGAGAGCGGCGTCGCCGCGTCGCTCGCGGTCTCGTGGGCGCGGCTCACGTCGACGACGACGATCGCCTCGACGGCCGTCGTCCACGGCGGCCGCACCGTCAACATCCGTGCGCTCGGCGAGACGGAGTCGGAGGCCGAGTCCGAGTCCGGTCTCTACGCGGACGGCACCGCCTCGCTCTCGCTCGGGCTGCAGTTCTCGACCGCGAACATCCTCACGCAGATCGACGGGACGGTCACCGCCGACATGAACACGAACGGCGGCGAGGTCGTGAAGTTCGAGTTCGACCCGACCGTGGCCGCCGCGGCTTCGACCAGCAGCCAGACGACCACGCGCCTCGTCCCCGGGGACACCGTGCAGGTGCTCGAGGAGGTGCCGATCACAGGGCCGGACGATCTCCTGATGCCGGCGAACACCGTCTTCCGGTACATCGGCCCCGAGGTCGCGGGCCAGGTGAACCTCTCGGTCGCGAGCCAGAACTACCGCGACGCGAGCCTGTGGGAGGTCACGTCGGAGCCGTGGGGCTACGTCGACTACGCGAACAACCGCATCTCGGTCTTCAACACCGACAACGACGCCGCCAACTGGGTCGTCGTCACCGAGGACACCGTCGAGTACTCGCCCCGCTTCGGGAACAGCATCGGCGGGCTCGACGCGGGCCAGACGTACGTCGTGATCTCGCTCGAGGACGACCCGACGACGGCGGTCGACGAGAGCCACTACATCCAGCTCGCCCGCACCGAGCAGGAGGCGATCGACGGCGTCCCGATCAACCTCTTCAACGACTCGGTCGCGCCGACGAGCACGAACACGCGCAGCTTCGACTCGTCGAGCATCGACGGCGACGCGATCGAGCTCTCGGGCGTCGGGAACACGTTCGAGCTCGGGCAGGCCGTGATCTACCGCGAGCCCGGCCACGACGCGAACGACACGGTCGTCGACGACGGGAGCGGCAACCTCGTCTGGCGCGACCCCGACGGCGTGATCGACGGCCAGCCGTACGTGCCGCTGATCGAGGGCCTCCAGCACGGCGCCCAGTACTACGTCATGACGGGCACCGACCAGTTCAACCTGATCGGCGACCAGCGCCTCGTCGACGCGCAGAGGCTCCAGCTGGGCGCGCTCGAGAACGAGACGCGCGGCGGGATCGCACGGATCAAGCTCGGCGCCGTCACCCCTGGCGATCTCGGGCTTCACCCTCAGCGCGACGCAGATCCTCGACTCGACCTTCCTCACCTTCGGCGCCGTCTCGGAGCTCGACGCGTCCGACAGCGCGTCCGCCTCCGCCGGCTTCTCGAAGGAGGACGTCAGCGACCCGCCGAAGAGCGACGACGGCGGCTTCAAGTACGGCGACACCGCCTTCGACCACATCTTCGACGCGGTGGCCGAGCAAGTACACGTCCAAGAGCAACGCCGGCGGCGCCAACGGCAAGGCGACGGTCCAGGTCGCCGGCGCGCTCGCGTTCTCGTACACCGACCACCGCACCCAGACGCTGATCACGGGCACCGCCGACCTCAACTCCAACGACGACATGGAGCTGACGTCGAACATCACCGAGGAGCTGCGGATCACGGCGGAGAGCACGGGCGAGGAGCAGCCCGGGAAGAAGGACAAGAAGGGCAAGGCCGAGCCCAACACGTCCGCCGAGAACAGCGTCAGCGCCGCGATCGTGATCGGGGTCGAGAACAACGGCGCGCACGCGATCATCGACAGCGGCGCCCACCTCGACTCGATGCGCGCGCTGCGACTGATCTCGGGTGTGACCTACCCGTTCCTGACGCGGCCGGACGAGTTCATCCCGGTGTCCGCCGGCGAGCTCAGCGACGCGATCACGAGTCAGGGCTTCGACTTCGTCAACACGTACTTCGACGGCACCGGCGGCCTCAAGTCGCTCTTCAACACCTGGGCGCGCAGCACGACGTCCTCCGACAAGATGGCCGTCGCCGGGTCGATCAACGTCGTCGTCTTCACGAACGTCGCCGAGTCGATCGTGCACGGCGGCGCGATCATCAACCAGGACCCGTTCTACCGGCCGGCCGAGTGCTTCTACCTCCGCCCCGGCGACCCCGGCTACATCGCGGCATGCGACCCGACGCTCGGAAACTACGACCCCGCGGTCGACTACAGCATCTACGGCCCCGGCCTCGACCACGTCCGCAGCCTCAACGCGAACAACGTCGACGAGCACGTGGTCTCGATCGAGGCGACGAACTACATGCAGTTCATGAACGTGACGGGCGTCTTCGGGTTCCACCTGCCGAGCCTCGAGCTGAGCTCGCCGCTCGGGAACGGCTACGACGACGTCGACATGTCGTTCGACGCGAGCCTCACGCCGACACACGGCGGCAAGGGCGGCGTCGGCGGCGCGATCTTCCTGCAGTTCCTCGAACAACACGACGCACGCGATCGTGGAGCCGGGCGTCCTGCTGTACAGCGGCACCAACTCGGGTCTGAACATCAAGGCCGAGGAGGCGATCATGGAGTTCGCGTTCTCGCAGGCCGGTGCGGACGCGGGCAAGGTCGCCGTCGGCGGCACGTTCTCGTACTTCCAGCAGACGAGCGACACCCTCGCGCAGCTCGCCGAGGGCTCGATCGTCACCGGCGGCCGTGTCGACGTGTACGCCGGCAGCCTCGAGACGCTGATCAACTGGGCCGGCAGGCGTCGCCAAGAGCAAGGCGATCGGCGCGGGGATCGCGGTCGCGATCACGAACGTCGACCGCACGACGCGCGCCGTGATCGGCGAGCTCACCGACGCTCGCCGGCACCGGCGCGAACGGCCTGCTGACGATCAACGTCGTCGGTGCCGTCACGGCACGCGCCAGCGTCGCCGGCGGGCTCTACACCTTCACCGTCGCGGGCGCGATCGCCAATGCCACCCCGTCGAAGGACAACCCGAACCCGGCAGGCGGCGGCACGGCGCCTTCCACCAGCGATCCGACCGCCGGCACCTCGACGTCCGCACTCGGCAGCACCCCGCCGTCCACCCAGGCGCAGCAGCAGAAGGCCGGTACCGGGATCGGGATCGCCGCCGCGGCGTCGGTCAACAAGATCACTGACGCCACTCAGGCGTCGCTGTCCGACGCGGTCGTCACGGCCGACGCGATCGACGTCAAGGCCAACGACCTCGACAAGATCGTCTCTGCGACCGGCGGCCTCGCCTTTGCGAAGACGGGCGCCGGCGGCAACGCGGCCGCCCTCGCCGGCGCCTTCAGCTACAACGGCGTCGACTCGAACGTCGACGCGTTCGTGCGGGACACGCAGGCCACGCTGCGCGGCGTGCCCTTCCAGGACTTCGTCGTCGAGACCACGCAGGACCGCTTCTCACTGCTCGCCGACAACCGCGCGAACATCTGGACGCTGGCGGCCGGCGGCGCGGGCGCCGTCGCGGGCGGCGGCTCCGGCGGCTCGGGCGGCGGCAGCGGCGGCACCTTCGCCGGCTCGCTCGCGGGCTCGGTGTCGCTCAACGACATCACGGGAGCCACTCGCGCGCGCATGCTGGACACCTCTCTCCTGCTCGAGCCAGGGGCGCCGAGCGACGTCCGCATCCGCGGTCCAGACTCCTCCGACATAGTCGCAATCGCCGGCAGCCTCTCTCTGGCCATCGCCAAGGGCGGCTCCGGCAGTGCCACCGCGGTATCGGCGGGCGTGGCCATCGCCGTCAACAAGATCACCACCGATACCGAGGCACTCGTCGAGTCGAGCGACATCCAGTGGGCGAGCGGCGCCACAGGTGAGCTCCTCATCGAGGCAACCTCCACCAGCAGCATCGACGCCTTCACGGTCGCCGGCGCCTTCTCCGCCGCCGTCGCCAAGCAGCAGGGCAGCGGCGTCGCCGCCGCCGGCGCGGGCTCCGGCTCGATCAACCAGATCGACGCCGACACGTCGGCGACACTGCGCTCGAGCACCGTCGGCGCAGAAGGCGCCGTGACGGTCACAGCGAGCAACGACTCCAAGATCGTCGCCGTCGCCGGCGCCGTCTCGATCTCGCTGGCGCAGGGCCGGGGCACGGCCGCCGCGGTCTCGCTCGGCGCCTCGTTCGCGATCAACACGATCGGCGGCGACGGCACCCCCAACGTGGCGGAGGCCGAGATCGACGACTCCCACGTCACCGCCGGTGGGCCGATCACGGTCGAGGCCGCCACCGAGAGCTCCATCTTCGCCCTCGCCATCGGCGCGGCGGGCAGCGTCACCGGCTCGGGCACCGGCCTCGGCGTCGGAATCGCGGCGGCGGGAGCGTTCGCCGTCGACACGATCCGCGACGACACCGAGGCGCTGGTGCAGAACGGCAGCACGCTGGCCACCCCCGCCGCCGTCAGCGTCACCGCAGCCGACAGCTCGACGATCACCGGCACGGCCGGCGCGATCGCGCTCCAGTTCACGAACGCCGGCCAGGGCACGGGCATCGGCGCAGCGATCGGCGCCGGCGTCGCGATCGGCGACATCCAGAACACGGTCAGGGCGCTCATCGACGGATCGCCGGTCGGATCGAGCGGAGCGCCGGTCGCGGACCTGACCGTGTCTGCCACGTCCACGGCCGCGATCACGAGCACGGCGTTCGCCGGCGCCGGCGGCGTCGGCAGGAGCGGCGGCAGCGGCGCGGTCGAGTTCGGGCTCGCGGCGGCCGTCGCCGTCAACACGATTCACACCACCGTCGAGGCGCTCGTGCAGGGGGCGATGCAGGTCTGGTCGTCGGGCGCGGTGACCGTCGGCGCAACCGACAACAGCACCGACAAGGCAGTCACGATCGCCGTGTCGCTCACGCTCGCGACCAGCAAGGACACGAGCGCAGCGTTCGCCGGCAGCGGCAGCATCGGCACGAACACCGTCGGCAACACCGTCACCGCCGCCATCACCGACGTGCCGGTCACCGCCGGCGCCGGCGGCGTCTCGGCGACGGCGGCCGAGACCGCCACGATCACGGCCGACGTGATCGGCGTCGGCGGCGCCCTCGCCAACGGCTCGAGCGCCGGCTTCGCGTTCGCCGGCAGCGGCTCGGTCGCCGTCAACTCGATCGCGAACACGGTCTCGGCGAGCATCTCGGGCGCTTCCGTCACGACGACCGGAGCAGTCACCGTGACGGCGACCGACGGCTCGGCCATCACGGCGCACGCGATCGGCGTCGCGCTCGCGTTCACGAACGCCTCCGACGGTGCCGGCGTCGGAGCCGCCGCGGGAGCGTCGGTCGCCGTCAACACGATCGGCAACACGGTGACCGCCACGGCCGCGAACGGCGCCGTCAGCTCCGGCGGCGCAATCACGGTCGGAGCCTCCGAGACGGCGGGGATCTCGGCGCTCGCCGTCGGCGTCGCGGTAGTCGCCGTCAACGCGCAGGGCGTCGCGGTGGGCGTCGCCCTCGGTGCGGCAGTGACCAAGAACGACATCGGCAACCACGTGAGCGCGCTGCTCTCGTCCGGCGCACCGGTCGGTCGGCGGCTCCCTGTCGGTGACCGCGAGCGACGGCGCCACGATCGTCGCCAACGCGATCGCGGCAAGCCTGAGCGTCGCACTCGGCAGCGACGGAGCCGGAGTCGCCGTCTCGATCGCCGGCGCCAACGCCTTCAACGGCGTTCACGACGTCGTCACCGCGACGGTCGACCTGACCCCGGTGACCGTGAGCGGCGCCGTCGTGGTGAGCGCGTCCGAGTCGTCGTCGATCACCGCCACCGCCGTCTCCGCTTCGATCGCCGTCGCCGTGTCCGCAGTCTCGGTCGCCGTCGCGGGCGCCGAGAGCGTCGTCACGAACTCGATCGGGAACACCGTCTCGGCCTCGGTCGAGAACGGTGCCGTCAACGGCACCGGACTCTCGGTCACGGCGACCGACTCGGCGCAGATCGTCGCGACGACGGTGTCGCTCTCGGTCAGCATCGCCGCCTCGAACGAGCCGGGTGCCGCGATCGCGATCAGCCTGAGCGCGTCGGTCGCGCTGAACACGGTGACCGACAGCGTCAGCGCCACCGTCGATCACAACCCGGTCACCGTTCGCCGGCGCGGTCGTCGTCGCCGCTTCGAACACGGCGTCGCTCGTCGCGACCCCGGTGGGAGTCGCGATCGCGGTCGCGGCCGCACCGAGCGGTGGCGTCGCCGGCGCGGTCGGCCTCGCGGGCGCGGTCGCGACCAACGACATCGCCACATCCGTGAGCGCGACGATCGTGGCGAGCACCGTCGTCGCGGGCTCGGTGTCGGTGACGGCGACCGACCACGCGACGATCGTCGCCACCGCGGTCGCCGCGAGCGTGAGCGTCGCGATCAGCCCCGACGGTGTCGGCGTCGCGGTCAGCATCGCCGGCGCGAACGCGTTCAACTCGGTCAACGACTCCGCGATCGCGCGGATCGACGGCGGCTCGATCGACGCCGGCGGCGGCGCGGTGACCGTGAGCGCATCGGAGGCATCGTCCGTCACCGCGACTGCGGTCTCGGCCTCGATCAGCGTTGCCGTGTCCGCGGTCTCGGTCTCCGTCGCCGGTGCCGAGAGCGTCGTCAAGAACACGATCGGGAACGTCGTCTCGGCCACCGTGAGCGAACCCGACCGCCGTGAACGGCGGGAGCCTCTCGGTCACGGCCGCCGACTCCGCTCAGATCGTGGCGACGACGGTCTCGCTGTCGGTCAGCATCGCCGCGTCCCCGAACGCGGGTGCGGCGATCGCGATCAGCCTCAGCGCGTCGGTGGCGCTGAACACGGTCGCCGACAGCGTCACCGCGACGATCGATCACGCTCCCGTCACCGTGAGCGGCGCCGTTCTCGTGAGCGCCTCGAACACCGCCTCGATCACGGCCACGCCCGTGGGTGTCGCGATCGCCGTGGCCGCCTCGCCGACCGGCGGGATCGCCGGCGCCGTCGCGCTCGCCGGCGCCGTCGCCACGAACGACATCGCCACCTCCGTGAGCGCGACGATCGTGGCGAGCCCCATCGTCGCGGGCTCCGTGTCGGTGACGGCGACCGACCACGCGACGATCGTCGCCACCGCCGTCGCGGCCAGCATCAGCGTCGCGATCAGCCCCGACGGCGTCGGGGTCGCGCTCAGCATCGCCGGGGCGAACGCGTTCAACTCGGTCGACGACTCGGCGGTCGCAGCGGATCGACGGCGGCTCGGTCGACGCGGGCGGCGGCGCGGTCATCGGTGAGCGCGTCGGAGTCGTCGTCGATCGTCGGCACCGCGGTCTCCGCGGCCGTCAGCGTCTCCGTCTCCGTCGTCGCGATCTCGGCCGCCGGCGCCGAGAGCGTCGTCAAGAACACGATCGGGAACGTCGTCTCGGCCACCGTGAGCAACCCGACTTTCGTGAAGGGCGGGAGCCTTTCGGTGACGGCCGTCGACTCCGCTCAGATCGTGGCGACGACGGTCTCGCTGTCCGTGAGCGTCGCGGCGTCGCCGGACGCGGGTGCGGCGATCGCGATCAGCCTGAGCGCCTCGGTTGCGCTGAACACGGTCGCCGACAGCGTCACCGCGACGGTCGATCACGCTCCGGTCACGGTCGCCGGGTCCGGTCGTGGTCAGCGCCTCGAACACGGCCTCGATCACCGCCACGCCCGTGGGTGTCGCGATCGCCGTGGCCGCCTCGCCGACGGGCGGGATCGCCGGCGCGGTCGCACTCGCCGGTGCCGTCGCCACGAACGACATCGCCACCTCCGTGAGCGCGACGATCGTCGCGAGCACGGTCATCGCGGGCTCGGTGTCGGTCACCGCGAGCGACCACGCGACGATCGTCGCCACGGCGGTCGCGGCGAGCCTGAGCGTCGCGATCAGCCCCGGCGGCGTCGGCGTCGCGATCAGCATCGCCGGAGCCAACGCCTTCAACTCGGTGCACGACTCCGCGATCGCGCGGATCGACGGCAGCTCGATCGACGCCGGCGCCGGTGCGGTGACGGTCAGCGCGTCGGAGTCGTCGTCGATCGTCGGCACCGCGGTCTCCGCGGCCGTCAGCGTCTCCGTCTCCGTCGATCGCGATCTCGGCCGCCGGCGCCGAGAGCGTCGTCAAGAACACGATCGGGAACACGGTCACCGCCGCGGTCGCCGGCCCCGCAAGCGTCGTCCACGCAGGCTCCGTCGACGTCACGGCCACCGACTCGGCCGGCATCGTCGCGACGACGGTCTCGCTCGCTCTCGCCGTAGCCGCGTCGCCCGACGCCGGCGCCGCCTTCGCGATCACCCTCAGCGCCTCGGTTGCGCTCAACGACGTGCGCGACGACGTGACCGCGAGCATCGACGACTCCAACGTCGCCGCCGCCGGCGCCGTCGTCGTGAGCGCCTCGAACACCGCGTCGATCACGGCGACCCCGGTCGGCGTCGCGATCTCGGTGGCCGGCACGCCCGCCGGCATCGCCGGCGCCGCCGCGCTTGCGGGCGCCGCGGGTACGGCGAACATCGCGACGCACGTGGACGCGGCGATTACTGCGAGCACCGTCACTGCGACCTCGGCCGAGGTGAGGGCGACCGACCACGCGACGATCGTCGTCACCGCGGTCGCGGCGAGCCTCAGCGTCGCGATCGGCAGCGGCGCGGTCGCGATCTCGCTGGGGGCCGCCGCCGCCGTCAACTCGATCACGAACACGGTCAGCGCGGGCATCGACGGCTCGAGCGTTACCGCGACCGCCGGCGGCGTGACCGTGAGCGCGTCCGAGACCTCGTCGATCACGGCGACTCCGGTCGCGGCATCGATCTCGGTCGCCGTCGGTGTCGAGGCCGCGTCGGTGGCGGTCGCGGGCGCAGGGACGCTTGCCATCAACACCACCGACACGACCGTGGACGCCCACGTCGTCGGCTCGACCGTCAAGGCGGCGACCGACGTGCAGGTGACGGCGAGCGACGCTCCGACGATCGTCAGCACCGCCGTCGCGGTCTCGGTCGCGGCGTCCGCCGCGCCCGGCTTCGCCCTCGGCGGCGCGCTGTCGGCCTCGGTCTCGACGGCCGACGTCGGCGACGTCGTCAGCGCGACGATCGTGTCCTCCACGGTCACGGCCACTACCGGGGCGGTCACCGTCGCAGCGACGACCGCGCCGACGATCACGGGTACCGCGGTCGGCGTCGCCGTCGCCATCGCAGCGTCCGCGGGCGCGTCGGGCGCGGTCGCGCTCGGCGGAGCGGTGACGACCAACACGATCCACACGTCGGCCCTCGCCGAGGTGCTCGACTCCTCGGTCGTCGCCGCGGGCACCGTCACCGTGAGCAGCTCCGACGACGCGACGATCACCGCGACACCCGTCGTCGCGAGCCTCAGCGTCGCGGTCGGGAGCGGCGGCGTCTCCGTCGCGATCGGCGTCGCGGTCGCGCTCAACGACATCCACAACAGCTCGATGGCGATCGTCCACGCCTCGACGGTCACCTCGAACGGCGGCGACGTGAACGTCACCGCGACCGAGTCGTCGCACATCGTCGCCACGCCCGTCGCGGCCTCGATCGCCGTCGGCGTCGGCGTGACCGCTCTCGCGATCAGCGTCGCCGGCTCGGGCTCGGCCGCGACGAACACCATCGGCGACACGGTCGAGGCCGCGATCGAGGCCGGGAGCACGGTCCACGCGGCCAACGCACTCGTCCGGGCGACCGACACCGCCTCGATCACGACGACCGCCGTCGCAGCGGCCGTGTCCGTGGCGGCCGGGGACGACTTCTCGCTCGGCGTCGCCGCATCCGTCTCCGTCGCCTTGAACGACGTGAGCGAGAACGTGACCGCGACGATCGACTCGTCGAACGTGACGACGACGGGATCGGTCACCGTCGACGCGCAGACGCGGCCGACGCTCGGCGCGGTCGCAGTCGGCGTCGCCCTCGCCGTCGCGGCCTCCGGCGGCTTCTCGGGTGCGATCGCCCTCGGCGGCGCCGTCACCACGAACACGAGCACGACGACCGCGGCCGCGTCCGTCCGCAACGGGTCGGTCGTCACGGCGCCCGCCGGGTTCACGCTCACGGCCGCCGATCACGCCACGATCACGTCGACGCCGGTAGCCGCGTCGCTCTCCGGCTCGTTCGGCGCTCGGCGCGGTCAGCCTCGCGCTCGGCGTGGCCGTCGCCGTGAACGGGATCCACAACACGCGTCTCCGCCGTCGTCGACGCATCCACCGTCCTCGCATCGGCGAGCGCGGTCACGATCGGCGCATCCGAGGAGTCGAGCATCACGGCGACGCCGACGGCCGTCAGCGCGTCGATCAGCGTCGGGGCCGTCTCGGTCGCGCTCGGCGGGGCGGTGACCTCGGCGACGAACACGACCGCGAACACGGTCGACGCCGCCGTCGCGAACGGCAGCTCCGTCACGGGCGGCGCCGTCGGCATCAGCGCGTCCGACTCGGCGAAGGTGCGGACGACCTCGACCGCCGTCACGCTCTCGGTCTCGGCCGGCGTCGTATCCGTCTCGGGCGCGCTCTCCGCCGCGCTCGCGACGAACACCGTCACCGACGGCGTCACGGCCCGCGTCGCCGGCTCGACCGTCTCCTCGACCGGCACGACGGTCTCGTCGACCTCGACGGCCACGGTCGACGCGACCGCGACCGGCGTCTCGGTCGCAATCGGCGTCGGCGCCGCCGCCGGCGCGATCGCGCTCGGCGGCGCCCTCACCACGAACGACGTCGCGATGACCGTCGCCGCGAGCGTCGTCGCCGCCGACGTGACCGCGAGCAGCGGGGACGTCGAGATCACGGCCCGCGACACGTCGACGATCACGAGCGTCCCGACGGTCGCCGCGGTCGCGGCAGCCTCGGCCTCGGCTCGTTCGACATCGCGGTCGGCGCCGCGATCGCGACCGACAACGTCGGCAACGCCATCTCCGCCAGGATCGACGCCTCCCACGTCGCCGCGCCGCTCGGCGCCGTTCGGGTCACGGCCGACGAGGTCGCGACGATCAGCGCGACGCCGACGGCGGTGGCCGTCAGCATCGGCGCCGGCGTGATCGCGCTGAGCGTCGCCGTCAGCGTCCCGATCGCGACGAACACCCTGACCTCGACCGTCGCCGCCGCCGTCACCGGCTCCTCGGACGTCTCGGCGGGCCAAACCGTCGACGTGAAGGCAACCGACGGCGGCAGCATCACGGCCCAGGCGACCGCCGTCTCGGTCTCGGTCGCCGTCGGCGGAGCGGGCGTAGCCATCTCGGTCTCCGTCGCGATCGCCACGAACGACCTCGCTAACACGGTGAGCGCGACGATCGACGCGTCGAAGGTCTCGGCCGGCACAGCGCTCACGGTCGCCGTCGCCACGCATCCGTCGATCACCGTCGACGCCGTCGGCGTCGGCGTCGCGGTCGGCGCGGGCGTGCTCTTCGGCGGCGCGGTCGCCGCCGGTGCGGCGTCCACGACGAACCACCTCCACGGTGTCGCCACAGCACTCGTCTCGAACTCGCTCGTCGCCGACGGCAGAGGCGTCTCGGCCGGCACTGACGTCAGCGTCACCGCCGACGACGCGAGCTCGATCCACTCGAACGCGACCGCCGCGTCGGTCTCGGTCGCCGTCTCGCTCGGTTCGGCGGCGGCGATCTCGATCGCGGAAGCGGACGCGACGAACACGATCGCGGGCACGATCCGCGCGGCGACCTCCGGCGCCGACGTCACCGCGACCTCGGGCTCGCTCGTCGTGAAGACGACCGAGACGTCGACGATCGTCTCGAATCCCGCCGCCGCGGCCGTCGCCGTCTCGATCTCGCCGGACTTCTCCGTGAGCGGCGCGGCCGTGGCCGCGCTCGGCACCAACACGACGACCATCACCGTCGAGGCGTCCCTCACCGGCGGCACGATCCACGCCGGCACCTTCGTGACCGTCAAGGCCGACGACACGTCGACCGTCCAGGGCAAGGTCGTCGGCGTCGCCGTCGCCGCCGGCTTCGCCGGCATCGCGACGGGCATCTCGCAGATCTCGAACACGATCGACAACGCCGTCAGCGCGTTCGTGTCGTCCGCCACCGTCACGGCGGGGAACGGCGACGTCACCGTCGAGGCGACGGCCACGCAGGCCCCGCTGACGCAGGCGGTCGCGATCGCCCTCTCGGCCTCGCTCGTCGGGCTCGCGATCAGCGGCAGCGACGCCTCGGCGACGCTCGAGAGCACGACGCAGGCCTACGTCAGCAACTCGACGGTGACGGCCCTCGGCCACAAGGTCTACGTCCACGGCAAGTCCGACCTCACCGCGACCGTCACGAGCACCGGCCTGGCCGTGGCCTCGGTGATCGGCGTCGCCGTCTCGAAGGGGCAGGCGTCGATCGGCGGCGCGACCCGCGCCTACGTCAGCGGCGGCGTCACCTCGGTAACGGCCGGAACGTTCGAGGTCAAGGCGGAGGGCACGCACGACAGCCTCGGCGGACATCTCGAGCGTCGGGCTCGGCTTCGGCGCCGGCGCTGCCGTCGCCCTCTCGTCGGCGACGATCGACCGGACGACCGAGGCCTACGTGGGCACGCGTGCGGGGACGACGCCGTCCGGCTCGACCTCGCTCGATTTCGCCGGCGCGGTCCAGATCGACGCCACGTCCACCTCGACCGCCGCGACCACCACGAACGCCGGCTCGCTCGGGCTCGTCGCCGCGTCCGGCGTCAAGGCCGTCACCGCGATCACGCAGACGACGCAGGCGTACGTCGGCGAGCAGACGACTCTCACCGCCGGCTCCCTCTCGCTCACGGCGGACGGGAACGACACCGCGACGGCGCTGACCACGCCGTTCGGCGTCGGCGCACTCGCAGGCGTCGGCGGCACCGCCTCGTCGACCGCGTCCGGCGTCAACGAGGCCTTCACCGGCGCGAAGCAGGGCTTCGCGGCGACGCCCGGCGCGACGACGACGCTGCACGTCACGAACGGCGCGACGCTCGCGGCGACGTCCATCGAGTCGGCGCACACCACGTTCAAGATCGTCGTCGCCGGGCTCGGCGCACTCGCGGTGCTCTCGTCCGACGCCGCCGTGGGCGGCGCCACCCGCGCCTACGTCGGCACCGGCTCCGACCTCACCGCCGCGAACCTCGCCGTTACGGCGACGGCGACGAAGGCGGACGCCGACGCGACCGCGTTGTCGGTCGTCGCCGGGGCGATCGCGGTCGGCGCCAGCACCGTCACTGCGACGACGGCGCAGACGACGGCTGCCTACGAGGCAAGCGGCGCCGTCGTGCACCTCGGCGCCGGCGACGCCACCTTCACGGCGACCGCGACGGCGACGACCGCAAACGCGACGGGCGACTCCGTGAGCGTCACGGGCGGCGGCGCCACGATCCTCGAGGTGAAGGCGAACGCCGGCGGCACCACGGACGCCTCGGTCGCGGGCGAGCTTCACGCCGGGACGCTCGAGCTGACCGCCACGTCCGCGAGCACCGCGACGCCGAGGTCGCTGACGGTCGGCGTCAGCGGCATCAGCGGCACGTACTCCCTCACCGAGGCGATCGTCTCGGCGGCCACCGACGCGCTGCTGAAGAGCGGCGCCGACGTCACCCTGGGCGGCGCGGCGACGATGACCGCCACCGCGACGAACCTCGCCCAGCCGAGCACGACCGGCGTCACCGTCGCGGCCGTCAGCGGCACGTTCCAGAAGCTCACGGCGAACGTCGCCGGCTCCACGTCCGCCGGCAGCAGCGGGGGCACGTTCCACGGCACGACGCTGAGCGCGACGGCGCACTCGACGAACACGTCGACCGCCGGCGTGGACTTCGTCGGCGTCACGGCGTTCGGCGGCAACGGCGTTACGGTGACGAGCGACGTCACACAGGCGACGGCGGCGGCGCTCGGCGGCACCGTCGTCCTCAGCGGCGCGGCGACGCTGTCGGCGACCTCCGACTCCTCCTCCGACTCCGAGAACACAACGGTGACGGTCGGCGCGATCAGCGTCTCGGTCCTGAACCTCGACGCCGAGCTTCACGGCTCCACGACCGCCGGTGTGGCCGACTCCGGCCACGTCGAGGCCGCGTCGATGAACGCGACGGCGACCGGCAACGGCAGCTCGACGGCGAAGGTCTTCTTCGTCGGCGTCTCGGTCGTCGGCGGCGGCGGCTCGACGGTCACGGCCAACGTCGCGCAGGACGTCGACGCGAGGGTCGGCACGAACGGCTACCTCTCGACGAGCGGCGCCGCGGTCTTCACGGCCGTCGCGCCGACCGACACCGCGCTCGCGAAGGCGGAGAACATCGACGTCGGCTTCCTCGTCACCGTCACCGTGCTGAACCTGAATGCGGGCACGGCCGGCAACGTGCGCGCGTCGGTCGGCGACGGCGCGACCGTGATCGCCGACTCCCTGACGCTCTCGGCCACTGCGACAACGACGCCGACCGCCACGAACGACCTGAAGAAGTTCGGCTTCGGCGTCGGCGTCGGCCTCGCGAACCTGGACTCGACCGACACGACCCTCGTGGCGGCATTCGTCGGCACCGAGGCCGGCAACGGCTCGCCGACGTCGGTGACCGCGACCGGCGGCGGCGTCACCGCGACCGCCGACGCGACCTCGATTCCCGTCGCCGACGCCGAGTTCCTGAACGTCCAGCTCCTCGCCGACGGCACGCACGCCAGCGCGACGACGACCGACTCGGTCGGCTCGAAGGCGTTCGTCGGCGCCGGCGCGAGCGTCGCGACCGGAGGCGCCGACGCGACCTTCACCGCGATCGCGCGCACGGGCGCGGTCGCGCACTCGAGCGGCTTCGGCTTCGGCGGCGGCGTCGCGGCGGGCACGACCGACGCGACGGCGACGCTCTCGCCCGCACGTCGGTGCCTTCACGACCGGCACCGGCAGCCTCACCGGCCGCGACGTCACCTTCGTCTCGCGTCTCAACGCGGACGCGAGCGGCAACCTCTCGTACGCGCCGGGCGCGAGCGCCCCCGTGACGGCGACCGTCACGCTCGGCAAGATCGCCCTCCTCGGCGCGGTCGCCGGCGCGCACGTGACCGCCCACGACACGCCGACCGTGACCACCACCGTCGGGTCGGGCAAGACGGTGAACATCACCGGCGACCTGCTCGTCGAGAGCCTCACGCAGCAGCAGGTCGTGGTCGACGGGACGACGTACGCGATCGGGCTCGGCGTCGGGATCGGCGTGATCGACCCGACCGCGACCGCCGGCGGCACGATCACTACCGGCTTCGACGGCACGGTGCAGAACGCCGACCACGTCACGATCCGCGCGGTCGACCACGTCTCGACGACCTCGACGGCCTCGGGCGTCGCCGGCTCGCTCCTCGGTGCGGCCGACGACATCACGACCACCGCGACGACGCTCGCCCACCATCCTCACCTCGGTCGGCGGCTCGATCACGGCGACCCACGACATCGTCGTCGAGTCCGTCGTCTTCACGGACACGGCGGCCGTGAGCGAGGGCATCCAGATCTCGCTCGTCGCGTCCGTCGGCGTCCTCACCGCGAACGCGACCGACTCGACCAGCATCACCACGCAGGTCGTCAGCGGCACGCTCACGAGCACGAGCGGCAACGTGCGGATCAGCTCCCTTCACGACTACGACCAGGCGACGAACAAGCTCCTGAGCTCGCACGAGACGCTCGCCTCGATCGAGAGCGTGAGCGCCTCGCTCCTCGTCCAGGTCTCGACCGCGAACGTCAGCTCGGACGCGAGGACGACCACGATCGCGACGACCGACGGCAGCTCCCGCCTTTCCGCCGTCGGCGGCACCGTCACCGTCGAGGCGCGCTCGGCGAACCTCTCGCTCGCGCGGGCGAAGTCGTCCGGCGGCGCGCTCGTCTCGGTCAGCGCGGACATCAACCCGCACGCGACGAGCGAGGGCGTGACGCGGGCGAACCTGCTCGGCGACGTCTCCGAGGGCGCCGGCCCCGGCGCCGTCACGATCGGTGTCGTCTCCGACGGCTTCGACCTCTCGACGGCGGTGCTCGACACCTCGACGGGCGGCCTCGTCGACATCCAGGCGAACACCGGCTCGCACGCGACGACGAACTCGACCGTGTCGGCGCAGCTCGGAGACGACGCCGGCGGCTCGGTCGTGAACGCCAGCAACGACATCACGCTGCGCGCCGGCTCGATCACGGACGCCGACGCGACCACACGCTCCGCGTCGGGCGGCGGGATCAACGTGCACGTCTACTCGGCGAACGCCGACACGACGCCGCACATCGACGTCAAGGTCGGCGCCGGCACGAGCGTGACCGCCCCGACGGTCACCGTCGACGCCGAGCACGACACGACGCCGCCGACCTACAGCGACGGGACGTTCGACGCCGGCACCCAGGTCGACGGCTCCGACGGGTTCAGCGGCAACAAGATCACCTTCACCGCCGACCACGGCCTCGGCACCGGCCAGATCGTCACCTACGTCGCGAACGCATCCAGCGTCGGCGGTCTCGTCGACGGCCGCAAGTACGTCGTGATCGTCCCGGCCGGCTCGACGAAGAGCCTCCAGCTCGGCGCGGTCTTCGACGGCGCCACGATCGATCCCCTTACCGACGAGATCACCTTCAAGGGCGCCCACAACCTGCAGACCGGCGACTCGGTCTACTACTTCCCCGCCTCGGACGACCCGACGAACGCGGTCCCCGGCCTCACGGCCGGCAAGCGCTACATCGTCGAGGTGATCGACCCGGCGACCGGGCTGATCGCGGCCGCCGGCGCCGCGCCGAGCTCGCGCGTGATCAAGCTGCGCGACCCGGCGATGAACTTCCCCGCCGCGGTGACCGTGAACGGCGGCAGCGTGAGCGTGAACGGCTCCGGCCAGGGCGTCGTCACCGCGACGAACAGCTTCCAGAACGGCGACCCGGTCACGTATATCGCGCCGCCGGCCGGGCCGCCGCCGAGCTTCGGCAGCGCGGTCGTGAACCTCGTCACCGACGGGAACGACGGCAAGCCGAAGGTCGTCTGCGCCCCCGGCAAGACCTGCACCGGCACGAACCCGGACCCGCCGACGCAGCTCGTCTACGACACGAGCAACACGCTCTGGCTCGGCTCGGGCACGCCCGACTCGAACGGCGTCTTCCCGAACGGCCACAACTTCTCCGACGGCGAGGCCGTGATCTACCACGCGACGGGCGGGAACGGCGTCACGATCGGCCCCGCCATCCACGACGGCGAGACCCTCTTCGTGCACCGCCTCAACGCCTACCAGATCCAGCTCGCCGACAGCTTCTGCCACGCCGTCGGCTGCGCCGACCCCGACGGCAATGGCCCGCTCACCGCGACGCCTCAGCAGTTCCTGACGCTCACCGGCGACCTCTCCGACCTCGGCCGCCAGGTCGTCCACTCACTCGTGGCCGCGAACGACGCGCCCCTCACCGGGCTCGTCCCGGGTCAGGTGTACTTCGTCGTCAACCGCCACTCCGGCGACTTCCAGCTCGCGGCGACGCCGGGTGGCTCGCCGATCTTCTTCTCGAACGGCGGCCACAGCGGCGGCCCGCACACGTTCCAGGTCCAGGGCGTCAACCTCACGGCCGCCGCCCAGTGCGCGACGCAGGCGCCGTTCCCGCCGTGCCTCCAGAACCTCGTCCTCGACATCTCGCCCGGGAGCGGCACGGGGACGCTCGACGGCGTCGGCGGCAGTGCGGCGCTCGCGGGCGCGCCCACGGGCGACGAGACGGCGACGGCCTCCTCGTCGGGCTCGTCGGGCGGCGTGATCAACGTCAACGGCGCCAGCGCCGACGCGAGCGTCCACCCGATCATGACCAACACGATCGGCTCGAACGCCGTCATCCACGCCGACCACATCTCCGTCACGACCATGAACGTCGGCCGCGTCGCGGGCTACGCCGAGAACGGCGGCGGCGGGCTCGTCGCGATCGGCGACTCGAACACGAGCGCGACGAGCAACGTCGAGACGACGCTCACGATCGCGACCGGCGCGCAGCTGATCGCGACCTTCGACGTGACCGTGAACGCCGGCGCCGCGATCGTCTCGACCGTCCGGGCTTCGGGCGGCGCGGGCGGGCTCGGCGCGGGCATCCACGCGAACGCGAACTCGTCGCTCACGCACACGACGAAGACGATCGTCCAGGGCACGATCACCGGCGGCACCGACGTCCTCGTCGAGGCGTCGACGACGATCAACGGGTTCGCGAACGCGAGCAGCCAGGGCGGCGGCCTCGGTGTCGACGCCGACGCGACCGCGACGGCGATCGTGCAACCATCGTCGGTGACGCAGACCGAGATCTGGGGCACGGCGCGCGTGACCGGCAACCGGGTGCAGATCGCGGCGCTCGTCCCCTCCGCGTCGCTCCAGACGCACGCCGACTCCGAGGCCGACGCGTTCGGCGCCGACTCCGACGCGACCGCGAAGTCGCTCCTGCGCGGCGAGTCGCTCGTGCTCCTGAAGCCGATCAGCGGCGACGGCCAGCAGCTCGTCGGCAACACGGCCGTCTGGCTCCGCAGCGAGTACCAGGACATCCGCCTGCGCGCGAGCACCGACGCGGACTGTTCGTGCTTCGCGGGCGACACCAACTCCGACAGCTACCTCGACGCCCAGGCGGTCGCGAAGGTTTCCGGCGAGAACGAGTCGTTCATCAAGACGTCGGACCTCACGGTCGACGCCAACCAGTACGTCAACCAGTTCGACCGGCCCGAGCACGCGCACGGCGGCGCCTTCGTCGGCCACGGCGAATGCGACAGCAGCTGCGAGAACAAGGACGCCCGTCGTCAGATCTACTGGGAGACGACCGTGATCATGCTCGGCGAGCCCAACCCCGAGCTCACAGTCGACGCGAGCGGGACGATCACGAAGCTCGTCAACGTCACGGTCACGGACGAGAACGGCGTCTCGTACGGTCTCGGCCAGACGATCCAGGGCAACCGGATCGAGGTCGGCGACATCCAGTACGACTCGAGCGGCGTCGCGCGCTTCCGCGCCAACTCCGCGCCCCTCAGCGGTGCCACCGACAGCGAGATCTGGGGCAACGCCGGCCTGTTCGATTACCAGGAGACCTGGGACTACGTCCGGATCTTCAACTACTCCCCGAAGACCCTCGTCACGCACCTGATCGACGTCGTCAACGGCGGCCAGAACGCGCTCGTCACCATCGCCGTCGACCACATCCCGTTCACGTCCGGGCTGGCCGACAACGTCTCGCTGCCCGAGTTCGCCAACTCCGGCTCGACGATCGAGTGGGACATCGTCCACACGTTCGTCCGGCCGATCGTCGAGATCCACAACTTCCAGCCGGGCGCGATCGCGTCGTCGAACATCGTGCTCGCCGGCCAGCTGGGCTCGGCCGACACGATCGACTCGACGATCGAGAACCCGATCGGCACGACGATCGTCACGAACGAGCGCGGCAGCGTGATCGTCAGCTCCACCGTCGAGAGCAGCCATCCCGAGCCCGCCTTCCTCCTGCTGCGCACGAACATCCTCACGCTCAACGCCGACGGCGGCTCGGTCGGCGAGCACACGAGCGTGAACGGCGTCGTCACCGTGCGCCGCCCGATCCCGGTCGAGCTCGTCCAGTTCGAGGACGGCCCCGCGCTCACCAGGGAGAACCCGCCGCAGCTACGGCCGATCACGATCACGGTCGAGGCCGGCACCGACGCCGTCGTCGACCTGCGCGCCGTGCTCCGGGAGACGACGTCCGCGGACGACCCGTTCCAGGTCACGATCCAGTCGTTCCATGCCGGCCGCGACGCCGACGTGCACCTCCTCGACAGCGTCGAGGAGCTCCAGCCCGGGACGCTCGGCCCGCAGAAGGTGCTGCTCTTCCACGCCTCGAGCAGCTACCCGACGACGCCGCGGTACAGGACGCCGCCCGGCAACCCGTACGAGAACGACTGCAGCCAGACGGACTTCAGCGTCATCTCGTGCGGTCTCACGCCGTACTCGGGCTTCTACGCCCGCCACTTCCATCCGAGCACGGGCGGCGACTACACCGAGCTCGGCGCCTTCGGCGGCACCCGCACCACGATCGACAGCGACTACTTCTTCCCGGACCTCAAGGCCGGCCGGGACATCGCCGTCTACCACGTCCCGACGACGCTGCCGGAGACGTTCGGCTCGACGATCACGCTCACCCTGAGCACCGACGTCGACGCGGCGCTCTCGGGCGTGGGCATCTCGTCGACGCCGGACAACGTCGGCAAGATCGACCTGTTCACGAACGGCTTCGTGTACGACGTCGAGCTGAACGGCGACCTGCGCGCCGGCCAGATCGTCTCGACGGTGAACGACGTGACGCTCGTCGCGCCGCGGTCGGTCATCGACGGCGAGGACGGCACGGGCACGCTCGGCAGCGACCCGACGCCCACCGACGTCGAGGGCGTGAACATCACGATCACCGCGGGCTCCGGATGCCATGCTGTCGGCCTGCCGTACGGCTGCAACCTCGGCAACAGGACAGGCGGAGTCGGGCTCCCGGGCGACTTCCTCGAGATCGCCGTCGACCGCAACGGGGCGAACCACGGGCTCACGAACGGCGAGGGCGTGCTCACGGTGACCGACATCGAGGTCCCGGCGTCGCCGACCGGTGCGCAGTGCCTCTTCTTCGGGATCTGCGGAACCCACGGCGTGTTCGTCGACCAGACGCGCGGCGACCTGCGGCTGAACGTCGTCGACACGCACGGCGACGCCTCGCTGACGACCGATCCGGGCGACATCGTCGACGCCCGCGCCGGCTCGGGCACGGCGCTCGATACGCCGAACGTGTTCGCGAACAGCGTCGACCTCTGGGCGGAGGGCGGCACGATCGGCCAGGCGGTGTCGCCGCTCACGACGCTCGGCAACGACGTCGAGATCGACTCGCAGCACTACCTGCCGGGCGACGTCGGGCTCCGCGCCGACGTCGGCATCTTCGTCACCGAGACTGCGTCCAAGCTCGACCTCGTCCTCGCCGAAGCGCTCACCGGCGACATCCGGCTCACCGTCCGCGAGAGCACGGCGCAGGGCGAGGACCTGAACCTGCTGCACGACGGCTCGGTGCTCTTCGTCGAGAACGCCGCCGAGACGGTGCCGCACGGCCGCGTCCAGGCCTGGCTCGGGAACGTCCGCCTGCAGGTCGGCGACAACGTGACCACGGCCGCGGACACGTTCCTGCTCGCCGGCCAGGCCATCGACGTCCACGGCGACTACTCCGTCGTCGCCGGCGGCCCGTCGTTCTACGAGACCGGCGGCAGCGAGCCGACGTTCGGCACCGTCATGTTCCTTCAGGGCACGATCGGCGCCGACCAGCTCAACGCCTCGAGCACACCGCTCTACGACGCGCGCATCTTCGGCAACCTCGACGCGGACACGATCACCTTCGAGCAGACGACGCTGACGAGCCGCGTCCGCGTCTACGGCAGCATCGCCCCGACCGGCGCGACGCCGCCGACCCCCGACGGCGAGGACCACCTGATCGTCGACCGGCTCGAGACGATGGCCGTCGCGCGCAACCAGACGCTCACGCTCGACGGCCAGGCCGGCAGCGACGTCTACGAGATCTTCACGACCGGCAGCCGCGGCGCCAGCCGCGACTACGTGATCAACGTCCTCGACTCGGGCGCACCCGGCGACGGCGCCGACGTCCTCGCGATCTACGGCTACGACGACCAGGATCCGGCCCACAACGGCGTCGACCCGACGACCCAGGACAACTACCCGGTCGACGACATCTTCCTGCTGCGGCGCGTCTCGTCGATCGCCTGCGCCGGCCCCGACTGCACGAACGAGAGCGCCGCACTGCGGCCGGCATTCGTCGGCGTCCTCCACACCGACGTGGCCGGCGCGACGGGCACCAAGGACCCGGGCACCGGGATCATCGGCACCGGCTCGTTCGGCGTCGAGCGGATCAACTACTCGGCCACGGACAACGGGCGGCTCGAGGTCTACGGCCTCGGCGGCAACGACCTCTTCGCCGTCGACGACAACAGCGCTCGACGACGCTCGACGGCGGCCAGGGCAACGACACGTTCCAGATCGGCCAGATCTACGGCCTGCAGCGCACCGCCCTCAACGTCGACAGCCCGAACGACGCATTCCCGACCGTCGCGACCACGCGCGGCTACCTCAGCGAGGGCACGAGCGCCCCGCTCGTCGCGATGGGCGGCGACGGCGACGACGCCTTCACCGTGTACTCGAACCAGGCCGAGCTTCGGCTCGAGGGCGACGACGGCAACGACACCTTCGTCGTCCGCGGCTTCGCGCTCGCCGCAGACCGACCCGGGGACGGGCGCGATCCTGCACGGACGCGAGCGGCGTCGCGATCCCGAAGACGACCGGCGGCTTCTCGACCGCCGAGCAGACGCAGATCCGCGGCGGCGAGGGCTCCGACCAGGTCTCGTACAACATCAACGCGCCGGTCTCGGTCGACGGCGGCAACGGCTTCGACAAGGTCGTCGTGCTCGGGACGGAGTTCGCCGACCACATCGTCATCACCGACAAGGCGATCTACGGCGCCGGCCTCAACGTCCGCTACACGACCGTCGAGGTGGTCGAGGTCGACGGCCTCGAGGGCGACGACCAGTTCTTCGTCGAGTCGACCGCGTTCGGCGTCGTCTACCGCGTGATCGGCGGACTCGGCAGCGACACGATCAACGTCGCGAGCGCGGTCACCGCCGACATCCAGACCCGCGAGCTCGAGGGCGCGAGCGGCGCGATCAACCACCTCGTGCAGTCGACGGACGACCAGGGCTACGACGGCCTTCCCGCGCCGGGGATCGACTACAACGTCGCCACCCCCGCGAGCGGCGGCGTCGTGATCACCGAGGTCACGGCGACCGACCCGGCCACGCAGGACGGGCTCACGCTCGTGCGCGAGGGCGGCCTCGACGTCAACGGCACGCTCGTCCTCGTCGACCGCTACCTCGTGCACCTCGCGGCGGCGCCGACGGGGACCGTCTACGTGACGGTCTCGGCGGCCTGCTCGCCGCTCGACGAGGCGAACGGCACCTGCCTCGCGACCCGGCCGGTGGGCGCGCCGGTGCCGGCCGACGGCGACACGATCCTGCTCGCGACCGGCTCGACGGGCCCCGGCGCGGCGGACTTCTACCGGACGATCCAGCTGAACGGCGTCGCGACCTGGGTGCCGAACCGGACGCTCGTGCTGGTGTTCGACGCGAGCAACTGGAATCAGGACCAGACGGTCTGGGTGACGGCCGTCGACGACCAGCTCGCCGAGGGCCCGCGCGTCGTCACGATCAGCCACAGCGTCATCTCCACCGACCCGAACTACGACAACATCGCCGTCCGCAACGTCGAGGTGACGGTGCTCGACAACGACCAGCCCGGGCTCGTGATCACGCAGCTCGACGGCAGCGGCAACCCGGACACCTCGACGGTCGTGATCGAGGGCACGCGCCCTGACGCAGCAGCTCGACCACTACCGGCTCTCGCTCGCCAAGCCTCCGGCGGCAGGGATGCTCGTCAAGGTCTCGCTGACCACGTCCGCCGACGGCCGCATCCAGATCTGCACGAACGGCAGCTGCGCCGCCGATACCGATTGGAGCTCGACCGCCACCGTCGTCTTCGACGGCTCGAACTGGAACAGCGGGTTCGAGGTCCGCGTCCGCGCGGTCGACGACTTCGTCCCGCAGGACCCGCAGACGAGCGTGATCACGCACACCGTCGTCCAGGACGGCACCCCGAACCTCGACCTCTCGTACACCTTCCCGAAGCAGCTGCTCGCCGTCGACGTCTACGACGACGACACGCCGAACGTCGTCGTCGACGAGACGGGCGGGAGCACCCTGCTGCTGAACAACGGCAAGCCGTGCACCGACCCCTCGAAGCCGTGCGACGACTACAGCGTGCGGCTGACCGAGAAGCCGACCGGCACCGTCACGCTCTCGATCGTCGGCGACGGCCAGGCCGACGTCGTCTCCGTCGACGGCACCCCGCTCACCCCGGCCGACTACGTCGCGATCGGCGGCATCCGCCCGTCGACGCAGTTCACCGGCAACGTCGACACGACCCCGACGACGATCACCCGCGGCGCCGGCTCGGAGCTCGGGAGCTTCGTCCGCGACGGCTTCACGAGCGGCCAGCTGATCCAGGTGCAGGGCTTCACGGCGCAGTACACCGTCACCGCCGTCACCGACACGAGCCTGACCGTGCAGGTCGCGGTGGCCGGCACGCAGTTCGGGACGGCCTCGCTCACGAACGTGAAGATCGACGCGCTGATCCGGACCGGGATCTTCACGGGCGCGGTCACCTACGACGCGGCGACGAACGCCGTCATCCGCAGCGACGGCTCGAACTGGATCGCCGACGGCTTCCGCGAGGGCCAGCGGATCCGCATCCTCGGCGGCCCGAACGCGGGCGACTACAAGATCGCGCTGATCGACGGGCCCGCCGGCTCGTACGCGACCGTGATGCACCTCACGCTCGAGCACGCGATCGCCGCGGCGGCGGGCGGCACGGTCACGATCACCGAGACCGCCGCCCAGGTCACCTTCACGCCGTCGAACTTCTACGTCCCGCAGGACGTCCAGCTCAAGGCGGACCCGAACTTCACGATCCCGACCTTCCGGCAGAACACCAAGCCGTTCCCGGTGCTCCCCGACCTGCTGACGCGGATCCGCGGCCCGCTCGAGGTCGAGGGCGGCGTCACCGGCGCCGACCGCTCGCTCCAGCCCGCGATCATGCTGCCGCACGAGCGGAACGCCGACCTGCTCGGGGTCGCGCCGCAGCCGCCCGAGTACTTCCAGGTCGACACGCTCAACGTCTACGACGACTCGAGCCAGCAGGACAAGACCGGCGAGCTCACGAGCGTCGGCATCACCGGGCTCGGGATGGTTCCCGACCTGCCCGACTTCTCCGCCGGCACCGCGTTCGGCGAGCCGACGATCGTGCCCAAGGGGATCAGCTACAGCTCGATCGTCGTCACGCACGACCAGTTCGGCCACGAGGTGATCGACCCGACGTCGACGAAGACGACGATCGAGTCCGTCAACCTGCTGCTCGGCAAGGGCAACGACCACGTCACCATCACGAGCACGCTCGTTCCCGGTCCCGACCACGCTGGCACGAACAGCGGCCCGGGCATCGACGACGAGGACTTCCCGCTGCCGGCGGGCGTGGACCCGAACAACACGCCATCGGCGCACGGCGGGATCACCACCGTGCACGGCGGCGGCAACCACACGCTCACGGTCACCGGCAACTTCCTCGTCGCGGGCACGAGCGTGCAGCGGCTCGACCACACCTCGTGGGCCGACGCCGGCTTCGCGGTCGGGCAGCTCGTCTCGGTCGCCGGCGGCGCGACGCTCGCGATCACCGGCTTCGGCGGCACGAACGGAGACACGCTCCAGCTCACCGGCGCACCCTCCTCGCAGGGCACGCTCACCGGCGCGACCGTCACCGTGATCGACCCGAAGACCGGCACGGCGCGCGTCGGCGGCGACACGATCACCGTCACCGGCGGCCCGACCACGCTCGCCGCCGGCGGCCCGGCGTCGCCGCTCGTGATCTACGGCGACACCTCGCAGGACGGGAAGTGGTACAGCGGCGACACCGTCAACCCGCAGGCGCCGCGGTTCGACGACCTGCTGCCGCAGCGGCCGAACGCGACGGGTTTCTACACGAAGCCGTTCGACCAGATCGGCACCGCCGACGACTTCTTCTACTTCCCGGCCGCGTACCCGTTCCGCACCCCGGGCAACGACGTGATCGACGCGAGCCTCGCGTTCTCGGCGCTCCCGGCGTCTGGCCTCGGCTCGACCGCCACGGGGACGAGCGGCGTCACCGTCGGGATCACCGCCTACGGCGGCCGCGGCGACGACGTCATCTACGGCAGCCAGGCCGGCGACTACCTCGCCGGCGGCTCCGGCGACGACCTGATCGTCGGCGGGCGCGGTATCGACCAGATCTACGGCGACTCGGGCATCAACGTCGACCCGCTCAGCCGCAACCTCGCGATCCCGACCGCAGCGGGCTCCACGTACCCGACGCGCGACGACCTGAGCGCCGGCTCGGACACGCTCCACGGCGACCTCCCCGGCACCGGCTTCGTCCAGGGATACACGCCCGCGCCCGCGTTCGTCGACCCCGGCACGAGCCCCGACTCCGCCTACAAGGACATCATCTTCGGCGACCACGGCGTCGTCACCCAGGACATCCCGTACCTCCGCTCGAACCTCCTCGGCGCGCCGGTCTTCGTCCGCCTGCTCACCACGCTGCGCGACACCCAGGCGCAGACCACGAACCCGCAGAACGGCGCCCCGGACGTGATCACCGGCGACCTCGCGACCGACCGGATCTTCGGCGGCCAGGGCGGCGACACGATCCTCGGCAACGAGGGCGACGACCTGATCCTCGGCGACCAGGGCTACATCCACTACCCGACACCCGACTCCGGCGCCGAGATGCCCGACGTCGTCACGACCTGCATGGACCCGAACCTGAACGTATGCGCCCAGAACACCGGCGGCAACGACCTCATCGACGGCAGCGCCGGCAACGACATCGTCTTCGGCGCCACCGGGAGCGACACGATCTCCGGCGGCGCCGGCAACGACCTGATCTTCGGCGACTTCGGGGCCGTCGTCGGCATCGCCCAGCTCGCCGACGGGAGCTTCCCGTACGCCGACCACCTGCCCCGCATCGACACGAGGCTGCTGCCGGTGCACGTCGCCGTGCTCCCGAACGACCTGCACACGTTCGGCTGGACGTCGATCGAGACCACGACCGCCGACGCCGGAGCGGCCGACCTGATCCGCGGCAACGCCGGCGACGACGTGATCGTCGGCGGCCAGGGCGCCGACCAGATCCTCGGCGACGACGGGAACGACGACATCATCGGCGGCCACACCGGCTGGCTCACACCGCTCAGGCTCGGGACGGCGCTCACGATCGGCGCCCGCTACGGCGCCGCGGGCTCCGACACCGGCGACACGATCGACGGCGGCGCCGGCAACGACTGGATCGAAGGCGACAACGGGATCCTGCTCCGCACCGGCTCCTCCATCGGGCCGCGCTTCCGCGACCTGCAGGCGCAGACGATCTTCGACGCGAACGGCAACGACCTCATCGTCGACAACGGCGACGTCTACGACATGTCGGCCTGGCAGCTCGATCCCAACAACCGCTACGGGCTCGCGGGCAACGAGGTCAACCCGAACGGCAACGAGGAGCGCTACGTCGAGCTCTTCGACCAGTCCGGCTCGAACCCGATCCCGGGCACGTTCGGGAACGACAACATCGCCGGCGGCGCCCAGGACGACGTGATCTTCGGGCAGCTCGGCGACGACACGATCCAGGGCGACGGCTCGACGCTCGACGACAGCGGCGCGCGCACGATCGACGTGCTCGGCACCCGCATGTCGGTCGAGGACTACGCGGGAATCGGCGCCGACGGCCGCGACTGGGTCGAGGGCAACGGCGGCAACGACACGATCTTCGGCGGCCTCGGCCAGGACGACCTGATCGGCGGCTCGAGCAACCTCTACAGCCTCAAGACGCCCGACCAGCGCCCGGACGGCAGCGACGTCATCTTCGGCGGCGCCGGCGTCCGGCTCGAGCGCGACAACTACGGCGACCTCTCCGGGAGCGGCCACGCGCACGACGCCGACACGATCCTCGGCGACAACGGCGACATCTTCAACCTCGTCGGGATCAACGGGCAGCCGTCGAGCCCGTACGGCTTCCTCACCTTCAACTACGACACGTACGACTCCACCGAGCGGATCATCCCGCGCGCCTACCGCTTCCTCGACTACACCCAGGGCGACTCGGCCGCCGCGGGCACCATCGGCGCCGCCGACCTGATCCACGGCGAGAACGGCGACGACACGATCCACGGCATGGTCGGCGACGACGTCCTCTTCGGCGAGGGCGAGGACGACAACATCTACGGCGGCACCGGCAACGACCGCATCTACGGCGGCACCGGCGAGGACGGCATCCTCGGCGACGACGGGGTCATGCTCACGAGCCGCAACGGGCTGATCGAGCCGCTCAACCGGCTGTTCACGCCGAACCTCGAGTACACGGTGATCGAGTCCGGGCCCGTTCACCTCTGCCGACCTCTACATCCCGGACGAGCTGTTCAAGATGGCGCAGCTCGTCGAGCCGATCACCGACCCGAGCGGGCAACGACGCGCCGCTCACCGGCGGCAACGACGTCATCTACGGCGGCCTCGGCGACGACTTCATCCACGGCGAGTCCGGCGACGACGCGATCTCCGGCGCCGAGGCGGAGATCCCGTTCTACAACGAGAACCCCGTCGTCGACACGAACCCGCTGCACTACGACCCGACGACCACGAAGTTCCCGGCCTACAACGCCGACGACCCGTGGTCGATCATCCCCGGCTGGTTCCTCAACTTCGACTCCTACGTCGTCGACGAGGCGACCGGGCAGCCGATCGACTCGAACGGCGAGCTCGTCAAGTCGGACGACGGCCGCGACCGGCTCTACGGCGACCTCGGCAACGACTGGATCGTCGGCGGCACCAACTGCGACTGGCTCTTCGGCGGCTTCGGCGACGACTACCTCCAGCTCGACGACAACCTGCTCACCGACAACGGCAAGAACGACAACCCGGAGAACGACGACCCGCGCTTCCGCGACGGCGACTTCGCCTTCGGCGGCGCCGGCCGCGACGTGCTGATCGCGAACACCGCGCTCGACCGCATGTACGACTGGGGCGGCGAGTTCAACAGCTACATCGTCCCGTTCTCGCCGTTCGGCAACCCGACCGTCAACCGCGAGTTCTCGCCGTTCGCGCGCGAGCTGATCCTGGCGATGAGCCTGGCCGGCGGCGAGGACACGCAGCTCGCGCCGTTCACCCCGTACGACGAGACGGCGCTCGTCACCCCGCAGGACCACGGCCTCTGGCAGGACAACCACGGCGGCCCGCGCGACCCGCAGCCGGGCAACATCGGCGGCGTCAAGCGCGACGACACCGGCACCGGCAACCTCGCCTGCGCCTGCGACTTCACGCCCGAGATCCACATCACCAAGCTGCTCTGGACGCCGGGCGCGACCGTCGGCCAGTCGGCCGAGGCCGGCACGCTCGGCATCGTCGTCCCCGTCGGCACCCCGATCTACTGGACGTACGAGGTCACGAACGTCTCGCAGAACCCGACGCAGACGGTGAACGCCGCCCTCGCGATCACGTCGCTCCTCGACGACAACGGCACGCCGTCGAATCCGGCCGACGACTTCCGGCCCGTCTACCTGCGCGGCGACACGAACGGCAACGGACTCCTCGACATCGGCGAGGTCTGGGTCTTCACCTCCCAGGCCGTCGCCGGCGCGACGAGCACCGCGCCCGACGGAACGCTCGCGAACACGGCGACCGTGCAGGCCCGCTGCGTCTCGACCGGCGTCCCCGGCTGCGTCAGCGGCACGACGGTCGCCGACACCGCCACGAATCGCGTCACCGGCACCGGCGGCGGGATCCGGATCAAGAAGGCGATCGACGCCGCCAACCCGCTCGCACCGACGCCCGCGGAGGAGGCCGACGCGCCGACCGGCCCGGTGCTCGCCGTCGGCGCGGCGATCACGTGGACATATCGCGTGTCGAGCACGAGCTCCTCGCCCCTGACGATCACGATGATCACCGACGACAACGGCACACCGAACACCGCCGGAGACGACCTCACGCCCGTCTACGTCAGCGGCGACGCGAACCTGAACGGCAAGCTCGACCCGGGCGAGGTCTGGCTGTACCGCGCGACCGGAACGGCCGTCCTCGGCCAGTACACGAACACCGGCTCGGTGCAGGCCGTGACGGCCGCGAACGCGAAGCTCGAGGCGTCCGACACCGCGAGCTACCTCGGCACGACCGGCATCCGGATCACGAAGGCCGTGAACGCCGCCGACCCGCTTCACCCGACAGCGGCCGAGGACGCGAACGCCTCGCCCGGGCCGACCTACCCGAACGGCACGGCGCTGACGTTCACGTACCTCGTCACCGGCGACTCGGCGCTGCCGCTCTCGAACGTCGTCGTGCGCGACGACAACGCGACGCCGGCCAACGCCGCGGACGACTTCAACGCGATCTACGTCAGCGGCGACGCGAACCACAACGGCAAGCTCGACTTCGGCGAGGTGTGGCTCTTCACCTCGGCCGGCGCGACGCCCACGCCGCTCAAGCTCGGCGTCGGCACCTTCGTGGACACGGCGACGGTCACGGCGACGAACGGCGAGCCCGGTCTCGGCGAGCGACGTCGCCTGGGTGACCGGCAAGCAGGGCGGGATCCACGATCGTGAAGGCCGTGAACGCCGTCGACCCGGCCCACCCCGACTACTTCGAGGACGCAAACACCGCCCCGGGCGTGTACCTGACGAACGGCAGCGACCGTCACGTTCACCTTCGCGGTCTCGGTCGACGGCCTCGTGCCCGCGACGAACGTCGTCGTCACCGACTCGCCGACGATGGCGATCGCCCCGGTGCTCGCGAGCGGCCACAACGTCGGCGACGTGAACGGCAACGGCCTCCTCGATCCCGGCGAGATCTGGATCTACAAGGCGACCGGCACCGTGGCCGCCGGCCTCCACACCGACCTCGGCTCCGTCTCCGCCGTCGACACCGTCTCCGGACGGACGCTGACCGCCACCGATCCGGCGAACTACACCGGCGGACCGCGGCCGGGATCTCGATCGTCAAGGCCGTCAACGCCGTCAACCCGACGCAGCCCGACCGCGGTACGAGGACGCAAACGACCCGACGCACCCGTACCTGCTTCCGGCCGGCAGCCAGCGTCGTCTGGACGTACACGGTCACGAACCTCGACGAGACCGGGCCTCACCGGCGTCAAGGTCGTCGACGACAACGGCACGCCGGGCGACGTCGGGCGACGACATCGTGCTCACGACGCCGACGAGCGGCGACAACAACCACAACGGCGTCGCTCGACAAGAGCGAGACCTGGATCTTCACCGCCCCCGCCCGCACGGCCGTCGCCGGCTCGTTCACGAACGTCGCGACCGTCCAGGGCACGGCCGGCGGCGATCACGTACTACGACAACGACCCGGCGACGCTACTTCGGCTGGGTCGCCGGGCTGCACATCGAGAAGGCGACGAACGCCGCCGATCCGCACAACCCGACGCCGCTCGAGGACGGCGACACGGCGCCCGGCCAGGTCCTCCCCGTCGGCACCACCGGTCGTCTGGACCTACCAGGTGACCAACACCGGGAACATCGCGCTCACGATCAGCGTCCGCGACGACTTCGGCACCGCCACGAACGCCGCCGACGACTTCACGCCGCGAGCTTCGTCACCGGCGACACGAACGGGAACGGGAAGATCGACCCGGGCGAGGTCTGGCTCTACACCTCGGCCGGCGTCGTGACATACACGGTGAAGGCCGGCCAGTACGTCAACGACGCCACGCGTCTCCGCCACCGCGCCCGACGGCACGCCGGTGACCGAGCATCGACCGCAGCTACCACTTCGGCGCCACCGCCACGCTGCCGATCCAGAAGGCCGTCAACGCCGTCGATCCGTGGCACCCGACGGTGTTCGAGGACGCGAACAACCCGGCGGCGCCGTGCTCCCGTCGGCTCGACGGTCACCTGGACGTACCTCGTGACGAACACCGGCAACGTCGCCGATCGATCTCGCCCCCGTCACCGACGACGGCGGCAGCGGCGTTCCGATCGCGTTCCTGGCCGGCATCGGCGGCCACATCGAACCACGACGGCTTCAACGACGGCGACGTGAACCAGAACAACATGCTCGACCCGGGCGAGACGCTGGCTCTTCGAGCTACCAGGGCACCGTGGCGGCCGGCGCCGTACCGGAACACCGCGACGGCGAACGGCGCTTCACGCGTCGGCGACGATCCCGTCACCGTCAGCGCGACGCGACGTCGCGAACATGCTCGGCACGGCGCCGGGCATCGTCGTGTCGTCAAGCTCGTGAACGGGCCAGGACGCCGACGACACGCCGGCCGCCGCGGTCGTACGTCGAGGCGGGCGCGACCGGTGACGTGGACGTACAAGGTGACCGCGACGACCGCGAACTCGCTCGCGAACGTCGCCTCGTCGACGACAACGGCACGCCGGCGAATCACGGCCGACGACTCGCGACGCACGTCTCGTCGGTCCGGCGACACGAACAACAACGGGAAGCTCGACCCGGGCGAGACGTGGACGTACACGCGCCACCGGCACGGTCCCGGCCGGCCTGTTCGGGAACATCGCGCTCGCGAGCGGCGTCGCGAACGGCTCCAACGTCTACGACGACGACCGCGCGTACGCCTTCGGCGTCGGCGCCCGGCATCGAGATCGTCAAGGCCGTGAACGCCCGCGACCCGCTCCACCCGACGTCGATCGAGCGCGCCGACGGCGCCTGGCGCCCGAGCTCCCCGTCGGCTCGACCGTCGACGTTCACCTACCTCGTCACGAACACCGGCAACATCCGGCTCTCAGGTGAGCAAGGCGACCGGCGTCGTCGACGACGCCGGCACGCCCGCGATCTCGTCCGACGACTTCTACGCGGCATACGTCAGCGGCGACACGAACAGCGACGGCTGGCTCGACCTCGGCGAGACGTGGCTGTTCAGGGCGGCGCCGCAGCCGGTGAAGACCGGCGCGATACGTCGAACGCCGCCACCGTCACCGGGCCGCGAGCCGATCACCGTCCCAGACCGTCACGGCGCGCGACTCTGCCGGCTACTTCGGCCGCACGGGCGCCGAGGGCCTGACGCCCGGCTTCTGGAAGAACAACGCCGACAACAAGAACGCGATCGCATGGCCGCACGACGGCGCCGGCAACGCTGATCTGGGATCCGGGCCAGGCCGTGTCGACGATGTTCTCGGCTCTGCTCACGATCGGCTCGCCCTACGCGACCCTGAGCCTGAGCGACGCGCTCGCGCTCGGCGGCGGCGGGATCGAGGCGCTCCTCCGCCACGGCATCTCCGCCGTCCTCGGCGCGACCTCGCCCTACGTCGCCTACCCGCTCGCGGCCGCCGACGTGATCGCCCAGGTGAACGCCGCGATCCTCTCCGGCAACGCGACCAACATCGAGAACCTGAAGAACACGCTCGCGTCGTACAACGCGCTCGAGGCCGACCTCGACGCGAACGGGAACATCCCGGCGCCGTCGGTCTCCATCACGAGCGCGTCCCTCACCGAGGGCAATTCCGGGCTGACCCCCACCGCGCTGACGGTCACGCTCTCCGGACCGGCGCGGGCCCCGTCTCGGTCAACTGGGCGACGGTCGCCGGGACGGCGCACGGCCGGCAGCGACTACGTCGCCGCCTCGGGCACGGTGAGCTTCGCGCCCGGCGGCCCGATGACGATCTCGATCCCGCTGAGCGTCGTCGGTGACACCGTCTTCGAACCCGAACGAGACCTTCAGCGTGCAGCTGTCGAACCCGGTGAACGCGACGCTAGCGGCGGCCACCGGGACCGTGACGATCCTGAACGACGACACGGGCCTGCCGGGGGCTTCGATCTCGAACGCGTCGGTGACCGAGGGCAACAGCGGCACCACGACGGCGACGTTCACGGTCACGCTCTCCGCGGCGCCGACGAGCACGGTCACGGTCGCGTGGAGCACCGCCGACGGCACGGCGACCGCCGCCTCGGGCGACTACGTCGCGGCGTCCGGGACCGTCACGTTCCTCGCCGGGTCAGACGACGAAGACGATCGGCGTGACGGTGAACGGCGACACCCTGTACGAGCCGAACGAGACGTTCAACGTCAAGGTCACCAGCCCGGTCAGGCGCGACGATCCAGGACGGCACCGGCACGGTCACGATCGTGAACGACGACGCGCAGCCGACGATCTCGCTCGCCGGCACCGACCTCGCCGGCGCAGAGCGAACTGCAGGCACCCGAGTCGTGTTCACGATCACGTCCGCGGAGCGAACCTGAACGGGGCGCTCAGCGTCGCCCTCACGTGGCAGCACCGCGACGTACGGCACCGACTACACGTGGCGACAACGGCGCCACGCTGTCCGCCGGACGGCTCGACGCTCGCGGTGCCGAGCGGGGTCGGAGACGGTCGTGCTGACGGTCAAGCCGGTCGACGACCGCGATCGAGAAACGAAGAGACCGTGTCTGACGTCGGCTCGAGCAGCGCCTATGCGATCAACGGCGCGACGATCCCAGGTCGGCACCGGGACGGGCACGATCGTCAACGACGACGGCCAGCGCTGCCGGGGGCTTCGATCGCGAACGCGTCGGTGACCGAGGGCAACGTCGGCACGACGGCAATCGACGTTCGCGGTGACGCTATCGGCGGCGGCCGACGACGCGGTCACGGTCGCGTGCGAGACCGCCGACGGAACGGCGACCGCCGCCTCGGGCGACTACGTGGCGGCGTCCGGGAGCGGTCACGTTCGCGCGCGGGTCAGACGACGAAGACGATCGCCGTGACGGTGAACGGCGACACACTGTACGAGTCCGAACGAGACGTTCACCGTCAAGCTCGCCAGCCCGTCGGCGCGACGATCGCGGTCGGCACCGGCACGGGCACGATCGTGAACGACGACGCGCAGCCGACGATGCGCTGGCCGGGCATCGATCTGAACGCGTCGGTGACCGAGGGGAACAGGGCACCAGGATCGTCGACGTTCACGATCACGCGCGGCGCCGACGGGCACGGTCACGATCGCGTGGAGCACCGGCCGACGGCACGGCGACCGCTGCGTCGGGCGACTACGTCGCGGCGTCCGGCGACGGTCGACGTCCTCGCGGGTCCGACGGACGGGGACGATCGGCTGACGGTGACGCGGCGACGACCGTCGACGAGACGCGACGAGACGTTCACCGTCGAGCTCGAGCAGCGCGTAGGCGCGACGATCAGCGTCGGCACCCGCACCGGCACGATCGCCGACGACGACAAGCCGACGGTCAACGTCGCGAACCTCTCGCAACTCGAGGGCAACGGCGGCAGCAAGTCGCCGACGTCGTTCGTCGTCACGGTGACGCTGTCGGCTCCCGCGCCGTACGCGATCACCGTCACGCTGTCGACCGCGGCGACGCCCGACGCCGCTGCCGGCGGGCACGGCGGCAGCCAACGGCGGCAACTCGCTCAACGCCGGCGGCACCGACTACCAGACGGCGACCTTCACCGTCACGTTCGCCGCCGGCCAGACGTCCGCGACGGTGACGGTTCTCGTCGTCGGCGACACGACGAAGGAGTCGAACGAGGTCTTCAACGTCAACGTCACGAACGCCGGCGGCGCGGTCGCAGGCACGAACGGCACGATCACGATCCAGGACGACGACAGCCCGCAGCAGGCGACGGCGCCGGCACCGCGCCGGACGCCGCCTCGACCGCACCGTCGGCGTCCGAGCTCGCCGCCGCGCTGGCCGCGGCCGAGCGGTGGTGGGTCGGCCACGGGCGTCTCCCCGGCGCGCTTCCGCGGCGTCTCGGTCGTCGTCGCCGACCTGCCCGGCACCTAGCTCGGGCTGACCGCCGGCTCGGTCATCACGCTGGACGCCGACGCCGGCCGGCTGGGGGTGGTTCACGGACGCGACGCCGCTCTCGTCGCTGCTCTTCGTGAACGGGCGCGCGCTGCCCGGCTCGGCCGCCGACGGCCGCATCGACCTCTTGAGCGTGCTCGCGCACGAGCTGGGACACGTGCTCGGGCTCGACGACGGCGGAAACGTGATCATGCGCGCGCGGCTCGCGCCGGGGCTGCGAATCGCAGTGACACGGACCGTGCTTCCTCCCGGCGCCGCCACGCATCGTCTGCGGGACGCGCGCGGCCATCGCTCGCAGCCGACGCTGCGCGTGCACGCGGGCGACAGGCTGGATGCACCTCTCGACCTCAGGAGGCAAGAGATGAGCTCACGTCCCGCTCGGCGGTCACGCGCCGCCGCGCTCGCCGCACTCGCACTCGCCGCCGGTGCGTCCGGCAAGGGGACGCCGTCGAGCATCACCGTCACCTGCGGCGCCGGCGTGCAGCGCGCGACCGTCACCGTTCAGCTGGTGAGCGGCGTCACGAACGCGAGCCCGGCGTCGAACCAGCTCGTCCTCGCCTGCTCGTCGGCGGCACCGGTCGCGACCGCGAAGATCGCTCCGCTCACGCAACCGGCGGCCGCGTACGCATGGTCGGCGTTCGTCACCGCGACGACGGCGACGTTCGGCTGCGGCGGGACGACCGCCCGCGGCGCGACCGCCACGTGCGTCAACGTCGCAGGCGGAACCGCGCAGGTCACGATCGTGGCGGCGTAGCGCCCCGCGGGCGGAGAGGCGCCGGCAGGCGCGCCGCCGGATCGGCCGAACCCGTCGTCGGAGATACTCGAGCGGTGGTCACAGGCGAAGAGAATCGAATTCGCATCGCCTAGCGAGAGCGACGACGACGTGCTCGGATTCCTCAGGGACGCGATTGCTTCGCGCGACTTCGTCCGCCGCATCGTGACGAGGTCGTTTACGGATGGAGTGGTTATTGTCTCTGGTTTTCGAGGGAGAAATTCGGCACGCAAGAAAGCGATGTCGGAATCAGTGTGTAACGGGCGTAGACTCCGCCTCGAGGTCGTACAAATAGGCGTGTGTGTACGTCACCACGTGTGCGCAATCGGCTCCGATTTTCGTTTGCGCGCCATGCTGTGCTCGGGACGACGGCCCTCGAAGCGTGAAACTCGGCTTCGGCCATCGGGCGTCCGGGCGGGTTGGTCTCCTCAGGGGTCGTCGCCGCCATCCGCGCCGCTCGATTCTCCGCCGATCGCGGCCGACCGATCCGCTCGAGACCGCCCAATCCGCCACTTCGCTTCTGAGACCTCCGCAAAGCCTTCCTACGGCGAAGAAGGAGCCTGGAAATGCTGACTTCTAGCACCACCCTTCCGAACTGATTACGCGGGTTCGATTCCCGCCACCCGCTTCGCTCCTGGCCTCTTCCGGAGCGCCGATTATCTCGCGCTCGGGACTTATTCGGCGCCGGCGCGGGATCTTTATCTGGAAGTCCTTGACAAGAGCCCTGCGGTCGATCAGTCTCCTGCGGATTCCAGGACAGGCTCTCTCTCGGAGGAGGAGGAGTGATGAAGACTCGAACCGACCGCAATCGGCTGCGAGCACACGTCATGAAGGCACCGCTTGCGCTCGCGGCGGCAGCCATGCTCGCCGTGATCGGTGTCTCGTCGGCGGCGGCCGACGCGCCGCCGTACTCCCTTCCCGTCTCGATTCCGTCGAGCATCGACTCGCCGTCGTTCGACGCGTCCGCGCCGTACACGCCCGCCGTGCTGAGCCTGATCGCGCAGCTCGAGCCGAGCAGCCCGGCGGCGCAGTCGGAGCTCGCGAACGCGGACAAGCTCCTGCACGACGGGCCGAGCCCGGCGTGTCACAACGTCGGTCCCGTCTCGGCGCCGACCGGGACGACGCCGAGCATCGCGGCGATCTGCTGGACGGACGCGCAGGGCGTCCTCAACACCTCGGGCCCGAACACGCGCGGCTCGACCGGGCCGATGACGCTGATGGGCCTCGCGGCGTCGTTCGACCGCTCGCTCGGCAACGCCTGGGGCCAGACGGAGGGCTCGGAGAGCCGCGCGTTCATGGTCACCGGCATGTTCGGCCCGCAGACCGACCTCGACCGGCTGCCCAACTGGGGCCGCAACCTGACGACGACGGGCGAGGACCCGTACCTCAGCAACCAGATGGTCGCGGCGCAGATCAACGGCATGCAGGGCGTCGGCGCGATGTCGGAGATGAAGCACTTCGTCGTCTACAACGGCCAGAACCAGAACGCCAACACCGACATCCAGGACCAGGGCCTGCACGAGCTGTACCTGACCCCGTACGAGGGCGGCTTCGTCGAGGGCCGCGCCGCGGCGACGATGTGCTCGTACCAGATCTGGCGCGACACCTCGACCAACCTGCCGGTGACGGTGTCGTCGCTCTCGACGCTCGTCGCCGCTCAGCCCGTTCGCGACGGCGGGCGAGAGCCCGAGCACGTGGCCGCTGAACGAGTCGCACTTCTCGTGCGAGCAGCCGCTCAGCCTGACCTACGTCCTGCGCGACACGTGGGGCTCGCAGGCGCTCGTCGGCTCCGACTACCCGGCGACGCACAGCACGTCCGGGATCATGCAGGGCGAGGACCAGGAGATGCCGACGACGAACGGCTTCTTCAGCGCGAACCACACGCTGACCGCGGGCCAGCAGACCGACCCGACCGGCAGCACGTGCGCCGACGCGACCGGCAACGCCGTCGACTGCTCGACGCCGCGGGAGCCGTCCACGTCGGCGGGATCCCGAACGGCTTCCAGGGCTCGAGCGGCTCGGGCTGCCCGAACACGTACGGCTGCCCGCTCGTCGACTCGGTCGTCGACCGGCAACCTGCCGCTCTCGGTCTTCAACCAGTCGCTCGCGCGGATCCTCTACGAGGAGGAGCGCTTCGGGATGCTCGGCTGCGACCCGACGCCGGTCCGTCGTCGTGCACGAACCCCGGCGGCGTCGGCGCCGACCGCACCGGCACCGCGCCGCTGCCGCTCGGCGGCGACGGCCAGCTCGGGACGAAGTACGGCGACGCGGCGATCGTCGAGAAGTACTCGGAGGAGGGCGCGACGCTGCTCAAGAACGACGGCCACGCGCTGCCGCTCACGGCCGTCCGACCTCGCCGGCGGCATCCTCGTCACCGGGTCGAGCGCGAACCACACGGTCGCCGACCCGACGAACGAGGCGTCGACCGGCTTCATCGACCGCGACGCGGTCAACCCGCTCCAGCAGCTCAAGTACCTGAGCGGCAACCCGAGCGCGTTCACGTTCGTGCCGGCCAACGACCCGACCGGCCAGCCCGTGCCGTGCACGGTCACGAACGACTCGTCGCCGACCGGACCGTCGCCCGCGGCGGCGCCGCCGGCGACGTGCGGCGCGACGAGCGGACTCGCAGCGCGCGTCGGGCGCGACCGTCGCGACGCTCGCCAACGACCAGGTCGACGCGAAGGTCGACGACACGACCGGTCGGCCGCGGGGCAGCTCGCCGGCGGCAAGGCGTACCGGTGGAGCGGCTGGGTCGTACGTCCCCGACCGCCGACACCTACACGCTGGGCAGCTCGCAGGACAGCTCGACCGTCGCCGAACGCGAACGTGCACGCTTCGCCTTCGACAACAACGCGAGCCCGGCGACCGGAGCGCCCGGTCGACGCACACGCGGGCCAACGCGCCGACCATCTACGGCGCGACCGCGCCGGGCAACGCCGACGAACGCCGGCTACACCGAGGCGCTGCTGACGAACCAGGTCTGCTCGACCGGCACCACGAGCACGACCTGCGCCGTCAGCCCGACGGTCGGCTGGCACGCCGTCCAGATCACGCTCGACGCGAGCGCGATCGCGACGCCGGTCAGCTTCCGGTTCGCGTTCTCGCGCGTGAACGGCGACATCGCCGACGCCGCCGCCGCGGCGGTCGGCAAGAGCAAGGCGCTCGTGTTCGTGAACACCGGCAGCGGCGCGAGCAGCACGCGCCGCCGTCGCCGGCCGGGACGCCGTACGACGGCCACACGATCTCGGCCGTCGAGGCGATGTCGGCGGCGAACGTGAACCTGATCACCGCCGTCGCGGCCGCGAACCCGAACACGATCGTGGTCATCAACAACGACAACCCGGTCGACACGCTCGTGGATCGGCAGCGTCAAGTCGGTGCTCGACATGTGGTTCGCCGGCCAGGAGGGCGGCACCTCGACCGCCCGGATCCTGCTCGGCCAGGCCAACCCGAGCGGCCACACCGCGCTCACGTGGCCGGTCAACCGGACGGACACGATCTGGGGCTACAACGAGCCCGCGGACGGGCTCTACCCGGGCAGCGCCGCCGGGCCAGCACCTCGAGCGGCTGAACGGCAACGCCGGCTGCTCCGGCACCGGCAACCCGGGCTCGACTCGCCTGCCCGGCCGCCGACGGCACGACCGAGACCGAGGGCATCTACACCGGCTACCGCTACTTCGACAAGCTGGGGATCACGCCGCGGTTCCCGTTCGGCTTCGGGCTCTCGTACACGACGTTCGCGTTCTCGAAGCTGAAGGTGAAGCAGACCGACGACGGCGGCGCCGACGTGACTTCACGGTGAAGAACACGGGCTCGGTCGCGGGCGCCGACGCGGCCCAGGTCTACGTCGGGCCGCCGAGCGACGCGCCGGCCGGCGTGCAGTTCGCGGTCCGCTCGCTCGCGCAGTTCGACCGCGTCGAGCTCGACCCGGGCCAGTCGACCAGACGAGACGCTGCACGTCGCCGCCGCGCCAGCTCTCGTACTGGTCGGACGCGAAGCAGCAGTGGGTGCTCGACGCCGGCGGCCGCACGGTCTGGGTCGGCGACGCGGATGCCGCCGGCGAACCTGCCGCTGCAGGCGACGCTCAAGGGCGCGAACGGGAACATCACCTGCTCGGACCAGCAGTTCAACGCCACGACGATCGACGGCAACCTGTCGGTGAACAAGGGCGACTGGTGCGACCTCGTCGACGTGACCGTCAACGGGAACCTCCAGCTCAACCAGGCGGAGCGGCGTCCGGGTCGTCGGCGGGACGGTGAACGGCAACCTCCAGGCGAACAACGTCTCCGGCTCGGGCGATCCGATGAGCTCGGGCGCGAACGTGATCTGCAACACGACCGTGAAGGGCAACCTCCAGGTCCACGGGAGCGACAGCGACTCGCCGTGGCACATCGGCGCGTGCGGCCCGGACTCGGTCGGCGGGAACCTCCAGTTCCAGCAGAACGGCGGCACCGGGAACACGATCTACGGAGACGACCGTGGAGGGCAACCTGCAGTGCGACCACAACGCCGACGTCAGCGGGAGCGGGAACACGGTCGGCGGCAACCGAAGCAGTGGCAGGTGTGCGCGACCGCGTAGCCGGCATAACGCGAGCGGCGCGGACCTGCCGACGCACACGAGCCGGGAGGCGACCTCGCCCGCGAGGCGCCTCCCGCTCGCGCCTGCTCGTCGCGCTGACCGTCGTCGCTTCGTCGCGGGCTGCGGCGGAAGCGGGCAGTCGACCGCGACCGCGACGGCCCGCCGGCCGCGCCGTCGGTGCGTCGCGAGCGCAGCCGCAGGGCGGTCACGTTCGCGCAGCTGCAGCTCGGCGATCGCAGCGGCTCTACCGGCGCGAGCCTGGCGATCCGGACGTTCGTCGCCCGCGACGTCGAGTACACGCCCGCGGACGCGCGACACGCGTCCTCGCCGTCTGCCGGCGCGGCGGGCCCGAGAGCGGACGGCGGCCGCCCGCGAGTCCTCGAGGATCGCCGGCTGCGCGCCGCTCATCTTCTTCTTCTACAGCTACGGCCAGCGCAGGTCGGTGCCGGAGTCGGTCGACCTCGCCCGGCAGATCTACTGGTACGCGGTCGCGAGCATTCGCGGGCCGTTCGACGCGAGGAAGACGCTGTCGGGACTGCTGCAGAGCTGGGGCGTCCCGTAGCGGAAACGATGAGCAGACGAGAGATGGACGACGCGCCGTCGCCCGGCTCGCTCGAAGGGCTCCGGGAGCTCAACCGCGTCCGGGTGGTGGACGCCCTTCGCCGGCACGGGATCGCGAGCCGGGCCGAGATCGCGCGCGGCACCGGCCTGTCGTGGACGACCGTCGCGTCGGTCGTCGCCGACCTGAAGGCGCGCGGGCTGATCGTCGAACGGGAACCGGACGGGCGCTCGTCGCGTCGGGACGGACAAGGGCAGGCCGCCGGTGCTCCTCGGGCTGAACGCCGTCGGCGGGCGCCGCGGCGGCAGTCGACTTCGACCACCGGCACCTCCGCGTCGCGGTGGCCGACCTCTCGTCGACCGTGCTCGCCGAGCGCGCGGTCGAGCTCGACGTCGACCGCGAGGCGACCGCCGCGCTCGACGCAGCCGCGGAGATGCTCGAGGAGGTGCTCGCGGAGGCGGGCGTCGACCGCAGCCAGCTCGTCGGCGCCGGGATGGGCATGCCGGGGCCGATCGACCGCGAGACCGGCACGGTCGGCTCGTCGGTGATCCTTCCCGGCTGGGTCGGCGTTGCAGCCCGGGCGCGAGCTCGCGGCCCGCGTCGGCGTGCACGTGGAGATCGACAACGACGCGAACCTCGGCGCGCTCGGCGAGATGCTCTTCGGCGCGGCCCACGGCCTGACGGACTTCATCTACATCAAGGTGTCGTCCGGGATCGGCGCCGGGCTCGTGCTCGACGGCCGGGTGTACCGCGGCTCGATGGGCAAGGCCGGCGAGCTCGGGCACATCCAGGAGCGCCCGGAGGGCGCGCTCTGCCGGTGCGGCAACCGGGGCTGCCTCGAATCGGTCGCGTCGGCGCCCGCGGTGCTCGAGGTGCTCCGCGCCGCCCACGGGCCGGGCCTCACGGTGAGCGGAATGCTCGACCTCGTCGGCGCCGGCGATCTCGGGGCGAGGAGGGTGGTCGGCGACGCCGGCCGCGCGATCGGCCGCGTCCTCGCCGACCTCTGCAACGTGCTGAATCCGACGGCGATCGTCGTCGGCGGCGAGCTCGCCGCGGCCGGCGAGCCGTTGCTCGACGCCATCCGCCAGACGATCGACGGGCAAGCCCTCCCCGCCGCCGCCGAGGCGCTCGAGGTGAAGCGGGCGATGCTCGGCGGGCGGGCGGGACTGCTCGGGGCGCTGGCGCTCGTGATCGGCGACACCGAGCGTCTGCGCTCGGCGGGCCTCGCCGCGCTGAACGTATAGGCCGGGCCGGAACGAGGGCGGCTCCGCTCTCTCCGCTGTGGCGCGGATCTACGGATCGAGCGCGATCCGGTCGACCGTGTCGGCGTCGCCGTCGGCGACCCACAGCGTGTCGCCGTCGACCGCCATGCTCCGCAGGCCCCGGTAGTCGCTGCCGACGTGCTTGCCGATCCGCGCCGACGCGATCACGCGATTCGTCTTCGGGTCGATGCGGAAGATCTGCTTCGGCCCGACGGCCCAGATCGAGCCGGCGCCGATCGCGAGCGTCGACGGTTCCGAGTCCCGGGGGAAGCGGACGCGCGCGACGAGCCTGTTCGTGCGCGGGTCGATCCGGGTCACCACACCCTCGACGGGCTGGGAGACCCAGACTCCGCCGAGGCCGGCGGCGACCTGCGTCGGGCCCCTCGAACGTGCCTTCGTGCGGGAGCCGGACGCCGATCGTGGCCACGGCGTGTCCGGTGCGCGGGTCGAAGCGGGTGACCGTCGCCGTCCGGTGGTTCACGATCCAGAGCGAGCCGTACCCGGCGGCGAGCCCGGTCGGGGTGTCGACGTCGAACGTGGCGGTGACCTCGTTCGAGCGGGTGCTGATGCGGGTGAGCCGCGAGAAGCAGTGGTTCGCGGAGCACCGGTACGGATCGAAGCTCGCGACCCACAGCGCGCCGTCGTCGACCGCGATGTCGTCCACGACCTCGGGCGCCCTGAGTGTCGCCGTGAGCGCCCCCGTCCGCGGATCGATCCGGGAGATCGTGCCGGTCGTCGGCGCTGCGACCCACAGCGAGCCGTCGCCGAACACCGCGACCGACGGGTCGGGAAAGCTCCGGCCGCGCAGGTGCACCGTCCGCGTGACCGTGTTCGTGGCCCTGTCGATCTGCGAGACGGTGTTGTCGACGTCGTTCGTCGCCCAGAGCGAGCCCGCCGCGATCGCGACGCCGGCCGGGTGCTTGCCGACCGGGATCGCCTTTCCGACGGCAAGCGTCTTCGGCGCGGCGTCCCCCGCCGGGGCCGCCAGGATCAGGATCGCGATCGTCGCGGCGAACGTCTTCACTGCGTCACCTCCATCGTCGATCGGCCGATCGTGCCGGGCAGCCGCAACCGCCCTGTAACTCCGCGTAATCGGGCCCTAAACTGACCGGGGTGATCGCGCAGGCGACCGCCACACGGCTCGAGTTTCGCCTGCTCGGTGCGCTCGAGATCCGGGTCGACGGCACCGAGCGACCGCTCGCGGGAACACGACAGCGCGCGCTCCTCGCCCTCCTCCTCCTGCACGCGAACGAGTCGGTCTCGAGCGACCGGCTGATCGACGAGCTCTGGAGCGAGCGCCCTCCGCGGGCCGCCCGGGCGAGCCTGCGGGTGGCGATCTCGAAGCTGCGCCGGCTCTTCGGAGAGGAGCACCGGCAGGTGCTCGAGACGGTGCCCGGCGGCTACCGGCTTCTGCTCGACGAAGCGCAGCTCGACTCTGCCCGCTTCGAGGCGCTGCTCGCCGAGTCGCGGTCGCAACCGGCCGAAGCGGCGGCCGCGCTGCTCGACGAGGCGCTCGCGCTCTGGCGCGGCCCGCCGCTGGCCGACCTCGTCGGCTACTCCTTCGCGCGGGTCGAGGCCGCCCGGCTCGCCGAGCTGCGGCTGTCGGTCCGCGAGGAGCGCGCCGCTGCCGACCTCGCGCTCGGCCGCGACGACGAGCTCGTGCCCGGAGCTCCGGGCGCTCGTCGACGGGAGCCCGTACCGCGAGCGGCCGCGAGCCCTCCTGATGCTCGCGCTGTACCGCTCCGGGCGGCAGGCCGACGCGCTCGACGCCTACCGTCGCGGGCGGCGACAGCTCCGGGACGAGCTCGGGATCGAGCCGGGCGAGGAGCTCCGCCGGCTCGAGCAGGCGATCCTCACGCACGATCCGGCGATCGCCGGTCCCGGCGCGCGGGCTTCGCGCCCGGCGCGCAGTACGCGCCGGGCGCGGTTCTCGCGTCGCTCGCTCGCGCTCGCGATCGGCGTGGTCATCCTCGCCGCGGCGATCGCAGGCGTCCTGCTGTCGCGCGCTCCTCGCGACTCGGCCGTTGCGGCTGTCGTCCCCTCCCATTCCCTCGCCGTCGTCGCGGCGGCCACGGGCCCGATCGGGAGGATCCCGCTCGGGTTCACCCCGAATCGGATCGCGCTCGGCGGGCACACGCTCTGGATGCTCGACGCGAGGGACCTGACCGTGGTGCGCCTCGACCTGGAGACACGGCAGGGTCGCCCGCACGATCGGGATCGGGGTCACGCCGACGGCCGTCGCCGTGGGTGACGGCGCGGCCTGGGTCCTCGCCGTCGAGCAGCGCACGCTGATCCGGATCGACCCCGCGTACGACCTCGTGCGAACGACGAGGGTGCCGCTCGGACGCTCCGCCTCCGACCTCAGCGTCGGCGACCCCGCCGGTCTCGCCGTCTCGCCGGACGGCGTGTGGATCGAGGACGGAGCGTCGACCCTCCTCCGCGTGGCGCCGAGCACGGGGGCGGTCGATCCGGCGGCTCGCGCTTCGCGCGCGGGATCGACGGCATCGCGGTCGGCGCCGGGTCGATCTGGGTGACGAGAGGCTCTCCGGCGACGCTGCTCCGGGTCGATCCCGCGGACGGTCCGGGTGACGGCGAGGATCCCGATCGCGACGAGGCGTGGAGCGAGCGCGCCGTATCCGATCGGTGTCGTCTTCGGGAGCGGGTCCGTCTGGGTGCTGAACGGCAACACCGGCACGGTCAGCCGGGTCGACCCGGCCCTCGACGCGGTCACGGCGACGGTCCCGAGGGTCAGCCTGAACCCGATCCGCATCGTCGCCGGCATGGGCGGCGTCTGGGTCGCGGATGCGTACGACGACGCCTTGAAGCGGATCGACCCGGTCACGGCTCGGGTCACGCGGTCGGTCCCGGTCGGCGGCCTGCCGACCTCGCTCGCGGCGGGCCGCACCGGCGTCTGGGCCGCGGTCGACGCGCCCTGATCCGCGCCCGGCCCCCGGGACGAGGGCGAGCCTCGGCGGTCGCGAGCCTCATTCCGAGCGCGATGTCACTCTCGGCTGGTTGCGGCGTCCGATGACCGCTTGCCACCGAACCGCTCGACGAGCAGGCCGTGGCGCAGCCCGCGGTCGCTCACGGTGACCGAGTCGGCGCCGAGCTTCTCCATCACCGTGCGCACGATGCAGGCGCCTGCGAGGATGACCTCGGCGCGCTTCGGCTGGAGGCCGACGATCCCGCGCCGCTCGTCGGCCGTCCGCGTGCGGTAGAGCTCGATCTGCCGATCGACCTCGGCGCGGTCGAGCACGCGTGCCCTGCACGACGTCCGGGTCGTACGTCGCGAGCCCGTGGCTCACGGCGGCGAGGTTCGTGACCGTGCCGCCGATCGCCGACGACCGCGTCCGGCGCCGGCCGGCCGTCGAGGGCCGAGAGGTCGGCGGCGATCGCGGCGAGCGCGGCCGCGAGCGCGTCGTCGGTCACGACCCCGTCGAGGCCGAAGCGCTCGGTGAACCGCACCGCGCCGACGTTGACGCTGAACCGCTCGTCGACCTGCGCCCCGCGGCCGAACGAGAACTGCGAGCTGCCGCCGCCGGAGTCGAAGACGACGAGCGAGCCCTCGGCCGAGCGCGAGCCCGGACGTGGCGGCGAGGTACGCGAGCCGGCCCTCCTCCTCGCCGGAGACGATCTCGATCTCGACGCCGGAGCGCGCCTTCACGGCGGCGACGAGCTCGGCGCCGTTCGGGGCGATCCGGAGCCCGGCGGTGCCGACCGCCGCGATCGCGACCGCTCCGCTCCGCCGCGCCTCGGTCGGCCATGCCCGCGATCGCGTCGACCGTCCGCTCGATCGGCTCCGGGGTTCAGCCGGCCGGACTGCTCGAGGCCCTCGCCGAGCCGCGTGATCTCGACGCGGTCGACGATCGCCTGCCAGCCGCCGTCCGCGCGCCGCTCGCCGACGTGGAGCTTCACCGAGTTCGTCCCGACGTCGATCACCGCGTACCGCTGCGCGAATCCGGCGAGCGCCTTCAGCCCGCGCGGGAAGCTCGTGTTCGGGCGCGAGGCGAGCCCGAGCTCGCGCACGGTCGCGAGCACGAGCGCGGCGTCGGCGGACTCGACCGCGATCGTGCGCGTCGTCACGCCGTCGGTGCGCACCTCGGTCGATTCGGCCATGCAGCCCTCGAGCGCGTAGTGCGCGCGGCGCTTGTGCACCTTCACCGCGAGCAGGTCCGGGCTCGGCCCGGCGAGCTCGTCGACGAGCTGGTCGAGCGTGTACGCGCCGCGGGCGAGCGGCGGCGCCGCTGCGCCGAGCGCCTCGAGCACCGAGCCGACGTCCGTGGCCGACAGCGGGAAAGCCGCCTTCAGTGTCGGCCGCCACAGCTCGAGCCCGTCCTCGTCCACGCGCTCGAGCCGCTTCACGTCGATCGAGGCGTCGCGCACCTTGACGGAGGCGTCGCTCTCCGCCGAGAGCAGGTACAGCTCGTCGCTCTCGTGCACGCGGTCGGGGGTGAGCGCGGCGAGGCGGTCGTCGGCGGCGCCGAAATCCTCGCCGAACGTGCGCCACTCCCAGCGGGGGACGATCGCGGCTATCCGGGCTCCGGCCGCAGGGCGCCCGCGAAGTACTCGAGCGCCGTCCGGGTCTTCGTCTGCTGCTCGCCGGACAGATCGACCCCGCGGCCGGCGAGGAACGCCCGCGTCTCGGCGGCGACCTGGAACGCCTCGGTCGGCGCGCACCGCGTCGAGAGCTCGAGGATGCGCGACCCGTCGGGGTAGAGCCACAGCTCCGCGGCGAGCCTGCGGCGCAGCCCCTCCGGCGCGAAGCGGAGCTTGAGCACGAGGATCGGGCCGAGCACCGCGAGGTCCTTCAACGCGATCCCCTCCGGCGCGTGCGTCGCGAAGAACTCGCGCTGCTCCTTCGAGAAGAGCTTCCGCAGCGCCAGCTCGCCCGCCGCGGCTCGCCGCACGTCGCCCGCGCCCGGCGTTCCCTTCAGCGACGCCGAGCAGACGAACCCGCCGGGCAGCGCGTCGACCTCGACGCGGAAGCTCGTCGACCGGCGCAGGTCGGCCGGCAGCTCGGCCGGCACGACCGGTCGCAGCTTCACCGCCGAGTCGTCGGCCTTGCCCTGGAGCCGGCGGGCGCGGACGACCACGCCGTGCTCCTCGAGCCTCAGGTCGGGCGTGTCGAAGAAGAACACCTGCCGGATCTGCGCGTCGAGCGGATCGAGCCCGAGCGCCGCCGCGGTCGAGCGCTGCTGCGACTCCGGGACGGTCAGCTTCAGCTCGACGCTGTCGGCGCCCGAGAGCAGCGCGAGGAGTCGCACGAGCTCCTCGTTCGAGAACGCAGCCGGGTTCGCGGTCGACGACGACATCCGCTCCTCCTCTCCGTGCGCGGTCGAACGGGCGGGAGGGAGCCTATCGCCGGAGGCGAACCCCCCGTTCGGATGACGCACGTTTCGAACGGTTCGACCATGATTTGCGCGTGACGATGCGCTCGCTCCGTCGATTCCTCGGAGTTCTCGCAGGCCTCGCGGCGGCCGCGGCGCTCCTCTCCGCGCCGGCGTCGCCGGCGCCGCAGGGCTCGGCGGCGACGCTCGCGACGCTCCAGTCCTCGGTCGTCGACCAGCTCAACCGGATCCGCGCCGAGCACGGGCTCGCCGCGCTGCGGGTCGACGCGGGGCTCTCGGAGGCGGCCGGCGTGCACACCTCGGAGATGCTCGCCGACGGGTACTTCTCGCACGACTCGCCGGACGGCTCGCCGTTCTCGACGCGCGTCCGCCGCTACTACGGCCCCGCGCACCACACGTCCTGGTCGGTCGGCGAGAACCTGCTCTGGTCGACGGGAACCGTCGACGCCGGCCGCGCGGTCGCGATGTGGATGGCCAGCCCCGGCCACCGCGCGAACGTCCTCTCGCCGCAGTGGCGCGACGTCGGCATCGCCGCCCTCGCCGAGTCCGGCGCCCCTGGGGCGTTCGGCGGCGCGACCGTGACGCTGATCACGGCCGACTTCGGCGTCCGTCACTGACCGCGCCGGAGCCGTCGCTACGCTTCGGCCGCGCCCCGCGCCCGTAGCTCAGCGGAAGAGCGGCGGCCTTCTAAGCCGTTGGTCGGGGGTTCGAATCCCTCCGGGCGCACTCACCGCCGCCCGTCGGAACGCGGCGGCGACGGGCGGTACCATGCGCGGGCCGCGGTGGCGGTAGCTCAGTTGGTAGAGCCCCGGGTTGTGGTCCCGGTGGTCGCGGGTTCGAATCCCGTCCGCCACCCTTGTGTCGCCGCGCGAGTCGCCGTCGCTGCGGGAGATCCGGACGCTCGATCCGGAGCGCGACTGCCGCCGGATCGTCTTCCTCGACACGTTCCTCGAGTTCCCGTTCGACACGACGCGGGCGCTCGAGCTCGCGTTCTTCAAGACGTTCGCGGTGCCGAGCATCGCCGAGCGGCTCGAGTCGACCGGCGAGTTCACCGAGCGAGGCCAGAAGCGGTACGACGACACCGACCTGCTGATCTCGACGTTCTCCGAGGACGCCTTCGACGGTCCGCTCGGCACGCGCGCGATCCGGCGGATGAACCAGCTCCACGGCCGCTTCGAGATCCCGAACGAGGACTTCCGGTACGTGCTCTCGGCGATGGTGCTCGAGCGGATCCGGCTGGGCCCTCGAGATGCTCGGCCCGCCGCCCGCGTCGGAAGCCGCCGGGGGCTACGCTGGCGCCGGCACGGCCCCGTAGCTCAGAGGATAGAGCGGCAGACTTCGAATCTGCGTGCGGTGGTTCGATTCCACCCGGGGCCATCGGGCCGGCGCGCGAGCTGAGCGTCAATCGCCTCGGCCGAGGATGCTCGCGATGGTTTCGAGCAGGCCGACGAGCCGGCGCTCGAGGTCGCGGAGCGTCGACGCCCGCTCGAAGTCCTGGTTCCCGATCGCGTCTTCCTTCGCGATCCTGACCGCCTCGATCAGGTCCCCCACGGTCATCGCGCGTGTTGCGTCGTCGATCGCTTCGGCCGGCGCGACGCCGGGCGTGGGAACGGTCGTTGACATCGTCTCGCGACGCCGGCCCGGGCCGGCGAGCGTCCGGACGACCGCGTTGCGGATCTTCTCGGCGTCGGCGTCGAAGTCGAGCAGGATCCGGGCGGCGACGCCCTCGTTCTCGCGCACGAGCCCGAGCAGGATGTGCTCGGTGCCGATGTAGTTGTGGCCGAGCGACAGCGCCTCGCGCAGCGCGCGCTCGAGCACCGTTTTCGTGCGTGGGGTGAACGGGAGCTGCCTTCTCGTGCCCTCATCGCCCCGGCCGACGATCCGCGCGACCTGCGCGCGCACCTCGTCGAGCGTGACGCCGAGCGACTCGAGCACGCGCGCTGCCAGGCTGTCTTCCTCGCGGAGCAGCCCGAGCAGGATGTGCTCCGTCCCGACGTAGCGGTGCTTGAGGGCGCGCGCCTCGTCTTCTGCGAGCGCGACCGCATTGCGGGCGCGTTCGGTGAACCGCGCGAACAGGTGCTGCTCGCCGACCTCCGCCGCGCGCGGGGCGCCCGCGTCGCCGACCCTCCGCTCAGGCCCGGCATCGCCGGCCGGCTGCACGGAGGCGAGGTCGACGTCGCCGTCCAGACCGAGCGCGACGACGACCGCTCCCGCGTCGACGCCGCCGTCCCGCAACATGCAGGCGGAAGTCCCGGAGCGCTGGGTCAGCACGCCGAGCAGGACCAGTTCCGGCGTGACCGCGTTGCTGTCGAGTCGGATCGACTCTCGCAGGCTCGCCTCGAGCGCGCGCTTCGCGAGCGGCGTGAACGGGATCTGCCCGCTCTCGACGTACTCGCCCGTACCGACGAGCGCCACGACGGCCGCCCGCGCCGCGTCGAGCGACAGCCCGGCCGCGGCGAGCGCCCCGGACGCCGCGCCCTCTTCTCGGATCACCCCGAGTAGCAGGTGCTCGGTCCCGATCCACCGGTGGCCGAGGGTGCGCGACTCGTCCTGCGCGAGCACGACCACCTGTCGGGCCCGCTCGGTGAATCGCTCGAACACGTCCGGAACCTAACGGGCGAGGGCGAGACGGTCACCAGAGCTTGAGCCGCTGCGGCGGCCAGTAGGTCGCGATCACCCGGCCGATCAGCCGGTCTCGCGGGACGGTGCCCCACTCGCGGGAGTCGCACGAGCCGCCGCGGTTGTCGCCCATGAAGAAGTACCGGCCCGCCGGGACATGCCACGTCCTGTTCCGGTACTCGGGGTTACGGAGGACGTCCTCCTGCCGGCGGTCGGGCTGGACGTACGGCTCGTCGAGCCTCCGGCCGTCGATCCACACGAAGCCGCGGGCGTCCTCGCGGACGGTGTCGCCGGGCAGGCCGATCAGGCGCTTGACGTACGTGCCGCCCTCGCCGCATCTGCTCGCCGCGAGCGGGGGCGTCTCGAAGACGACGACGTCGCCGCGCTTCGGGCCTCCGAGGCGGAAGCAGATGCGGCAGGCGAGGACGCGGTCGGAGAACGACGCCTCGCACCCGAGGCCGGGCCGGGCGCAGTGGAGGGTCGGCTCCATCGAGCTCGACGGGATCCGGTACGGGTTGACGACCCACTGCTTGATCGCGAGCACGATCGCGAGCGCGCCGACGATCGTGACGAGCCAGTCGATCGCGACGCGATAGGCCTTCGGGAGGCCGGCCGTCAGCCGCTCGACCGGGCTCGTCACGGTTTGAGCATAGATGATCTATGCCATAGCATGTCTACGCATGCCGCGAGATCCGTTCACCGGGCACCTCGACCTGCTCCTGCTCGCCGCGCTGGGCTCGCGGTCGATGCACGGCTACGCGATCATCGAGTACGTCCGGCAGGCGAGCTCGGGCCAGTTCGACTACGCGGAGGGGACGATCTACCCGGCGCTGCGGCGGCTCGAGGACGACGGGCTGGTGCGCAGCCGCTGGAGCGAGTCGGAGGGACGGCGGCGCCGGATCTACGACATCAGCGCGCAGGGCAGGAAGGCGCTCGTCCGCCAGCGCGGCGAATGGGAGCGCTTCACGACCGGCGTCGAGGCCGTCCTCGACCATGGCTGAGCCGTTGCGGACGGCCGACGGCTACCTCCGGGAGCTGTCGACGCGCCTGACCGGCTCGCGCCGGACCCGCGCGCGGCTGCTCGCGGAGATCCGCGACCACCTCGACGACTCGATCGTCGCGAGCATCGACGCCGGCGTGTCGCCCGCGCTCGCCGAGGACGAGGCGGTCGGACGGCTCGGGGCGGCGGAGAAGCTGACCGAGGCATGGGAGGCCCGGTGCTCGCGGCTCCGCGCCCGACGGCGACGGCACGTCGCGCTCCTCGCCGGGGTCGCCGCGGTCGCCTCGGTCCTCGGCGTCGCGCAGCACGCGGACGGCCGGCGCGACCCGACCGTGCCCGTTCGTCGATGCGCTCCCGCGCCGGGCCTCGCCGATCGGTCCTGCGTCGACCCTGTGGTTGCGCGGCCGCGTGAGTACGCATCCGGAGCCGGAGTCGGGCACCGATAGGATCGCGCCGGATGCGCCCGGTCGCCGCGCTCTTTCTGGTCGTCGGGCTCTCGCTCGCGGCGGCCGCACCCGGCCAGCCGCGGGCCGCGGCGACGGTGAAGGTCGCGTTCCCGCAGGGCGAGCAGATCGTCCTCTTCGACCGGCCGGGAAGCACGCTCGAGGACGTCGCGAAGGCGCTCCTCGCCGGGCCGACCGCCGCCGAGCGCACGCGCGACGTCCGCACCGCGATCCCGGAGGGGACGGCGCTCCGGTCGATCTCGCAGTCCGGCACGACCGCGACGATCGACCTCGGCGAGCGCTTCGCGCAGGGCACGAACGCCGACTCGCTCAACGCCCGGCTCACGCAGGTCGTGCTCACGCTCGCCGCGTTCAGGGGCGTGAAGTACGTGCGCGTGCTCGTGAAGGGCGGCGTCCCGCTCGGCCTCTTCCCGGGCTTCCCGGCGTCGCGGCCGCTGACGGCGAAGGACGTCCAGCGGCCGACGGTCGCGCCGCCCGTCCCGCCCGCGCCCCCGCCCGTGTCCGGGGAGAAGACCAAGGCGTCCACGCGCGCGCTCCAGCAGCGGCTCGCCGACCTCGGCTTCCTCGATCCGGCGGCCGTCGACGGCCAGCTCGGCGACCGGACGAAGTCGGCCGTCATGGCCTTCCAGAAGTGGGAGGGCCTCGCCCGCGACGGCGACCCGGGGCCGGCGACGCTGAAGGCCCTCGAGACGGCGACGCACCCGCGCCCGCTCCGCTCCGGCGGCTCCGGCGTCCGCGTCGAGGTGCTCCTCGACCGGCAGGTCACGCTCTTCATCCGCGGCGGCGCGGTCGTCCGCGTGCTCCCGGTCGCGAGCGGCAAGCCGGGCTTCGACACGCCGCCCGGGAGCTACACGGTCTTCCGGAAGGAAGATCGATCGTGGTCGGTCCCGTACAAGGTCTGGCTGCCGTGGGCGAGCTACTTCGTCGGCGGGATCGCGTTCCACGAGTCGCCCGACGTGCCGGCGCAGCCCGCGTCGCACGGCTGCGTCCGCGTGACCCAGTTCGACGCAGAGTGGCTGTACCGGCAGATCCCGGACGGCACGCCCGTGACGGTGATCGCGCGCTCATGAAGCGCCTCGCCGCTCTCGCCGCACTCCTCACGCTCGCAGTCCTGCTCGGCGCGGCGGGCGCCGGCGCGGCCGCGCCGCCGACGCTCACGCCCGGCGAGCTGCTCGTCGGCGTCAACCTCGGCGAGCCCGGCTTCGAGGTCGGCGCGGTGCAGGGGACGAAGGTCGTCCTCGCGCGCGGCTTCGAGATCGACCTGGCCCGGCTGCTCGCGCAGAGGCTCGGGATCGCGCGCGTCACGTTCGTCCACGAGCCGACCTTCTCGAAGCTGTACGCCGCCGGCGCGAAGCCGTGGGACCTCGCGCTCGCGCAGGTCACGATCACGCCGGCGCGGAGCCGGAACGTCTCCTTCTCGACCCCGTACCTCGCCGCCGACCAGGGCGTCCTCCTCGCCGAGGGCGTCCCGGCGCCGACGACGATCGCCGCCCTCGGCGCGCTCCAGCTCTGCGCGCAGCGCGGGACGACGTCGGTCGCCGCGATCTCCGGGCTCGTCCGGCCGGCGAAGAAGCCGATCCTGTTCGACAAGCAGGAGGGCCTCCTCGACGCGCTCTACCAGCGGCGCTGCCAGGCCGTCGTCGACGACGCGCCGCTCCTCGCCGTGCTCCGGAGGGAGGCGCCCGACCGGTACGGCCGCCTCGTAGCCCGGCTCGGGACAGCCGAGAGCTACGGCGTCGTGCTCCCGAAGGGGAGCGCGCTCGGACCCGCGGTCGACCGCGCGCTCGCCGGGCTCGTGGACGACGGGTCGATCGTGCGGCTCGAGAAGCGGTGGCTCGGCGCCGACGTCTCGACGCTGCCCGTGCTCTCGTAGCCGCGATTACGCTTTCCGCCGTCGCGGGCGTGGCGGAACTGGCAGACGCGCCGGGTTTAGGTCCCGGTGGGCTTCGGTCCTTGGAGGTTCGACTCCTCTCGCCCGCACTCCCGAACGGAATCCGCCGTCGCTTCGCTCGGCTTGACGATTCCGTTCGGGTCTCGGCTCCGAGTTGGTCTGCGAGCCGCGCCCGCGCAGGTCGGGCGTGGCGGCGGAAGTGCGCTCTATCGTGGTCGAGCTTTGGGCCGTGTCGCGGTGCTCGCGTTCGTCTGTGTTGCGCTCGCCGGCTGCGGCGGCTCGCACGGGCCACGGCGCGGGCTCGTCTCCGTCTCGCTCGCCGTGCCGGTCGCGAACCGGGCGGCGCCGTTCGACGTTCCGCGCTCGCTGCGCGTGCCCGCCGGGTGGACAGCCGAGGTCTGGGCGCGCGTAGCCGGGGCGCGGTCCGCGGTCTGGACGCCGGAGCACGACCTGCTCGTGAGCCGGCCGGCGGACGGGTCGATCGTCCGGCTCGCCCCCACGGTCGACCCGGGCTTTCCGCCGCGGGCGAGCGTCCTCGTCGCCGGGCTGACCGACCCGGAGGGGATGGCATTCGACACGCTCGGCGGCCGGCCCGTGCTCTACGTCGCCGAGTCGGGACGGCTCGACCGGTTCGCCTGGCTCGGCGCCCGCGGCGTCGGCCGGCGCACCGTCGTCGCGCGCGGCCTCCCCGACCCGGACGGGATCGATCGGGCGAAAGGGATTGCAGTCGGCCCCGACCACACGATCTACGTGAGCGTCGGCAGCGGGTCGGCGGCGACGCGGCCGCGCGGGGTCGTGCTCGCGTTCCGGCCCGGCGGCGCGCGGCTCGTATTCGCGACCGGGGTGCGGAACGGCGCCGGGCTCGCGTTCGCGCCCGACGGCACGCTCTGGTCCGCGGTCAACGGCGAGAACGGGCCGGACGCACTCGCGCGGCTGACCGCCGGCCGCAACCTCGGCTGGCCGTACTGCGGGCCGAGCGCCGCGTCGGGCTACGGCTCGATGCCGCTCGTCGCCGACGCCGGCACGAACCCCGGCGGGCGCGTCCTCGACTGCGCGGCGCTCGCGCGCGTCGAGCGCGGGCTGCCGCCGCACACCGCGCCGCTCGGCTTCCACTTCCTCGCCGGGAGCGCGCTCCCGGGCGCGTGGACGGACGGCGCCGTCGTCGCCGCGCACGGCTCGTTCGCGAGCGCGGCGCGGCCGCCCGGGGTGCTGTGGCTGCCGTGGACCGGCAGCACGCTCGGCGCGCCGGTCACCTTCGCCGCCGGGTTCCAGCTCGCCGACGGGACGAGGTGGGGGAGACCCGCCGACGCCGGGCCCGGGCCGGACGGGGCGCTCTACGTCACCGACGACGACGCGGGCGCCGTGTATCGGCTGGCCCCGACCGGGTAGCTCAGGGCAGCAGCTCGACGTACTCGGCGGGCGGGCGGCGCTCCTTCGCGGGCGGGCTCGTGACCGGGCGGCCGAGGTGGATCAACGCGACGAGCTCCTCGCCGTCGGGGAGGCCGACCGCGGCGCGGCCCTCGGGCGACTCGAGCAGCTTCGGCGTGCGCCAGTACGAGGCGAGACCGCGGCCGTGCGCGGCGAGGAGGACCGCGTAGACCGCGCACGCGGTCGCGAGCAGGTCCTCGCGGTCCTGGTGCTCGTCGCCGGTCAGCCGGGCGCTCGCGACGACGAGCGTCGGCGCGCGCCGGAGCTTCGACGCCTCGCTCGGCTCGCCCGCCGCGATCAGCCGCTCGAGCGTCTCGGGCCCGAGCACGCGGAAGCGCCACGGCTCGGTGAGGTGGTGGTTCGGCGCGAAGCGGGCGAGCTCGAGCAGCTCCTCGAGCTCGGCGGGCGGGACGGGCTCCGCGCCGTACGCCTTGTGCGTCCGGCGCGTGCGGATCGCGGTCTCGACGTCCATCGGCGCCCACGCTACCGCGAGGCCCGAAGCGCGCGAGCCGGACGCGCTCTGATTCAATGGCTCGGCGATGGAGGCGCAGGTCGAGCAGCTCGGCGGCGATCGCGTCCGTCTCACGGTCGAGGTCCCGGCCGAGGACGTACATCACGCGGTCGAGCATGCGACGAGCGATCTCGCCGCCCGGGTCAAGGTGCCCGGGTTCCGCGCCGGGAAGGTGCCGGTGCCGGTGCTCATCTCCCGCGTCGGCAAGGAGCGCGTGTACTCCGAGGCGGTCGAGTCGCACATCGGCGGCTGGTTCTGGGACGCCGCGGCGCAGAGCCGCGTGCAGCCGGTCGAGTCGCCCGAGTACGACTACGAGCTTCCGCAGAGCGACGACGAGGCATGGCGCTTCACCGCCGAGTTTCCCGTGCAGCCGAAGGCCGAGCCGGCCGACTGGCGCACGCTCGAGGTGCCGCGCCTCGAGGTCGAGATCCCGCCCGAGGCGATCCAGGCGCAGCTCGAGGAGCTGCAGCGCACGGTCGCCGAGGTCGTCACGGTCGACGGCCGGGCCGCGCAGCCGGGCGACGTCGCGGTGATCGACGTCGTCTCGGGCGAGGGCGCCCAGCGCGACCTCGTGGTCGAGCTCGGCGCCGAGCGCGTCCTCGACGAGATCGAACAGGGCATCGTCGGCCTCGGCGCCGGACAGAGCCGCGAGGTCGGCTACGAGCTCGCCGACGGGTCGCAGCACGCGGCGACGGTCGTCGTGAAGGACGTCCGCGAGAAGGTGCTGCCGCCGCTCGACGACGGGCTCGCGCGCCTCGCCTCCGAGTTCGAGACGCTCGACGAGCTCCGCGCCGACATCGAGGGCCGCATCCGCGAGCAGCTCGACGAGGAGATCGACGGCCGCTTCCGCGCGGCCGCGGTCGACGAGCTCGTGCGCGCGAGCAAGGTCGAGCCGGGCCGGCTCGTCGTCGAGGCCCGGACGCGCGACCTCCTGAACGGCTTCGTCCGCTCGCTCGCCGCGCGCGGGCTCGACGCGACGACGTACTTCCGGCTCACGGGCACCTCGCCCGAGGAGCTCGCCGACCGGCTCCACGCCGAGGCGGCGCAGTCGGTCGCGCGCGAGCTCGTGCTCGAGGCGGTCGCCGACCAGCTCGGCCTCGAGGTCTCCGACGACGAGCTTCGCGAGGAGCTGCGCGAGGCCGGCGAGACCGAGGAGGACGTCGACGCGTTCTTCGCCGAGGGCGGCGCGGACCGCGTGCGCGAGAGCGTCCGGATGCGGAAGGCGCTCGACCGGGTCGCCGCCGAGGTGCAGCCGATCTCGGCCGAGGAGGCCGCCGAGCGCGCGCAGCGGGACGCCGCGCGTGAGAGCATCTGGACCCCCGAGCAGGACCGCCCGGCCGAGCAGACGTTGTGGACCCCCGCCAGCAAGGAGTGAGCCGATGAGCCCGTTGATCCCGATGGTGGTCGAACAGACCTCGCGCGGCGAGCGCGCCTTCGACATCTACTCGCGCCTGCTCGCCGAGCGCATCGTGTTCCTCGGGACCCCGATCGACGACCAGATCGCGAACCTGATCATCGCCCAGCTCCTGCACCTGGAGTCGGACGACCCGGACAAGGACATCTTCCTGTACATCAACTCGCCGGGCGGCTCGGTCTACTCGGGCCTCGCGATCTACGACACGATGCAGTTCATCAAGCCGGACGTGCAGACGATCTGCGTCGGGATCGCGATGAGCATGGGCTCGCTGCTCCTCGCCGGCGGCGCGAAAGGAAAGCGGATGGCCCTGCCGAACTCCCGCATCCTGATCCATCAGGTGTCCGGCGGCTTCCAGGGTCAGGGCACCGACATCGAGATCCAGGCGCGCGAGGTGATCGGCCTCAAGCGGCGGCTCGAGGAGATCTACGCCGAGCACACCACGAAGCCGATCGAGGAGATATCGCGAGACATGGAGCGGGACTTCTTCATGAGCCCGACCGAGGCGACCGAGTACGGCATCATCGACACCGTGATCACCCATCGCGAGATGCAGCGCGCGGAGGCGGCGGCCTAGCAGGTTCGGCCGGTTTGGAGTAGAACGAGAGGCGCAATGGCACGTCCGAGCGAAGGAAACGAGCAGCTCCTCTGCAGCTTCTGCGGGAAATCGCAGCGGCAGGTGAAGAAGCTGATCGCGGGCCCCGGGGTCTACATCTGCGACGAGTGCATCGATCTCTGCAACGAGATCATCGACGAGGAGCTCACGGTCCCGTCCACGCTCGACCTCGACAGCCTGCCCCGCCCGAAGGAGATCTACAGCGCGCTCAACGACTACGTCGTCTCGCAGGAGGAGTCGAAGCGGACGCTCTCGGTCGCGGTCTACAACCACTACAAGCGCGTCCAGATGGGCACCGACGACGGCGACGTCGAGCTGCAGAAGTCGAACATCCTGCTGCTCGGCCCGACCGGCTGCGGCAAGACGCACCTCGCGCAGACGCTCGCGCGGATCCTGAACGTCCCGTTCGCGATCGCCGACGCGACCGCGCTCACCGAGGCCGGCTACGTCGGCGAGGACGTCGAGAACATCCTCCTCAAGCTGATCCAGGCCGCCGACTTCGACATCAAGAAGGCGGAGACCGGGATCATCTACATCGACGAGGTCGACAAGATCGCGCGCAAGGCCGACAACCCGTCGATCACGCGCGACGTCTCCGGCGAGGGCGTCCAGCAGGCGCTGCTGAAGATCCTCGAGGGGACGGTCGCCTCGGTGCCGCCGCAGGGCGGCCGCAAGCACCCGCACCAGGAGTTCCTCTCGATCGACACGACGAACGTGCTCTTCATCTGCGGCGGCGCGTTCGCCGGGCTCGACAAGATCATCGCCAAGCGCATCGGCAAGAACGCGGTCGGGTTCGGCCGGCAGATCTCGTCGAAGCGCGACGCCGAGAGCGCCGAGCTGCTCTCGTCGGTGATGCCGGAGGACCTCCTCAACTTCGGCCTGATCCCCGAGTTCATCGGCCGGCTCCCGGTCGTCTCGGCCGTCCACCAGCTCAAGCGCGAGGACCTCGTCCAGATCCTGACCGAGCCGAAGAACGCGCTCGTGAAGCAGTACCAGCGCTTCTTCAACTACGACCACATCGACCTGGTCTTCACCGACGACGCCCTGTGGGCGATCGCCGACAAGGCGCTCGAGCGCGAGACCGGCGCGCGCGGCCTGCGGTCGATCATCGAGAACGCGCTCCTCGACGTGATGTTCGAGCTGCCCTCGCGCCGCGACGTCTCCAAGTGCGTGATCACCAAGGAGACGATCGACCGGGGCCTCAAGCCGACGCTCGTCACCTCGGCCGGCGCCGACCACGCCGAGTCCGCCGAGCTCGCCGAAGAGACCGCGTAGCGTCGCGCCCGACCGTCCGCGGCCTTGTGCGCCTCGGGCGAATCGGCGATCATCCGCGCCGGAGGATGCGCAGGGGTCTGCTCGTCACAGCCGGGGTCTCGGTCGCGTTCGCCGTCGTGTTCGGCGTCGGCGCCGCGCCCGGTGCTGTCGGCGCGTGCGTGAAGAAGGACGTCCCCGACGTCGCGTTCAAGGACACGAACTGCGACGGGATCGACGGCGACGCCGCCGACGCGGTGTTCGTCTCCCCGGCGGGGAACGACGCGTTCCGCGGCACGATGCAGCGCCCGAAGCGGACGGTCGCCGCCGGGGTTCGCGCGGCCAGGATCCTCCACCGGGACGTCTACGTGGCGGCGGGCACGTACGACGAGGGCGCCGGCCTGCAGCTCGCGAGCGGCGTCTCGATCTACGGCGGCTACGGGCGCGGCTGGAAGCGCTCGACCGCGTTCCACACCGTCGTCCTCGGCAAGCCGCAGGCGATCCTCGGGCAGGGAGTGAGCTCGCTGAGGCTGCAGCTCCTCGAGGCGAGAGCGAGCGCCGACCCGCAGGCCGACCGCAGCGTGTACGGCATCAGGCTCGTCTCTTCGTCGGCGATCACGCTCGACCACGTGACCGTCCTCGCCGGCGACGGCGTCCCCGGCCCCGACGGCGCGGCGGCCGGCGCGGCCGGAGCCGACGCCGTGGCCGGCGCGCCCGGCGACCCGGCGGGAGGCGGGTCGCGAAACGGCGGGAGCGGCGGCACCGGCGCGAATCACGGCGGGGACGGCGGCGGCGGCGGCCGGTCGTTCGGCGGCCCCGCCGCGGCGGCCGGCGCCGCGGGACAGGGTCCGTCCGGTGGACCGGGCGGGACGGCGGGCCTCGGGATCAGCGGCGGCGGGGGCGTCTCGACCGGCGCGGCCGGCCAGCCGGGCGGGAACGGCGGCGACGGCGCCGCCGGAGCCGCGGGGAGCGACGGCGCCGATCTCGGCGGCGCACTGTGGCGCGGGCACGACGGGGTGCGAGGCGCGAGCGGCGACTCCGGCTCGGGCGGCGGCGGAGGCGGAGGCGGCGGCTCGCAGTCGTTCGGCCCCAACTCCACGAACGGCGGCAACGGCGGCGGCGGGGGAGGAGGCGGCAGCGGCGGCGCGGGCGGCGACGGCGGCGGCTACGGCGGCGGCTCGTTCGGCGTGTACCTCTGGATGTCGCGGGCGACCGTGCTCGGGTCCACGGTCACTGCCGGGAACGGCGGCCCGGGCGGCGCCGGCAAGCCGGGCGGCGCCGGGGGCGCCGGCGGCATCGGGGGCGTCGGCTCGTACGTGGTCTCCGCCGCGGCCGGGGGCGCGGGTGGCGCCGGCGGCGCGGGCGGCCGCGGAGGAACGGGCGGCGGCGGAGCCGGCGGCCCGAGCTTCGCGAGCTTCCTCGGCGGCGGCTCGCAGCTCCTCGTGCTGACGACCGCGCAGCGCGCGGGAGCGGGCGGCGCCGGCGGTCGCGCCGACGGCGGCACCCCCGGCAGCGCCGGCCGGTCGGCTGCATCCGGCTGACTCTCCCGCCGCCGCCGTCTTCGGTTATGACTCCGGCGATGGAGCCGAGGTACGACCCGCACGGCGTCGAGGCGCGCTGGCAGGAGACGTGGGAGGCCGAGGGCCTCTACCGCGCCGGAGCCGGGGCGCGCTCGGGCGAGGCGTACGTGATCTGCGTCCCGCCGCCGAACGTGACCGGCGAGCTGCACATGGGGCACGCCCTGAACGGCGCGATCCAGGACTGCCTCGTCCGCTGGCACCGGATGCGGGGCTACGACACGCTCTGGCAGCCCGGCTACGACCACGCCGGGATCTCGACGCAGAACGTGGTCGAGAAGCAGCTCATCGCGGAGGGGACGTCGCGGCAGGAGATCGGCCGCGAGGCGTTCCTCGAGCGCACCTGGGACTGGCTCGACCGGACCGGCCGCACGATCATCGGCCAGTTCCGGCGGCTCGGCTGCTCGCTCGACTACGACCGCGAGCGCTTCACGATGGACGACGCCTACGTCGCGAGCGTGATGACGTTCTTCGTGCGGCTCTGGGAGCGCGGCTGGATCTACCGCGCGAACCGGATCGTGAACTGGTGCCCGTTCCACGAGACTGCGATCTCCGACCTCGAGGTCGAGCACGTCGAGATGGACGACGCGCTCACCTACGCCCGCTACCCGTTCGTGGACGGGCCGGGCGCGATCACGATCGCGACGGTGCGTCCGGCGACGATCCTGGCCGACGTCGCGGTCGCGGTGAACCCGGACGACGCGCGGTACCGCGACGCGGTCGGCAAGGAGGTGCTCGTGCCGGTCGTCGGCCGGCGCGTGCCCGTGATCGCGGACGAGCGCGTCGACCCGGACTTCGGCACGGGCGCGCTCAAGATCACCCCCGGCCACGACCCGATCGACTTCGAGATCGGCCGCGACCACGGCCTGCCGACGCTGACCGTCATCGGCCCCGACGGCCGGGTGACCGCGGAGGGGTTCGAGGGGCTCGACCAGCGCGAGGCCGACGACCGCGTGGTCGCGTGGCTGAAGGAGCACGACCAGCTCGAGAAGCGCGAGAGCTACCGGCATTCGGTCGGCGCGTGCGAGCGCTGCCACTCGCGGATCGAGCCGCTCGTCTCGCCGCAGTGGTGGTGCCGGATGGACGAGCTCGGCCGCCCGGCGATCGAGGCGCTCGAGGCCCGGCGTGTCCGCTACCACCCGGAGAGCCAGCACCGGTTCGCGATCGAGTCGCTCGAGACCGCGCCCGACTGGTGCATCTCGCGCCAGCTCTGGTGGGGTCACCAGATCCCGATCTGGACGTGCCCGGACGGTCACCTGACCTGCGCGTGGCCGCCGCCGGAGGCCTGCGCCGAGTGCGGCTCGGGCGAGCTCGTCCGCGACCCCGACGTGCTCGACACGTGGTTCTCGTCGGCGCTGTGGCCGTTCGCGACCCTCGGCTGGCCCGAGGAGACGCCCGAGCTCGACCGCTACTACCCGGGCGACGTCAGCGTCACCGCCCGCGAGATCATCCGCCTCTGGGAGAACCGGATGATCTTCTCCGGGCTGTTCCTGCTCGGCGAGATCCCGTTCACCGACGTGATCATCACCTCGACCGTCCTCGCCCCCGACGGTCGCCGGATGTCGAAGAGCCTCGGCACGGGGATCGACCCGCTCGAGGCGGTCGACCGGCACGGCGCGGACGCGACGCGCTACGGCCTCCTGAAGATCTCGACGATGCAGGACCCGCGCTTCAACTGGGGCGCGATCGAGGAGGGCGGGAAGCTCGCGAACAAGCTCTGGAACGCCGCGCGGCTCGTGCTGACGCAGTCGGCCGGCCGGTCGCCGGAGGCGCGGCCGAGCTCCGTCGAGGAGCGGTGGATCCTCTCGCAGCTCGACACGACGCGCGAGCTCGTCGAGGGCGCGGTCGCGCAGTTCCAGTTCGGCGCGGCCGTGACGGCGCTGTACCACCTCACGTTCGACGAGTTCTGCGACTGGTACGCCGAGGCGATCAAGCCGCGGCTCTACGACGGCGACGAGGACGCGGCCGCGACGGCGCTCGCGGCGCTCGAGCGGCTGCTGCAGCTGCTGCACCCGGTGATGCCGCACGTGACCGAGGAGATCTGGTCGCAGTTCCACGACACGCGGCTGATCCTCGGGCCGTGGCCCGCGGAGTCCGAGCGCGACGCGGAAGCCGTCGTTGTGCTCGAGCGCGTCCGCGACGCGGCGGCGATGTTCCGCCGCTCGGGCGTGGCGCCGCCGCTCGAGGGCGACGAGCGTCGGATCTTCGAGGCGGTCGTCCGGCCCGAGCGGGCGCGGGCGAACGGCGACGTCGAGGCGGAGCGCGAGCGGCTGCGCGCCGAGATCGCGCGCGCCGAGAAGATGCTCGCGAACGACGCGTACGTCGCGAAGGCGCCGCCGGCGGTCGTCGCGGAGACGCGCGAGAAGCTCGAGCGGTACCGGCGCGAGCTCGACGCGCTCGGCTCGTAGCCGCGCCGGCCGGGCAGGTCGGGCTGTGGACTGCCCGGCGCAGTTCCGTCACGGTGCCCGGCACCGGACAGGTCCCGAACGGGCGCGCCCGGAAGGGCCGCCGCACAGAGGAAGCCGCCCGCGTGTGGACGGCTCGACACACTTCCGTCGCAGTGCCTGCCACCGGACATGCCCCGGACGGACACGTCCGCTGGCTCGAGTCGCTCTCGCCGTGGCCCGAGGAGTTCGGCCTCGGGCGGATGCGGAGGCTGCTCGCCGACCTCGGCGAGCCGCAGCGCGCGTTCCCGGCGATCCACGTCGTCGGCACGAACGGCAAGACCTCGACCACGCTGATGTGCGCGGCGCTGCTCGGTGCGGCGGGGAAGGCCGTCGGTGCGTACGTCTCGCCGCACGTCCGCGGCTGGGCCGAGCGGATCCAGGTCGGCGGCGAGCCGGCCGACCTCGAACGGGCGCTCGCGCGAGTCCGGCCGCACGCCGCGGGTGCGACGCAGTTCGAGGTGCTCACCGCCGCCGCGCTCGCCGAGTTCGCCGCGCACGCGGTCGACGTCGCCGTCGTCGAGGCGGGCCTCGGCGGGCGGCTCGACGCGACGAACGTCCTCGCCGCGCCGGTCGTCGTACTGACGAACGTCGCGCTCGACCACACCGAGGTCCTCGGCGAGACGCGCGAGGCGATCGCCGCCGAGAAGCTCGCGGTCGTCTCGCCCGGCGCGACCGTCGTCCTCGGCGAGCCGGAGTGGGAGGGGCCGGCCCGCGCGGCCGGCGCCGGTCGGGTCGACCTGACCGGCCGCTCGAACCTCGCGCTCGCGGTCACCGCGGCGGAGGCGTGGCTCGGCCAGCCGGTCGACCCGCGGGCCGCCGAGGAGCTCCGGATCCCGGGCCGGCTCGAGCGCCGCGGCGAGCGACCGCTCGAGCTCTGGGACGGCGCGCACAACCTCGCGGGTCTCGGCTACCTCCTGCCGCGCCTGCCCTCGCGCCGCTTCACCGTCGTCGCCTCGATCCTCCGCGACAAGGACGCCGGCGCGATGCTCGCCGCTCTCGGCGCCGTCGGCGACACGCTCGTCGCGACGAGCTCGTCGAACGCACGCGCGTTCCCGGCGGACGAGCTCGCTGTCCTCGCGCGCCCGCACTTCGCGCACGTCGAGCCGGCGCCGGACCCGCCGGCGGCGCTCTCCCGCGCCCGGGCGCTCGCGGGCCCCGGCGGCGCCGTGCTCGTCACAGGCTCGCTGTACCTCCTTGCCGATCTGTCGGCGCGGGCATAGAAAACCGTACGATGTCGCGCGTCCGTGAGCGAGTCAGCGTCTTCGCGTTCGCCGCGATCCTCCTCGGCCTCTTCGTGGGGCTCGCGTTCGCGGCCGGGTGGTTCGTAGGAAAGATGCTGCTGTGAGCGCGAGTCTCTTCGGCGGAGTCCACGACTTCTTCCACTCGAACGCCTGGGACGCGACCTGGCGTGCCGGGGTCGGCATCCTGATCGTCTTCTGGGCGGCGATCGTGTACTGGGTCTGGAAGGACGCGCGGCGCCGGATCCGCTCGAAGATCGTCGTCGGGCTGGTGACGCTCGTCGGGATGGTGCCGATCTTCGGCGCGCTGGTCTACATGCTCTTCCGGCCCCCGGAGTACCTCAACGACGTCCGCGAGCGGGAGCTCGAGATCCGCGCGATCGAGCGGCGGCTCAGCTCGCAGGAGTGCCCGGTCTGCCGCGCCGACGTCGAGCCGGACTTCCTCGTCTGCCCGGTGTGCGCGACGAAGCTCCGCCGCTCCTGCGAGGGCTGCCAGCGGCCGCTCGAGCCGACGTGGCGGATCTGCCCGTACTGCGAGACGCCGGTCGCGCCGGCCGAGGGCCCGGTGACGCTGCGGGCGGAGGCCGTCCCGCGCACCCGCAAGGCCCGGTAGGCTCCCTCGCCGCATGGCCGTCGAGCAGACCCTGATCCTCGCGAAGCCGGACGCCGTCGAGCGCAGCCTCGCCGGCGAGATCGTCGCGCGCTTCGAGCGCCGCGGCCTGCGGCTCCGCGCCGCCCGCCTCGTCGTCGCCTCGCGCGAGCTCGGCGAGGCCCACTACGCCGAGCACCGCGAGAAGCCGTTCTTCGGCGAGCTCGTCGACTTCATCACGTCGGGCCCGACGCTCGCGTTCGTGCTCGAGGGCGAGGGAGCGATCGCGACCGCTCGCGCCACGATCGGCGCGACGAACCCCGCGAACGCGGCCCCGGGCTCGCTCCGCGGCGACTTCGCGCTCGCGATGCCGAACAACCTCGTCCACGGCTCCGACGCGCCGGAGTCCGCGGAGCGCGAGATCGGCCTGTGGTTCCCCGATGGGCTGGTCTGAGGACGCGGCGCGCAACCGCGACCTCTGGACGACCACCAACGAGGCGTACACCGACGAGCAGGCGGCGCGGAAGTGGGCGCAGGCCGAGATCACGTGGGGCGTGTGGGACGCGCCGGAGTCGGAGCTGCAGATCCTCGGCGACGTCTCGGGCCTCGACGCGGTCGAGCTCGGGTGCGGCACGGCATACGTCTCCGCCTGGCTCGCCCGGCGCGGTGCGCGGCCCGTCGGCGTCGACGTCACGCCCGCGCAGCTCGAGTCGGCGCGGCGCTGCATGCGCGAGGCCGGGCTCGAGTTCCCGCTCGTCGAGGCGGACGGCGCGGCGACGGGCCTGCCGGACGCGAGCGCCGACCTCGTCCACTCGGAGTACGGCGCCTCGATCTGGGTCGACCCGTACCGCTGGATCCCCGAGGCGGCGCGGCTGCTGCGCCCGGGCGGCCGGCTCGTCTTCATGCGCCACTCGCCGCTGCTCAACCTGTGCATGCCAGACGAGGGCGCCGCGGGCGAGCGCCTCGTCCGGCCGCAGTTCGGGACGGTGCGGCTCGAGTGGCCCGAGGGCGGCGTCGAGTTCACCCTCGGCCACGGCGACATGGTCGCGCTGCTCCGCGAGAGCGGCTTCGAGATCGAGCGCCTCGTCGAGCTCCAGGCTCCCGCGTCGGCCGGCGACCACGGCTACTACGACTCGGTCACCGTCGAGTGGGCGAGTCGCTGGCCGGCCGAGGAGATCTGGGTCGCGCGGAAGCGGTGAGCGCGCCGCCGCTCGTCCTCGCCTCGACGTCGCCGCAGCGGCGCGCGATCCTCGAGCAGCTCCGGATCCCGTTCGAGGTCGTGCCGCCCGCGTACGAGGAGACGCCGGGCGGCGACCCGCTCGAGCACGCGGTCGGGAAGGCGCGCTCGGTCGACGGCGGCGACCGCCCGGTGCTCGGCGTCGACACGGTGGTCGTGTGCGAGGGCGAGACGATCGGGAAGCCGCGCGACGAGGCGGAGGCGGCACGGATGCTCGAGGCGCTCGCCGGGCGGACGCACGAGGTCGTCTCCGGCCTCTGCCTCCGGACGACGTCGTGGGAGGAGCGCGGACGCGAGACGACGCGCGTCACGTTCAGGGCGCTCGGCCCGCGCGACCGCGCCCGCTACGTCGCGTCCGGCGAGTGGGAGGGCCGCGCCGGCGCGTACGCGATCCAGGGCCTCGGCGCCGCGCTCGTCGAGCGCGTCGAAGGCGACTACCTGAACGTCGTCGGCCTGCCGGCTGCGCTGCTCGTCCGGCTCCTCGCCGAGCGGCTCGCCGGCGTGTACGGCTTCGGCTGATCGGGGGTCCGAGCACGCCGAGGTCGCCGGCCGGCGCGCGCAACCCCCGCCCGGGTGGGGCGCAACCCGCCGCCCTCGAGGCCGACACTATCGAGGAAACCGTCACGAGAGACCGACGAATCCGTGCCAATTGCGTGCCGATTTGCTCACACGGCCAGCAGGGCCACGCCCACGAAGACCAGGACCGAGCCGGCGAGGCGCAGCGGGACGACGTGCTCGGCGAGGAGCCGGCCGGCGAGGAGCGTCGCGATCACGATCGACGACGAGCGCACCGCCAGCACCGGGGCCGCCGGGCCGTTGCGGAGGGCGAGGAGGCCGAGCGAGAACGACCCGATGTTCGCGGCCGCGGCGGCGAAGGTCGCCGGGCGGAGCTCGGCGCGGATCGCGGTCGCGCCGACGAGCGGCGGGTACACGAGGCACGGGCCCGCGAGGACGAGGACGAAGTACGTGAGCGCGCCCGCGTGCTGGATCCCGGCGCGGTCGACGAGCGTGTACGCGGCGATCGTCGTCGCGATCGTCGCGACCGCGAGGATCGCCCGCGCGCTGCCGTGGCCGCCCGGGCCGCCCACGAGGACGACGCCCGCCGCGATGACGAGGACTCCCGCACCCTCGGTCGCCGAGACCGCGTGGCCGAGGAACGCGACCGCGACGCCGAGCGTGATCACCGGCGCGAGCCCACGGGTCAGCGGATACACGAACGAGAGGTCGGTCGTCCGGTACGCGTACGCGAGCGCGACGACGTACAGGACCTCGAGCAGCGTCGAGGCGAGCGCGTACGGCCAGACCGCCGGCTCGGCGCTCCACCACACGACCGCGAACGGCGCCGCGAGCGCGACCGAGAGCAGGAACATCGCCGCGGTCGCTGCCTGCACGTCCCGCGCCCGCGCGACCAGCAGGTTCCACGCCGCGTGCAGGGCGGCCGAGCCGAGCGCGAGGACGAGCGCGGAAGCGGGCATCGGTAGAGTGGGCCGCTCGCGCGACCATGGGCATCTTCAACTACCTCACAGGGTTCGGCGGTCGCGACATGGCGGTCGACCTCGGCACCGCCAACACCCTCGTCTACGTCCGCGGGCGCGGGATCGTGCTCAGCGAGCCGTCGGTCGTCGCGATCGACCAGACGACCGGCGACGTGCACGCGGTCGGGCTCGAGGCGAAGCGGATGCTCGGCCGCACGCCCGGCACGATCAGCGCGATCCGGCCGCTCAAGGACGGCGTGATCGCCGACTTCGACGTCACCGAGCAGATGCTCCGGCACTTCATCCAGAAGGTGCACCAGCACCGCTTCGCGCACCCGCGCGTCGTCGTCTGCGTGCCGTCGGGCGTGACCGGGGTCGAGAAGCGCGCGGTCGAGGAGGCGACGCTGTCGGCCGGCGCGCGGCAGGCGTACCTGATCGAGGAGCCGATGGCCGCCGCGATCGGCGCCGGGCTGCCCGTGGCCGAGCCGACCGGGAACATGATCGTCGACATCGGCGGCGGCACGACCGAGGTCGCCGTGATCTCGCTCGGCGGGATCGTCGTCTCGCAGTCGCTGCGCGTCGGCGGCGACGAGATGGACGAGGCGATCATCAACCACATCAAGCGCGAGTACAAGCTGCTGATCGGCCAGCAGACCGCCGAGGAGATCAAGCTCGAGGTCGGCTCCGCGCACCCGCTCAAGGAGGAGGTGCAGGCGGAGGTGCGCGGGCGCGACATGCTCACCGGCCTGCCGAAGACGGTGATCCTCTCGAGCGAGGAGGTCCGCCACGCGCTCGAGGACCCGGTGATGCAGATCATCGACGCGATCAAGTCGACCCTCGACAAGACCCCGCCCGAGCTCGCGGCGGACATCATGGACCGCGGGATCGTCCTCGCCGGCGGCGGCGCGCTCCTGCAGGGGCTCGACCAGCGCCTGCGCATGGAGACGCACATGCCGACGCACCTCGCCGAGTCGCCGCTCACGTGCGTCGCGGTCGGCTCCGGGCGCAGCCTCGAGGAGTTCGAGGCGATGAAGAACAGCCAGAAGGCCCGCGCGCGCAACCGGCGCAACGGCCGCGGTCGCTGAACCGGCGAGAACTCGACAGCCCGAGGGGTTGACGCGGCGGCTCGCGCGGCGCACTCTTGGCGTGGTCAGGGAACGAGCTTCATGCGGCTCCGGGGGAATCGCGACTCACGCGAAAGGAGCGGGATGGAAACGACGAAGGTTGAACAGGCGATCCGGTGCTGGGTCGTGGTCGACGCGTCCCTGGAGTGGGCGTTCGACACCTTCACGCGCGACGCGGGCACGTGGTGGCCGGTCGAGGCGTTCTCGAGCCGAGCGGCCGCCGGCCTCGGGGCGCCCGACTCGGTGACCCTCGAGCCGTGGGAGGACGGCCGCTTCGTCGAGCGGAGCGGCGCCGCGGAGATCCGGCTCGGCACGGTGCTCGTCTGGGATCCGCCGCGGCGGCTCGTGCTCCAGTGGGAGCTCGACGCGGAGCTGCCGCCGACGGAGGTCGAGGTCACGTTCGCGCCCGAGGGCGAGGACACGCGGGTCGACCTCGCGCACACCGGCTGGGAGTTCGCGGGCCCGGCCGCGGCCGAGGGACGCGCCCGGTACGCCGGCGCGGGCGGCTGGGAGACGGTGCTCCGCCGCTTCGCCGAAGCGGTCGGGGCGTAGCGCCGGCGGCGGGCCGACGAGGCCCGTCGCCACCGCCGCTAGACTTGTCCGCTCGTGCCACGCAACCGGACCGTACGTGTCGCGGTCCTGGGCTCGTCCGTCCAGCGCGCCGCCTCCTCAGGCTTTTCGACGACCCGCTCGGGCGCCGTGAAGCGCCGCCTCGTCATCGGGGCGCTCGTGCTGCTCTCGCTCGTCCTGATCACGCTCTCGTTCCGGACGAGCGCGCTCGACCCGGTCGAGAGCGCCGGCGCCTCCGCGCTGCGCCCGTTCGAGGTGGCCGCGAACCGTGTCGCCCGGCCGTTCCGCGACGCCGCCGGGTGGACGACCGGGCTCGTCAACGCGAAGTCCGAGAACGCGCGGCTCCACCGCGAGGTCGAGGCGTACCGCCGCGAGGTGAGCCGGCAGCAGGCGGCGCTGAACGAGAACAGGGTCCTCCGGCGCGAGCTCCACTACCGCGACTCGCCGAGCTTCCCGAGCTGCTGCACCCCCGTCGTCGCCACGGTGCTCACGAACCCGTCGGCGAGCTACGACCAGACGGTCACGATCGCCGCCGGCTCGAACGACGGCGTCGCCGCGCAGGACGTCGTGATCACGCCGGACGGGCTCGTCGGACAGGTGACGAAGGTCTTCGCCGGCGTGTCGAAGGTGATGCTCATCACCGACCCCGACAGCGCCGTCCGCGCGGTCGACGCCGGCAACCGCTCCGCGATCGGGATCCTCCAGCACGGCAGCGCGTCGAGCTCGCTCGCGCTCACCCGCGTGACGAAGGACAAGAAGCTCGGCGAGGGGGACACGATCGTCACCGCCGGCTCGCTCGGCGGCGGGCAGCTCCCGTCGCTCTTCCCGAAGAACATCCTGATCGGGACGGTCACGAGCGTCGGGCAGAACGACGTCGACCTCTTCAAGCAGATCCAGGTGCAGCCGTTCGTCGACCTGACCGCGCTGCAGTCGGTGATCGTGCTCGTCCCGAAGGCGAGGAAGCCCGCGGCGCCGTGAGCCTCGATCCGCTCAAGGCCGCGCTGCTGCTCTTCGTGGCCGTGCTCGTCCAGGTCTCGATCCTCACCGCGTACGCGCCCTTCGGAGGCACCGCCGACCTCGTGCTCGTGACGCTCGTCTCGCTCTCGCTCCTCCGCGGCTCGCTCTTCGGCGCGACCGCCGGCTTCGGCGCCGGCCTGCTCCTCGACACCGCGAACCTCGGCACGCTCGGGTTCACCTCGCTGCTGCTCACGCTCGCCGGCTTCTGGATCGGGCGGTACGGCGAGACGACCGCGCGCGACCGCTTCCACGCCCCGTTCACGTCCGTGCTCGTCGTCACGGTCCTGTACGCGTTCGGCTCGCTCGCGCTCCGGTTCGTGCTCGGGAGCTCCGCGCCCGCCGGCGACGCGCTCGAGGCGCTGCCGGCGAGCATCATCCTGAACCTGATCCTGACCCTGCCGGTGTACGCGCTCGTCCGGCGGCTCTTCCCGCCGCGCGAGCTCGCGGACCGCGTCCACGAGGTGCGGCTGCTTGGCTAGCACGACGCCGCGGCGCTTCCTGCCGAGCGACCCCCGCGTCGAGGAGCCGTACCGGCTGACGCCGCAGCTCGCGCTCCGCGTCGCGATCCTCGGCTTCCTCGCGCTCGCGATCTTCGCGGTCCTGTTCCTGCGGCTCTGGGCGCTCCAGGTCCTCGCCGGGAACAAGTACCGCGCGCAGGCGAACGACAACCGCGTGCGGACGCTCCAGATCGACGCGCTCCGCGGGCCGATCCTCGACCGGAACGGCCGCCCGCTCGTCACGAACGTCTCCGGAACGCGGGTCGAGCTGTGGCCGGCCGACATGCCGAAGGGCCGCACCGCCCAGCGCACGGAGGTCGTGCGGCTCGCGACGGTGACCGGCGTCCCCGCGGCCGAGATCCGGCGGAAGATCAAGCAGAACGCCGGCGACCCGCTCACCCCGATCGTCGTCCAGTCCGGGCTCCACGCGGACCGGATCGCCTACATCGACGAGCACCAGCTCGAGTTCCCGGGCGTGCAGCTCGCCGACACGTACCTGCGGAAGTACCCGTACCAGTCGCTCGCCGCGCACATCCTCGGGTACGTCGGCCCGATCACGCAGGCCGAGTACCGGGCGCGGAAGAAGCAGGGCTACCAGCCGACCGACAGCCTCGGCCAGTCCGGGATCGAGGCCGCGTACGACGCGTACCTCCGCGGCCGCGACGGCACGGCGCAGCTCACCGTCGACTCGCGCGGCCGGCCGACGAGCTCGCTCCAGCTCGACGTGCTCCCGCGGCCCGGCAACGCGCTGCGGCTCACGATCGACGTCGACCTCCAGCAGGCGGCCGAGAAGGCGCTCCGGGACGGGATCGCGCTCGCGCACGCGAGCGGCGCGTGGGCCGCGGACGGCGGCGCGATCGTCGCGCTCGACCCGCGCGACGGCTCCGATGCTCGCGCTCGCCTCGAACCCGACCTACAAGCCGTCGGTCTACGTCGGCCGCCGCGACCCGGCCAAGCTCGCGCCGCTCCAGAACCCGAAGCTGGCCGCGGCGGACAACTTCCCCGGCCTCGACCGCGCGATCGACGTCGCGTACCCGCCGGGCTCGACGTGGAAGCCGGTGACCGCGCTCGCGGCGATGCAGGAGCACATCCTCTCGCCGTACACGCCGCTCCTCTGCTCGCCGACGTACGTCGTCAAGGGCGAGACGGGCGCGAGCCAGATCTTCCACAACTGGACCCCGTACGTCGATCAGTGGATGGACCTGAAGACCGCGCTCGCCGAGTCGTGCGACACCTACTTCTACCAAGTGGGCTACAGCTTCTACAAGCTGCCGCCGATCCGCGGCCACCCGCTCCAGGCGTGGGCCTCGCGGTTCGGATTCGGGTCGACGACCGGGCTCGACATCGGCGGCGAGGCGCCCGGGCTCGTGCCGACGCCCGAGTGGCGGCGGGAGGCGTTCGCCGGGCCGAAGTACATCGGCCGTCGACCGCACGTGGCTCCCCGGCTACTCGGTCCAGCTCGCGATCGGGCAGGGCGACCTGCTCGTGACGCCGCTCCAGATGGCGCGCTTCTACGCGATGCTCGCGAACGGCGGCGAGCTCGTCACCCCGCACGTCGCGAAGGACGTCGAGCAGCCGACCGACGACCCGAAGGCGCCGCGCATCCTCCAGAGCTTCGGCTCCGCAGCCGCCGACGCCGAGCGGCGTCGACCCGGCCGCGATCCAGATCGTCCGCGACGGCCTCTTCGAGGCGACGCACTCGCCGATCGGCACCTCGTACGGCGTCTTCGGCTCGTTCCCGGTCCCGATCGCCGGCAAGACCGGCACGGCCGAGAAGGTCGTCACGGTTCCCGGCACAGAAGCAGCCGCTGAAGCTCAACCAGTCGTGGTGGTGCGGCTGGGGCCCGTTCGACAAGCCGACGATCGTCGTCTGCGCCGTGATCGAGAACGGCGGCCACGGCGGCGTCGCGGCGGCCCCGGCGGCGCTCGAGGTCTTCGAGAAGTACTTCGACAAGCGCGGCTACCTGACCGCGCACCTTCGCGACTGATGGCGTTCGAGACGGTCGACAGCCGTGCCCGCGGGCTCCGGCCCCGCCGCGAGGCGGAGGTCGTCGGCCTCGTCGGGCTGCTCGCGCCGCGTGGACTGGGTGCTGCTCGCGGCCGTCGCCGCGATCGTCGGGTTCGGGGTCTGGGCGATCGGCGGGATCACCCAGCACGACGCGGGCGGGAGCCTCGGCGGCCGGCAGGCGCTGTACGCCGGCGTCGGCGCGGTCGTGATGGTCGGCGTGATGCTGATCGACCCGGCCGTCTACCGGCGGTTCAAGACGGTGATCTACGTCGGCACGCTCGGGGTGATGACGCTCGTGCTCGTCGCGGGCGCCGCGACGCGCGGGTCGCGGCGCTGGATCGACATCGGCTTCTTCACCTTCCAGCCGTCCGAGTTCGGGAAGGTGCTGTTCACGCTCTTCCTCGCCGGCTTCCTCGCCGACCGCGCGAAGCGGGGCGGACGACGTGCGCGTCCCGCTCGGCGCGGTCGCGCTCGCCGCGGTGCCGATCGCGCTCGTGTTCGTCCAGCCCGACATCGGCACCGCGCTCGTCTACACCTCCGTGCTCGCGGGCGTGCTGTTCGTCACCGGCATCCGCTGGCCCCACCTCGCCGCGATCGGGACGGTCGCGCTCATCGGCGTGCTCGCGATCCTGTGGTGGCTGCCCGCCTCGGGCGTGAACGTGCTCAAGCCGTACCAGTCGCACCGGCTGACCGGGTTCACGCATCCCGGCAGTGACCCGCGCGGCGCGAACTACAACATCGAGCAGTCGATCACGGCCGTCGGCGCGGGCGGCCTCCGCGGCCGCGGCGTCGCCGGCGCGACGCAGACGCGGCTCGACTACCTGCCCGCGCACGCGACCGACTTCGCGTTCGCCTCGCTCGCCGAGCAGCGCGGCTTCCTCGGCGCGTCGTTCCTGCTGCTGCTGTACCTGCTCGTCGTCTGGCGCGGGCTGCAGGATCGTGACGGGCGCGCGCGACCTGTTCAGCGCGGCCGTCGCCGGCGGGCTCGTGTGCGCCTTCCTCTTCCAGATCTTCGTGAACGTCGGGATGGCGATCGGCATCGCGCCGATCACGGGGATCCCGCTCCCGTTCGTCTCGGTCGGCGGCTCGTCGATGATCACGAACCTCGTCGCGGTCGGGATCCTCGAGGCGATCGCGATCCGCGGCGTCCGCGGCAGGCGGCGCGCGTGAAGAAGCAGGACGTGACCCCGATGGGCGCGCTCGCCGCTGATCCGCGAGCTCCGCGGCGCGCGGCCCGGCGGGACGATCGTCGTCGACGGCGCCGCGTCGCTCGTGCCCGTGCTCGCGCGCGAGCTGCGCGCCGGCGGGAGCGCGGCCGCCGTCCGCGAGGGCGGGCCGGCCGACGACGCGGCGGTGCTCGTGTGGGTCGGCGAGGCCGACGAGGACGCGCTCCGCGCCGCGAGCCGGGCGCGCGTCCCGATCGTCGCCGTCACCGAGGCCGAGAGCGTCCCGTACGTGCTCGAGACCGACCTCGTCCGCCTCCGGCCCGGCGAGGGGTTCCCGCTCGCGGAGATCGCGACCGCGATCGCGCGCCGCTCGCGCGTCGCCGGCCCCGCGCTCGCGGCGCAGCTGCCGGTGCTCCGCGACGCGGTCGTCGCCGACCTGATCCAGCGTTCTTCGCGCCGGAACGCGATCATCGCCGCCGCGGTGTTCGTCCCCGGCGCCGACATGCCGGTGCTGACGCTGACGCAGGTGCGGCTCGTCGCCCGGATCGCGCTCGCGCACGGGAAGGAGCTCGACCGCGCCCGCGGCCTCGAGCTCCTCGGCGTCGTCGGCGCCGGCTTCGGCTTCCGCGGCGCTCGCCCGCACCGCGCTCGACCTCGTCCCGGTCGCGGGCTTCGCGGTCAAGGGCGCGGTCGCGTACGGCGGCACGCTCGCGGTCGGCGAGGCCGCGCGCCGCTACTTCGCCGAGCTCGACTGACCCGCCGGTCCGTCCGGCGCGGGTCCTACAGTCACCCGGGATGGGCGGGACGAGCGACCGGGAAGAGGCGCGCGAGCTGCTCCTGATCGAGGAGGCGGACGCCTGGTTCGAGTACCTCGAGGCGACGCGCCGGCCAGACGGCCGCGCGCTACGCCGAGCTCGAGCCGTGGGCGTGGTCGCGCCTCTCCCAGCGGCTCCGCGGCGCTCCGCGCCCGCCGCGCCCGGCTCGACCGCGCGGCGGAAGCCGCCTGAACTGCTCCGAACCCCACTGCTAGTCTGGCGTCAAGGCCATGCCCAGGCTTTTCCATCTACCCATCTGCGACGCGCGCCCTCATGCGGCGCTGCGCGCGCGCTTCCTCAAGGAGAATGCATTTGCCACTGTCCCTGTTCCGGCGACGGAAGAAGCAGGAGGAGCAGCAGGCGCCGCCGGCGGCCGCCGCTCCGGAACCCACACCTGAAGTACCGAGCGTTGCGGAGCAGGCCGCGGAGCCTGCCCGCCGACGGACAACAGACCGGCCCAGAAGCGCCGCCGCGGCACCCGCGGCGGGCGGGGCCGCAACCCGATCCAGCCGGCGAAGCCCGCGGCCGACGGCGCCACGGCCGACCGCCGTCGAGGAGAAGCCGGCCGGCCGCGCCGGCGAAGAAGGCCGGCGAGCGCAAGCAGCCGCGCCAGCGCCCGCCGCGGCGCACGCCGCAGCGGCGCGCCCCGCTGCCGAAGGCGAAGCGCGAGCTGCTCGTCTCGGTCGACGCGGGCGAGAAGCGCGTCGCCGTGCTCGAGGACGAGCGCGTCGCCGAGGTCTACCTCGAGCGCCCCGAGCACCGCTCGATCGCCGGCAACGTCTACCTCGGCACGGTCGACAACGTCCTGCCCGGGATGGAGGCCGCGTTCGTCGAGATCGGCCTCGAGAAGAACGGCTTCCTCTACGTCGACGAGATCGTCGGCCCCGAGCTCGAGGGCCGCAAGGGCGCCCGCAAGATCCAGGACCTGATCCAGAAGGGCCAGACGATCCTCGTCCAGGCCGTCAAGGACCCGATGAAGACGAAGGGCGCGCGGCTCACGACCGAGATCTCGCTCCCCGGCCGCTTCGTCGTCTTCGTCCCGTACGGCGACGGCGTCGGCGTCTCGCGCCGGCTCGAGGAGGACGAGCGCAACCGGCTCAAGGGGATCGTCAAGGAGCTCGCCCCGAAGCAGGGCAGCGTGATCGTCCGCACCGCCGCCGAGGGCGCGTCCGCCGAGGACGTCGCCCGCGACCTCGACTTCCTGCAGCGGCTCTGGAAGACGATCGAGGCGCGCGCGAAGAGCGAGCAAGGCGCCGTCGCTCGTGTACCAGGAGGCCGAGCTGCCGCTGCGCGTCACGCGCGACCTCTTCACCGGCGAGTTCGAGCGGCTGCTCGTCGACCACGACCTCGCGCACAAGCGGATCGTCGGCTACCTGAAGAAGACCTCGCCGCACATGGTCGAGCGGGTCGACCGGTACAAGGACCGGCCGCCGCTGATGGAGGCGTTCGGGGTCGAGCAGGAGATCCAGTCCACGCTCAACCGCCGGGTCGACCTGCCCTCGGGCGGGTACCTGATCTTCGACTACGCCGAGGCGTTCACGGTCATCGACGTCAACACCGGCCGCTTCGTCGGCTCGCGCTCGAAGAGCTCGCCGGGCCGGCTCGAGGACACGATCACGAAGAACAACCTCGAGGCCGTCAAGGAGGTCGTGCGCCAGCTCCGGCTGCGCGACGTCGGCGGGATCATCGTCATCGACTTCATCGACATGGCGAACCCGAAGAACCGCGCCGCGGTCGAGGAGGCGCTCCGGCACGAGCTCGAGCGCGACCGCACGAAGACGTACGTGGTCGAGATCTCGCCGCTCGGCCTCGTCGAGATGACGCGCCAGAACGTCACCGACGGTCCGCGCGAGGTGATGACGCGCAAGTGCCCGACGTGCGGCGGCGACGGGATCGTCGTCTCCGAGGCGACGACCGCGCTCGAGATCGAGCGCAAGCTGCGCGCGCTCGTCACCCCGGGCGTCGCGCGCGAAGGCCTTCAAGGTCGAGCTGAACGCGAAGATCGCGGCGCTCGTCGTCGGGCCCGGCGGCCTCGCGGCTGCGCGAGCTCGAGGAGACGACGAAGCGGCGGTTCTTCCTCGTCGGCCGCGACGAGCTCCACCTCGACCACTTCCGCGTGCTCGAGCAGGGCCCGGTCGAGAAGCTCGCGCCCGGCGGCGCCCGTCGAGGTCGGCCAGGAGCTCGAGCTGAAGCTCGGCGAGGTCGGCCTCCACGATCCGCGCGGCGGGCGTCGCGAAGCTCGACGGGATCGACGTCACGGTCGCCGACGCGGCGAAGCTCGTCGGCAAGAAGGTGCGCGCGCGCGTGACCGCGGTGATGGAGGGCGTCGCGTACGCCGAGCTCGTCGACCGCGCCGCCGGGCCGGAGCCGCCGATCACCGCCGAGGCGGAGGCCGAGAAGCCGACGCGCGCGCGGCGCCGCGACGAAGCGAAGCCGACCGAAGCGGCGACGAGGAGCCGGCGACGTCGAGCTCGAGCTCGAGGCGGAGGGCGAAGCCGAGCTCGAGAGCGGCGAGGCCGACGCCGACTCCGAGAGCCGAGGCCGAGTCGGCCGACGGCGAGGCGTGCGGCCGCGAAGAAGCGGACGCGCCGCGGCACGCGCGGCGGGCGGAACCGTCGCAAGAAGGCGCCTGCGGCCGAGGGCGCGGTCGACTGACGACGCGGACGAGACCGCGGACGCCGTCGAGACGCCGGAGGAACCCGCGCCGGAGCCGGAGGAGCCGGCCGAGGGCGAGCGCCTGCCCGGACCGGTGATCCACCTCCCGGGGCCGGACCTCGGCCGCGACGAGGAGGACGACGCGGCCGGCGAGAACGGCGAGCAGCCCGCGGCCGCGCGAAAGCGGACGCGGCGCGGCAGCCGCGGCGGGCGCAACCGCCGCAAGAAGGCGCCGACCGCCGAGGGCGCGGTCGCGACCGCCGAGGACGAGGAGGCGCCCGACGACGAGGGCGCCGTCGCGACCGCGACGGTCGAGGAAGAGGCGCCGGCCGACGACGAGGCCGCCGTCGGCACCGCGGCGATCGAGGAAGAGGCGCCGCGAGCAGAAGGTCGAGCCGCCCGCCGAGCCGTCGACGAACGGGCCGGAGCCGGAGTCGGATCCCGGCGACGTGGGAGTACACGCCGATGAGCGAGTGGGACGCCGACGACGATCGCGGGCAGTAGCGCTACACTTCGCCCGCCTCGCGGGCACGCGCCCGCGATTTTCACGCCATGGATTACGCGATCATCAGAGTCGGCAACAAGCAGCACCGCGTCCGCGACGGCGAGACGCTCGTCGTCGACCGCCTGCACACCGACGAGGGCGAGACGTTCGCGCCCGAGGTGCTGCTCGGCGACGACGGAGTGCGCGTGACCGCGACGGTCGTCGCGCACGAGCGCGGCCCGAAGATCCGGATCGGCAAGTACCGCAAGCCGCACCGGCTACAAGCGCCACAACGGCTTCCGCGCCGCGATCACGCGGATCGAGGTCTCGCTCGGCACCGGGAAGGCGGCCGCGCCGAAGAAGGCCGCCGCCGAAGCCGCCGAAGCCGAGGCGCCGGCCGAGGCGCGCCGACGGCAGCCCCGAGGCCGAGGCGCGCCGGTCGAGAGCCGAGGCGGCGCGGAGCCGCCGCGACCAGGGCCTGCCGGACGGCTACGAGAAGCTGACGGTCGCCGCGATCAGCGCCGGTGCGAAGGACGTGGCAGCGGACCGAGCTCGAGGCCGCGCTCGCCTACGAGCAGGAGCACGCGAAGCGCAAGGGCGCGCTCGCACGCGCTCGAGACGGCGCTCGCGCGAAGGAGGAGAGCTAGATGGCGCACAAGAAGGGCATGGGCTCGTCAGGAACGGCCGCGACTCGAACCCGAAGTACCTCGGCGTCAAGATCTTCGCCGGCCAGGACGTCAAGGCCGGGCAGATCATCGTCCGCCAGCGCGGCACGCGGTTCCGCCCGGGCCCCGGCACGCAGATCGGCCGGGACGACACGATCTTCGCGCTCCGCGACGGCAAGGCCGAGTTCCGCACGAGCGGCGAGCGCCGCTTCGTCTCGGTCGTCGACGCGGCGTAGCGCCCGACGCGGCGACGCGCCGCCCGCGTGCAACAGTCCCGGGATGCTGAACGACCGCGCGTCGATCCACGTCGAGGCCGGCCGGGGCGGGGACGGCGGCCTCTCCTTCCGGCGGGAGAAGTACGTGCCGAAGGGCGGGCCCGACGGCGGCGACGGCGGCGACGGCGGCGACGTCGTCCTCGTGGCCGACCCGGCGCTCCGCGACCTGTCCGCGCTCGTCCGGCGGCGCCGCGATCGCCGCGGCGCAAGGGCGGCAACGGCCGCGGCGCGCGCAAGCACGGCGCCGACGGCGCCGACGTCGAGCTGTCGCGTTCCGGTCGGGACGCAGGTGCTCGAGGACGGCGAGCTCGTCGCCGACCTCGCTCGCCCGGGCGCGCGCGTCGTGCTCGCGCGCGGCGGCTCCGGCGGGCGCGGCAACGCGCGCTTCGTCAGCTCGACGCGGCAGGTGCCGCGCTTCGCCGAGGTCGGGCTGCCCGGGCGACGAGCGCGACGATCGAGCTCCACCTGAAGCTGCTCGCCGACGCCGCGCTCGTCGGCCTTCCGAACGCCGGCAAGTCGTCGCTCCTCGCGCGCATCTCGAACGCGCGGCCCAAGGTCGCCGACTACCCGTTCACGACGCTGCAGCCGGTGCTCGGGACGGTCGAGTCGCCCGGACGGCCGCCAGCTCGTCGTCGCCGACGTGCCCGGCCTGATCGAGGGCGCGAGCGAGGGCGTCGGCCTCGGGCACGAGTTCCTCGCCCACCTCGAGCGGGCGCGCATGCTGATCCACGTGATCGACGTCTCGGAGCCGGTCGAGCGAGCAGTGGCGGACGATCGACGCCGAGCTCGCCGCCTACGGCGCGGGCCTCGACCTGCGCGCCGCAGATCGTCGTGCTGAACAAGGTCGACCTCGTACCGGCCGACGCCGTGGCGCCGTTCGGGATCGACGACGCGCGGATCGTCGCGGTGCTTCGCGCGTCTCGTGCGCGACCGGCGAGGGGATCGACGAGCTCCGGCGCCGGCTGTTCGCGCTCGCGCCGGAGCCCGAGGTCGACGTGCCGACCGAGGACGAGCTCGCCGACTTCCTCGTCTACCGGCCGCGAGCCGAAGGCGCGGCGCTGGCGTCTTCTCCGCACCGACCGCGGCTTCCGCGTCGTCGGCGGCGCCGCCCGATCCGGCCGAGGAGCTCGAGCGTGCGCTCCGCGCCGCGGGCGCGCGCACCGGCGCGCGAGGTCGAGGTCGGCGGCGAGACGATCGAGCTCGCCGGGTGATCGGGCTCTTCGGCGGCGCGTTCGACCCGCCGCACAACGGCCACGTCGCGCTCGTCGAGGCGGCGAAGCGGGCGCTCGGCCTCGACCGTGTGCTCGTCCTCGTCGCGGCCGAGCCCGCCCACAAGGCGGTGGAGACGCCGGCGGCGGTCCGGCTCGAGCTCGCCCGCGCGGCGTTCCCGGCCGACGAGGTCGTCCTCGACGAGCACGCGCGCACGGTCGACACGCTCCGCGCGCACCCGGAGTGGGACGACCCGGTTCTCCTGATCGGCGCCGACGCAGTTCTGCGACTTCCCGGAGTGGAAGGAGCCCGACGAGGTGCTGCGCCTCGCGCGGCTCGGCGTCGCGTCGCGCCCGGGGTTCCCGCCGGACCGGCTCCGGGGCGTGCTCGACCGGCTCGCGGCGCCGGAGCGCGTCGCGTTCTTCGAGCTCGAGGTGCCGCTCGCCTCCCGCGAGCTCCGCGGCCGGCACGAGCTCGAGGGCGGCGGTCGCCGGCCGCGGTCGCGCGCCTGATCGAGCGCGAGGGTCTGTACGGCGCCTCACCGGTACACTGAGCGGGCTTGACGTCGATCGAACAGGCCCGGCGCATCGCGGCCCTCGCCCAGGAGAAGCTCGCGAAGGACGTCGTCATCCTCGACATGCAGCGCGTGTGCAGCTACACGGACTACTTCGTGGTCTGCACCGGGGCGAACCCGCGGCACGCGAAGGCGATCTGGGACGAGGTGCACGTGCGCCTGAAGCAGGAGGCGACGCTTCTCCCGCGCTCGGCCGCCGGCGAGTCCGAGGCGACGTGGATCGTCGCCGACTACCTCGACGTCGTCCTCCACGTCTTCACGCCGGAGACGCGCGACTTCTATCGCCTCGAGGACCTGTGGGGCGACGTCCCGCAGGAGACACCGGCGGCCGCGAGCGCCTGAGCGCGTGGCTACACTTCGCCGCCCCGGGCCCATAGCTCAGCTGGGAGAGCGTCGCGCTGGCAGCGCGAAGGTCGCCGGTTCGAGCCCGGCTGGGTCCACTCCCTCGTCGCGGACAACCGGAACAGTCCCCGGTTGCAGCCCGCGAGCAGACCGGCTACCATCACCGCGATGAACCTTCGGCAGGCGCTCGCGCTGGTCGTTTTCGTGGCGCTCTGTGGAGGAGTCGGAGCCAGCGCCTCGACGACGAGTCAGTCGGCGGTCCCGATCTGCAAGGCGGGCCAGAAGAGCACTGCCAAGAAGCCGTGCAAGAAGGCGACCGCGACGACCGTCGCGCCGAGCGCCGCGAAGGCGCTCACGCAGGACGAGCTCGCGGCGCTCGCCGACCCGGGCGACAGCGGCGGGCGCGTGGGCGCGACTGACGCGGTCACCATCATCCGGTTCCTCGACCCGATGGGGCACCCGCCGAAGTACCAGCTCGAGATCGACAACACGAGCGGCATCGGCTTCATCAACACGTTCAACTGGGTGCCGCCGGCGACCATGACGATCACGGCGATCACGAGCACCGAGGGCGGGCGCTGCGCGCTCATCTCGGGCCACATCTCGTGCAAGGGCGGCAAGGACGGGATCGCGCCGCCGAAGTGCACCTGTCTCAGCGGCGGGTCGATGCTCGTCAACTTCACCGCGACGGGCAACGAGCCGGTCTTCAACGGCCAGTACTGGACCTACTACGGCATCATCGGCAGCTACACGCAGATCACGTCGATGACCCCGGTCCCGTACCACATCCCGTCGTTCCTGCCGACGACCACGGCAGACCTGCCCCTGTGCGCCAAGGGGCAGACCAGCACGCCGAGCAAGCCCTGCTCGACCATCTAACGGCTCCTTCCGCGCAGCTCATCTGAGCGGGCACGGTGGCCGGCGGCTGCCGCGCGCGTAGTGCTGGATGAGCGAGCCGGGAATCGGGTGGCCGCCTTGCAGTCGCGCGGTAGTCGTTCGACCTGTCCCGAAAGGACACTGGCGCGCCGCGGCTGCGGGCGCGAGGATCGAACGACCGTCGCACTCTTGTCACAGAGCCTCCACACAGCTGTGACAGTTGCACCGCTACGTTGGCGACACAGACAACGAGGAGGTGTGATGTTCACCGAGTTGACCAACGAGCTGCTCGACCTGACCGCGACCGTCAAGGGCGACCGGAGGCAGCTGTTCGCCGCGTTCATCGACTGCTGCTGCTGCTCGAGCTCCTGCGGCTGCCTGATCGTCTGCCACTAGTGATCGCCGAGCTCACCAGCGAGCTGCTCGACCTGCGGGCCACGACGCTCACGTCGCGGAGAGGGCTCTTCGCCGCCGTCATCGACTGCTGCTCCAGCTCGAGCTGTTGCTGCTGCTGGGGAATGTGACCCACCTTCCGCAACAGCCGCTGCTCGCCCCGTGGTACCGCCTCGTCGGGGACGGCGACCGTCTGCTGCTCGAGTACGGGCAGTCGGTCGTCGCCCTCGAGGGCGCGGCGGTGCGGACGCTCCTGCCGCATCTCCTTCCGCTCCTCGACGGGACCCGCTCGTACGACGATCTGGTCGCGAGGCTCGGCGCCGGCGTGGGGCCGGCGCTCGACCACGCGCTCGAGACCCTCGCGGCGCACGGGCTGCTTCTGGAAGGGCCCGACGCGGAGCTGGAGGAGCGGTCCGCGGCGCACGCGGTTGCGGCCGCCTTCGACCTCGTGCCCTCGGTTGCCGCGGGGCGTCTCCGGGCCGGTGTCGTCGGCGTCGTCGGCTCGTCACCGGCGGGCGCGGAGATCGCCCGGCTGCTGCGGCTGAGCGGCCCTCGGTGAGGTTCGTCGGCTCAGTCAGTCGCCGCGGCCGGGCCGACGTCTCGATCGCCGTCGTCGCACCGGGCGAGAACGAGCTCGAGCAGCTCTCTGCGTGGAACCGGCGCGCGAACGCCGGCGGCACCCGCTGGCTCGCCGTCCGGGCGTACGACGGACGACTCGCGAGCGTGGGCCCGCTCGTCGTGCCCGGAGAGTCGTGCTGCTACGAGTGCGTCCTCCTGCGACGGGCGGCGAACGTCGAGTACGGCGAGCAGCTCGTCGAGATCGAGGAAGCGCAGCTCGCGACTAGGGCGGATGCCACCCTCGAGACGATCGTCGCCGGGCTCGCGGCCCACCTCGTCCTGCGCTGGGTCGCCGGACACGACACGACCCTTCCCGGCGTCCTGTACGCCGTCGAGGCGCGCCCGGCGATCTCGATCAGCGAGCACCCGGTGCTCCGCGTCCCCCGCTGCCCGGTGTGCTCGAGCGTCGCGCGCGTTCCCGGCCGGCTTCCCTGGCACGACGCGGAGGCGGCATGAGCACGGCCGACGTGCTGCCCGCGCGCCTCCGCGCCGCCGTCTCCCCGTACACGGGGATCGTCCGCTCACTCGAGGAATGCCTCCACACGACCACCGAGCCGCCGCTGTTCCGTTTCGCGTGCGACGTCTGCCGCGGTTCGGGGCTTCTCGGGAGCCCGCTCGACCACCTCTCGGGGATCGGCGGCGCCGGTCTCACACGACGCGAGGCGGCCGCCGCGTGCGTCGGCGAGGCCCTCGAGCGGTACTCGGCGACGTACGTCCCGCGCCACCGCCTCGTCGTCGCGTCAGCGCGCGAGCTCGGTGATGCAGCCGTCGCGCCCGAGCGCTTTGCCCTCTTCTCCGCGAGGCAACTCGCCCAGGAGGGCTTTCCCTTCCAGCCGTTCACCCCCGACACGAAGCTCCCGTGGGTCGCCGGCCGTTCGCTCGCGGACGGCGCCGAGGCGTGGCTTCCGGCCGAGCTCGTCTTTCTCGCCGACACGGTAGGGCCGGGCGGGTCCCGCATCGCGTACGCGACGAGCAATGGGCTCGCGTGCGCACCGACCGTCGACGACACGCTCGTGCGAGCGCTCTGCGAGCTGCTCGAGCGCGACGCATTCATGATCGTGTGGGCGAACCGGCTCTCGCTTCCGCAGCTCGACTGGTCAGGCGACGAGCGCATCTCGGCGCTCGACGCGCGCCTGTTCGAACCGCTCGGCCTCGAGTACGCGGCCGTCGACCTCTCGGCGTTCCACGGCCTGCCGTCGGTGCTCGGCGTCGTCCGAGCGCCGCAGGGCCGGGCCGGAGCGCTCGGCGAAGCCTCGCGTCTCTGTCCCAACGTCGCGCCCGGGCGGCTCCTGACGTTGCTTGCCCTCGCGCGTTCGCCGGAGCTGCAGCAGACCGTGGCGCGATCGAGCCGCACTCACGATCACCGTCCCGGGATCGACCTCGAGCACGGCAACGTCCCAGTGACGGGGCTCGCGACAGTGCTCCACGAGCGCCGATCGAGCCCGCCGGCCGGGCCCGGCACGTTGACGCTCGACGATCTCGCTGTCGTACTAGAGGCGAGCTATGTCGCCCCCGCCGCGGCGCTGGGCGCGGCTCGTCGGCCGGTGCCGTCCGCCGGGGCGCTCTACCCGCTGGAGCTCTACGTGCTCGGGCTCCGCGTCGCGGGCATCGAGGCGATTGCGTTCCACTACAACCCGTTCCGGCATCGCCTCGAGATCCTCGGCGCGGTCGACTTCGACGATGTGCGGGAAGCGCTCGTCGACCCGACGCTCGTCGACCGGGCCGCGGCCATCCTCGTCGTGACGGCCGTCTTCTGGCGCTCGCGCTTCAAGTATGGGCTCCGCGGCTACCGCTTCGCGCTGCTCGAGGCGGGCCACGTCGTTCAGAACGCGGTACTCGCGGCGACGGCGCTCGGACTGTCGGCGCTCCCGCTCGGAGGCTTCTACGACCGAAGGCTCGACGCGCTGGTCGGCGCCGACAGGCTCGACGAGGCGTCCGTGTACGCGCTCGTGCTCGGAGGACCCTCGTGAGCCCCGGCGTCGCTCTGTGGACGCGTATCGCCGCCGTCACGGCGACGGTGTCCGCGCTTGCGATCGCCCTCGCGCCGGCCAGGCCTGCGCCGCAGCTTTCGTCGTCGGTCGCTATCGCGATCGGAAGCGCCGTCGGTCTCGCCCTCTTCGTCACGATTGCACGCTCGCGGCCGCACCTCCCGGTACCGACCTCGTCGGTCCCCGTCCTTCTGGCGAAGCTCGGCTTCTTCGGGCTCTGGGCGACCAACGAGGAGCTCCTCTGGCGCCGTGTCGCGCTCGGCGAACTGCTCGGCGCCGGTGCGGTTCCGGCGTTCGTCGGCAGCACGCTCGGCTTCGCGCTGGTCCACCGGACGAGGCGCAGTCTCCACGTTTTCACCGGAGGTGCGTTCGGCGCCCTCTACCTCGCGACCGGCGTTCTCGCCGCGAGCGTCGCGGCCCACTTCATCTACAACCTGCTCGTCGCGGCGCTCGTCGATCGCGACCTGCGCCGGTCGCACAGACCGCCGTGACCGTCGCCACTCTCGACGAGGTGACGAAGCGGTTCGGCTCCGTCACGGCCCTGGACGCGGTCAGCCTGACCGTGCAGCACGGTGACGTGCTCGCCCTCCTGGGCCCGAACGGCGCCGGGAAGTCGACCGCGCTCGCGTTGCTGCTCGGCCTGCGGCGCCCCGATGCCGGACGGGTCAGGCTGCTCGGTGCGGATCCGTCTCGCGCACGGTCGCGGATGGCCGTGGGCGTCGCGCTTCAGGAGGCGGCGTATCCGGCAACGCTCCGTGTCGGTGAGTTGATCGACCTCGTCCGTGCGCACTACGAGGCGCCGCTGGCGGGCTCCGAGGTGTTCACGCGGTTCGGGCTCGACGCGCTTGCCGCACGCCAGGTCGGGGGACTCTCGGGCGGCGAGCGACGCCGGGTCGCGGTCGCGCTCGCGTTCGCCGGCCATCCACGCCTCGTCGTCCTCGACGAGCCGACGGCCGGCCTCGACGGCGCCGCGCGGCGCGCCGTCTGGGGGGCGGTGCGCGAGCACGCGGCCGAAGGCGGCACGATCCTTCTCACGACCCACTACCTGGAGGAGGCGGACGCGCTGGCGACGCGGATCGCCCTGATCGACGGCGGGAGGATCGTCGCCGACGGCACGGTCGCATCGATCAAGGCAGGGGCTGGTCTCGCGCGCGTGAGCTTCCGCGCGCCGCCCGGGGCGGCGGTCGACGGCGCCGAGCGAGAGGGCGACCGCGTGCGCCTCCTGACAGCAGACGCGGGCACGACGGTCGAGGCCCTCGTCCACGCGAGCGTGCCACTGGTCGATCTCGAGGTGCGTGCGCTGACGCTCGAGGAATCGATCGCCGCGTACGGAGACGGTCGATGAGGCTCGTGCTCCTCCACGCGCGGGCGACGACCCTCGAGCTGCTCCGCTACCCGGCGTTTCTCGTGCCGACGCTCGCGTTCCCGGCGGTGTTCTTCTTGTTCTTCGTCGCTCCCCGGACACCAACGGCTGCAAGCGCCGAGATGGCGACGTTCGCCGGGTTCGCGGTGATCGGCGTCGCCTTCTTCCAGTTCGGGGTCGGAATCGCTGTCGAGCGCGCCTCGCCGTGGGAGACGTACCTGAGGACGCTTCCCGTCGGGCCCGCGACGCGCCTCGCCGCACGCGTGCTCTCGGCGGTCGTGTTCGCGGGGGCCGCCGCGGCGATCCTCGTCGGCGTCGCGTTGCTGACGACCGCCGCGTCGCTCTCCCCCGCACGGTGGCTCGCGCTCGCGGCCACGCTCCTGCTCGGCGCGGCCCCGTTCGCCGTGCTCGGGATCGCCCTCGGCTACTGGGCGCCGGCGCGCGGTGCGTTGCCGATCGCGAACCTGCTCTATCTCGGACTCTCGTACGCCGGCGGACTCTGGTTCCGCGCGCGCGACCTGCCGGCGCCGGTCGCCGAGGTCTCCCCGTACCTGCCGACGCGCGCGCTTCGCGGACGCCCTCGCCGCGACGGCGCTCGGAAACACCTTCGCTCCGCGCGCCGGCGCGAGCCTGGTCGGCTTCACGGTCCTGTTCGCGGCTGCGCGCTCTCTGGGGCTACCGGCGAGATGAGGGCAAGCACTTCCGGTGAGCGCCCGCGCCCGCGTCGTGACGCCGGCCCGCGAGGTTCGCAAACCGTCGTGCCGTCCCATACAATCCCCCGATCCCATGTGGGTCGGAATCATCTTCCTGCTGATCCTGAAGATCCCGATCGCTCTACGTCTGCTGGGTCGTCTGGTGGGCGATCAAGGCGGAGCCGGAGGTCGGGACGCAGGGCGGAACCGAGGGGCTGAACCGGCTCAACTGGAAGCCGTGGAAACGTCCGCCCGGGGCGGGCCCGCGGCGCGGCGGTCCGCACGGGCGCTTCTCCCGGAAGTCCGGGCGTGCGGCGCGGTCGCACGACAAGGTCGGCTGACCGACCTCCCTTCCGGAGCACGGATGGATCGGTGGCGCCGGCGTCGCGCTGCCCGTCGGCAGGAATGCGACCCCTGCTACAAAAGATGCGAATGGTCATGCGCGACGTCGATGGGCTGAATGCCGGCTACGCGCGTCTGCTCCTCGACGAGTACCTCGAGAATCCCGAGGCCGTCCCGCCGGAGTGGCGGGCGCTCTTCGAGGCAGACGGCGTCGACGCGCTCGCCGCACTCCCGGGCGTCGCACGGCTGCTCGAGCGCGCGCCGGAAGCGCCCGGGAGCGACGGGCACGCGAACGGCCACCCGGCCGGCGCCGCGGCGGCACCCGCGCCAGAGGCGCCGAAGCCCGCACGCGACGCGCCCGCAACAGAATCGCCCACGCCCGAGCCGGCGCGCGACCTCGTGCTGCTCGGCGGCGTCGCCGCCGCGATGGCGCTCGTGAAGGCCCACCGCATGCACGGCCATCTGGCCGCGCGGCTCGACCCGCTCGGGTCCGAGCCGCCCGGCGACCCGGCGCTCGACCCGCTCCACCTCGAGCCGAAGCTGACGGACGAGCTCACGTCGCGCATCCCGACCTCGGTGCTGCGCGTCAGCGTCGAGGGCGAGACGCTTCGCGAGGCTCTGCCGCGCCTCCAGCAGACGTACTGCGGGACGATGGCCTACGAGATCGAGCACATCTCCAGCCACGAGCAGCGCGTCTGGCTCCGGCAGGCGATCGAGTCGTGGCGGTACCGCCGACCGCTCGACGCCGCAGAGAAGCGCGCGCTCTACACGCGGCTCTGCGAGGTCGAGGGGATGGAGCGGTACCTCCGCAGGTCGTTCCTCGGCCAGAAGCAGTTCTCGATCGAGGGCCTCGACGTGATGATCCCGATGCTCGACGCGGCGATCGAGCTCGCGGCCGCGGACGGCGCGCGCGAGGTCGTGGTCGGGATGGCCCACCGCGGCCGGCTCAACGTCCTCGCGCACACGGTCGGGATGCCGTACGAGGAGATCATCCGCGAGTTCGAGGGCGAGCGGATGATCGAGGCCGTCGTCGCCGACCCGGAGGGCGGCACGGGCGACGTGAAGTACCACCTCGGCGCGCACGGCACGCGGAACGCCGCGGCGGGGCCGATCGGCGTCACGCTCGTCGCGAACCCGAGCCACCTCGAGGCCGTCGACCCGGTCGTCGAGGGGCGCACCCGTGCGGAGCAGACCGACCGCTCGGCCGGCGCCGCCCTCCACGACCCGACCGTCGCGATGCCGATCCTGCTCCACGGCGACGCGGCCTTCGCCGGCCAGGGCGTCGTCGCGGAGACGCTCAACCTCGAAGCGCTCCAGGGCTACTCGACCGGCGGGACGCTGCACCTGATCACCAACAACCAGATCGGGTTCACGACCGACCCCGCGCAGGGTCGCTCGACGCGCTACTCGTCCGACCTCGCGAAGGGCTTCGACATCCCGATCGTCCACGTGAACGGCGACGACCCGGAGGCGGCGATCACCGCCGTCCGGCTCGCGCTCGCGTACCGGCGGCGGTTCGGCCACGACGTCGTCATCGACCTCGTCGGCTACCGGCGCTTCGGCCACAACGAGCAGGACGAGGCCGCGTACACGCAGCCGGTCATGGTCGAGCGGATCGAGCGCCATCCGACCGTCCGCGAGCTGTACGCCGCAAGGCTCGTCGACGAGGGCGTGCTCACCGCCGAGGAGGCCGAGGCGCTCGACGCCGAGGTGACCGCCCGGCTCCGCGCGGCGCACGAGCGGCTCCGCGCGTCGTTCGCCGAGGGCATCCCCGAGAAGACGCACGACGAGCGCGTGCCTCGCGGTTACCGGGGCAAGCCGATCGAGACGGCTGTCTCCGAGGAGCGTCTGCGCGGGCTGAACGAGGAGCTCCTGCGGCGTGCCCGACGGGTTCACGGTCAACCCGAAGCTGGCGCGCCAGCTCGAGCGTCGCCGCGACGCGCTCGACAGCGGCGGGATCGACTGGGGCCACGCCGAGGCGCTCGCGTTCGCGTCGCTCCTCGCGGAGGGAACGCCGATCCGGCTGACGGGACAGGACACGGAGCGCGGCACGTTCTCGCAACGCCACCTCGTCCTCCACGACCCGACCACGGGCGCCCGGCACACGCCGATGCAGCACCTCTCGGGCTCGGCGGCGTCGTTCGAGGTCTTCAACTCGCCGCTCTCCGAGTACGCGTGCCTCGGGTTCGAGTACGGGTACTCGACCGCCGCGCCCGAGGCGCTCGTGCTCTGGGAGGCCCAGTTCGGCGACTTCGCGAACACGGCGCAGCCGGTGATCGACCAGTTCATCTCGAGCGCGCTCGCAAAGTGGAAGGAGACCTCGCGGCTCGTCATGCTTCTTCCGCACGGCTACGAGGGCAGCGGCCCCGAGCACTCGAGCGCGCGGCTCGAGCGGTTCCTCCAGCTCGCCGCGCAGGAGAACATGCGGATCGTCAACTGCACGACCGCGGCGCAGTACTTCCACGTCCTCCGGCGGGAGGCGATCGTCGAGATCGCCCGACCGCTCGTGGTGATGACTCCGAAGGGGCTGCTCCGGCACAAGGAGGCCTCCTCGACCCTCGACGAGCTCGCCGCCGGCGAGTGGCGCCCGGTGCTCGACGACGCGACCGTGCCGGACAAGGCTCCGGTCCACCGGCTCGTGCTCTGCTCCGGAAAGGTCTACTACGACATCGTCGGCCACCAGGATCGAGCCGCCGTCCGCGATCAGGTCGCGGTCGGGCGGATCGAGCAGCTCTACCCGTTCCCGGTGCAGGCGGTCCGCGAGCTGGTCGCGGCGTATCCGTCGCTCGACGAGATCGTCTGGGCGCAGGAGGAGCCGCAGAACATGGGCGCCTGGCGGACGATCCGCCACCGCCTCGAGGAGGCCTCGGCCGGGATCCCGGTGCGCTTCATCGGCCGGCCGTGGCGGGCGAGCAGTGCCGAGGGCTACCCGACCGCGCACCTGGTCGAGCAGGACAGGATCGCGCGCGCCGCCCTCTCGAGCAGCTAGCGGCGCCGCTTGTGGAGCGCCTCGCGGGCGATCCGCGGTCCGTGCGCGCGCGCCTGCGCCAGCAGCCGCCGGCGGTGGTCGGGCGGGATCCGGAGCCAGATGTCCCACGCGGCGAACGCGACGCCGATGACGCCGATCCGCTTGCCGCCAGGCTGCCGCATTCCGGGCACGAGCCGATTCTACGCAGCGCCCGACGGGCCGCAGCGGGGGCGCGGCGGCGCTCCGCCGCCGGTACGAGTTAGACTCCCGGCCGGATGGAAACGGCGTCCGAGCAGGAGGGAAACATGCCCAGCGATACCGCGTCCCTGTTCGCGGAGGTGATCCAGGAGCACCTCGAGCTCAAGCGTCGCAACGCCTCGCTCGAGCGCGACATGCCCCTGGAGAAGTACATGACGGACGATCCGTTCGAGAACCATCCGCTGTTCAAGACCGAGGAGCAGGCGCGGGTCGAGGACACCCTCGACGGCGTCCAGTCGATCGTCGACGAGCCGACCTCGCTCGACGGCCGTCCGACGACACGTTCATCGACTCGCCGGCGGCGGCGCCGGCGCCGAAGCGGAGGCCGAGGCCGAGGACGCCGAGGTCGAGAAGACCGACGAGAGCCTCTGGTCGCGTCGCGCGACTTCGACTGGGGCGACTAGCTCCGCGCGTCGAGCGCGGCGCCTCGACCGAGATTTCGCAGATTTTTCACGGCTTCGTGGCTGATCCGTTGCACCTTCGGCGCTA